>DATLIZ010000037.1:0-549041 GCA_035539155.1 Aliidongia sp. | reverse complement strand
CACGCCGACGGTGCGCTGGGCGGAAGCCTTCATCAGCAACAAGGAATGGGGTGCCTTGCATCTCGGCTTCGGCGGCACCGCGGGCTATCTGACCAACGAAATGGATCTGTCCGGCACCTTCTATGCCGGTTACGAAAACGTGTCCGACTTCGACGGCGGCTTCACATTCCGGCAGAAGAACGCGGCGCTGGTGCCGGCCGGTGCGGGCAACACCTTCATCCTGGCGCCGGCCGGTTCCTTCGGCCCGGCGGTCGGCAGCATGTTCTTCTTCTTCGACGGCCTGGTCCGTAACGACCGTCTGCGCTACGACTCGCCGCAATGGAACGGTTTCCAGTTCTCGACCTCGGCGGTCGACGGCGGCGCCTACGACTTCGCGCTCCGCTATGGCGGCAACTGGTACGGCACGCTGGTCCAGGCCGGTGCGGCGATCTCGCTCGCGACCAGCCTCAACCATGCGGCGCCCAACGCCTACGCCTATTCGAACGGCGTCCCGACGGCGGCCAACGCCTTGGTCGGCCAGGGCGGCACCCCGCCGATCATCACCGGCCCGTCGGCCAACGGCTCGACCCAGTATAACGGCTCGATCTCGATCCTCCATCCGAGCGGCGTCAACCTGACGCTGGCCGGCGGCTATCAGGACGTGATCTACCAGGATCCGCTGCACAAGAACCTGTCTCCGGATCTGTTCTTCGCCAAGCTCGGCTGGAAGACCCCGGTGCCGTGGTTCAGCATCGGCCCGACGGCCTTCGCGGTCAGCTATACCGAGAACGACGATCTGCTCTATGCCGGCGACCATGCCAAGGATTACGGCGTGCTGTTCGAGCAGGAAATCAACCCGGCCTCGGCCTCGCTCTTCGTCAGCTATCATCACCAGACCCTCGACCGCGATTTCGGCGAATATCTGCCGATCGATGTGGTCCAGGCGGGCGGTATCGTCCGCTTCTAATGAGAAACGCGCCGGGTCAGTACGATCCGGCGCGTGAATCCTGCGCCGACAAAGAGTAGATTAGGGTCCGACAAGCCGCTCCGTATCCAGTCTATGCGGGGCGGTCCGGTCTCCAGGGAGAGTAAAGTGGCCAGAGGCATTCGGTTGATCGAAGGACGGGCGGCATCTTTCGTGCTGCTCGCCGGCTTGGCGGGGCTTCTAGGGGCGTGCAGCGGCATCAAGCCGGCCCCCCTCATCACGCCGCCCAGCGAGATGAGCGATCGCCCCGGCCTGATCAGCGGCCCGACCGGCGAAATCGTCATCTACGAACGCAAATAGTCTCCGTTTCCTGAGCCAGCCGATGCCGGCCGTTGCGAGCTTGCTCGCGCCGGCCGGCATCATGCATTCCGGAACGCGGCTTCCGTCTATTCCGGTCCGCGGCCGACGCTGAACATGACATTGGGGATGACCTCGCGCAGCGTCACGCGCAGCGCCGGCTCGTCCGCCGCCGTCGCTTCCGCCAGCAGCCGGCGCGGATTGCGCTGGACGATCCGGGCATGCGCCCTGCCGTCGCGGCCCGAGCCGATCTCGGCGAACACGTCCGCGGCCTTGATCCGCCGCATCTCGCGGCGAAACGAGGCGCCGCCCGGCGCGGTGTCGAGATCATGCGTGCCGAGCGAGGGCTTGTCGGTTTCGCCGCCTTCCTCGAGCGGATCCAGCTCCTGCTCCAGGGCCGCAACCGGCCGATGCCGCGACAGCACATGGAAGATGGCCCGGCTCGGTTCGACATCGATGCGGAACTGGATCTCCCAGGTCTCGCCGCGGGTCGACAGCTCGGTGATCAGCGCGAACATATCGTCGCAATCGACCTCGTGCGAGCAGGTCATGAAGCCGAGGCGGCCATCCTGCTCGACCAGACGATCATCTTCCTCGGGAAATCCCAGGGCGTCGAGCGCGTTGGTCATCGCCCGGCTGGATGCGATGAGAACCGCGTTCACATGCATTGGCAGGGGAATGCCGTCAGGGCGGTTCGGGCTGTTGGTGTCTTCTGACTCTGCCATATCCTGCTTCTCCGGAAGGCGACCGCGTCGCCCACCGGGCGGAGTATGTCGCCATCTGCCGGGCCGGGGGAAGCGGTAACGCTGTCGCCTGGATTCTTCTGATATCCTTGTGGCGCATTCCTGGAAACGGAGCAAATGCTGCGATCGATCATCCCGCCGCTCGTCCTGGCCGGCCTGCTGCTCAATGCCTCGCCGGTACGGGCGCAGAGTGCCGACACGCCGGACGAACGGACGCAATATATCCTGCGCGGCCTCCATCCCGATCGCCCTGCCGCGTTCGAGGGGGTGCAGCAGCATTCGGTCGGAACGGGCTTCGCGGTGGCGCCGAAAGCGCTTTTGACCAACGACCATGTCGTGCGCGCCTGCGCCAAGGTCAGCGTCCAGATCGGCGGCGCCGGCAGCCCGCTCATCCTCGCCCGCGTCGATGCCGAGGACGAGCAGCAGGATCTGGCGTTGCTCAGGATCGACGCGCCGGTCGCCGACTACGCGCTGTTCGAAGGCAACTTCAAACGGGTCGATCCGAGCGAGCTTTTCATCGTGGGCTTTCCGGCGCTGGGGCTGCCGGTCATCGAGCCGGTGCTGGTCACGGCGGAGGCCCGGCCGATCGACTTGACCACGACCAAGCCGCGCCTGCAGTTCAGCGGCGATGTCCGGCACGGCAATAGCGGCAGCCCGCTCTTCGACAATTTCGGCGCGGTCGTCGGCATCGTCACCCAGGCGATCGATTCGCCCGGCGTCTATAGCCGGACCGGCGTGCTGGTGACCGATATCGGCGTCGCCGTCGCCGGCCATACCATCCTCGACTTCCTGCGCAAGCACGCGGTCGCCGCCTCCGTCGGCGAGCGCCGCACCCCGTTCGCCGAGGCCGAGCGGCTGCCGGAATCGAAGAAGATCGTGGCACGCATCGTCTGCTGGCGCTGAAAGCATCAGCGCTCTAGGCTCCGCCCTCGTTTCACGCTCGAGGAGGCGCTCAATGAAGACGGAAGATCTCGACTATCGCGACGGCGACCTGGCCTGCCGTGGCTATCTCGCCTTCGACCCGGCCGCCGGCGGCAAGCGCCCCGGCATCCTGGTCGTGCCCGAGATATTCGGGCTGGCCGAGCATGCCATGGAGCGGGCGCGCATGCTGGCGGAGCTGGGGTACGTGGCGCTCGGCGTCGACATCTTCGGCGATCGCCGGGTGGCGCCCAATCTGCCGACGGCGATGACGATGGCGACGGATATACGCACCGATGCGAACAAGCTGCGCGCCCGCGGCCGGGCCGCGCTCAATGCGCTCAAAGCGCTGCCGCAGGTCGATGGCGCGCGCCTCGCCTCCATCGGCTTCTGCTTCGGCGGCACCGCCTCGCTCGAGCTCGCCCGCGCCGGCGAGCCGCTCGCCGGCATCGTCAGCTTCCATGGCGGCCTCCAGACCCTGGCGCCGGCCGAGCCGGGCGCGGTCAAGGCCAAGCTGCTGGTTTGCACCGGCGCCGACGATCCGCTGGTCCCGATCGACCAGCGCACCGCCTTCGAGGAGGAGATGCGCAAGGCCGGTGCCGACTGGCAGCTCATCGCCTATAGCGGCACCGGCCACAGCTTCACCAACAAGGCTGCCGACGGCAGCATCATGCCCGGGATCAAGTACAATAAAAGCGCCGACGAGCGCTCCTGGACCGCGATGCAGAGCTTCTTCCACGAGATCTTCGCGTAAGATCGGACTGGGCTGCGTGAATCGCCTGGCGATCCACGCAGCCAGCTTCCAGTTCACTGGAAATAATGGGATAAGTCAAAGTAGACCGTTCGCTCCGCAACGGCTCCAGCTTCACTGTCAATGATGGATCTCTGCAAAACTCTTTTGCCGTCGAACGTTAGTGTCGCTTTGTAGGCCTCACTCGCGTCTCCCCCGATCATCACAAAGGTGAATCTGTGGGAGCCTGTCTTATGGAAAGCTACTGTCCATAAATCTGACAAATCACCGAACGCCGATCGGGGAACCGCGATCTGTCGGCCATTGACCGAAATTTCCAATGAGTCGACGAGCATGCAGGGATCATGGCTGTAGGTGCAGTTCGAAGTCCGCCGGATGGCCGGCGCGCTAGGCGATCCGATACCGACCTGATGAGTCAGCAAATTCGCTTCCAGAGCGACCTTCCCAAAGGACGCTGAGATCTTGGTTTCGCCCTGGGGGCGGATCTGGGTTGCGGGGGCTGGCGGCGAGGCGGCAGCGCAGGTCCGGGAAATCGCAGCCAGCACGACCGCCACGGCGAAAGCCCTCAGCATCTTATACCCCTTCGAGTTGCACGTTTGGACTGGCGGTACAACTATGTTGGGTGATGCTAATACGGCACCAGCGGCATCGCAAACGCCCAGCTCATAAGATCCGGCTGGCCCCTTCCGTACCCAGCTCGACGAGGCGGAACATCCCGTCCGTCACGTCGAGCACGGTGCAGGACGCGTTCTCCGGCCGGAACACGATCGCCCGGTCGTCGCCCATCGCCCGGCCGACCGCGACATTGATCGCGATGAAATGCGAGACCACGACCGTGTCGGTCTCGATCGCGGCGAGGGTGGCCAGCACCTTCGCCCGCCATGCGGCCAGCCAAGGCTCCTGTTCCGACCAGCTTTGACGCATGACCGCCCGCAGCCATTCGCTGCGCTGGGCCAGATCCGCAGTGGGCGAGGGGATTTCGGCCACATCGGGCTCGATCCGCGCCGAAACCCGCCAGAGCCGCTCCAGCGGGGCGGCGGTCTCGCGCGTCCGCCGCAGCGGGCTCGTCACCAGCGGCAGCGGCCCCTTGGGCGCCAGCGCCGCCGCCATCGCCTCGGCCTGGGCGAGGCCGGTCGCATAGAGACCCGGATCGGGGTCGGCGTCCCATCCCGCCGCCGCCTTGCCGTGCCGTACCAGATAAAGGCGCGCCATCAAATTTCTCCCAACTTTAAAGCGTAATGCGAAAGGGCCATCCTTCTGCGCGTTTGCTCCGGCTATAGTGATGGAAAAATCGGAGGAAACGAACATGCCGAAACTCGATCGCAACGGCGTTCGGGTCTATTACGAGGCCCATGGCAAGGGCCCGGTAGTCCTGCTGTCCCACGGATTTGCGGCAACCTCGGCGATGTGGCGCGGCCAGGTCGAGCCGCTTACGCGCAAGCATCGGCTGGTGATCTGGGACATGCGCGGCCACGGTCAGTCCGACTATCCGTCCGATCCCGCCGAATATAGCGAGGCGGCGACGATCGGCGACATGGCGGCCCTGCTCGATGCCGTCGGCGCCGAGCGCGCGGTCGTCGGCGGCCTGTCGCTCGGCGGCTACATGTCGCTGGCCTTCCATCGGCGCTATCCGGAACGGGTAACTGCGCTGCTCGTCATCGACACCGGACCGGGCTTCCGCAAGGACGAGCCGCGCCAGGCCTGGAACGAGCGCGCGCTCAGGACCGCCGCGCGCTACGATGCCGAGGGGCTGGCCGCCCTCGGCGCCGGCAGCGCGGAAGTGGCGTCGAGCACCCATCGCTCGGCCGAGGGGCTGGCCCTCGCCGCCCGCGGGATGCTCACCCAGCACGATGCCGGCGTGATCGATTCCCTGCCCGATATCAAGGTGCCGTCGCTGGTCATGGTCGGCGCCGAGGACAAGAATTTCCTCGCCTCGGCCGATTATATGGCAACCAAGATCTCCGGCGCCCGCAAGGTCGTGATCCCCGGCGCCGGCCATTCCTCCAACCTCGATCAACCCGCCGCCTTCAACCAGGCCCTGGTCGAGTTCCTCGACACGGTCAGCCGGTAAGGGGGGTCAGGATCGGCCGCTCGGGATCTCGTTGAACGGCACGTCCTTGTCCACCCGGATATCGCCGGGCAGGCCCAGCACCCGCTCGGCGATGATGTTGCGCAGGATCTCGTCCGTGCCGCCGGCGATGCGCAGGCCCGGCGCCATGAGCAGCGCCTCCTGGAACCAGGCCTGCATGGGTGCCAGCTCGGTATCCATGATGCCGCCGGCCATGCCCAGGAGATCCATGCCGAAGGAACCGATCTCCTGCAGCTTGGAGGCGCTCACCGCCTTGGTGATCGAGGATTCCGGCCCCGGCGTCTGGCCGCGCGAGAGGGCGGTCATGGTGCGGAACTTGGTGTATTTGAGGCCCTGGCTCTTCACGTACCAATCGGCCAGCCGTTCGCGCACGGCGGCGTTCCGGATCGCCGGCCCATCCTCGAGCTCGAGCGTGCGGACAAGTTCCAAGATGTCCTCGGCGTCGGGTCCGGGCGCGTCGCCCACCGCCAGCCGCTCGTTCATGAGCGTGGTCAGCGACACTTTCCACCCGTCGCCGACCTTGCCGATGCGCTGGCTGTCCGGAATGCGGACATCGGTGAAGAACACCTCGTTGAAGTTGGAGGTGCCGGAGATCTGCTTGATCGGCCGTACCTCCACGCCCGGGCTCTTCATGCTGAGGAAGAACATGGTGAGGCCGGCATGCTTCTTCGCGCGCGGATCGGTGCGGGTGATGAGGATGCCGTAATCGGAATAATGGGCGCCCGAGGTCCAGATCTTCTGACCGTTGATCACCCAATCCTCGCCGTCTCGCTCGGCGCGGGTGCGCAGCCCGGCGAGGTCGGAGCCGCCGGCCGGCTCGGAGAAGAGCTGGCACCAGATCTCCTCGCCCTTGAGCGCCGGCGGCACGTAGCGCTGCAAGGTCGCCTCGTCGCAATAACCCATCATGGTCGGGATGCACATGCCGAGCCCGATCGAGAAGACGCCGCCGGGGACGAGGTAGCGTGCCTCCTCCTCGTTATAGATCACCTGCTGGATGGCGCTGCCGTCGCGGCCGCCCCAGCGCTTGGGCCAGGTGATGCGGGCGAAGCCGGCCTCAGCCTTCTTCGCCTGCCAGAGCTTGGCGCGGGTAAGCTCGTCCCGGTCGGAGATGTAGCGCCGGCGCGTCGCAGGCTGCGCCTCGCTCTTGAGCTTGGCGTTGGCGTCGAGAAAGGCCCGCACCTCGGCGCGGAAGGCCGCCTCTTCCGGCGTGTCGTTGAAATCCATGGCTCTTCCTCCTTACCCTAGCGCTCGTTCCGCCGTTCCAGTTCGTCGACCAGGCGGTCCTTCCAATAGGGTGCGCTGCCGATGGCAAGCGCGAGTTGTTTCGCCCGGCGATAATAGAGATGGCAGTCGAACGCCCAGGTGAAGCCCATGCCGCCATGGGTCTGGATGTTCTCCTTGGCGGCGAGATGAAAGGCCTCGATGGCGGAGACGCGCGCCGCCGCCGCCGCGAGCGGCAGCTCGGCCGCGTCGGATGCGAGCGCCCAGGCGCCGTAATAGGCGTTCGAGCGCGCCAGCTCGGTCGCGATATAGACATCGGCGAGCTTGTGCTTGATCGCCTGGAACGAGCCGATCGGCCGGCCGAAGGCGTGGCGCTCCAGCGCGTAGTTCCTGGCCATGTCGAGGCAGGCGCCGGCGCCGCCGACCTGCTCGAAGGCGAACAGGATCGCCGCCCGGTCGAGCACGCGCCGGACGATCGGCCAGCCATCGGCGGGACCGAGCGGCTCGGCCGGCACCTGGTCGAAGCCCAGCTTGGCATGGTCGCGGCTGGGATCGATCGTCTTCAGCGTCTCGCGCGTGACGCCGGGGGTGGCGAGCTCGACCAGGAACAGGCCGACCTTGCCCTCGCTTCGGGCCGCGACCACCGCCATATCGGCGATGCCGCCATCGGCGACCGGCAGCTTGACGCCGCTGAGCTTTCCGCCTTCGACGGTGGCCATGATGCGTGTGGGATTGGGATTGCCCGGCCCCTCGGCGAGCGCGAAGCAGGCGATGCGCTCCCCCGCGGCCAGCTTCGGCAGATAGGCCTGCTTCTGCGCCTCGCTGCCGGCCGCGAGGATCGCCTCGGCCGCCAGATAGATCGAGGACGAAAACGGAATGGGCGACACGGCCATGCCCAGCTCCTCGGCGAGCACGCACAATCCTTCGTAGCCCAAGCCGATGCCGCCATATTCCTCGGGGATGGCGGCGCCGAGCCAGCCCAGCTCGGCCACGCGCCGCCACAGCGCCGCATCGTACGGCGCCTCGCCGTCGAGGATCCGGCGCGCGGATTTGGTCGGGCTGTGCTCCCGGAGGAACTTGCGCGTCTGATCGCGCAGCAGCTTCAGATCGTCCGAGAAGTCGAAATTCATCGCGGCGTTCCGTCCCGTTTTTTGGGTTTCTTGTGCCGGAGGATAGTCTGCTTTAGTTTGACAAAGCAAACTTGTTGGCGAGGAAACGCAAGAATGAAGAAACTATGCGAGGGCCGCGTCGCGATCGTGACCGGGGCAGGGCGCGGCATCGGCCGCGAGCACGCGCTGATGCTGGCCGCCCACGGCGCCAAGGTGGTGGTGAACGATCTGGGCGGCGCCGTCGACGGCAGCGGCTCCGACCTGTCGCCGGCCGAGCAGGTCGTGGCCGAGATCCGCGCCGCCGGCGGCGAGGCCGTCGCCAATGGCGACGATGTCAGCGACTGGAACGGCGCCAAGCATATGATCGATCAGGCGGTCGAGCATTTCGGCACGCTCGACGCGGTGATCAACAATGCCGGCATCCTGCGCGACCGCATGCTCGTCAATATGAGCGAGGCGGAGTGGGACGCCGTCATCAAGGTCCATCTCAAGGGCACCTTCGCGCCCGCCCGCCACGCCGCCGCCTATTGGCGCGACAAGCAGAAGGCGACCGGAGAGCCGGTCAACGCCCGCATCATCAATACCAGCTCGGTCTCCGGCATCTACGGCAATCAGGGCCAGACCAATTACGGGGCGGCCAAGGCCGGCATCGCCTCCTTCACCATCATCGCCGCGCGCGAGCTGAAGCGCTATGGCATCACGGTCAACGCCATCTCGCCCTCGGCGCTGACGCGCATGACCGAAAATCTGCGCCAACTCGACGAGGAGGGCATGCGCCGCCGCAATCCGCGCTGGATCGCGCCGATCGCGACTTGGCTCACGAGCGAAGAGTCGAGCAAGGTCACCGGCCGCGTGTTCCAGGCCGGCAACGGCATTCTCGGCATCGCCGAGGGCTGGCATCGCGGGCCGGTGGTCGACCAGATCGACGATCCGACCGTGCTCGGCCCGATCGTCCATGACCTCGTCGCCCATGCCCGGCTCAATGCCGGCATGGACGGCATGGATCTCGACGGAGGCCTCGACTGACATGACCATGAACTACGACCATCTCATGTCGCTTCGGAGCGAAGGCGAGCATTTCTATTATTCCGATCGCGAAACGATGCTCTACGCGCTTGGCATCGGCATGGGGCGCGATCCGCTCGACGAGGCGGAACTGGCCTACGTCTTCGAGCGCGAGCCCTTGAAGACCGTGCCGACCATGGCGACGGTGCTGACCCGCTCGCGCCTGCTCAAGGATTGCGGCTACGACTACACCAAGGTGCTGCATGGCGAGCAGCGCCTGACCCTGCACCGGCCGCTGCCGCCGGCGGGTCGGCTCGTCGCCGCGTCGCGGGTGACCGAGGCCTACGACAAGGGCGCCGGCAAGGGCGCCGTCATCTATACCGAGACGCGGGTCGGCTCGGCCGACGATGGCGAGCCGCTCTATACGCTCGGCAGCACCACCTTCGCGCGCGGCGACGGCGGCTTCGGCGGTCCGTCGGGCTCCGGGCCGGCGCCGCATGCGCTGCCGGAACGGGCGCCGGATCTCACCCATACGGTCGAGACCAGGCCGGACCAGGCGCTGCTCTATCGCCTCAACGGCGACCGCAATCCGCTCCATGCCGATCCGGCGCTCGCCAGCCGCGTCGGGTTCGAGGCGCCGATTCTCCACGGCCTCTGCACCTACGGCACCGCTTGCCGCGCCGTCTTGCAGGCGATCTGCGCCTATGATCACCGGCGCATCGCGGGATTCGATGTTCGCTTCTCCTCGCCGGTCTATCCGGGCGAATCGATCGCCGTCGATTTCTGGCAGGATGGCGCAATTCTGTCGTTCCGGTGCCGCGTCGCGGCCCGCGATGTGATAGTCATCAACAACGGCAAATGCACTTTACGGCACTGAGATGGCAACAGAACGCAAGAAGGTCTATTCGGTCCGCAGCATCGTCGCGGTCTTCCGCGAGTTCGAGCAGGCGGCCAAGCAGGGCGAGATGAACCTGACGCAGTATCGCTTCATGCTGTTCCTCAGGAACGGGCCGAAGCGGGCGGGCGCCATCGCCGCCACCAGCTTCGTCACCAAGGCGACCGTCTCGGGCCAGATCACCGCGCTCAAGGAAAAGGGCTGGATCGATGTCGAATCCGACCATGCCGATCGGCGGGTCAGCCGGGTCGTGCTCACCGACGAGGGCCGGGCTGCGATGGACGCGTTCGAGGCACGCCTGCTCGCTTGCCTCGAGAATTTGATCGGCGATGCCGACCAGCAAGGCATCCTGGCCGCCCTCGGCGATCTCTATATCGCCCTGGGCGCCAGCCGCGAATCCCGTTTTACCCGGCCGGCGAACGAGGATGCGGCCTGACGGCGCGGAACCATCCGGCATGAAGGCGGTTCCACAGCGCAAGGAGCGCGAATCGGATCATGCCGGCCATCGATCGAGCGCTGCGGAATTTCGGCGCGTTCCTGGCGTCCTGCTCGATCGATGGCGGGTTGCTGTTCTGGATGCCCTGCTCCTTCATGCTGGTTCTCCTGATCGGCAGCTTCCTGCGCGTGCCGCCGGCCGCGCGGCGGCAATTCTGGGTATTGTCGATACTGCCGGCGTTCTGGATCTTCATCGGCTTATGGGGCGGCTATTTCCGTTTCGATTGGTGGCATCCCTTGATGCGCCCGCCCGGCTGGGTCGGCTGGCCGATCGAGTACGGGCTTTGGATCTTCGCGCTCGCGGCCCTGGCGCTCATCGTCCATCTCAAGGCGGCGCGCGCCTTCGCCCTGCTGTTCGCGGCCTTCAATTTCTATTTCATGTGGTGGATGACCTTGTTCGCCGGCATGGCGGTCACCGGTATCTGGCTCTGAGCGGGCTGGCGCTGCTGGCCGGTTGTGCCGCACCGGGCCTGCCTACCTGCCCGCCCGGAACCCAGCCGATGCTGGTGGCCGAGTTGTTCTTCGGCCGCGACGGCATCGACCAGGCGGCCTGGGACGGCTACGTCGCCGACACACTGACCGCCGCCTTCCCGGACGGGCTCACCGTGCTCGACGGCTATGGTCAATGGCGCGATCCCGGCACCGGCAAGATCGCGCGCGAGCCAAGCACGGAGGTCGTGATCGCCGCCGCGGACGCGCCCGCCAGCCATGCCGGCCTCGACCGCGTGATCCGCGCCTACGAGGCGCGCTTTCATCAGAAATCGGTCGGGCTGCTGCTCGACCGGCGCTGCGGCGCCTTTTAGGATGGCGGCATGAAGATCTTCCTGCACAAGCGGGCTGCGGACCGCATCGGCGAGGCGCTCGGGGCGACTGGCCTGCCGCTCGAATTGCTGACGGTCGACGACGATGGCGCCTTCGCGCTCGACGGCAAACCGATCGAGGTCGAGGCGGTGCGGCCGGACATCGTCTGGCTCAGCCTCGACGCCTTCGCCACCAAGCAATCGAAGCTGTTCCTCGACAAGGCGGCTGAGAGCGGCGCGGTCAGGATGATGCAGAGCTGCGTCGCCGGCCTCGATCTGCCGGTGTTCCGCCGCATCTTCGAGCAAGGCACTAAGCTCGCCAACAGCGACGCCCAGGCGATCGCCATCGCCGAATATGTCGTGGCCAACGTCGTCGCCGAATGGCACCCGATCGCCGAGCAGCGCAAGGCGCAGAGCGAGCGCCAATGGCGCCGCGTGCCGTTCCGCGAGCTGTCGCAATCGCGCTGGCTGATCGTGGGCTTCGGCAAGATCGGCCAGGAGATCGCGCGCCGGGTCAAGCCCTTCGGCGCGCATGTCACCGGCATCCGGCGCAATATGGCGCCGCATGCCGCGGCCGACGAGATGGCGGCACTCTCCGATCTGCGCCGCTTCCTGCCGGCCGCCGACGTGGTCGTGCTCGCCGCCGGCCTCAATGACGCCACCCGCGATCTCGCCGGCGCCGATTTCTTCACGGCGATGAAGCCGGGTGCCTTCTTCGTCAATATCGGCCGCGGCGATCTCGTCGACGAGGCGGCCTTGCTCGGCGCGCTCGACCATGGCACGCCGTCCGTCGCCATCCTCGACGTCTTCCGCACCGAGCCCCTGCCGCCGGACAGCCCGTTCTGGGCCCATCCGCGCATCCGCCTGACGCCGCACAGCGCCTCGGGCGGCGACGGCACGCGCGGCCGCGGCGATAGCCTGTTTCTGACCAATCTCAAGCGCTTCGCCGCCGGCGAAAGGCTCGTCAACGAGGTGGACGAACGCTCCTTCTGAGGGGGATCAGCCGGCGAGCCACGTATCATCAAAAGCTCGACGAGCCAATCGTCGCGAATTTGGGGGGAACGGACATGCCGAGCGTGATGGAACGCATTGCCGCGGCGCGCGGCAAGAGTGCGGACGAGGCGGGGTTCTATTGGTGGGGCGGGCCGGTCGAGGTCGCCGAGCGCACCTGGTTCATCTCGAATTTCAGCGGCATCACCGCCTTCGAGACCGACGAGGGCATCGTGCTCGTCGATTCCGGCATGGAACGCCTGGCGCCCGGCCTGGCGGCGCTGCTGCGCGAGCGCACGCAGGCGCCGATCCACACCGCGATCTTCACCCATGGCCATGTCGACCACGCCTATGGGCTCCAAGCCTTCTTGATCCCGGGCCAGCCGCGCCCGCGCATCGTCGCCCAGCGCGCCATCCTCGACCGTTTCGCCCGCTACGAGCAGACGGCGGGCTTCAATGCCGGCATCAATGCCAGGCAATTCGGCGGCATCGCCGAGAGTGCCGCGGGCGATGCCTATGACAGCTTCAAGCGCCCGGCGCTGATGCCGGACATGCTGTTCGAGGAGCGGTTGAGCCTCAGTGTCGGCGGCATGGGCTTCGAGCTCTTCCATTGCCGCGGCGAGACCGATGACGGCGTCTGGGTCTGGTGTCCGGACCGCAAGGTGCTGTGCCCGGGCGATCTCGTCATCAACGCCGTGCCCAATGCCGGCAATCCGCAGAAGGTGCAGCGCTATCCGTGGGACTGGGCAGACGGGCTGCGTCGGATGGCGGCTTTGGACGCGGTCAGCCTGTGCCCCGGCCATGGCGGCCCGGTCGTCCAGGACCCGGCCAAGGTCAAGCGCATCCTGCTCGATAGTGCCGGCTATCTCGAATCGATCCTGCGCCGGACGCTCGCGGCGATGAATGACGGAGCGCCGCCGCATGTCGACATCGTCCAACGCGTGACGCCGCCGCCCTCGGACGCGCCCTGGCTGCGCCCGATCTATGACGAGGCGGAGTTCATCGTGCGCAACATCATCCGCTTCTATGGCGGCTGGTGGAGCGGCCGGCCGAGCGAGCTGAAGCCGGCGCCACGCCTGGCGCTCGCCCGCGAGATCGCCGAGGCGGCGGGCGGGGCGGCGGCCCTGCTCGAGCGCGCGCGGAAGCTGGCGGCCGACGGCGATATGCGCCTCGCCGGCCATTTCGCCGATTACGCGCTCGAAGCCGCGCCCGAAGATCCCGCGATCCGCGACGGCGTCGCCGTCTTCTACGAGGCCCGCGCCCAGGGCGAAACCGGCCTCATGGCCGAAAACCTGTTCCACGCGGCGGCCGCCTACGCGCGGGCCGGCAAGCCGTTCGGATGAGCGGCTCAGATGGAATTAAAGCTAAATTCTATTGATTTCACAAAGGCTTGATCGAATCTGTCTGCTATAGTCCACGTAGAAACGCCGAGGGGGATTTCGCGTGCACGATGCCGATCTGCTTCGCTTTCCTCAGGAAGGCGCGCTCGCGATCTTGAAGCTGTCGGGGGCCGCCTTTCGCGATGCGATGAGCGTCCTTTTGCGCCTATGGCCTCTCTTCGTGCTGGCGGTGGCGGCCGATCTCATCGCCGCGACCCTGTGGCAGGCGACCTTCGCGCGGGTGGGCTATAGCGACCTTCGCTTCATGGGCTGGGTCAATTTCGCGCTGGTCGCGACTGAGGTGGTGGCGACCCTGCCGCTCGTCTTCATGATCCCCCGCCTGCTGCTGCCCGAATTCATGACCCGGCGACGGTCCGCGGCCCGGACGGCATTGGCCGTGCTGCGCTACCTGGCGCTGGCGATGATGCTCTACGGCACCGCCAATCTCGGCTTCTTCCTGTGCCTGCTCGGCGATTCGACGCACGGGCCGGGCTATGTCCTGGAAACGATCGCCTGGCTCGTCGCCTGTGCGCTCTGGCTGCGCATGATCGTGCTGTTCCCGGCGATCGCCATCGGCGCCCCTGCTTCGATCGGCGAGGCGGTGGCGCGGCTCAAGGGACGGTTCTGGCAAGGAGCCCTGGCGCTCGGGCTCGCGATCCTGCCCCTCGTCGTGCTGCAGACGGACTTTTTCTATCAATCCATTCTATCGGGCATCTCTTTCCAGCAGCTTCAGGGCGGCGACAAGCTGGTGAATTGGCAACTCTCGCGGCTGCTCGGCGTCACCGTCACCTGGACGGGGCAGATCGACACGCCCTGGTTCCGGCAGGAACTGTGGCTGCTTCTGCAGCGGCTGGAATTCATCATGACCTGGGTGATGGTCGCGGTCATGGGCAGCCGTCTCTATCGCGCCAGCGAAGAGCGTGTCCAAGCGCGGGAAGCGCCGCTCGATGCCGCGCCGTCGCTCAACCCGCGGGCACGGCAGGCCTGACCGTCGGAACGATGCAAGCCGGCAACAGCGTTGAGCCAATTGAAGGACATTGCTGAAATGTGCATGTCCTTAATTGACAATGAAATTTTGTGATTTAGAAAGGGATATACGGATTTGGTTTGAGGGTGATGCCGTCATGGACGCTGCGGCAGCAATGCGGACAGGGCTGGAAGAGCGCGCATCCTGGTTGGATCGGCGCTACCGAACGGCCGATGCGCCGGTGCTGCTGCGGGCCCTCATCACCGAGGCGTTTGTCGACCGGATCGCCGTGCTGTCGAGCTTCGGCGCGGAATCGGCTCTATTGCTGGCGCTGATCGCCGAGATCGATCCTGCTGTGCCGGTGATCTTCCTCGATACCGGCAAGCTCTTTCTCGAGACCCTTCGCTATGTCGACATCCTGACCGAGCGGCTGGGGCTGCTCGATGTCCGCCATATCCGGCCCGAGCCTGCTTCCCTGGCCGATCGCGATCCGGCCGGCGCGCTGTGGCGGACCGATCCGGATGCGTGCTGCCGGCTGCGCAAGGTCGAGCCGCTGCGGCCGGCGCTCGCCGGCATCGAGGCGCTGATCTCCGGGCGCAAGCGCTACCATGGCGGCTTGCGGCACTTCATCCCGAGGATCGAGGCGGGCGAGGGCCATATCAAGATCGATCCGCTGGCCGATTGGTCTCGCGACCGTGTCGTCGCGGAGTTCGAGCGGCGCGGCCTGCCGCACCACCCGCTCGAAGCGCTGGGCTATGCCTCGATCGGCTGCGAGTCCTGCACGGCGCCTGCCTCGGCGGCCGATCCGCGCGCAGGCCGCTGGGCCGGGCGGAACAAGACCGAGTGCGGCATCCACCTGCCCTTGGTCACCCCCGCCTGAGCGTCGTTCAGATCTAGGCTGCGCAAGGGTTTCCCCTCTCATAAAATACGAGCGGCGCAAATCTCGTGTAGCGCGTGCGTCGAACTCCGTCGCATCATGAGCGAGGAAAGCTTTGGTCGGCGGGAGGATGACGCTGCTATCGATGATCAATCCGGCCTATTCCTTGTCCGGCTTCGTGGTGGGCGTCCTGGTTGGATTGACCGGTGTGGGCGGCGGCTCGCTGATGACGCCGATTCTGGTCCTGCTGTTCCATTTCCATCCGGCTGCCGCCGTCGGCACCGATCTGCTCTACGCCTCGATCACCAAGACCGCGGGCACGGCGGTCCATGGCATGGGCGGCCGGGTCGATTGGCGGATCGTCGGCAGGCTGGCGTTCGGCAGCGTGCCGGCTTCGATTCTCACTATCCTCGCCATGCGCGTCGCCGGCCTCACCACCGAGGGCGGCTCGGCCCTGCTGTCGTTCCTGCTCGGCATCGCGCTGATGCTAACCGCGCTCACGCTGATCTTCCGCCACTGGATCGTAGGCTTCGCCGCCCGGCATCTGCGCGAGCCCGCGCCGGCGCAGACTCTCTGGATGACGGTTGCCATGGGAGCGATCCTGGGCGTGCTGGTGTCGATCTCGTCGGTCGGCGCCGGCGCCATCGGCGTGACCGCGCTGATCCTGCTTTATCCCAAACTGCCGATGGCCCGGATCGTCGGGTCCGATCTCGCCCATGCCATCCCGCTGACGCTGGTCGGCGGCATCGGCCATTGGTTTCTGGGCTCGATCGATTGGCATCTCCTCGGCTCGCTGCTGGTCGGCTCGATCCCGGGCGTGCTGATCGGCAGCTATGTCTCCGGCCGCGTGCCCGACTGGTTCCTGCGGCCGATCCTGGCCGCGGTCCTGCTCTTGGCCGGCGGCAGGCTCGTCCTCTGAAAAACATGGCGCGGGTCGTCCGAACGGACGACGCGCCCTTCCCGACGATCCGATAATCAGGCGGCGGAGATGCCGCATGGCGCAGCGCATCCCGGGCAGCGGCTCGGGGTGCTCCTGCCGCTGGACGAACGGCATCGTCAAACGGGGGAACAGGCATGAAGATTCATCGCTGGCTCATTTCCACTTTTGCCGCCGCCTCGGCACTCTGCGGCGCTCATCCGGCCCTGGCCGACAATGATTTCGGCGGCTCGTCCGGCTGCGGTGGCCTGCCCAACTGGTCGACGCTGCGGGCCGCCCTGAAGCAGGCCGTCTCGGACGAGACGAGCGGGCTCGATTTTCAGATGTGGGCCACTCTCGTCAGCCGCGACGGCACGGTCTGCGCCGTCGCCTTTTCGGGCGACGATTTCACCGATCAGTGGCTGGGCAGCCGTGTGATCTCGGCGCAGAAGGCCAATACCGCCGTCGATTTCAGCCTGAACAACAAATCCACGAGCACGGTGTTTCCGAGCGGCCTGGCGCTCTCGACCGCCAATCTCTATTCGGCGACGCAGCCGGGCGGCAGCCTCTATGGCTTGCAGGCGAGCAATCCGGTCAGCGCGGACGCTGCCTATGCCGGCAGCTCCAGCCGGTTCGGCGGCCCGAACGATCCGATGGTCGGCAACCGCATCGGCGGCGTCAACGTGTTCGGCGGCGGCTTCGCGCTTTATCGCGGCGGCAAGAATGTCGGCGGCGTCGGCGTCAGCGGCGATACCTCCTGCGCCGATCACGATATCGGCTGGCGCGTGCGGCACAATCTGGGCTTCGATCAGTTGAAGGGCGTCGGCGGCGTGTCCGGCGATCCGCAGCGGCCCGACAATATCGTCTATGACATCAAGCCCAATCCCAATGGCGGCACCGGCATCAGCGCCGGCGGCTTCGGCCATCCGACCTGCATCCGTACCGGCGACCAGACGGCCTTGCCGCCGGTCCATTGATCGCGGGGTGGGGCGGGGGGACCACTCTCTACCCCGCCTCACCCCATGCGCGGCGGCGGAGGCTGCCCGTCGCACGCCATGGGTTCACGCCGCCCGCCTGTTGGTAGAGGCTGACCCGACGCGATCAGCTTACGAACGGGCGACGATGGACGATCTTGCAAAAGCCGGCAGCGACCTCGCTGTGCCGGAGGGGTTTCGCGCCGTGCCGATGGACCGGTTCATCGGCGCCAACGGTCCGCTCTATGCCAAGCGCGAGGGCGAGGGGCTGGTGCTGGGCTTTCGGGTCGAGCTCCGGCACTGCAACCCGGCCGATATTTGCCATGGCGGCATGCTGATGACCTTGGCCGACATGCTGCTGGGCATGGGCTCGAATTTCCAGGGCAAGCTCGGCCGCTTCCTGCCGACGGTCAGCATGACCACCGACTTCCTGGCGCCGGCGCCGCTGGGCGCCTGGGTCGAAGGCCGGACCGAGCTGCTGCGCACGACCCGAAACCTCGTCTTCGCGCAATGCCTGGTGACGGCCGACGGCACGCTCGCCTTGCGCGCCAGCGGCATCATGAAGCAGGGTCAGCCCTTCGCCGACGCGGCGGCTTGGGCCAAGCTGCTCGGCTGATCGAGGACAATCGCCGGCTTGCTCAGATGATCGCGGACGAGGGCCGCGAGCCAGTTCTCGAACCGGGTAGTGGCCTCGCCCTCGGCCGGCAGGCCGGCGCCGCGCCTTAGATGCGGCCCGAAGATGGCGTCGCCGAAGGCGGCGGCCGCGACCAGATGGATGGTCATGCCGGTATCGCGCGGATCGATCACCGTGCCCGGCGGGGCCGCGGCGCAACGATGCTCGTGCACCGTGCGGATGATCTCCTGCAGCGCCTTGTCGCCGTCGCCCGGCTCGCCGGTCTCGCCGGTCAGCACCAGCCAGGCGAAACGCTGGGCCAGCCCGTGGCGAAGGGCGGTGAAGACCTGGCTCAGCACGCTCTCGGTCGGAACACCGGCCGTGCCGATGACGCGCAGCAGATTTTCCTGGAAATCGTCGATCGCGCGTTCGGTCAGCGCGCGGATCAACCCTTCGCGGCTGCCGAAATGATGCAGGATGACCGGATGCGAGATACCGACATCGGCCGCCACGTCCTGAAGCCGGATGCCGGCCGGGCCGGTACGGGCGAGGCGCGCCTCGGCGGCTTCGAGGATCTGCCGCCTGGCATCCTCCGCCGTGCGCCGGATCCGCTTGGGCTGGGTGCTCAAACTCTCGACCTCTCAGAGCCTGATGACATCTAGTCGAACCGACTGAATGTCTGAACCAGTCTCTTAGCATAAGAACTGGACGGCGATTCAGACTTTAGGCCGATTCGACCTAGGTCATTCCGTGCGGGCCACAATATTGACAGAATTGTCTATAAGGCCTAACCTTCCTTTCCAAAGGCCATCGGGAGACGGGAAATGCAAGCAGGCACCGTCAGCAAGCCTATCCGCCCGCTCGCGGCGCTCAAGGCGCTCCGGGCTTTGCTGCGGAACGGCGAGGATACCAGGCAGGTTTTTCTGATCATCGACGCGCTGCGCGGCCGGTCCGGCGAGCGCGCGTTCGAGCGCTTTCGCAAGACCGAGATCGGCCGGACCGTGCTCAGCGAGCGGCGCGTGCTCCTCGACCGGCTGTCCGACCGCGCGGCCCTGGCGCGCCTGCCCGAAGGCTCGCTCGGCCGCGCCTATCTCGCCTTCATGGCGGCGCAGAACCTCACCGCGGAAGGTCTGGTCGAGGCGTCCGAGACCGGCGACCGGCAGGCACTCTCGGAGGAGCGCCGCCTGTTCGGCGCGCGCAGCCGCGATACCCACGATCTCCAGCATGTCGTCACCGGCTATGGCCGCGACGGGCTGGGCGAGGTCTCGCTGCTCGCCTTCGGCTATGCCAAGACCAAGAACCGCGGCATCGGCCTGATCGCGCTCGCCGGCATGTTCAAGGTGGCGCGGCACCTGCCGGGCCTGCCGGTCAAGCGCGCCGTGTGGGAGGCCTATCGCCATGGCCGCCGGGCCGCCTGGATGCTGCATCAGGATTGGGAGGCGCTGCTCGCCGAACCGCTGGAGCAGGTCAGGCGGAATTTGAATATCCTGCCGCCGACGCGCTATCAGAGCATCATCGCCGCGGTCGCGGCGTCCCGCGCGCCCGAGACGGCCATGGCGGCGGAATAATAATCAAGAAGCCGGTTTGGGAGGCCGCATGCCGAGCTACAAGGCGCCCGTAGAAGATTACCTGTTCCTGTTTCACGAGCTTCTGGAGATCGACAAGCGGACCGAGCTGCCGGGCTTCGCCGAGCTCACGCCCGACATGACCGGCGCCATCCTCGAAGGGGCGGCGCGCTTTTTCGAGGAGGTGCTGCAGCCGCTGAACCAGGTCGGCGACCAGGAGGGCTGCGTCTTCGAGAACGGCGTAGTGCGCACGCCCACCGGCTTCAAGGATGCCTTCGCCCGCTATTGCGCGGCCGGCTGGAACCGGCTGGGCGCGCCCGAGGAGATCGGCGGTGCCAATCTGCCCTCGGTCGTGACCTTCGCGGTCAGCGAGATGGGCTCCTCGGCCAACCAGGCCTTCGCCATGTATCCGGGCCTGACCGGTGCCGCCTATTCGGCGATCTGGTCCGGCGGGGCGCCGTGGATGCGCGAGCATATCGTGCCGCGCATGGTCGCCGGTGAATGGACCGGCACCATGTGCCTGACCGAGCCGCATTGCGGCACCGACCTCAAGCTGATGAAGACCCGCGCCGTCGAGCAGCCGGACGGCAGCTATCGCATGACCGGCACCAAGATCTTCATCTCCGGCGGCGACCACGACATGACCGACAATATCGTCCACACGGTCATCGCCAAGATCCCGGATGAGGACGGCAGGCTCCAGGACGATCTCGGCATGGTGAATTTCTTCATGGTGCCGAAATTTCTGGTCGATCCCGAGACCGGAAAGCTGCTCGGCCGCAACGGCGTCAGCACCGGCGGCATCGAGCACAAGATGGGCATCCGCGGCAACGCCACCTGCGTGCTCAATTTCGACGATGCCGTGGCTTACCGCCTGGGCGCGGCGCCGGCACCCGCCGCCGACGGCAAGCGCTCGCGCTCGGCCGGCATGGCCGGGATGTTCGCGATGATGAACGGCGCCCGCATGGGCGTCGGCATCCAGGGTGTCGCGGTCGGCGAGGTTTCCTACCAGAATGGCCGCGCCTATGCGCAGGAGCGGCTGGCCGGGCGCTCGCTCACCGGCGCCAAGAATCCGGATGGGCCGGCCGATCCGATCATCGTCCAGCCGGATGTGCGGCGCCTGCTCCTCGGCACCCGCGCCTTCGTCGAGGGCGCCCGCGCGCTCGCCGCCTGGGTATCACTGCTGTTCTCGGTCGCCCGCTCCGCGCCCGACGAGGCTGAGCGCGACGAGGCGGCCGAGCTCTCGCAGCTCCTGACGCCGGTTATCAAGGCCTATTTCACCGACAAGGGCTTCGAGGCCGCCAACGCCTCGATGCAGGTCTTCGGCGGCCACGGCTATATCCGCGAGCACGGCATGGAGCAGTTCGTCCGCGACGCCCGCATCAACCAGGTCTATGAGGGCGCCAACGGCATCCAGGCGCTCGATCTGGTCGCCCGCAAGATGAGCGCCAGGGGCGGCAAGGCGACCATGCTGTTCTTCGGCAAGATCAATGGCTTTATCGCGGCCAACCGGCAGGACGCGGCGCTAGCGCCTTTCGTCGGACCGCTCGAGACCGGCATCCAGCGCCTGGGATCGGCGGCCGGCTGGCTCGCCCAGAACGCGACGCGCAACCACGATCATGCCGGGGCGGCATCCTATGACGTGCTGACCATGTTCGGCATCGTCGCGCTCGCGTTCATGTGGGCGCGGATGGCGAAGCTGGCGCAAACCCGGCTCGCCGCGGGCACGGGCGACGCCGATTTCTACCGGCGCAAGCTGACGCTGGCGAAATATTGGATGGAGCGGGAGATCCCGCTGACCGCGTCGCTACTCGAACGGGTGACGGCGGGCGCCGATACGCTGATGGAGCTCGATGCGGCGAATTTTTGAGGTTTCGGGTTCGAGCGTTGGGCTGTGAACTCATCGAAGGTTCAGCGCGGCTGCTCGAAATTCCAGCTCAATCCCTCATCTTTCAGCCTCGGCGCTCAAGCTTCCGTTTCAGCTTCCCAGCATCGTAGTCGTGCCGCATCTGCGATAGCGAGGCGTGATCGGGGCTGCTGGCGAGGACATCGGCCAGGGTGTCCGTGCTGGCAAAGCCGGCAGCGAAGTGTGGCCCGTACTCTGCCCGAAGCGTGCTTACCAGCGTGCTGCCGTGTTTTTTGCTGATCGCGCCGGTCTGATCGCGATGGTGACTTTCAATCCCTGGTTGCGTATGCATACTGAGGCTCCCTTCGTATGAGAACGCGCGCGGGAGACGGACGGTTCATAATGGCCGGCGCGTTGCGGCCCTTGTGCGCCGTACCCCGTCGCTTTCCATTTTCGAGCGTCCCGGGTCTCCTTACCGGCTGCGCTCTTCCCCCCGGGCGTCGGCAAGATGCGGCGCAAGCGCAAAGGCCAGCGGATAGATCGCCAGCGCGACGAGCGCGGTTGCCGCGGTCGCCCAATAAGGGCCGACCTGGTCGCCGAGCATGCCGTAAAATACGGGGGAGATCGCTCCCGATCCGATCGTGCCGGTGTAGAACAGGGCAAAGGCGCGCTCGGCCTGCCCTGCCGGCATGAGTTCCGGAACGGTGCCGTAGAGCACGGACGAAGTGCCGTTCAGCATGAGGCCTAACACCGGCAGCAGCACGAACAAGGGAGCGAGCGGCAGCGCCAGCACCCCCACGATACAGGCCGCCGTTCCTCCTTCCGTTGCGAGCACGGTCAGCAGCACGCCGGCGCGGGCGCCGAGCCAACCGCAGACGAATTTGCCGGCGGCACCGCCGAGAAAAACCATCGCCAGCGCAACGCCGACCATCGGCAAGGATGCGCCCTTCGCTTTGAGAAGGAATGGCAGGAAGGTCAGCAGCCCCATTCTCACCCCGGTATCCAGCACGCCGATAATGAACAACAGCCGGAAGCCACCGCTGCCTCGTCCGACCTTCGGGCGGAGCGGCTGCGAGCGGCCGGCCCGGGCGATCGGCGGCATGAGCAGGAGGACCGTGGCCGCGACGGCTGCGCCGAGTGCGGCGAGCAGCCAAAGCGTGTCGCGCCATGGCATCAGTGTGAGAAGCAACGACGCCAGACCGGGAATCGCCGCTTTCCCGAGATCCCCCGTGAAGTTGTATGTCCCGAGCGGGCCGCGCGATGATGCGCCATAGGCTCGGGAAACCGCCGCGGATGCGATGGGATGCTGCGTGCTCGATCCGGCGCCCGATATCGCCAGCGCCGCACACAGGCCCGCCAGGCTGCCCGTGAAGCCGGCGAGCGCATAACCCGCAGCGGCCAGCGCGGTGCCGATGGCGAGAACGATGCGCCCGTCCACCCTCTCGGCGAGCCGGCCGGCCGGGACTTGGAATGCCGCCATCATGCCGGCATAGAGTCCGCGGAGTGCGGCCAGCATCCCATAACCCAAGCCGAATTCGGCCTGCCAGAGGGGCAACAGGACATAGATCAGGTCGGTGTATCCGTCGTGCAGGGCATGCGCGATTCCGGCGACCGCGAGCGTGCGCCGGGCGGACGCAGACTCCCGTGGGCCCTGTGCAAACGCGCCGGCCCGGGGCCGCTCGATGCCTTGGCCGGTCACCTCGGCGCTCCTGGGCAAGGGATCGTCGGAGCGACGAAAGCTGACGCAGCGCCTGCTCGGACTGAGGGTTTCGTCGTGTCGAACATGACCCTAACCCGGAAAAACAATCACATCCAAGAGTATGTGACGCTTCCATGACGCCGACAAACGACTAATACTGAGATTTCAAGTCAGCTAAAGTCACCTGAGAAATGGCAATCCCCCGCCGCTCGCTCCCGCCGCTGAACGCCCTGCGTGCCTTCGAGGCGGCCGCTCGACTCGGCAGCTTCAAGGACGCCGCGACCGAACTTCATGTGACGCACGGCGCGATCAGTCGGCATGTTCGCTTGTTGGAGGATTGGCTGGGGCCGCCGGCGTTGTTCCGGAGGCTCAATCGGCGCGTCGCGCTGACGCCGACGGGGGTTGCCTTGCTGGCTGAGACCGGGCCTGCGCTCGACCGGCTCTCTGCTGCCGCGGAGCGGCATCAGGCTCGGGGCGGCAAACCGCCTCCGGCCGTGCTGCGCGTCAACGCGCTCGCCACGTTCAGCCTGCGCTGGCTGCTGCCACGGCTGGGCCTGTTCCGAGACCGGCATCCGGAGATCGAGGTACGTCTCTCCACCTCCAACGACCCCGTGGACGCGCTCAGCGAACCCTACGACCTGATCATTCGCGGCGGGCCGGACACGTTCTACGGCTTTACCTGCCACCCCTTTCTGACGGAGCGCCGGCTGCCGGTCTGCTGCCCAGCCTTGCTGGAGCGATTGCCGCTCAAGGAAGTCGCGGATTTGCGGTCACACACATTGATTCATGCGTCCACGCTGCCGCGCGTCTGGCCCGACTGGCTCGCCGCGGCGGGCGCGCCGGATCTCGAGCCCGTGGCGTCGCTCACGCTCGACCATTTCTACTTGACGCTCCAGGCCGCGCTGGACGGCCTGGGTGTGGCCATGGGGCCGACCGCGCTCGTGGCGGACGATCTCGCAGCGGGCCGTCTCATCGCGCCATTTCTCGGCGTGACGCTTCCGACACGAAGCTACCATGCCTATTTGCCCGACGCCCGAGCGGATGACCTCTCCGCGATCTCCTTCTGCCAATGGCTGGAGGAGGTTGGAAGAATGGGTATCCCGAATATCTCTTCTCCAGATGGTGGAAAGGCTAATTGACGACCATCCGTGTAGGAGGAATGAATCACCTCGGGCTGCCGCCCCGGTATGGTTTGTGACAAGGTGGGGATGAGCTGTCAGCTCACGGATCCGGGAACGAATGCCGTCACGGGTACGCCCAACACGCCGTTCTCGCTGCTCGCGGCTCCGGCCGGCGGCTTCAGCGAGCAGACACTCTTGCTTTCCTTCTTCAGCCCTTTGCAGACCACAGGGCTGGATCAGCTTCTTTTATTCAGTTGCGACGGGCGGGTCTCCCCGTCGGAACAGCCGCTTCGCGATAGGCTGAAAAGTCTGTTGATGGCCGGCTTGCAACCGGCCGAGCTCGATGCCTGCAAGGCCGAGGGCGCTCGCCTGACGGAGGCTGAGGCCCTTGAGTTCATCGCGGGCCGGCTGCTCTCCGGACAGCTCTCGGCATCCCGCCCGTAGGGCGGCGCGGAAGTGGTCCCGGTCGCGACCGGCCGGCGGCGGCCCTAAAGCCGCCGCCGTTCCGGTTCAAGGACTACTGTGCGCGGCGCTGGCGGGCGACCAGGCCGAGGCCGAGCAGGCTGCCCAGCAGCAGCGTGAGCGTCTCGGGCTCCGGCACGTCGACCGCCATCTGGAAGGCGCCGAAATCCTCGGCCGCGGTCACGCCGAAATCCGGATCGAAGAAGGACGAGCCGTCGACGCCGGTGCCCGAGATGTCCTGGGAACCCAGCCATTCGATGCCGTTGGCCGTGGTCTCGGAGATCTCGATCCAGTAGGTGGTGCCGGCATCGAGCACGGTGCCCGCGAGCGGCGCGAAATCGAACACGCCGGTCGAGCCCGCCTTCACAGCACTGTTCATCAGGCTGCCGAGCGAGATGATCTGGCTGCCGGGGCCGGTGGCGCCGTTCGCGACCAGGCTGACCTCTAGGCTGCCGGTCGGGTTGAGGCCGGTGGAGCTGGTCAGCAGCAGCTTGATGTCGTCGAGCGCGCCGCCCGAGCCCGAATTGAAGGATTGGGCGAGCGGGCTGCTGCCGAAGGCCGGCTCGCTGAAATCCTGCGAGCTGCCGAGATTGTCGAAGACGACATCGGCTTGCGCGGCCTGGGAAGCGCCGGCGGCGACCATGGCCAGCGCCACGGCACCGGCGGCGCGGAGGAGATTGAGGCGATTGAAGATCATGTCAGCACCTTGGGTTCGTCATTATCGTTGAAGGCGAGATCATTGAAGGCGGGACGCCTGGCTCAGCCGGCCGCGCCGATGAGCGGGTCGCTGATGCTGTCGGCGCCGGTTTCGACATGGCCGGCATACTGGCGCATGAAGTTCGGATCGCTGCTGGCGGTGATCAGCACGTCGTACCAGCTGAAGCTCGCCTGGAGCGTGAGCGTGAGCGGGAACATGGCACCCGGCGCCAGCGTGTGCTGCTGGGAATTGCCGGTGTAATTGTCGAGCATCGTGACCGTGGTCGCGGCCGCCCCGAGGTTGGTGACGGCGATGGTGATGCCGCCGCCGACCGTGTCGTAGAGGCTTTGGACCTGCAGATTGGCCGAGGAGGCGGTGAGGCCGCCCGCGTAGCGGCGGAAGAAGCCGTTCGGGCCATAGACCGAGAGGTCGTAGCTGGTGCCGCTCGTCGGGGTCCAGCTATCGGCGATCGTGCCGGTGACCGGATCGAGCGTGTAGCCCCAGGGGCCCGTGCCCTGGCCGCTGTTCTTGGCACCCAAGGCCGTCCGCACCTGGAAGAAGGCGCCGACCGTGCCGGCATTGCCGAAGCCGATCGAAATGGTGCCGGCGGAGATGCTGGCTTCGGCGTCGGCCTGTAGCTGGTAGGGAAGGGCGCGGGCGAGGCGCTGGCCCGGCTCCTGGACCGGCATGGTCTGGGTGGTCGGCAGCGTCAGCTTCAGCGTCGGGGCCGGCTGCTTGCCGGCGACGATCTGCGCCTGGGTCACGGGCGAGAGCGTCGAGCCCGAGACGGTGCTGACGAAGTTGGCGGTGTTCGGCAGCAGCGACTTGCTCGTGTTGGCGATCTGGAAGTTGAGCGCCGCGGTCAGGTCGCCGCTGACGGTCCGGCGCCAGGGCGTGATGTGCGGCTCGGCGACGCCGAAGCGCTTCTCGATGAACTGGATGACCGAGGTGTGATCGAAGGTCTGCGAGCAGACCCAGCCGCCTTTGCTCCAGGGCGAGACGACGAGGCACGGCACGCGGGCGCCGAGGCCATAGGGGCCGGGCGGGAACGAGCCGGTATCGCCGGGCACGCCCGGATAGATCTCGTTGACCGTGTCGACCGACGACAGGCCCTGGGCCGCCGACATCGGCGCGGTCGGCGCCACGACATGGTCGAAGAAGCCGTCATTCTCGTCGAAATTGATGATGAAGACGGTCGACGCCCACACTTCGGGATTCGAGGTCAACGCCTGCAGCACGTTCGAGATGTACCAGGCGCCCCAGTTCGGCGGATATGTCGGGTGCTCGCAATAGGCCTGGGGGGCGACGACCCAGGAAACCTGCGGCAGGGTGTTGTTCTTCACGTCGTTCTGCAGCTGCTGGAACAGCGAGCCGCCGTTGAAGGCGCCGCCATTGAACAGGTTGGAGCCGTTCTGCGCGTTATCGAACAGCGGGTTGCCGGGCTGCGCGTTCTGGTACTGCAGGAAGTAGAGGATGGAGGTATCGCCGAAATTCCCGATGAAGGGATTGTCGGTGAAGCCTTCGCCGGTCTCCGGATTGAGGCCGGTGCCGATGTCTTGATAGATCTTCCAGGTGACGCCGGCTTCCTGCAGCCGTTCCGGATAGGTCAGCCAGTTGTAGCCCTGCTCGTCATTGTTGACGACGGGGCCGCCGGGCAGCACGCCGTTGCCGGTGCTCGGGCCGACGGCGAGGGTGAAGGTGCCGGGGGTGCTGGCGGAGAAGGGATTGGCCAGCGTGTCCGTCGCCGTGCCGTTCTGGCCGACCCAGCCGGTCCACAAATAATAGCGGTTGGGGTCCGTCGGCCCCATGATCGAGCAGTGGTAATTGTCGCAAATGGTGAAGGCGTCGGCGAGCGCGTAGTGGAACGGGATGTCCGACCGGTCCACATAGACCATCGTCTCCGTGCCCTTGGCGGCGACCCAATTGTCGTTGTTGCCGTTGTTCCAGGCCGCGTGCGCGTCCGACCAGTTATGGGCGAGGTCGCCGATGAACTGGTAGCCCATGAGCGGCTGCGACGGGTGGAAGGGCAGCAGGGTGCCGGCCCCGTTGGGCTGCTGGAACACCGAATGGCCCGAGGACAGCTTCACGGCGCGCGGATCGCCGAAGCCGCGAACGCCGCGCATCGTGCCGAAATAATGATCGAACGACCGGTTCTCCTGCATGAGCACGACGATGTGCTTCACGTCCTGGATCGTGCCCGTGACGGTGTTCGGTTCGATCGCCAGCGCTCGTTGAATCGATTCGGGGAATGACGCGCCCAGCGCGGCGGCGCCCAGGCCGCGGAGAACTGTGCGACGGTCTGCTATCGGCATTTCGGCAAGCTCCATAGATGGCATAGGCGCCGGAGTGTCTATGGACTGCTCTGCGGTTTTCTTTCAAATTTCTGACAAATTGATTATGAAATTCATGAGGAATTCTAATGGTTTTCTAAATAATCAAAGTGCGCAGATATAATTTTCGATGCCGAGTTTTACCGAGCATCGGTCTCAGCATAGACTGAATAATCTTGCGTCGTGTGGGCAATCTCTTCGAAGATCCGAGTAAAATAGGACAGCATGCTTCAAATCATAATAGAGCATTTGTGAATTCTGCCACGGATTTTGTCACCTTGCCGCTGGCGAATACAGTTTTCGATTGTGCTCCGATCGGTCTTGACTCAGTCGGAGGCGCGCGGTTTGTCATCGGGAAACATCTTGTCGCTTCCCGCCCGTTTTGAACTTTCTGCGGTTGCCGAACGGCGTATTCATGACGGCCCGACCGCATCCCATGATATGCTCTCCCGGCGAGACGTTCATCTTAGGTGGGTTCAGGGAAGGCGGGCTGGCGGCATATCGAACGGCGATGAAAATTCGACCGATCGGCGCATCGGGCGCGCCGCGAGGCGCCGGCGTGCGCACGGAAAGCCGCGGCCGATCCGGGCGCGTCTCGGTCTTGCCGTCTGCTGCATGCTGCTGGCGGGGCCGGCACTCGCCGATCCGCAGATCCTGCGTCGCGGCAACAATGCCGAGCCGCTGACGCTCGATCCGCAGCGGGCCGAGACGGCGTCCGACGTCAATCTCGACCAGGATCTGTTCGAGGGCCTGACCATCCTCGACCGGAGCTCGCGGCCGGCGCCCGGCGTCGCGACCCAATGGACGGTGAGCGATGACGGCCTCACTTACCGCTTCAAGCTCAGGCCCGCGGCGCGCTGGTCCGACGGCTCGCCGGTCACGGCCGAGGATTTCGTCTGGAGCTGGCGGCGCGCGGTCATGCCGGTCAATGCCGCGAAGCTGACCTATCTCTTCTATCCGATCGCGCATGCCGAGGCGATCGCGACCGGCAAGGAGCCCGATCCGGCGGCACTCGGCGTGCAGGCGCCCGACCCGCAGACGCTGGTGGTGACGCTGCGCGCGCCGGCGCCCTATTTTTCGGCTCTGGTCGCGGCCCCAACCTTCATGCCGGTGCCGCGCGCCGCCGTCGAGAAGGCCGGCGCGCTCTTCACCCGCCCCGGCAATCTCGTCGGCAACGGCGCCTTCAAGCTCGCCGAATGGACGCCGCAATCGCGCATCATCCTGGCCCGCAACCCGAATTATTGGGATGCCGCCAAGGTGGCGCTCGACGAGGTGATCTATTATCCGGTCGAGGACCAGAAGGAGGAGCTGAAGCGCTATCGCGCCGGCGAGCTCGACGTGACCTGCGACCTGCCGACCGATCAGATCGACTTCATCAGGACCACCATGGCCGGCGAGGTCAGGATCTCGCCCTATTTCGGCCTGTCCTTCCTGGGCTTCAATCTAACCCGCCCGCCTTTCAAGGACAATCTCAAGCTGCGCCAGGCGATCGACATGGCGATCGATCGCGAGATGCTCGCGGCCAAGATCGTCCGCACCGGCGAAACGCCGACCTATGTCTGGGTACCGCCCGGCATCCCCGGCTACGCCTCGCCCGACGTCCCGTGGAAGAGCCAGCCGATCGCCGATCGGATCGCGACGGCGAAACGGCTCCTCGCCGAGGCCGGATACGGGCCCGGCCATCCGCTCAAGGTCGAGCTGCGCTACAACACCTCGGAGAATAACCGGCGGACCATGCTCGCCATCGCCGGCATGCTCAAGCAGGCGCTCGATATCGAGGTCGATCTCGTCAATGAGGAATTCAAGACGCTGATCCAGGAGCGCAAGCTCCTGCAGGTGACGCAGATGTTCCGCTCGGGCATGGTCGGCGAATATTACGATCCGGAGCCCTTCCTCGAAAGCATGCTGCCGAGCAGCGGCAACGCCCAAGGCACCGGCTACGACGATCCCGATTACGAAAATCTGGTCAAGCAGGCCTCGATCACCGCCGATCCGGCGGAGCGGATGAAGCTGCTGGCGAGCGCGGAGGCGAAGCTGCTGGCCGACGTCCCGGCGATCCCGCTCTACAACCATGTCAACAAGCAGATGGTGAAGCCCTATGTCCGGGGCTTCGAGCCGAACCTCTTCGGCATCGTCCATTCCAAGGACGTGTCGCTCGTCCGGACGACGGAGTAGCGCGCCGGTCAGCCGGCGACCGGTTCGGGTCGGTCGGCGCGGGCGGCCTCCCTCTCGCTCCGCGAAGAAGCAGCCGCATCCCGGCCGTGGCCATTGTCGCGGCTGCCATATTGCCGTGGCGAGCAGCCCATGACCCGCTTGAAGGCCGTGCTGAAGGCGCTTTCGGATTCATATCCCAGCGCCAGGGCGATGACGGCGACGGAATCGCGGGAATTCGTCAGCCTGTCCCCGGCCAGCAGCATGCGCCAGCGGGTCAGATATTCGAGCGGCGGTGTTCCGACCGTCTCTTTGAATCTGAGCGCGAAACTCGAGCGCGACATGCCGGCGCGCTCGGCCAGATTCTGCAAGGTCCAGCGCTGGGCCGGATCGGCGTGCGTGGCGCCGATCGCAGCCCCAATCTGCTTGTCGGCCAAAGCGAAGAGCCAGCCGACGCCGCCGTCGAGCCCTTCCGTCAGATGCAGCCGCAGGGCCTGAACCAGCATCATATAGGCGAGGTGCTGGGCCACCAGAAAACCGCCCGGCTGCCGCTCTCGCAATTCCTGGCGCATGCGCTCCATCGACCAGCGCAGTGCCGCCTTGTCCGCCTCCTTGCGGATATGCGCGATGGGCGGCAGCATGCCCAGCAGGATGCCGGCATGATCGCCGCCCAGAACGAAGTGGCCGCCGACGATAGAGAAATCCCCGCCGCCATTGAGCGAAGCGATGCCGCCATTCGACGGGACCGGAAAGAAGCTGCGGGCATCGACGGAGGGCAGGGCCAGGTCGCTGGCGACGCGAAACGGAAGGCCGCGCGGTAGCAGGAAGCAATCCCCGGTCTTCACCAGCACCGCCTCCGCAACACCTTCGACGGAGAGCCAGCACTGGCCGGAGGCGACCGCATAGCATTTGATGCCCGCATGCTGGCCGAAATGGATCGACCAGTCGCCGCCCGCCTCGAAGCCGCCGAACATATAGCTGCGCGGTTTCAGCAGCGACAGCACGTCTGACAGGGGGTCCATGCGCAGCCTCGGACGATCGCGAAGATAATACGGATGCTACAGCATAGATCGTATTTTCCTATCGCTTATCCTGAGGGTCGGGCTGCGGTTGCGGCCCTGAAATCAACGCAAAGGATCAGTCGATGCGTGTATTCGTCACTGGCGCTACCGGCTTTGTCGGCTCAGCCGTCGTTCAGGAGCTGATCGGCGCCGGCCATCAGGTGCTCGGCCTCGTCCGCTCGGATCAGGGCGCCCGATCTCTCGCCGCGGCGGGCGCCGAGCCGCACCGGGGCGACCTCGAAGATCTGGACAGCCTCAGCCGCGGCGCGGCCCGGTCGGAGGGTGTCATCCACACCGCCTTCATCCACGATTTCTCGAAATTCGCGGAGAATTGCGAGATCGATCGGCGCGCGATCGAGGCGCTGGGCGCGGCACTCGCCGGCTCCGGCCGTCCGCTCATCGTCACCTCCGGGACCGGGCTGCTCGCCCCGGGCCGCTTCGCGACGGAAGATACGCCACCGCCGTCCGGCGCCGCGGCCCTTCCCCGCGTCTCGGAAGAGGCCGCGTTCTCGACGATATCGGCCGGGGTGCGCGCTTCGGTGGTCCGCCTCCCGCCCTCGGTCCATGGCGACGGCGATCACGGCTTCGTGCCGATCCTCATCGGCATCGCCCGCCAGCAAGGCGCTTCGGCCTATATCGGCGACGGGCTCAACCATTGGCCGGCGGTGCACCGCTTCGATGCCGCCCGTCTCTACCGGCTCGTGCTCGAAAAAGGCACGGCCGGCGCCCGGTATCACGCGACCGACGAAGAGGGCATACCGTTCAAGGAGATCGCCGGCGTGATCGGGCGCCGCCTGAACCTGCCGGTCGTCAGCAAGACACCCGAGGCGGCGGCCGAGCATTTCGGCTGGTTCGCGCGCTTCGCGGCGATGGACAGCCGGGCCTCGAGCCGGCAAACCCGCGAAGTGCTGGGATGGCAGCCGACACAACCCGGCCTGCTCGCCGATCTCGACCGGCCGGGCTATTTCGAGAGCTGAGCCAATCGATGACCGACGGGTTGCGCCAGACCCGGCAGCCTAGCCGCTTCCCATGATGGTTTCATAGTCCCGCCTGCCCGTGAAAACGCGCAGAATCTCTATCTCATAGGGATGATGCGCCGCCACAGCGCCAGAATGCGTAGATCCGGCTGAAGATCGGGCCGAGCCGTTCCAATCATGGGTACAACGCAAATATTTTCGCAGGCTGTTTCGATCTCCGCGATTTACGAACCGGCGCGGGTTGGATTGTCGGCGGCAATAAAGAAAAATATCTCCTCAAGATCAGCGCGAGCCTTACCGCTATAGACAAGCGATTTCGTCACGGCTCCTTGCGTCTCTCGGCTTCGGCAGTCAATCGTTCAAAGTGCTCGCGCATTTCCGTACCGGTAGTGCGGACTGGATCGTCTATCGCTTCTTGAATTTTGGCGCGGATCATATCGAGGCGTTGTTCCCGCACGCTGCGACGCTCCTGCCAGAGTCGCATGGCCTCACGGATAACCTCGCTGTTGGACGAATAGCTACCCGTCGATACGGCCGCGCGGATCGCCTGCGCCATATCGGCCGGAAGGGTGATACTGAGTTTTTCTGCGCTCATAATGGCCTCCTGGTAAGATAGAATAGCATATGATCCTACCGGCTGTCGTGGCCGAGCGACGAAGTGGCGCCTCGTCGCCAAGCCCCGTCCGCCTCAAAGATAGGGCAGCAGCAGCCTGATGCCCGCGTCGCGCAGCCGGACCGGCAGGCTGCGCCGGTCCAGATCGTTGCCGGTCAGCCGGTCGATGCGCTTCGCCGCCATCAGCGCCTCGATCTCGCGGGCGAATTCCGGCGAGGACAGCGCCATGTTGAGCTCGAAATTGAGGCGGAAGCTGCGCATGTCCCAATTGGCGCTGCCGACCAGCGACCAGGCGCCGTCGATGGTCATGAGCTTGGAATGGTCGAAGGGCGGCGGGTTGCGCCAGATCCGGCAGCCGGCGGCGAGCAGCGGGCCGATCTGCGCGCGCATTGCCCAATCCATGAAGCCGTGATTGCTCTCGGCCGGAATGATGATGTCGACCGCGACGCCGCGCATGGCGGCCAGCGCCAGCCCGGTGATCATGCGCTCGTCCGGCAGGAAATAGGGCGTCATGATCGACAGGCTGGTATCGGCCAGGCCGATCGCCTGCAGCGCCAGGAACTCGATCTTTTCCAGATCCTCGTCCGGGCCCGAGGTCACGACCCGCGCCGTCACCGCGCCGGCGGGGTGGAGCGATGGGAACCAGCCGCCGCCGTCGAGCGCCTCGCCGGTCGCGAACAGCCAATCCTCGGCGAAGGCCTCGACCAGTTGCGACACGATCGGCCCTTCGACGGCGAAATGCGTGTCGCGCACCTTCACGCGCGGGTCGCGTTCCAGCACGTTCTCGTCGCCGATATTGAGGCCGCCGGTGAAGCCGATCCGGCCGTCGACGCACAGGATCTTCTTATGCGTGCGCAGATTGAGGAACGGCATGCGCCAGGGCAGCGGCGAGTGCATGAACTGGGCGGTCGGCACCCCGCCGCGCCGGAGCCGGCCGGCGGCGGGCGCATGGAAATAGCCGCTGCCGATGCCGTCGAGCAGCACGCGCACGGTGACGCCGCGCCCATGCGCGTCGATCAGCGCCTCGATGAAGCCCTGGCCCGCCTGGTCGGCGCGGAAGATGTAGCTCGACAGCGCGATCGTGTGCTCGGCCGCGCGGATCGCTTCGATCATGCGCGGATAGGCTTCGTCGCCCTGATGCAGGATCTCGATCCGGTTGCCCGGCTCGGCCGGGCGCTGGGTGATGCGCAGCGCCGCCCGTTCGAGCGGCAGCAGATGCTTGTCCTCGGGCTCGGTTCTGGGCGTCACATGGCGCGGGCCGCCGATCGGGCGGCGCGGGCGCAGACGCTGGGCGCGCCGCGTCACCCGGTTGACGCCGAAGACGAGATAGAGCAGGCCGCCGGCGAAGGGGGCGAGCCAGCCGATGCCGATCCAGCCGATCGACGAGCCGATATCGCGCTTGGTCAGCAGCACATGGGCGGTGATGCTCGCCGCCACCAGCAGATGCAGGATGGCGACGCTGGCGGCCGCGATCTGTTCGAACATCGGCGACATGGATGGGGCTCAGGCCGCTCCGATCCGATCGGCGCGCAATTGCGAGCGCCGGACCTTGCCGGCATCGTCGCGCAGCGGCTCGGCGACGATCTCGATGCTGCGCGGACGCTTGTAGGTCACCAGCCGCTCGGCCAGATGCCGGTGCAGCTCCTCGAGATCGAGGCCGGGCCGGGGCTGGATGACGGCATGGATGCGGTTGCCCAGATCCTCGTCCGGTAGGCCGATGACGGCGCTCGACTGCACCAGCGGATGCTCGTCGAGGGCGGCCTCGATCTCGGCCGGATAGACGTTCGAGCCGCCGACCAGGATCATGTCGCTGCGCCGGTCGGCGAGATAGAGATAGCCCTCCGCGTCGAACCAGCCGATATCGCCCAGCGATTCCCAATCGCCGATTCGCCGCGCCTCGGCGCCGATATAGCGGTAGGTCGCCGGCATGTCGTCGGCCGGCTTCATGTAGATCTCGCCGGTGGCGCCCGCCGGCAGCGCGTTGCCGGCGCCGTCGAGGATCCGCATCTGCCCGGTCTTGACCCGGCCGACCGAGCCGCGATGGGCGAGCCATTCCGTGCCGGAAATGACGGTCGAGGCCTGCGCCTCGGTGCCGGCATAGAGCTCCCAGATAACCTCGCCGCCGAGCCAGTCGATCCAGGCCTCCTTGAGCCAGGGCGGGCAGGGGGCGGCCAGATGCCAGACCGTGCGCAGCGAGCCCGTGGCGTAGCGGTTCCGGATCTCTTCGGGCAGGCGCCAGATCCGGCTCATCATGGTCGGCACCAGATAGAGCCAGGTGGCGCGGTGCCGCTCGACCTCGCGCAGCACGGCTTCGGCATCGAAGCGCGGCATCAGCACCAGATGGGCGCCGGCATTGAGCGCCAGGAAGGCGGAGGAGAACGGGCCGTTATGGTAGAGCGGCCCCGGCATGAGGGCGACATCATCCTCGGCCAGCCGCCAATAGGCGATCGGCTGCGGATTCACCACGGCCGGCTGGCCGGCGACGATGAGCTTGGGCCGGCCGGTCGATCCGCCCGAGGTCGGCGCCTTCCAGGCAGGCGAGATGCGGTCGGGCAGCGGGCCGTCATCGTCGCTTCCGGCCAGCAAGTCCGGAATGTCGAAACGCGGCCTTCCGGGGTCGAGATCGTCCTGGCCGATCACCAGCGGCGGGTCGGCCAATGCCACCACGGCTTCGAGCTCGATCCTGGGCAGGCGCCAGGAGATCGGCTGCGGGATGGCGCCCAGCTTCCAGGCGGCATAGCAGGCCTCGACGAAGCCGATCGAGTTCGGCAGGGCGATCGTGAGGAAGCTGCCCTCGCCGACGCCGCGCGCCGCGAGCGCCCGGGCGAGCCGGTTGGTGCGGCGGTCGAGCGTCCGCCAATCCATCGTCTCCTCGCCGCAGGTGACTGCGGGGTTCGAGGGCTTGGTCCGCGCCGCGAGGCCGAGGACGGCGCCGAGCGAAGGCATCTCCTCCGTCATTTTCTTCTTATCCCCTGGGACGAGCGTTCCATCCGCGAAAGTCAAAATACGGGAATTCCGAAACCGGGTCTCCCTATGAAATATCGGTTGGGCTCCCCGCCGATACTGCTAGAGATAGTATGGAAACCTAAGCATACTGCACCGAGGAGAGGGAAGGACGATGCCGATAAGGTTTGATGGCCGGGTGGCCATCGTAACGGGAGCCGGAAACGGGCTCGGGCGTTGCCATGCGCTGCTGCTGGCCGAGCGTGGGGCCAAGGTGGTCGTGAACGATCTGGGCGCCGCGCGCGACGGCACCGGCGGCTCGGCGAGTGCTGCCGAGGCCGTGGTCGAGGAGATCCGGCAGGCGGGCGGCGAGGCGATCGCCAGCGGCGCCTCCGTCACCGACTATGAAGCGGTCGAAGGCATGGTGGCATCCGCCATGGAGGCATGGGGTCGGGTCGACATCTTGGTCAACAATGCCGGCGTGCTGCGCGACAAGAGTTTCAGCAAGATGACGGTCGAGGATTTCAAGCTGGTCGTCGATGTCCATCTGATGGGTGCCGTCAATTGCAGCAAGGCCGTCTGGGAGATCATGAAGACCCAGAATTACGGCCGCATCGTCAACACGACATCGTCCTCCGGCCTGTTCGGCAATTTCGGCCAGTCCAATTACGGCGCCGCGAAGATGGCGCTGGTCGGGCTGATGCAGGTGCTGTCGCTCGAAGGCGCCAAATACGACATCCGGGTCAATTGCCTGGCGCCGACGGCGGCGACCCGGATGACCGAGGACATCATGACGCCGGAGATGCTGGACCTGCTGAAGCCCGAATCGGTCTCGCCCGGCCTCTTGACGCTCGTCGCCGAGGATGCGCCCAGCCGCGCCATCCTGTGCGCCGGCGCCGGCGGCTTCGAGCGCGCCTTCATCACGCTGACCCAGGGCGTGTTCATCCCCAACGACGCGAGCGCCCCCGAGCAGGTGGCGGCGCAATTCGATGCGATCTCCGACCGGTCGGACGAGATCGTTCCCGAGAATGGCGGCGCTCAAGGTCGGATCGAGCTGACCAAGGCCGCGACCGCCGGCGGACGGAGCTAGACCGCGATGACTTCAGGTCGAATCGACCTGAAGTCTGAATCGCTGTCTAATTCATAAGGCTTAAAAATCATAAGATAAGAAAGGGAGCTTGAAATGCGTGAAGCCGTTATCGTTTCCACTGCGCGCACGCCGATCGGCAAAGCCTATCGCGGCGCTTTCAACGACACCCAGGGCCAGGCGATCGCCGCCCATGCCATCGCCGCCGCGGTCGAGCGCGCCAAGGTCGATGCGGCCGATATCGACGATGTCGTGTTCGGCTGCGCGCTGCAGCAGGGCTCGACCGGGTTCAACGTCGCCCGCCAGGCCTCGCTGCGCGCGGGCCTGCCCGACACGGTCGCCGGCATGAGCGTCGATCGGCAATGCGCCTCGGGCCTGATGGCGATCGCGACGGCGGCCAAGCAGATCATCGATGACGGCATGACCGTCACCATCGGCGGCGGCGTCGAATCGATCTCGCTGGTGCAGAACGAGCATCGCAACGGCTTTCGCGCCGGCGATCCGGAATTGATCGCCCAGGTGCCGGCGCTCTACATGGCGATGATCGAGACGGCCGAGCTGGTCGCCGACCGTTACGGCGTCAGCCGCGAAGCGCAGGACGAGTACGCGCTGCAATCGCAGCAGCGCACGGCCGCGGCCCAGGAAGCGCGCCGCTTCGATGCCGAGATCGCGCCGATCTCGGCCGTCATGCTCGTGACCGACAAGGCGACGGGCGAGACCTCGAAGCGGCCGATCACGCTCTCGGCCGACGAGGGCAACCGCCCGCAGACGACGCTCGCCGACCTTTCGGGTCTGAAGCCCGTGTTCAAGGGCGGCCAGCAGATCAAGGAAGGCAAGTTCATCACCGCCGGCAACGCCTCGCAGCTTTCGGACGGTGCCGCCGCCTCGCTGCTGATGGAGGCGAAGGAGGCGGAACGGCGCGGGCTCGAGCCGCTCGGCGCCTATCGCGGCATGGCCGTCGCCGGCTGCCGGCCCGACGAGATGGGCATCGGCCCGGTCTTCGCCGTGCCCAAGCTGCTGAAGGCGCATGGGCTCACCGTTGACGATATCGGCATCTGGGAGCTGAACGAGGCCTTCGCCAGCCAGGTGCTCTATTGCCGCGACAAGCTCGGCATCCCCAATGACCGGCTCAATGTCAGCGGCGGGGCGATCTCGATCGGCCATCCCTACGGCATGTCGGGGGCGCGCATGACCGGCCATGTGCTGGTCGAGGGCAAGCGGCGCGGCGCCAAGTACGGCATCGTCACCATGTGTGTCGGCGGCGGTATGGGCGCGGCGGGATTGTTCGAAATCTTCTGAAAATGACGATGCGGGCGGCGCGTCCAGCGAGGCGCGCCGTATCACAAGAACAAGAATAATTTTCAGGGAGGAGACGGTCATGCAGCCGACACGAGTCGGAGGGCCGATCACCTATGCGACCAAGCTATTCTACGGCTTCGGATCGATCGCCTATGGCGTCAAGGACCAGGGTTTCTCTTACCTTCTGCTGATCTACTACAATCAGGTGCTGGGGCTGCCGGTGCAATGGGTGGGCTTCGCGCTGCTGATGGCGCTGGTGCTCGATGCCGTGCTCGATCCGATCGTCGGCAACTGGTCCGACCGGCTGCATTCGCGTTTCGGGCGGCGCCATCCCTTCATGTATGCGGCGGCGGTGCCGGTGGCGCTCTCCTACATGCTGCTGTGGGACCCGCCCGCCGGCCTGTCGCAAGGCGCGCTATTCGCCTATCTGGTGGTCGTCGCCATCATCGTCAGGATCTTCATCACCTTCTACGAGATCCCGAGCTCGGCACTGGCGCCGGAGCTCACCGAGAATTACGACCAGCGCACCTCGTTCCTGGCCTACCGCTATTTCTTCGGCTGGGCCGGCGGCCTGACCATGGCGACCTTGGCCTTCAGCTTCTTCCTGGTGCCGGACGAGACGCATCCAACCGGCACGCTCAATCCGATCGGCTATGCCCATTACGGCTTCGCCGCCGGCGGCCTGATGCTGGTCGCCATCCTGATCTCGGCCGCCGGCACGCACCGGCATATCCCCGACCTCAAGGCGCCACCGCCGAAGCGGCTCGTCAGCCTGCGCCAGATCGCGGCCGAGATGCTGTCGACGCTCTCGCACCGATCCTTCCTCATGGTGCTGATCGCCGGCGTCTTCTCCAGCATGGCGCTCGGTCTCACGACCTCGCTCACCTACTACTTCACCACCTATTTCTGGGAGCTGACCTCGAAGCAGCTGACCGTGATCAATCTCGGCTACTTCATCTCGGCGGTGGTGGCCGTGCCGCTATCCGGAATCCTCTCGCGCCTGCTCGGCAAGAAGCGGGCGGCGATCACGGTCTGGATCCTCTCCACCGTGATCTACCCGCTGCCCTTCCTGCTGCGCCTCGCGGGCCTGTTCCCGGAAAACGGCAGCCCGCTGCTGCTGCCGGCCCTTTTCTGCCTGGGCACGATCGCGGTCGGCTTCTTCATCGCGGCGGCGATCCTGGTCGCCTCCATGATCGCCGACGTGGTCGAGGACAGCCAGCTCACCACCGGGCGGCGTTCCGAAGGGCTGTTCTTCGCGGCCAACAGCTTCATCCAGAAATGCGTGTCCGGCGTCGGCACCTTCCTGTCGAGTCTGCTGCTCGGCTTGATCGCCTTTCCGTCCAATGCTAAGCCCGGAGAGGTGCCGGGTGCTGTGCTGGAGCATCTGGTGCTGGTCTATATCGTCGCAATCGTGGTGCTCTATATCTGCGCCATGCTGGTGCTCTCGACCTACCGGATCAGCAGGGATTCCCACGAGGCCAACCTCAAGCGGCTGGCGGCCGCGACCGAGGAGATTGCGGCTGAATAGTAACGATATTTTTGTTTTCGTTTTGGCCGAGGAAGCGGCCTGCGCTAGGATAGTTCCGTTATGTCGGGAGGTCCGTTGATGTCGGTTTCCGAGGCGCTCAATTCCGGACGCGGCCGGCCGCCCTCGGTGCCGGTGCGCAAGGCGACCGATGCGGATGCCGGGCCGGTGGCGCGGATGATGGCCCGCGCCTTCTTCGCCGATCCGATCATCAACTACATGTTCCCCGAAGAGGCGGTGCGGCGCCGCAAGCTGGAGCCTTTGTTCAGCCTCCTGTTCCAGAGCAACCACGCGCTCGAGGGCTGCGACGTGACCGGCGATTGCGAGTCCGCCGGCATGTGGCGGCCGCCCGGCCATTGGCACATCTCCAACTGGGAGATCCTGCGCAATCTCGGCAAGTTCCTGGCCGTCTACGGGCTCAGCCCCCGACGCGTGTTCGCCGTGCTCAACGCCATGGAGCGCGCGCATCCGCGCGAGCCGCACTGGTATCTGATGGTGCTGGGCACCGACCCCGACCGGCAGGGCCAGGGCTATGCCGGCATCACGCTCCGCCATCGGCTGGCGCAGGTCGATGCCGAGCATATGCCGGCCTATCTGGAGGCGAGCAGGCCGAGCAACGTGCCGGTTTATACCAAGTTCGGCTTCGTGCAGACCGGCGAGATCACCTTCCCCAACGGCCCGACCGTCTACCCGATGTGGCGCGAGGCGCGGTAGCGAGCAGCACCCGCGAGCGCTGCGGCGCAGAGGCCTCTGGACGGCCCGCCCGGCACGGCATAGTCCCAAGGATGGAATTGGGAGATCGAGATGACGAATACCGCCCTCATCGTGGGTTCGACCGGCATCGTCGGCAGCGCGCTGGCAACGCTGCTGGTGGAGGAGGGCTGGGCGGTGCTGGGTCTTGCACGCAAGCCCAACGCGATGCCCGGCCTGACGCCGATCGCGGCCGACCTTCAGGATGCGGAGTCGCTCGCCCGGGCTTTGAAGGATACGCGGCCGAGCCACGTCTTCATCGCGACTTGGTCGCGCCAGGCGACCGAGGCGGAGAATATCCGCGTCAACAGCGCCATGGTCCGCAATCTGCTCGCTTCCGTCCGTCCGGCGCGATCGGTTCGCCATGCGGCGCTCGTCACCGGCCTCAAGCATTATCTGGGCCCGTTCGAAGCCTATGGCAAAGGCGCCCTGCCGCAGACGCCGTTCCGCGAGGAGCAGGGGCGGCTCGATGTCGATAATTTCTACTATGCCCAGGAAGACGAGCTGTTCGAGGCCGCCCGGCGCGACGGCTTCGGCTGGAGCGTGCATCGCCCGCACACCATCATCGGCCAGGCCGTCGGCAACGCCATGAACATGGGCACGACGCTCGCCGTCTATGCCAGCCTGTGCCGCGAGACCGGCCGGCCCTTCTATTTCCCCGGCTCGCCCGCGCAATGGAGCGGCCTCACCGACATGACCGACGCGCGGCTGCTGGCCCATCACCTGCTCTGGGCCGCCACCACGCCCGAGGCCGCCAATCAGGACTTCAACGTGGTTAATGGCGATATCTTCCGCTGGCAGTGGATGTGGGAACGCATCGCCGGCTGGTTCGGGCTGGAGCCGGCGCCGTTCACCGGCGAGATCCGGCCGCTCGAGATCCAGATGGCGGCGGATGCCGAGCCCTGGCGGCGCCTGGCCGAGCGCCACGGCCTCGCCGAGCCCGATCTCGCCCGCCTGGTCTCGCCCTGGCACACCGATGCCGATCTCGGCCGACCGATCGAGGTCGTGACGGATATGTCGAAGAGCCGAAAGCTCGGCTTCACGCGCTACCAGGCGACGGACGAGGCGTTCTTCGATTTGTTCGCGCGGTTGCGGGCGGACCGGCTGATCCCTTGAAGACGACGCGGAAATCGTCCCTTCCTTGAGCCGCTGGGAATTGCTACCCAGCTAAGCTCGAATGTTCCTTCGTTCGGCCGGGGCGGCATATGGCGAGCATGATCGAAGAGACAGTGGCACGCCCATCCATGACGGGGCGTTGGTCATCTGTGGGTCTGCGTTGGGCAGGCATCGGGTTGGTCGCGGTAAGCTGGGTCAGCGCCGCCTTCTTCGGCGCTTATATCCTGGCCTTCTATGCGGGAGCGATTCCATCGCACCGGCTGGAGCAGTGGAACAGCAACCTTCCCGGCCTCTATGACAGCGGCAATCCGGCTGCTTTCCTCGCCATGGCCGCTCATCTCGTCACCGGCGGCACGCTGCTTCTGCTTGGCCCGATCCAACTGATCGGGGCGCTGCGCCGGCGCTGGCCTCCACTCCATCGCTGGCTCGGGCGCCTCTATGTGCTGGCCGCTGGGCTGGCCGGCTTCGGCGGGCTGGGCTTCATCCTGGGTAAGGGCACGATCGGCGGGCTGCCGATGGATGTCGGGTTCGGCCTTTACGGCGCGCTCATGGTGGTCGCTTCCACAGAGACCTATCGGAACGCGCGAGCCCGCCGCATCGAGATCCATCGCGCCTGGGCGATCCGGCTGTTCGCGCTCGCGATCGGCTCCTGGCTCTATCGGATGGATTACGGCTTCTGGCTGCTGATCGCCAAGGGCGCCGGGCATACGCACGGGTTCGATGGCCCGTTCGATGTGGTGATGGTGTTCTTCTTCTACCTGCCCAATCTCGCCATCGCCGAGCTGTTCATCCGCGCCCGGCAGGCGCCGAGCCATGACGGGGTCAGGCTGGCTGCGACGCTGGTCCTGAACGTCGCGACCTTCTTCGTCGCCCTCGGCACCTATTATTTCATCCGCTTCTACTGGGGGCCGGCCATCGTCGGCGCCTTCTCGGCGGTCTGAGGCCGCTCACACGGTGAGGCGCTGGAGGTCGGCCGCGATCTCCGTGGCGGGAAAGATCTCACGCGCTTCGGCCAGCAGCTCCTCGGTCCGATAGCGGCCGGAGATATGGGTCAGGATCAGGCGTTTCACGCCGGCGGCCCGGGCGAGTGCAGCCCCCTCCGCGGCGGTCAGGTGTCCATAGCTGCGGGCGACGGCGGCGTCGCGGTCGAGGAAGGTCGCCTCGATCACGAGCGCATCGGCGCCATGGGCCGGCTCGGCCAGGCCGGCCGTGGTCTCGGTATCGCCGACAACCGCCAGCTTGGTGCCGGCGGTCGGCGGGCCCAGCACGGCTTCCGGATCGATCGTCCTGCCGTCGGGCAGTTTCGCGGGGCGGCCGGCGGCGAGCTCCTTGCGTACCGGGCCATCGGGAATTTCGAGTTCGGCCAGCCGCTCGGGACGGAGATGTCGGCGGGCGGCGCTCTCGAAGGTGAAGCCGAAACTGTCGGTGTCGCGATGCCGGACCGGGAAGCAGCCGATGGCGATGCCGTCATCCGAGGCGACGAGACCGGCAGTCAGTGGCGCCAGTTCCAGCGCCACCGGCGCGTTGCCCTCGCCCCAGAGAGCCGCCATCAGGTCGGCGATCAGCCGAAGCGTCTGCGGCCCGCCATGCAGCGTCAGCGTCTCATGCCGCTCCTGCAGCCCGAGCGTCGAGAGCAGCCCGGGAAGGCCGAGGATATGGTCGAGATGGCCATGGGTGAGCAGGATGCGCCCGAGCCGGCGGAAGCCGGCACCGCTGCGGAAGAGCTGACGCTGCGTGCCCTCGCCGCAATCGACGAGCAGCCGCTGCCCGGCGGCGGCGATCAGCAATCCGGACTGATTGCGCTCGGGCGACGGCACGCTCGCCGAGGTGCCGAGGAAGACGAGATCGAACATAGGGTAAGCGTGCCCGGCTGCGGGGTGGCGGGCAAGGGCGTTCGGCGATTTGACAAACTTTGCCAATTCATCGTCTGATGGCCGAAAGCTTGGAGAGGCGCATGGCTACGATGAATGTCAGCCTTCCCGCCGATATGCTGGATTTTGTCGAGAAGGAGGTGTCCGAGGGCGGATACGCTTCCTCGAGCGAGGTGGTGCGAGATGCGCTGCGGCTGTTGCAGCACGACAAGGCGCTCGAGCGGGAAAAACTCGTCATTCTGCGCCGTGAAATCGATATCGGCCTCGAAGCCGCCGCAGCCGGCCGCCTGTCGCGGAAGAGCGTGAGCGACATCGCCGATGAGGTGAGGCGCGAGAATGCCGGCGAATGAGCTGGGAGCTCACTGAACCTGCGGCGTTCGACATCAGGGTATCCTTCGCGAGACGCTCAAGAGCTTCGGCGCTTCGCAGCTGGCGGCTTACGAGGGGATCATCGCCAGGGGCATCGATATGGTCGCGGACGACCCGGAGCGGCCGGGGTCGCTCGACCGGTCCGAACTCGCGCCGGGCGTGAGGTTCCTCCATCTGGAATTGGCCGCCGGTAGGCGGGGCGGCGCTGCGCACGGCCTCTATTGTTCGATGGGCCGCCTCTCCAACGGATCGATCGGGACCATCATCCTCCGCGTGCTCCACGAACATATGGAGCCGCGCTACCGGGTGGTCAGGTCGCTCAACGCGACTGTCAAGCGGGCGGGCGGGGGAAGAGGGATAGCTGCTCCTACACCGTGCCGACCGGCGTCACCGGCGAGCCGACCGCGCCTGGCAGCCTCAAGGGCGGGGCCGTCAGCATGAACCGGTTCCGGCCGTTCGCGCGCAGCCAGTCGGCCAGTTCGCTCAGATGCCACAGCTCGCCCAGCGGGATGCCGAGCTTGAACAGGCAATGGGCGTGGAGCGGCAGGGCGGCGCAATCACCGTGGCCGGGGCGGGCGGGATCAGCCTCGACCGCGTAATTGTCGGAGATGAGCGCGACGAGGTTGCTGTCGGTGATCCAGCGCTGCAGCCGCTCGTCGCGGCCGTCGATCACGGCGCAGCTATGCTCCAGAGGCTCCAGCCGCGGCTGGCGCTTCATCTCCAGGATGACCTTGTCGAAGCCGGTGCGCAGGCAGACCATGTCGCCCGGCTCGATCGCGACCCGGTCCGTCTCGAGAATCTCCATCAGCTTGTCATAGCCGATCATCGCCCGCTCGCGGCCGACATGAGCTTCGAGATCGACCATCACGGCGCTGCCCTGGACGCAGTTCGCCGCCATTGTCTCGATGCCCAACGCCTGCGCGCCGGTGAGTTCGCTATGGGTCGGCTCGACCGCGCGGTCGGCCTTGTAGCGCACCGGGCCCAGCACATGCTCATGGGCGCGGTAGCCATTATAATAGACCGGCTCCGGCACCCCGTCGCCGTCGGTGTCGAAGAGCTGGCCGACATGGGCGAGGCTGTCCCATTGCGTCGAATATTGCAGATGAATCAAGGCCGCGTCGTCGCACACCACATCGATCAGTGTCGGGTCCGACCGCTTCAGCGGGAAATTCATGTTGGGCAGCCCGTCGCGCAGCGTCGGGCGGAGCTGAGGCGGATAGCGGCGCGGGTTGAGCAGGTTCCCGCCCGGGTAATCGAGCGGCAGGCTCAGACAGAAGGCCAGCCCCTCGCGGATCTCGGACGCGGCCTGGCGGCGTTTCTCCGGCGTCAGCAAATTGAGCCGGCCGAGTTGGTCGTCGGGGCCGAAATCCCCCCAATTCGAGCCTTCGGGACGGTGCTTCCAGCGCGGGTTGGTCATGGCGTTCCTCAGCTTATTGTCGCGCCATGGTGGAGCGGCCGAGGAAAACCCGTCAACGGGGCATTATTCAGCCGCCTGAACCATCTCCGCCGGCCAGCCGGTCTTGGAGAGGGTGAAATCCCGCTCCGCCACGCGCCGCGTGCGCGCCCAATATTGGAAGGTGAAGCCCGGCCAGAGGGTGGTGTTCTTGCCGTTCTCGTCGAGATACCAGCTCTTGCAGCCCGACGCCCAGACCGTGCCGGTCAGCCGGTGCTGGATATCGGCGTTGAAGGCGCTCTGCACCTGCGGCTTCACGTCGATGGCGCGCGCGCCGCGCCGGCGCATTAGCTTCAGGCAGCTCATGACGTAGCGGATCTGCGCCTCGATCATGAACACCATGGAATTATGGCCGAGCCCGGTATTGGGTCCGACCAGCATGAACCAGTTGGGATATCCGGCGACGGTGATGCCGAGATAGCTTTCGACGCCCTTTCTCCAGGCCTCGTTGAGATCGACGCCGTCGCGCCCGATCACCTTGACCGGGGTCAGGATGTCGGTGGCGCGGAAGCCGGTGCCGTAGATGATCGCGTCGACCGGCCGCTCGACCCCGTCCTCGGTGACGACGCTATGGGCGCGGATCTCCTTGATGCCTTCGGTCACGACCTCGACATTGGGCCGCGCCAGCGCCGGGTAATAGTCGTTCGAGATCAGGATGCGCTTGCAGCCGAGCGTGTATTTCGGCGTGACCTTGGCCCTCAACGCCGGGTCCGGGACCATCGCCTCGAGGAACTTCAGCGCCGGCCCGGCCGCCTTCCTCAGGATGTTCGGGTTGACGACGAAGCCCAGCGCCAGGAACTCGTTGCGCCAATAGATCGATTTGCGCAGCAGCCAGCGATAGCCCGGCAACCAGCGGAAGAGCTTGCGCTCGCGCTCGCTGAACGGCCGATCCAGCCGTTGCACGACCCAGGGGGCGGTGCGCTGGAACAGATGCAGCTTGCCGACCTGCTTCGCTACTTCCGGCACGAACTGGATGGCGCTGGCGCCGGTGCCGATGACGGCGACATTCTTGCCGGCGAGGTCGTAGTCATGGTCCCATTCGGCCGAATGGAAGGCCTTGCCCTCGAAGCTGTCGAGACCCGCGATCTTGGGATAGGCAGGCCGGCTCAAGCCGCCCATGCCCGAGACGACGATGCGGGCGGTGAAGCTGTCGCCGGCGCCGGTGCGCACGCGCCAGAAATCGCCCGCCCGGTCATAGACGGCCTCGACCACCTCGGTATTGAAGCGGATATAGGGCCGGATCCCGTATTTGTCGGCGCAGCGCTTGAGATAGGCATAGATCTCCGGCTGGTTCGGATACATCCGCGTCCAATCGGGATTGGGCTCGAAGGAGAAGGAATAGAGGTGCGATGGGATGTCGCAGGCGCAGCCCGGATAGTGATTGTCGCGCCAGGTGCCACCGACCTCGGCACCGCGCTCGAACACGACGAACTTGTCGATGCCGGCCTGCTTCAGCTTGATCGCCATGCCCAGCCCGGCGAAGCCGGTGCCGATCACGACCGCGTCGAGTTCGGGGACGAGAGGGCCGGCGGAAGACGCATCGGGCATGGCAGGTGCTACCCATAAGTGACAATGGTCAATGTCAGTTTGTATCTGACAATCACCCATGTCAATATGCACGAATGCTGGACGAACCCGAAAATTCCAACGCGCGCCGCTATCGCGGCGTGGCCGGCGTCGAAAGACGGGCCGAGCGGCGGGCCCGGCTGATCCAGGCCGGCATGCAGGTGTTCGGCACCGACGGCTATCATGGCGGCACAGTGCGTGCGGTGTGCGCCGCTGCCGGCCTGACCGAGCGCTATTTCTACGAATCCTTCGCCAACCGCGAAGAGCTGCTGCGGGCGATCTATTCCCATCTGATCGACGAGCTGCGTTCGCGCATCGACGCACTGCCGCCGCATTTGTCGGATCGACCGGAGGATCGCGCCCGCCCTTCGCTCACGGTCTATTTCGATCTCATCGGCAGCAACCCGGCCGCGGCCCGCATCCTGCTGTTCGAGATCCTGGGCGTCAGCGACGAGGTCGACCGGCTCTACCGCAACGCCACGCACGGCTTCGCGCTGCTGCTGCTGCAATCGACCCAGCCGTTGCTGCCGGCGCCGCTCAAATCCGGGCTCGATCACGAGCTGATCGCCGACGGGCTGGTGGGGGCGGTGATCCATATCGCACTGCGCTGGGTGCTGAGCGGCTATCGCCAATCGCGCGAGCAGGTCGTCGATTGCTGCGTCGCGATCATGGCCACGGTCGCGCGCGATCTAGCGCCCGCGCTTTCACCGGAATAGATCAGGCGATCGGAGCGGCTGACGACGCCCAATTTCTCTATGTCGGGCGGATATCGAGTCGCTTGCAGTCGCGGCAGAGCCAATCAGCCGGCTTGTCGCTGGTTTCGGACATGGTGCGAGCATCATGCTGTGTCGCCCAAAATTCGGGCAAAGAAAAAGCCGGACGGGTTGCCCCGTCCGGCTGGATCCGAAGGATCCTTCTTTTAGGCTTAGAACGCGACCTGGGCGCGGATCGCGATGGCGTCGAAATCCGTGCCGATCTGGGCGCCGAGCGGCGCGCCGGCCACGGCGGTCGGGTTCGACTTGTCGAACGAGCCATGAACGTAATTGATCATGTAGCGCATGTTCGAGTTGACGTACCAGTTCAGGCCGAGCGTGAAGTTGGTCTGCTTGCCGCCATCAACGGCGCTGGGCTGACCCGAGATCGAACGGCCTTCGATGAAATTGTCGACCAAGTTGATGTAGCTGACGCGCGCGGCGACTTCCCAGGCACCCCAGCCGCCCGTGGAGAGCGAGACCGGGTGGTCGGGGATGATGCTGCCATAGGCACCGGCCGACGGGTTGTATTTGTGCTGCTCGCCGGTCAGCGTCCAGGCGATTTCGCCGTAGCCGCCGTCGAAGCTCGCTTGGTCCAGACCGCGGCGGTCGATGTCAAAATGGGTATATTCGCCCTGGAAGAACAGGTTGCGGTATTCCGCCGCGAATTCGAGGTTATAGACCTCGGCGCCGGTCAGGGGATTGGCGATGGTGCCGAGCGAGCCGGTGCTGAGCAGAGACGTGTTGTCCACGCGCAGCTCGGGTGCGTCGCTGAGCGAGAGGGCGTTCGCGGTGTTGATGCCGCTGTTGGGCGCCTTCAGCAGCTGCTCGAAGTCGGCACCTACATGGACCGAGTAGTCGGCGCCCGTCAGCACCTGATAGGTGGCGCGCTCGATGGTGCCGAACTGCTCGGCGGTCTGGGCATGCGCCTGACCCTGTGCCGGACCGGTGCCGTAGACGCCGACCCAGTAGCGGTCGTCCCAGTTGCGGACACCGGCATTGGAGCGGAAGTCGCCGGCGGCGATGTTGACCGCGATCTGGTTGGGCGAGGCGCGCTCCATGAACAGGATGTCGTTGGAGCTGGTCGATTCATCAAGCGTGAAGTAAGTATCGGAATAGCCGAACTCGATCGCCGTGTTCTTGAAGCCGTTATAGGCGATCTGGGCGGTCTGGATGCCCTTCGGCGAATTGTCCTGCGAGTTGCCGGCATCGTAGATGAAGGTGTAGCCCCAATCGCCCAGCACCTTGCCGGTGACGCCGATGCGCGCGCGCCGGGCATTGAAGCCGCTGCTGAGGTCCTGAACGCCCGCCGCCTTGTTGGCGGGGCGGACGCTGATATAGTCGCCGGCATCCAGATGCAGGCGACCGGTGAGACCGATCGTGTTCTGGCCATCGGCGGTCGAGAGGTAGAAGCGGTTGGTCGGGGTCTGCACGATCTTCGGCGCATCCGATGCAACCGCGGCGGCGGGAGCCGCCGGTGCCGGCGCAGCCGCGCGCTGGGTCTGCTCCTGCTTCACCGTCTGCTGCAGGTTCTGAAGCTGCTGCTGAAGTTGCTGGATCTGCTGCTGCTGCTGCGCGAGCAGGCTGCTGAGGTCCGCGTTCTGGGCCGCTGATGCCTGGCCCGCCGCCGACAGCGCCGCACCGAGCAAGGCTCCGTAGGCCAAGCTGTGCTTAAGTCGCATTTCATGTCCTTCCAAAGAATAATGGATCGGCGCTCGACGAGTCCGAGAGAAAATCCCGTAGCTTCAGCACTAGCTAAAGTAGCGACTTTTTGTCGCGCCCATCATCTCGCCTATGCAACCGATGGCGCCCGGTTTAGCGGGTCTATGTGACAGTTCAATTCTAATTCGATGGCACTTTTTTTTGCGCTGCACAGTGTTTCATCTATGCATCACTGCGACATGGTGCGATGCGGGGCGGCTCCGCGCGAATTTATCCAGAGGTGTTCAACTCGAAGACTGCAAAACTCTTCATACGGTGGCGTTCCACGTACCATTTCGCTCGCGCAAAAAAACGCCCCGTCGGGGGCGCCTGCAGGGATAGGGCCTGACGGTCCGCTGTTGGGACGATCCTGCGTCGGCTACCCGCCCACCGCAGCGCCGGCCCCGGGGAGCGGCGCGCTATCGAAGCGCCGTTCCGGATGCATCGTGAAGGACAGGACGACGCCGACGCCGAGCAGCACGATCGAGCACAGGAAGGGCAGGTCCCAATTGCCGGTCTCGTCGATCATCCAGCCGGCGACCACCGGCGAGATGATGGCGGCCAGGGCCGAGCCCGAATTCATGAAGCCGCTCGCCGTGCCCGAATAGGCGGGGGCGATGTCCATCGGGATCGCCCACATCGGGCCAATGGTCATCTCGATGAAGAAGAAGCCGGCGCTGAGGCAGATGGTCGAGGTGGTGAGGTCGTGGAAACGCAGCATCGGCAGCAGCGACAGGAGCGCGCCCAGCAGGCAGACCGCCACCATGTTTCGGCGCGCGAGCTTCACGTTCCCCGTACGCTTGAGGATCCAATCGCTGAGCGTCCCGCCGAGGCTGTCGCCGATCACGCCGGCGAGGAAGACGCTGGTCGCGAAGAAGGCCGTGTCCTTGAGCTTCAGGTGATAGCCATGCTCGAAATATTGCGGGATCCAGCTCAGGAACAGCCATAGCGCCCAGCCATAGCAGAAATAGACGATGGTCACCGGCAGCATGCGGCGGAACAGCGGCATCCACGGCACATTGACCATCTGCCGCCCGCGCTGAGGCGGCAGCTTCTGCAGCTCGGCCTCGGTGATGTCGGGATGATCGGCCGGATGGTTGCGAAAATAGAAGAGCCAGACCAGCGCCCAGACCAAGCTCACGGTACCGATGATGAAATAGGAGCCGCGCCAGCTCCAGGCGGCGATGAGACCGGTGACGAGGTAGGGTGTCACCGTGTTGCCGATACGGGCGAAGGCATGCGTGATGCCCTGCGCGAAGCCGCGCTCTGAAGTCGGCGTCCAGCCGGACATGGCGCGGGTCGCGGTCGGGAAGGTGGCGCCTTCGCCGAGGCCGAGGAAGAGCCGGGCGATGATGAGGCCGGTGAAGCTTTCGACGAAGCCGGTGGCGAAGGTGGCGCCGGCCCAGATCATCGAGCAGACGGTCAGCGTCATGCGCGGTCCGAACCTGTCGCCCAGCCAGCCGCCGAAAATCTGGAAGATCAGATAGGGGTAGCCGAACACCGAGAAGGCGAAGCCGATATCCTTCTTGCTGAGCCCGAACTCGGTCTCGAAGGCGATCGAGGCCGTGCTGTAGTTCACCCGGTCGATATAGGTGATGAAGTACATCAGGCACAGCAGGCCCAGCACGACCTTGGTCGCCCCGAATCGCTTCAGCATCGAACCCTCCCGGTTCTCGAGACACTTGCTCCGGTTCGATCGCCAGAGCTCTTGCATTGCTTAAAGGCAGCTTTGAGGCCGGATCGCTTCTTCCCTCGCTTGTACGATGCGATGCGTTCGCGCGGCAACCGGCCTGATTGCCGCTACCGTCCGGTGAAGGCGGGCTTGCGCTTTTCCATGAAGGCGCGGCGCCCTTCCTTGTAATCCTCGCTCTCGAAGCATGCCTTGACCAGCCGGTCGCACAGCGCCAGGTCACGGGCATCCGGATCCTTGAGCGCCTCGCCGATGATGCGCTTGATCGAATGGACGGTGAGCGGGGCGTTGCCGCCGATCGTGGCCGCGTAATCGGCGACGAAGGCGTCGAGCTCGCCGTCGGGCACGACCCGGTTCACCAGCCCCATGACCTTGGCCTCGGCCGCATCGAACTGGCGGGCTGTGAAGAAGATCTCCTTGGCGAATTGCGGGCCGACGATGTCGAGCACCCGCTTCACCCGCGTCATCCCGTAGCCGAGCCCGAGCTTGGCCGCCGGCACGGCGAAGCGGGCCGCCTCGTTCGAGATCCTAAGATCGCAGCAGATGGCCAAGTTCATGCCGCCGCCGATGCAATAGCCGCGGATCTTGGCGATGGTCGGTTTGGCGTAGGCGAGCAGGGTCTTGTAGACCGACTCGGTCGCCTCGTCATATTCGGCGACGGCGGCCTCGCTCGCGCGCTCATCCTCGAATTTCGAGATGTCGGCGCCCGAGACGAAGGATTTGCCCCCGGCGCCGGTGACGACCAGCACGCGCACGGCGGGATCGGCGGCGAAGCGGTCGAGCGCCGCCAGCACCGCCTTCCACATGTCGAGCGAGACGGCATTGTGCCGTTCCGGATTGTTGAAGGTGATGGTGGCGACGGCGCCGTCGACCGCGGCGAGGATCTTGTCCATCGGATGCTCCTCCAATTCAGATGATGCCGCCGGCGCGGAAGCTCGCGATCGCATCCGAATCGTAGCCGAACTCGCGCAGGATCTCATCGGTATGCTGGCCGGCCTCGGGCGGGGCCGACACGATCTCGCTCGGCGTGCGCGACAGCGTCATGGGCTGGCCTACCAGACGCAACGGATCGTAATGCGGCGAGGGGACGGTCTTGACGATGCCCAACTGCTGCACCTGCGGATCGGCGAAGACCTGGTCGATCGAATAGATCGGTCCGCACGGCACGCCGGCCTCGTTGAGGCGCTGGATCCAGGTGGCGCTGTCGGCGCCGGCCAGCCGTTTGTCGATCTCGGCATTGAGCAGGTCGCGATTGGCCGAGCGCGCGGCCCCGGTGGCGAAACGCGGGTCGCTCGGCCATTCCGGCGCCCCCAACATCTCACACAGGCGCTGCCAGATCTTGCCGCCGGTGGTGGCGATGTTGATATGGCCGTCCGCGGTCTTGAACACGCCTGTCGGCACGCTGGTCGGATGATTGTTGCCGGCCTGCTTCGGCACCTCGCCGGCATTGAGCCAGCGCGAGGCCTGGAAATCGAGCATGAAGATCTGCGCCTGCAGCAGCGAGCTCTGCACCCATTGGCCCTGGCCCGACTGCTCGCGCTCCAGGAGCGCCAGCATGATGCCCTGGGAACAGAAGATGCCGGCGCAGAGATCGGCGACCGGAATGCCGACGCGCACCGGACCCTGGCCCGGCAGGCCGGTGATCGACATGAGGCCGCCCATGCCCTGGGCGATCTGGTCGAAGCCCGGCCGCTCGCGATAAGGACCGTCTTCGCCGAAGCCCGAGATGCTGGCATAGACCAGGCGCGGATTGATCGGCTTCAGCGTCTCGTAATCGATGCCTAGGCGGAACTTCACGTCCGGCCGGAAATTCTCGACCAGCACGTCGGCGCTCTCGACCATCCGCTCGAGGATGGCGACACCCTCCGCCGATTTCAGATTGAGCGTCAGGCTGCGCTTGTTGCGGTGCAGGTTCTGGAAGTCCGGACCCGGTCGCGGGCCGCCCAGCGATTCGCCGCCCTCGGTCTCCGGCATCTCGATCTTGATGACGTTGGCGCCCCAGTCGGCGAGCTGGCGGACGGCGGTCGGACCGGAGCGCACGCGCGTCAGGTCGAGGACGGTGTAGCGCGCGAGCGGTTGGGTCATGGTCAGCGCCCCTGAAATTCAGGCTTGGTCTTGGCGAGGAACGCGCGGAAGCCGATGCGGAAATCCTCGGTACCGAAACAGGCGTAGGATTCGTCCAGTTCCGTCTCGCTGAGCGGCGTCGGATCGAGCAGGCGCCGGACGAACTTCTTGTGCCAGCGTGCGACCAGCGGCGCGCCTTCGGCGATGAGCCCGGCCGATTTATAGGCTTCGGTCTCGACCTGATCGTCGGGCACGACTCGGGTCACCAGCCCCTTCTTGTCGGCCTCGGCGGCGCCGAAGACGCGGCCTTCGAGCAGGATCTCGAGCGCTACCGCCGGCGACACCACGCTCAACAGTCCCTGCATCTCGCGATAGGCGACGACCAGCCCCAGCCGCTTTACCGGAATGCCGAAGCGTGATGATTCGCCGCAGATGCGGAGGTCGCATTGCGCCGCGATCTCGAGCCCGCCGCCGACGCAGGCGCCCTTGATCAGCGCCACGACCGGATGCGGCGAGCCGGAGATGGCGGCCAACGAATGATGCGAGAGATCGTCGTAGATCTTGGCCGATTGCGGATCGTTACGCTCGGTCTCGAAGCCGGAGATGTCGGCTCCGGCGGCAAACGCGTCGCCGGCGCCGCGCAGCACGATGCAGCGCAAGGACAGGTCGGCATTCAGGTTTTCGAAGGCGGTGCCGAGCTCGCGCCACATCTCGGTCGAGACGGCATTGAGGCGCCCGGGATTGTCGAGAATGACGGTGGCGATCGGCCCCTCGCGTTCGACGCGTACTGTTCCGCTCATCGCCACCTCACATCCTGCCAAAGCCCGGCAATGATCTAGTCGGCAGAATCGCGCATGGTCAAGCCATGTGGTCGGCGCTTTCGTTCACCTCGATGGTGATATGCGAGAGCATGCTGAAGTGGCGCAGTCGAGCGCGATAGAAGTCCGGGCCGCGCGGTTTGGCGGTCGCGATCGACAGGATGGCGCCGAAGTGACCGGGGCCCAGGCGCCAGAGATGGAAGTCGGTAATCAGGTCGCCTTCGGCTTCGATGATCTGGCGCAGCTCGTCGGCCATGCGCTTGTCCGGCGTCATGTCCAGCAGGATGCCGCCGGTGTCGCGGGCGAGGCCCCAGGACCAATTGGCGATGACCAGCGCGCCGATGATGCCCATTACCGGATCCATCCAGACCCAGCCGAAGAACAGGCCGGTGGAGAGCCCGAGGATCGCCAGCACGGAGATGCCGGCGTCGGCGGCGATGTGAATGAAGGCGGCCCGCATATTGTTGTCGCGATGGCCGTGCCCGTGATCATGGGGGTGGTCGTGATGATGGGCATGGTCCGAGCCATGCGAATGGCCGTGGGCATGCTCGTCGTCGCTGAGCAGCCAGGCGCTGACGATATTGACGACGAGGCCCAGCGCCGCGATCGGGATCGCCTCGGTGAAATCGATCGGCACCGGCGCGATCAGCCGCGTCGCTGCCTCGTAGAGGATGAGCAGTGCCACGACCGCCAGCACGACGGCGCTGGTGAAGCCGGCGAGATCGCCGAGCTTGCCGGTGCCGAAGGCGAAGCGCGCATCCTCGGCATGACGGCGGGCGTAGGAATAGGCGAGGGCGGCGATGATGAGCGCCAGCGCGTGGGTCGACATGTGCAACCCGTCGGCGATGAGGGCGAGCGAGCCGAAGATCGCGCCGCCGCCGATCTCGGCCACCATCATGGCCAGGCATAGCCAGATCACGCCGCGGATCTTGCGCTCGTTCCGCTCGTGGCCGGCGCCGAGAAAGACGTGGCTGTGGGAGGTGGCGTTCCGGCTCATGTCATTTCACGTATGTATGGACGATCTCGATCAGTTCCTCGGCGGCATCGATCTCTTCCGCCGAGGGCTGTCGGGCCGGGTCGACGACGTGCAGGCGGATATGGTCCTCCAGCACCTCGGCCATCAGGCCGCTGATGGCGCCGCGTGCCGCGCTGATCAACTGCAACACGGGCGCGCAACCGGCCTCGGCCTCGAGCGCCCGCTCGATCGCCTCGATCTGTCCGCGCAGCCGGCGCGTGCGGTTCAGCAGCTTCTGCTTCTCGTGGATCGTGTGTGCCATTGTCGGTCCGGCCATTACCCTAGGGGGTATATTAGCATTTTTCGGCATATCGGCAATAGTGTGGGCCGAGTTCGTTGACTTCATCTGAAGGTTTGAGCTATCCCCTCCCACTTTAGACGATATATACCCCATCCCCCTATTGTTCGTCGCCACGATCGAGGCGGGTTGCAACACAGCTTCTGTAGAGTTGAGCGAAGGGCGCTCGCGCGCCGCTCTCGTCGCCGTGAACGGAGACCGAAGGATGACGCTGCGAAAGATTGTTCTGGGTCTGCTCGGCACGGCGCCGCTCGCTCTGCCGGCTCTGGCGGAGGCCCCCGACGACGGGACGGCCGAGCCGGAATGGTACAGCCTGCATGCGCAGTTCACCAACGTCACCCAGTACCATCCGAGCTTCAATTCGGATTTTCGCGGACAGAACAGTCTCGATCCGGGCCATCGCGGCGACGAGACGAACGACGCCACGCTGTTTGCCGGCATCCGCCTGTGGCAGGGCGGCGAGTTCTATGCCGATGCGGAGATCGACCAGGGTTTCGGCCTCAGCAATACGCTCGGGCTCGCCGGCTTTTCCAGCGGCGAAGCTTACAAGGTCGGCCAGTCATTTCCCTATATCCGCCTGCCGCGCGCCTTCTTTCGTCAGAGCTTCGGGCTCGGCGGCGAGAGCCAGGCGGTCGAGCCGGACAAGAACCAGCTCGGCGGCACCCAGATGTCCGACAATATCGTGGTGACGCTCGGAAAATTCTCCGTGACCGACATTTTCGACAACAACAGCTATGCGCACGATCCGCGTGCCGATTTCCTCAACTGGTCGATCATCGATGCCGGCGCGTTCGACTATGCCGCCGATGCCTGGGGCTATTCCTATGGCGGTGCCGTCGAATGGACCCAATCCTGGTGGACCCTGCGCGGCGGCCTATTCGATCTGTCGCGCGTGCCCAACAGCAAGTTCCTCGAGCGCGGCTTCGGGCAATATGAGCTCGTGCTCGAAGCGGAAGAGCGGCACACGCTTGCCGACCAGCCCGGCAAGGTCAAGCTGCTCGCCTACGTCAATCGCGGCGACATGGCGGATTACAACGACGCGGTGCGTGCGGCCGCCGGCACCGGCCAGGCGCCCAGCGTCGCCGATGTCCGCCGCTACGGCTCGCGCCCCGGCGTCTCGCTCAATGCCGAGCAGCAGATCGTGCCGGATCTGGGCGCCTTCCTGCGCGCGAGCCTCGCCGACGGCCACAAGGAAGCCTACGAGTTCACCGAGATCGATCAATCCGTCTCGGGCGGCCTGGCCTGGAAGGGCGGCGCCTGGGGCCGGCCGAACGACACGATCGGCCTCGCCGGCGTGGCCAACGGCCTGTCCCGGGATGCGCGCAACTATTTCGCGGCCGGCGGCCTCGGCATCCTGATCGGCGACGGCGCGCTCGTTCATTATGGTTGGGAAAAGATCGTCGAGACCTACTACAGCGCGGCGGTCATCGACGGCATCACGATCTCGGCCGACTATCAGTATGTCGTGAATCCCGCCTACAACCGCGACCGCGGCCCGGTTTCGATCTTCGGCCTTCGGCTGCACGCCGAGATCTGACGGTTGCCCGAAAGAGGCCGCCCGATCCGTTCCTACAGGTGTTTCCACTCCAGGACGACGATTTGATAATTGTCCTCGTAGAGGATCTTGCCCGGGTTCGCCGATCTGAGCAGGCGGACGGCGACCTCGTGCTCCCTCAACAGGGCGGCGATTTCCCACATTTTCCGGATTGCCCGTCCGGCGTCGTCCTTGAACCACGAAACGGCGTCTCGTCCCCAACCGCTGCCTGCAAAAGGAGGGCAGGGCAGGTGGGTGTTGAACCAATCATAGGTCTCGTCGAGCCAAGCCGATTCGTGGGATGAGAGCGCTCCGCGATCGCGCAGCAACCGAGCTTCGGTGATGATGCCGGTCAGCCAGCGATGATGTTCGTCGTCAAGGCCCACGACGAAGCGAATGAACATTTGATCAACTGGTCAGCGTCGAAAGTAGCCCGACCAGCGTCGCCCCCATGATCGCGGTCGTGATCCAGCCGAGGATCTCGATCCGCTTGGGCAGGACCAGCTGTCCCATGATGCCGGGCCGGCGGGCGACCAGCATCATCATGACGAGCACCGGCACGGCCATGACGCCGTTGATCACGGCACTCAGCAGCAGTGCCAGGATGGCGTTGATATGGGCGAAGTTCATCGCCACGCCGGCCATGGTCGCGATCAGGATGAAGAGGTTGAAGGCCCGCGCCTCGCGCGGCGCGCGGGCGATGCCGACCGGCCAGCCGCGCGCCTCCGCCAGCGCGTAGGCGGCGGAGCCGGCCAGCATCGGCACGGCCAGCATGCCGGTGCCGAGGATGCCGAGCGCGAACAGCAGTTCGGCCAGCGGGCCGGTCGCGGGCCGGAGCGCGTCGGCGACCATGGCGGCGGTGAGCAGGCCCGAGCTGCTCATGCCGTGGAGGGTGGCCGCCGTGGTGACGATGACGGCATAGGCGATGAGCGTCGCCACCGCCATGCCGATGAAAGTGTCGATCCGGATGCGGTTGACCTCGGCGCCGGCCAGCGCCGCATTGGGGCCGAAGCGCCGGAGCTTGGGCAGGCCGCGCGCTCGCTCGGCCTCGAGCGAGGCCTGCCAGATGAAAAGATAGGGGCTGATGGTCGTGCCCATGACCGCGACGAACACCGCGATCGAGGGCGCGTCATGCGGCAGCTCCGGCACGAAGGTGTGATAGGCGATCTGGCCCCAGGGCAGCGGCACGGTAAAGGCGGTGGCGAAATAGGCGAACAGCGAGAAGGTCATCCATTTCACGAAGCCGACATAGCGGTCGAAGGTTAGCAGCATGAGGAGCGCCACCGAGGCGATGCCGAACAGGACGACATAGAGGTGCTCCGGGCCGCCGATCAGCATATGCAGCACGCTACCCATGGCGCCGAGATCGGCGCCCAGATTGACGACGTTGGCGAAGACCACCAGCGCCACGATCGAATCCAGCAGCCAGCGCGGATAGTGGCGGGCGATGATGCCGATGACGCCGCGGCCGGTCGCGCGGCCGATGCGCGCACTGATCTCCTGCGTCGTGACCATCATCGGATAGCACAGCAGCATGATCCAGCAGGCGGCATAGCCCAGCATGGCGCCGGCCTGCGCGTAGGCGGCGATGCCGCTCGGATCGTCGTCCGAAGCGCCGCTGATCAGCCCCGGCCCGAGGCTGCGAAATATGCCCAGGCGCGGTGGTCGATCCGCGCCGGCCTGATCCTCGGTACTCACCATCCACCCCTGCGACGCGGTCCCCCGATGTGAAGTCTTAGCACACTCGGCACCGGATCAACCGCGCGGAAGCTCCTGTTCGACCAAGGCCGAAAAGAATGAGGCGCCGATGCTCAGCAGGTCGTCGTTGAAATCGTAATTGGGATGATGGACCGGCGTGCCCCCGCGTTCCGGGGCGGCTTGGCCGAGCTTGAGATAGGCGCCCGGCCGCTCGAGCAGCATGAACGAGAAATCCTCTCCGCCCATCGAGGGCCGGCGTTCGCGGATCACCTTGTCGGCGCCCAGTACCTGGCCGAGCGCCAGGGCGGCCCGCTCGGCCTCGACGGCATGGTTGACCGTGGGCGGATATTTCCGCGTATAGCGCAATTCGGCCGTGGCGCCATGGGCCGCGGCCGTGGTCGAGACGATCTGGCCGAGCAATGCCTCGACCCGATCCTGAATCTCGGGCCTGAGCGTGCGCACGGTGCCGGAAAGCCGGCCCGTGTGCGGGATGACATTGTCGGCCTCGCCGGCGTGAAATTGAGTAAGGCTCACCACGGCGCTGTCGAGCGGATCGACGCCGCGGCTCAGGATCGACTGCACCGCCAGCACGATATGGGCGCCGATCACGACCGGGTCGATCGCATGGTGCGGCCGGGCGGCATGGCCGCCCTTGCCGGTGAGATCGATCTGGAACCGGTCGGAAGCGGCCTGGATCGGCCCGGCCACGGCCGAGGCCTGGCCCAGCGGCAGGGTCGGGTCGTTATGCACGCCATAGACCGCATCGACCGGCAGCCGTTCGAACAGCCCGTCATCGATCATGACCTTGCCGCCGCCGCCGCCCTCCTCGGCCGGCTGGAAGATGAAACGGACGATGCCATCGAAATTACGGGTCTCGGCCAAGTACTTGGCCGCTCCCAACAGCATCGTCGTGTGGCCGTCATGGCCGCAGCCATGCATCTTACCCGGAATGGTCGAGGCATGGGCGAAGCTGTTGGCCTCGGTCATCGGCAGGGCGTCCATGTCGGCGCGCAGGCCGATCGCGCGTGTGCCGGCGCCGGCGCGGAGCGTGCCGACGAGGCCGGTGCCGGCGAAGCCGCGATCGACCTCGATGCCCCAGGAAGCGAGCTTTTCCGCCACGATCGCCGAGGTCCGGTGCTCCTCGAATCCCAGCTCGGGATGCGCATGCAGATCCCGGCGCCATTCGGTCATCTCGTCCTGAAAATGGGCGATCCGGTTGTTGATCGGCACGGCTTCGTCCTTTCGAGAGCTTATGTCGGAACGAGTCTAGAGCACGCCATCGGCTGGAACCAGCCAATGTGTAAATCGTGGATCGCCGTTCGGTGCCACCCTCCGATCCTGCGCCGGCAGGCCTGGTACTTGCCGCGAGCTATTACGTTTGTAACGCGGAAGCCTCCGGGGAGACATTTCTGCGTAATCGGGCTCGTCGAAAATCCCGGCTTAGTCGTATTGAATGACGATCTCAACAGAAGCGGGAAAAGAGGCCGTCACCGTGATTGGGTCCCTACCGGAAAAGCACCGTATCGAGCGGCTCGATGTGCTGCGCGGCATCGCCATACTCGGAATTTTCTTCATCAACATCGCCTATATGGGAAACACGATCTACGCTCCTCTGGTCGATCCGCGGCTCGACAATTGGTCGGGTATCGATCGGGTCGTCTACCTTTCCCAGCAGATCCTGCTCGGCGGAACGCAGCGGGGGATGCTGGAGCTGCTGTTCGGCGCCTGTATCTTCCTTATGACCGTAGCCCGGCCCGGCGATGCCGCCGAAGCCGTCGAGAGTTTCCATCGGCGGGATCTCTGGCTGCTGCTGTTCGGTCTCGTCGATATCTTCTTCCTCGGTTGGAACGGCGATATTCTGCACGTCTTGGCGATCGCCGGGTTGCTGGTCTTCCCGCTTCGGCGGCTGGATGGGCGGCTGCTGATACTCCTCGGATGCGTCTACGCCTTGTGCATGGTGTTCTATGGCGGAGAGCGGTTCGCCGAGCGGAGCGCGCTCGGGATCGAAACCGCCGTGGCCGATGCGGCCCGGTCGCACCAGCTTGCTCTCATCCCGGCGCAGGAAGAGACGCTCAAGAGCTGGAAGGTCCTGGAGGACGCGCTTCGGGTGCCGGAGGATCTGCTCTCGGCCGAGCGCCAGGCGCATATGGGCGATACAGCCGCCTATCTCGCCTGGTCCTGGAAGATTTGGCGAGATCTGCAGGGGAATGCGGGCCTGTCCCTTTGGCTCGTCGTCGAAGCCGTGCCGGCTATGCTGCTGGGCATCGGACTCTACCGCGCCGGCATCCTGCAGGGAAACCGTCCCGCCGGCCAATATTGGATGCTGTTGCTCGGCGGCTACGGCTTCGGCCTGACCTTCCGCCTGATCAGCGCGTACGAGCTGCTGCAATTCTCGCCGATACCGCAGAGCAGATGGATCACGGGAGAAGCGACCCGCCTCGCGATCGCGCTCGGACATCTGGCATTGATCAACCTCATCTGCTCGACCGGGCTGGGGAGCCGGCTGATGCGCCCGTTCGCAGCGGCCGGGCGCCTGTGGCTGTCGCTGTATTTCCTGGAAACGCTGATCGGTATCTGGCTGCTCTTCTCGCGTTGCGGGTTCGATCTGTGGGGCCGGTTCGGCTGGGCCCAGCTGATGCTGGTCGCGGCGATGGTTCAGATCTTCCTGCTCGTCGCGGCCAATCTCTGGCTGCGCCATTTCCGGATGGGGCCGCTCGAATGGCTTTGGCGGTCGCTGGTCTATTGGCGCCTGCAATCTCTTCGGCGCGAGACCCGGCCCGCGACGGTGTGACACGGGCGGCCTCGGCGAATGCCCGGCTTGCGCGGATGCCGCCGGGATCGGGCTTGCTCCGGGTCTACGGCAGCGCGATATCTTATACACGCTAAGGCGAAGGAGGCTTTCGATGGCTCGCAGCTGGTTCGATCGTTTGCTGACGTCGATCGCCGATCGCGGCCGGGCCTGGGCCAAGATTCCGGTCGATCTGCCGCCGCTGGATCAGGCGCTCCAGCTCACCGTGTCCCTGCTCGGCGGCAAGGGCGAGGCGTCGGGCGCTGCTCTCGCACGTGCCCTCATCGACAGCTACGACAAGCTGAGGCCGGAGGATCGGCTCGCCTATTTCCGCTTCCTCTCCGAGCGTTTCGCGCCCGATCCGGCACTGCTCCGGACGGCGGCCGAGCGGTATCTGGCCGAGCCTTCGCCCGAGGCGGCGATGCTCCTGGCCGAGACGGCGGAGCCGCCGCGCCAGGAGCTTCTGCGCCGGATCAATATGGGGCCGTCGGGAACCGCGACCCTGGTCGCGATGCGGCGGGATATCCTGGAGCTGATGCCGCAGCATCGCGAGCTGGCGCCGCTCGAGGTCGATCTCAAGCATCTCTTCGCTTCCTGGTTCAATCGCGGCTTCCTGGAGCTGCGGCGGATCGACTGGAACACGCCGGCGGCGATCCTGGAGAAGCTCATCGTCCACGAGGCGGTGCATGAGATCGCCGGCTGGGAGGATCTGCGCCGGCGGCTGGCGTCGGATCGCCGCTGCTTCGCCTTCTTCCATCCGGCGCTGGCGGACGAGCCGCTGATCTTCGTCGAGGTGGCGCTGGTCCATGGCCTCGCCTGCGCCGTCCAGCCGCTGCTCGCCGACGGCGTCAAGCCGGTCGAGGCGCCGGACACCGCGATCTTCTATTCGATCAGCAATTGCCAGAAGGGGCTGCGCGGCATTTCGTTCGGCAATTTCCTGATCAAGCAGGTTGTCGAGGAGCTGAAGCTGGAGCTGCCGAGCCTCACGCAATTCTCGACCTTGTCGCCGATCCCGGGCTTCCGTCGCTGGCTCGACCGCAAGCTGGCGGAGGGCGCGAAGCATCTGCTGCGTTCGGACGAACGGACGGCGATCGTGGCGCAGGCCGGCGTCAAGGGTGCCAAGGGCGCTTTGAAGCGTCTGCTCGGCACCAAGGATTGGATCGAGGACAAGGCCACGGCGGGCGTGCTCGAAGCGCCGCTTCGACGCCTCTGCGCGGTCTATCTCACCGAAAATCGCGAGGGGCGGGGGCCGGCCGACCCGGTGGCGCGCTTCCATCTCGGCAATGGCGCCGGGCTGGAGCGGATCAACTGGCGTGCCAATACCGCGCCGCGCGGGATCAAGGAGAGCTACGGCCTCATGGTGAACTACCTCTACGATCTCGACCGAATCGAGGGGCAGCACGAAGCGTTCGCGCGGCAAGGGCTGGTCGCCCGGTCGGACGCGGTGGCCGAGCTGCTGAAGGAGGAGGGCGGCACGGTCAAGACCGTGGGCAACCTCCTCAATTTCACCGGACGCCGGCGCGCTACTTGAAGGGCTTGAACGGCTTGAGCTTGACCTTGGTGCGGTGATCGGCCGGCGCCTTGCCGAAGCCGGCGACGCTGCCGCCGCGGAAATAATCCTTCTGCCATTTCTGGCGCTGCGCCTCGGAGCCCTCGACCTTGAGCTCGGCATTGAAATTGCGCCTGCCCTCGGCCCAGGCATTGTAGGCCTCGAACACGTCGCGATCTTGGTCGAGAGAGCGGAATTCGGGCTCGACCGCCTCGATAACGCCGCGCTGGACCGGGAAGATCATGCAATAGGGCTCGTCCGGCCCGAATGAGACGATCGTGCCCGGCCGGGTGAATTTGTAGTTCATGGTGAAGGTGAAGGGCGACCAGTCGGTCTCGACCAAGCCGGTTAGCGGCAAGAGCCCGTCCTTCAGCATGTTGACCGGGCCGCCGACCCAGAGGTCGTAGCCCGGCTCGGTGCGGAACAGCCCATGGACGCTGAAGGTCAGCACGCCATTGCCGAAATGGCTCATGGCGAGCGGCGTGCCGGTGGCGCCAGGCTGCGGATGGATCGAGATCGATTCAAGCGCCGCCCCGCCGTCCCAGCGCGCGATGAAGGGCACGGTATTCAGGATCAGCCAGCCATGGGCGTTGGCGATGTTGAGCGGCAGGCAGCGATAGGCATAGGCCTGCGGCGTGCGATCCATCCAATCCCGCTCCAGCGGCGCCGGGATGATCTTGGGCGGGGCGCCGGAGGTCGGATAGCAGATGAGCCGCTGCTTCTTCACGTCACGCCTCCTTCAGATCCTTGAGGGTGAGATCGAGATTGCCGTCGGCGCTGAGCTGGCGCAGGGCGATCTTGCGCTCGGCCGCGCGCTCGAAGCGGGCACGGTCGAGATGGAAGGCCTCGACACACAGCTCGGGCGTCGGCCCGGTCGACAGCAGCGCCTGGAAAACGGCGCGCGCCACCCGGACCCGGCCGCGATAATCGCCCAGCTCGACGCTGAACTCGACGGCGCGCAGTTCATCATTCCAGACCGCATCGTCGGGGAAGCTGAAAATCGGCATCAGGCGATGCGGCCACCCTCGAAGCCAAGCTCAGTGGAACGCCATGAGGGCCAGGAACCCGACAAAGATGGCGGCACCGCCGAGCAAGCCCAGAACATCGAAACTTTCCCGAAAACGTCTCATGTGACCTCCTTCGATCGAAGTCCATGCGACGATTATCCCACTCCTGTTCCGCCTCAAATGGAAGCGGATTCCGAATCATTCCCGGCGGCGCGGCGGCGCCGGCCCGCTTCCTTGTGCGACGAGGCTTCAGAACATCGTCTCGAGCACGCGGTCCGGCGGGCGATGGCCGTCGACGAAGGTCTTGATATTGATGATAACCTTTTCGCCCATATCGATGCGCCCCTCGATCGTGGCCGAGCCCATATGCGGCAGCAGCACGACGTTGGGCAGGCGCAGGAGCTTGGGATTGACCGCCGGCTCGTGCTCGAACACGTCGAGGGCGGCGCCGGCGAGCTCGTCATTGGCCAGCATGCGGGTAAGCGCGTTCTCGTCGATCACCTCGCCGCGCGCGGTATTGACGATATAGGCGCGTTTCTGCAGCAGCTTCAGCCGCCGGGCCGAGAGCAGGTGATAGGTCGCCGGCGTGTGCGGGCAGTTGATCGAGATGATGTCCATGCGGGCGAGCATCTGATCGAGGCTCTCCCAATATGTGGCTTCCAGCTCGGCCTCGAGCTCGGGCCGGGCGCGGCGCCGATTGTGATAGTGGATCGACAAGCCGAAGCCGCGGGCGCGGCGGGCGAGCGCGCTGCCGATCCGGCCCATGCCGATGATGCCGAGCCGCTTGCCCCAGATCCGGTTGCCCAGCATATGGGTCGGCCCCCAGCCGCTCCATTTCCCGGAGCGCAGAAGCCGCTCGCCCTCGCTCAGCCGGCGCGCCACGCCCAGGATGAGCGCCATGGTCATGTCGGCCGTGTCCTCGGTGAGCACGCCGGGCGTGTTGGTGACCGTGATGCCGCGCTGGCGGGCCGTGGCCAGATCGATATGGTCGACGCCGGTGCCGAACGAAGCGATCAGCTTGAGCTGCGGACCGGCCTGGGCCAGCACCGCGCTGTCGATCGTGTCGGTCACGGTCGGCACCAGCACATCGGCCGTTTTTACCGCCTCGATCAAGGCCGGCTGGGTCATCGGCGCATCGTCGTCGTTCAGCCGCGCGTCGAACAGCTCCATCATTCTGGTTTCGATCGCCTCGGGCAACTTGCGCGTGACGACGACCACGGTTTTCTTGCTTAGCATGGGGTCCGTCCCAAAAGGCCGAAAGGCGGCTTCACCCTCGTATCAGTGCCCATCGCAGGACATCCGGTCAAGCGGCCGTAGTCCTTGACCGGATAAGGTTCGAGCGCTTAACAAGCTGGGTTGGGTGGGTGGCAGGATCATGCGTCAAAAATTGCGTCTCAGCATGTTCGCCTTGGGCGTTTCGGCCCTTCTTCTCGCTGAAGGCGCTCGCGCCGACGACAAGCAGCCCCTGCCGATACCGCGTTTCGTCTCGATGAAGCATGGCGAGATCAATGTCCGGGTCGGGCCCGGCCTGCGCTACCAGATCGCCTGGGTGTTCAAGCGCAAGGAGATGCCGGTCGAGGTCATCGCCGAGTTCGACACCTGGCGGCAGATCCGCGATTGGGAAGGCACCGAAGGCTGGGTCAATCAGACGGCGCTCGCCGGCGCCCGCACCATCATCATCAAGGGCGAGATCCGGGCCCTGCGGCGCAGTGCCGACAAGGCGGCTGAGCCGGTCGCCCAGGTCGAGCCGGGCGTCATCGGCAAGCTGTTGGAGTGTCCCACCGCTTCGCCCGACTGGTGCCGGATCGAGGTGAACGACGTACGCGGCTGGCTGCGCCGGACCGAGTTCTGGGGCGTCTATCCGACCGAGACCTATCCGCAGTAGCGCCATGACAAGGGTCAATCTCGGACGCTACGCCGATCCTGAATATCTCGATGCCGCCCTTTATGATCTCGAAAATCCGTGGGGACCGGACGATGATTTCTTCCTGGCGCTCGCCCGCCGCGAGGGCGGCCCGGTGCTCGATCTCGGCTGCGGCACCGGGCGCCTCGCCCGGGCGATCGCGAGGGCGGGCCTCGATGTCACCGGCATCGAGCCGGTGCCCGCCATGCTGGCCCGGGCGCGGGCGCTCAGCGGCGATCACGCCATCGATTACGTGCCGGGGGATGCACGCCGCTTCCGGCTCGACCGCCGCTTCCGCCTGGTCACGATGACCGCGCATGCTTTCCAGCATCTGCTCGGTGCGGCCGACCAGGCGGCGGCGCTCGGCAGGATCGCCGAGCATCTCGTGCCCGGCGGGCTCTTCGCCTTCGATCTCCGCAACATCGCAGTTCAGAATTTCGATGCGCCCGGCCTATTTCGGGGGCTGCGAAATTTTTACGACGAGGAGGGGCGGCGGATCGATTTCGAGCATATGCCGCGCTGGGATGCGACCAACGGGCGTGCCACATATCTGCTGCGCCGGCGCCGGCAGGCGACCGGCGAGACATGGCGCAGCCGCGTGGTGCTGCAATATACCGAGCCCGATGCGCTCGATATGCAGCTGCGCGGCGCAGGACTGGAATTAGTCGATCGTTACGGGGATTGGCCGGGTCTGCCCTTCGTGTCGGACAGTCCGGAAATCATCTCGGTCTGCCGGAAGGCGTGATCAGGCGAAGGACCTGATCCGGATGATCACATCGACGCGCCTTACCGCCATACCGAGCGGCGGCACGGGCAGGCAGGACAATTGCACGGTGTCCGTCGGGATATCGATGAGCTGCCCTGTCTCTTCGATATAGAAGTGATGGTGATCATCGACATTGGTGTCGAAATAGGAACGGCCCGGCTCGACCACGACCTCGCGCAGCAGCCCGGCATCGGTGAATTGATGCAGCGCGTTGTAGATCGTCGCCAGCGACACCTTGATGGAAGCGTTCTGCGCCTCGCCATGGAGTTGCTCGGCCGTGACGTGCCGATCATGGCTGCTGAACAGCAGCGACGCCAAAGCCTGCCGTTGCCGCGTTGGACGCAGCCCGGCAATCTTGAGGCGGTCGAGCACTTCGGCCCTATCTTCGTACAGCGACATGTCTCCAATATGACAATGAATCGCTTCGGAAGGAAGAGCTTGCTTGCGCAAGCCTTCGTCATTGCGGGTCGGCGTGGCCGTCATGCCTCAATTTCCGGTTTTCAGCCGCGCGACCAGTTCGCCGACGCTCGGAACGAACCCGTTCGCATAAAAGGGGTCCGAGGCGAAGCGGTAAGCATTGTGCCCGGCGAACATGAGATTGAGCTCGACCTCGTCGGAATGGCTGATCGTTTGCAGGGTCTTCTGGATGCAGAAGCTGCGTGGATCGGCCTTCTTGCCGGTCGTGCCCAGCTCGTTCTGGGCCCAGTTCGAGAATTGGCAGGCCGACAGGCAACCCATGCAGTTGATCTGATCGGTGCGGATCTCTTCGGCCGAGGCCGCCGTGACGAAGATCAGCGTCGAATCCGGTGTGCGCAGCGCTTCGGTGAAGCCCGAGGCAAGCCAGCGCTCGGCCGCTTCCTTGTCGTGGGGCGTCACATAGACGATGCGGCCGCGCGGCCCGATCGACAGCTCGGCCGCGTGCTCGCCCACCGGCTCGACCGTGAAAGCGATCTGGCGCTCAGCCCGGCCCTGCAGATCGTCGAGGAACGAGTTGCGCACGGCCGAGGAATAGAAGCCGGTCGGGCTGAAGCGATTGAGGAACACGTCGCCGGCCTTGAGCGTCAGCAGCCGGCGCTTCCAGGCGTCGGAGATCGGGCTTTCGCGCGTCAGCAGGGGGCGCGTGCCGAACTGAAAGGCCACGGGGCCGAGCTCGGGATTGTCGAGCCAATCCTCCCACTCGCTCAGGCACCAGACCCCGCCGGCCATGAAGATGGGGGTCGCATCGAGGCCGAATTCGCGCATCTGGTCGCGCAATTCGCGGACGCGCGGATAAGGGGCCTCGGGCCGCTCCGGATCTTCCGAGTTGGACAGGCCGTTATGGCCGCCGGCCAGCCACGGATCCTCATAGACGACGCCGCCCAGCCACTCGCCGAACTTGTGGTAGGCGCGCTTCCAGAGCGCGCGGAAGGCGCGCGCAGAGGAAACGATCGGATAGTAATGGACGCCGTATTTGGCGCAGATCTCGGCGATGCGATAAGGCATGCCGGCGCCGCAGGTGACGCCGTTGATGAGGCCCTTGGCCCCTTCGAGCACGCCGTGCAGGATGGTTTCGGCGGCGCCCATCTCCCACAGCACGTTCATATGGATGCGGCCGTTGCCGCCGGAGGTCTCGTAGGCGACCCGCGCCTGGTGGATGCCGCCGGCGATCGAATAGGCGATCAGCTCTTCATGCCGTTCGCGCCGCGTCTTGCCGTGATAGATCTGCGGGATGAGGCGGCCTGAGGCGTCGTAGGAATCGGCATTGACGCCCGAGAAGGTGCCGACGCCGCCGGCTGCGGCCCAAGCGCCCGAGCTTTCTCCGTTCGAGACGGAGATACCTTTGCCGCCCTCGATGAGCGGCAATACCTCGCGGCCCGAGATGACCAACGATTTCAACGCCTTCACACTCCAGCTCCCCACCCTGCGTCGATGACGCGCTCTCTATATAAGTTTGTCCGCCGGGAAAAGCGACTCACACGGCCCGCGCCGTTTCGTCAGGCGCATCGCTGAACACGGCGGATACGCCCCAGCCGAACAGCTCCTGCGCCCGGCCGGCATGATTGACCGTATAGGCGAGCAGCGGATATCCCGCGGCGCGCACCGCGCGTGCCCGCGAAGCATTGAGATGCGTATGATCGCAGTGGATCGTGGCGGCGCCCACCGCGTCCGCCCGTTCGCGCCAATCTTCCTTGATGCGGGCGGTCAGCATGCCGCGCGCGAAATCCGGCGCCACGCGCTGCGCTGTTTCCAGCGCTTCATAGGTGAAGCTCGACAGCAGCGGCGGCGGCAGGGCCGAGGGCCAGCTGGTCGCAAGAACATGGCAGACCGCTTCGGCGGTCTCGACCGCCGCCCCCGGATGCGGCTTGATCTCGACATTGGCGCCGAGACCGAGCTCGCTCAGGAGATCGATCGCCTCCTCCAGGGTCGGGATGGTCTCTCCCGCGAAATGCTTGTCGAACCAGCTGCCGGCATCGAAGGCGGCGAGCGTCTCCAGCGTCATCTCCGCCGCCATGCCCGACCCGTCGGTCGTGCGATCGATCGTGTCGTCATGGAGGAGGATGCAACGGCCGTCGGCGCTCAGCCGGACGTCGAACTCGACCCAGGCCGCGCCGAGCTGCTTTGCCGTGCGGAAGCCGGCCAGGGTGTTTTCCGGGGCGTGGCGTGCCGCACCCCGGTGGCCGATAATGCGCGGCAGGCTCGCCGCCGAGAAGCCCATGGCCCCGATGGGTGACGACCGGCTATTGGCCGGCCGCCGCCTCGTCCCGCTTCTGGGTCAGGTCCTCGCCGGTGGCCTGGTCGACCTGCTTCATCGACAGCTTGACCTTGCCGCGATCGTCGAAGCCCAGAACCTTGACCTTGACCGCATCGCCGACCTTGACCACGTCGCTCACCTTGCCGACGCGCTCGCGCGCCAGCTCGCTGATATGGACGAGACCGTCACGCGAGCCCAGGAAGTTCACGAAGGCGCCGAAATCGACGACCTTCACGACCTTGCCCGTGTAGATCACGTTGAGCTCGGGCTCGGCGACGATGCCGCGGATCCAGTCGATCGCGGCCTGGCTCGACGAGGCGTCGACCGAGGCGACCTTGATGGTGCCGTCGTCGTCGATGTCGATCTTGGCGCCAGTCGTCTCGGTGATCTCGCGGATGACCTTGCCGCCCGAGCCGATGACCTCGCGGATCTTTTCCTTGGGGATGGTGATGGTGGTGATGCGCGGCGCGTTGCCGCTCACCCCTTCGCGCGAAGCGGCGAGCGCCTTCGACATCTCGCCCAGGATGTGCTTGCGGCCGTCATGCGCCTGCGCCAGGGCGATCTTCATGATCTCCTCGGTGATCGAGGTGATCTTGATGTCCATCTGCAGCGCGGTGATGCCGTGTTCGGTGCCGGCCACCTTGAAATCCATGTCGCCGAGATGATCCTCGTCGCCCAGGATGTCGGTCAGCACGGCGAAGCGGCCATCCTCTTCCTTGATCAGGCCCATGGCGATGCCCGCGACCGGCTGGCCCAGCGGCACGCCGGCATCCATCAGCGACAGCGAGGCGCCGCAGACGGTGGCCATCGAGGAAGAACCGTTCGATTCGGTGATCTCGGAGACCACACGCATCGTGTAGGGGAAGGCGTCCTTGGCCGGCAGCATCGGCCGGATCGCCCGCCAGGCGAGCTTGCCATGGCCGATCTCGCGACGGCCGGGCGAACCCATGCGGCCGGCCTCGCCGACCGAATAGGGCGGGAAATTGTAATGCAGCATGAAGTTCGAGCGATACTCGCCTTCGAGCGCATCGATGATCTGCTCGTCCTGGCCGGTGCCGAGCGTGGTCACGACCAGCGCCTGGGTCTCGCCGCGGGTGAACAGCGCGGAGCCGTGGGCGCGCGGCAGGATGCCGACCTCGGCCACGATCGGGCGCACGGTCTTGGTGTCGCGGCCGTCGATCCGGAGGCCGGTATCGAGGATGGCGCCGCGGACGATGTCCTTCTCGACATCCTTGAACAGCTTGGCCGCCTTGTTGCGCTCCGTCTCGTCCTCGAACACGGTGGCGAGCTTCGCCTTGGCGGCGCTGATCTTCTCGTGCCGGGCGGTCTTCTGCCGCTCCTGATAGGCGGCGTTGAGATCGGCCTTGACGGCGTCGCGCAGCTTGGCGGCGATCGCTTCGGCCGAGGCGTCCGTCTCCGGCAGCGGCCAGGGATCCTTGGCGGCCTGCTCGGCCAGGTCGATGATCGCATCGATGACCGGCTGGAAGCCGCGATGGCCGAACATGACGGCGTTCAACATCACGTCCTCGGGCAGCTCCTTGGCCTCGGACTCGACCATCAGCACGCCTTCCTGGGTGCCGGCGACGACGAGGTCGAGCGAGGAGGCGGTCAGCTGGTCGGCGAGCGGGTTCAGCACGAACTCGCCATTGACGTAGCCGACGCGGGCGGCGCCGATCGGGCCCAGGAACGGAATGCCGGAGATGGTGAGGGCGGCCGAGGCGCCGACCATGGCCACGATGTCCGGATCATTCTCCAGATCGTGCGACAGCACGGTGCAGACGATCTGCGTCTCGTTCAGGAAGCCGGGCGCGAAGAGCGGGCGGATCGGACGGTCGATGAGGCGGGAGACCAGCGTCTCCTTCTCGCTCGGACGGCCCTCACGCTTGAAGAAGCCGCCGGGGATCTTGCCCGCGGCGAAGGCCTTCTCCTGGTAATTCACGGTGAGGGGGAAGAAATCCTGGCCGGGCTTGATGCTCCGGACGCCGACCACGGTGCACAGCACGGTGGTTTCGCCGTGGGTGGCGAGCACGGCGCCGTCGGCCTGGCGGGCGATCTTGCCGGTCTCGAGGACGAGGCGGCGGCCGCCCCAGGTGATTTCCTTCCGGAAAACTTCGAACATAACGTCAATTATCCTTTTTGATTGCCCAGCCGCCGCCATGCCCGCCGGTCGGTCCGGCGAGGATAGGGGAAGGGGTCACCCGCCCACGGATAGGGGCGGCGGTGCAGGCTTTATTTTGATTGGATGCCGCACCGAGGCGCGGCGCGGAAAGGGCGGCCGGATCCGCCCAACGGACGTGGCGCCCCCGGCATCGGGCCGCGACCGCACGAAACGGCCGGGTCCGCGCCGAGGGCGCCTCCGGATGGCTATGCGTAGGCGTGCGCGCGTTCAGCGGCGGAGGCCCAGGCGCGCGATCAGCTGCTCGTAGCGCTGGAGATTCTTGCGCTTCAGGTAATCGAGCAGGCTGCGACGCTGGCTGACCATGACGAGCAGGCCGCGGCGGCTGTGGAAGTCCTTCTTGTGGTCGCCCAGATGATCCGTCAGGTTGCGGATGCGCTCGGACAGAATGGCGACCTGCACTTCGGGCGACCCCGTGTCGCCTTCCTGGGTGCGGTATTCAGTGATGAGCGTCTGCTTGCGCTCGGCAGTAATCGACATCGGGCTTTCCTTCGTTCAGAGGTTCAGGACTCGCACCGGCCGAAGCATGCCAGCATCCACCTCCACCAGCGCGACCAGCTTGCCGCACGCCGAAATGGAGACAATCGACCCGTTGCCGAGTTGATCGATGCACGCCCTATCCTCGGGGCGAAGCGGCTGGACAGCTTGTCCATGCCGCAGGCGAATCGCTTCGGCCTCCGTCAGGGCCAGCGCCGGGATGTCGTCCAGCGCGGTCTCGACCGGAAGCAGATGCTCGGATAGCCGGCGACTATGATCAAACTCGGTCAGCATATCCAGCGAAATCGCATTTTCGACCTGGAATTTGCCGACCGACAGGCGCCGTAGCGCGCGGAGATGCCCGACCGTGCCGAGCGCCTTGGCGAGGTCACGGCCGAGGCTGCGCATATAGGCGCCCTTGCCGCAGGCGACCTCGAAGACCGCGTGGTCGGCATCCTCGCAGGCGACGAGCTCGAAGGCATCGATCCGGATCGGCCGGGCCGCCAGCGTCACCGTCTCGCCGGCACGCGCCAGATCATAGGCTCGCTTGCCGTCGATCAGGATCGCCGAATAGGTGGACGGCACCTGCATGATCTCGCCGGTGAAGGCGGGGAGGGCGCTCCGGATCTGGGATTCCGTCGGGCGATGGTCCGAGCGTTCGGTGACATCGCCTTCGGCATCGTCAGTCGCGGTCGCTTCGCCCCAGCGCACGGTCATGCGGTAGCGCTTGGCGCCGGCCATGGCCCACTGCACGGTCTTGGTTGCTTCGCCCAAGGCGATCGGCAGCATTCCGCTGGCCAGAGGGTCGAGCGTGCCGCCATGGCCGGCCTTCTCGGCATCCGCCGTCCGGCGGATAAGGGCCACGGCCTGGGTCGAGGTCATGCCGACCGGCTTGTCGAAGGCGATCCAGCCATGAACGGGAACGCCGCGCTTCCTTCTAGCCATCCGTTTTGTCGGGACCGCCGTCTTCGGGCTCGTCTGCTTCCGGCTCGTCATCGTGCGGGGCCACGTCGCGCGCGACATCGGGGTGCGGGGCGAGGTCGCGCGCGACATCGGGACGATGCAGCAGCTCGTTGATGTGCTGCGCCTGATCGAAGGTGCGGTCGAGCTCGAAACCCAGATGCGGCGCATAGCGAAGGCGCAGCCTGTGGGCGATCACCGTGCGCAGATAGCCGGCGCTGCGCTTCAGGCCGACCATGATTTCCACCGACTGCTCGCCGCCGAGCGGCACGATATAGGCGGTCGCGTTCTTGAGGTCCGGGCTGATGCGCACCTCGGTCACGGTGATCGGCTTGTCGTGCAACGCGGGATCGCGCAGCTCGCCGCGCCCGATCACCTCGGCCAGGACATGCCGGATCTCTTCGCCGACGCGCAGCCGGCGCTGGCTCGGCGGGGCGTTGCCCTCTCGTCTCCCGCTCATGACCCTTCTCCTAGACTGCGATGACTTTAGGTCGATTCGACCTAAAGTCTGAATCGCTGTCTAGCTCATATGTTTAGAGACCGATTCAGACATTAAGTCGGTTCGACTTAATGTCATCGGGCTCTAAAGCTCGATCCGCCCGAGCCGGAAACGGCTCGGGCGGATCAGGCTCTCATCCTCTTCGTTAAAGCAGCGATCCCAGGCCCTGTTCGGGGCTACAGGGTGCGGGCGATTTCCTCGATGTCGAAGCATTCGATGATGTCGCCGACCTGGATGTCCGAGTAATTCTCGAACGCCATGCCGCACTCGTAGCCTTCCTTGACCTCGCGGACATCGTCCTTGAAGCGGCGCAGCGTCTTCAGCGCGCCTTCGTGGATCACCGTGTCGTTGCGCAGCAGCCGAACCTTGGCACCGCGCTTCATCACGCCTTCGGTCACATAGCAGCCGGCGACCTTGCCGGTCTTGGTGATCTCGAAGACCTCGCGGATCTCGGCGTTGCCCAGGAAGTTCTCGCGCAGGGTCGGCGCCAGCATGCCTTCCAGCGTCTTCCGGATGTCATCGATCACATCGTAGATGATCGAATAGTACCGGATCTCGACATTGTCGCGCCGCGCCAGGTCGCGCGCCTGCGGGTTGGCGCGGACATTGAAGCCGATGACCGCGGCGTTGGACGCGCGGGCCAGGCTGACATCGCTCTCGTTGATGCCGCCGACGCCGCCATGGAGGATGCGGACCGCGACCTCGTCGGTCCCCAATCCCCTGAGCGAGGCCAGGATCGCTTCGAGCGAGCCTTGCACGTCGGATTTGACCACCACCGGCAGCTCCTTGGCGGTGCCCGACGCGATCTGCGCGAACATCTCCTCGAGCGTGCCGCGCGCGCCGGCCGCGTTCGCCGCATCGCGCTTCTTGCGCTGGCGGAACTCGGTGATCTCGCGCGCCCGGCCTTCGGAATCGACGACCGAGAAATCGTCGCCCGCGAGCGGTGCGCCGTTGAGGCCGAGCACTTCGACCGGCGTGCCGGGGCCGGCGCTCTTGATCTGCGCGCCGCGATCATCGACGAGCGCACGGACCCGGCCCCATTCGCCGCCGGCGACGAAGATGTCGCCGACATTGAGGGTGCCGCGCTGGACCAGCACGGTGGCGACCGGGCCGCGGCCGCGCTCCAGCTTGGCCTCGATGATGACGCCTTCGGCCGCACGCTTCGGGTTGGCCTTGAGATCGAGCAGCTCGGCCTGCAGCAGGATCGCTTCCTCGAGCTTGTCGAGGCCGGTCTTCTTCAAGGCCGAGACTTCGACGGTGAGGACCTCGCCACCCATCTCCTCGACCACGACCTCGTGCTGAAGCAGCTCCTCGCGGACGCGGCCGGGATTGGCGCCCGGCTTGTCCATCTTGTTGATGGCGACGATCATCGGCGCATTGGCCGCCTTGGCATGGCGGATCGCCTCGATCGTCTGCTCCATCAGCCCGTCGTCGGCGGCGACGACCAGCACCACGATATCCGTGACGTTGGCGCCGCGCGCACGCATGGCGGTGAAGGCCTGATGGCCCGGCGTGTCGATGAAGGTGATCTTGCGGCCGCTATGCAGCGTCACCTGGTAGGCGCCGATATGCTGCGTGATGCCGCCGGCCTCGCCGGAGACGACATCGGTCTGCCGCAGCGCATCCAGGAGCGAGGTCTTGCCGTGGTCGACATGGCCCATGATGGTGACCACGGGCGGTCGCGGCTCCAGATTCCCGTCCTCGTCGGCGTCGCCCTTGAGACCGATCTCGACATCGGCCTCGGCCACGCGCTTCACATTGTGACCGAACTCGCTGACGATCAGCTCGGCCGTGTCGGCGTCGATCACCTGATTGATCGTGGCCATGACGCCGGCGCGCATCAGCGCCTTGATCACGTCGGTGCCGCGCTCCGCCATGCGTTGCGCCAGCTCCTGGACGGTGATGGTTTCCGGCAGGACCACGTCGCGTACGACCTTGATCTGCTCGACCGGCTGATGCCGGCGCAGCCGCTCGCGCTCAAGCGCGCGGTTGCGCGAGGCGAGCGAGCGCATGCGCTCGCCTTCGTCGTCGCTGAGCGCGCGCGACACGGTGATCTTGCCGCCGCCGCGGCGCCGCTGGTCGGTCTTGGCGGGGAGCGCCACGCCGGGCTTGCGCGCACCGGCGCCGCGCAGGCCACCTGCACCGCGCTTGCCCTCGTCCGGCTCGGCCTCCGGCACGACCGCCTTGAGCTTGCCGGCCGAGGTCAACGCATCGACCTTGGCCGCGGCGTTCTGGCCGGCCCGCACGGCGACCTCGCGCCGCGAGGCCTCCTCGGTCTTCTCCTGCTTGCGCGCATCCTCGTCGGACTTGCGCCGCACTTCCTCTTCGGATTTGCGGCGGGCTTCCTCGGCGATCCGCTGACGCGCCTCTTCGTCGGCACGACGGCGAACCTCGTCCTCCTGCCGCTGCCGCTCGATCTCCTCGCGGGCACGGCGATGCACTTCCTGCTCGGCCTGGCGCTTGCTCTGCTCGTCCGAGCGCATCATGCCTTGAAGCGCGCGGATACGGGACTCGCGCTCCTCGTCGGTGAGCGTGCGCGCGGGACCGTTGCCGCGACGCAGCGTACCGGCGGTCGCCGGCCGCACGACGGGGCGCGGCTGCGGCACACGGGTTGGTTCCGCCCGTTCGACCGGCGCAGCCGGACGGCCCGTCTGAACGGCGGGGGCGGTCTTGACGGCCTCGACGGGTTCGGGCTCGGCCGCCACCGGAGCCACCGGCTCGGGCGGCGGGGCCTCGACGATTGGGGCCGAAATCTCGGGCGCTTCGGCCGCGACCGGTTCGGGAGCCGGCGGCTCGGGGATCGCAACAGGTGCGGGCGGCGGGGGCGGGCTTACCACCGGCGCCTCGACATGCACCGGCGCTTCCGCGACCGGCTGCGGGTGAGGCGAAGCCGGGCGGACGATCGGTCGGCCTTGTGTCGGCGCCGCCGCTGGGCGCACGACGACGGGCGCCGCCGCCGGAGGGCTGGCGGCGGGCGCATGGCCCGGGCGGCCCGGAATAATCGGCTCGACCACACGCTTTTTCTTGACCTCGACGGTCACGGGCTTGGAGCGGCCATGGGTAAAGCTCTGCCGGATCTGTCCAGAACCGGTATCGATCGGCTTCTTCAGCTCGAGCCGGCCAGCGAGGCTGAGCGGGCGTTTGGTCTCTTGTTCGCTGTTATCCGTCATATCTTCCGGTGTCATCCTTCACGGATGCCTGAGCGCATCCCTGCCAACCTCACGCCCCGGCCCTTGCCGCAGGCGCGAATACCCGACCAACCCCGGTTTCCGACATCGGAAGCCAGGCTATGCCGGTCTGCTCCGCCGCTCCAACAGGCCGAGCCCGCGGAGCTATACAATATCCACCCCGTCCGTGTCAGGCGTGGCGTTTGCTTCGCGCGTCCGGCGTGGCCGCAAGGTCACGGAACCCTGCGAGCCGAATTCCGTCCAGACGAACGCGCTCGGCCAGGGGCCCAGGCCCCAACGCCGCATGCACGACATGCTCACGGCCGAAGGCAGCCCCGAGCTCCTGCGCCGTCAGCATGGCAGCTACTCTCACCTCGCGGGCCAGCCCGGCGATCTTTTTCCGGCCATTCTCCGCGCCGTCGAGCGCTTCCAACAGCAAGCCTGCCTCGCCGTTGCGCACGGCGGCGACGACTTTCTCGAAGCCCGCGACCGCCCGGCCGGACCGCCGGGCGAGACCGATGGCTTCGCGACAGCGCGCCGCCAGCAATGCCTCGATCCGGTCGGCCAAATCCTCCGGCACCTTGACCGGCCGTTTCGCCGCCCGGTCGAAGGCATGCTTCTTTACCGCTTGCGACACTATATCCCGGCGCGCCGTCAACCACAAACCACGACCGGGCAGGGCTGCAGCGACGTCGGGAACGATGCTGCCGTCCGGGCCGACGACGCAGCGGATCATCTCCGCTCTGCCCTGCCGCTGACCGGTAACGATGCAGCGCCGGATCGGCCCGGTCTCGTCCTCGTCTTCTTCGTCCGGCACGGGCGGCCGGGCCGCCTCTTGCCGGTCGGTCATGATCCTCAGGCCTCTCCGCCCTCTTCTGCGAACCAATGGGCGCGGGCGGCCATGATGATCGTGTTCGCCTGCTCCTCGGTGATCTTGACCGCGTCCTTCAGCGTCTCGACCAGCTCGTCGCCGGCCAGGTCGGCCAGATCGTCGAGGGTCTTGACGCCGCTTTCGCCGAGCTTGGCGACCATGGCGGGCGACAGGCCTTCGAGTTCGGCCAGATCGTCGGCCACGCCGAGCTCGCGCCGGCGGCCGTCATAGATCTGGTTCTGCTCTTCGATGAAGTTGCGCGCGCGGGCCTGGAGCTCGCCGGCGACATCCTCGTCGAAGCCTTCGATCGAGGCGAGATCGTCGAGCGGCACATAGGCCACTTCCTCGACCGAGCTGAAGCCCTCCGTGACCAGTAGATGGGCAATCACGTCGTCGACGTCCAGGGCCTCGATGAACATCGAGCTGCGCGACTTCACCTCCTCGGTGCGGCGCTCGCTCTCCTCGGCCTCGGTCAGGATGTCGATATCCCAGCCGGTGAGCTGCGAGGCGAGGCGGACATTCTGGCCGCGGCGGCCGATGGCGAGCGATAGCTGGTCGTCGGGCACGACCACCTCGATCCGGCGCTGCTCCTCGTCCATGACGACCTTGGCGACCTCGGCCGGGGCGAGCGCGTTGACGACGAAGGTGGCCGGGTCCTGCGACCATGGAATGATATCGATCTTCTCGCCCTGCAACTCGGCCACGACCGCCTGGACGCGGCTGCCGCGCATGCCGACGCAGGCGCCGACCGGATCGATCGAGCTGTCGTGCGAGATCACGCCGATCTTGGCGCGGCTGCCCGGATCGCGCGCGACGGCGCGAATCTCGATGATGCCGTCATAGATCTCCGGCACTTCCTGGGCGAACAGCTTGGCCATGAATTGCGGATGAGTGCGCGACAGGAAGATCTGGGGGCCGCGGATCTCGGGGCGCACGTCGTAGATATAGGCGCGGACCCGCTCGCCCTGGCGGAAGATCTCGCGGGGCAGTAGTTCGTCGCGGCGGAGCATGGCTTCGGCGCGGCCCAGATCGACCACGACGTTGCCGAACTCGACGCGCTTGACCAGGCCGTTGACGATCTCGCCGATGCGGTCCTTGAATTCCTTGTACTGGCGCTGCCGCTCGGCGTCGCGCACGCGTTGGACGATGACCTGCTTCGCGGTCTGGGCGGCGATGCGGCCGAAATCGATCGGCGGCAGCGGATCGGTGATGAAATCGCCGAGCTGGGCGGCCGGATCGTGCATCCGCGCCTCGGCCAGGCTCATCTGCGTCGCCTCGTTCTCGATCTCCTCGGCGACCTCGCGGAAGCGCATCAGCCGGATCTCGCCCGACTTGCGGTCGATCTCGGCGCGGATGTCGTATTCCTGGCCGTATTTGGAGCGGCCGGCCTTCTGGATCGCCTGTTCCATCGCTTCGAGCACCTCGTCGCGCTCGATGCCTTTGTCGCGCGCGACGGTGTCGGCGACTTGCAGGAGTTCGGGACGGGCTGCGAGTGACTGTTCCATGATCGGTCTCTTGGTTCTAGGCCGCCGGAGCGGGCGGCGGCACGCTGTTCGCTTGCGTTGCGGCGATGAGCTCGTCGGTGAGCACGAGCTTGGCTTTGGCGATATCGGCGAAGGGCACGGCCACGGGGCCGGCTTCCTCGATGATGGTGACCCGATCGCTTTCGTCGATCGGCTGGATGCGGCCGCGGAAGCGCTTGCGGCCGTCAACCGGACGGTCGAGCTCGACGCGCGCCTCGAATCCCGCGAAACGGCGATAATCGTCGCGGGCGATGAGCGGCCGGTCGATGCCGGGGGATGTCACCTCCAGCAGATAGGCGCTCGGGATCGGATCCTCGACATCGAGGATGGCGGAAACGGTACGGCTGATCTCGGCGCAATGCTCGACGGTCATGGCGCTGCCGTTGGCGGGCTCGGCCATGATCTGCAGCACCGGCCGGGCGCCGCCGCCGAAGCTGACGCGCACGAGCCGGAAGCCCATCGCCTCCAGCGACGGACCGATCAACTGCTCGACGATGCCGTTTTCCCGTGACGCCAAACCGTTTCCCTCTGCGAAAAGCCGGGTTTCAGATCAAACCGGATTCCAGGAACAAACCCGATTCCAGAAACAAAAAAGTGGGCCAATGGCCCACCGATCAAGCTAACCATCCATCGTTGGGATTAGCGATTGAGCATAATACTGGACGAATCCGGAACTGCAAGAAAAGAGTCCGTAATACCGCCTATTCCCGCACCCGGCGCCTGAGCCGAAGGAAGGCCGGGCGGCGGCCTTGCTCGATTGCCTTGGCCTCGTAGCGGGTCTGCGGCCAGTCTTCCGGGCGCTTGCGCCAATCCTCCGGGCGCCGCGCCAGCCATTCGAAATCGGGATGCACGGGCGCTACTTCCAGCATGGCGCGCAGATATTCGATATGGTCGGTCGCGAGGCGCAACTCGGCGCCGTCCTTCATGGTGCGGGCGAGCGCATCCATCGTCGCCTGTGAGACGATGCGGCGCTTATGGTGGCGCGCCTTGCGCCAGGGATCGGGGAAAAGGATGAAGACCCGGCCGAGCGACCGGTCGGGCATGAGGTCGATCACCCGCCGGGCATCGTCGTCGACGATCCGGACATTGTCGCAAGGCTCGCGCTCGAGCCGGGCGAGGAGGGTGGCGATGCCGGTCTGGAAGACCTCGCAGCCGATGATGCCGACATTGGGATGGTGAAGCGCTTGCCAGGCGACATGCTCGCCGCCGCCGAAGCCTACTTCGAGCCAGATCTCGTCGAGCGGGCGCTGAAAGAGGCCGAAGGGCCCCGCTTCGGCGATCTCCTCGAAGGTGACCCGACGAAGCGGCAGAACATTGTCGAGCAAAGACTGCTGGCCGGGGCGGAGCTTCCGCCCGCGCCGCCGGCCATGCAGTTTTTCATGCTGAGGCGCCTGCTGGTTCAGAAGGCGGCCTTGAGCTGATCGACCAGATCGAGCTTCTCCCAGGAGAAGCCGCCATCGGCTTCGGGCTTGCGGCCGAAATGGCCGTAGCTCGATGTCCGCGCATAGATCGGCTTGTTGAGGCCGAGATGCGTGCGGATGCCGCGCGGGGTCAGGTTGACCATCTCCTGCAGCACGCGCGACAGCTTTTCCTCATCGACCTTGCCGGTGCCGGCCGTGTCGATATAGACGGCGAGCGGATGCGACACGCCGATGGCGTAGGCGAGCTGGATCGTGCAGCGGTCGGCCAAACCGGCGCCGACGACGTTCTTCGCCAGATAGCGCGCGGCGTAGGCGGCCGAGCGGTCGACCTTGGTCGGGTCCTTGCCCGAGAAGGCGCCACCGCCATGAGGGGCGGCACCGCCGTAGGTGTCGACGATGATCTTGCGCCCGGTCAGGCCGCAATCGCCGTCGGGACCGCCGATGACGAAACGGCCGGTCGGGTTCACATAGAACTGGTCTTCCGAGCACATGAAGCCCTCGGGCAGGACCTTCATCACGTGCGGGCGGACCAGTTCGCGCACCTCGGCCACGTCGGCCGCGGCACCATGCTGGGTCGAGACGACGACGGAGGTCGCGCGCACCGGCTTGCCGTTGACATATTGCAGGCTGACTTGGCTTTTCGCGTCCGGGCCGAGCAGCGAGTTCTTGTCGGCATGGCGCGCCTCGGCGAGCGAATGCAGGATGGCGTGCGCGTAATAGATCGGCGCCGGCATCAGGTCCTCGGTCTCGCGCACGGCGTAGCCGAACATGATGCCCTGGTCGCCGGCACCTTCGTCCTTGTTGCCGGCGGCATCGACGCCCTGCGCGATGTCGCTCGACTGCTCATGGACGTAGCATTCGACCTCGGCGTGCTTCCAGTGGAAGCCCTCCTGCTCGTAGCCGATCTCGCGAATCGCGCGGCGCGCGCCCTCGACGAGCATTTCGGTCGTCACCGAAGCCGGGCCGCGCACCTCGCCGGCCAATACGACGCGATTGGTCGTGGCCAAGCTTTCGCAAGCGACACGGGCATAGGGATCGGCGGCCAGAAAAATGTCGACGATGGTATCCGAGATCCGATCGCAGACCTTGTCCGGATGCCCTTCGGACACGGACTCGCTCGTGAATACATAGTCGGTCTTGGCCAAGCTCGATCCTTTCCTCAAGATGGGTGACGCCACCGCGGGCTCCACCCTTGGTCGATCGCACCGTGACGCGGCCGCACAGTGGGCGGGCCGGCGCCTTTCATGCGAGACGGCGCCGGGTCTCGTCAAGCGCATTCAATGGAACCGCCCCCGGAGGAACAGGCCGCCGGTGAAGGCGACCAATGCCATCAACAGCACGAGACCGTCGCCGAAGCGAGCATAAAGGGTCGGTTCCGGCAACGCTTCCGGCAATTTCACGTCGAGGGCGGCAGTCGTGCCGAGAGGCAGCGTCACGATTCGCCTGCCATAGGGGTCGACCACGCCCGAGATGCCGCCATTGGCCGAGCGGACGAGCGGCAGCCCTTCCTCGACCGCCCGCAGCCGCGCCTGCTCGAAATGCTGCGTCGGCCCGATGCTGCGGCCGAACCAGGCATCGTTGGTGATGTTGACGATCCAGGCCGGACGATGCGCCTCGTCCACGGCCGCATGGGCGAAGATGCCCTCGTAGCAGATGATCGGTGCCACCGGCGGCAGATGCGGCAGATCGAGCGTGATCGCGCCAGGTCCGGTCGCCAGCCCCGGCCGGCCAGCCACGATCGGCACGAATTTCAGCCATTCATAGAGCGGCACATATTCGCCGAACGGCACGAGATGCGCCTTTTCATACCGTCCGACCAGCGCGCCCTGCTGGTCGATCGCAGCCATGCTGTTCCAGATCTGCCGGCCGGCGGTATCCGCGAGTAACGCCCCGGTCAGCACCACACCGTCCGGCGGCGCCGCTCGAGCGATGGCGTTTCGTGCCTCGCGGTCGCGGTCGAGGAAGAATTCCGCCGAGGATTCGGGCCAGATCTGCGCGGTGACCTCGTCCGCCCCCCGCGTCTCGGCCGTCGCCAGCACGGTACGCAGACGCGCCACGGCGTCTTCGATGCTCTCGCCGAGCTTGTTCGGCAGGTCGGTCTGCACCAGCCGCAGCGTGACGCCGGGGACATCGGCGACCGGAGGGCCCGCGAGGCGCAGGCTGCCCCAGCCGATCAGCGCCACGCACAGGATGGCGCCGGCGAGGACGGGCAGATAGGGCCGGGACATCCCCCGATCGGCGAGGCTGGCGGGGAGCGCTGCAATGAGCACGGTCAGCAGACTCAGGCCATAGACGCCGATCAGCGAGGCGGCCTGCAGCATGTCGACCAGTACCGGCGCATCGCTCGACCAGGCATAGCCGATCAGCACCCAGGGAAACCCGCCGAAAGGCACATGGCCGCGCAGCCATTCGAAGCCGACCCAGCAGGCGGCGAAGATCAGAATCCGTCCGGCTCCCGTGCCGCCGACGAGTCGCGTCGCCAATGCGGCACCGCCGGCATAAAGGCTGAGGAAAGCGGGCAGGCCGAGCAGGGTGACCGGGATCATCCACCAGAACTGAGCCAGATCGACGGTCATCGACAGGCAGATCCAGTAGAGACTCGGGACCAGGAAGCCCATGCTCCACAGCCAGCCGTCGAAGAAGGCGCGGCGCTTGGCCGAGGCACCGTCGATCAGCCAGACAAGCCCGGTAAAGGCCGGAATCAGCAGCGGCACCAGATTGAAGGGCGGCATGGCGGCCGCGGCGGCGAGGCCCAGCAGCAGGGCCAGGCCGTTCCGGCGCCAGCCGGTGCTGAAGGCGATACGCGACGCGAGCCGACGGGGCAGACCCCCGGCGCGCGTGTCGGCGGTGCGCGGCAGCGTCGTCTCAGCCATCATCCAGCAGATCGTCGGCCGGCGCGGCCGGGCGGCGGACGCGCAGCCGCCGAACGCGGCGCTGATCGGCGTCCAGCACCTCGAATTCGAGGCCGGCGGCATGAGGAATGATCTCGCCGCGTCCGGGCACCTGGCCAGCGAGCATGAAAATGAGGCCGCCGACGGTATCGACCTCCTCGGCGGCCTCCTGGGTCAGGAGCTTGAGCTCAAGCCGCTCCTCCAACTCGCCGATGGGCGTGCGCGCATCGACGATCAGGCTGCCGTCCGGCCGTTCCATGATGTGAGCAGGCTCGGCTTCGTCATGCTCGTCCTCGATATCGCCGACGATCTCCTCGACGAGATCCTCGATCGTGATCAGCCCGTCGATGCCGCCGAACTCGTCGACGACGAAAGCCATATGCACGCGCTGTTGTCGCATTTGCGATAGCAGGTCGAGAAGGCGTGTCGACGGCGCCACGAACAGCGCCTTGCGCGCCATCTTCTGCAGCGTGGTGGTGCGCCCGGCCGCGACGAAGGCCAGCACATCCTTTACATGGACCATGCCGATGACATGGTCGAGATCGTCCTTGTAGACGGGCAGGCGCGAATGGCCTTCCTCGACCATCAGCCGCACCAGGTCGCGAAACGGCGTTTCGACCTCGACCGCGACGATATCGACGCGCGGGATCATGACATCCGCGGCCGAGAGCGTCTTCAGCCGCAACACATTCTCGATCAGCGTGCGCTCATTGCCGTCGGCGGCCTCGCGCGATTCCTCGCCTGTCTCCTCGTCCTCGCTCTCGCCGGCCAGGCCGCGCCAGCGCAGCAACCGCTCCCACAAGGATCGGCCGTCGCTCCTGGGGTCGGAGATGTCAGCCATCGACCACGCGCTCCATGAGCGTCTCCGCATAAGGGTCGGGAATGCCGAGCCCGGCCAGAATGCTCACCTCCAGCGGTTCCATGACCGCGGCATCGCGATCATCGACATGATCATAGCCCAAGAGATGCAACACGCCATGGATCACAAGATGGTCGAAATGATGCTCAAGCGGCTTGCCCTGCTCGCGCGCCTCGCGGGCACAGGTCTCGTAGGCGAGCGCAAGGTCGCCGAGCTCGAGCGGCACGCCGGCGAATTCCGGCTCGGGCGTTTCGCCTGCCGCGATCTCCAGGGCCGGAAAAGAAAGCACGTTGGTGGAGGTATCCTTGCCGCGCCATTCGCGATTCAGGATCCGCTGCTGGGCGTCGCCGGTCAAGAGGACGCTGATGGTCGCACCGTCGAGGCCGGGGCAGGCGCGCTTGAGCGTTCGCCGCACGATCCGGCCGACGCGCCGGGACGGCATGGCGACGGCGTCGCTCCAGGCCGACTCCTCGATGGTGACGGGGATCCGGATCGCCATCACGGCTCGGCCATGGGGTCGGAATCGGCACCCTGCCGCCGCCGGTCGCGGCTGGCATAGGCGCCGACGATGCGCATCACCAGCGGATGGCGCACGACATCGCTCTCGCCGAAGCGGATGATGTCGATCCCTTCGACGCCGGCGATCGCATCGAGCGCGTCGGTCAGGCCCGAGAGCGTGCCGCGCGGCAGGTCGATCTGGCTGAGATCGCCGGTAACGACCATGCGCGAGCCTTCGCCCAGGCGCGTCAGGAACATCTTCATCTGCACCGGCGTGGTGTTCTGCGCCTCGTCGAGGATGACGAAGGCGTGGCTCAGGGTGCGGCCGCGCATGAAGGCGAGCGGGGCCACCTCGATGTCGCCATTGCCCAGCCGCTTGATGACCTGGTCGCCCGGCAGCATGTCGTGCAGCGCGTCGTAGAGCGGGCGGAGATAGGGATCGACCTTGTCCTTGAGGTCGCCGGGCAGGAAGCCGAGCCGCTCGCCGGCCTCGACCGCCGGCCGCGACAAGATGATGCGCTGGACCTGGCCGGTCATCAGCATGTCGACCGCGGCAGCCACGGCGAGATAGGTCTTGCCGGTGCCGGCGGGGCCGAGGCCGAACACCAGATTATGCTCGCGCAGGGCGCGGATATAGGCGCTCTGAGCCGGCGAGCGCGCCGAGATCTGGCGCTTGCGCGTGCGGATGGTCTCGGCTTCCCGGACGATCGGCGGGCCGTTCTCGGCGGTCACGCTCGGCAGCGTGCGCAGCACCGCGTCCACTTCCGCGTTATCGACCTCGAGCCCGCGCTTCAGCCGGTCATAGAGCAGGGTCAATGCCAGCCCGGCGCGTTCGACTGCGGCGGCGGTGCCCGAGATCGCGACGAGATTGCCGCGCGGCACCATGGTCACGCCCAGTCGACGCTCGATCGGGTCGAGATGCTGGTCGCGTTCGCCGAACAGCATCGGCAGCAGGGCGTTATCCTCGAACTCGATCTGGCTCGTCAGCATGCTCTCGGTCATGCCGCCCGATCCTCGCCGCTTGCCGGCATGAGATCGCCGCCGAGGCTGTTGAGGGTGGCGTCGGTGATGCGTGCTGCTTGGATCTTGCCGATCAGGCCTGTAGGCGCCTGGCAGTGGACGCCCTGCATATAGGGGCTGCGGCCGATCAGCTGGCCCGGATGACGACCGGGCTTCTCGAACAATATGTCGAGCTCGCGCCCGATCATGCCGGCATAGAATTGCCGCTGCTGCCGTTCGAGCAGATCCTGAAGCGCGAGCAGGCGCGTCTGCGCCGCCGCCTCCGGCACCTGATTTTCCATGGCTGCGGCCGGCGTGCCGGGGCGGGGCGAGTAGCGGAAGGAGAAGGAATTGGCGAAGCCGATCTCCTCGACCAGCTTGTAGGTCGCCTCGAACTCGGCCTCGGTCTCGCCCGGAAATCCCACGATGAAATCGGAGGAGAAGGCGAGGTCCGGCCGGGCCGCGCGCAAGCGGTCGATGACGCGGCGATACTCGTCGGCGGTGTGCCGCCGGTTCATTTCGGCGAGCACCCGGTCGCTGCCCGACTGCACCGGCAGATGCAGGAACGGCATCAGCTGCGGCAGCTCGCCATGGGCGCGGATGAGCGCCTCGTCGACATCGCGCGGATGCGAGGTGGTGTAGCGGATGCGGGCGAGGTCGGGGATCTCGGCCAGACCGTAGGCGAGCTGCGCCAGGCCCCAGACGCCGCCGTCGGGCGCCGCGCCGTGATAGGCGTTGACGTTCTGGCCGAGCAGCACGAGCTCGCGCGCTCCGGCCGCGACCAGGCGGCGGGCTTCGGCCAGGACCGCCTGGGCCGGACGGGAATATTCGGCGCCGCGCGTATAGGGCACGACGCAGAAGGTACAGAACTTGTCGCAGCCTTCCTGGATCGACAGGAAGGCCGAGACGCCGGGCGCCTTGCTCTCACCGGGCAGGAAATCGAACTTGGCCTCGGCCGGGAAGCTCGTATCGAGGATGCCGCCGGCCGAGCGCGCGGCGCGGGCGACCATCTCGGGCAGGCGGTGATAGGTCTGGGGGCCGAGCACGATATCGACCATGGGCGCGCGGCGCATGATCTCGGCCCCTTGCGCCTGGGCCACGCAGCCGGCGACGGCGACGATCATCCGCCCGCCTTCGTCTTCCTTGGCATGCTTCAGCGGGCGCAGCCGGCCGAGGTCGGAGAACAGCTTGTCCTCGGCCTTCTCGCGGATATGGCAGGTGTTGAAGATGACCATGTCGGCGCCATCCGGCGCCTCGGCCTGAGCAAAGCCGAGCGGCGCCAGGACATCGGCCATACGGTCCGAATCGTAGACGTTCATCTGGCAGCCATAGGTCTTGATATAGAGTTTCTTGCTCACGCTCGGTCTCGGCGCATCAGGTTGCCGTCATGGCTTCGGCGCCGCCGACCGCGCGCGGCGCCTCGTCCGGCACGGTCTCGCCGAGCGGCGCCAGACGCCCGGAATTCGCCGCGGAGAGCCCTTCCGCGATCACTCTTTCGCAATGCTCCGCCAGCTTCTTGCGCGAACCGAAGCAGTCGATCGTGACCGGCGGGTGAAACTCGATGACGATGTCGGTGATGCCGAGCCCGGCGACGGTCCAGAGATGGCCGACCAGCTCCATATCGCCGAACCAGGCAAATAGGGGCCGAATGTCGCGGCCGATCGGCATGCCGTTGAGCTTGGTATAGGAAAGGGTCACCGGCTGAACCGTGACCGGCCGGCTCTCGACCCGAATCTCCGCGGCGGAGAAGAGCGCGCTCTTGAACGGGCGCAGCCTGGTCCCGTCGTTGCTGGTGCCCTCGGGGAACAGAATGACATTGTCGCCGGACTGCAGCCTCGCGGCCAAGCTGTCGCGCTGCTCGGCCGAACTGCGCACACGCCGGTCGACGAAGACGGTCCGCTGCAGCCGCGCGAGCCAGCCGAACAGGGGCCAGCCCTTGACCTCGCTCTTGGCGACGAAGGAACCGGGGATCACCGCGCCGAACATCTCGATGTCGAGATACGAGCTGTGATTGGTCACGAACAGGGTCGGCTGAGCGGTCGAAAGCCGGCCGCGCACATTGAGCCGAAAGCCCAGGATCCGGACGACCGTGCGATGATAGAAAAGGGGGAAGCCGACCGTGAAGCCGCGCAGGCCGCAGAGCAGCGCGATCGCCTGCACCGGCATGGCGAAAAGGGTGAAGAGGAGATAAGCGCCGAGCCGGACGGACCTCAGCAGGTTGGAGGGGAAACTATTCACGCCGTTCGGCGCCCGGCGGTCGCCCTCCGCCCGATCGTCGCTGCCCCGGCCTTCGCACCATCGTTCATCAGCCTCGCTCGGCGCGGCCGGCCGTCGGCACGGCGTAGAGTTCCAGCCGATGGCCGACGAGCTTGTAGCCGAGCTCTTCGGCGACGCGACGCTGCAATTCCTCGATCGCCTCGTTCTGAAACTCGATGACCTGCCCGGTCTGCATGTCGATCAAATGATCGTGATGATCGGCCGAACGCTCCTCATAACGGGCGCGCCCATCGCCGAAATCGTGCCGGTCGAGGATATTCGCCTCCTCGAACAGCCGCACGGTGCGGTAGACGGTCGCGATGCTGATGCGCGGATCGACGATCGTGGCACGACGATAGACCGCTTCGACATCCGGGTGATCATCGGCCTCGGACAAGACGCGCGCGATGACCCGGCGCTGATCGGTCATCTTCAGCCCTTTATCGATGCAGATCTGTTCCAGATGAGAAACCATGCCTCTATCCGCCGTGGGGTGTCGTGATGTCAGAGGGCCAAGTATAATAGATTGCGGCGCACGAGCCTACCCGTATCACGGGCCGGGCCATGCGCCGCAATGCTACTCGACATCCACCGCTTGTGTGGGGCCGTTGCGCCGCGCCTGGATCAGGCGTCGCGCCGTGCGCGGGTGCCAAGGCCGATATCCTTGGCCAACTTGCTGCGCTGGCGCGCATAGTTTGGGGCCACCATGGGATAGTCGGGCGGCAGGCCCCAACGCTCCCGGTAGTCCTCCGGGGTCATGTCGTAGGCAGTCTTCAGATGCCGCTTCAGCATCTTCAACTTCTTGCCGTCTTCCAAGCAGACGATGTAATCCGGATGGACCGACTTCTTGACGGGAACCGCCGGTTGCAGCTTCTCTTGAACCGGCTCGGGCGCGGTCCCCATGGCGGCCAGCGACTTGTAGACTTGGCCGATCAGTACCGGCAGATCATCGAGCGCCACGGCGTTATTGGACACGTGGGCGGCCACGATTTCGGTGGTAAGACCCAACAAATCCACTGCCTCGGTCTCTTCAGTCATGCTTGGTTGTCCTAATGTAAAATCTGGATTCCAAGATAGATAGGTCGTCGCGGCAAAGCAATAAGCAAGACTCGCAATTCTACAAGCCGATAATGGTGAGGATCGGCCTATGTCCAGCCGCAGGTGAGATTGCCGAGGCTCAGGGAAGCGGGCGGCGCAATAGATGTGCGGCGATTCGCTTGTTTCCGGGGCGCCGGTAATAGTCGCGCCGCATGCCTTCCTTGCGGAATCCGAGCCGGGCGTAGAGGCATTGAGCCGGGATATTGTCTTCCGCGACCTCGAGGAAGGCGTTGGTCGCCCCGACGCGCAGCGCCTGGTGGAAAAAGTCCTGCAGCAACATGGTGCCGACGCCAAGGCGGCGGACCCGGTGTGCCACTGCCAGAGTCAGGAGCTCGGCATCGCTTGCAACCAACAGGATAAGCGCGAAGCCCAAGGGCAGGGGGGCGTCCGCCCGATCGTCGAAGGCCAGCCGTCCGACCGCGCCGGGCATCGCCATGATTTCGGCGATGGCCTTCCGGTCCCAGGCTTCGACACCGAACGCATCCTCATGGATGGCGACTGCGATATCGAGATCGGTGAGGGCGAGCCCGCGGATGCGGATGGTGGGATCGGTCACGAGGCGGCCTGCTTCGGCAGCGTTACATCCGGGGGGCGGAGATAGAGCGGCGCCACCGGCAGCCGGCCCAGGCCGGCGCGGCCGAGTGAAGCTGCCTGTCGTGCCAGGGCAGCGGCGCTGATCCGTGATGGCACGGCCGAGATTTCGATATCCGCGCGCGCCGGTGCCGCAAGTCCGGGCGTGCCGTCTCCCGACACCAGAATCGGGCCGGGCGGCAGCCAGGCCTCGAAATTGTTCGGCTCGACCGCTTCGGGTGGGGCCGCCGCCCGGCCTTCGGCCGTGAAGAGCTGGGCGAATACCGGGCCGCGGCGGCTGTCGATCGCCACCGCCACCGGCCGACCGCTCCGCCGCTCCGCCGGGATGCCGGCCAGCACCGCCTCGAATCCCGAGAAGGCCATGATCGGCAGGTCCGTCGCGAGCGCCAGCCCTTTGGCCGCGGCCAACCCCAGGCGCAGACCGGTGAAGGAGCCGGGGCCGACCGTGGTGGCGAGAGCGTCGAGCGCCGTGAAATCGAGCCCCGCCTCGGCCATGACGTCGCGAATCTGCGGCATCAGCGCCTCGGCATGGCCGCGTTCCATCACCGCCATGCGCTCGGCCCGGATGGCGCCGTCGCTCCAGACCGCCGCGGAGCACGCGCCGCCCGAGCAATCGAAGGCCAGAATTCGGTGCAGGACCGGCTCGCTCACGCCCGGACCATCATGCTATGACCGCGGCTCATTCCGCCTGTAAGCCCCTTGAGCTGAAAGATGCTGATCGAGATCACCGAAGCCAGTCACGATGTGGTGTTGGACATCCGATATGCCACCGCCGACAACATTACCGGCAAGCCGATATATGCGCGTCCCGGCTGTTATCTCAATCCCGAGGCGGAAAAGCTGCTGCGGCACGCGGTGGATCTGGCCCGTCCGTTCGGCCTGCGCTTCAAGATCTTCGACGCCTTCCGCCCGTCGGAGGCGCAATGGCGGCTGTGGAACGCGCGTCCGGATCCGGAATTCCTCGCCGATCCCCGCCGCGGCTCGCCGCATTCGCGCGGCGCCGCGATCGATTTGAACCTGATCGATGCCGATGGCGGCGAGCTCGACATGGGCACCGGCTTCGACGCCTTCACGCCGCTATCGCACCATGCCGATACCGAAATTCCGCCGGCGGCCCAGCGCAACCGGCTTACCTTGCTCGGGCTCATGACCGCGGCCGGTTGGGACTTCTATCGCAACGAATGGTGGCATTATCAGCTGTTTCAGCCGCGGCGCTATCCGGTGCTGAGCGACACGGTGCTGCCGAGGACCATGATGGCCCCATAGAGCCCGATGCGATCATGTCGTACGACATGATCGCTGAATCGGTCTCTAACCATATGAACCGGGGCCATCCTCCCGCCGAATCAGACGATCTTGCAGACGTCCTCGAACTCGAAGCGCGGGCTGCGCGGGAACAGCTTGGCCGGATCGCCATAGCCGATGTTGCACAGGAAGTTGGATTTGAAGCGGCCGTCGGGGAAGAACTCGGCGTCGACCTTGGCATTGTCGAAGCCCGACATCGGGCCGCAATCGAGGCCGAGGGAGCGCAGCGCGATGATCAGATAGGCGGCCTGAAGCGTGCCGTTGCGCATGGCCGTGACCGCCGCCAATTCGGCGCTGCCGGTGAACCAGGAGCGGGCGTCGGCATGCGGAAACAGGCGCGGCAGCTCGTCGTAGAACTTCGAGTCGTTGGCGAGGATCGCCGTCGTCGGCGCCGCCATGGTCTTGTCCAGATTGCCGGCCGACAGCGCGGGCTTCAGCCGTTCCTTGGCTTCCGGAGACGTCACGAAGACGACGCGCATCGGGCTGCAATTGGCGCTGGTCGGGCCCATCCTGGCGAGATCGTAGGCGCGGTGGAGGAGATCGGCGGGAACCGGCTTGTCCTGCCAGCCATTATGGGTCCGGGCGGATTTGAACAGTACGTCGTGGGCATGCGCGTCGATCATCTTGAACGCTCCAGGCGGAAGAGGCGGTTGGTGTCAGGTATCATGGATCGCGCGCGCGGCGCCATCCGGCTTCAAGCCGGCCAGTTGCGCGCCATGATGCCGGCAAGGCGCGGATCCCGGTCCATTTCCACCGCGATCGCGCTGAGCTTGGGACATTCCGCCGCAAACCAGCCGCGCCGGGGCCGCCAGCGCGTCATGGTCCAGATATAGAGATCGATTGCCGAGAAGCGGGTGCCGAGGAACCAGGGCGCCTGCGCGGCGGCCTCGACCTGCCGCCACAACTCTTCGCGCTGGGCGTCGGTGGCGGCGCGCAACGCTTTCTGCGCCGGCTCGTCGACATGGTAACGCGATGGATCGTCGCCATAGGTGAAGGTCGGATAGACCGCCGCGACCAGGAAGATCAGCCAGCGCAGGAAGGCGGCGCGCTCCGGCGCTCCGGCCGGCGGCGCCAGCTCGGAAGCAGGCGTGAAATCGGCAAGGTGCAGGATCATGGCCGCACTCTCGGTCATGACCGTGCCGTCGGGCAGCAGCAGGGTCGGCAGCTGACCCAGCGGATTGAGCGCCAACAGCTTCTCGCGCTCCTTCTCGCCCGGAGCGCCGTCGATGATCTCGCAGCGATAGGGCTGACCCGACAGCTCGAGCGCGGCCTCGATGATGGCCGAGCCCCAGCCCGCGCGGGCCAGCAGCGTATGCACAGGCTCAGACCGCCTGGACTTCGCTCACCTCGGGGATGTAGTGGCGCAGCATGTTCTCGATGCCGGACTTGAGCGTCGCCGTCGAGCTCGGGCAACCCGCGCACGAGCCCTGCATATGCAGGTAGACGATGCCATTGTCGAAGCCGTGGAAAATAATATCGCCGCCGTCCTGGGCCACGGCCGGACGCACGCGCGTATCGATCAGCTCCTTGATCTGGCTCACGATCTCGTCGTCGTCGTCGTTTGCGGTCGAGCCGGGCGTCGAGACCGCATCGGGCTGCATGGCGGCGAGGCCGGTCGTGTAGGCATCCATGATGGCGCCCAGCACGGCGGGCTTCAGCGCGTACCAATCCGTCTCGGGCGCTTTGGTAATGGTGATGAAGTCGTAGCCCAGGAACACGCCTGCCACGCCGTCGAGCGCGAACAGCTTCTGCGCCAGGGGCGACCGCACGGCCGATTCCGCGTCGGGGAAATTCGCGGTGCCGGTCGTCAGCACGGCCCGGCCGGGCAGGAATTTCAACGTCGCCGGATTCGGGGTCTGTTCGGTCTGGATGAACATCGCTCAGGTACTTTCAGTAGGATTTCGGATCCGATGACCTTCACCTTGGCACGGCGGGCGGCCAGATCAACCCTTTCAGGTCAGCGCGGCGATCTGTTCATCGGTCAGGTTGGCCGGCACGATCGTGATCGGCACGCGCAGACGGCTGATATATTTGCCGGAAAGCGCGCTCACCAGCGGGCCGGGGCCGCTGTCGGAAACGGCGGCGGCCAGCACCAGGATCGAGATCGACGGATCTTCGTCGATGAGCCCGAATATCTCGTCGCGCCCGTTACCTTCGCGAATATGCACGGTCGGCGGCGCACCGGTGACGGCGGCGACCTCGGCGGCGTAGCGCTCCATCATCTGCTCGGCCTCCTCGCGCTTCTCCTCGCGCATCAGGCTTTCGAGCGCCATCCAATGCTGCCGGTCGGTCGGCTCGACGACATGGAGCAGCGCCACCCGGCCTCCGGTGTGGAGCGCCCGCAGCGAGGCATAGCGTAGCGCCACGCGCAGCTCCGGGGACTCGTCGACGATGACGAGGAAGACGCGCTCATGGGCAGGGGGCGATGACGTCATCTAGCCTTAGGCGATCCGGAACAGCAGACTTGCCAACCATCCTGCCATCGCCGCCATCAGAACCGCAATAATGCCGTAGAGCACCGGCTGGTCGGTGGCGAACTGATTGAGCGTCGCTTCCAGGCCTGTCTGCGAGATGATCAGCGGAGTCGTCTGGGCGGCCACGACATCGCCGTTGCGCAGCAGGAAGATCTGGATCGAGTAGGTGCCCGTCGGCACCGTGCGCGGGAAGTTGAGCGTGGCGCGGAACAGCTTTCCGCCCAGGAAATCGATATGGCCCGGCTCGGCGCGATAGAGTCCGCTTTCCAGCTCGTCCGAAAGCAGGGCGGACTGGAACAGGCCGATCTCGTCATGGGCGATCCGGCCCTCGGTCGGTGCCAATTTCACCTGGTCGGCGCCGATCTGGTTGAATTGGCGCAGGCTCTGCGGCGCCACCTGGTCGAGCGGCTTGTTCGAGAAGACCCGGTAATAGCCCGGCACATTGACGAAGGCCATGCTCTTGGTGTTGAGCCAGATGCCGGCGATGCGGCTCTTGCGGCGCACCACGGTCTCGCGTTCCGGCCCGCGCACGACGACGACGACATCGCCGCCGCCGTCGATCGAGCCGAAGAGGGTGACGTTGGCGCCGTTGAACCCGGTCGTGATCGCGACGAGATGGTCGGTGAGGTCGGCCACGAGCTGCTGGGCCGAGGCCGGCCGGGGCGCCAGCGCCAAGAGCAGCAGCAGGCCGAGCAGCAGCCGCCTCATTCGATCCTCGGCGCGATCGAATAGGGATCGACCGGCGGTACCGTCAGGTCGAACAGCAGCTTGGCGCCGACCAGCAGGATGAGGGCGGCGAGCCCGACCCGGAGATACTCGCCGCTGACGCGGGCCGCGTAGCGGGCGCCGAACTGCACACCGATGGCGCCGCCGGCCAGCATGAGGAGCGCGAGCAGCCCATCCACCGTCTGGTTGGTCACCGCCTGCAGGATGGTGGCGCTGGCGGCGATGAACACGGTCTGGAACAGCGAGGTGCCGGGAACGACGCTGGCGGGCATGCCCAGCACATAGATCATCGCCGGGACGACCAGGAAACCGCCGCCGATGCCCAGCACCGCCGACAGGATGCCGATGGCGAAGCCGAGGCCCAGCGGCAGGAGCGCGCTGATATAGAGCTTGGAGCGGCGGAACCGCATCTTGAAAGGCAGCCGGTGAAACCAGGTGTGCTGATGCAGCCGGCGCTTACGGGCGCCGGGCTGGCGTGCGCGCAGCACGGCGCCCAGGCTCTCGATCATCATCATGGTGCCGAGCGTGCTCAGCAGGATCACATAGCTCAGCGAGATGACCAGATCGATCTGGCCGAGCCGGCGCAAAACGCTGAAGAGCTGCACGCCGGCGAAGGAGCCGACCACGCCGCCCGTGACCATGACGGCTCCCATCTTGAAATCGACATTGCCGCGCCGCCAGTGATTGAGCGCGCCCGAGAGCGAGGCGCCGACGAGCTGATTGGAGGAGGAGGCGACGGCGACCGGCTGCGGCACGCCGATGAAGATCAGCATCGGGGTCAAAAGGAAGCCGCCGCCGACGCCGAACATCCCCGACAGGAAGCCCATGACCAAGCCGAGTCCCAGAAGGACGAACACGTCCTGGGAGACCTGAGCGATCGGCAGGTAAATTTCCATCGGTCGGCTGATACGAATCGAACGGGCGCGGGTGCGCCGGGCGACAGACCTTACGCGTCGGCGGCGCCGGCCGAGAAGGGCTTTGGCGTCGCGTCGACCGAGTTGCGGAACGGACTTGGCAAAAAAGTCACAGGCTTAGGGCGGGAAATCTTTCAATGCGCGGCGAGCACGCGCAGCCGGGCCTGATCGAGGACATGCCGGGTCACGCCGCCGAAGACGAATTCCCGGACCCGGCTATGGGTATAGGCGCCCATGACCAGCAGTCCCGCCTCCAGCCGCAGCGCTTCGGCCAGGATCGCCTTGCCGGCATCGCCATGGTCGGGGATGCCGCGCGCCGCGGCCTTGACGCCGTGACGGCCGAGATAGGTCACGACCGGGTTGAGCAGGGTGCGCCGGTCGGCATGGCCGGCATGAAGCACGGTGACCGCACTCGCCGAAGCCAGGAAGGGCAGGGCGCCGGTCAGCGCATGCGCGGCCTCGGCACTGCCGTTCCAGGCGATCACGATCGGCGCATCGGCGGCCGGTGTCGGCAGGTCCGGACCGGGCAATGTCAGCACCGGCCGGCCGGCATCGAAGAGTGCCGATTCGAGCGCCAGCTCGCGCTCGACCTCACCGGCGGCCGGCGCCGGCAGGATGATCAGGTCGGCAACGACGCCATGGGTGCGGACGAGCTGGCTCTCCTCGCCGGTCTCGACCAGGAGGTTCGCGCTCGGCCCCGACCGCGCGGTCCGCTTCGCGGATGGCAGCGCGCAACTCGCCTGCCATTGGGCGAAGGCGGCCTCGGCCCGCGCGCGCCGATTGTCGACTTGTTCCTGCAAGGTTTCCACCAGATTGCCGCTCAAGGCCAGGCCGGTGCCGTCGGTCATCATCGCCATCGGGATGGCGCTGGAATCGGCGGCGGCGAACAAGGCAGTGACATGGGCGCGATGCTGCTTTGCGATCGGGTCGGCGGCGGCGAGGCAGGCCGCGTCCATCGCACCGCCGCTCAATGGCACCAGAATGGATTTGATGCTCATGCAAGGTTCTCCCAATCAGCGTTTGCCGCGCGCCGCGACCGGCCACAGCGCCACCAGCTTGTCGCCTTCCATCACATGATAGAAATCGTGGAGGTTGACGGTCGGATCGCAATGCGGCGTCACCACCTCGACGCGGTCGCCCAATCGCGGCTTGGCCCCCGCGAACACCAGCATGCCGTGCTCGTCGCCGAAATATTCATACCGGCTGGCGGTATCGGCGCCGCTCAGCACGGATGGGCGCGGCCCTTCGGTCGCGAAGCATTTGAGCCCGCCATCGGTGGTCACCCATTTCTCGGCATTGGTGCTGACGACGCTGGTCTGGACCAGCAGCGCCGTCTCGAACGGCGGCTCGTTGCGCCCGTCGGCCAGCGCCTTCAGATAATCGACATCCATGAAGATGTAGGAGCCGGTCTGGAGCTCGGTGAAGACGCCGCCCTCGGGGTCGAGATCGAAAGTGCCGGTGCCGGCACCGCTGACGATGTCGAGCGGCAGCCCCTCGGCGCGGCCTTGTGCCACCAGGGCCGCGAGGCCGTCCCGCTGAGCCTTGGCGAGCGCCGCCCGTTCGGAGCGGACCGGGATGTGCTGGAGATTGCCGGAATAATGCTGGATGCCGCGCAGGGCCAGATGCGGGGCCGCGTGCGCGGCGCGGGCGAGCGCCAGCGCCGCCTCGGCCGTGGCGCAGCCGGTCCGCTGCAGCCCGGCGGCGCAATCCACCAGCACGGCCAGCGGATGGGGCAGCGACGCTGCGGCCCGGTCGAGTGCCGCGAGATTGTCGGGATGGTCTATCACGACCATGAGCCCGTCAGGGCCGGCCGCGCGGGCGAGGGCGATCAGCCTCGCGACCTTGCTTTCGGTCACTTGCGGCGAGGTCACGAGCACGCCCGGAATGCGGGCCGCGACCATGATCTCGGCCTCGCCCAGCGTGGCGCAGGAGATGCCGACGGCGCCGGCCTCGATCTGCCGGCGGGCGATCTCGTCGGACTTATGGGTCTTGGCGTGCGGCCTGAGCGCCAGGCCTTGGGCGCGGGCGAATTCCGCCATGCGGGCGATGTTGCGGTCGAGCGCGCCGAGCTCGATCAGGAGCGCCGGCGTATCGAGCCGGCGGCGTGCGTCGGCGGCGCCGATCAATGATTCATTGGGATGCATCAGCGCGCGCCCGCCAGCCGGGCGATGTCCGGGATCGGCCGGTTGAGCGGCGCGCGTTCGGCGAAAGCGCGCTCCAGCGCCGCCGCGGCACCCAGCACGAACCGGTCGCCGCCGCGCGGCCCCATGATCTGGATGCCGAAGGGCAGTCCCTTGTGGTCGCGTCCGCACGGCAGCGCCACGACGGGATGGCCGGTCAGCGTCAGCCCATAGGTGAGGGCGATCCAGTGGAAGTAATGCGCGAGCTTCTCGCCGTTGATCTCTTCCGGCGCCCATTGCGCGTGAGGAAAGGGGCTGACCGAGGCGATCGGGCAGATCAGCAGGTCGACCTCGCGGAAGAGGATCTGGATGCGCCGGTAGAGCTTGGTCTGTTCGACATGGGCCTTGGCCCGGTCGGCATAGGTGAAGGTCAGCGCCTGCTCGACATTGGCGATGACCGGCATGCCCAGGAGGTCGCGCGAACGCTCGACATTCTCGACCTGATTGGCGAGGAAGCCCTCGGCGCGCAGCACGGAGAAGATGCGGTCGGCATCGCCCAGTTCCGGATCGCGCTCGACCGATTCGCCGAAGAGATCGGCGAACTGGCCGCAGCGCGTCTGAAAGGTGCGGCGGATCCCGTCATCGACCGGGGCGAAGCCGAGATCCTCCGAGACGGCGACGCGGAGGCTGGCGAGATCGATCTCGGGCAAGGCGGCGAAGCTCGCCGGATCGACCGGTCCGGCCAGCGGATCGGCGGCATCGGCGCTGGCCATGGCCGACAGCAGCAAGGCCGCGTCCGGTACGGAACGCGCCATGGGGCCATCGACCGAAAGCGGCGACCAGCCGGTGAGGCGCCGATCATTCGGGACCAGCCCGGGACTCGGGCGCAATCCCACCACGCCGCAGAATCCGGCCGGTGTGCGCAGGCTGCCGCCCATGTCCGAGCCGCTCGCCAGCGGTACCATGCCCAGTGCTACCGCGGCGGCCGAACCGCCCGACGAGCCGGCGGCGGTCAGCGACGGATCGAACGGGTTGCCGGTGGCGCCATAGACGCGGTTGCGGGTATTGGCGCCGGCGCCGAATTCGGGCGTGTTGGTCTTGCCCAGCACGATGCCGCCGGCCGCGCGCATCCGCGCCACCACGGCCTCGTCGGTGGCCGGCACATGATCCTTGTAGAGCAGCGAGCCGAAGGTCGTGCGCAGCCCCGCCGTTTCGGACAGATCCTTGACGCCGAGCGGCAGCCCGTGGAGCGGGCCCAGCGCCTCGCCGCGCAGCACCGCCCGCTCGGCCGCGCGCGCCGAATCCCGGGCGCGATCGAGATCGAGTGCCACCATCGCGTTGATGGCGGGGTTGACCTGCTCGATCCTGGCGATGCTCGCTTCCAGCAGCTCGACCGGCGAGATTTCCTTGCGGCCGATCAGGCGGCGCAGCTCGACGGCACTCTTTTCCACCAATTGATCCAACATGGTCTCCTTCGCCAGTGGCTTTCCATCCTGGCTCGCCCACGGGCAGGGCGCAACAAGCGGGCTCGGATGTGGGGCAAGCTTGCGACAGGCGCGCCTTCACTTGCATCTTAATCCAGTTTAAATTCCGAAGGTCATAGCGTCCGGGCATTGTATCGGTGAAGTTGCGCAGCGAAGCGGGTCTGGGACGCGTCCAAATGTCGGTCGAGTGGGAAACGGTAAGTCTTTGGCAGGATGCGATCCTGCGTGATCGCCTCGACGATATTCGAGCGAGCTTCGTTGAGAGCGGGGCGGTCGGGCCCGACGCCTCGTGGGCGCCTGAACGCGAGGCGGTGCGGGGACGCGAGAACAAAATTCTCCTGGAATATTGGCATGAGAGCCGCGGCGATCAGGCGATGCCGCCGATCAGCGCGGTCGATCCGGTTCGCATTCAGCCGGCGCTCGGCCGCGTCGCCGTGCTGGAAGCGGTCGAGGGCGGCCGCGATTTCCGCTATCGCCTGTTCGGCACCGTCATGACCGCCGTGTCCGGCTTCGACATGACCGGCAAGCTGCTCTCCACCCATCCTTCCTCCGCCTATATCGTCAATTTCAACATGGCGCTCTATCGGGCGATCCTGATCAAGCGCGTGCCGGTGCTGTCGAGCTACAAGCCGGTGGCGCGCTATGCCGCCTTCTGGGAAAGGCTGATGCTGCCTTTCGGCACCGAGGTGGATGGCGTCATCCGGATCGTCACCGGCAATATCGCCTTCGATCGGGACGGGAGAGAGCTGCAATCCTGACCGCATGGCGATGGCAATGGCGGCGGAAACCCCATAGGGTTTGAGGCTGTTGCTCGCTTCGTCTGCTGGAGAGTCGCCCTGATGGCCAAGTTTACCGGGACCGAATCCTATGTCGCGACGGAAGACCTGAAGGTCGCGGTCAATGCGGCGGTGACGCTCGAACGGCCCTTGCTGATCAAGGGCGAGCCCGGTACCGGCAAGACCGTGCTCGCCCAGGAAGTGGCGAGCGCGCTCGGCAAGAACCTGATCGCCTGGCATATCAAATCCACGACTAAGGCGCAGCAAGGCCTTTACGAATACGATGCCGTGTCGCGCCTGCGCGACAGCCAGCTCGGCGATGCTCGCGTCCACGATATCGGCAATTACATCATCCGCGGCAAGCTGTGGGAGGCCTTCACGGCCGAGGATCCGCCGGTGCTGCTGATCGACGAGATCGACAAGGCCGACATCGAATTCCCGAACGATCTGCTGCTCGAGCTCGATCGCATGGAATTCTACGTTTATGAGACGCGCGAGACGGTGAAGGCCAAGCATCGGCCGATCATCATGATCACCTCCAACAACGAGAAGGAGCTGCCGGACGCGTTCCTGCGCCGCTGCTTCTTCCACTACATCCGCTTCCCCGACCGGGAGACGATGGAGCAGATCGTCGAGGTCCATTATCCCGGCATCAAGAAGCTGCTGGTGCGCGAGGCGCTGACGCTGTTCTACGAGATCCGCGAGGTGAACGGCCTCAAGAAGAAGCCCTCGACCTCCGAGCTGCTGGATTGGCTGAAGCTGCTGATGGCCGAGGACGTCTCGCCCGAGACGCTACGCGACCGCGATCCGGCCAAGCTCATCCCGCCGCTCCATGGGGCACTCCTCAAGAACGAGCAGGATGTCCATCTGTTCGAACGGCTGGCCTTCCTGCACCGGCGCAACCAGCAGCGCTGAGGCCGCGCCATGTTCATCCAATTCTTCCTTGCGCTCCGCTCTGCCGGAGTCCCGGTCAGCCTGCGCGAGTTCCTGACCCTGCAGCAGGCGATGCAGGCGGGTCTCGCCGAGTACGATATCGAGCAATTCTACTATCTGGCGCGGACGGCGCTGGTGAAGGACGAGCGCCATGTCGACAAGTTCGACCAGGTATTCGGACAATGCTTCAAGGGGCTCGAAGGCCCGGCGGCCAGTCCCGGTCAGCCGCCGGTCGAGATCGTGGAGCTGCCCGAGGAATGGCTGCGCAAGCTCGCCGAGAAGAACCTGACCGACGAAGAAAAGGCGATGGTCGAGGCTCTCGGCGGCTGGGAAAAGCTGATGGAGACGCTGAAACAGCGGCTGGAGGAGCAGAAGGGGCGACACCAGGGCGGCTCGAAATGGGTCGGCACGGCCGGCACCTCGCCCTTCGGCGCCAACGGCTATAATCCCGAGGGTGTCCGCATCGGCCAGGAAGGCAGCCGCAACCGGCGCGCGGTCAAGGTCTGGGACAAGCGGGAATTCAAGAATCTGGCCGACAATGTCGAGCTCGGCACGCGCAACATCAAGGTGGCGCTGCGCCGCCTGCGCCGGTTCGCGCGCGAAGGGGCGGCGAGCGAGCTCGACCTGCCGGGCACGATCGGCGCCACCGCCAGGAACGCCGGATATCTCGATCTCAAGATGGTGCCGGAGCGGCACAATGCCGTGAAGGTGCTGCTATGCCTCGATATCGGCGGCTCGATGGATGATCACGTCAAGCTGTGCGAGGAGCTGTTCTCGGCCGCGCGGGCGGAGTTCAAGCATATGGAGCATTTCTACTTCCACAATTGCCCCTACGATCTCATGTGGAAGAACGCCAATTTCCAGCCGGCCTACCGCATGCCGGTGGCCGACATCATGCGCACCTTCGACCAAAGCTGGAAACTGGTGTTCGTCGGCGATGCCAGCATGAGCCCTTATGAGCTGATCCAGCCCGGCGGCGCCGTCGACAGCTTCAATGCCGAGCCGGGGCAGATCTGGCTGAAGCGGCTGCTGGCGACATATCCGCGTGCCGTCTGGCTCAATCCGATCGCCGAGAAATATTGGGGTGGGACGATGACCATCGGGCTCATCGAGGAGCTGATGGAAGGCCGGATGTTCCCGCTGACCCTGAACGGCCTCGACCGCGCCATGCATCGATTGATGCACTGAGCCTTTCGATACGCCGAGCTTCCAGCCCGGAGGCCGGCCGCGCCCCCCGGCCACGACCGACCCCCTGCCAGATGTCCCGAGTCCGACGATTGCGACTCGGGATCGCGATCAGGCTGCGTTCGACGAGCTGCTCTTCGGCCGCACATAGGCGAGCGCGGCATGCTCGGAGCAATAGGGCTTGCCCTGGGCCGCACGGGCACCGCAGAAATGGAAGCCCTTCTCGCCCGGATGGCCGTGCGGCCATGAGCAGGTCGGGCCGGACAGCTCGACCACTTTCGGCGAGGGCTTCACGCGCGGCTTGCCCGTGATCTTGACCGGAGACGGGCGAGGGGTCAGGGAAAGGCGGTGCGCCTTGCCGACGACCGAGTTCTTCGTGATGCCGAGGCGTCGACCGATTTCGGCTGTGGACAGCCCCTCGGCCCAGAGCGAGGCGAGCGCGTCGATGCGATCCTGAGTCCAGATATTGTCCATCGGGTCCCCACCGGATAAAAGTGTAGCTCAGACCTAAAACCTACCAAATATGGTAGCACGATCCAGTTTAGACGCAAGATCTTCGATGCGTATGTCCGCATTTTTCGGTCGTCAGGCGACGCTGCATAGCCGGTCCGGCCCAATGTCGAGATGCAAATGATCCCGATGCAGGCTGTTGGACGCCGGCGTCAGGACGACTGAAAAATACGAGCAAGCCCCCCTTGCGATCGCACGAAGAAACCTGCCGCGAGCGTCGTCGCGAGTCCAGTCTTTCTCGACGTCGATTCGCGTTCCGTCGCTCAATGTGAAGCCGCCGAGGTCGATCGCGAGACCGTAGGCGTGCTGACTCAGCCGGTCATGGCGGCGACTCGCTTCGAGCCGGCAGGCATAGGCGCCGAGATGGCGGAGCAGCACGACCTTGCGGCCGAACATCTGGAGCGCCGTCGGCTGCACGACATTCAGGTCGAAATCCATCAGCCGGTCGGCTAGCGCGCAACTCATCGTCGCCGGAGTCGCGAAGGCCGCGGCCAGCCCTTCGGCCGAGACGGGGGTGTCGACCATGCAGGCATTGGCGGCCGGTGCGGCGGCGAGCTCGAAGAATGCCCCCTTCGTCCTGAGGTCGGCCAGGCACATCTCGCCCGAGCGCGGCGGTGCTGGCGTGGGCGCCGACGGCACGGGCCCGCCGCCGCAGGCCGCGCACAGCAGGGCGAGCGCGAGTGCCGCGACTCGTGACCAGCGCTGTATCTCCGGCGGCAGTTGGGGCTTCCCTCCTCGTCGCTTCGCCACTAGTGTGATGGCTTGGAAATCCGTCATGTCGCGCAGGGCGAATTTCTGAAGCTCGATATCTCGGACTTCAGGATCGGGATGCGAGGCCATCATCGTCCCGCGCTGTTCGAACTCGTCCGAAGCAATGCCACCGAGCGAAGAAACTGTGAAGCCTTATGGCGGCGTCTATGCCGGTGCCAAGGTGATGGTCACCGGTGGGCTGGGCTTCATCGGATCGGCCCTGGCCCGGCGCCTGGTCGATCTTGGGGCGGAAGTGCTCGTCGTCGACAGCCTGATGCCGGACTATGGCGGCAATCCCGCCAATCTCTCAGGATTCCGGGAACGGCTGACGGTCAGCCCAGCCGATCTGCGCGACCGCGCCGCGATCCGCGCACTCGTGCCGGGGCAGCGCTTCATCTTCAATCTGGCGGCCCAGATCGCGCATCTCGCCTCGATGACCGAGCCGCTGGTCGATCTCGACATCAATGCGGCGGCTCAACTGGCCTTGCTGGAGGATTGCCGGGCGCTCAATCCTGACGTCACGATCGTTTATGCCTCCACGCGGCAGATCTACGGCAGGCCGGATTATCTCCCGGTCGACGAGGCGCATCCGGTGCGGCCGGTCGACATCAACGGTATCAACAAGCAGGCCGGCGAGGCCTATCATCTGCTCTATCATCGCGTCTACGGGATGAAGACGGCGTCGCTCCGGCTGACCAACACCTACGGTCCGCGCATGCGCATCAAGGATGCGCGCCAGACCTTCCTCGGCATCTGGCTGCGCCGCGTGATCGAGGGGGGCAGCTTCGAAGTCTGGGAAGGTGCGCAGAAGCGGGACCTGACCTATGTCGACGATGCGGTCGAGGCGTTCCTCATGGCGGCTGTGACGCCAGCCTGCTTTGGCGCCGCGTTCAATATCGGCGCGCCCGAGATCGTGACGCTGGAACAGCTCGCCCGGCTGGTGATCGAGGCGGCCGGCGCCGGCAGCTTCGAGACCAAGAGCTTCCCGGCCGAGCGCAAGCGGATCGATATCGGCGATTACTGGGCCGACGACCGGCGTTTCCGTGCCGCGACCGGCTGGGCGCCGAGGGTCGGGCTGCGCGAGGGGCTGGCCCGATCGCTCGACTATTTCAAGGCGAATTTCGCCGATTATGTCTGAACATTGAGGGAATGGGGATGTCGATCCCGCAAATGGATCTCGCCGCCGTCTATCGCGCGCAGAAGGCGGAGCTCGACGCCGCCGTGGCGCGCGTGCTCGAAAGCGGCTGGTATATACTCGGCGCCGAGGTTGCCGCTTTCGAGCGGGAATTCGCGGAAATGCTCGGCCTCGGCCGTGCGGTCGGTGTCGCCAGCGGTACCGACGCGCTGATCCTGGGGCTCCGCGCGGTCGGCATCGGCCCCGGAGACAAGGTCGCGACGGTCGCTCATACGGCGGTGGCGACGGTGGCCGCGATCGAGCTCATCGGCGCCTCGGCCGTAATGGTCGATATCGAGCCCGCGACCTGCACGATGGACCCGGCCGAGCTCGAGCGCAGCTTCGCCGCCATCCCCGGCATCAAGGCGATCATCCCGGTGCATCTCTATGGCCAGAGCGCCGAGATGGAGGCGATCATGGCGACCGCCCGGCGGCACGGCGCCAAGGTGGTCGAGGATTGCGCCCAGTGCCAGGGCGCGGCGTTCATGGGCCGGCCGGTCGGCGGCTTCGGCGACGCCGCCACCTTCAGCTTCTATCCGACCAAGAATTTGGGCGCCTTCGGCGATGGCGGCGCCGTCACCGCTTCGGACCCCGCCATCATCGAGCGGCTCCATCAGCTTCGGCAATATGGCTGGAAGCAGCGCTATGTCAGCGATACCACCGGCTACAACAGCCGGCTCGACGAGCTGCAGGCGGCGATCCTCCGCGTGCGGCTGCCGCGCCTTGCCGCCGAGAATGCCCGGCGCGGCGAGATCGCCGCCGCCTATGGGCGAGGGTTGGGCGGCTTGCCGCTGACGCTCCCCGGGACCAGGGCGGGCGCCAGCCATGTCTGGCATCAATATGTCGTGCGCAGCGGCGAGCGGGATGCGCTGCAGGAGCGGTTGAAGCAGGCTGGGATCGGCACCAACATCCATTACCCGGTGCCGGTTCATCTCCAGCCGGCCTATGCCGGGCGGCTGCTCTGCGGCCCGTCGGGGCTGGGCCAGACCGAGAAGGCGGCCCGCGAGGTGCTGAGCCTGCCCATGTATCCGCAGCTCGGCGACGAGGCGGTGGCGCAAGTGATCGCCGCCGTCCGGAAGGCGGTGGGCGGCTAGCTCGTGGCCGTCGCCATCGCGCGGCGCCACGCGAAATAGGCGACGCCGAGGCTGCCGGCCACGGTCGAGACCACGCCGCAGCCGAAGATCACGTTTCGCACCGGGAAAAGCTGGAACAGGGTCGGCGCCAGCAGATAGGCTGCGAAGATGCCCGCCACCGCCAAGGCGATCTGAACCCGGAAGGTCGGCGCCAGCAGATGGAGCGGAAAGCTCGCCTGCAGCAGGTTGAGCATGGCGAGCTCGGTCACCGGCCCGTTGATGGCGGTAAGCGCCGCCACGATCATGAGGGTGTGGAGGTTGGGCGAGATCGCCATGCCCATGAGGCCGACGCCGAAGACCACTCGGCCCAGTGTGATGCGCCAGGCCGGACGGCTCGCCTTGAAGCTGACCACGACGAGGTTGGTCAGCACATTGCCGACGCCATAGGCACTCATCACCAACCCATAGGCCTTGAGCGGCTCCGGCTCGGTCTCGCGCATCAGCAGGGCGATGCCCAGGATCACGCCGACGCCCCAGCAACCATTGGTGACGGCGCTGGCGATGAAGCCGTAGATCACGACGGGATGGCCTTTCACCGCACGGAAGCCGCCGGTCAGGCTTTCGATCGCGCCGGCCAGACTGCGCGAGCGGATGGCCGGAGGCGCCTCGTCGATCTTGCGCGTGACCGCGCGCACGGCCAGCCCCGAGGCGACGAAGGCCGCCGCCGTCACGGTGAAGAATTGCGCAGTGGGCAGCAGACCGCCGGCGACCGAGATCAGGCCCGGCCCGACGATGCGGGCGATCCGGCGGGTCGCGTCGAAAAGGCCGTTGGTGCCGAAGCGCAGATCCGGATCCTTGGCCAGCACCGGAATAGTCGCCTGCAAGGCCGGATCGAAGGTCGAGCCGACCACCGCCGACGAGACTGCGACCGCGAGCAGCAGGCCCAGCGACAGCGCGTTGAAGGCCCAGGCGATCGGCAGCAGCAGGATGATGGCGGCCCGGCCGAAATCCGCCGTCATCATGGTTCGACCATGCGGCCAGCCATCTGTCACGATGCCGGCGAAGAGCGAGCCCGCGAGGAGGGCGCCGGCCTGCAGCGCCGACAGGTAGCCGGCATCGCTGCCGATCAGATCGACCGCGATCCAGACCAGCGCCACGGTGTAGAACTCGCCGCCGGTCGCCGCCAAGATCTGGCCGAACCAGATCTTGCGGATCAGCGGATGCTGCAGCGTCCTCAGGACGTACATGGCGGCGGATTCCTACCGGGGCGGCGGCGACGCCCTAACCTGCCTCAACCCGCCATGGGCCGCAGCCGCCAGCTTTCAGGGGCAGGGTTGCAGGAATGAAACCCGCGCTTCGCTCCCGCCGCGGACTTAGACCAGCACCCCGCCGCCATCGACGGTGACGACCTGGCCGGTGCTGTAGGTTTGGCGCATCAGGTAGAGGAAAGTTTCCGCGACTTCCGACGCTTCGCCGACGCGGCCGACCAGCAGCTTGGCGCCGACATCGCGGTAGAGCCCTTCGCGCGTCTCTTCGGAAAGCTGGTTCCACATCTCGGTCTTGACCACGCCGGGCGAGACGATGTTGACGCGGATCGGCGCCAGCTCGACCGCGAGCGCCCGCGTCATCGCCTCCATCGTGCCGAGCAGGCTCGACGGCACGACCCAGCCCTTGGCCGGCCGCTGCGAGGCGATCCCGGTAGTGAGCACGATCGAGCCGCCGGCACGGATATGCGGCGCGCCGTACTTGACCGCCGTCATCGCACCCCAGACGCGGACCTCGAAGGCCCGGCGCGCATCGGCGATGCTCGTCTCGGCGAAATCGCTGAGCAGCAGGGCATCGCCGGCGGTATAGACCAGATGATCAAAGGCGCCGATGCGGCCGAACAAGTCGCGCACCTGGTCTTCATGGGTGAAGTCGGCGACATGCCCTTCCGTGCCGGCCGGCAGGCGCACGAGCGCCTGCGAGACGAGTTCCTCCTTGGCCGACGCGACGACGAGGTGGGCACCCTCTCGCGCAGCCGCCGCCGCCGTGGCGAAGCCCAGGCCGGAGGTGCCGCCGAGAACAACGAGCCGCTTGTCTTTCAAGGTCATGCTGCGTCCCGCCCCGAGATTTGATGTCGAACGGCCTTCTCATATACGGGCGCCGGTCGCGCGCGAAGCAGAGTTCGGCGGCATCGGCGGATCTGCGGATCTGCGTCCATTGGGCGCGGAGATGGCGGTTTCTCAACCAGACGGGCGACCGGGTCGCCGATCTTATCGCCTTTTTGCACTTGCGAAGATGCTATGCTGCCGGGTGTCAGCCTTGTTTCACTGCAAGCAGGAGGCGGCCCATGTCGAAATCCTTCCAGCTTTCGCTCGCACCCCAGGAGCTTTGGCAGGCGATCAATCCCTGGAGTTTCTACCAGCAGGGCGCCCAGTTCGGGCTCGTCAATATCGATCTGGGCCAGACGCCGCATCCAGAGACGGAACAGGCGATCCTCGACGAGGTCGGCAGCTACGGCCGGCAGCTCGGGCGCATCGGCGACGCGCTCGAAGTGCTGCTGAAGCATGTCGAGCTCGACGGGCTGACCCCGGCGGAGCGCGATACACTCGCCGTGCTCGAAGGGCAACTCGCGGCGGTTCGGCAGGTAAAGGCCCGGACCCGCGTCAGCTAGAGAGGGCGGCGACACCCGGTAGCTCGCGGCCTTCGAGCCATTCGAGGAAGGCGCCGCCGGCGGTCGAAACGTAGCTGAGCTTGTCCTCGACTCCGGCATGGGCGAGGGCGGAGACCGTATCGCCGCCGCCGGCCACGGCGAGCAGCTTGCCCTCCTTGACCAGCGCCGCCACGCGCAGCGCTATGGCGTTGGTGCCGGCATCGAAGGGCGGGAACTCGAATGCGCCGGCCGGGCCGTTCCAGACCAGCGTCTTGGCCCGGGCGAGCTGGGCCGCCACCGCCTCGACGCTTTTCGGCCCGATATCGAGGATCATCTTGTCTGCGGGCACGGCGCCGATGGCGACGGTCTCGGTCGCGACCCCGGCGGCGAGCTTGTCGGCGACCACGGCATCCTCGGGCAGCAGGATCGTGCAGCCCGCCTTCTCGGCGGCCGTGAAGATCGAGCGGGCGGTATCGAGCATGTCGCGCTCGACCAGCGATTTACCGACCTCGACGCCCTTGGCCAGCAACATGGTGTTGGCCATGGCGCCGCCGATGATCAGCAGATCGACCTTGGCGACCAGCGAGTTCAGGAGATCGAGCTTGGTCGACACCTTGGAACCGCCGATAAAGGTGGCGAGCGGGCGGGCCGGCTTCTCGAGTGCCGCCGACAGCGCGTCGAGCTCGGCCTGCATCAGCAGTCCCGCCGCCCTGGGCAGCAGCCGGGCCACCGCCTCGGTCGAGGCATGGGCGCGATGCGAGACGGAGAAGGCGTCGTTGACGTAGCAATCGGCCAAGCTCGCGAGCGCCTGGGCGAAGCCGGCATCGTTCTTCTCTTCCTCGGCATGGAAGCGGAGATTTTCCAGCAGTGCCACATCGCCATTGCCGAGGGATGCGACCACCTTCTGCGCCGGCTCGCCGATGCAATCATCGGCGAAGGCGACGTGTCTGCCGCCGAGCGCGCGGCTCAGCGGCTCGACCAGCTGGGCGAGCGAATCCTCGGCCACGCGCTTGCCCTTGGGGCGGCCGAAATGCGAGATCAGCACCACTTTCGCGCCGGCCTTGCTGAGCTGCTCGATAGTCGGCACCAGCCGCTCGATCCGGGTCGCGTCGCTGACCTTGCCGTCCTGCATCGGGACGTTGAGATCGACGCGCATCAACACCCGCTTGCCGGCGACCACGAGCTGGTTCAACGTCTTGTAGGCGGCCATGGTGAGCTTTCCCCCCGAGCGCATCATTCGAGCCTTGGGGCATAGGGCGCCCCGAGGCGCACTGTCAACGTTCCGCGTATGGGTTGGGTCCGGAGACACGAAGATGACTTTTCGATCGGCTCTCGTCACCGGCGCTTCGAGCGGCATCGGCGAGGCGATCGCCCGCTTCCTGCCGGTCGGCACGGATCTGCTGCTGCAGGGGCGGGACGAGGGGAGACTCGCCGCCGTCGCAGCGTCGGTTGCGCGGAGCGGCCGGCGGATCGAGACGGTGGCGATCGATCTCGCGAAGCCGGGTGCGGCCGAGGCGCTCGCCGAGCGCGGCCTGGCTTTCGGCGTCGATCTCCTCGTCAACAATGCCGGTATCGGCCGCGCCGGCCGGTTCGACCGCAATGCGCCCGACGCCGAGGCCGAGATGGTCACCGTCAACGTGCTGGCGCCGGTGGTCGTCACGCGCGCCCTGTTGCCCGGCATGCTTGACCGGGCGCATGCCGGCGGCGGTCGGGCCGGGCTCATCATCGTCTCGAGCATCGCGGGCTTCGGACCGGTGCCGTTCCTCACCACCTATGCCGCGACCAAGGCGTTCGATCTGAGATTTGCCGAAGGGCTGGCCGAGGAGCTGCGGCGGGAGCCGATCGATGTTCTGGCGCTCTGCCCGGGCGGGACCGAAACGCGCTTCGCCGAACGCGCGGGGTCGGGACGGAATGGCGCGCACAGCGCCGAGCGCGTCGCGCGCGAGGGACTGGAGGCGCTCGGCAAGCGCCGGGTGCATGTCGTCGGTGCCGGCAATCAGGCGATCACCATGGCATTCAAGCTGTTGCCGGGGCGGCTGATGGCGGCGCTCGCGGCCCGCTCGGTTTCGACCTCATCGAAAGGATAGCAGTGTCGATGTCGGATACGCTCGATCGTCTCGCCTTCGGCGCCGCGCGCGGCGCGCGCTTCTCCTGGTATTTCGGCCAGAGGCTGCTGGCCGAGCGTCTGGTCAAGCCGGCCGAGCCGGTCTCGCCCGAGATCCGGGCGCGCATGCCCAGCACCCGGCGCCTCCTCCAAGATATGCGGGCCCTGCTGATTCGGGATTTCGACAACATTGCCGCCGGCCTCTATGCCCGACCGGAAGAGCCGGCGGCCGGACCGATCGGGGCCTTGAAGCGGGCGCGGGCCTTCTTCCGCGATCTGCCCGTCGTCGATGAGCGCCGCCATGCCGAACGGCATCAGGACGTGCCCCGGGACGAAGCGGGCGAATTCCCGCGCTACTACCTGCAGAATTTTCATTATCAGACCGATGGCTGGCTCTCTCGCGAGTCGGCGGAGCTCTATGATCACCAGGTCGAGGTGCTCTTCATGGGCTGTGCCGACACGATGCGCCGCCAGGCGCTGGTGCCGCTCGGCACCGAGATCGCCGCGCGCGGCCAGCGCCGGGCTCGCCTCATCGACATCGCCTGCGGTACCGGTCTCTTCCTGCGCGAGGTCAAGGCGAACTGGCCGCGGCTCGAGGTGACCGGGCTGGATCTCAGTCCGTTCTATCTCGACAAGACGCGCGAAAATCTGGCCGATTGGTCCGGCGTCCGCACGATCGCAGCACCGGCCGAGGCGGTGCCCGAGCCGGAGGGCGCTTTCGACCTCGCCACCTCCATCTTCCTGTTCCACGAACTGCCGCCCCAGGCCCGCCGCCGCGTCGCGGCCGAGCTCGGCCGGCTGGTCAGGCCGGGCGGGCTGCTGGTGCTGGTCGACAGCCTGCAAACCGGCGATCTTCCCGACTATGACGCGCTCCTGGAGGTCTTCCCGGCGCGGTTCCATGAACCGTACTACGCCGGCTATCTGCACGAAGATCTCGGTGCCATCTTCGCCGAAGCCGGCTTCGGCCTCGAAAGCGTCGATATCGCCTTTCTGACGAAGGTCATGGCGTTCCGGAAGCATCCAAAACCTTGAATGGAATTATTCCATGGGCGCCCGTTTTAATTGCGGCGGAAGAGTGCTATGAATCGTTTCGCCGACTTGCGAAATCAGTGCCTGGGTTCCGATGGATTATTCTCGAGGCCCGCGGGCTATGGACCGCGGTGATGCGGAGCGGGTTACCGCGACGGTAAAATGGTTCAACCGAAGCAAGGGTTTCGGGTTCATCACGGCGATCGACGGCTCGGGCGATATCTTCCTCCCGGCCGCGGTGCTCGGGCTGGCCGGCCATGACGAGGTCGGCGAAGGCGCCACCATCACCTGCGACGTGGTCGAGGGACCGAAAGGCCGCGCCGTCACGAGCATCGTCGAGATCGACGAGACGACGGGGACACCGCGGCAGCGCAGCCCGCACGCTGATCGAACGCCGTCCGGTTCGGCCGAGACACTCGACGGCATGGTCAAATGGTTCGATATCGTTCGCGGCTTCGGCTTCATTTCGCCGCAGGGTGGCGGCAAGGACGTCTTCATCCATGTCAGCGTCCTGCGTCGTTCCGGCCTGGAAACCCTGACGACCGGCCAGAATGTCCGGGCCATGGTGCAGGAGGCCCGGCGCGGGCTCGAGGCGATCTCGGTCGAATTGGCCTAGGCTTTGCCGCCACGAAGGTTGCGCCGGGATTCCGGGTCTTGTATCACCGCCACGCTGATGCCAGTGCTCGGAGCGAATGATATGGCCAAGACCCTTCTCGCCTTTCTGCTGCTCGTCAGTGTCGCCGCGAGTCAGGCATTCGGGAGCAACGCCGTGAGCGCCTATGATTTTTCGTTCAAGACCATCGATGGCGCGCCGATGCCGCTCGATCAATATCGCGGCAAGGTGATGCTCGTGGTCAACACCGCGTCCTTCTGCGGATTTACGCCGCAATATGAGGGGCTGGAATCGGTCTATCGCAAATTCCGCGATCAGGGCCTGGTCGTGATCGGCGTGCCGGCGAACAATTTCGGCGAGCAGGAGCCGGGCTCCAACACCGAGATCAAGAAATTCTGCACCTCGAAATTCGATGTCGATTTCCCGATGGCGTCCAAGGAGGATGTCATCGGCGGCCAAGCGCACCCATTCTATAAATGGGTCGCCGACGAGCTGGGCGAGGGGGCGGCGCCGAAATGGAATTTCCACAAATATCTGATCGGCAAGGACGGTCAGGTGGCCGGTGTGTTCCCGAGCCAGGTGTCGCCCGATGCCCATGAGCTCACCCAGGCGATCCAGACGGCATTGGCGAAATAGTCTCGCCGGCCTGGCGGTCCTGCTGCTCGCCGGGAGCGCGCGGGCCGATCCTGCCGATCAGCCGGTCGCAAAGCTTGGCGACCAGCTGATCAGTGTCGCTTCGGAGGGCGGCGACGGCAGCCTGCCGGTCTTCGCATCCCACGCTCTCAATGCGCGTCTTCCGGGCATCAAGCGGGTGATCGTCATGATCCCCGGTGCCGACCGCGATGCCGAGAAGGCCGAAGCGCTCGGGGTTGCCGCGGCCAAGCAATCCACCGATATCCTGATCGTGGCGCCGCAATTCCTCGACGAGGCCGATGCCACGCAATGGCAGCTATCCTCCGACCGGCTACGCTGGCACGGCGCGGACTGGCAGTTCGGCGCACCATCGGTCGCCACGGCGCCGGTCGGCACCTTCTCGGCCCTGGACGCGCTGGTGAGATGGCTGGCGGCGCCGGAGCTGCTGCCGGATCTGAAGCAGATCGTCATCGCCGGCAGGGGTGCGAGCGGTGCGCTGGTCCAGCGTTATGCCGTCATCGGCTGGGGGCTCAATGCCGTCGAAGCGCGCGGCATCGCCATTCGCTATGTCGTGGCCGACGCGCCGAACTATCTCTATCTGGGCGCGTCGCGGCCGGTGCCGCCCGGTACTGCCTGCGCCGAGGTCGATCAATGGCCCTATGGCCTGAGCGGCGCGCCCGATTACGTTACCAGTCGTTCGCTCAAGGGCATCGACGATCGCTACCGGGCGCGGGATGTGCGCTATCTACTGACCAATGCCGTGACCGGCATTGCCGATAATTCATGTGCGGCGGCAGCGCAGGGCGGTTCGATCGTGGAGCGCGGCCGCTTTTATCTAGGTGCGCTCGCGGTTCAGGCGGGGGCGCCGGTCCAGCGACTGGCCGAGATTGCAGAGCCGGGCGAGATCTTCGCCTCGGCCTGCGGCTTGGCGGCACTCACCGATCAGCCGGGCTGCCCGGCATTGGATGCGCCACCGACCGTGACGATGCCGCCGCCGGTTGCGACGGGCGGTTCGACCGACGGCACGCCAGCCGGCGCTGTCGAGACGCCAAACCCGCATGCTCAAAGTCCGCCGTCCGCCCAGCCCGCGACCGGCCCCGCGCTGGATTCGGCCGATCCGCTGGGGGCGGCCGATCCGATCTCGCCGCAGCTGACCAAGCCCGCTACTTCACCACCGCCAGATCGACCACGGTCGCCCGGATGACGTTGTTGTAGGCGCGGATGGCGGTCTTGAGCTGCTCCTCGCTCATCTGGCCGTTGCGGAAGGCCGAGGCATAAGGCTCGTCCAGCTCGGAATCGACGGCGACGATGTCGAAATCGACATTGTGATAGAGCGCCATCGGCGAATTGGCGGCTCCGAGCTTCTGCCATTTCAAATTATATTTCTTCGAGAACAGCGTCAGCAGGTCCGCCGTGATCGGCCGCACATGGGTCGGATCGTTGAGGAAATCGTCATGGCGCGGATGCGGCACCACGATCCGGATGCGGGCGCCGCGTGCCGCCACCCGATAAAGCTCCTGCATGATGCGGATGAAGGTCGCGGAATCGCGACCCAGATGCTCAAGCACATGGATGAGATGGATTTCCTCGGCGGCATCGTCGGGCCAAGGCCAGGGAAAGGCTTCGAGGTCCCAGATCTCGTCGGGCTCGCCATGGCGGTCGACATTGACGAAGCCCGGCAGCTTGTTGAGGCCGCAGCCGAGATTGAGCTTCACGCCGGCTCGTCCCCGTAGCCGATGTCGATTACCTCGATCATCTCGGTGCCGCCCGGGCTGCGGAGCTCGACCGTATCGCCGATTCGGGCCTTGAGCAGGGCGCGGGCGATGGGCGAGATCCAGCTTACCTGGCCACGATCGAGATCGGCCTCGTCGACGCCGACGATGGTGATGGTGTTCTCGCCGCGCTCGCCTTCATAGGTGACGGTGGCGCCGAAGAAGACCTGGTCGCGCCGCTTCTGCTGCGCCGGATCGACGACTTCGGCGATCTCCAGCCGCTTGGTCAGGAAGCGGATGCGCCGGTCGATCTCGCGCAGACGCTTCTTGCCGTAGATATAGTCGCCATTCTCGGAACGGTCGCCGTTGCCGGCGGCCCAGGAGACGATCTCGACCACCTTCGGCCGCTCGACCCGGCTCAATTCGCGCAGCTCATCGCGCAGTTGCTGGAAACCCTTGGGGGTCATGTAGTTCTTGACCCCGCTCGGCAGCGTGCTGGCGCCTTCGGGCGCGTCCTCTTCCGCGGCGTTCTCGTCTTCCTTGGTGAAGGCCTTGCTCATCGCCGCGCCGCCATGACCATGCCGATGAAACGGTCGAGCTGTGCCGCATCGAGCCAGCGCATGACCGCCACCAGCTCGCTTTCCGGATCGACCCAGATATAGTTGCCGCCGGCGCCCTTGGCGAAATAGCTGGCGGCCGACGCGCTCGGATAATCGCGCCGGCCGGTATTGAGCCACCAGAGCAGCCCATAGGAGGCGTTGAGGGCGGCCGGCTCGACCGAGGCGTCGATCCAGTCCCGCGCCAATACTTGCCGCGCGCCCCAGGCGCCGCGCGCGAGCATCAGCAGGCCGAGCCGCGCCAGGTCCTCGGCATGGATGAAGAGGCCGCCGCCCCAATGGCCGCCGCCTGAGACCGACTGCACCTCTTGGCCGCCGATCTCGACAAAGGAATTGTCGTAACCGGCCCAACGCCAGCTATCCGAGGCGCCGATCGGGGCCATGATCCGCTCGCGGAAGATCTCGGGCAAGGATCGGCCGAAGCGGCGCAGCAGCGCCAGGCTCAGCCGGTTGACCCGGACATCGTTATATTCCCAGAAGCTGCCCGGCGCCTGCAGCGGCCGCGCTTGGCCCTTCTGCGCGTCCGGCTTGTCGCCGCCGAGCTTGCGGTTGCGGTCGATGATGTCGGACTTGCCCCAGAGCGTGCCTTCCCATTCCGAGGTCTGCTGCAGCAGGTGCCGCCAGGTGATGGCGCCGTTATGGATGCCGTCGAAGCCGCCATCCGTGACCGTGGCCCCGACCGGCTCGTCGAGATCGCGGATGAGTCCGTCGGCGAGGGCGAGACCCGTCAGCAGGCCGAGGCAGCTCTTGGCGACGCTGAAGACCATGTCGGCCCGGCGCGTGTCGCCCCATTGCGCCAGGATCCGGCCGCGATGGAGGATGAGCCCGTTCGGCCCGCCGCGCGGCTCGACCGGCCCGATGATCTCGTTCCAGGGCGGCGGTTCGAAGCAGCCGGCTTCGAGATGCGCGCGCAGGTCGCGCGGCCATGTCGTCTCCTGCTCCGAAGCGAAGCGGGCGGCCGCCTCGATCTTCGCAGGATCGAACCCGGCTTGCTCGGCCGTTGCCGCTTCCCAGACCGTCTCGTCCGGGCTCGGATAATAGAATTCCATCTTCATTCGTTGTTGCTTCCTCCGGAACCGGATACTGGATCACAGGCGGCGAAGGACGAAAAGCCCGAATTATGGAGGTCGTCGGCCCGATCACGGCCTCTCGTCATCCTCCCATCCCCATTGTATGGTTGACCTAACCAACAAGAGCGACCGCCTCAGGCGGCGCATATAGGGAGGGATCGCCAATGCCTTGGCGACGCAACCACCGGCCGGTCTACGGCAAGGCGGATCTCAAGCGGCTGATCGAGCCGCAATCGATCGCGATCGTCGGCCTGTCGCAGAACCCCGCCTCGTTCGGGGCGCGCACGCTGGCCAATCTCCAGCATTGCGACGTGCGAAAATACGGCGTCAATCCCAAGGCTTCCGAGCTGCATGGCGTGCCGTGCTTCGCCAGCCCGGGCGAGCTGCCGGAGACGGTCGATTGCGCCATCATCGCGACACCGCAGGATGCGGTCGAGCCGCTGGTCGAGCAATGCGCCGAGGCCGGCATCGGCGGCTGCGTGATCTATGCCTCGGGCTATGCCGAGACCGGGCGCGAGGACCGCATCGCCCGGCAGGAGCGGCTGGCCGCGATCGCGCGCGCGTCGGGCATGCGCATCATCGGCCCGAACTGCATCGGCATCGTCAATAATTTCACCCGCGCCGGCATGCTGTTCCTCGGCACCTACGAACAGACGCCGTGGCGACCGGGGCCGATCGGGCTCATCTCGCAGTCGGGTGCTCTGGGCTTCACCTTGGCGCAGGCGGCCGAGCGCGGCGGCAGCTTCAGCCATTACCTGACGGCCGGCAATTCCTGTGATGTCGATGTCTGCGACTATATGAGCTACCTCGTCGATGATGAGAATTGCCGGGTCGTTACCTGCCTGGTCGAAGGGCTGAAGGATGGCGAGCGCCTGATTGAGGTCGGCGAGAAGGCGGCCGGGGCGGACAAGCCGATCGTCATCTACAAGATGGCGACCGGCAATGCCGCGGCCCAGGCGGCGATGTCGCATACCGGCTCGATCACCGGCTCCAACGCCGCCTATGACTCGGTCTTCCGGCGCTACGGCATGATCGCGGTCGAGAATCTGGAGCAGGTCTACGAAACGGCGGCGTTCCTCGCCAAGGCCGGAATGCCCAAATCCACGGGTGTTGCGGTCATGGCGACCTCGGGCGGCGCCTGCGTGCTGGCGGCCGACAAGGCCGAGCTCCACGGCGTACCGATGCCGCAGCCGGGGCCGGCGGCCCAGGCGGTGCTGGAAGCGGTCGTGCCCGATTTCGGTTCGGCCCGCAATCCGTGCGATGTCACCGCCCAGGTCATCAACAATCCCAGCTATTTCACGGAATGCACCAAGGCGATGCTGGCCGATCCCGTCTATGGCGCGCTGGTGCTGCCGCAGACGGTTGTGGGCGAATACACCGCCAGCCGCGTCCAGACCGTGTCCGATCTCGCGGGCGATGCGGGCAAGCCGATCTGCATCGCCTGGATGACGGAATGGCTCGAAGGGCCGGGTTCCCATCTCTACGAGGCCGATCCGAACGTGGCACTGTTCCGCTCGACCGATCGCTGCTTCCGCACGCTTGCCGCCTGGCATTGGCGGGCGGCAAGGCTGCATGCGCCCGCCGATCGAGCGCGTCGGGCGCCGGGTGGGCCGTCGGTCGAGACGGCGCGTCGGCTCTTGGCCGAGGCGGGGCCGCGCATTACCGAGCGGGAGGCGAAGGCGGTGCTGGCCGCTTATGGCGTGCCGGTCACCGGCGAGCGGCTGGTAGAGGACGAGGATGCCGCCGTCGCGGCCTCGGCGGCGCTCGGTTATCCGATTGTCCTCAAGGTCGAGGCGCCGGAGATCGCGCACAAGACCGAGGCCGGCGTGGTCCGGCTCGATCTGCGCGACGAGGCAGCGGTGCGGCGCGCCTATCGCGAGATAATGGCCGCCGCGGCACGGGTCGAACCCCGGCCGAAGATCCGCGGCGTGCTGGTGCAGCCCATGATCCCCGCCGGCCTGGAGCTGGTGGTCGGCGCTCGGGTCGATCCGCAATTCGGGCCGCTCGTGGTGGTCGGGATGGGCGGGGTGCTGGTCGAGGTGCTGCGCGACACGGCATCGGATCTGGCGCCGGTCGATCGGGCGCAGGCCTGCCGTCTGATCGAGAGCTTGCGCGCCTATCCGTTGCTCACGGGCTATCGCGGTGCCAAGCCGGCCGATCTCGACCGGCTCGCCGAAATCGTCGTGCGCGTCTCGGAGCTGGCCGCCGATTTCGCGCTCGAGATCGCGGAGATCGATGTCAATCCGCTGATCTGCTCCGGCGACCGGATCGTGGCGGTGGACGCGTTGCTGATACGCGCGGAAACGTCGCACGAAGGGCCCGCCGGCGCCGCTTGACGCGGAAAAGCCATGTGATTCCGGGAGCAAGGGGACGATCCGGCAGGCTGTCATCCGTCTGATTTCTTCGGCGTCGCCGCCGATCGCTATAGCGGGAGAAAGAGAGCGATGGCAGGGTCAGGCCATGACCGACCTCGCCCAGCGCACCGACCAGCCCATCTTCAATATTCCGCCGATGACCCTGGCGCTGCTTCTCGCCAATGTCGGCGTCCATCTGGTCCGATTGCTGCTGCCGCCCTCGGTCGACGAGGATGTGCTGCTGACCTTCGCCTTCATCCCGGCCCGCTATTTCGGCGACGGCGCCGCGTTCTGGCCGGCCTGGGTGTCGCCCATCACCTTTCAGTTCCTGCATGGCGGCTGGGCGCATCTCGGCCTCAACATGCTGAGCCTGGTGGCGTTCGGCGCCGGGGTCGAGGCGCGGCTGGGAGCTTGGCGTTTCCTGCTGCTCTATCTCGGTTGCGGTGTCGTCGCCGCAGGTACCGAATTCATCGTGGACGGGCGCTCGGTCGGCCTGCTCATCGGCGCTTCCGGCGGCATCAGCGGCCTGTTCGGGGCGATCCTGCGCTTTCGCGTGCATCCACAGCGCCTATGGGTGGTGGCGGCGATCTGGCTGGTGATGAACATCGTCACCGGCGAGGATTCGATCGGCGGCATCAATGTCGGCGCCGTCGCCTGGGTCGCTCATATCGGCGGGTTCTTCGCCGGCCTCGCCGTCTTTCCTCTGTTCGATCCCTATCGCCGCCGCGTTACCTGAACCTGAGCGGGCAGTTCTGGGTGACTCACGCGTCAAGATAATTTATGGGTGAGCAAGCCTAACGAATATAGACCGAGGAGGAACCTTCCATGTCCGCTACTGGTGCCTGGAATATCTCGATGGAAACCCCGATGGGGACACGCAAGGCGCAGCTCAACCTGACCGAGGAAGGCAGCACGCTCACCGGCACGATGTCCGGGGATGCTGGCAGCACCCCCATCGCGGATGGCAAGGTCGACGGCAACAAGCTGTTCTGGAAGACCGACATCACCCAGCCGATGCCGCTTACACTCGAATTCTCGGCCACGGTCGAGGGCGGCAGCCTGTCGGGCAGCGTCAAGCTCGGCATGTTCGGCAACGCCCCGCTCACCGGCTCGCGCGCCTGATCCGGCAAACCTGCCGCGTCCCCTCCGTTTCGGCGGAGGGGCGGGCGCCCTTCAGCCGGCCGCGTCCTTGACCGGCAGCGAACCGTAATTCCTGATCCGGTAGAAGAGGATCGAGGCGATCCAGCTCAGCGCGAAGATCGCGATGATGAGGTATCCGAGGCTGCCGAAATTGTCGGTGAGCGCACCGATCGCGTCCCAGAAGCGGCCGCTCAGCGCCAACCGATCGCCGACCAGCCCCAAGAGCTCGATCCCGCCGACCAGCACGGCCACCACCACCGAGGCGAAAGTGATGGTCATGTTGTAGTAGAGCTTGCGCATCGGCTTGATCAGCGCCCAGCCATAGGCGCCCAGCATCAGGATGCCGTCGGTCGTGTCGACGAGCGACATGCCGGCGGTGAAGAGCGCCGGGAAGACCAGGATCGACCAGACCGGCAGCCCGTGTGCCCCTTCCGTTGCCGAGAGGCCGATGAGGGCCACCTCCGTCGCCGTGTCGAAGCCCAGCCCGAACAGGAAGCCCAGCGGATACATGTGCCAGCTGCGGCTCATCATGCGGAAGAACGGCCGGAGCAGTCGCGCCAGCAGCCCGCCATGGGATGTCAGCAGGTCGAGATCGGCCTCTTCGAAAGCGCCGCCGGCTCGCACCCGCCGGAAGGTCCGGTAGGTGCCGAGCAGGATCACCATGTTCAGGATCGCGATCGCGAGCAGGAAGAAGGCCGAGATGCCGGTGCCGAGAAGGCCGCCGAGGTCGCGCAGCGCCTCGACATGCCGTTGCAGTGCGCTCGCCGCCAGGGCAGCCGCGATCGAGGCCAGCACCACCACGGTCGAATGGCCGAGCGAGAAGAACAGGCCGACCCCGACGGGGCGCCGTCCCTCCTGCACCAGCTTGCGCGTGACATTGTCGATGGCGGCGATGTGGTCGGCATCGACCGCATGGCGCAGGCCGAAGCCATAGGCGAGCAAGGCGGTGCCGAGCAGGATCGGATAGTCGCTGAAAGCAATGAAGGCCCAGATCCAGGCAGCGGCGTTGGCGGCCAGCAGCAGCGCATAGATGCCGATGATCCTGCCGCGCAAATTCGCGCACCGGTCATCGAAGATGCGCGCGAGAAACTTGAGCATGCCAATCGCCCGCCGTCTAAACCTCGAAGAGCCTAGGCGGACAGGCCCGGCCGGGTCAACCGTCCGGCGCTACAGATCCTTGACCGCGATGGCGCCGGCGATCCCGCCACTCAAGCTGCTCGCCATCTCGGTCGGGATCAGGATGGTTGTGCCCCGATCCTTGTTCATCTCGTAGAGCAGGTTCATCTGGCGCAGGCGCATGGCGGCCGGGTGCGCCTCATAGAGATCCGCTGCCTGGACCATCTGCTCGGCGACCGCAATCTCGGCCGAGGCCAGCGTCACCCGCGCCTGCTTCTCGCGTTCGGCCTGGGCCTGCCGGCTCATCGCATCCTGCAGCCCGGCGGGGATCGCGATATCCTTGATCTCGACCGAGGTGACGTCGATGCCCCATTCCGCGGTCTTGGTGCCGATAACGCGCTGCAGCTCGATATCGGCGGTCTTGCGGTCCGACAGAAGCGTGGTGAGGTCGTTCGAGCCGATCATCTCGCGCAGCGAGGTCTGGGCCACCCGCTCGATCGCCTGGCGGTAATTGGCGATCTCCAGCGCCGCCTTCTCCGCGTCATGAACCTGCCAGAAGACGATCGCATCCATGTTGACTGCGACCGTGTCCTTGGTCAGCGCCGCCTCGGCGGTGATCTCGGTCGTCTGGATACGGTTGTCGATATAGAAGGGCACCGTGTCGATGAAGGGGATGATGAAGAACAAGCCGGGGCCGCGCAGCCCCTGATACTTGCCGAGGCGCAGCAGCACGGCGCGCTCCCACTGATTCGCCATCTTCAGCGATGAGGGAAGGAGAAAGGCGATCAGGAACAGCGGGATCGCCGGCCCGATCATCTGCCCCCGCGTCAGGGCGATCAGGACGAAGCCCGCAGCGAAGCACAGTATCGACAGCAGCGAGGCGAGGGGAACGACGTTCTTGTACATGGCGCGCTCACTTTCAATGCGGGCCGCGGGCGAGGTCCAGGATGCGCTGGCCGACAGCGGCGGGGTTGAGGCCTTGGGAGGTTGCGGTGGCGATGACCTGATGGGCGAGGCTGTCGATGCGGGCTTGCTCCAATAACGGATCCTGCGGCGGCGGATGGTCGGCGACGAAGGTGCCGCGCCCGCGCAGCGTGACGATGAAGCCGTCCTGCTCCAGCGATGCGTAGGCCTGCTGCACGGTGCTGAGATTGACCCGCAGCGTCACCGCCACCTGGCGCATGGTCGGCAGTTGCTCGCCCGGCCGCAGCAGGGCGGCGCCGATCGCGCGCAGATATTGCTGGCGCAGCTGCACATAGATCGGCACGCCGCCCGCTTCGATCCGTAGCCCGTCGAGAAACTCTTCCGATCGCATATTTTGTACCAGTGTATCGGATCAACCATACAATCCGGAAGGTTCTGAGTCAATCGCGGCGACGGGCGGTTCGGGGAAAAATCGCTTCAAATATTATCTAATATTCGAAAGTATAGGCGCCCGCTGAGACAGGATTAATCTGGTCTTAAATCGTCGAGACTTAGAGTTTGCAGAGTTCGTGTGATGTGTTGGCAGGAGTAGCGCGTTATGGCCGGTACCGTTCCGATTCAGTTGGTGCCGAGCGGGAGTCCCGAGGAGCGCCGTCGGGCGACGCGCAAGCAAGTCTCATGGCCGGCCAAGCTCGAAGTCAGCGGCGGTTGGGTCGAATGCCAAGTCATCGATCTCTCGCCGACCGGTGCCAAGGCCCGGATCAAGGGGCCGCTGACCGGCACCAATCAAGTCCGGCTCGCCATCGATCATCTCGGCAATTTCGACGGCACGGTGGTTTGGCAGACCAAGAGCTACATCGGCATCCAGTTCACGCGCCTGCCCGCGAGCGAGGCGCCGGCGGGCGGCGCCCTGTCGCGCGTTCAGATGATCTCGCTCCGAGCCCGGGCGAGAGGTTCGGATTCGATCGAGCCCGGCATGGGGGCCGAACCGATCCGCGCCGTCGAGTTGCCGGCGGCGGCGCTGTCGGCGCGCATGGCGCCCGAGGCGCCGCCGCGGCAGGCGCGGACGCCCCAACCGATGCCGACTCGGACGCAGACGACCCAAAGTCCGATCGTGACCGCGGCCGTCGCCGTGATCCTTCCCGAGATCATCAACCAGATCAATTCCGAGGCGATCACCGCCTTGAGCAGAGAAGAGCTCGTGGAGGAGCTCGGCAAGCTCGTTCATGACATCGCGGTCCAGAACCGCATTTCGCTGAGCGCGCCGGAGCAGATGGCCGTGACCCAGCTCGTCATCAACGACATGCTGGGCCTCGGCCCGCTGGAGCCGCTGCTCGCCGATCCGACGGTGACCGATATTCTCGTCAACGGCAGCAACCAGGTCTATGTCGAGCGGCGCGGCAAGCTCGAGCTCACCAACGTCAAATTCACCAACGACCGGCACGTCTTCAACATCGCGACCCGCATCGTCTCGCGCGTCGGGCGCCGGGTCGATGAATCGATGCCGCTCGCCGATGCCCGGCTGGAGGATGGCAGCCGCGTCAATATCATCCTGCCGCCTCTGTCGCTGCGCGGCCCGATCATCTCGATCCGTAAGTTTCCGACGAACGAGATCACGCTCGATCGGATGGTGAAGGCCCAGAACATCTCGGCGGCGATGGGCGTGCTGCTCAAGGTCGCGGCGCAGAGCCGGCTCAATATCCTGATCTCGGGCGGTACCGGCTCGGGCAAGACGACGCTGCTCAACGCCATCTCGCAGATGATCGATCCCGGCGACCGCGTCGTCACGATCGAGGACGCGGCCGAGCTGCAGCTGCAATTGCCGCACGTCGTCAATCTCGAAACCCGTCCGCCCAATCTCGAGGATGAGGGCGAGATCACCATGCGCGATCTCTTCCGCAACGCGCTGCGTATGCGGCCGGACCGGATCATCCTCGGCGAAATCCGGTCCGCCGAGGCGTTCGACGTGCTGCAGGCGATGAATACCGGCCATGACGGCTCGCTCGCGACCATCCATGCCAGCACCGCGCGGGCGGCCCTCACGCGTCTCGAAAGCATCCTGATGATGACGACCGCCGGAATTCCGGCCGCAGCATTGCGCCGTCAGATCGCCTCGGCCGTCGACCTCGTCGTGCAGGTCAGCCGCATGCGCGACGGCAAGCGGCGCGTCATCAGCATCGCGGAGATCGTCGGCAGCGAAGGCGAGGTCATCACCATGCACGACCTCTTCACCTTCGAGGCGCAGCCGCACGTTAACGGCACCGAGGTGGTCGGCCGCTTCGTCTCGACCGGCGTGCGCCCGCATTTTCTGGCCAAGGCCGAGGCCCATGGGTTGGCCGAGCTGCTGCAGAAGGCGACGAGCGCGCCGGAGAGCTGCACCGTTGCCGATCTCATCGGCTAACCCGCCCAGCCGCGCGCCGAACCGCATAGCGGAAGCTGGCGGCGCCGAGCAGGCCGCCGCCTAGCACCGCCCACAGCACTGCCCGATAGTCGCCGAAGCCGCTCCAGATCAGCGCGGCGCCGAAGGGCGCTGCCGCCTTGGCGAGATTGGCCGGGACGGTGAGCGCGCCGCTGATGGCGCCATAGGCCTGGCGCCCGAGCAAATCGGGCAGAGCCGTGCCGCGCACGATCGTGACGATGCCGTTGGCGCCCCCATAGGTGAGCGCGAACAGGAACAGGCCCGGCGTCGAGCCGGGAAAGGCCAGCAAGGGCAGCAGCGAAGCCGGGAACAGCGTCATCGCCGCCTGGCCGGCCGCGACGGTGGACAGGCGCCGCCCGAAGACCAGCATGCCGATGCGCCCGGCGACCTGGGCCGGGCCGATCAGCGCCACGGCGGCGATCGCGGTCGTCATCGAGACGCCGCGATCGATCAGCAGCGGGATCAGATGGAACGTGATCGCGGTGAAGGCGGCGTAATAGGCCGTGAAGGCGACCGCGAGCCCCCAGAAGACCGGATGCCGCAGGGCACGGCGAAGAGCCGTCCTGTTCGCGGCTTGTGCCGCGGATTCCACCGGCGCCGTCCGGGTTGTTTCCCGTCGCAGGGTCAGCCCGTGGATCGGGACGGCGAGGGCGAGATTGCAGAGGGCGAGCCCCAAGGTCGCATCGCGCCAGCCGAAGCGACCGATGCAGAGCTGGGTCAGCGGCATGAACACCGTGCTGGCGAAGCCGCCGATCAGCGTCAGCGCCATGATGCGCCGACGGTAGCTTATAGGAAAGCGGCGGACGAGCACGGCGAAGACCGGCTCGTACAGCGTCGCCGCCATGGCGAGGCCGAGGCCCGCCCAGATGAGATAGAACCCCGCCACGCTCTCGACCCGCGACCAGGCGGCGAGCGACAAGGTACCCACGATCGAACCGGCGGTCATGACGCCACGACCGCCATGGCGATCGATCCAGGCGCCGACCGGATAGGCGCCAAGCCCGGCGATCAGCAGCCCGAAAGACAATGCGCCCTCGATCGTGCTGCGGCTCCAGCCCAACTCCTGCTCCATCGCCACCGTGAAGAGCGAGAAGCTGTAATAGATCGAACCCCAGGAGATCAGCTGAACCAGGGCGAGCGCCCAGACCAGCGGCCAGCCGCCCTCATCGTCGGACATAGCCGACCGGCTCGGCCTGGGGTAGCGACGAGCGGCCGTCGCCCAGCGCCATCTGCATCAGCACGACATCGACCCAGCGGCCGAATTTGAGCCCGACCGCCACTTCCTGGCCGATGGTGCGGAAGCCCAGCCGCGTGTGCAGCCGGATCGAGGCCTCGTTGGCGCTGTCGCCGATCACCGCCAGCATCTGGCGGTAGCCCAAGGCCGTGCATTCGCGGATCAGATCCTGCATCAGCGCCACGCCGATGCCGCGGCTGACCCGGTCGGCGGCGACGTAAACCGAATTCTCGACCGTGTAGCGATAAGCGGAGCGGGCGCGGAAGCGGCCGGCATAGGCATAGCCGAGCACGGCGCCGTCGCGCGCCTCGGCCACCCGCCAGGGCAGGCCGGCGGTGCGGATATGGTCGAGCCGCGCCGCCATCTCCTCGGGCGCGGGCGGCACCTCCTCGAAGGTGTAGTAGCTGGTCTGGACGTAATGGCCGTAGATCCGGGCGAACTCGGCGGCATCGCCGGCAACCGCGTCGCGCAGGTGGAAGAAATTCTTCTGGTCCATCGATCGTCTCGCGAAGAGGAAAACGACGGATTCGATCGTTCTCCGCTAGCGACCATCGGCGCAAACGATTTATCATCAGGCTCAGCAATAGATTTTCTATAGGTTCGCCATGGCGAAACGCCTGCTGCCGCTCAATGGGCTGCGCGCGTTCGAGGCGACGGCGCGGCTGGGCAGCTTCACGGCTGCCTCGGCCGAACTGGCCGTGACGCCGGGAGCGGTGAGCCAGCTCGTGCGCGCGCTTGAGCGGCAGCTCGACCTCATACTGTTCGACCGGCGGCCGCAGTCGCTGGTGCCGACGCCGGCCGCCCGCGAGCTGTTGCCGGTATTGACCGGTGCGTTCGACGCGATGGATGCCGCGATCCGGCGGCTGCGCGCGCCGGCCGCCGCTACGGTCCCGCTTGCGATAGCCTGTCCGGCGGGCTTCGCTTCGGGCTGGTTGCTGCCGCGCCTCGAAGCCTTCAGCGGCGCGCATCCGGGCATTGCGCTCAGCCTGAGCGCGACCGAGCGGTTGGTCGAGCCCGGCGAGGCCGGCATCGATGCCTGCATCCGTTTCGGCCGGGCCGGTTGGCCCGGCACGCTCAGCTGTGACTTCCTGTTCATCGAACGGCGCATGCCGGTGTGCAGCCCGGCCTACCTGGCCGCCCACCCGTTCGGGGACGGGCTCGACGACCAGATTTTGCTCGAGAGCTTGCCGGGATCGGGCGATTGGGCGGATTGGATGTCGGTGCAGGGGCGCGCACCGCAGGAGGTCGCGCGCCTCAGCTTCGGCGACGAGCGCCTTGCGGTCGAGGCAGCGATCGCCGGTCTCGGCCTGGCGCTGTGCGACCGCGCCCTCATCGCCGAGCCGCTTCAGTCCGGCCGGTTGGTGGCGCCGCTGGAGCCACTGGAAATGGTGCGGGGCACGGCTTGGTACCTAGTCTATCCGGCCGAGCCGACGCCGGCTGTGGCGACTCTGTCCGGATGGTTGCAAGACCAGATCGAGGGGCCGGTGCTGTGATGGTTTCCGAAAGGTTAATTGAAACTGGATAAAATTGCACGAATTCAGATGCTTGCGGTAGGGCGGAAAGCGTCGATCCACTGATCTGGATCAACTCCCCCGCGTAGAATTTCTGCTTTTCTCCTTCCATTCGAAGTGAGGAGATTTCTATGATGGAAATGCAGCAGGACTATCGCGAATTGGCCGCTTGGTATCGTAGCTCCGCCGAATTGGAATCGACCCGCAGTGCCCGGCGCGAATGCGTCGAGATGGCCGAGTTGATGGAAGAGATGGCGGCTGAGCAGGAAAGGCTCGCGACCGTGCAATAACGGCAGGAAGCAACATTCAGTAACAATCTTTGATTTTACCTGTACGCAAGCGCGGATGAGGATCGCACCCGGTCAATTACGTCCGGGTGGTCAGGTGAATTCTTCCGCGCTTCTATATTTAGCCGGTGAATGGGGTGCCGGCGCAGTCCATCCGACCGCCATCATCGCTGACGGCGCCGAGATCGGCGCCGGCACCAGGGTCGGGCCCTACAGCGTGATCGGCCCGCATGTCCGGCTCTGCCGCGACAATATCGTGGGACCGCATGTCGTGCTCGCCGGCACGACGAGCATCGGCGACCGGAACCAGATCTATCAATTCGCCTCGGTCGGTGCGCCCCCGCAGGATCTGAAATGGCGCGGCGAGACCGCCGGCCTTGTGATCGGCAGCGACAATATCATACGGGAATATGTGACGATCCAGCCCGGCGTCGGTCCCGACGCCGCGACCAGGCTGGGCCATGGCAATCTGCTCATGGCTTCGACCCATATCGGCCATGACTGCCAAATCGGCGACGGCAATTGCTTCTCCAACTGCGCCACGCTCGCCGGCCATGTCGCGGTCGGTGATCATGTCAATTTCGGCGGCCTGAGTGCCGTTCATCAATTCGCCCGCATCGGCGATCATGCGTTTCTGGGCGGCGGCGCCATGGTGGCGCAGGATATCCCGCCCTTCTGCCTCGCCCAGGGCGACCGGGCGGCGCTGATCGGCATCAACGAGATCGGGCTGCGCCGGCACGGCTTCGCCGACGATGACATCCGCGCCCTCCGCTGGGCCTTCCGCCGGATCTTCCGTGGCGAGGGCGTGCGGGCCGATAGGATCGCCGCGGCCCGGAACGAGCTCGGTACCTGCCCATCCGTATGCGCGCTGATCGGGTTCATCGTCGAATCGACGCGTGGCGTGGCGCCCGCCCGTGCGCTGCGATCATTGACCGAGAGCGAGGCGTCAGCCGACAATAGCGGCTGAACCTGTTTCGGGCAGTTTGGATGATCCTCCCTGACGGCTATTCGGACGTGCCGGCCGGAAAAATCGCGACCATCGTCACTTCGCTCGAAATGCTGTCGCCAGCGCCGAGCCGGCCGGTATCGGCGGGCGGGCGCTGGGATTTGCAGCGCATGGAGCGGCCGTCGCCCGATCTCTATCGCGATCTCTATCGCCGGGTCGGGCAGGATTGGCTCTGGTTTTCCCGGCTGCGTCTCGGCGACGCCGCTCTTGCCGCGATCATCGAGGATCCTGCGGTCGAGATCTATGCGCTGACCGTCGACGGTGTAGCCGAGGGGCTGGTCGAACTCGATTACCGCGAGCCTGGCGAATGCGAGCTCGCCTTCTTCGGCGTGACGGCACCGATGATCAGCACGGCGGCGGGACGCTGGCTGATGAACCATGCCGTCGAACGCGCCTGGTCGCGGCCGATCCGGCGTTTCTGGGTGCATACCTGCACGCTCGACCATCCGAAGGCGCTCGCCTTCTATGTGCGGTCCGGCTTCGTGCCGTTCCGCCAGCAGGTCGAGGTGGACGACGATCCGCGGCTGACCGGCGATGCCCCGCCCGGTGCCGCGGCCCATGTGCCGGTCATCCGGTCGAGAGGATCATGATGGAAGAGCTGCTCGAACAGGCGGCGATCGTCGCCGCGCGCCTCAAGGAACGCGGCGAGAAGCTCGCTATCGCCGAATCCTCGACCGGCGGGCTGATTTCCGCCTCGCTGCTCGCCGTGCCGGGTGCCTCGGCCTATTTCCTCGGCGGTGCCGTCGTCTACACGCGGCGCGCGCGCCGTCTGCTGCTCGATATTCCGGACGAGGCGGTCGCCGGCATGCGGGCCGAGACCGAGCCTTTCGCGCTGCTGATGGCGCGGACGGCGCGCGACCGCTTCCACGCGCAATGGGGGCTGGCCGAGACTGGCGCCGCCGGCCCGTCGGGCAGCCCCTATGGCGATCCTCCGGGACGAAGCTGCCTCGCCATCGTCGGGCCGGTCGAACGCGCCGTGACCATCGAGACCGGCAGCACCGATCGCTTCGCCAACATGCGCGCTTTCTCCGGTGCCGCGCTCGAGCTTTTACTGCACGCGCTGGGCGGCTGAGCGGCGAGTCGACAACCGGGCGCGACGCTCCGTCGCTTTGCTCATGCCCACGCATGGGGTTTCCATTCGGAGCGCTTTCTGCTAATGGGACCACCACTTTCGATGGGGGGTTCCGACGCCTTGACACATCTCATTGAAATCAATGGGCTAGCGAAGAGCTTTGGGCCTATTCAGGCGGTTCGCGGCATCAGCTTCACGGTCGATCGTGGCGAAGTTTTAGGCTTTCTCGGCCCCAACGGTGCCGGAAAATCGACCACGATGAAGATGGTGGCGGGTTTTCTCGCGCCGTCGGAGGGGCGGGCCAGCATCTGCGGGCACGACGTGGTCGACGATCCGATCGCCGCCAAGAGGTGCCTGGGCTATCTGCCCGAAGGCGCTCCCGCCTATCCCGACATGACCGTCGTTTCCTTCCTCGATTTCGTGGCCCAGATCCGCGGCTTCAGCGGCGCCGAGCGCCGCCGCCGAATCGCCGCCGCGGTCGAGCGGATCGAGCTGGGCGGCGTGCTGCATCAGCCGATCGACACGCTCTCCAAGGGCTTCAAGCGCCGGGTCGGCCTCGCCCAGGCGCTGCTCCACGATCCCGAGGTGCTGATCCTCGACGAGCCGACCGACGGTCTCGATCCGATCCAGAAGCATCAGGTGCGCACGCTGATCCAGGGCATGGCCAAGGACAAGGCGATCATCATCTCGACCCATATCCTCGAAGAGGTCGACGCCGTCTGCACCCGCGCCATGGTGATCGCCAAGGGCCGGGTGCTGGCCGACGGCACGCCCGCTGAGCTCGAAAGCCGGTCGCGCTATCACAATGCCGTCTATCTGCGCGCCAATGGCGGCCTGCCGCAGCCGCTCATCGATGCGCTCGCAGCCTTGCCGGGCGTGCAATCGGTCGAGGGCACGGGGCGGGTCCAGGATATCGGCCTCTATGTCCTGCCCAATAACGGCCAGGATCTGATAGCGCCGGTGAACGAGGTGGTGGCCCGCTACGGCATCACGCTCGACGAGCTGCGGCTCGAGCGCGGCCGTCTCGACGGCGTGTTCCGCGACATCACCACCAACGCCGCCTGAGCAGGATCGGGAGAGCAACCGTCATGGGCACGATCGGCGTCATCTTCCGACGCGAGCTGACCAGCTATTTCACCATGCCGCTGGCCTATGTCTTCATCGTCATCTTCCTGGTGATGATGGGGGCGCTGACCTTCTACATGGGCGGCTTCTTCGAGCGCGGTCAGGCCGACCTCGAAACCTTCTTCAACTTCCATCCCTTCCTCTACCTGTTCCTGATCCCGGCGCTGTCGATGCGGCTCTGGGCCGAGGAGCGCAAGACCGGCACGATCGAGCTGTTCCTGACGCTGCCCGTCACCACGACGCAGGCGGTGATCGGGAAGTTCCTGGCGGCCTGGGTATTCACGGGGATCGCGCTCGCGCTGAGCTTCCCGTTCTGGATCACCGTCAATTACCTGGGCGATCCCGACAATGGCGTGATCTTCGCCAGTTATGTCGGCAGCTTCCTGATGGCGGGCGCCTTCCTCGCCATCGGTGCCGCGATCTCGGCCTCGTGCAAGAACCAGGTGATCGCGTTCGTGCTGAGCGCCACGGTCTGCTTCCTCTTCACCGTCAGCGGATCGGCCATCGTGCTCGGCCCGATCACCGGCAGGCTGCCGGGCCACCTGGTCGAGACGATCGCGGGGCTGAGCTTCCTCTCCCATTTCACCGCGATCTCACGCGGTGTGCTCGATCTGCGCGATCTCGTCTATTTCGGCTCAGTGATCGTGCTCTTCCTGTTCGCCAATACCGTCATCATCGAGCTCAAGAAAGCCGATTAGGGACCGCACCATGATCCGTTCCGCTTCCGGAATGACCGCGGTTGGCATCGCGCTCGCCGCTGTTCTCTTCGTATCGGCCAACGTGCTGGCCAACCGCTTCCTGCCCAACGCGCACTTCGATCTGACGGATCAGAAGCTCTACACGCTGTCGGACGGCACGCGCGCGATCATCGACAAGATCGACGAGCCGATCTCGCTCAAATTCTACTATTCCTCGCGGCTCGGCGAAGCCCTGCCAGCCTACGGCGTCTATGCCCAGCGCGTGCGCGAGCTGCTGCAGGAATATGCGTCGCTCTCGCACGGCAAGATCGATCTGCAGATCTACGACCCGGTGCCGTTCTCGGATACCGAGGATCAGGCGACGGCCGGGGGCTTGCAGGGCGTGCCGCTGGAGGATGGCGGCGAGCAGGTCTATTTCGGCCTGGTCGGTAACGATTCCACCGACGATGCGCAGACCATCCCGTTCTTCCAGGTCGAGCGCGAGAAATTCCTCGAATACGACCTGAGCAAGCTGGTTCAGAAGCTGGCCGCTCCCAAGCAGAAGGTGGTCGGGCTGGTGACGGCGCTGCCGGTCGACGGCGATCCGATGGCCCAGATGCAGGGAAGGCAATCGCATCCGCTCGCGGTCATCGACCAGCTGCGCCAGACCTTCGACGTCCATGACCTCACCGTCAATTTCGACAAGGTCCCGGACGATGTCGATGTGCTGATGGTGGTGCAGCCCGAGAAGCTGCCGGCCAAGACCGAGTACGCCATCGACCAGTACGTCATGGGCGGCGGCCATGCGCTCGTCTTCGTCGATCCGCATTCGGAGCTCCAGCAGACCCATCCGAGCAAGCTGTCGCCGCCGGGCTCGCCCTTGAGCGCCGATTTCGACACGCTGCTCAAATTCTGGGGCGTGGAGCTGGTCAAGGACAAGGTGGTCGGCGACCGGCAGCTGGCGCGGCGCGTCAACGCCGGCACCGGCGCCCATCCGCAATCGGCGGACTATGTCGGCTGGATCAGCCTCAAGGAAGACCAGATCAACCGCGAGGATCCCGTCACCGGTCGGCTCAGCACCATCAATCTCGCCACGGCGGGTGCGCTCAATTCGATCGCCGGCGCCAAGACCAAGTTCGAGCCGCTGCTGCAGAGCACGCCGGATTCGGAGCTGATCGACGAGAAGCAATTCGCGCGTCTACCCGATGTCGTGAGCCTGCTCAGCGATTTCAAACCGTCGGGTACGCGCTATGTGCTGGCGGCCCGGATCACCGGGCCGGCCGATACTGCCTTCCCCGACGGCCCGCCCAAGGACGAGAAGCCGGACGACAAGCAGCCTGTCGACGACAAGAAGGCCGATCCGGCCGCGGCCGGCCAGATCAAGGTAGCAAAGCAGCCGATCAACGTCATCATCGTTGCCGACAGCGACATCCTCGACGACCGTTTCTGGGCGCGCAGCCAGGATTTCTTCGGCCAGCACAACCTCGTGCCGGAGGCCGGCAACGGCGACTTCGTCCAGAACGCGGTCGATAGCCTGAGCGGCACCGGCGACCTCATCAATCTGCGCTCGCGCGGCAGCTCGGTCCGGCCCTTCACCGTGGTCGACAATATCCAGCGCGAGGCGCAGGACCGGTATCAGACCCAGGAGAAGGGGCTCGAAAGCAAGCTCAAGGATACCGAGGCGCAGCTGGCCGGCATCAAGCCGCAGAGCGACGATGGCAAGGACACGACGACGCCGGAGCAGCAGCAGGCGATCGACCAGTTCCGCGCCACCATCATCCAGACGCGGCAGCAGCTGCGCCAGGTTCAGCTGGCGCTGCGCCAGGAAATCGACGACCTCAAGGAAGAGCTGGTCATTCTCGATGTCGGGGCGGTTCCACTCGCCGTCGCCATCGTAGCGCTCGTCACCGGCCTGCTGCGCTTGCGCCGCCGCAAGCAGCGCGCGGCCTGAGCCGGCGAGGGAGAAGCATCATGCGTCAAAAAACCCTGATCGCGCTGGCCGCCGTGACCGTGCCGGTGCTGCTGGCTGCGATCTTCGTGCCGGCGCCCGGCGGCAACGCCTCGAAGCCGGCCGAGGCCGGCCCGGTCTTCCCGACGCTCAAGGATTGGCTCGGCAAGGCGACGAAGCTCACCATCACCAGTGCCGACGGTACGATCAATCTGGTCCGGCAGCCGGCTCCGGCCGATGCCAAGCCGGCGGCAGACGGCGTTCCCGCCACCGGCTGGACCCTTGCCGACAAGGGCGGCTATCCCGTGCAGGAGAGTGTGGTCCGCCAGCTTCTCGCCGGCATGCTGAAGCTGCGCGAGACCGAGCCCAAGACCGAGCGGGCGAAGCTCTATGGCCGCCTCGACCTGACCGACCCTTCGGCCGACAAGGCTGCCAAGGGGCATCTGATCGAGCTTGCCGATGCCAACGGTGCCAGCATCGTCAAGCTGATCGTCGGCCGGCGCAAATATGATCCGAGCGGGACGGGCGTCGATTCGATCTATGTCCGCAAGCCGGACGAGGCACGTTCCTGGTCGGCGGTGCCGGCCTTCGACGTGCCGAGCGAGGCGACGAGTTGGATCGACCGCAAGATTCTCGATGTCGAGCCCGACAAGATCCAGTCCGTGACCTTGACCGAGACCGGCGGCAAGCCGCTCGTGCTGACGCGCGAGAAGGCGGCCGACAAGCTCGACATCAAGGATCTGCCCAAGGATGCGAAGCTCAAGGGTGACAATCCCGGCTCCGAGCTCGCCGCCGGCTTCCGCTTTCTGGATCTGCTCGATGTTCGCCCGGCGGCGCAGGTGACGGCGGTGGCCGCTTCGACGGTCGAGCTCACCACCTTCGACGGGCTCGACGTATCCATCGCGATCGCCGAGCAGGATGGGGCGGGTTGGCTCAAGATCACCGCCAAGGGCACCGGCGATGCCGCCAAGATCGCGGACGAGATCGCCAAGCGGACGCAAGGCTGGGCCTACAAGGTGCCGGAGACGCGCGAGAAGACGCTGGAGACCAAGCTCGCGGATCTGGTGCAGCCGCCGCCGGCCGCCCCGGCCCCAGCGCCGACCGCCGCCGCGACGCCGCCGGCCAAGGGCAGGAAGGGAAACTGATCATGGCCGAGGCCGGCGCTCTCTCGCCCTGCACGGGGATCTGTCAGCTCGACGATCAGACCGGTCTCTGTCGCGGCTGCTTCCGCACGATCGAGGAGATCGCGCGCTGGAGCACCATGGGGCGGGCCGAGCGGGTGGTGGTGGCCAACGCGCTCAAGGCACGGCGTCACGGCCTGCATCCTATTGCTCGTCCGGGCGGGGCGGGCTAGCTTCGGACCGGAGAGCTTGAAGAGGCGGGATCACCGCAATCTTCGGGGGGTTGCTTTAGTAGGAGCCCAGAAAATCGTTGGATCGGCCCGGCTGCGGCTCGCTGAAGCATTCGGACTGAGCGAGCGAGCGGTAGCAGTAGCGGGCCGGCTTGGACGGTTTCTCGGTGACGGGCTTCGGCGGACAATCCTTGCCGGCCGGTTGGCGGGCCTGAGGCGCCGCGAATTCCTCGCACGGCGTGACGGCATTCTCGCAGCCGCCGAGCAGCGCCGTAAGGAAGATGAGTGCGGTGAGCCGCTTGGATCGATGCATGCGCAAATGAAGCCCTCGGATCTGTTAACTTTTAGTTGCCTCGGCCGCCTCTTTCCGCTGGCCGCCCTGGTGCTGGCGGGCTGCGTCAACCCGGCGACGGGCTGGCTGCGCAGCAAGACCCCCGACGCGACCCGTGACGCCGATTATGCCGAGTGCAAATCGGTGATGCGATCGCTCTCCGGCAACAAGCTCGCCATCGATCAGGATATCCAGTCGGCGCGCGGCAGCGATTGGCGGCAGAGCGGCACTTACGACATGAATGTCGCCTCCACGTCTGGCGGCGACAATGAATACGCCAATCACGTCCTCTATAGCTGCATGGTCGACAAGGGCTACCACCCGCGCTCGTGATCCGGTCGAGATTTTCGACCCGCGTCCGATCGACGTGGCTTGACGATTACAAACGTAAGCGATAACGATTACGAGTGTAGTCGGAGACGCGGCATGACCGAAAGAATCAGCGAGGCCGAGCTGGCGGTGATGGAGGTGCTGTGGGCGCAGTCGCCGCTCACGGCCCTCGACGTGGCGGAACGGATCGGCCCTGTACGCGGCTGGAGCGACCGCACCGTCAAGACCATGCTCGGCCGTCTCATGGCCAAGGGCGTCATCCTTCATGAAGAGGACGGCAGGCGGTATCTTTATCGTCCGACCGTGGCGCGCGACGCCTATGTCGCACGCGAATCGCGCCGGCTGGTCGATCGCCTGTTCGGCGGCCGGGCCGCGCCGCTGGTCGCCCATCTGGCCGAAGGCGACGGCCTTTCACCCGAGGATATCGCCGAGCTCGAGGCGCTGCTGAAGGAGTTGAAGTCATGATCGGCTGGACTCTTCATATGCTGCTGGCGACGACGCTGCTGATGGGCGCGGTGCTCGTGCTGCGCGTGCCGGTGATGCGCAGCTTCGGTCCGCGCGCCGCCTATGCGCTGTGGCTGCTGCCGGCGCTGCGTATGATCCTGCCGCCCTTGCCGGGCTGGGACCTGCTCCATGTTCCCTTGGCGGCGCTCCCGTCCGGCCCGATCGGGATCGATCTCGCCGAGCCGTCGGGCGGCATCATGGCCGCCCCCGCGCTCGCGATCGCGCACGGCACGGCCGCCGTCTCGATGCTGACCGCCCTGGTGCGCCTGGCCGGAGAGGTCGTGGTCTCGATCGTGCCGGTCCTGGCACTGCTCTGGCTCGCGGGGGCCGTCCTGTGGTTCGGCTGGCAGATGCGGCGCTATTTCCTCTTCCTCGACGAGGCGGTGGGCTCGTCCCGGCTGCTCTCGCGCCTCGGCGGCGTCGATTTCCTCATGAGCGACGCGGTCGATGGCCCGATGGCCGCCGGCATATTGAAGCGCCGCATTTTCCTGCCGGCCGATTTCATGGTCCGCTACGCGCCTGAGGAACGACGCTTGGCGCTGCTGCACGAGGCGGCGCATCACGACCGGATGGATATATTCGCCAATCTGGCCGGGCTGGTGTTGGTCGCGCTGCATTGGTGGAATCCGCTGGCACATCGGGCCTACCGGGTGTTTCGCACCGATCAGGAGCTGGCCTGCGATGCAACCGTGCTCGCCAAGGCGCGGGCGCAGGAGCGCCACGATTATGGCGTCGCCATGCTGAAATCGGCCTCGGCGCGCATGCCGGGCTTCGCTTGCGCCCTCAATCACAAGGCCGAGCTGAAGCAGCGGCTGCGCATGATGGCGGCGAAGCCCGCGAGCCTGCCGCGCCTGGTTTGCGGCGGGATCGTTGTTGCGGCGGCGGTGACCATCGGCCTGCTCGCCACCGCGACGGGCGAGGGGGCGAGAGCCGCCGACACCTCGGCCTCGCGCATGGCCGAGGCGATCGGGCTGCCTGCCTCTCAGGACGAGGCGGATCGACGCCAGGAAGCCGAAGACCGCACCCGCGAGGCGGAGGACCGTGAGCAGGAGGCGGCCGACCGTCAGGCCGAAGCGGTGGAACGCCAGATCGAGGCCGTGCAGCGCCAGGCCGAAGCGGAGGTGCGCCAAGCCGATGCCGAGGCGCGCCGGGCAGACGAGCAGGCGCGCCGCGTCGAGGCGGCAAAGCGAGCGGCCGAAGCGCTGGGTCGCACGCAGCAGGTGCTCGAATCGGCTAAGGCCGAACTCGCGGCACAGTGCGAAGCATCGGGGACGCCGCAATCGGCCGACGCCGATTGGCATGTGCTGGCGACCTGCGGCGAACAGCTGAGGGCGATGATCAAGAGCTCGCTGGACAAGGCGCGCGAGGCGATCCGCAACCTGCCGTCGCTCAACGATACCGAGCGGACCAAGGCGCTGGCCGCGATCGACCGGGCCGAGGCGCGGGCCGATCGCGGGCTGGCGAAAGCGGCTCGCTCCTGATTAGTGCCGTGCGGGCCGTGCCGCCTCGAACACCCGCTCGCCGGCCAGGTAACGGTCGATCAGGCCGGGATCGGCGAGGATCATCGCCAGGGCCGAGCTGAGTTCGACCAGTCCGCCATCGAGCCCGACCGAATCGAGCGCACGGCCGAAGCCGAGCAGCATCTGTCCGGTCGCCTCGGTGATGGTTCCCCATTGCGGCCGCGGCTTGTCGAAGGCGAAAGCGCGAAAGAAGCGGTCGCAGGCCTTGCGGTCGTAGGAATTGACCGTACGGCAGGCCAGCGGACGCATCTCATAGATGCTGCAGGCGCCATCCTGGAGCAGCGGGCAGGGCAGGCCGGTCCGGATGCGCGCCAACGGGTCGAGGGTGGCACTCTTCTCGTGCACTTCGCGAGCGCGGCCCGCGACTCCCGCGATCTCCTCGTCGCTGCGCGCCGACAGGCCGAGCGCGATCCCGATCGCCTCGGGGACGGTGCAGGCGATGCGCTGATGGCAGCAGGCGTCGCAGCCCTGGGCGCAGGCGAAGGCGCGTTCGGGCGGTGCCGCTTCGATCAGGCTTTGGCTGATCGCCTCGAAGAATTCCAGCTCGGTCAAGGCGCACCGGAGCAAATTGTCGCGCGTGATGCCGCTCTCGAAGCAGCTCGTCACGACTTCCTGCGATTTCTTCTGCAGGAAGGCCATCGATCGCCCGTCCATCGCCCGGCTCCGGTCAAGGTTTCACGCTCATCCATCGCCCAGCCTCGATTGCGCGTCAACTGTCGGCCATGGGATAAGGTCCAAGCCACCGCCGAGGATTGCCCATGCCGTTTTTGACCACCGATCTTGCCCAGGCCGGGCCGCCCATGCTCGCGGCTTTCCTTGCTTCGCTGGTCGAGTTCGTCGAGGCGCTGACGATCGTGCTCGCGGTCGGGACGGTGAATGGCTGGCGGCCGGCGCTAAGCGGGGCGGCGGCGGCGGGCGCGCTGCTGGTGATCCTGGTGATCGTGCTCGGCCCGGCATTGCAACTGGTGCCGCTCGACCGGCTGCAGCTGGTGATCGGCGTGCTCCTGCTGCTGTTCGGCGCGCGCTGGCTGCGCAAGGCGATCCTGCGAGGTGCCGGACTGCTGGCGCTCCATGACGAGACGGCCGCCTATGCCGTCGCGGCCGAGCGCGCCCGAGCCGAGCAGGCGCTCGCCTGGGCGACCGCCTTCAAGGCGGTGGCGCTCGAAGGGCTCGAAGTGATCTTCATCGTCATCGCGGTGGGAGCGGCCGGCAATCTGCTGGTCCCGGCCGGGATCGGCGCCGGCCTCGCGCTCATGGTCGTCATCGTGCTGGGCTTCGCGCTCCATCGCCCGCTCGCCGCGGTGCCGGAAAACGCGCTCAAATTCATCGTCGGCGTGATGCTGTCCTCTTTCGGTCTGTTCTGGGTCGGCGAGGGGCTGGGACTCGGCTGGCCGGGCGGCGATTGGGCGATCCTCGTCCTGGCCGCGGGCTGGGCGACGCTGGCGGGCATTCTGGTGCAGCTGCTGCGGCCGTTGCCGGCGGGAGAGCGGGCATGAAGCTTGTCGCCGGCATCTTGCGGGAGCTGTGGGGGCTGTTCTTCGATGACGAGCTGCTGGCGCTCGGGCTGCTGGCGTGGGTAGCGCTGGTTGGGTTCGGCCTGCCGGCGCTCGGGCTGTCGCGCATCGGCGGCCCGGTCCTGTTCCTGGGGGCGGCATTGGTGCTGGTCGCCAGCGTCGTGCGGGCGGGGCGGCGGCTCAGGAAGTAGCGAGCCGATCATGCTCCTTGACCAGCCGCTTGGGGGCGATCGCCCGCCAGCTCTGTTCCAGAAGCCGATGCAGGCTTTCAGCCGCGACCTTGTCGATCCGCACCAGCATCGACGGGTAATCCCGATAATGATCGGTGATGTAGTAGGTCTCCGGATCGGCCGCCATCAGCATCTCGCGCTCGTCCATGCCGATCCTGACCACCAGCGAATTTCCGTCCTGATGCAGCCGGCTCAGGAACTTGCCGCCGACCCTAAAGGCCGGCGTGCCGTAGGAGGTGCCTTCGACTACGCCGGGCAGGGCCAGGGCGATCCGGCGAACGGCCTCCCAATCGAGCGCAGGGGCCATGCGGTGATTCCGTTTCTGTCGGGGCCGGGGCCATCCTAGCGTGAGGGCTTCGAAGATTCGAGGATTCCGGCCGATGACCTCCAAGCTGTTCAGCCCCTTGCGTCTCGGCGGCATGACGCTGCCCAACCGGATCGCCGTGGCGCCGATGTGCCAATACAGCGCCACCGACGGCGTGGCCACCGACTGGCATATGATGCATCTGGGCTCGATCGCGATGAGCGGTGCCGGCCTCATGGTGCTGGAAGCGAGCGCGGTCGAGGCGATCGGCCGGATAACGCCGGCCGACCTCGGCATCTATGACGATGCCTGCGAGGCGGCGCTGGCCCGTCTGCTGCCGGCCGTCCGGCGCTGGGGCACCACGCCGGCGATCGGCATCCAGCTCGCTCATGCCGGCCGCAAGGCTTCGGCCCAGCGGCCCTGGGAAGGTGGCGGCGCGCTGAGGCCGGACCAGCATCCCTGGCAGACCGTGGCGCCCTCGGCCGTGCCGTTCGGCCCGGGCTGGCATACGCCCGAAGCGCTCGACGCCGCCGGGCTCGTCCGCGTGCGCGAGGCCTTCGTCGCGGGCGCACGCCGGGCCCATCGCATCGGTTTCGACGCGATCGAGCTCCATGCCGCGCACGGCTATCTGCTGCACGAGTTCCTGTCGCCGATCAGCAATCGGCGCGAGGATGAATATGGCGGCTCGCCGGCCAAGCGGATGCGCTTCCCGATCGAGCTCGCGGCCGCCGTCCGCGCCGTCTGGCCGCGCGAGAAGATCCTGGGCATCCGGGTGAGCGCCGTCGACTGGTCCGATGAAGGGCTGTCGCTCGACGACACGATCGCCTTCCTGAACGAGCTCAAGGGCGTCGGCATCGATTATGTCTGCGTGTCGAGCGGCGGCATCGCCTCGGGCATCCATGTGCCGTTCGGGCCGAATTACCAGGTGCCGTTCGCCGCCCGCATCAAGCGCGAGACCGGCATTCCCACCCGTGCCGTCGGCCTCATCGTCGAGCCGCATCAGGCCGAGGAGATCGTCGCTTCCGGCCAGGCCGACCAGGTAGCGCTGGCGCGAGCCTTCCTCGACGAGCCACGCTGGGTCTGGCGCGCGGCCGAGGCGCTCGGCGCCGATCTCGCCTATCCGCCGCAATATGAGCGCAGCAAGCCGGCGCTCTGGCCGGGTCATGCCCTGATGAAGCGGGGTGCCGCGGCATAGAGCAAGATCCGATCAGGTCGGACCGACGTGGTCGGTGAATCTTGCTCTACTTCAACATAAAAGAGCCCGATGCGATCAGGTCGAATCGACCTGATCGCATCGGGCTCTTAGCGTCCGCGCCACTGGATTGACTCGATCCAGGCCCCGGCGCCTGCTCTATCAGGTGAGGCGGAGATAGAGCAGGCGAGGCGGGCGATGCGTGATTTCAACGAGTTCAATCTCACCGATGCGGTTTTGGCGCGGCTCGCCGAGGCGCCGGATCCGCGCGTCCGGCAGATCAGCGAGGCGCTGGTGCGGCACCTGCACGCCTTTGTGCGCGAGGTCGAGCCGACGCAGTCGGAATGGGCGGCCGGCATCGATTTTCTCACGCGCACCGGCCATATGTGCGACGGCAAGCGGCAGGAATTCATCCTGCTGTCCGACACGCTCGGCGTCTCGATGCTGGTCGATGCGATCAACCATCGCCGGCCGGCAGGCGCCACCGAGACGACCGTGCTAGGCCCGTTCTATGTCGAGAATGCGCCGGTCTTTCCGCTCGGCGCCGACATTTCGGCCGGCATGAGCGGCATGCGGCTGTTCGTCGAAGGCACGGTTTCGGATGTCGAGGGCGCGCCGCTCGCCGGTGCCGTCGTCGATGTCTGGCATGCCGATCCCGGCGGCACCTACGACGTTCAGGGATCAGGCGGCCCGGCCGGGCGGGCGCGCTTCACGGCCGATGCGGCGGGGCGCTTCCATTTCTGGACGGTACGGCCGTCCTTCTATCCCGTTCCCCATGACGGGCCGGTGGGCCAGATGCTGGCGGCGCAGGGGCGGCACCCCTATCGGCCGGCTCATATCCATTTCATGATCGCGTCACCCGGCCGCGAGACGCTGGTTACCCATATCTTCGTCGATGGCGACCCTTATCTCGACTCGGACGCCGTCTTCGGGGTCAAGGAATCGATCATTCGTCCGTTCGCCGAGCAGCCGGCCGGCGCAGCACCCGACGGCACCGAGATGCGCGAGTCCTTCTGCCGCCTGCAGTATGATTTCCGTCTGAAATAGATCAGCCGACGCTGGCGAGAAAGCGCGACAGGCGCAGCGTGCCCGGCCAGGACCAGATCGATTTGGCCTCGGCGGCCTTGTAATCGTCGGAGCCCAGCAGCCGGTCGACGCGACCGACGAGATTCTCGACCGGCACGAAGCCGACGCCGCCACGATCCTCGCGCACGCGGCTGTCGAGCGAATTGTCGCGGTTGTCGCCCATCATGAACAGGTGACCGGGCGGCACTTCATAGACGGTCGTGTCGTCGAGCGGGCCGGCCCAGCTCAGCTTGAAGATCTCGTGCGTCTTGCCGCCAGGCAGGGTCTCGATGTAGCGCGGCGCCGCGATGGCCCGGCCATCTTCCAGCTCCATCTCGCCCGTGCCATCGGGCTGAAGCGGCAGGGTCTCGCCATTCACGGTCAAATGGCCGGCACGCATCTGGATCTTGTCGCCCGGCAATCCCACGACGCGCTTGACCAGAGTCTCGGACGGGTCGCGTGGCAAGTTGAAAACGACGATATCGCCGCGCTCCGGCAGCTTGCCCATCAACCGTTCCACGGCCGGCGCGCCGAGGCTGTTGCCGAGTCCGAGCGGCAGGGAATAACGGCTGTAGCCATAGGCGTATTTGGTCGCGAGCAACTCGTCGCCGATCAGCAGCGTCGGCTCCATCGATCCCGAGGGGACATAGAAAGGGTCGGCCAAAGCCGTACGCGCGAATACCACCAGCAGGATGGCGAGCGTGGGCTCGCGAATGGCCCCCCAGATCTGCCGCAGCTTCGCTCCCATGATCTTGCTCCTCAACCCAGCGCTGCGAGGAAGATGGCGTTGCCTCTACCGCGTCGCAAGCGACAAACTCACCCTGCGACGCTTCTGACGAAGTCGCCGATCCGGGCAATGGCGTCTCGTCCTTCGCGCAGCATCGGATGGAAGAAGTGCCAGACATGGAACATCTCGTCCCACTCCTCGTAGTGGGTGACGACACCTTGCTCGCGGGCGCGCCGGTCGAGGCGCCGGGAATCATCGAGGAGGATCTCGTCGGTGCCGACCTGGATCAGCAGCGGCGGCAGCCCGGCGAGATCGCCATGGATCGGCGAGGCGAGGGGGGCGGCGCGGCTCCGGTCGCCGAGATAGGCGGCAGCCATATCGAGCAGCCCTTGCTTTTGCAGGACCGGGTCGCGCTCGCTGACTTCGTCCATCGCCGGACCGACTTCGGCCAGATCGACCCAGGCAGAGAGCAGCGCGGCGCCGGCCGGCAGCGTCAGGCCCTGTTCACGCGCGGCCAGCATCGTCGCGACGGCGAGCCCGCCACCCGCCGAATCGCCGGCGATGACGATGTTGCCGGCGGAGAGGCCGCTCCCGAGCAGAGCGCGATAGGCGGCGACGCCATCATCGACCGCAGCCGGGAAAGGGTGCTCGGGCGCCAGCCGGTAATTCGCGACGAACACGGTCGCTTGCGCCGCCTCGCCGATGGCCGCGGCCAGCGATCGGTGCGAGGCGCTGGAGCCGATGGCATAGCCGCCGCCATGCAGATAGAGAACCGCCCGGTCGGGCCGGCTCGCCGGCATGGACAGCTTCTCGCTCGGCACCCCGCCCAGGCTCATCGTCTCCACCGTGGTTCCCGGTGACAAGGGGAAGGAAGAGCCGATGCTGTCGTACCGGGCGCGCAATTCGGGCAGCTCCGGCGGATCCCCCGCACGGAAGGCGGCGAGCATCGCCCGTACAGTCTGGATCTCTTCGCCGGCCATGCTGCATTTCCTTCGGATTTTAGTAGCTTCCAGATGAGAGTATAGAAACGGCGCCCCCGGTTCCAACGGCGGATCGGTCGGCGGCTCGGGTTCATTTGAGGGCAGCCCTGTGAGCGCGACATCGTGAGCACGACATTTTCGGAGGCGGAGCGAGCCTATCTGACCGCGGTCGGCGAACGGGCGATGGCACGGCTCGACGCCGTGCCGTCGAAGCATGGCAAGCGGCCGGGCTTGGCGCTAGCGCTGGCGGCAGAACGCCTTGCAGCACTCGGCGACGAGATGGCGCCGATCTTTCCCGCGATGGCGGCGGCGGGCACGCCGGTCGCCTGCGCCAAGGGCTGTGGTTCCTGCTGCACCCTCACCATCGACACCACGCCCGACGAGGTGTTCGGGCTGATCCGGCATCTGGAGGCGTCCTTGCCGCCCGATGCGCTCGCGGCCTTGAAGGAGCGCGCGCGGACGGCCGATGCGCAGGGCCATGGCGTGCCGGCGCTGGCGCGGCACCGGCTCAAGATCTCATGCCCCGTGCTCGATCCGGAGACGCAGGATTGCCTCGGCCATGCCGCCCGTCCCACCGGCTGCCAGGGCTATCTCTCGCTCAATCTGGCGCGCTGCCTGGCCAATCACGAGACATCGGCCGAGTTGATCCCGCAGCCGACGGTCGCGGCGTTGCTGCGCGATATCGTCCTGGAGGCTCGGCGCCGGGTGCTGGCGGCGGCCGGGCTCGCGACGCCGGCTTTGGAGCTGACCGCGGCTCTGGTCGCGGCCTGGGCGGATCCGGCGGCCGAGCAGCGCTGGCTCGACGGCGAGTCGGTCCTGGGCGAGGCGGCGATGCCGGGTTCGCTCAGCGCATCGAACGAATGAACGAGCCGATCATGATCTGAACCTGGTCCGGGACTGCCCGGTCGGCCGGCTGAGCCCGCCAGCGTTCGAGCGCCGGCGCGAAACCGGCACGCTCCGCCGGCGGCAGATCGGCCAGGCTGCAGAGTGCCATGGACCAGTCGGGGAATTGCCGCTCGGGCAGATCGAAGCGCAGCAGGACGAGCAGGTTGTGATGACGCGTGTCGGCCGCGATACGCTCGAAGGTCTGCTCGACGGCCGCCCGAGTGCCTTCCAACACCTGCATGAAATTGCCGCCCACGTGGAGCAGCAGGCCGGTCACGCCCTGCGCGCCATTGTTGGATCGGGACTGGTGCAGAAGCTGAGCGAGATCGACATCGCTGAAGCCGGGTACGGCAGCGCTCACATACACCAGGGAAAACAAGGCGGTCTCCGGAAGTCGAGGTTTTCCGCCTTACCTTAGCGAGACCAGATGACCGGAGGATTGAGAAAGGGGCCGGATCAGAGCAGGTCTTGCAGCATCGCGACGAGCGGCTTGTCCGCCGGCGGCATCGGGTAGTCCCCAAGCCGTGCGGACCGAACCCAGGCCAGCTCCTGGCCTTCGCGCGGCGTCGGCGTGCCCGTCCAGCGCCGGCAAACGAAGACCGGCATCAGCAGATGGAAGCTTTCGTAGCCGTGGCTGGCGAAGGTGAGGGGGGCAAGGCAGCTCGCCTTGGTGTCGATCCCCAGTTCCTCGGCCAGCTCGCGGATGAGCGCCGCTTCGGGCGTCTCGCCCGGCTCGATCTTGCCGCCGGGAAATTCCCAGAGGCCGGCCATGCTCTTGCCTTCCGGCCGGCGCGCGAGCAGCACACGCCCGTCGGCATCGACGAGCGCCACGGCCGCGACCAGCACCAGCCTCTGGGGATTAGCTTCGATAGCTGCCATTGATGTCGATGTAGCGGTGGGTAAGATCGCAGGTCCAGACGCTCGCCTTGCCGCGTCCGAGCCCGATATCGATCTCGATCAGGATCTCGCGGCCGGCCATGTGCTTGGCGACCGGCGCCTCGTCATAGCCGGGCACGGCGCCGCCATTCTCGGCGATGCGGATGCCGCCGGCCGAGATCGACAGGCGGTCGCGATCGACCGCCTCGCCGCTGCGGCCGACCGCGGCGACGATGCGGCCCCAATTGGCGTCGCCGGCGGCGAGCGCCGTTTTGACCAGCGGCGAATTGCCGACGGTGAGGCCGATCCGCCGGGCAGCCGCGCGCGATGCCGCACCGGTCACGCGGATCTCGACCAGCTTCTCCGCCCCCTCGCCGTCGCGCACGATCTGGAGCGCCAGGTCGAGCAGCAGCTCGTCCAGCTTCCGGCGGAAATCCCGGAGCTTCGGATCGTCGGCGGACGCGATCTCCGCATTCTTCGCGGCCCCGGTGGCGAGCAGCAACACCGTATCGCTGGTCGAGGTGTCGCCATCGACCGTGGTGCTGTTGAAGGATTTGTCGACGCCCTTGGTCAGCAGGGTCTGCAGCACGGCGGCCGGCAGCTTGGCGTCGGTGAAAACATAGCCGAGCATCGTCGCCATGTCCGGCGCGATCATGCCCGAGCCCTTGCAGAAGCCATTGATGGTGACGGCGACGCCCTCGATCACGGCCTTGCGGGTCGACCCCTTGGGGAAAGTGTCGGTGGTCATGATGGCGCCGGCGGCGACGTTCCAGCCGTCGGCGCTGACACCGGCGACCGCATCCGGCAGCGCGTTCAGGATCTTGTCGGCAGGCGGCAGCTCGCCGATGACGCCGGTCGAGGAGATATAGACCTCGTCCGCGGCACAGCCGGCGGCGTGGGCGGCGGCCTTGGCCGTATCTTCGACCAGCTGGCGGCCGGCCTTGCCGGTGAAGACGTTGGAATTGCCGGAATTGACGACCAGCACGCGCGCGCTGCCCTTGGGCAGGATCTTGCGGCACCAATCGACCGGCGCGCCCGGCGTCTTCGAGCGGGTGAAGACGCCGCTGACCGTCGTGCCCGGATCGAGCACCGCGATCATGAGGTCGTCGCGGCCCTTGTAGCGGATGCCGCAGCTGAAACCGCCGAGGCGCACCCCGGCGATCGGTTCCAGCGCTGGAAAACCAGCCGGCGCCAGCGGCGATTTCGCTGCGGTCATCTGGTTACTTCCCGGCGGGCTTCGCGTCCGGCTTCGCCTCGGGCTTCGCATCCGGCTTGGCTTCGGGCTTCGCGTCCGGCTTCGGCTCCGCCTCGAGCGGCGTGCCGTCGGGATTGAACTCCTCGACCTTGGCCTTGGCGCGCAGATCGGCCAGCGTCTTCTGGATGGTCTGCTGAGCGAGCTGCTGCTGCAGGCCTTGCTTCGATTCCTCGAAGCTCGGCGGCGGTGCTTCGCGCTGATCGTCGACCATGATGACGTGCCAGCCGAACTGAGTCTTGACCGGGGTCTTGGTGTATTCGCCCTTCTTCAGCGCGAAGGCGGCGTTGGCGAAGTCGGGGACCATCATGTCCTTGGAGAACCAGCCGAGGTCGCCGCCATTGCCGGACCCGGACTTGTCGGTGGTCTTCTCGTTGGCGAGCTTCTGGAAATCGCCGCCCTTGTCGAGCTGGGCGATGATCGCCTTGGCCTCGTCCTCGCTCGCGACCAGGATATGGTGCGCGTGCACTTCCTGCTTCGGCGGCTGGGTCTTGATCGAGCTGTCATAGAGCTTGTGCACCGCGTCGTCGGTGACCGCCTTCTCGACCGCATGATGGATATAGACCTGGGCCATGATCTGCTCCTGCAGCTTGGCCACCCTCTCCTTATATTCGGCGTCGTTGGCGATGTTGCTCGCCTTGGCGGCGTCGACCACCAGCTTGGTGCTCACGACCTCGTCCAGGAGCCGCGGATAGATCTGCTGGAGCGGCAGGCTCTGCGCCTGCTGCGGCAGATTGCGCTGGGCGGCGACCACGTCCGAGAGATGGATCGAGGAGGAATTGACCTTGGCCACAACCGGATCGTTGGTGGCTGCCTGACCGGCCGGCGCGGCCGCCGGCGGTGTAGCCTGCTTCGTGCTGGCCGCCTGCGCGACCAGCGGCAGCGCGAGCGCGAGCGCGATGAAGGCGGGTCGCGACTTCGCGAAAAGCGACGGCGTGCGATGCATGAGAAATCCTTGTGGTAGGCGATGAGCGGAGCGACATGGGCATCCGGGGCGGAAGGCGCGCCCTGCCGGCAGGGGCGGCTTTCACCGGTTTCGGCCAGGTGCGCGTGATAAAGCACAAGCCCGAGCGACGAACAAGCAAAGCCTGTATGACAATGGCCGGCCGATTGACTTTGCGGGCGGTCCTGCCTATCTGTCAGGCCGTCCTGGGACGCGTCCTGGCTCCCCCTGTTCAGAGGTCTTGATGCTTGGTGCGCTCGCCCGGCGAATTTTCGGTTCTGCGAATGATCGGTTCCTGAGAGGGCTCGACAGCGACGTCCAGGCGGTCAACCGTCTTGAGCCGGAACTGGTTGCTCTCGACGATGCGGCGCTCGCCGACCGGACGCGAATTCTCAAGGAGCGGCTCGCCCAGGGCGAAACGCTCGACGACATCCTGCCCGACGCCTTCGCCACGGTGCGCGAGGCGGCCAAGCGCGTGCTCGGCCAGCGCCACTACGATGTGCAGCTGCTGGGCGGCATCGTGCTCCACAAGGGCATGATCGCCGAGATGAAGACGGGCGAGGGCAAGACCCTGGTCTCGACCGTCGCCGTCTATCTGAACGCACTTACCGGCAAGGGCGTGCACGTCGTCACGGTCAACGACTATCTGGCCCGCCGCGATTCCGAATGGATGGGCCGGATCCACAAGTTCCTCGGCCTCACGGTCGGCGTCATCCTGCACGATCTCGACGATCATCAGCGCCGCGAGGCCTATGGCGCCGACATCACCTACGGCACCAACAACGAGTTCGGCTTCGATTATCTGCGCGACAATATGAAGTTCCGCCTGGAGGATATGGTCCAGCGGCCCTTCAACTTCGCCGTGGTCGACGAGGTCGATTCGATCCTGGTCGACGAGGCGCGCACACCGCTCATCATCTCCGGCCCGACCGAAGATAATTCCGAGCTCTATATGAAGGTGGATGCGCTCATCCCCCTGCTTGTCCCCGAGGATTTCGAGAAGGACGAGAAGCAGCGCTCGGTGACGCTGACCGAGATCGGCGTCGAGAACATGGAGCGCTATCTGACCGAGGCAGGCCTGCTCACCGCCGGTACGCTCTACGACATCCACAATGTTTCGCTCGTCCATCACGCGAACCAGGCGCTGCGCGCCCACAAGCTGTTCACGCGCGATGTCGACTACATCGTCAAGGACCGCAAGGTCATCATCATCGACGAGTTCACCGGCCGCATGATGGAAGGCCGGCGCTATTCCGAGGGCCTGCACCAGGCGCTCGAGGCGAAAGAGCATGTCGATATCCAGAACGAGAATCAGACGCTCGCCTCGATCACCTTCCAGAATTATTTCCGGCTCTATCCCAAGCTCGCGGGCATGACCGGCACGGCGATGACCGAGGCCGGCGAGTTCGCCGACATCTACAAGCTCGAAGTTATCGAGATCCCGACCAACCTGCCGGTGCTGCGCAAGGATTCCGACGACGAGGTCTATCGGACCCAGAAGGAAAAGTTCACGGCGATCCGCACCCAGGTCGAGGAATGCCATGCGCGTGGCCAGCCGGTGCTGGTCGGCACGGTCTCGATCGAGAAGTCGGAAACGCTGTCGGCCTTCCTCAAGGAAGCCAAGATCCCGCATCAGGTGCTGAATGCGCGCCATCACGAGGCCGAGGCCTATATCGTGGCGCAGGCCGGCCGTCCGGGCGGCGTCACCATCGCCACCAACATGGCCGGCCGCGGTACCGACATCCAGCTCGGCGGCAATCTCGACATGCGCATCGAGCATGAGCTCGGCGATGTCATGGATCCGGATGAGCGGCTGCGCCGCATCGAGCAGATCAAGCAGGAGATCGCAGCCGACCGAGAGATCGTGCGCGTCGCCGGCGGCCTCTACGTCATCGGCAGCGAGCGGCATGAGAGCCGCCGCATCGACAATCAGCTACGCGGCCGTTCGGGCCGCCAGGGCGATCCCGGCGCCTCCAAATTCTTCGTCTCGCTCGACGACGATCTCATGCGCATCTTCGGCTCGGAGCGCATGGATAGCTGGCTGCAGCGCTTCGGCATCAAGGAGAACGAGGCGATCGTTCATCCCTGGATGAACAAGGCGCTGGAAAAGGCGCAGCAGAAGGTCGAGGCGCGGAACTTCGAAATCCGCAAGCATCTCCTGAAATACGACGATGTCATGAACGACCAGCGCAAGGTCGTCTATGAGCAGCGCAAGGAGATCATGACCGCCGAGGATGTGGCGTCGACCATCGTCGACATGCGTCACGAGACGGTCGAGGCGATGGTGCGCCGGGCCATTCCCGAGCATGCCTATGCCGAGCAGTGGAACATCGCCGGCCTCGACGAGGAGTGCCGCTCGGTGCTCGGCCTGGAGCTGCCGGTGGCGGAATGGGCGAAGGAGGAGGGCATCGCCGAGGATGCCATCCGCACCCGCATCACCGAGGCGGCCGACGCCAAGCAGATGGCCAAGGAAGTGTCCTACGGCGCCGAGACGATGCGCATGGTCGAACGGAGCCTGCTGCTGCAGATCCTCGACCAGACCTGGAAGGAACATCTGCTGGCGCTGGAGCATCTGCGCCAGGGCATCAATCTGCGCGCCTATGCGCAGCGCGACCCGCTCAACGAATATAAGCGCGAGGCGTTCGAGCTGTTCGAGGAGATGCTCGAAGGGTTGCGCGAGCAGGTGACGCGCGTGCTCTCCAATATCGAGCTGCGCATGGCGGCAGCACCCGAGATTCCCATGCACGATCCGCTGCCGCCGATGCAGGCGAGCCATCCGGCCTTCGACGGCGGCGACATGGATGGCGATGTGGGCGTGCTGACCGCCCCGGACCAGGCAGCGGCCCTTCAGCCGGATCAGGGGCCGCGCGTCGCGCGCAACGCGCTCTGCCCCTGCGGTTCCGGCAAGAAATACAAGCACTGCCACGGCCGCGTGTAGCTACCGCTTGGCGGGGCTAGCCACAGAGCTCGCCATCGCGTGCAGATAGGCCACTACCGCGTCGAGGTCGGCATCCGGCAGGGCGGTTTTGTCGAACGCGTCCATCTGCTGGCCGGGCCAGGTGCGGACCGCCCGCGTGTTGCGGATGATCGCGCGGAGGCCGGCATCCGTCAGATATTGTGTCGGGCTCATCGGGCGGGCGAGATCCGGTCCCACCTCGCCGGTGCCGCCGCCATTCAGCCGATGGCAGGGCAGGCACTGGACGAGAAAGACTTCCTGACCGTGCCGCGCCGGCGAGGCGTCGGGGAGATCCGCCGGCACCGCCAGCTGCGGCCAGCGGTGCACCGGACTTTCGGTAAAGGCGATGCTCGCGAGCTGGAAGGGCCATTGCTCGGTGCTGACGCCGGAGCGTTCCGGATGCTCCCAGACCAGATAGAACGGGCCGGCGGAGACGGTCTTGTTCGGCAGCGGCGGCCAGGGATGCTGCGGGTCCTCCACCGCGATCCAGGCGACGGCGCCGCCCTTGGCACCGCGTTCGATCAGAGCCAGCGGGATCTGCGAGACGAAGCCGTCGAGGGCACGGGTTTCCAGCGTATCGAACTGGTCGCCAGCGGCATGTCCCAGAAGCGACAGCAGCGGGACCGCGCGATAGGTCGTCGGATGGTCGAAAACATCGGTCTGCACGGTCACGTACGCGGTGTCCGGCATGGCCAGCAACTCGGCGGCGTTGAATTGGTGTTCGACCTTGCCGTGGGTAATGACGAGCGCCGGCTGGGCCGCATGCGCCGACGGCGATGTCATCAACGCGAACACGGCGAGCGCCCAGCTGGCGAGAGGGTAGATTCGCATCCTGTTCGAGCGCCTTCGGATATGGGGAGAATCGGCCGGACAGCCAGCCGCCGGAAAGTTTCGAACGGTCGCGTTACCGGCGGGTTTCGCCGCAATTCTTTTCGGCTACCGGCGTAATCCGGTGCCGATCATTGATCTCCGCCGAGCGGCCGAGATCAGGGGCGCGGCAGATCCTCGCCGCCCAGATACATGCGGTTCCAGGTCGGCCCGATCAGGATCTCGTTGAGGGTGACGTGCGGCGGCATCTCGGCGACGAAGCGGATCGTGCGGCCGAGATCCTCGGGTCGCAGCATGCGGGCGATCTCCTCGTCGCTGGGCGGCTTCGGCCGGTCCTTGAGGATGGGCGTGGCGACCTCGCCCGGGCAGATGGCGGTGGCGCGGATGCCGTTGCGCCCTTCCTCCATGTTGAGCGACACGGTCAGCGCCACCAGCGCGTGCTTGCTCGCCGTATAGGCGGGGCCGGTGAAATAGAGATGGTCCTTGCCCGCCCAGGACGCGACATTGATGACGAGGCCGCCGCCTTGCGCCCGCATGCCCGGCAGCACGGCATGGATGCAATAGAGCGCGCCGTCGAGATTGACGCGCGTCACCCGGTTCCAGCTTTCGAGCGTCAGGTTCTTGAAGAAGCGCTGCGGCGTGTTGATGCCGGCAGAATTGATCAGGATATCGATGCGGCCGTGCCGCTGACGGATTTCCTCCGCCGTCGCCTCGACGGCGGCCGCATCGGCGACATCGAGCGGCAGGCTATGGGCGGAACCGCCGATCGCCTGCGCCACTTCCTCCAGCTTCTCGAGCCGCCGGCCGGAGAGCACGATGGTGGCGCCGGCCTCGGCCAGAGCCAGGGCGCCGGCCCGGCCGATGCCGGTCCCGGCGCCCGTGATCCAGGCGACCTGCCCCTCGAGAGAGGCCATCAGACGAAATCGTCGTTGCTGCTATTGTCGTCGAAATCCGCGACGTCGTCGTCGTCCTGGCCGGAATCCCAGCTCGCATCCTGCGTGCCGCTGCCCTGATCCGACTGATCGCTGGCCGTCTGCTTGTCGTCGTCATAGTAGTTGTTGTTGACGACGGTCGTCTCGCTGATGCTTTCGGTCGGCGTGAAGCCGCCGCCGCCCCAACCGCCGCCGAAGCCCTGATGGCCGGAGAACAGCGACTGGATGCCCTCGAACAGCAAAGCGCCGCCGGCGACGCCGACCGCGGTCTGGGCGGCCGAGCGCAGGAAGCCCGAGGTCTGGGAAGGCTGCATCACCGGGCCGCCGTAAGCGGGGCCGGGCTGCGGTTGCGCATATTGCTGCGGCTGCGGCTGCGCATATTGTTGCGGCTGCGCGGGGCGGCCCCACGGGCCGGCCGGTGGCGGGGCCGGCTGCTGCGCGCCGCCGAACAATCCGCCGAGGAAACTGCCGCCCTGACGCGGCTGATCCTGTTGGGCGGCTCCGGCCTGCCGCTGCAGCTCGGTGATCTGCGCCTGGGCGTTGCGGAGCGCGAAATCCTGCATGATCACGGTCTGCGCCATCAGATAGGGCGCATCGGGGCGATCCTGCAGAAGCTGGCGAATCATCTGTTCGGCTTCCGGGTCGCGCTGCTGGGACTGCGCTGCCTTCAGCCGGTCGGACAGGGCGGTGAGAAGCTGACGTTCTTCCGGTGTCATGGAGCCTCCGAACTCTCGATGGATTCGAGATCTGTGATGTGGGGAACGTATATGCGGTTGAGAAGGTCTCAGCCGCTCAAGATCTCGTCAGCGCGGTAGCCCTGCGCATACAGGAGCGCCGTCAGGTCGCTGTGCTCGATCCGCCATTGCGCCCGTGCCGCGACCGCGGGCTTGGCGCGATAGGCGATGCCGAGGCCGGCGGCGAGGATCATGTCGAGATCGTTGGCGCCGTCGCCGACCGAGAGCGTGGCGGCCAGCGGCAGGGCCGCCGCCGCCGCCTCCTGCACGAGCCGGTCGAACTTGGCCTGCCGGCCCAGAATCGGCTTCGCCACCGTGCCGGCGAGCTTGCCCTGGGCGATGTCGAGATCGTTGGCGAATTCGGCATCCATGCCGAGCTGGCCCGCGACGATGCGCGTGAAGAAGCGAAAGCCGCCCGAAACCAGGACGGTGCGGGCGCCGGCCGCGCGCATGGTCGCGATCAGCGCCCGGGCGCCCGGCATCAGGGTGATGCGCTCGGCCGCCGTCTCGAGCGTCGAGACCGGCAGCCCAGCGAGCAGCTTCACGCGCGCCACGATGGCGCCTTCGAAATCCAGCTCGCCATTCATCGCCCGCGCCGTGATCGCGGCGATCTCCGCGCGCAGCCCGACGAAATCGGCCAGCTCGTCGAGCATCTCGTTCTCGATCAGCGTCGATTCCATGTCGGCGACCAGCAGGCGCTTGCGCCGGCCGCCGGCCGGCTGGGCCAGGACATCGACCGCGCGCTCGCCGATGACGAGGCGGGCCGCCGCATCGGCCTGGTCCGGATCGAGGTCGATGAAGTCGAGATCGCAGGCGACATTCTCGGCGAGCCAGCGCGGCGGCCCGACCTCGGCGCCCAGCCGGTCGAGGGCCGCGCGCAATTCACTGACGAGCTCGGCGTCGAGCGTCTCGGCGATGAGGGTGACGACATTCCCGGTCATGACGGCCCCTGTGTTGGCGGCCGACTTATCCGTCCTCGCCAAGCCGCTGGCAAGCCTGTATGCCGGATCGTCATGAGCAAGCGGATCATCGTCATCGCCGGTCCGACCGCCAGCGGGAAATCGACGCTGGCGCTGGAGCTGGCCGAGCGGCTCGGCGGCACCGTGATCAATGCCGATAGCATGCAGATCTATCGCGACCTCGAAATCCTGACGGCGAGGCCCGATCCCGCCGCCGTGGCGCGCGCGCCGCACCGGCTCTATGGCGTGCTCGACGGGGCCGAGCTGTCGAGCGTCGCGAGCTGGATCGATCTCGCGCGCGCCGAGATCGCCATGGCCAAGCTGCCGATCCTGTGCGGCGGCACCGGGCTGTATTTGCGTGCGCTGTTGCAGGGGATCGCGCCGGTGCCGCCGATCCCGGACCCGGTCCGGCAGGCCGCGCGGGCGCTGCATGCGGAATTGGGCGGCGAGGCGTTCCGGGCCGCGCTGGGTCGGATCGATCCTGAGGCCGCCTCCCGGTTGAACGCCGGCGACAGCCAGCGCCTGGTTCGCGCCTACGAGGTCGTGACGGCGACCGGCCGTCCGCTCGGCGACTGGCAGCGCGAAGCGGCGGCCGAGAGCGATCTCGATCCGCTCATTTTCACCCTGCTGCCGCCGCGCGAGGAGCTCTACGCCGCGATCGACGGCCGCTTCGCCGCCATGGTCAGGGCCGGGGCGCTCGACGAGGTTAGGGCGCTGATCGCGCGTAATCTCGATCCGGCCTTGCCGATCATGAAGGCGCTGGGCGTGCCCGAGCTCGCCCGTCATCTCGCGGGCGCGATATCGCTCGACGCCGCGATCGCCGAGGCGCAACAGGCCTCAAGGCGTTACGCCAAAAGGCAATATACCTGGTTTCGGCACCAGCTGCCGGCGGCTGAAATCATCGAAGCGAAATATTATGTCAATTTGACGGGTCTGATTTGTCAGATAATATGCAATAGCGCTTGACCGGCGCACGGAAGCGCCAGTAGGTTTTCGCTCCTGCAGCAAGGAGCTTCCATGACCACCGGGACCGAGACCGAACAGGCGAAACTCAACGGCGCGGAGATCGTGCTGAAGGCGCTTGTCGATCAGGGCGTCGAGGTCATTTTCGGCTATCCCGGCGGCGCCGTGCTGCCGCTCTACGATGCGCTGTTCCAGCAAAACCGGCTGCGTCACATTCTGGTCCGGCACGAGCAGGCGGCCGTTCATGCCGCCGAAGGCTATGCCCGTTCGACCGGCAAGGTCGGCGTGGTGCTGGTGACGAGCGGGCCGGGGGCGACCAATGCCGTCACGGGCCTGACCGACGCGCTCATGGATTCCATCCCGATCATCTGCCTGACCGGGCAGGTGCCGACCCACCTCATCGGCAACGACGCGTTCCAGGAGGCCGATACCACCGGCATCACGCGGCCCTGCACCAAGCACAATTACCTGGTCAAGGACATCAACCGGCTCGCCCGCACGCTGCACGAGGCGTTCCTGGTCGCCCGCAGCGGCCGGCCAGGCCCGGTCGTGATCGATCTGCCCAAGGACGTGCTGGTGGCGCCCGGTCCCTACACCCCGCCCGAGACGGTCGAGCATAAGAGCTACCGACCGCGCACCGAACCGGACGAGGCCGCGATCGAGGCGGCGGTCGAACTACTGGCATCGGCCAAGAAGCCGATCATCTATGCCGGCGGCGGCGTGATCAATTCCGGCCCGGAGGCGAGCCGGCTGCTGACCGAACTGGTCGACCGTACCGGCTTTCCCTGCACCCTCACGCTGATGGGCCTCGGCGCGCTGGCGGCGAGCAACCGGCATTATCTCGGCATGGTCGGCATGCACGGCACCTTCGAAGCCAACCATGCCATGCATGATTGCGACGTGATGCTGGCCGTGGGGGCGCGCTTCGACGACCGGGTGACCGGACGGCTCAACGCCTTCTCGCCGAATTCCACGAAGATTCAGATCGATATCGATCCGTCCTCGATCAACAAGAATGTCCGGGTCGACGTGCCGATCGTCGGCGATTGCACCAAGGCCCTGAAGGCCATTCTCGAACGCTGGGCGGCGCGCGGCCGGCCGGTCGAGACCAAGGCGATTGGCCGCTGGTGGCAAGAGATCGCGCAGTGGCAGGCGCGGAACTGCCTCGCCTACGAGCGCACCGACGCCGTGATCAAGCCGCAATATGCGATCGAGCGGCTCTATGCGCTGACCCGGCAGCACCGCGAGGTGTTCATCACCACCGAAGTCGGCCAGCATCAGATGTGGGCGGCCCAGCTGTTCAAGTTCGACCATCCCAATCGCTGGATGACCTCGGGCGGACTGGGAACGATGGGCTATGGCCTGCCGGCGGCGATAGGCGTGCAGATCGCTCATCCCGACGCACTCGTCATCGATATCGCCGGCGAAGCTTCGATCCTCATGAACATTCAGGAGATGTCGACGCTGGCGCAGTACCGGCTGCCGGTGAAGCTGTTCATCCTGAACAACCAGTATATGGGGATGGTCCGCCAGTGGCAGGAGCTGAACCATGGCGGCCGCTATTCCGAGAGCTATTCGGAGGCTTTGCCGGATTTCGTCAAGCTGGCCGAGGCGTTCGGCGCTACCGGATTCCGCGCGAGCCGGGTGGACGAGCTCGATGGGGTGATCCGGCGCATGCTGGAGGTGCCGGGACCGGTGATCGTCGATGTCGCGGTCGATCCGACCGAAAACTGCTTCCCGATGATCCCGTCCGGCGCCGCGCATAACCAGATGCTGCTCGGCCCGCACGATCAGTTGACCAAAAGCGGAACCTCGGAAGAGGGGATGGTGCTCGTCTGACGACGCGATGCCATTCCTACCCGGAAAGCGAACCATGCCCATCATCGAACGCCACACCATTGCCGTCGTCGTCGACAACGAGCCGGGCGCGCTGGCGCGCGTCATCGGCCTCTTCTCCGGCCGCGGCTATAATATCGAAAGCCTGACGGTGGCCGAGATCGACCGCACGGAAGGCCTGTCGCGGATCACGCTCGTCACCACCGGCACGCGGATGGTGATCGAGCAGATCAAGGCGCAGCTCGACCGGCTGGTGCCGGTCCATTCCGTCCGCGACCTGACCGAGGAAGGGCCGCATATCGAGCGCGAGCTGGCGCTGGTCAAGGTCGCCGGCACCAGCGAGCGGCGCGTGGAATCGCTCCGCATCGCCGACATCTTCCGGGCCCGCGTGGTCGATTCCACCATCGACTCCTTCGTCTTCGAAGTGACCGGCTCGCCCGAGAAGCTCGAGGCCTTCGTCAAGCTGATGGTGCCCTTGGGATTGGTCGAGCTGGCCCGGACCGGCGTCGCCGCCATGGCCCGCGGCAGCGAAACCATCTAATCTCCTTTAACCCCGGCTCCGCGCCCGGTGCGGAGCCTATGCCGAGGACTCTGTTGAGATGCGCGTCTATTACGACCACGATGCCGATGTGAATCTGGTGAAGGCGAAGAAGATCGCCGTCATCGGCTATGGCAGTCAGGGCCACGCCCATGCCAACAACCTCAAGGATTCGGGCGTCAAGGACGTGATCGTCGGCCTTCGGCCCGGCTCGCCGACCGCGCAGAAGGCGACCGCCGCCGGCTTCAAGGTCATGAGCGCCGGCGAGGCGGCCAAGAGCGCCGATGTGATCATGGTGCTGACGCCGGACGAGCTGCAGGCCGAGCTGTGGGAAAATGAGCTGAAGCCCAACATGCGCGAAGGGGCGGCGATCGCCTTCGCCCACGGCCTCAACATCCATTTCAACCTGATCGAGCCGCGGCCCGATCTCGACGTGTTCATGATCGCGCCCAAGGGGCCTGGACATACGGTGCGCTCGGAATATCTGCGCGGCGGCGGCGTGCCCTGCCTGGTCGCGGTCGATCGCAATCCATCGGGCAACGCGCTCGAGATCGCCTTGAGCTATGCCGCCGCGATCGGTGGCGGCCGGGCCGGCGTGATCGAGACGACCTTCAAGGAAGAGTGCGAGACGGATCTCTTCGGCGAGCAGGCGGTACTGTGCGGCGGGCTGACGGCGCTCATCACCGCCGGCTTCGAGACGCTGGTCGAGGCGGGATACGCGCCGGAGATGGCCTATTTCGAGTGCCTGCACGAGGTGAAGCTCATCGTCGACCTGATCTATGAGGGCGGCATGGCCAACATGCGCTATTCGATCTCGAACACGGCCGAATATGGCGACTATACCCGCGGCGAGCGGATCGTCGATGCGCGGGTCAAGGCCGAGATGAAGCGCGTGCTCGACGATATCCAGTCCGGCCGTTTCGCCCGCGACTGGGTGCTGGAGAACCGTGCCGGCCTGCCCAGCTTCAAGGCGATGCGCCGCCGCAGCGCCGAGCATCCGATCGAGCAGGTGGGCGAGAAGCTGCGCGCGATGATGCCGTGGATTGCCGCGAACCGGCTGGTCGACAAGACCAAGAATTGACAAACGCGGCGGAGCGGGCTTCCGAACTCGCTCCGCCGGACAGGCGTCCAATCCGGCACTGGTCAAAATCCATTTGCGACTCCTCATCCGACCCGCTAGGACTAGGCTCTTCTGGCCCGCCGAACCTCGGCTGAGGCGGCCGGGCAGTCACGCGATCGAATGAGCATGCCAAACCGGTCTCGGGTCATGCGCGAAGCGGCGCTCTGCTCGACCGATGGCGGCTCCTGCTACCTTGGGATCGAGTAGAGACTCATGTTCGGATCACTTCTCGGTTGGATGTCCGCGGACATGGCGATCGATTTGGGCACAGCCAATACGCTCGTCTATGTCAAAGGGCGCGGCATCGTGCTGAACGAGCCTTCGGTCGTCGCTATCGCCAACGTCAAGGGTAAGCGCCAGGTGCTCGCCGTCGGCGACGAGGCCAAGCTCATGCTCGGCCGCACGCCGGGCAACATCCAGGCGATCCGGCCTCTGCGCGACGGCGTCATCGCCGATTTCGAAGTCGCCGAGGAGATGATCAAGCATTTCATCCGCAAGGTGCACAACCGGCGCAGCTTCGCCTCCCCCGAGATCATCGTCTGCGTGCCCTCGGGCTCGACCGCGGTCGAGCGCCGCGCCATTCAGGAATCCGCCGAAAGCGCCGGCGCCCGCCGCGTGTTCCTGATCGAGGAGCCGATGGCGGCCGCGATCGGCGCCGGCCTGCCGGTGACCGAGCCCACGGGCTCGATGGTCGTCGATATCGGCGGCGGCACCACCGAGGTGGCGGTCCTGTCCCTGGGCGGCATCGTCTATTCGCGCTCGGTTCGCGTCGGTGGCGACAAGATGGACGAGGCGATCATCGCCTATATTCGCCGCAATCATAATCTGCTGGTCGGCGAAGGCTCGGCCGAACGCATCAAGAAGGAGATCGGCTCCGCTTGCATGCCCGAGGATGGGGAGGGCAGGGTCATGGAGATCAAGGGCCGCGATCTGATGAACGGCGTGCCCAAGGAACTCGTCATCTCCGAGCGGCAGATCGCCGAGAGCCTGGCCGAGCCCGTGGGCGCCATCGTCGAGGCGGTTAAGGTGGCGCTCGAGCACACAGCACCGGAACTCGCGGCCGACATCGTCGACAAGGGCATCGTGCTGACCGGCGGCGGCGCGCTCCTCGGCAATCTCGATTTCATCCTCCGCCACGCCACCGGCCTGCCGGTCTCGATCGCCGACGATCCGCTGAGCTGCGTGGCGCTCGGCACCGGCCGCGCGCTGGAGGAAATGAAGACGCTCAAGAACGTGCTGATCAGTATGTATTGAGCCGAATTGCCGCTATTCGCGAAAATCGTTTCATTCTTGCAACGAGTGCTTGGCCTTCCTTGAAAAATCGGCATTATGACGGGCAATCCGGGTGCCGGGTTACGATTTGGTAACCAATTTTAGCGGTATTCAGGAGATCCTTCATCGTTCGCCATGGATCCGGTGGCGAGCGGTGGTCAGACAGCGCGTCGCACCTTCTTGTTGCTCGGCCGTGGGGGCCCGTCGGTGAAGTCGCATTCGGCACCAGTCCTTCAGTTCATCGGGCCGCTGCGCCTGGTCGCGCAGCGCTTCACCTATTCCGCGCTCGTGCTGGCGTCGCTCGCCGTCATCGTCATCGGGAAGGCCGACGTGTCGCTGGTCGAACGCGCCCGCAGCGCCGTCGCCGACGTCATGGTGCCGATCCTTTCGACCCTGTCGCAGCCGGTCGCGGCCGTCAGCGGCGCCGTCGACAAGGTCGAGGCGATGACCCGGCTCTATCAGGACAATGAGGCGCTCAAGGCCGAGAATGCGACCCTGATGCAATGGCAACAGGCGGCGCACCGGCTCGATCGCGAGAATCAAGAGCTGCGCTCGCTGCTGAACTATCAGCCGGAAGGAGCCGGCTGGTTCGTCACCGCCGAGGTGATCGGCACCTCCGGCGGCTCCTATTCCCGCAATCTCCTGGTCGATCGCGGCCAGCGCGACGGGGTCGCCAAGGGACAGGCGGTGGTGTCGGGCAGCGGCCTGGTCGGCCGTGTCGCCGAGGTCGGCGAGCGGGCGGCGCGCGTGTTGCTTCTGACCGATCTCAACAGCCGCATTCCGGTCGCTTTCGAAAGCACCCATGAGCGGGCGATCCTGGCCGGCGACAATACCGACCTGCCGCAGCTGATTTATCTGCCGGTCCATGCCAAGGTTGCGGTCGGCGACAAGATCCTGACCTCGGGCGATGGCGGTGTATTCCCGCCCGGCTTGCCGGTCGGCGTCGTCACCTCGATCGATGGCGGCGTGCGGGTCGAGCCCGCCTCGGACCTCTCGCGCATCGACTACACCCGCATCATCGATTTCGGTCTGGGCGGGGTGCTGCCGCAGAGCGCCGTGCCGATGCCCAAGCCGGCGCGCCATGCGGCCGCCACACCCGCGGACCCGGCGGCGAAGCCGTGAAGGCGAAGCAGGCCGAGACGGTCGAAGGGCTGGGTCCGAAGCTGGTGCCGGTGACGCTGACCGTGCTGTTGGCCATCCTGTCCGTCGTGCCGCTGCAGATCCCCGGCTATGCCGCGGTGACGCCCTGCTTCGTGCTGATGTCGATCTTTCACTGGACCATCTATCGGCCCGAGCACATGCCCTATGTCGCGGTCTTCCTGATCGGGCTCTTCGTCGATCTCCTGACCAGCGCGCCGGGCAGCGTCGTGGGATTGAGCCCGCTGGTATTCCTGCTCGTCAGATCGGTCGTGCTCGACCAGCGCCGGTTCTTTGCGGGTAAGAGCTTCCCCGTCGTCTGGTGGGGCTTCGCCATCGCCGCGATCGTGGTCGACACCGCGTTCTGGGGCGGCGGCAGCGCGCTCGGCGGGACGGTGCTGGAGCCGCGCGGCTTCGCCTTCCAGGCGGTGCTGACCATCGCCTTCTTCCCGATTCTGACCTTGCTGTTCGCGCGCATCCAACGCGTCACGGCAGCCGGCGCCTAAACCCGTGTCGACCCAGCGCGAGCAGGATCGAACCAAGGGCTTGACCCGGCGCGCGGCCCTGCTTGCCGGGGGCCAGGCTCTGCTCCTGAGCGCGCTGGTCGGCCGCGTCTACTATCTGCAGGTGGTCGAGGCCGATCGCTATAAGGTGCTGGCCGAGGAGAACCGGATCAATCTGCGCCTGCTGGCGCCCCGGCGCGGCCGTCTGCTCGACCGGTTCGGCGTGACGCTCGCCACCAGCGATCAGAATTACCGCGTGGTGCTGGTCGCCGAGCAGGCGGGCGAGATCGAATCCACGCTCGACGCCATCGGCACGCTGGTGCCGCTGAGCGATGCCGACAAGCGCCGGGTCCTGCGCGACATCCATCGCAAGCACAGTTTCGTGCCGGTGATCGTGCGCGAGAATATGAGCTGGGAAGAGGTCTCGCGCATCGAGGTCAACGTCAACGACCTGCCGGGCGTCAATATCGAGGTCGGCTCCAGCCGTTTCTACCCCTTCGGCGAGCGCGTCACCCACGTCGTCGGCTATGTGGCGCCGCCCTCGGAGAAGGAGCTGACCGGCGATCCGATCATGGAGCTGCCGGATTTCCGCATCGGCAAGAGCGGGGTCGAGAAGAGCGAGGATCTGGAGCTGCGCGGTAAGGCCGGCGCCAGCCAGATCGAGGTCAATGCCTTGGGCCGCGTCGTGCGCGAGATCAACCGCGACGAGGGCGTGGTCGGCCAGGATGTCGTGCTGACCCTCGACATGTGGCTGCAGGACTTCACCCAGAGGCGCCTTACCGCCGAGGAAAGCGCCAGCTGCGTGCTGATGGACGCCGTCACCGGCGACATTCTGGCGATGGGCTCGTCGCCCGGCTATGACGGCAACGCCTTCACCCACGGCCTGCCGGCGAAGCTGTGGCAGGGGTTGAACGAGGATCCGCACGGGCCGCTCAACAACAAGGCGATCCAGGGCATCTATCCGCCCGGCTCGACCTTCAAGCCGTGCGTGGCGCTGGCCGGGCTCGAATCCGGCGCGATCACGGCGGATACGCGCATCAGCTGCAGCGGCAAGATCACAGTCGGCACCACCGAGTTCCATTGCTGGCGCAAGCAGGGGCATGGTTCGCTCGATCTGCGCGGCGGCCTGAAGAATTCCTGCGACGTCTTTTTCTACGAGGTCGCGCGCCGCCTGGGCGTCGACAAGATCGCGGCGATGGCGCATCTGCTCGGCATGGGCAAGCAGACCGGCGTCGAGATCCCGAGCGAGCGCTCGGGCCTCATCCCGACGCGTGCCTGGAAGCTCGCCACATACGGCGTGCCTTGGCAGAATGGCGAGACCTACAGCGTCGGCATCGGCCAAGGCTATGTGAACACCACCCCCCTGCAACTGGCGACCATGGTGGCGCGCCTGGTGACGCGGCGGGCGGTGCAGCCCCGGATCATCCGCAGGTCCGGCCTCATCCTGCCCGACAAGCCGTTCGATCCCGACGCCGGGGCCTCGGAATTCTCGATGCTCGAGGTCGATCCGAAGAATCTGGCGGCGGTGCTGAACGGCATGGATGCGGTCATCAACGAGATCGGCGGTACCGGCTATGCCACGCGCATCACCGAGGCCGGCATGCAGATGGGCGGCAAGACCGGCTCGGCCCAGGTTCGCCATATCTCCGAGGCCGAGCGCCAGCATGGGCTGCGCAAGCAGGAGGATATACCGTGGAAGGATCGCGACCACGCGCTGTTCATCGCCTTCGCGCCGGTCGGCAATCCGCGCTATGTCGCGGCGGCCGTGGTCGAGCACGGCAAGCATGGCGCCTCGTCCGCCGGTCCGATCGTGCGCGACGTGCTGCATGAGTGCCAGAAGCGCGATCCCGCAAGGCAGTTCCCGCCCGGCCCGCTGATCGTGCCCGACAGCGCCGTGGTGGCGCTCGACCGGCCGGCGCCGCCCTCGACGCCCGATCCCGATCCGGAGAGTGTCAGCGATTGAGCCTGAGCTTCGCCACCAACCATTCCCCGGCCGGGCTCGTGGAAAAGATCCGCAGCATCAATATGGGGCTGGTGCTGCTGCTGACCGTCATCTCAGGCATCGGCTTCGCCGTGCTCTATTCGGCCGCCAACGGCAGCTTCGAGCCCTGGGCGCTCAAATCCATGATCCGCTACGGCGTGGCGCTGGCACTGATGCTGGCCGTGGCCGTGGTCGATATCCGGTTCTGGTATCGAGCGGCCTACCCGATCTACATCTTCGCGGCCGTGCTGCTGGTGCTGGTCGATTTCAAGGGCGTGCGCGGTCTCGGCGCCCAACGCTGGCTCGAGCTCGGCCCGATTTCGCTGCAGCCGTCCGAGATCATGAAGATCGGCCTCGTCATGGTGCTGGCACACTATTTCAACTCGCGCACCCATGAGGAGATCGGCCGCCCGCTGCACCTGGTCTATCCGCTGATGCTGGTGCTGGTGCCGGCGGCGCTGGTGATGAAGCAGCCCGATCTCGGCACCGCCATGATGCTGATGCTGAGCGCCGGCGGCATGTTCTTCCTGGCCGGCGTGCGCTTCTGGAAATTCGCGCTGGTGATCGCGGGCGGGGCGGGGCTGGTGCCGATCGCCTGGCAGTTCCTGCGCCCCTATCAGAAGAACCGGATCTACACCTTCATGAATCCGGAAAACGACAGCCTGGGCGCCGGCTATCACATCATGCAGTCCAAGATCGCCTTCGGCTCCGGCGGCATGTGGGGCAAGGGCTTCATGCAGGGCACGCAGTCGCATCTGAACTTCCTGCCGGAAAAGCAGACCGACTTCATCTTCACCATGTTCGCCGAGGAATTCGGCATGGCCGGCGCCATCGTGCTGCTGGCGCTCTATACGCTGGTCTTCGCCTACGGCTTCGCGATCGCGCTGCGCTGCCGCAACCAGTTCGGCCGGCTGCTGGCGCTCGGCATCACCCTCAACGTCTTCCTCTATGTCTTCATCAACACGGCGATGGTGATGGGGCTGATCCCGGTAGTGGGCGTGCCGCTGCCGCTCATCTCCTATGGCGGCACCGCGATGCTGACCGTGATGTACGGGTTCGGCCTGCTGATCAGCGTCTATATCCACCGCGACGTCCGCATCAATCGGCGCGGCGAATCCGAAGGTTGACGGAAAGGCATAGCCGGCCCTCGCAAGGGTGCTGGACAGCCAAAAAGCTTTTGCCTATACAGGCGCACCTTCGGTTGCCCCGGAGCCCAGGTAGCTCAGTTGGTAGAGCATGCGACTGAAAATCGCAGTGTCGGTGGTTCGATTCCGCCCCTGGGCACCATTCTTCGGCTCGGCATATCTTGGCGTTGTTCAACGTCCGCTTACTGTGCGGGCCGAAGGCCGAAGATGATGCCGACTTCGGCGGTTTATCCTCCGCGCTGCTCGCACCGATAAAAATCACCTTTCAAAAGCGGTCATAGGCTTCGGCGTCGTGGAACGGGCGGCCGTTCATTCGTGCCGAGATGACGTAGATATCGATTTCATCCGGCTGCCGCCGGGCGGAATCCGACATTCCTGTCGTCCGAGCGCCATCCAATCCGGCTGAAAGCCCGCAGAACCCCCTGTCCGTCCTTCGCCCGGCCTCTTCAATCATACGAACATAGGGGAAGCCCAACCGGTCGGGTTGCGGCATCGATCGTGCCTCTCGGGATGGACGGCTCCGATCGGGCCGCGCTTGGATGGTGACGATTTGAGATACGATAAACGCCTACCCAAGCGCGTCGACGCGGATGACCGGGGCTGGAGCAATGCCGTTCTTGACCAATCGAGAGCATCTCAAGGGCATCGGCGCGATCGCGATCGCCGGCGCGATTTGCCTCGCCGATCTTCTCGGTCCGTTTCAGGGCACCGCGGCAACGCTCTATGTGGTGACGATCCTGCTGGTCGCCCAGACGGGCAGCGGCCGCCTCATCCTGTGGACGGGTGCCGGATGCGCCCTGCTGACGGCGATCGGATTCATCCTGCACATCCGAACCGGCCCGACGGGCGGCGCTCTCGCCGGCGCCGGCATCGGGCTGATCGCGATCGCCGCCGCGACGCTGCTTTCGCTGCACGACCGCGCCAAGCGCACGACGCTTGCAGAGCAGGCACGCATTCTGGAGCTCACGCACGATACCGTCATCATTCGCGATATCGAGGACGTGATCATCTACTGGAACGACGGCGCGGAGGCGCTCTATGGCTGGAAGCGCCACGAAGCGGTCGGAAAACATTGCCAGCAACTGCTCCATTGCGACTTTCCGACCGCGGATGTCGCCCGGGCGCTGCGCGAGGACGGGAGATGGTCGGGCGAGCTGGCCCGGAGCTGCCGCAACGGCCGGCGGATCATTCTTTCCAGCCGATGGCTGCAGCGCAGGGACCCGGACGGCAGGGCCATCGGCATCATCGAAACGAGTGCCGATCTGACCGCGCAGCGCCGTGCCGATCTCGAGCGGCAAGTGCTGGAGCGGCGGTACAGCGCCATTTTCCATGCCGCCGGCTTCGCCACTTGGGAATCCGACTGGTCGGAACTGTGGCGGCTGGTGCAAGGCGCCGACCGCGACACGACGGACCTGCGCGCCTGGCTTGCGGCACGGCCGGACGCGGTCAGATCGGCGGCGAGCCGGACGGCCATCCGCGACGTGAACCTCGCCGCCGTGACCGTGTTTCAGGCACCCAGTCGAGAGGCGCTGGTCGGCGGCAACATTATCGGCCGCTATCTGCCGGAATCGGAGGCGGCTTTCGGAGGAATGATCGCCTCGCTGGCCGGAGGGGCGGAGGTGGTGGAAACGGAAGCGCGCTTCCACACCCTCGCGGACGGCATCGTCGATGTATTGGTGTGGGCCACCCCCCTTCACGAGGGCGAGCCCTGGTCTCGCGTGCTCGTCATGGTCCATGACATCACGGAGCGGAACGAAGACCGCGCGAAGCTGGAGCAGGCTTCGGCCGAACTGGCGCATGCGGCCCGCGTGTCCATGCTCGGCCAGCTCGCCGCATCGATCGCGCATGAGGTCAACCAGCCGCTGACGGCCATCATCAATTACGGCAGATCGGGCAAGAGATGGTTGTCGCGCGAGGTGCCGGACCTTGCCGAAGTCGCGGACTGCCTCGACCATATCGTGGCGAACGGCAATCGGGCGGCCGAGGTGCTCGAGCGGGTGCGCTCGCTCGCGCGCAAGGAAGCGCCCCGATACCAGCCAATGGACCTTGCCGAGTTGATCGATGAAGCGATCGCGCTCGTTCGGCGTGAAGCGAACGTGGCGCAAGTCAGCGTGCGTCGCGAGGTCGCGGCCGATCGTCCGCCGGTGTTCGGCGACCGCGTGCAGATCCAGCAAGTGATCGTCAACCTCCTGATCAACGCCATCCAAGCCATGCGAGACGTGGTCGGGCGGCCGCGGGAGGTGCGCATCTCGGTCGGCGATGGAGCGGACGGCATGGTCCATATCGCCGTCCATGACAATGGGCCGGGAATCAGCGGCGATCCGGAGCGGATCTTCGCGCCTTTCTTCACGACCAAGGCCGACGGCATGGGGATGGGACTGTCGATCTGCCGCTCGATCATCGAAGCGCAAGGCGGCGAGATCAGTGCTGCCAACAACCCCGACCTCGGCGCGACCTTCTCCTTCACCTTGCCTGCCGGGGCCCGCCCTGCGGAAAGCGCCACCTAACGGATCTGCCAATACGCTGTTGGAAGGATGCAGCGGAGCGGTATCATGACCGCCTTTCCGACCGGGCATCGCCGGGTCGCAGGAGGGTGGGCTTGGTGCGCCGAATCCCGACGATCAGCATCGTCGATGACGACGACGCTGTTCTCGGCAGCGTCGTGAGCTTCCTGCGCTCGGCAGGGTTTGGCGCCCAAGGGTTCCGTACAGCGGAAGCCTTTCTGGCATCGCCCTCGCTCACCCGGACCGATTGCCTGGTCACGGACCTCCACATGCCGGGCATGAACGGGGTGGCGCTGCAGCGCCATCTGCGAAGCATCGGCTTCACGGCCCCCATCATCGTGATGACGGCCTATCCGACGCCCGCCGCCCGGCAAAGCTCGGCCGATCTCGGTGCCGCCGCCCTGCTGCCGAAGCCGGTCGATCCGGATAGGCTTCTCGATCAGATCGAATTGGTTCTAAGCTGACGGGCACCGGGACGGTCGTGGGACCGGCGCTGTCCTGATAGCATCAACATTCGAAAGACGTCGAGCAGGAGCGGCCGGATGCCGGAGCAAAGCGGATCAGCGAACAGGGCCTTGATCTGCGTGATAGACGATGACGAAGAGGTAAGGGGTTCGCTCGACAGCCTGTTGCGATCGGCGGGATTCGATGTGCGGGCCTTCGCAACGCCCGATGATTGTTTCGCGCGCAAGGCGATCGACGAGGCGGCTTGCCTGATCCTCGACATTTGGCTTCAGAAGGCGAACGGGTTGGATTTCCAGCAGTCGCTGGTGGAAGACGAGGTGCAGGTTCCGGTCGTCCTCATTACCGGGAAGGGCGACATTCCGATGACCGTCCGCGGCATGAAGGCCGGCGCGATCAATTTCCTGTCGAAGCCCTTTGCCGAGGAGGACATTCTCGCCGCCGTCGGCGAGGCGGTGGAGCGCGACCGTGAGCGCCGAGCCCGGACGCGAGGCGAGAAGGGGTTTCGGCCGCGCTATGAGGCGCTCACCCCCCGCGAACGGGAGGTGATGGCGCTGGTTGCGGCCGGATTGATGAACAAGCAGATCGCCGGCCGGCTCGGCATCAGCGAGATCACCGTGAAGATTCACCGGGGAAATCTGATGCGGAAGATGCAGGCGCAATCTCTCGCCGACCTCGTTCGCATGGCGGAAATCCTCGGCACGCGAGAGACCTCGGTTACGCGCTATCGTCTAGCCTATTGAGCCGCGCGCGGCTGAACGGCGCCTGCGCTCCCCGTGATGCAACTCGAGCAAGAAAAAGAACCGTCCGTTCGGCGCGGCGCTCGTCGGCGGCGCCGATCGCAGAAATTCCGAAATGTCCAAGGTGCCTGGACAAGATCATCCATATGCCGCCTGTCGTTTCCGGCGGCAATTAATACCTAAGCATGAGTTCCGACGCGGTTGGAAGCGGGCAGATAGACCCGGTTGGCCGCAGCAAACTCAACGGAAGCGTTCGGCTTAGTGGCTGGCCGTCTCGGAGAGTTTTCCCCAAAGGGCGGCTCTTCACGGCAAGAGGCACAAATAATGAGACATTTCTTCAAATCCGCAGCGTTGGTCTTCATGGCCGGCATCCTGGCGCATCCCGCTATCGCTGCCTCCGATGCCGTCCCCGACGCCGCGACCGACCCGCGCATTGATCCGCAGATCCGATCATTTCTGGCTAACGTGAACAAGGATCCGAGCCCCTTCTGGACGCTCCCGGGTCCGCAGGTCCGTGCCGTTCTCACCGGACTGCAGAACAAGACCAAGGTCGATATGTCGGGCGTGGCCACCACGGAGAAGACGATCTCCGAGAATGGCCAGACCGTGAAGCTCTACGTTACCAAGCCGGAAAAGGCGCACGCGGCCCTGCCGGTGATCCTGTTTATCCATGGCGGCGTCTGGATCGCCGGCGATTTCGAAAACCACCAGCGCCTGGTGCGCGATCTCGTGGTCGGTACCGGTGCTGCAGCCGTGTCCGTGGAATACACGCCCATTCCCGACGCCGTCTACCCGACTCAGGTCGAGCAGAGCTATGCGGCCGCCAAATGGGTCGCCGCCCATGGCGCCGAGATCGGCCTCGACGGCAGCCGCATGGCGGTCGCCGGCAATTCGGTCGGCGGCGACATGTCGGCGGCGCTGACGCTTATGGCCAAGGATCGCGGCGGTCCGAGCATCCGCTATCAGGTGCTGCTGATCCCGGCGACCGACGCGAGCGTCGACACGGACTCCTATCATCAGTTCGCGACCGGTCGGTTCCTCGCCCGGGACTTCATGAAGTTCGGCTGGGACATCTACGCACCGGACGAGAAGACGCGGAATCTTCCCTACGTATCGCCGCTGCGCGCCACGCTCGAGCAATTGCACGGGCTGCCGCCGGCCTTGGTGATCACCGCGGAAAACGACCCGCTGCGCGACGAAGGCGAAGCCTATGCCCGTAAGCTCAAGGACGCGGGCGTTCCGGTGATCGCCACGCGATACGACGGGATGATCCACGATTTCGTCTTGCTCAACGGCATCCAGGACGATCCCGGCCCGAAGGCCGCGATCCAGCAGGCCTGCGACCAGCTCAAGGCCGTTCTGTTCCGCTAGAGCACGATCGCATTGGCTGGAAACAGCCAATGCGTGAATCGTTCTCTAACCATTTGAATAGAGACGGATTCACGGAATGGGTGGATTCCATCCATTCCGATCCGGCTCTAGACGCCCAGTTTCCGCGACCTCGGAAGGCGCGCCCATGCCTTCCGAGCTCAACCTCTGTTCGCGAAAGTGAGATTATCGTGTCCCATCATCTCGACTCGCCGATAGCCCGGCAGGACATCCGTCTCGATATCACCGATTTGTATGTCTTCCGCGGCGAGACCGGCACTGTATTCGTGATCGATGTCTGCCATTCGATCGTCGGCGACATTCCCGTGCCGGGCTACCATCCGGAAGGCATGTACGAGTTCAAGGTCGATCTCGACGGCGATGCCATCGAGGAGCTCACCTATCGCATCACCTTCGACGAGCGCGATGCCGGCGGCAAGCAGCGCTTCGTGCTACGACGGATCTCGGGTGCCGAAGCCGCCGATCCCCATGCCGCCGGATCGGTCATCGCCGAAGGCGCCACCGGCGAGACCGTCGCGACGGCAGCCGGCGTGCGCTTCTGGGCGGGCAAGGCGGGCGACCCGTTCTGGATCGAGCCCGACGTGCTGCACGCGGTCGGCCACGCTTTCCAGGACGGCACGACCGTCGACCTCTCCGGCTGGACACCCAGCCAGGCGAAGAATCTCTTTGCCGGGCATACCGTATATTCGATGGTGCTGGAGGTGCCCGACGCGGAGCTGCTGGCCACGGCGGGCGGCGGTCGCCGGATCGGCGTTTGGGCGGTAGCGACGCTTGCCACCGACGCCGGCGGGTGGCGATCGATCAACCGCGTCGGTCTGCCGATGATCCACCCGCTGTTCACCCAGTATAACGAAGATCTCGGCAATCGCCTCAATGCCGGCCGCCCCGCCGATGATTTCGCCACCTATGGCGAGACCGTGATCAAGGCGATTTCCGGCGTCGTCGCCGCCAACGGGACCGCCGAAGACCCCCGCGCCTATGCGGAGAAGGTTGCGCACCGGTTCTTCCCCAATATTCTCCCCTATACGGTCGGCACGCCGGCGGCGTTCGGCTTCGTCGAGTGGAACGGTCGTTCGCTCACGGACAGCGCACCCGACGTGATGTTCAGCATCGCGTCGAATTCGCCCATCCATCTCGGTATCGGCAAGGAGTCGGTCTCCTCGAAGCCGCGATCGACGTTCCCATACGTTCCAATCGCTTAATCGATCTCGCCGTCACGAAAGGCAGAGCGATGCCCCGTGCGCGAATAGGCGCGCGGGGCCCGTCATGCGGGGCGGCGGAAACGATCATCATTGCCGAGGAGACCGCCATGTCCGCCAGTCGCCCGTCCTTGCGGCGTCTCCGCGGCGTCGGGTCGATGGCGGACAAGCGAAGCCTGATCGGGATGATCGCCTTCATCGCGATGCTTCACATCGTCGGCTGGTTCACGCTCGTCGCCGTCGTTGCACCGCAGCATCTCAGCGCCGGCGCCAGGGTTTTCGGCGTCGGGGTCGGCCTCACCGCATACCTGCTGGGAATGCGGCACGCGTTCGATGCGGATCATATCGCCGCCATCGACAATACCACCCGGAAGCTGATGGGGGAGGGCAAGCGCCCGCTGTCGATCGGGTTCTGGTTTGCATGCGGCCATTCGAGCATCGTCTTCGGGCTGACATTTCTTCTCACCCTCGGCATCCGAGCTCTCGCCGAGCCGGTGATCGATGATAAATCCCAGCTGCACGCCGTCGCCGGGCTGATCGGCACCCTTGTCTCCGGTGCCTTCCTCTATCTCGTTGCAGCACTCAACCTGGTCATCCTGGCGAACATCTGGCGGGTCTTCCGCCAACTGCGTGCCGACGGCTACTGTGACGAAGCGGCGCTGGAGCGCCAGCTCGAAGGCCGCGGCCTGGTGAACCGCCTGTTGAGGCCGGCGATGCGGCTCGTCAGCAAGCCATGGCACATGTATCTGGTCGGCCTGCTCTTCGGCCTCGGCTTCGACACCGCCACCGAAATCGCGCTTCTGACCCTGACCGGCTCGGGCGCTGCATCCGGCTTGCCTTGGTATGCGCTGCTGTGCCTGCCGGTTCTGTTCGCCGCCGGCATGTCCCTGCTGGACACGATCGATGGTTCCTTCATGTGCCTCGCTTATGGCTGGGCGTTCTCGAAGCCCGTCCGCAAGATCTATTACAACCTGATCGTCACGGGACTTTCCGTCGCCGTCGCCCTCGTCATCGGCACCGTCGAACTGCTCGGGCTCGTGAGCGAGAAGCTCAGCCTGCGCGGCGCATTTTGGAGCTGGCTCGCCAATATCGATCTCAATAGCGTCGGCTTCATCGTCGTCGGCCTGTTCGTCGCGGCCTGGGCGGCGGGCATGGCGATCCGGAAATACGGGCGAAGCGAGGAGAGATGGGTGGCGGCGCTGCAGCGTCCAGCGGCGGAAAGCGATTGAGCCGCGGGAAGGGACGGCCTGCAACTTTTTATTCATACGGCTCTACTAAAAGTAGGCGTTCGAAGGCGGGGCATATGGAAGATCCGGCTTAATGGCGCTTCAGATCATCCGGTTGCCGATGCGAAGGGTTGTTGCTACCGGGCCAATTCGGGCACGCTGTCGCCGGCCGGCTCATTTCTCTCGACGCCGGAAGGAGGTCTGAGGGGCATGGGGGGCGGGGCAGTCGGGATTTCAGGAGCCGCGCGGCCTGCCTGGTCCGTGTTGATCGATGCGATCGAGGCGCTTTCCGGCGCCAGTACCATGGAGCAGGTGATCGAGATCGTCCGGCGCCGAGCGCGCGAGATCTCGGGGGCGGATGGCATCACCTTCGTGCTGCGCGACGGCGACAGATGCTTCTATGTCGACGAGGACGCGATCGGCCCGCTGTGGAAGGGCCAGAAATTTCCCATGACCAGCTGCATTTCGGGCTGGGCCATGCTGAACAAACGCGCCGCCATCGTACCCGATATCTATCTCGATGCGCGGATTCCGCACGACGTGTATCGGCCGACCTTCGTGAAGAGCCTGATGATGGTGCCGGTGCGAATCGAGGATCCGCTCGCGGCGATCGGTGCCTATTGGGCGCATGAGCACGAGCCGGATGCGCAAGAAGCGGAGCTTCTGCAGAACCTCGCCCGCGCGACCGCGACGGCCATCGCGAACGTCACCTTGCAGACCTCGCTGCGCAACGCGGCCGAGCAGGCGACGGCCCAGGCGGCCGAGATCGGCCGTCTCTACGACGAAACGGTGCGGGAGAATGCGGAACGCCGCAAGGCCGAGGAACAGCTGCGCCAAGCTCAGAAGATGGAGGCGATCGGCAACCTCACCGGCGGCATGGCGCATGATTTCAACAATCTCCTGGGCATCGTCATCGGCAATCTCGATCTCATGGTCGCCGGGACCGATCTCGGCGAGCAGACCAGGCAGATGTCGGGTGAGGCGCTCGACGCGGCGATCCGGGGGGCGGATCTCATCCGCCGCCTGCTCGCCTTCGCGCGGCGCCAGCCGGTGCAACCGAAGCTGTTGCGTATCAACGAACTGATCCGCGGTATCGGGACGCTGCTCGGCCGTACGCTCGGCGAACGGGTCAAGCTCACGCTCGAGCTTTCGGAGCAGGCCTGGCCGATCATCGTCGATCCGGCGCAGCTCGAAGCCAGCATCGTCAATCTCGCCAATAATGCACGCGATGCGATGCCGAATGGCGGCCGCCTGGCGATCGCGACCGCGAATAGAACGGTCGACGAGGATTCAGCCGAACAGCTCGGCACGATCACACCGGGCGACTATGTCGTGGTCGAGGTGGCGGACAACGGCTCGGGCATGCCGCCCGACGTGGCGGCGCGGATTTTCGAGCCCTTCTTCACGACCAAGGAAAAGGGCCGGGGCACCGGTCTCGGCCTCGCCATGGTATCGGCCTTCGTCGAGCAGACCGGGGGACGCATCGGCCTCTATACCGAGCCCGGCAAGGGCACGGTGTTCCGGCTCTATTTGCCGCGCGCCGCGTCCGAAGAGATCGAGAGCGAGGCGGCTCTGCCCGTCATGATCCCCGGCGGCACCGAAACGGTGCTGGTCGTCGAGGACAACGAGCAGCTGCGGCGCGTCGCCATGCGCGCGCTCTCCGGCCTCGGCTATCGAGTGCTGGAAGCCGCCGATGCGGACGCGGCCTCCCGCAGCCTGGAGGCTGGCCCGGTCGATCTGCTCTTCACCGATCTCGTCATCCCGGGCCGCGTGAAAGGCAGGGACTTCGCGGCCGATGCGCTTGTCCGGCATCCTGGGCTCAAGATCCTGTTGACCTCCGGTTTCCCCGACACCGTGCTGGATGCGGCGGAGCGGCCGAATGGCTGGCGGCTCCTGACCAAGCCCTATCGCCGCGAGGAACTGGCCCGCGCGGTGCGCGACACGCTCGACGGGACCGCATAGCACTTTTGAGGCCACGGCGTGACGGGCTTGATGGCGGTATCGCCGATGGCTAGCTTACGCTCCGTTGACGACCTGCCCTTGGAGAGATGCTTGAAATCCGCCCTATGCGCCGGCTTGGCCATGGCGATGCTGGCGACTGCCATGCCTGCCCAAGCCCAAAGCCAGGCAGAGATGAACACGCAGGCGGACCGTGACTTTGCGCGGGCCGACAAGCAGCTCAACGCCGCCTATGCCGCCCTGCTGGCCACGATTTCCGCGGACGGCAAGACCAGCCTGCGCGATGCGGAACGGGCGTGGCTCGCTTTCCGCGACAAGGAGTGCGCGTTCGAATCCCTGGGCTCGGCGGGCGGTTCGGTTCAGCCGATGGTGATCGCGCAGTGCCGGCAGCGCCTGACCGAGGCGCGGATCAAGGATATCGAGCAGCAATCGCACTGCGAGGAGGGCGATGTCGCCTGCGGCCATCAATGACCGCTTGCGCTACCCTTTGACGCTCCGGCGGCGGAATTCCGTCGGCGTCGTTCCCGTCCAGCCCTTGAACGCTCGCCAGAACGCCGTGCCGTCGGAATAGCCGAGTCCGTGCGCGATGGCTTCCTGGGAAATGTGCGGCGAGGCGATGCGTGCCTCGGCCATGGTCCGGCGATGGGCGCGGAGCAATTGCCGGACCGAGGTGCCCGCCTGCTGGAGCCGTCGCTGCAAGGTACGCGGCGATATGCGCAGATCGGCGGCGAGCCGCTCGATCGTCACCGGCTCCTGGCCGAGGCTGAGGCCGATGAGCTTCTCCACCCCCTGCACGATATCGGCTTCCTGGCGCCGCTCCGCCAGCAGATCCCGGACATGGCGCTCCAGGATCAGCGAGAGCCCGCGATCCTCGATCTGAAAGGGACGATCGAAGTCGGCATTGCTGACCAGCACCCGATTGGTCGGTTGTCCGAAACGGATGGGCGCTTGAAAGAAGCGCTCCAGCGCCGCACGGTGCGGCGGCTCGTCATGCTCGAAATGGACTTCCAGCGGTCGCCAGGACGAGCCCACGCAAAAACGCGAGAGCCGGCAGATGCCGGCCACGGTCAGCTCCGAGTCCTGGGCACGGGGCCAGATCGCCGGATCTTCGATCTGGTAGATCAGGCTGGTGAAATCCTCCTGGCGCTGCATGCCCGCCTGAGTCGCCCCTTGCAGGACGGAGACGAATTCGAACATGCGCGCAAAGGCCTTGCGCAGCGTCGGTGCTGCGGAAAAGAGCAGGCCGAGGGGTCCAAGATCGACCGGCTTGATGCTGCTGCCGAGCCGCAAGCCCAGCGTCTGATCGTCGAGCAACCGGGCCGCACCTTCGAAAAATGCGATGTAGCGCGCGATCGGGACGGCGGCATAGGGATCTTCGAGATGCCGTCGGGACAGGCCGTGCGCCGCCAGCAGCCCGCCGGCATCGCGGTTCTTCCGATCCAGCTCATGCAGCAAGGGCTGAAAGATCGAGGCCCTGATCGTGGCGATCCCGGTCATACGAGGGCTTTCGCAACAGCGTCGTCCATATGGCGTAATCTATCGGATCAATGGCGCATTCTGCAATATCTTGATCCGGCGCGACTATGATCAAGTCCGTTCTGCTCAGTCCTGATCTGAAGTTCTGCCGGTTGAGACGGGAATAGAAAGTCCCGATCTCTTCTATCGGTCCCGGCATGGCCAAAATATGTGGAAGGTAGGGTATGACGCTTCCTTTATCGATTTCTGCCACGCCGGATGGAGACCTTTCTGTCAATGCGCGTGAGCTGATGACGGCTTCTACGGCTACCGACATCCCTCTCGATTTGTCAGGCGCGCAATTTTCCGAGATCATGAGGGTCGTCACCGACTTTCTCGGCCAATATCTGGATCGCCTGCCGCGAGCGCCGGTATTGCAGAACGAGGGGGCCGAGGCGTTCCTCCGCGATGCCGCCATGCGGCAACCGCCGCCGGAAGGGGGCAGGGCCCTGTCCGAGCTGATCGAGATCATCGGCCGCGCCGGCGAGATCGGTGCCAATCCCGCTTCCAAGGGCTGTTTGGCCTATGTCCCGAGCGCCGGGCTTTCCGTGTCGGCGGTTGCCGACCTCATTTCCGGCGTGCTCAATCGTTATACCGGCGTCAGTTTCGTCGCCCCGGCGCTGGTGGCCCTCGAGCTCGATGTCATCCGTTGGCTCTGCAATCTGATGGCGCTGCCGGAGGCGGCCGGCGGCATCCTGACCTCGGGCGGCTCGATGGCCGCCTTCTCGGCCTTGCTGTGCGCGCGGACCGCTCACTTGCCGGAGGATTTCAGCGCCGGCACGCTCTATCTCACCGAGCAGACCCATCATTCCATCGCCAAGGCCGCCCGTCTCGCCGGTTTCCCCGACCGGGCCCTGCGCGTGGTGCCCGTCGATGGCGCGCTCAGGATGGATGTCGCGGCACTGCAGTCGATGATCGAGGCGGATCGGGCGAGCGGTAGCCGGCCCTTCTGCGTCGTCGCCAGCGCCGGCACAACCAATACCGGCGTCGTCGATCCGCTGCATGCAATCGCCGATCTGGCCTGGACCGAGCAGCTCTGGCTGCATGTCGATGCCGCCTATGGCGGGTTCTTCCAGCTGACCGAACGGGGCAGGCGCCGCCTGAGCGGGATCGAGCGGGCCGATAGTATCGTGCTCGATCCGCACAAAGGACTGTCTCTGCCGTTCGGCACAGGCTGCCTGCTCGTCCGCGATGCCGGCTGGCTCCGTCGGGCTCATAGCGGTGAGGACGCGGCCTATCTGCGGGATGTGGAGGATACCGGCCTCGTCGATTTTGCCGATGTCAGTCCCGAGCTGACGCGCCCCAATCGCGGGCTGCGGCTCTGGCTGCCCCTGCATCTCCATGGTGTGGGCGCTTTCCGCAAGGCGACCGACGGCATGCTCGATCTGGCGCAGGAGGCCTATAGGGCGCTCAGCGAGATTCCGGGCATCGAGCTGATGGGTTCGCCCGATCTCTCCATCCTCTCCTTTCGGTGCGTCTCCATCGAGCGTGGCGATCGCGCGACGGAAGAGCTGGTTCGACGCGTCAATGACGGTGGTCGCTTCTACCTGTCCAGCACGAGCATCAACGACCGGGTCGCGGCCCGGATCGCCATTCTCAACTACCGCACCAAATCCGCGGACATTGACGATCTGGTCGGCTCGATCCGGGAGATCGCGGCGGATCTCGCCGCGCGAAATGCTGATTAGGCCGGCATCCGTATCCGGATGATTGGCGCATAAGCGCACAAAAAGGTGCGGGAACCTTCAAGGCTGAAGCGGCGGATTTCCCGAAAATCGACGGCATCGAACGATGCTCGGGACGAAGATAACCCTCGCCTTCAGCGTGCTGGATGCGCAACGAGGCGAGGTTCCGAATGGTCCTCGTCATCGGCCGATAGCGTCACACAAGAGGAAGAGCAATCATGGTCAAGAGAATTTCCGACGCGGAATGGCGTGGCGATCTGCAGAGCGGCGGCGGCTCGGTCGCCCTCGGCAGCGGTGCCTTCAGCGGCCCCTACTCCTACAAATCTCGCTTCGAGGACGGCACCGGCACCAATCCCGAGGAGCTGCTCGCCGCGGCTCACGCGGCCTGCTTCTCCATGGCGCTGTCGCTCGGGCTCTCGCAGGCCGGCCATCCGCCGACCAAGGTGCATACCAAGGCCGTCGTTCAGTTCGGGCCGGCGCCGGACGGGTTCGCGATTTCCCGGATCGATCTGGAGACCGAGGGCGCGGTGCCGGGCATCGATGCCGCGACCTTCGAGAAATTCGCCGGGCAGGCCAAGATTCACTGCCCTGTCTCGAAGGCGCTCGCTTCCGTCGAAATCGGCATGACGGCCAAGCTCGTCTGATCTCGCCGTGGCGGCGCGCCGACAGAGCCCGGTGCGCCGTTGGGACGGCTGCTCAGATCACTGCATATTTTCATTCGAGCGGCGGGCGGCGCCCAGCTCGTCCAGAATGGGGCAGTCCGGCCGCTGATCGCCGTGGCAGCGCTCGGCCAGTGTCGCGATCGTATCGCGGATCTGCGTGAGCTCGCGCAACTTGCGATCCAACTCGGCGACATGTTTGAGCGCCATTTCCTTCACGTCGCGGCTGGCGCGATGCCGGTCGTGATAGAGCTCCAGCAGGCCGGCGATGTCCTTGAGCGGAAAGCCGAGCGCGCGTGAGCGCTGGATGAAGCGGAGCGTCTCGATGTCGGAGTCGCTATAGGCGCGGTACCGGTTCTCGCCGCGCACAGCCGGCTTGATGATGCCGGATTCCTCATAGAAGCGGATGGTCTTGGCCGGCACGCCGGAGCGGGCGGCCGCCTCGCCGATCGTCACCATTTCAATACCCTCCCGCATGGCTGCGCCAGCGGCGCAGCAGCAGCGCATTGGTCACCACGCTGACCGAGGACAGCGCCATGGCGCCGCCGGCGATCATCGGGTTCAACAGCCCGGTCGCCGCCAGCGGCAGCCCGACCAGATTGTAGATGAAGGCCCAGAACAGGCCCTGGCGGATCTTTCCGTAGGTCGCCCTGCTGATATCGATCGCATCCGCGACCAGCAGCGGGTCGGGCCGCATCAGCGTGATGCCGGCGGCCGCGATCGCGACATCGGCGCCCGAACCCATGGCGATGCCGATATCGGCGGCCGCCAGCGCCGGCGCGTCGTTGACGCCGTCGCCGACCATGCCGACATGGCGGCCTTCGGCCTGCAGGCGCTTGAGCGCCGCCACCTTCTCCTCCGGCAGCAGGCCCGCCTCGTAGCGCGTGATGCCGGCCGCCGTAGCGATCGCGGCGGCGGCCGGCGCGGTATCGCCGGTCAGCATCACCGGTTCGATGCCGAGCGCTCGCAGCCTTTTGATCGCCGCGGCCGTGGTCGGCCGAATCTGGTCGGCAAGGCCGATCAGGCCCAGCAGCTCGGCCGGTTCCAGGGCGGCGGCCCAGATCACCGTCTGTCCCGATGCTTCCAGCCGTTCGGCGGCGCCGTCGCCGGCCGCCGTCTCGATTCCCATCTCGGTCATCAGCCGGCGATTGCCGATCGCGAGCTTTCGGTGGGCAACGCGAGCCAGGATGCCCCGTCCGGGCCGGCTCTGGAACTCGTCCAGCGGCGGCAGGGCGATGCCTTCCGCCTCGGCCAGTATCGCCCGCGCCAGCGGGTGCTCGCTGCCGGTCTGGGCCGCAGCGACCAGCGGCAGCAGATCGGCTTCGGGAAGGCCGAGCGGCACGATCTCGGTGACCGACGGGCGGCCTTCGGTGAGCGTGCCGGTCTTGTCGAAGATGACCGTATCGAGCCGATGGGCGCGCTCGAGCGCCTCGGCGTCGCGGATCAGGATGCCGGCCTTCGCGGCCGATCCCATGCCGACCATGAGCGCGGCCGGCGTGGCGAGGCCGAGCGCGCAGGGGCAGGCGATGACCAGCACCGACACCGCGGTGACGAGGCCGGCACCAAAATCGCCGCCTGCCAGCCACCAGCCGAGAAATGTCAGGGCCGCGATGACGAGCACGACCGGTACGAAGATGGCGGCGACGCGGTCGACCAACCGCTGGACCGGCGCCTTGCCGGCCTGGGCGCTTTCGACCAGCGCGATGATCCGCGCCAGCGTCGATTGCTCGCCGACCGCCGAGGTTTCGACCCGCAGCAGGCCGGTGCCGTTGAGCGCGCCGCCGGTGACGTGGTCGCCGGTCTCCTTGGGCACCGGGCGGCTCTCGCCGGTGAGGAGGCTCTCATCGACCTCGCTCTCGCCCGACAGCACCTGTCCGTCGGCGGGAATCTTTTCACCCGGCCGGACGATGGCGATGTCGCCCACTGCCAAGGCCGCAACGGGGATCTCGATCTCGCCGTCCGCGCGCTCGACCCGCGCTTTGTCGGGCCGAAGCGCCATCAGCGCCCGGATGGTGGCGAGGGTGGAGCGCTTGGCCCGGCCTTCGAGCCATTTGCCCAGCAGCACCAAGGTGATCACCACGGCGGCCGATTCGAAATAGAAGGGTTCGCCCAATCCCAGCACCAGCCGCGCCAGGCTGTAGCCGTAGGCGGCCGAGGTGCCGAGCGCCACCAGCAGGTCCATATTGCCGGCGCCGGCGCGCACAGCCTTCCAAGCGGCGACATAGAAACGCGCGCCGAGCAGGAACTGCACCGGTGTCGCCAGCGCCAGCGCCGCCCAGCCGGGAAGCATGATCCCGGCCATCGGTGCCAGCAGCGGCAGGCTCAGGAGAATAGCGAAGCCGAGGTGCCGCGCCTCCCGCCGGGCCCGCGCGGCCGCGGCCTCGTCGATGCGGCGGTCACGCTCGGCATCGCCGGTCAGGATGTCGCCGCCATAGCCGGCATGCTGCAGGGCCGCCAGCAAATCGGATGCGCGCAGCGTTCCGCCAAGACCGGCGACATGTGCCGTCTCGGTGGCGAGATTGACGCTCGCTTCGAGCACGCCCGGCACCGACCGCAGTGCCGATTCGACCCGGCCGACGCAGCTGGCGCAGCTCATGCCTTCGATCTTGAGCTCGCGCATCTCGCGGCGCACGCCGAAGCCGGCGCGTTCGACCGCATCGGCCAGCTCGGCCGGAGCGGTCTCGGCCGGATCGAAGGAAATGTCGGCCCGCTCGCTGGTCAGATTGACCGAGGCCTGAACCTTGGGCAGCGCCTCCAGCGCCTTGGTCACGCGACCGACGCAGCTGGCGCAGCTCATGCCCTCGATCGGCAGGATTAGATGGGCGACACTCATGATCGTCTCCCTCAGGCCCGCTCCGCGCCGTACCCGGCCGCTTGGACGGCCGCCGTCAGCCGTTCCCAGCCGGCGCTACCTTGGATCTCGGCGCGGCCGCTCTCCAGATCGACCGATGCCCGCGACACGCCGGGGACGGCAGACAAGATGCGGGTCACGGATTTGACACAGCCGCCGCAGCTCATCCCCGAGATTTTGAGAGTGACGCCACTGGCGCCTGTCGAAGGATCAAACGTCATGATTTCCCTTGCTCCGAAGCTTCTCGCGAACGGATTATCAGATAAGGTTTCCATCCGCTGGAAGGTCAAGGGGGCCGCAGCGAAGCGGCCTAGCGATAGGGCTCGACTGTCTGGTCATTTATAAAGTATTAAGCAGACAGTGCGCACGGTAAGCGTCAAAGTTAGTGCAAGTGTTCGGTGCAGAATCTGCTATCATGTCAAGTAGTGCCTGCCCAATTTGCATGCAAAATAGACGTAATTTGTCGAGGCATTTGCAATGCTGATCAGGTTTTGCGGGGGGAAGCGCCGGATCTGCAAGGGGAGGTTGAGGTGAGCGACAATTGGACCGTGATACCCCGGATTCTGGAGCGCATGCACCGTTTGTTTCTCGATCTTCTTCAGACCGAAATGACGAGCATGGGCATTCAGGACCTCGCGGCGGTGCAGATGTTCCTGCTGCTGGATATCGGCGAGGACGAGATCAGCCTCAAGGATTTGCTGATGCGTGGCCATTATCAGCGGTCGGCCGTCCTGAACCAGGTGCGCAAGCTGGCGGAAAGCGGGCATATCGAGCAGAGCCGCGCCGGTCATGACCGGCGTGCCGTGCGCCTCAAGCTCACGCCTGAGGTCGCCAAGATCTGCAACGATGTGCGGCAGCGCCTGGTCCAGGTCGAGGCGACCTACGGCGCGCATCTTCAGGGTGACGATATCGGCCAAGCGCTCCGGACCTTGCGTCGAATCGAGCGCGGCTGGGAAGATACGATCCGCGAGCACGGCGTGTAGCAGCCGGGAAGGAGCCCCGGTCTATTAATCTTCCAGGCTGGCGGCGATGGTTTCCGCCAGCTTGCGGAGGTCGTCGATGGCGGCCATCTCACCATGGCCGTGCCCCTTCAAGGGCTGTCCTGCCCAGCACGGAATGACGTGAAAATGCAGGTGATAGACGGTCTGGCCGGCGGCCTGGCCGTTGGCCTGCAGCACGATGACGCCGTCGGGCTGGAGTGCCGCCCGTGCCGCCTTGGCGACCCTTTGGACGACATGCATCAGGTCGCTGAGCGCCGCGGGCTCGATATCGAAAATGTTCCGAGCGGCACCCGCCTTCGGTATCACCAGCACATGCCCTGTGGATTGCGGGAAAATATCCATGAAGGCGATGACCGACTCGGTCTCATGGACCTTCACCGCCGGAGCTTCCCCGCGGACTATCTTGGCGAAGATGTTGGCGTCGTCGTAGATCCCCTCGATGCTCATCGGCTGCCCTTTCCGGATACTCGGTCGTTTTCATAAGCCTGGTCGACCCGGATTGCAGCCTGATTTCATCTGCGATCGATGCGTGCGGCATAACAGCCCGGCGCGGCGAAATGGACATGCAGATAGGCCGCCCGAGGATCGGCGAAGAGACGGCCGATCGCGCTTTCCAATTCCCGCCCGTCGACCAGCTCGCGCCCGACCATCATGGCGTCGGCATCGAAGGACCGCACGGCGAGCGTGCGCGTACGCAGCTGTTCGGGCACCTGATCGACCGCGTCATAGGTTTTCTCGCCGCGCCGGACATAGATCGCGAAGCGCATGCGATAGGGCGAATCGACCGAGTGATGCTCGTAATTGAGCAGGATCAGTTCGTCGCCCGGTTTTGAATCGGTCAGGCTGACCCGGCAGGGATAATTGCCGTCGGCGATCCGGCGCAAGGCGCCCCGCGCTTGCAGCTCTTCGTCCGACAGGTGGAACAGGCCGGTGAAAGGCTCGGCCGGCAGGCCGGTGATACGAAAGCTCATGATGTCTCCTCGGTTGGTTGACGAGAGGAGAATGGCGATTCGCAGCGAGCCGAGCGCTCCGACTCTTGCGCTCATATTGGAAAAGACGCGGGACCCTCAGCGCGCAGCGCCCATCGCGACCAGTGCCGAGGCGACGAGATTGGGGACTGCGTGCGCGGCGAGGCAAGCGAGCGTGTCGCGCCGCCAGAGATAAAAGAGGCTGAAGACGATGTCATCGATCAGCCAGACGAGGCCGTGCGCAAACCCCCTCGACACGACGAAAAGGCAGGTCGTGACGGCTATTTGCCCGACCGCGCCGATCCACAACCGGTCGCGCGCGATTTCGCCGAGGCGCTCGATGGCGTAACCGCGAAATGCGATCTCCGTCAGAACCGCTCCGTTCGTGACCGTCAGCACGAGGATCCAGCCGGGCCCTTGAAGAAGATTCGCCATAAGATCGCTTTGCGTCTCGTGCAAACCCAAGGCGGCGTTCAGCGTCCCCACGGCGAGGCTGATAGCGAGATTCACGGCGATGCCGGCCATCCCGAAGGCGAGAGTCCGCCAATCGGGCCCGTGGAGCCCGATGCTCGCCAGAGGGCGACGCTCCGCCAGCACGACCCATCCCAACGTCAACCATGGCGTTGCGCTCAGGATGATCGCCGCAGTGCGGTCCGAAATTCCCGCCGTCAAATGGGACCCAATGATCGCTAACGCCGGAAGCCCGAGAGCGATGACGAGTCCGATCAGCGACGGGCGAGTCGATCGAGGCAAACCGCCTCCATATCCAGCCCGTGCCATGTTCGTTGCCATCGGACGGGCTACTCGGCCAGGAACCGGTCGAGCACGTTGCGGGTGATGCGGTCGACGAATGGATTGCCGGCGGCGAGGCCGTAGGCCCATTCGGTCGTGCCGGCATTGAACACCTCGCCCTGTCCGCGTTGGAACGACGCCATCACGGCATGACCGCGCCGAAGCCGGGTACGGATCTCCGGCCCGTCATAGCCGGCGACGGCGCGCGTCAGCGTCGCGATTGGCTCCGGCGGCACGCGGCCGGAGAATTCCGACTGCACCGGCTCGAACAGCGTGCAGGGCGCGGTCGCGATGATTTCGAGCCCTGCCGGCACACCGCCCCGTTCGAGCGCCCGCGGCAGACCGTCCTCGCCGATGGTGAAGAGGCAGCCGTCATTCTCGTAGCCGACCAGCCGGCATTCGTCGCCGAACACGTCGCCCCAATAGAGATCCGTGCCGGCAAGTGCCCAATGATCCTCACGCGCCACCGTGTAGCCGCCGACGCCGCGCGACACGCACATGCCGAAGCGGTGGTAGCCGCCATAGAGGAAGGAGAGGCCGGTAAGCTGCGCTTCCGGCTTGCCGACCCATGGGCTGGCCCACAGCCCCGAGGTCAGATGCCGGTACGCCGGCGTGCCCGCGACCGGGTCCTCATTCTCGGCGAACTGCTTGTAGAAGGCGATCTCGGTGCCTTCCGGACGGCACTGCCAATAGCAGGTATTGCCGGACAGGATGGCGATTCGGCCGCCGGCATCGACGAAGCGCTCGACCTCCGCCCGCTGATGCCAGCTCCAATATTCGCTATGGCCGACGAAGAGCGCGACCCGATAGCCGTCCAGCGTCTCCGTCTCCAGATCGGCGTCGATCACATAGTCGAGCGCATAGCCGGCTGCCTCGGCCCAGGCGACGAAAGCATGCTCCCATTTATCGACGAAGCCGGCCGGGCAATCCCAGCCTTGGCCGCCGGCCTTGACCTCGTCCGAGACCTCGCCGGTCGAGGCCCGCTCACGAAAGCCGCGCCGGTGCGGATTGACGATGCGATGGGTCGGGCTCGAAGGCTGGAGGATGCCGGGCGAAAAGGGTCGTCGGGTCGACAGCCGCCGCGCGATCGTATGATCCGCGGGGTCGGGGGGAACGAGGGCCGGCTCCGGACCGCCGACCCAGGCATAGGAGTTGGCGCCGCCCCAGGAATTATAGGCGTGATAGGTATTGGTCGCGAGCACGAGGACCGCGCGCGCCGTCGGCGTCGCGGGCTTGACGCACAGCATGTGGCGCCCGACGGCGCCGTCCTCGCCCTCGAAGCGCAGCTCGTAATAGCCGCTGCGCCAGTCTGCCGGGATCTTCAGCCGGAACGCTTCGGGCCAATCGCAGCCATTCTCGTGCGGCCGGTCGGGCGTGCCGTGCCGACCGACCTCGATCCCGTCCTTGCGCCACACGGTCTCGCGCGTCCGGCCGACCCGGGCGATCTCGACCGAACAGCGGGGCGAGGTGGCGCTCATGAAGAAAGCGACGCTCTCGCCCGGCGCGGCGCTCAGCCGGTCGCCATAGGCCCAGATCCAGCTCACTTTAGATAATCATGCACGACCTTGCCGAGACCGAGGGTCAGATCGGCCAGGATGTGCATGCCGGAGACGACTTCGAGCACCGGCAGCTCGGCGATCGGGGCCAGCGCGTGCGGCATCAACGCCAAGGCGGCCGGCCCGGTCCAGGCGCCCTTGAGGTTGATGTCCTCGAGATAATATTCGACCAGCTCGCAGATGCGCGGCGTGCCGTCGACGTGCGGGATGATCTTCAGCAGGAAATTGGGCGCTTCCAGCGACTTCTTGACCGCATCGAGATCGGCCGCGCGGTGCTTGTAGCCCATGCTGGCATTGGCGATGCGGACCGAGCCGTAATCGAGCGTGCCGATGAGCGTGTCGATCTCGGCATGGAGCATCGGATTGCCGAGCTTCTTCGGAAAGCCCCAGAGCTCGCGCCCGCCGGCGATCGGCGGATGGTCGTTGAGGAACATGGCATGGGTATAGCCGCCCTTGCGCCCCTCGAAGCTGACCGGGATGACCTGGCCGCTTTCGGTGTAATCGCCGAAGCCGGTCGAATCGGGCATGCGGATGAACTCATACTTGACCAGCGGCTCCTCGATCTGCAGCGGCTCCGGCACGAGGGCGCGCAGCTTCTCCGGGTCGGTCCGGTAGGTGATGATGAGATATTCGCGATTGACGAAGCGGTAGGGCCCGATCGGGAAAGCCGGGCTGGTCAAGGGCATCGCGAAAGCCTGCTCGACGACGTCATGCTCTTTCATGCTCGGGTCTCCTAGGGGATAGACGGGTTTACTCGCGGCCCTGCACCGCGAGATCGAAAGTGAAGACGCCTTCGAGGTTGTGCGGACGTTCCAGCACCTCCTTATGGCGCAGCGTCCGCACGGCGTCGTGATATCCCGCGCGCCAATGCTCCTCCATGGTCAGGCGCGAGAACTCGTAATCCTTTGAATCGCCCTCGTAATTTTGGGCGCGATAGATGAGCTGGATCAGGTTGTAGACCTTCTGGTCCGCCTCGCCGGCCAGGAACTCGTATTCCGGCGTCTGCTTCAGCTCCGGCGGCAGCTTGTGCAGCAGGCTGGCAAGCGCCGAGCGCATCTGTTGCATATGCTCGAAGCTGTCAGAATTGGCGCGAGTCCGGCTGGAGAACTGAATTTCCTTCTGACGCACGCCGACCGCGGCCAGATCGCGCGGGAAATCGCCGCGGGCGTTCCACAGATCGACCTGGAAGGCGAGCGTGTCCTGGCGCGGCTCGCTGTTCATCACCCAGCTCAGCGGCGTGTTCGAGACGAGCCCGCCATCCCAGTAGAATTCGCCTTCGATCTCGACCGGCGGGAAGCCGGGCGGCAGGGCGCCGCTGGCCATGATGTGCTCGGGCCGGATCACGTGCGTGGTAGTATCAAAATAGACGAAATTGCCGGTCCGGACATTGACAGCGCCGACGCTGAGCCGGGTGCCGTCATGGTTCAGACGGTCGAAATCGACCAGCCTTTCGAGCGTCGCCTTGAGCGGGGTCGTGTCGTAATAGCTGGTGGCGCCGATCGAGCCGGGGGGCGCCAGCTGCGGGATCACCGGACGGGGCACGAAGAAACCGGGCGCGCCCGAGACCAAGGCCCGGCCGGCGCTGAACTGGTTGATGAGCTTGTGGGCCATGTCGCCCGCGACGGCCGGCTGGATCAAGGCGCTCCAGCCCGGATAGGGATCGGTGGTGACCTGCTCCCAGAAGGCGCGGAGCCTCCCCACGCGTTCCTGCGGCGCATTGCCGGTGATGAGGGCGGAGTTGATGGCCCCGATCGAGATGCCGGCGACCCAGTCCGGATGCAAATCCGCTTCGCTCAGCGCCTCGTAGACACCGGCCTGATAGGCGCCGAGCGCACCGCCGCCTTGCAGCAGCAAGGCGACGCAGTCGAACGGCACGCGGCCACTGCGATGATGGGTTCTGCTCTTGCCGCGCATGCCTATGGAGCCCCTAATTCAGCCATCTCTTCCCCGCCAAGGATGGTGCAGCAACAATGTTACAGATCGGAAGCGGGGGGAAGCGGTCTCGCACCCTTGCTCCGACGCCGGCCAAGCGTCATCCTGCGCCCCTTGACCCATTTGCTCGGACGAGGTCGATCAAATTACTAGATGTTCGCACGGCTTCCTGATGGCGTTACTTCTGCTCTCTGCCTGTTCCTGGATCGATCAGCGCACCGAGGCGGAGAAGGGCTTCGACATGCTGCGGGACGGCGACACGGCGCATGCGATCACCCATCTGCAGGCGGCCAACGCCGCGAAGCCCGACGATCCCTATATCCAGCTCGATCTGGCCGCGGCCTACGAGCGGCTGGGACAGTTCGACAAAGCCAGGCCAATCTATGAAAAGGTGTTGCAGAGCGGCAAGGACGCCCGCGACGCGGACGGCAAGAGCCTTGCCGACCTGGCCGCGGCCAACCTTGCCAAGCTGCCCAAATAGGCTTTTGGACAAGACAGCGATTCAGACCTGAGCTCGAATCGAGCCAAGGTCATCGCGGTCTATGGCAGATTGCGCAGCTCGACCCGTTCCGTCAGGCCCGGCGGGTCGAAGCCGAAGATCCGGCCGTAGAAGCCCAGTTCCAGCTCCAGCGTCCGCCGAATCGTCTCGGCCTTGCGGAAGCCGTGGCCTTCGCCGGCGAAGGCATAGTAGGCGACGGGCAATTGCCGCTCCGCCATGGCCTCGACCATGGTTTCGGCCTGGTTCGGCGGCACGACCTTGTCGTCGAGCCCCTGGAAGAAGATCGCCGGCGCCTCGATCTTGCCGACGTTGAAAATCGGCGAGCGGGCCCGATAGATCGCCTCGCTCGCCGGCAGCGGCCCCAGCAGATTGTCGAGATAGCGCGATTCGAATTTATGCGTGTCCTCGGCCAGCAGCTTGAGGTCGGCAACGCCGAAATAGCTGGCACCGGCCTTGAAGACGGTCGATGCGGCGAGGCAGGCCAGCGTGGTGTAGCCGCCGGCGCTGCCGCCGCGAATCGCGACTCGACTGGGGTCGATCAGTCCGCGCTCGGCCAGCGCCTTCACCGCCGCCTCGCAATCGACGACGTCGACGACACCCCATTCGCCATAGAGCCGCTGGCGAAAGGGCCGGCCGAAGCCGGTCGAGCCGCCGTAATTGACGTCGACCACGGCGAAGCCGCGCGTCGTCCACCATTGCACCGTGAGCGAGAAGCCGTTGGTGGTCATGCTGGTCGGGCCGCCATGAAGCGTCACGATCAGCGGCGGTTTCTCGCCGCCGGGGGCGACGAAGCCCTCGTTCCGCGGCGGATAGAAGAAGGCATGGCTGATACCGCCCTCTGTCGGGAAGCTGATCGGCTCGCCGACCGAGATATTGCCTTCGCTGAGGACCGCCGGCCCGGACGCGCGCAGCGTCTCGATCTTGCCACCGGATAGAAGCTGAACGGCGGGCGGAGCCTGGGGTTCGGTCGAGATCCAGGCTAGCCCCTCGCCGAACGGCACCGGGCATTCCTGCACGGCGCCGATATCGAGGCGGGTGAGCGTGCCTCGAACGAGACGGGCGGCGTGGCGCAGGCCGGATTCGACGATCGAGCAGACCAGTCCGTCGGCCGTGAAGGCGAAGTAGCGATTGCCGAACAGCCAGCACGGCCCGCCGAGCTCGGCCTCGATCGGATGGAGCGCTTCGATCCGCCCGTTTTGGAAGGTGTAGAGATTCCACCAGCCGGTCCGGTCCGAGCTGAAATACAGCGTGCCGTCTTGGGCGAAGAGCGGCTGCACCACCGACTCGGGAAGCTCGCCGGCGACCACGCGCGCGGCCCCCGGCCGTCCGGCCGAATCGAGCGTGGCGAGCAGCAGCCTCGTGCCGTCCCATGGCATGTTCGGGTGATCCCAGGCCAGCCAGGCGAGCCTGGCACCATCGGGCGAGAGACGTGGATTGCTATAGAAATCGGCGCCTTCGACCAAGATCTCGCCTTCGTTGCGCGCCGGCTCGTCGCTATCGAGCGACAGGGCGACGATCGTGGTCTTGGGGTCGGTCGGAGGCCGGTCGCGATGATCCTCGCGGATCGCCAGCAGACGGTTGCGGGCAAGGTCGAAGGTGAAATCGGCATAACGGCAACCGGCAGCAGTTGCGATCTGCCGCGTCCGGGCACCAGGCTCGATCAGCCAGAGCGAGCCGTCGCTTTTCTCGCTATAGACGATACGGCCCGCCGAAACGGCATAGGCGCCGCCGCCATATTCATGCACGCGGCTGCCGATATTGACCGGCGGCGGCGTCAGTTCCTCCAGGCCGCCGGCGCGCGTCCAGCGCACCAGGGCCGAGCGACCGGCTTCGTTCGGTCGCGATTCGAGCCAATAGATCGCATCGCCATCGACCATGAGGCTGCCCAGCCCGACCGTCTTGCCGGTCATCAGCTCGGTCGTGACGGGCGATTCCCAGCTGCCGAAGGGGGCTATACGCGGCTCGGTCATCGATGATCCTCTTGATTGGCGCGGAAGGGGCGGATCGACAGGCTCCAACGCCGCGTCGATCCGGGAGAGAGCGTGACGATGCCGGGCTTCTCGGTAAATTCCCCGGCGAACCCGGCCGGGCTCGCATAGCCCTGCCAGGGTTCGAGGCAGAGAAAGCCGGCACCGGGCTTGGTCCAGATGCCGAATTGCGGAAAGTCGGCGAAGTCGAGTTCGATCGACAGGCCTTGCGCCGGGCCGAACCGGACGCGCCGGCTGCGCAGCTTGTCGAAGATCAGCGCATCTTCGGTGAAAAGCTCGTCGCGGGGGGCGAGGATTCGGCCTTCGACCGGGCTCGGCCGCTCGCCGCCCAGGCCGCGACCTTCGAGCCGCCGGATCGGTGCGGGCTCATCCTGCTCGAAGCTCACGCGATAGGCGTCGCGCGACGCGTCCGGTTCCAGCGGCCAGCGGAACGCCGGATGGGCACCGAGGCTGGCGGGCAAGGGCTCCGTGCCGGTGTTGGTCAGCTCGAATTGCTGCACCAGCCGGCCGTCCTGGAGGGCGAAGCTAATGGCGAGCGCAAAGGCGAAGGGATAGTGAGCCCGTGTCGCGTCACTGTCGGCAAGCCTGAAGGCGCAACGCGTCGGAACGGCCTCGACAAGCTCGCAATCGCTCAGGCGCAGGATGCCGTGCTGTTTCATCGGATAGGCGTGGCCGCGATGGATCAGCTTGTCGTCGGCCAAGGCGCCGACGATCGGGAACAGGTTGGGCGCATGCCAGGGCCAGATCGCGGCATCGCCCTGCCAGATCAGCTCGCCGCTCCAATCGGCCTTGAGCGAGGTGAGTTGGGCGCCGCGCGGCTCGATGACGGCGGAAAGTCCGTTGCCGTGAAGCTCGATTGCGCCGGTCATGAATCCTCTCCCTGGAACGTACCGTCTTCGTCGATGGCGATCCGTTCGCCGGATCGGAATGTGCGTTGCGCCGCCATCGGCAACAACAGCAGCGGGATCGTCGGCCAGCCCATCTCGCGCGCGACCAGGATGCCGAGACCGAGGATAGCGTCGACGGCCCCCAGTACCAGGGCAGCCGGCGCCCGGCCGTTGCGCAGCAGCTCCAGCAGGACGGCGCTCGAAGAGCTGGAACCGCGCGTATCGGGGACCATCAGGATCGTACCGGTTATGCTGTGACCATGCTGCGGCGAACGCGGATCGAGGATGCGCCCGGATGCCGCATCGATGCCGCCCCAAAAGCTGAGCGGTGCGTCGAGGCGCAGCGCCGGACCGCAGGCGCGGCCGGGCAGGATCGGCTCGGCCTTCATCGCCACAGGCTTTCGTCGCGCACGATCCGGCCGGCGACGGCGCTCTCGACGCAGTCGCCGAGCCCGCCATAGAGCACGTCCCAGCCGGTCATGGCCGGCGTGTAATGGGCGAACTTGCCCGAATTGGTCATGAGCAGCCCGCCGCCCGGCGGCAGGATTGGGGTCACCACGATGCAGGTATCGGCGACGAGCGTGATGCCGGCCGCCTCGATCGTCTCGAGCAGGCCGCCGGCCTTCATGGCCTCGAGCGTGTGCCGTCCGGTGCAGGCATAGAAGGGCAGGGTGACCCTGCGTCCGGCCAGGCACCGGGCCAGCGTCTCGAACTCGGCGACCGACAGATGCGGGCTGCCGATCGCGACCGCGTCGATCCGGCCGCCCGATCCGGTCGAGAGCGCGCGCCGCTCGGTGTCGAGCATGGACGGGTCCAGCCGGATGATCTCCTGCGGTTCGCGACCGCCGAAGGCCGTCCCGCGATCGGGCGCCTCGGGCGTCACACCGACCACATGGAAGAGGCCGACGGCACCGGTCGAGGCCGCGGCGGCGCCGAGCGCCTTCAACCGGTCTTCCGACAAGCCGTGCGGCAGCCCTTCGATGGCGGCGACGGCGCTGCCGACATGGCGACCGAGCCAAGCGCCGAGTACGGGATAGAGCGCATCCTCGGCGAGCAGCGCCGGCGGCAGTCCGGACGCGTCGATCAGCAGACGGGCCTGGCGATTTTCCGGCAGATGCAGTCCGTGACGAGGTGCCCGGCTGGTGATCGCGGCGCAGATATCGAGAAAATCGCCATATCGATCGGTGCGCGCACCCAGGACCGAGTTGCAGAAGACGATAGCGTTGCTTTCGCCCCAGGCGACATCCTGGCCCAAGCCCGGACGATGGCCGGCCTGATAGGGCGCACAGGTCCAGCTCTGGCGGCAGCCGAGCGCGGCATAGGCCTCCATCATGCGGCGCGCCATGGCGCTCCCGCGAGAGCCCAGCCGGACGCGCCCGGCATGGATCAGATCGAGGGCGCCGACATTGAGCGTCGTCGGCACCGTCACGCGCGCGCCGTCGGCGACGAGCCTTTCGGCGAAGAGCGTGCCGCTGTCGCCGTGATAGAGACAGCCGTCGATATGGGCGGAATGGATCCGGACCAGCGATCGGGCGCCCAGCATGCGCGCCGTCTCGGCCACGATCCGGAGCGCCATGGCGACGGCCGGGCCGGCGGCGCCGGCCAGCATATCCGTCTCGCCGGGATCGAGATGCAGGCTCATCCCGACGATTGTGCGGGCGGTCGGATCGCGACGCAATGGCGTCGCCGCAACCGGCGCGGTAAAGAAGCTCGACGGGAGACGATCGATGGGTTTCGAGCCTGAACGGAAGCCGCTAGCACCCTGGGGCCGCGCCGCCCCGGCAACGTCACGCTTTCAGCGTCGGTTCTTCGTCCTGGCGGCGATCGGCACGTTGCTGCTGTTCTGCATCGTCTCGCTGGCGCCGCCCCGCCAGTGGGACGGGATCGATCAAATGATCCTGATCCGGTACGCGCTGATCGCCTTCATCGTGGTGCTGCTCCTGGCTGCGTCGCAGAAGAGCCTGCCGCGGATCGCGGGCGAACTCGGCCTCTGGTTTACGTTGATGCTCGTGCTGGTCGCTGGATATTCCTACCGTTTCGAGCTTCGGGCGATCGGCGATCGCATCACGGCCGAGCTGCTGCCCTCGCGCGGGCAGGGCGCGCCGGGCGCCGTCAGCTTTACGCGCGCGCAGGACCAGCATTTCTGGATCGATGCCGTGGTCGATGGCGAGCCGGTGCATTTCCTCGTCGATACCGGCGCCAGCGGCGTGGTGCTCAGCCGCGCCGATGCCGAAAGGCTGGGTTTCCGCTGGAACAGGCTCGCCTTTACGCAGATCTTCGAGACCGCCAACGGCACCACGCGCGGTGCCCCGGTCGAGCTGCGCCAGATCCGCATCGGCTCGATTCGCTTCGACCATGTCGGCGCCACGGTGAACGAGGGCGAGCTCAAGCAATCGCTGCTCGGCATGCGACTGCTCGAACGGTTGGGCAGTATCGAGATCCGCAACGATACGCTGACCATCCGGGAATGAGCGTTTCATTGTGCGGTGCAATATAGATCCCGGACCGGCCAATAGAGCGACAAAAAGTTCTCACAGGCGGCGGTCGAATGCTATGAAGAAGGCTGCTCGCATCGATTCCCGCTCTGCCCTCGACTGAGAGGTCCCGTGACCACAGCTTCCGATCGCTCCTCGAAGATCATGTCGGTGATCCGCGTCTCCAGCGGCAATTTCTTGGAGATGTATGATTTCTTCGTGTTCGCCTACTATGCCAGCGCCATCGGCAAGACCTTTTTTCCCAGCGATGACCCGCTGGCGTCGCTGCTGAACACGCTGGCGGTGTTCGGCGTCGGCTTCGTGATGCGGCCGATCGGGGCGCTCGTGCTCGGCGCCTATATCGATCACCACGGACGGCGCAAGGGCCTGATCCTGACGCTGGCCATCATGTCGATCGGCACGCTGTCGATCGCGCTCATCCCCGGCTACGAGGTGCTGGGGCTCTTCGCGCCGCTCCTGATCGTGCTGGGCCGCTTGCTGCAGGGTTTCTCGGCCGGCGTCGAGCTCGGCGGCGTCTCGGTCTACCTGTCCGAGATCGCGACGCCGGGGCACAAGGGCTTCTACGTCGCCTGGCAGTCGGGCAGCCAGCAGGTGGCGGTCATCTTCGTGGCTGTGCTCGGCGTCATCCTGTCGAGCATGATACCGATCGAGCAGATGACCAGCTGGGGCTGGCGCATCCCGTTCATCATCGGCTGCATGATCATTCCGCTGATCTTCCTGCTGCGCGCGTCGCTGCAGGAGACCGATGAGTTCCTCTCGCATAAGAGCCATCCGACCATCAGCCAGATCTTCCAATCCGTCGCCGAGAATTGGGCCATTGTCGTGACGGGGATGCTGATGGTGCTGATGACCACCGTCTCCTTCTACATGATCACCGCCTATACCCCGACCTTCGGGCGCGAGGTGCTGAAGCTCAGCAGCTACGACAGCCTGTTCGTCACCGGCTGCGTCGGCGTCTCGAACCTGTTCTGGCTGCCGGTGATGGGGGCCTTGTCGGACCGGGTCGGCCGGCGTCCGCTGCTGATCCTGTTCACGCTGCTCGGCGTGCTGACGGCCTATCCGGCCATGACTTGGCTGGTCGGCGCGCCCAGCTTCTCCCATCTGCTGATGGTCGAATTGTGGCTGTCTTTCCTCTATGGCAGCTACAACGGCGCCATGGTCGTCTATCTGACCGAGATCATGCCTCCCGAGGTTCGGACATCGGGCTTCTCGCTCGCTTACAGCCTGGCGACGACGCTCGGCGGCTTTACGCCGTTCATCAGCACCTGGCTGATCCAGCAGACGAGCGACAAGGCGATTCCGGGCGCTTGGTTGTCGGTCGCGGCCGTGCTCAGTCTGGTGGCAGCACTCCTGGCGAAGCCGCATCAGGCCATAGCGGCTGGTTATCCGCAGGCGGCGGACTGAGCAACGCGCGCTCTTCGAGAGCCGGCTGTCGAAGAGCGCGCGCATATGCCGCAACTTGAAAGTTTTCGGCAGTGCCGAGGTGCCGGGGCGGAAGGATCGCCTAGGATCGTCTCATGTCGATATCCGCTTTCAATCAAACTCTTAGGAGCACCCTTCCGGATCGGGCCGACGCGGCCGGTTGCACGCGTGGGATGGTGGGAGCATGGCCGTCGCCAATGCGGCCGTGAGGATTTCGGGCATTCTCCGCGCATCACCGGACGCCCTGGATTTCCCCTTCCACGATCTTCGCCTATCGTGTGGAGCAGGTTCCGATCCGCCGCGTTCATCGAATGTGCGGCGCACAATCGGGACGGGAGGATGCTTTGCTGCGATGGTCGCTATTCCTCGCCATGGCTGTCGGAATCGCCTGTTTCGCTGCCCTTCTGGTGGCGAACGGTTTTGGCGACATCATGCGCGGCGTCGCGACGGTCGGCTGGGGGCTGGTCCTCATCATCGGCATCCGGTTCATCTCGCTTTCGCTTGCCGGCCTGGCTTGGGGAACCGTTCTCGGCGGATTCGTCCAGCGGCCGGCCGGTCTCTATATCGGGCTGCGCATCGTGCGCGAGGCGATCAATTGCCTGTTGCCGGCGGCGCAGGTCGGCGGCGACCTGATCGGCGGGCGGCTGCTGGCGCAATTCGGCGTGCCGGCCGGCCTCGCCGGTGCCAGCATCCTCGTCGACATCCTGCTGCAGACCGTGACCCAGGGCCTGTTCGCGGTGACGGGTCTCGCCGCCCTCTGGCTCGTCTTCGGCGACGGCCCGGTCGTGCGCGAGGTCGGCGCCAGCCTGCTCATTGCCGTGCCGGCGTTGGGCGGCTTCTTCATGGTGCAGCGGCTCGGCGCCTTCGCGCTCGTCGATCGCGGCCTAGTCGCGATGCGGCGCTTCTGCCCCGGCATGCTGCCGGATCGGCCGATCGACATCCAACCGGCGTTGCGGCGGCTCTATACCGACCGTACCGCGCTGGGTCAGGCTGCGATCATTCATTTCGTCGGCTGGCTGGCCGGCACGATCGAGATCTGGCTGGCGCTCGGCCGGATGGGGGTGAAGCCCAGCGCTACCGAAGCGCTGGTGCTGGAAAGCCTGGGCCAGGCCGTGCGCAGCGCCGCCTTCGCCGTCCCGGGCGCACTCGGCATCCAAGAGGGCGGCTTCATCCTGCTGGGATCGATGTTCGGTCTCGGCGCTTCGACGGCGGTTGCCCTGTCGCTGATCAAGCGCATTCCGGATTTCGCCATCGGCGTGCCCGGCCTGCTCGGCTGGCAGGCGCTCGAGGCGGTTCGGCTGCGGCCTTCGGCGGAGCCCGCCGATCGCTGACTCCGTGAGATCAACCGATCGCCAGAGCGATCACCTGATCCTCGCCGAGATGCCGTCCGGCCTCCATCAGCTCCTGCAGCCGCTCGGCCGTCAGTCCTTCGCGCAGAAGCGCCTCCATCGACTCGATCGCGCGCCTTTCGTTGGTTTGCCATACGGTACCGGTAGGTTCGGCATAGCCCCAGACGCGCGCCGCGTCCTCTATCTTCCCGGCCTTGGCGAGGCGAAGAGCCAGATGGGGAAACATCCAGATGAGATATTCGTCCTCGCGACAATGCGGAACCGCTTCGCGCGCGGCTGCGAGCGCTCCGTCGAGATCGCCCTGGAGCGTGAGCATTCCAGCCAGATTGCCCGTCGTCATCCCGAACAGATCAAGCTGGCCGCTCCGCCGCGCCAGATCCGCCGCATCCTCTATGGTCTTGATCGCCGTCGGCAGATCGCCTTCGGTCCAGGCCGCGTCGGCGAGATTGATCAGATTGACCGTCTCCCATCGCTTGCTTCCCGCTGCTTGGAACAGGATCTGGGCCAGTTCGTATTCCCGCCGGGCGTCAGGCCATGCCGCCGTGCAGGCATGCAATATGCCGAAGGCCATGGCGCAAAGTCCGAGGCGACGCTTGCTGGTGGCCGGCCCGAGAAGCGCCCTTGCCGAGGTCAGCGTGTCCGCCGCTTCGTCCGTCCGGCCCATAAGGGAAAGAGTGGCGCCGAGCATGGCCATCGCCGTGCCGCGCTCGGTCGGGTCGTTCGCCCACCCGAATAGTTCGGTTGCATTGCGGCACGCCATCACGGTGCGTTCCAGCGAGCGTGCCAGCGTCAAGAAGGCGACGGCGAACCAGACGCGGGCCGCGACGAGGTCGGGCGTCTCTTCGGTCATCGCCGTCGCGGCGGTGTCCGCCCAGCGGCGGCCTTCGCCGATGAGCCCGAGCATCTGCCAGAGCGGCTCCGTCTGGCTCACGATCTCCACGCCGAGAGCCGTGTCTCCTTCCGGTCCGAAGGCCCAGCGCAGCGAGACGCGCAGATCGGCGAGCAGCCATCTGTATCTGTCGCGCCAAGCGGGGTCGATCATCACGTCCCAGTCGACGAGGCTGTCGCTCAGCACGCTTGCGACAAAACGGGCGTGCCGCGCGCGCAGCAATGTCTGCTCTCCAGCCTCCTCGAGCTTTTCGACCGCATAGGTGCGAATCGTCTCGAGCAACCGGTAGGAGAGGGGGCTGGCGGCCGGATCGACCGAGACTAGTGATTTTCGAACGAGCCCGGCCAGTACGTCGCCGCATTGAGAGGGTGGTATCATATCGTCGCTGGCGACGATTTCGACCGCCGTGAGCGAGAATGGTCCCGGAAAGGCCGAAAGCCGATGCAGCAATATGCGCTCCTGCGGCTGCAAGAGCGCATAGCTCCAGTCGAGGGTCGCTGCCAGAGAGCGGTGCCGCGGCGTGGCCGTGCGCGAGAAGCTGTAAGGCAGATGGAATGTCTCTTCCAGCCTGGAAGCGAGGACTTCCAGCCCCAGCCCGGGAGCGAGCGCGCCGATCATTTCGATGGCGAGCGGCAGTCCGTCGAGACGGCGGCAGATTGCGCTCGCGGCTTCGGCTGACGCGTTGGACAGGTCAAAATGAAGGTCGGCGGCCTGAATTCGATCCACCAGCAAGGCGACGGCGGGAGATGCCAGCGCCTCTTCCTTGTTACTGACGCTGTCGGGCGGGACCGGTAGAGGCGGCAGTCGATAGACCTGCTCGCCACGGCAGGCGAGCGGCTCCCGGCTGGTGGCGAGCAGGCTGATCCGGGGTGTCTCGGCCAGAATGAACTCGGCGAGCGGTGCTACCGCGTCGAGGACATGCTCGCAATTGTCGAGCAGGATCAGCAATTCCCGGTCCTTCAGCCGGCGGACCACCAGTTCGGCTGGCAGCATGCTGCCCTTGACATCGATCCCGAGCGTCGTCGCCACGAGGCTCGCTGCCAATGAGGGGTCCTGCAGCACCGAGAAATCGACGAAGACGGTCCCATCGCGATAGCGGTCCGCGATCTCGCGGACGAGCTCGAGAGCGACACGGGTCTTGCCGATGCCTCCCGGTCCGGCGAGCGTCACCAGCCGACCCTGATCGAGAAGCGAGCGGAGGGTCGTCAGATCTTCCTCTCGACCGAACAGGCGGCTGAATGCCCTGGGCAGCGAGGCTGGAAACGGGGGCAACGGAACCGCCGCAGGCGTCACGCCGAAAGGCCCGATGAAACGATACCCTCGCTTCGGAGCGGTCACGATCCATCCGGCATCGTCGCCCAGTGCCTTGCGCAGCGACGAGACATGAACCTGAATATTGTGTTCCTCGACAAGGAGGCCGGGCCAGACCTGATCCAGCAACTCATCCTTGGTGACGAGATCTCCACCCGCTTCGACCAAGACCGCCAGGATGTCGAGCGCCTTGGCGCTGATCGGTACGGCGTCGCCGTCCACGAACAGACCGCGGCCCGGCTCCAATCGATACCGACCAATTATATGATCTTGTTTCGTCATTGCGGTATCGAATTACCTTAAGCACCACTGTGACAACCGTCAAGCGAGCGCCAAAGCGATTGCTTGATCCTCGCTGAGATGTTGTCCCGCTGCCAGCAGCACCTCCATCCGGCCGAGCCCGAGCCGGTCGTCCAAAATCGCGATCAGCTCTTCGACCGCTTTCCGCTCGTTGACATGAAGCGCTCTGCCGCTCGTCGTCACATGCTTCGCATAGCCTAGAAGGCGGGCGGCATCCTCCGGCCGGCCGGCTTTGGCAGCGCGCAAGGCCAAATGATAGAGCAGCCAGTCCAGAAAACCATCCTCCCGGCAGAGCGGTACAGCCTCGCGCGCAGCGACGAGCGCCCCTTCGAGGTCGCCCTGTGCCGTGAGCATCCCGGCCAGATTTCCGACGGCATGGCCGAGATGGTGCCAATGCCCTTGGCGCCGGACCAGATCCGCCGTTTCTCGAGTGGTTGCGATCGCGGTCGCGAGATCGCCCTCGGCCCATGTCGCATCGGCAAGGGAAATCGAGATCGCGGCCGCCTGTCGATCGGCTCCCGCAGCTTGGGACAAAGCGCGGGCAAGCTCATATTCCCGCCGTGCTTGGGACCATGCTTCCCCGGAGGCGTAGAACATGCCGAAGGAAGTAGCGCAAATCCCGAGGCGGCGATTGCCGCCGCCCCGCTCGAGCAACGCGCGCGCTTCGGTTAGAATGTCGAGCGTGACCGCCTCGCCCGACTGAGCCATCATTTGACCGAGCAGAGCCAAGGCCATTCCGCGGTCGATCGAATCATTCTCCCGGCTGAACAGATACGCGGCCTTGCGCAACGCCTGGATAGATAGGTCGAGAACGCGCCCTCCGGTGAGGCAGCCGGCGGCATACCAGACATGGGCCGCGACGAGATTGGGCGTCTCCCGGGTCAGCGCCGCGACGGCGGTAGCGGCCCAGCGCCGACCCTCGGTTATGAGTCCAAGCATCTGCCAGAGAGGATCCACCCGTCCGGCAATCAGTAGGCCGAGGGCTTTGTCCCCGCCCGGTCCAAAGCTCCAGCGCAGCGCGACGCGCAGATCGGCGAGCAGCCATCGATGGCGATCGAGCCACATCTCGTCGGCCGTCATTGCCCAGTCCCGTGCTGCCCGCTCGAGCATGCCGGCGACGTATTCGGCGTGACGAGTGGACAGGGCGGGTTGCTCGCCGGCATCGACGAGCTTCTCGCCGGCATAGGTGCGGATCGTCTCGAGCAGCCGATAGGAACGAGGAGCCGCGACCGGCTCGATCGAGACCAAGGATTTGCGGACGAGCCCGGCCAGAACTTCGCCGCATCGAGCTTCGGCCAGCGTTCCGCCGCTGGCGACGGTCTCGACCGCCGCCAGCGAGAACGGCCCCGGAAATACGGACAGTCGGCGCAGCAGGACCTTCTCGGCGGGCGACAGCAGCGCATGGCTCCAATCGAGCGTCGCCTCCAGAGAGCGGTGGCGCGGCGTGACTGTCCGTGTGACGCTATAGGGCAGGCGGAACGTCTCTTCCAATCGGGTGGCCAAAGTTTCCAACCCGAGCCCGGGGGCGAGTGCTCCGACCATCTCGATGGCGAGCGGCAGCCCGTCGAGACGGCGGCAGATGATGCTCGCCGCTCTCGCCGACAGTTCGGTAAGCTTGAAACGCTGATCGGCGGCCTTGAGCCGATCAACGAGAAGAGCGACGGCGGGCGAGGACAGGACTTCGTCCGCAGATCCCGCATCGTCGGCCGGAACCGGCAGAAGCGGCAGGCGATAGACCTGCTCGCCCAGACAGGCGAGCGGCTCGCGGCTGGTGGCGAGCAAGCTGATTCCCGGTGCTTCGACCAGAATGCGCTCGGCGAGCGGTGCGATCGCATCGACGACATGCTCGCAATTGTCGAGTAGGATCAGCAGCTCCCTATCCCCCAGACGGCGTGTCAGCTGCTCGGCCGGCCTGTCGCCCTTGAGCTCAATTCTAAGGGCGGTTGCGATCAGGCTTGCGACCAGAGAGGGATCTTCCAGCACCGAAAAATCGACGAAGACGGCACCTTCGCGATAGCGGCCGCCAAGCTCGTGGGCAAGTTCGAGGCCGATCCGCGTCTTGCCGATGCCGCCCGGCCCTGCGATCGTCACAAGGCGCGTCCGTTCGAGCAGGGACCGGATGGTTGCCAGCTCTTCCTCGCGGCCGAACAAACGGCCGAATGGCCGCGGCAGATCAGACAGCGGCGCATCCGCCGCCTGAATGGTCGGGCCGATGAAGCGGTAGCCGTGCCGCGGCACGGTCAGTATCCAGCCCGCATCGTCGCCCAGCGCCTTGCGCAGCGCGGAGATATGGACCTGGATATTGTGCTCTTCGACGATGAGACCGGGCCAAACCCGCTCCATCAGTCGGTCCTTGGTAACGAGCGCGCCCTCTGCCTCGACCAGGACCGTCAGGATATCGAGCGCCCTTGGTCCGATCGAAACAGTGATGCCGTCCGCGAGCAGGCCGCGGCCGGGCTGCAACCGATACCGGCCGATCACATGCTCATGCTTTGTCATTGTGGTATCTAGTTATCATGTCGTCCTCGACGCAATTGTCAACCGAGCGCGAGGGCAATGGCCTGGTCCTCGTTGAGATAGCGCCCAGCCTCCAACAGTTCCTTGTTCCGGTCGGGCGTCAATTGATCGTTCAGGAGCGTTTTCAACGTTTCCAGAGCCCGTCTTTCATTAATCTGCCGGACGGTCCCGAGATGCTCGGTATAGCCCAAGAGACGAGCCGCATCCTGCGGCCGGCCCGCCTTGCCGACGCGCAGGGCCAAATGTGGAAACAGCCAGTAGAGATACTCGTCCTCGCGGCAGAGCGGCACCGCCTCTCGCGCAATGGCGAGGGCTTCGTCGAGATCGCCCCTGTCGGTAAGCATCCCGGCCAGATTACCGGAAGTATGGCCGATATGGCGCGGCTGGCCTTCGCGCCTTGCCATGGCAAGAGCTTCGCGCGTGGTTTCGATCGCTTGCATCAAGGATCCCTCTGCCCACATCGCGTTGGCGAGATTGCTCAAGGCCGCGGTCTCCAGTCGCTTGGCCCCTACGCTCCGGAACAAGTCCTGGGCCAGCTTATATTCTCGCCGCGCCTCGGACCACGATTTGGTATTGGTGTGCTGCATGCCGAACGCCATGGCGCAGGTGCCGAGCCAGCGGCGGTGGGTGCCGCGCATGAGCAGCGCTCTGGCCTCGATCAGGGAATCCACAGCCGCTGTGTCGGAAAAGGCGAGCATCTGTCCCAGCACGGCCAGAGCTGCGCCCCGCTCGATCGGATCATTTGCGCGGACGAACAGAGTTTCGGCCTTGCGCAGGGCCGAAACGGAGCGTTCGAGGGAGCGTACGCCGTTGAGATATCCCACGGCGAACCACACGCGCGCGGCGACGAGAGCGGGCGTCTCGTCGGTCAGGCGCTCGGCACCCACATCCGCCCAGCGCCGTCCCTCTCCGATAAGGTTGAGTATTTGCCAAAGCGGCCACATCCGTCCGACGAGGGCCAGGCCGATGGCATTATCTCCATTCGGACCGAAACTCCAACCCAGCGAAACGCGAAGATCTGACAGCAGCCAACCGATGCGGTTGAGCCAGTCCGTATCGGCGGTCGTTTCCCATTCCTGCATCGCGCGTTCCAACATGTCGGCGACGTGAAGAGCGTGCTGTCGGCTCAGCAGGTTCTGCTCCCCTGACTCGTCGAGCTTTCCGCCAGCATAGGCCCGGATCGTCTGGAGCAGTCGGTAAGATGACGGGGGCGCCGGCACGGTCGATACCAGCGACTTGCGGACGAGCCCGGCTAGAACCTCGCCGCATCGCAGGCGAGGCAAGGTTTCGTCGCAAACGACGGCTTCGATCGTCGCCAACGAGAATGAGCCGGGAAATACCGACAGCCGGCGCAGCAATACCCGTTCGGTCGGCGACAAGAGCGCGTAGCTCCAGTCAAGCGTCGTCGCCAACGACTGATGCCGCGGCGCGATAGTCCGCGTGATGCTGTAGGGCAGGCGTAATTTCTCTTCCAGCTGAGCGGCGAGCGTCGTAAGGCCGAGACCCGGAACGAGAGCGCCGACCATTTCGATGGCGAGGGGGAGACCATCGAGTCGGCGACAGATGGCGCTTGCCGTCTCGGACGAAGCGTCGGTCAACGCGAAGCGCAGATCGGCGGCCTGAGCGCGATCGATCAGCAGTGCGACGGATGGCGACGACATCGCGGCCTGCGCATTGTCGACATTGCCGGTCGGAACCGGCAGAAGCGGCAGGCGATAGACCTGCTCGCCCGGGCAGGCGAGCGGCTCGCGGCTGGTGGCGAGCAGGCTGATCCCGGCCGCCTCGGTCAATACGCGCTCGGCGAGCAGTGCGACCGTATCGACGACATGCTCGCAATTGTCGAGCAGGATCAGCAGTTCCTTTTCCTTCAGGCGGCGTGCCAGTTGCTCGGCCTGTGGCGTATCTCCCCTGAATTCGATCCCGATCGCTGTCGCGACCACGCTCGCTGTCAAGGACGGATCCTGCAGCACCGAAAGGTCGACGAAGACGACTCCTTCGCGATAGCGGCCGCGAAGCTCATGGGCAAGCTCGAGGCCGACCCGTGTCTTGCCGATGCCGCCCGGTCCCACGATCGTCACGAGGCGCGATCGCTCGAGCAAGGACCGGATCGTCGCCAGATCCTTCTCGCGGCCGAACAGGCGGCCGAGCGGCCGCGGCGGCGAAGCGGATGACGGCAGGAGCAATGCCGCAGGTGCCGCCTCTGTCTCTACCGGGTCGATAAACCGATAGCCGCGTCTGGAGACGGTCTGAATCCGGTGCGCATCGTCGCCCAACGCTCTGCGAAGCGCCGAGATATGGACTTGAACATTGTGGGCGTCGACGATGAGTTTCGGCCAGACCCGAGCCAAAAGCTCGTCGGTGGTGACGAGATCGCCCCGCGCCTCGACCAGAACCGTCAGGATATCGAGTGCCTTCGCACTCAGCGGCACCGGCACGCCGTTCGCCAGCAAGCCTCGGCCGGGCTGTAACCGATACCGGCCAATCACATGCTCGTGCTTCGTCATCAGCCTGCCTGATTGTCTGGCGATAATTTAGCTCGATCAAACCGCTCCGTCGAGCGGCCTGCTTGAGGAAGTATTGAGGAAAATTTGAGCGCGACGCCAAGGACTTCAGGGGCCGGGTTCGGTCAAGTTAGATCCTGCGCACCGTCTGTTGCTTGCCGTGATTGCAAGCGGATGGCCAAGCCTCGTTCTCTCGCATAACGAGACTATGGCTAGCCGTGGTGAGATGCGGAGAGGTGCGTGGAATTAGGTTTTGTATCTTTGCCTACCCTGACCGGGGGTAAAGGACTCAACTTAAGATGATGTCGAACCCGCCTTAGGGGGAATACGGAAGTATGGTCAGCCTTCCCCAATCCGACACAGGCCGCTTCAGGTCCGATACCCTGCACGGTCCGGTCTCCGCCTCCGGTACGCTCGTTGCTTTTCCGCACGTCCCTCGCGTCGGAAGCGTGGCGCCGCCGCTCGATGCTCGAAAGGGCGTCGGCAACTGCGACGCGATGGAGGCTGTCCGGCCGGCGCGCATCCTCATCGTCGATGACGATCCGACAATTCAGAATATGGTCGTCACCTATCTCGAGGAACACGGCATGCAGGTCTCCACCGCCTCGGGGCGGCAGGAAGCGGTGCGTCAAATAGCCTTAGTCGAACCCAGCCTGATCATTGCGGATTTGCTCGGCCGGGATGATGGGCTCGATCTCCTGCGAGAGATCCGCTCGCGCTCGGACGTTCCCGTGATCATCACCAGCGGTTACGGCGGCGATGAGATCGACCGGGTCGTGGGATTGGAACTCGGTGCCGATGATTATATCACAAAGCCTTTCGGCCTCAGAGAATTGCGTGCGCGGATTCGGGCGATCCTGCGGCGCCGACAGAACGCTGGAGGCGCCCCCCGGCAGAATCCGGAGCAAGGCCGCTACCGGTTCGGCGAATGGCAGCTCGATCGGCGCGCGCGGCGCCTGTCGGGCCTGGACGGCAAGCCGATCGTCTTGACCAAAAGCGAATATACGCTGCTGACCGTCTTCCTCGATTCACCTCAGCGAACGCTTTCGCGCGAGCAGCTGTTGCAGGCGACGCGTATCCATGAGGATATCTTCGACCGCAGCATCGACGTTCAGGTGCTGAGGCTGCGGCGCAAGCTCGAAACTGATCCCAGCTCGCCGCGCATCATCCGAACCGAGCGGGGCATCGGCTATATTTTCGATCTCCCGGTCGAGCGTAGCGACAGTCCGACAAATGATCGATCGGCGCTGGCAATGGATCACCGGCCGGTTCTCATGGCTGCGCGTGGTTCCTCGCCGTCCCGGCGCGAAGGTGGCTCGATCATTGGTCCTTCTTGACGGCTTCCCATATATGAGACACGTTCTTATATATGGGAAATAACCTCATATCGTCCTCGGCCTCCGACCAGCCTGGTCAAGATAGCGTGACGATCGATATCCGTTTGGCGGCACGCTTGTCGGAATTGCGGCAAGAGCAGGGTTGGTCGCTCGAGGAGCTGGCTGAACGGAGTGGTATCAGCCGGGCCACGCTCTCTCGAATGGAGCGCGGCGATACCAGCCCGACAGCCTCGCTGTTAGGACGCTTATGTACCGCCTACGGGCGAACCATGTCTCGGCTTCTGGCCGAGATCGAGAATGATCCGCCGCAGCTGATGCGCCGGCTCGACCAGCCGCTTTGGACCGATCCGGAAACCGGCTTTCGTCGGCGTACGGTCTCCCCGCCCGCGCACGGCTATCGGGCCGAGTTGATGGCGGGCAAGCTGCCGGCTCACGCGGCCATCGCCTATGACGCCCCTTCCATTCCGGGTCTTGAGCAGCACATCTGGATGCTGGCGGGGTTGCTCGATTTGACCTTAGACAGCGTGACGCACCGCCTCGCGACCGGCGACTGCCTGCGCTTCCGTTTGTTCGGGGCCACGCGGTTTTCCTGCCCTGGGCCGGAGGCAGCTTCCTACGTCATCGCGCAGTGCCGGCCATGAACGCGACGGTTGTCATCGAGGAGCTGGATGCGGATGCATTCGACCGCGCCGTCCCGGACTTGGCGGAGACGCTACGGGCCTGCGTGCTGGCCGGTGCCAGCATCGGCTTCATCCTGCCCTTCCCATTCGAGGCGGCGGCGGATTTCTGGCGCAGCCTGATCCCCGCCGTACGGACAGGCGATCGACGCCTGCTCGTAGCACGGCTGGATGAGCGCATCGTCGGCACGGTGCAGGTCGTGCTGAGTATGCCGGCCAACGGACGACATCGGGCCGAGATCGCCAAGATGCTCGTGCATCCCTCGGCGCGCCGGCGCGGCATTGCCCGCGCCTTGATGATGCGCGCGGAAGAGACGGCCCGGCAGGCCGCCCGCAGCCTGCTCGTGCTGGATACGCGGACGGGCGACAAGGCCGAGCCGCTCTATCGCTCGCTGGGGTTCGCGCTGGTGGGAGTCGTGCCGGCTTATGCCCGCTCGATTGAGGGCGTGCTCGAATCGACGAGCGTGATGTACAAGCTTCTAGAGCCCGATGCGATCATGTCGGCTCGACATGATCGCATCGGGCTCTAACCATGAGAAATAGAGCAAGATTCAGATTTTAGACCGAACGGGCCGAAAATCATCTTGCTCTAGAAACCGCCTGATTGCTCTAGAAACCGCCTGAGACCTCAATCCTCGCCGGCCAGCGCTCTTTGCAGCCTCGGCACGGTTCGCTGCAACCGGGTGCCGCGCCGGCTGGCCAGCCACTGACTGAACCGGTCGAGATAGAGATAGACGACCGGCGTCGTATAGAGCGTCAACACCTGGCTCACCAGAAGGCCACCGACGATGGCGAAGCCCAGGGGGCGGCGGATCTCCGAACCGGTGCCGGTGCCGAGCATCAGCGGGACGCCGCCCAGAAGGGCCGCCATGGTCGTCATCATGATCGGACGGAAACGCATCAGGCAGGCCTCATAGATCGATTGCTCGGGCTCGAGCCCACGCTCTCGTTCGGCGGCGAGCGCGAAATCGATCATCATGATGGCGTTCTTCTTGACGATGCCGATCAGTAGGATGATGCCGATGAGCGCGATCACGCTCAGATCGTAGTGGAAGATCATCAGGATCAGCAGCGCCCCGACGCCGGCCGACGGGATCGTCGACAGGATGGTCAGCGGGTGGATGTAGCTTTCATAGAGCACGCCCAGAATGATGTAGACGACGACGAGCGCCGCCGCGATCAGGTAGGGCTGGCTCGCGAGCGAGGATTGGAACGCCTGGGCATTGCCCTGGAAGGTGCCGATCACGGTCGAGGGCACGCTCATAGCGTCTTCAGCCTGCTGGATCTGCCGCACGGCGTCGCCCAGCGCCGATCCCGGCGACAGGTTGAAGGAGAGGGTGATCGCCGGGAACTGGCCCTGATGGCTGATCGACAGATAGTTGGTCGTGGTCGAATCGCGCTTCACGAAGGTCGAGAGCGGCACCAGCCCGTTGGTGATCGGCGATTTCACATAGATCTTGTCAAGCGAATCGGGATCGGTCTGGAGCTTGGGATCGACCTCCAGGATCACGTGGTACTGGCTGAGCTGGGTGAAATATTGCGTGACCTGGCGCTGGCCGAAGGCGTCATAGAGCGTGTCGTCGATCACCTGCGGCAGAATGCCGAAGCGCGAGGCGGTGGAGCGATCGATGGTCATGCTGACGGTCGGCGCGTTCGATTGCTGATCTGTCGCGACGTCGGCCAGCGCCGGCAGCTGCCGGAACCGGTCGAGCAGGATCGGAGCCCAATGATTGAGCTCGTCGAGATTGGCGTCCTGCAGCGTGTACTGATACTGGGTCTTGGCGTTGCGGCCGCCGACATTGATGTCCTGGACCGACTGCATGAACAGCGACACACCTTCGAGCTTGGCGAGCTGCGGCCGCAGCCTGGTGATGACCTCGTCGGCCGAGGCGGTCCGGCCCGGCTTGGGCTTGAGATTGATGATCACCTTGCCGTTGTTCTGCGGCGAGCCGGCCTGGCCGGCATACATGGTGAAGCTCTCGACATCGGGATCGCGCCCGACGATGTCGGCGATAGCCGCCTGGCTCCGCACCATGCTCTGGAACGAGACATCTTGGGCCGCTTCCGAGGTCGCCGAGATGATGCCGGTGTCCTGTTGTGGGAAGAAGCCCTTGGGAATGGCGGCATAGAGCGCGCCGGTGCTGGCGATCGTCGCCATCAGCACCATCATGGTCAGAAACTGGTGGCGCAGCACCCAGCGCAGCCCGGCGGCATAGAGGTCGCGCATGCCGTCGAAGAAGCTCTCCATTACCCGGTAGAACCGGCCGTGGCTCGCGTGCTTCTCGTCCTTGAGGAAGCGGGCGCACATCATCGGCGTCAGCGTCAGCGAGACGATGGCCGAAACCGCGATGGTCGCGGTGACGGTGATGGCGAACTCGTGGAAGAGACGGCCGATGATCCCGCCCATCAGCAGGAGCGGGATGAACACCGCGACCAGCGACAAGCTGATCGAGACGATGGTGAAGCCGATCTCGCTGGCGCCCTTGAGCGCGGCCTCGTGCGGCGCCATGCCGTCCTCGAGATGGCGGACGATGTTCTCGATCATGACGATCGCGTCGTCGACGACGAATCCCACCGCGATGGTGAGGCCCATGAGCGACAGATTGTCGAGGCTGTAGCCCAGCACATACATGACCGCGAAGGTGCCGATGATCGACAGCGGCACGGTCACGCCGGGGATCACCGTCGCCCAGAAATTCCGCAGGAACAGGAAGATCACCGCCACCACCAGACAGGCGGTCAGCACCAGCGTGAACTCGACATCGTCGACCGAGGCGCGGATGGTCTTGGTCCGGTCGGTCAGGATCTGGATCTCGACCGCAGGCGGCACGGCGGCTTGGAGGCGGGGCAGAGCCGCCTTCACCCGGTCGACCACGCCGATGACGTTGGCGCCGGGCTGGCGGAACACGGCGATGGTCAGGCCGCGCGTGCCGTTCTGCCACGCCGCCTGGCGCAGATTCTCGGCGTCGTCGACGGCCTGGCCGATATCCTTGATCCGCACCGGCGCGCCGTTGCGATAGGCGATGATCACGTCCTGATATTGCGAGGCCGCGGTCAGCTGGTCATTGTCGTAGATGGTGAAGCTCTGATAGCGCCCGTCGAAGCTGCCCTTGGGCTGATCGACAGTGACGCTCTGCAGCACGGCGCGCACATCCTCGAGCGCCAGCCCCATGGCGGCGAGCTTGCGCGGATCGACCTGGACGCGGACCGATGGTTTCTGCTCGCCATTGATCGAGACCAGGCCGACCCCGTCGATCTGCGAGATCTGCTGGGCGATGATCGTGTCGGCGTAATCGTCGACGACCGTGATCGGCAGGCTCTTGCTCTGCGCCGCCATCACCAGCACCGGCGAATCCGCCGGATTGACCTTTCGATAGGTCGGCGGGCTCGGCAGGTTCTTGGGCAGCGCACCGCCGGCCGCGTTGATCGCCGCCTGGATATCCTGGGCGGCGGCGTCGATCGAACGGTTGAGGTCGAACTGCACGGTAATCTGCGCCGTGCCGAGCACGCTCACCGAAGTGAGCTGCGCCACGCCGGCGATCTGGGCGAATTGCCGTTCGAGCGGCGTCGCCACCGACGAGGCCATCGTCTCCGGGCTGGCGCCGGGCAGGGCGGCCGAGACCTGGATGGTCGGGAAATCCACCTGCGGCAAGGGCGCCACGGGCAGCAGCGGGTATGTGACGAGGCCGACCAGCAGCAGCCCCGCCATCAGCAGCGACGTAGCGATCGGCCGCTCGATGAACGGCGTCGAGATGCTCATCGGACCGCGCCGGCGGGCTTGGCGACGGGCAGGTCCGCGGTCTGCGGCGGCTCCTGCATGTGGGGCTCGGTCTTGATGCCGACCACCAGCTTGTATTGGCCGCCGGTGACGATCCTGTCGCCGGCCGTCACGCCGCTGTCGAGCAGGGCGATGTCGCCGACGATCCGGCCGAGCGTTATCGGCCGCATCTCGACCGTATCGTCCGGCTTCACCAGCCAGACATAGGTTCCGGACGGGCCGCGCTGGATCGCCTGGGCCGGCACCGTGATGCCGTCGCGCCGCGTCTCCAGCAGCAGATGCGCATTGACGAACTGGCCCGGCCACAGCGTCTCGGCCTTGTTCGGGAAGCTCGCCTTGAGCTTCACCGTACCGGTGCTCTGATCCATCTGATTGTCGATGAGCGTGAGCTCGCCGTCATCGAGCTTCTCGCTGTCGTCCTGGCTCCAGGCCTCGATCTTGAGCGGCCCTGCGGCATGGGCGCGGCTGAGCTTGGGCAGGATGGGTCCGGGCAGGGAGAAGAGCACCGAGATCGGCTGCAGCTGGGTGATGACGACGAGGCCGGTCGAGTCCGACGCGTGGACGATATTGCCCTGATCGACCAGCCTGATCCCGGTCCGTCCGGAGATCGGCGCGGTGATGGCGGTGTAGCCGAGCTGGACCTTGGCATCGTCGATCTGTCCCTGATCGCCCTGGATCGCGGCTTCCATCATCGATACCTGGGTCTTCTGCGTATCGACGCTCTGCCGGGTCGCGTAGTCCTTGAGGTTCTGGAAGCGGACGAGATCGAGCCTGGCATTGGCGAGCTGCGCCACGTCGCGGGCCTTGGCCGCCTCGGCTTGCGCCAGGCGCGCCTGATAAGGCCGGGCGTCGATCTGCGCCAGCAAGTCGCCGGACTTCACCAGTTGCCCTTCGGTATAAGCGATCTTCTCCAGCGGCCCGTCGATCTGGGCGCGAACCGTCACGGTATTGAATGCCACGACGGTGCCGATGCCGGTCTGGTAGATCGGCACGTCGTTGCGCCGCGCGATATCGATCGTGACGGGAACGGTTATAGAAGGCGGGCTCGACTGAGCCTGTGCCCGATCGTTGAAGCCGATCCAATAGGCGCTTCCGGCCAAGACGCCCACCGTCAAGGCCGACAAGGTCAGTGCGTGCCGCATCCGCATCCCCTCGCGGCGCCCGAAGCCGCGTCCATCCAGTCGGGCCACCCCTCGAGTTGAATTCAAGGGCAAGCGAAAATACGTCGCAGCTTGATAACGCCAAAGATCTAAATGATTCACTATCGTGAAAAAGCCGGATGCTCGAACGGCGCCTTCAGGTGACAGAGGTGCTGCCTGCTCCTATGGTCTCTCCCACAATCTAGGGAGGATACCATGGTCGAAGCCTATCTGTGCGACGCGGTGCGGACGCCGATCGGACGCTATGCGGGATCGCTCGCGGGTGTGCGCGCCGACGATCTGGGCGCGGTGCCGATCGCGGCGCTGAAGGCGCGCCACGCCGGCATCGATTGGGCCGCCATCGACGATGTCGTCTATGGCTGCGCCAACCAGGCCGGCGAGGATAATCGCAATGTCGCGCGCATGTCGCTGCTGCTCGCGGGTCTGCCCGAGACCGTCGCGGGCGCCACGGTCAATCGGCTGTGCGGCTCGGGCATGGAGGCGATTGCCAATGTCGCGCGGGCGATCAAGGCCGGCGACGGCAGCCTGTTCCTGGCCGGCGGCGTCGAAAGCATGTCGCGCGCGCCCTTCGTCATGGGCAAGGCCACAAGCGCCTTCTCGCGCGATGCCCAGATCTACGACACCACCATCGGCTGGCGTTTCGTCAACGCCAAGATGCATGCCGCCTTCGGCACGGATTCGATGCCGGAGACGGCGGAGAATGTCGCGGCCGAGTTCAACGTTTCGCGCGCCGACCAGGATGCGTTCGCGTGGCGTTCCCAGCAGCGCGCCGGGGCGGCGCTGAAGAGCGGTCGGTTCGAGCGCGAGATCGTGCCGGTGAAGATCCAGCACGGCCGCGAGGCCATGGATTTCGCCGTCGACGAGCATCCGCGTCCGGACACCGCGCTGGAAAAGCTCGCCAAGCTGCCGACGCCATTCCGTACAGACGGCACGGTCACGGCCGGCAACGCGTCGGGCGTCAATGACGGCGCCTGCTGCGTCATCGTCGCGTCCGAGGCGGCGGCCAATCGGCACGGGCTGACGCCGCGCGCACGCATCGTCTCGGCCGCCGTCGCCGGCGTGCCGCCGCGGATCATGGGCGTGGGACCGGCGCCGGCGACGCGCAAGCTGCTCGACCGGGTCGGGTTGTCGCTCAAGGACATCGACGTGATCGAGCTCAACGAGGCCTTCGCCGCCCAGGCGCTCGCCGTCACCCGCGATCTCGGCCTCGCCGACGATGCCGAGCACGTCAATCCCAATGGCGGCGCCATCGCCCTCGGCCATCCGCTCGGCATGAGCGGCGCGCGCCTGGTGACGACGGCCTTGTTCGAGCTCGAAGCCCGCAACGCCAAGCGCGCGATTTGCACCATGTGCATCGGCGTCGGCCAGGGCATCGCGATGCTGATCGAACGGGTCTGAGGACAGGCTGCCGCCCAACCCCCGCTTCCTTGCCGGCAGCGCCACCCTGCACTGCGCGGGGCCCCCTTTTTCGGCAGTGCCCTATGGTCGTAAATGGGCGGGTCCATGTGGTGGGGGTTGAGTGCAATGAACAAGAAAATGGCGGCGGCCATGCTGGGGCTTGGCTTGCTGTCGGGGGCGGCGCGGGCGGAATCACTCAAGGATGTGCTGGGCCGAGCCTATGCCAACAACGCCGAGATCGCGGCCCAGCGCTATAGCCAGCGCGCCATCGACGAGCAATTGCCGCAGGCCCTGTCGGGCTGGCGGCCGACCGCGACGCTCACCGGCGACGTCACGCGCGGCCGGCAGTATTTCAATTTCGGCGGCTCGGCGGTTTCGATGCTGACCAATAAGACGGCGGCGGTCACGATCGCGCAGCCGCTCTATCGCGGCGGGGCGGTCGATGCCGATATCGACCGCGCCAAGGCGGTGATCGCCGGCGGCCAATCGCAGCTTGCCTCGGTCGAGCAAACCCAACTGCTGGCGGCCGCGACCGCCTATCTCGATGTCTATCGCGACCGCAACGTGGTCGAGCTCAATCGCAACCTGGTCGAGGTGCTGACCGTCAATCGCGGCAATGTCGATTCGACCTTCCGCGTCGGTGCCGCCACTGAAACGGATACATCGCAGGCCGCCGCCCGTCTGTCGGGCGCCATTGCCGGCCGGCTCGGCGCCGAATCGCAGTTGGCGACCTCGCTCGCCAATTTCCGCAATTTCGTCGGCGACGAAGCCGGCCAGCTCGATATGCCGGTCGTGCTGGGCGAGGTGCCCGGCACCGAGGATCAGGCCGCCGACACGGCGATCGCCGAGAGCCCGGCGCTGCGCAGCGCGCACCAACAGCTCGAAGCCGCCAAGCATCAGGTCGATGTCGTGCGCGGTCAGCTCCTGCCCAAGCTCGACGGGGTCATCCAGGCCGAGCATGAGGACGAGCTCTTCGCGAAGGGTGTCCGCCTCAACTCGGCCACGGTCGGGCTCGCGGCGACGGTGCCGCTTTACGAGGGCGGAGCGGCCTATGCCCAGGTCAGGGCCGCGCGCGAGGCGGTGGCTTCGGCGGAAAAGCAGCTGCTCCAGACCGAGCGTCAGGTCCGTCAGCAGGTCACCACGGCCTGGGCCGCTCTCGTCGCGGCGCGTGCCCAGCGGCAGAATTTCCAGGATCAGATCAAGGCCAACGAGGTGGCCCTTCGCGACACGGAGAAGGAGGTGACGGCCGGCACCCGCACGCGGCTGGATACGCTCAACGCGCAGCAGGAGCTTTTCGGCAGCAAGGTCAATCTGGTCTCGGCCGAGCGCGACATCTTCGCGGCCAGCTTCCAGCTCGAAACGGCGATCGGCCGCTTCACCCCGGGCGCCCTCGGCCTGGATGTGCCGGACTACGATCCGTCCCGGCATCTTGATGCGGTCAAGGACAAATGGTTCGGCACGACCCCGCCCGCCGATTGACTCGTGCAGCACGCTTCCACATTGCGTCACTTCGTTTCATTATGTCTGGATGATAAAGCAAGAAAGGGGTGACGCGATGCCGGCACCGGCGGAAGCTCACATAACGAGCGAAGGCGAGACGCTACTGACCGGTCTCGCCGCCTGGTTGCCGCGCCGTTTCCTGTTGGCCGTCGACATCATGCTCGACGTGTCGTTCAACGGTGCGGCCGGGCCTTTGCCCGCGGCCGAGCTGGGTCAGCGGCAGGGCCTCGAAACCCGTAAGCTCGAAGCAATCCTCCAGCGCCTGTCGCGCGCCGGGTTGCTGAAGAGCCTGCGCGGGCCGAATGGCGGCTATCTGCTCGGCGACGAACGCGGCGCCATCACGGTCGGCGCCATCTGCCGCGCTGTGCTCGATCCCGACCGGCCGACGCCGCTGGAACAGTCGCCGTCGCAGACCATGCGCAAGGTCGTGCTGCCGATGGTCGAGCGCGTGCATCAATTGATGCTCGCAGAGTTCGACCGGATCAGCCTCGGCGACCTCTGCCGCGAAAGCCGTCTCGCCGGCCTCGCCAGCAAATGCGACGGAATGGTGGATTTCGTGATCTAACGATCACGCCATGCCCCAGCGCTTCACCGTTCGGGCTTCGATCAGTCGGAAGAGCACGCCTTCGACCAGGAAGCCGATCAGCACGATCGACAGCAGCCCGGCGAAGACATCGGGGATGTCGAGCTCGTTGCGGTGCTCGAAAATGAACCAACCGAGCCCGCCCTGGCGTGACGACGCGCCGAACACCAGCTCGGACGCGATGAGCGTGCGCCAGCCGAAGGCCCAGCCGATCTTGAGGCCGGTCAGGATCGCCGGGAAGGCGGCCGGCACCAGCACCAGCGCCACGTAGCGAAAGCCGCGCAGGCCCAGATTATGGCCGGCCATGCGCTGGGTCGGGCTGACCGCGCGGAAGCCGGAATGGGCGTTGAGGCTGACCGACCACAGTACCGAATGCACGATCACGAAGATCAGGCTCTTCTCGCCGATGCCGAACCAGAGCAGCGCCACCGGCAGCAGGGCGACCGCCGGCAGCGGATTGAGCATGGCGGTGAGGGTGACCAGCAGCTGACGCCCGAGCTCGCTCGCCATGGCGAAAGTCGTGAGCAGCCCGGCGCCAACGAGACCAATCAGATAGCCCACGACGAGGATGCGCAGGCTGGTCCAGATCGCTGCCGGCAGCTCGCCGCTGACGAACCCGTCCTTGAACGCGACGAGGGTGGCGCTCAGGCTCGGCAGCACCAGCTCGTTGCCGAGGAAACGGCCATAGGCCTCCCAGAGCACGGCCAGGGCCAGCAGGATCGCCCATTGCTGCCCGTGCGACCAGAACTGCTTAATGAGGCTCACGGGATCTCCGCTCGAACAGCAGGATTTCGAGCTGCTCCTGCAGGGCCTGGCGCGCCGCCGGCGCGGCGCCGGCCGGCAGACCGTCGAACTCGGCTCGGAACCGTCCAGGATGCGGGCTCAGCACGACGATGCGGCTGCCGATCCGTACCGCCTCCTCGATCGAGTGGGTAACGAACAGCAGGGTGAAGTTGCGCTCGCGCCAGAGCCGGACGAGCTCGTCCTGCATCTCCTGCCGGGTCAGCGCATCGAGAGCGGCATAGGGCTCGTCCATCAGCAGCACGCGCGGCCTGACCGCGAGCGCTCGCGCGATGGCGACCCGCTGGCGCATGCCGCCCGAAAGCGTGTGCGGATAGGCGCCGGCGAAGGCGGTCAGCCCGACTTGCTCGATCACGGCATTGGCGACCTGCATCCGCTCGGCCGGCGCCACCGCCTTGGTCGTCTTCAGCGCGAACAGGATGTTGTCGCGCACGGTCTGCCAGGGAAAGAGCTGGTCGAAATCCTGGAACACCATCATCCGGTCGGGACCGGGCCGATCGACCGGCCGGCCGTCGAGCGTGACGCGGCCGGCGCTCGGCTTGACGAAGCCGGCGACGGCCTTGAGCAAAGTCGATTTCCCGCAGCCCGATGGACCGAGGATGACCAGCCGGTCGCCGGCCGCGACGGAAAGATCGATCTGCTCGACCGCCGTCACTATCCGGTCATGGGCACGATAGGTCAGGCTGACCCGATCGAGCGTCAGCAGGATCGGATGCTCGGCCGGCCTTGCGAGAGGTGCTCCCATCTAGCTGCCGGACCGGCCGGCCAGTTCCGGAAAGAACAGGTCGCTCCATTTCTCCGGCGCCGTCTTGATCTGGCCGACGCGCTGCATGAAGGCGGCGAACTTCATGATCTGCTGCGGCTCGGTCGTATAGATATGCTCGGGGTCCCGGATCAGCCGCTCGACCAGCTCGTGCGGCAGCTTCGAATGCTCGGCGGCGATATAGATGTCGGCCGCCCCCGACGGATCGGCTTGGATCAGCGCGTCGGCCTGCTCCAACGCGTTGCGGAAGGCGGCGACGGTCTTGGGATTGGCATCGTGGAAGCGGGTGGTCGCGTAGACGAGATTGAAAGTGTGCGGGCCTCCCATCACGTCGTAGCTCGACAGCACCTTGTGGATCTTGGGGTCGGCAAGCTGCTGTTCCTGATAGGGCGACGCGCTGAAGCTGGCCGTGACCTCGCTGCGGCCACCCAGCAGGGCCACGGTCGCATCCGGATGGGCCATGCTGACGGTCAGCGAATCGAGCTTGTTCTGCTGGCCCGCGCCGAAGGTCTGCTCCGCCGCCATCTGCAGCACGACCGCCTGGATCGAGACCTTGACCGCCGGCAAAGCGATTCGGTCCTTGTCGCTGAAATCGGCGATGGTCTTTACGTCGGGATTGTCGGTCGCGAGGTAGAGCGGGAACGAGCTCAAGGCAGCTACGGCGCGCACGCCGAGATTGTCGCGGGTTTTGGCCCAGATGGTCAGCATCGGGGCGGAGCCGCCGGAGACGAAATCGAGGCTGCCGGTCAGGAGCCCGTCATTCATCGCCGGGCCGCCGCTCAAATCGACCCAGCTGATCTGGGCCGGCGGCAGCCCCTGTTTCTGCAAGGCTGATTCGAGCAATCCGCGGGCACGCATCACGGCGAAGGGCAGATAGGAGATACCGTATTGCTGGGCGATACGGATCTCGCCCGTCTCCGCATGGGCCGGCGGAATGGCGGAAATCAACGCCGCCAGCGCGCTCAGCCAGACATTCGATCGCATTCCACCCTCCCTGCGCGGGGTCTATTTTCCCAGTCCGTGGCGTGGTAAGCACAGCCAAACAACAAAGACCTGACGGCAATCTTTGCAATTTACAAATCAGACTGGTTGGTTTCTATATGAACCACACCTAGATATCGAGACCATCCGCAGCTCGGAGCATAACATGGCTCATGGTAAGCCATCCAAGGTAGAAGAGATCAAGCTTGCCAGCGACAAGCTGCGGGGGACCATTGCCGCCGAGCTGAGATCTGACGTTGCTGCTTTCGAGGAGGCGGATCATCAGCTGCTCAAGATGCACGGTATCTATCAAGGCTATGATCGCGACAGCGCCACCGAGCTGAAGCAGCGCGGCGAGGACAAGCGCACCGAGTTCATGGCGCGCGTGCGCGCCCCGGGCGGCCTCATGACGGCCACGCAATATCTGGCGGTCGATGCGCTGGCGCAGCATTACGCCGGCAGCAAGCTGCGCATCACCACGCGGCAGGGCCTGCAATTCCACGGAATCGCCAAGGGCAATCTCTGGGCGACGATCCACGGCGTCAACGAGGCGCTGCTGACGACTTTCGCCGCTTGCGGCGATGTCGTGCGCAACGTCACCGCCACGGCCGTCCCCATCGAAGATTCGGTACATCGGCGCCTGCGCGAGGATGCACAGCTGCTCTCGACCGCGCTCCTGCCGCAGACCCGCGCCTATCATGAGATCTGGATCGGCGACACGAATGTCGCGACCGCGTCCGAGCCGGCGGTCGATCCGCTCTACGGCCCGAGCTATCTGCCGCGCAAGTTCAAGATCGGCATCGCCACGCCCCAGGACAACGACATCGATGTCCTGACCAACGATCTGGCGATCATCGCCCTCTTCGACGGCCAGCGGCTGGAGGGCTACAACCTCGCCGTCGGCGGCGGGCTCGGCATGACCCACAACAAGGCGCAGACCTACCCGCGCCTTGCCTCGCCGGTCGTGTTCATCGGGCCGGACGAGTTGTTGGAATCGGTCAAGGCCGTGATCGCGCTTCAGCGCGACAATGGCGATCGCAGCGACCGCAAGCATGCGCGGCTGAAATACGTCGTCGATGCGATGGGCCTCGACTGGGTCAAGGCCGAGCTGGAGCGGCGTCTGGGTCGGCCGCTGGAGCCGGCGCGGCCGATGCCGGGCTTCCAGGTTCAGGACCACCAGGGCTGGCACGCTCAGGGCGACGGGCGCTGGTATTTCGGCTTGCCGATCATGAGCGGCCGGATCGAGGACAGGATCGGTCACCGGCTCGCGACCGCGCTGCGCCGGCTGATGCAGGAAATCGCAATGCGCCCGGTGTTCGCGCCGAGCCAGGATGTCTTCCTCGCCGATATCGCGGCCGATGACCGCGAGCGGGTCGAGGCGATCCTGACCGAGGAAGGCGTCGAGTTGCCGGGTCAGCAGACGCCGGTGCGTCGCTGGGCCATGGCGTGCCCGGCGCTGCCGAGTTGCGGCCTGGCGCTGACCGAGGCGGAGCGGGTGCTCGACGACATCGTCTCCGACATCGAGGCGGCGTTGGCGCGCCAGGGCGTCGGCCAGGAGCGTCTTGCGTTGCGCGTCACCGGCTGCCCCAATGGCTGTGCGCGGCCTTATGTCGGCGATATCGGTCTGGTGGGCCGGGTGCCCGGCAGCTATGCTATCTTCCTCGGCGGCGATTTCGAGGGCACTCGCCTCAATGAGCGCGTGTTCGAGCGGGTTCCGATCGCCGAGATCGGCCGGACGCTGGAGCCGGTCTTCGCGCTCTGGGCCCGTCATCGCGAAGGCCATGAGAGCTTCGGCAATTTCTGCCAGCGCTGGGGCACGCAGCGACTGGCCGATCTGGTGGTGGCCTCGCAAGCGGCGGAGTAGGAGCGGATGGAGTTTCTGCCGATCTTCCTGAAGCTTGAAGGTCGGCAGGTTCTGCTGGTCGGGGGCGGTGATGTGGCCGCCCGCAAGATTGAGCTGCTGCGCCGGGCCGGGGCACACATCCGTGTCGTGGCGCCGGCATTGACGCCGTCGCTCGTCGGTCTCGATGGCATCGAATACCGCGCTGGATTGTTCCGGATCGAAGATCTCGACGGGGTCGAGCTTGTCGTCGCAGCGACCGACGATCGCGCGGTCAACGCCGCCGTCGCCGCCGAGGCGCGCCTGCGCCATCTGCCGGTCAATGTCGTCGACGATCCGGCACTCTGCAGCTTCATCATGCCGGCGATCGTCGATCGTGGCCGCGTCGTCGTCGCGATCTCGACCGGTGGCGCTTCGCCGGTGCTGGCCCGGATCATCCGCGGCCGGATCGAGCTGGCGCTGCCGCGGGGCATCGACCGGCTGGCCGATCTTGCCGCTGCCTGGCGCGCGCGGGTCAAGGCGGCACTGCCGGATGGCGCCTCGCGCCGGCGCTTCTGGGAAGCGTTGCTCGGCGGCGCCTTCACCGCCCGCATTCTCAACGGCAAGCTGCCCGACCCGGAGACGGAGCTTACGGCCTTCGGGCCGGCACAGGGCAAGCTCGCGCGGATCGACGTGCCGCATGATCCGGAAGCGCTGACGCTGCGCGCGGTACGGCTGCTGCAATCCGCCGATCTGGTGCTGCACGATCCGGCGGTCCCGGCCTCGATCCTCGAATTCGCGCGCCGCGATGCGCATCGCCTGCCGCTGACCGAGCCGGGCCGGCCGATGCCGGAAGCCGCGTCACGGGCGATCGCCGACGGTCAGCTCGTGGTCATGCTGATCAAGCCGCCGGCGCCGCGCCGCTGGGCCGTGCCCCGGCGCAACGACCGCATCCGCTGGCGCGATCGGCGCCAGCAGACCGGACGCGATTCGCCCACGCCTTCCGCTTAGATCTGACGCAGCCGGTCAGCGATGGCCGCCGCCGCCATGCCCACCACCACCGCCATGCCCGCCACCGCCATGCCCACCACCGCCGGAATGGCCGCCGCCGGGCCGGCCGTGGAAGCCGCCACGTCCGCCGCGATGGCCTCCGCCGCCGCCGAAGCCGAAGCCCAGCGAGAAGGTGTCGTAGAAGGGCGGGGCATAGGAATAGCCCGGCCCATAGGCGTAGCCATATCCGGGCGCCGCCGGTACACAGCCATACCCGTAGGAATAGTAATAGCCGGCCGGGCAGGCGATCTGCGCCGAAGCGGGCGCCGGTAGCGACGCGGCTGCGAGGGCGAGACCCGCGAAGCCGACTATCGGAAGGAATTTCATCGTGCTGCGCGTCATTGGCGTCTCCTCGCGGATTCTGGCACCCTGACGATAACGACGAAAAGGGTGCTTCGTATTCAACTAACCGGCTCTTGGCAGCCATGCAGGATAGCGGGGCGGAGGACAGCGTGGCCAGGAACGCTCATTTGCGGCCCCCTTCGAAGGCGTGAGCCCGCATGGGGGCTCAGGCGGCACCCGTGTTCACGGAGAGGCCCGATTAATGATGCTGGCCTATTTCTGGCCCCCTTCATCGCCCACTTGCCAGAAAATCGACGAAGGTGTCCCCTGGGCCGGTATCACCGAGAGGGTCCGATGAGCAGCGTCAGCCACCATTCCCGGGTCGCCAGCCAGTTCGGCCCGCGCGCCGCCGCCTACGTCGCGAGCGCTGTTCATGCTCAAGGCGAGGATCTGCAGCAGCTTGCCGAGCTAGTGCGGGCGCGGCCGGGGGCGCGGCTGCTCGATCTCGGCAGCGGCGGCGGGCATCTGAGCTACGCGGCCGCCCCTCATGCGTCCGAGGTTGTCGCCTATGATCTCTCGGCCGAGATGCTGGGCGCCGTCGCCGCGACGGCGAGCGAGCGAGGCATCGGCAACATCGCGACCCGGCAAGGTCCGGTCGAGACGCTGCCCTTCGAGGCGGCGAGCTTCGATATCGTGGCGACGCGCATGAGCGCCCATCACTGGCTCGATTTTCCGGCGGCGCTGCGTGAGGCGCGGCGGGTGCTGAAGCCCGACGGCGTGGCGTTCTTCATCGATATCGTCTCGCCCGGCCCGGGGCTGCTCGACACGCATTTCCAGGCGATCGAGCTGCTGCGCGATCCGTCGCATGTGCGCGACTATACGATGGCCGAATGGCTGGAGGCGGTAACCGCGGCCGGCTTCATGCCGCAGCGCGTGACGCGCCGGCGCCTCAGGATCGATTATGCCTCCTGGATCGAGCGCATGGGCACTGCGCCCGAACATGCCGTCGCCATCCGGTCGCTGCAATCCCTGGCCTCCGACGAGGTGCGCCGCCATTTCGAGATCGAGGCGGATGGCAGCTTCACCATGGATGCGATGAGTCTTGAAGCGACGCCGCGTTAAGCCGGCCGGATCGCTCTGGATCGGATGAGACGGGCGAGCCAGCGCCGCCAATCCGCGCGCCGATGCTCAGTCTGCTTGCCGAGAAGGACGATCGAAGCCGTGATCCCCAGGATGACGACCGCCGCGCCCGCGATCCCCGCCTTGCCAAGCCCGAGACCGAAGATCAGCAGGAACGCCAGCGGCGTATGGTAGAGGTACAGCGATAGCGTGTAGGAGGCGGCGGTTCGGATCGGGCCTCCGATCCTGAGCAGGTCGACGCCGAAAGACGGCATGTTGGCGAAAGCGCAGATGTTCGCCGCCGCCAGCAGAGCGGTCAGATAATCCGACAGCATCGCGGACGACCATTCCAGATCGTAGCGTTGTCCCATCACGGATTTCTGCAGCCAGTCGACCGAGATATGCTGGATATCGGCGATATAGGCGGCCGCGTAGAGCGCGATGCTCAGCAGGAACAGCGCAAACGCTCTCCGTTCGGGGAACTTGACCCGATCCCCATACCGATAGAGCGCCACGCCGGCGAGCCAGCACGGCAGCAATGCGAGGATCTTCGGTCCGGCCACGGCGCAAAGAACGGCGGCGGCGATCCAGCGGACGCGGCCGGAAAGGAAAATCCAGGCGCCGAAGATGGCGTAGTACCAAGCTTCGTAATTGACCGACCAGAGCGGCTGGTTGAAAGGCGCATCGACCGATGCGGACCAGCCCTGCCCTTGGAACAGAAGATTGATCAGCGTGTCCCAGAATAGCTGGTGCCATGTGGCGATTGCCGCGGGCAGCTCGGAAGCGGCATCCCGATCGACGATCAGGAATACGGCACCCGCGATGAAAGCCGCCGGCACCTGGACCGACCATAGCCGGGACAGCCGGTCCAGGATGTACCCCCGCACCGTCGCGCCCGGTTTGTCGGCGACGAGGGCGATCACGTAGCCGGAGATCACGAAGAAGGCGATGACCGCGTCGTGCGCCTGTATCCCGAACGGACCATGAGGCCACAGATAGGTCAGCAGATGCGCGGCCACGACGGTGAGCGCCGCCGAGACGCGCAGGAGGTCGAGGTACACCGAAACGTTCTGCTTCATCCTGAAACCGGTGGCCCGCAAACGGTCGAAGGCCCGATAGTCGCGCCCGTGCGGTTACAAGTGGTTAAAAGACCAGCCGGAAGGTGGCGCCGGGCGTGCCGGGCACGGCCTCGACCGAGCCGCCATGGGCCAGCATGATCTGACGCACGACCGGCAGGCCGATGCCGGAGCCCTTGGGCTTCGTCGTGAAGAAAGGGACGAAGATGTGCTCGATCAGTTCCGGCGTCAGGCCGGGGCCGTTGTCGGTGACGCCGAGCACGACCCGGCCGCGCGCATCCAGCGCGGCCGAGAGGCGGATCAGGGCCTCGTTGCCGCCCCGGGCCGCGTCGGCGGCGTTCTTGACAAGATTGAGCAAGACTTGGTCCATCAGGTCCGGATCGGCCTCGACGGCGAGGCTCTGCGGGACGATCTCGGTCTCGATCCGGACATCGGCGTCGGCCAGCAGCGAGGCGGCCAGGCGCTGCACCCGATCGAACAATTGCTCGACCGGGATCTGGCGCTTGATCGGCGTCGGTGGTTCGGCGAAGCGTCGATAACCTTCGACGAACCGCATCAGCCCGCCGCTGCGCCGGGCGATGGCGCCGACCGCTTCGTCGAGCTCGTCAAGTGCTGCCCCTTCATGCTCGGCGCGGAGATCCTCGACCAGCAGGGAAGCGGTCTGCGCCAGCGACGAGACCGGCGTCAGCGAGTTCATGATCTCATGCGCCAGCACCCGGACGAGATCCTCCCAGGCGCGGATCTCGATCGCTTCCAGCTCGTCCTGGATATTCTGCAGCGAGACGATGGCGGCGCTGCGCCCGACGCTGATGCTGCGCGCGACCGAGACGAGGCAGCGCTGCGGACCGCGCGGCAGCGCCAGCCGGAGCATATGCCGGCCGGGCGGTCCCATGAGTGCTGCTTCCAACTCGGGTGCCAGGGCCAGCAGATGGCTGCGCCTCGTTACCTCGGCGCCTTCGAAGAGTCGGCGCGCGGCACGATTGAGCAGCTCGACGGAGCCGGTTTCCTCGATCGCCAGCAGCGGGACCGGCGCATGCTCGACCACGGTCGCGAGGCGGGCGCGGTGAGCCTCGGCGATACTGTTGCGCTGGCGCAGCAGGTCGAGGGCGCGGGTAAAGGCCTGGGCTAGCGGCGTGGCGGCACCGTGCCGGCCGACCCGCACCGGCCGGTCGGCGAAATCGCCCTGGCCGATCGCGTCGATGACGCGAGCCAGCTCGCGGTCGGATGCGGTCGTATAGCGCAGAATCTCGGCGAAGAGGATCGCCACCAGCAGTCCCGCGATCAGCATCGAAGCGTAGAACTGGGTTCCGATTACAAGCTCGCCGAGTCCGATCAAGGCTGCGACCAGCAGAGCGAGCCGCCAGGCGAGGCCGAGCGGCCAGCTGTCGCGCAGGCCGGCCACTGCCGTCACAACCCGTGCCGCTCGATGCGGCGATAGAGAGCGGCACGGGTCAGGCCGAGCGCGGAGGCGGCTCGGCTGATGTTGCCGTCATGGTCGGCGAGCGCCCGTCGGATCACGCGGCGCTCGATCTCGTCGAGATTGTAGGTCTCGGCCTCCGCCGGACCGCCGTCGCGCGCCCCGTGCGCGGCCGGGAAGTCGTCCGGCAGGAAATGATCGCCCGTTCCGAGGATGGTCGCCCGCTCGATCGCATGGCGCAGCTCACGGACATTGCCGGGCCAGGGATAGGCTTCGAGTGCCGCCAGCCCCTCGGCCCCCAGCCGCCGGCGCGGTACATTGTATTTACGAGCATAGATCGCGATAAAATGCTGGGCGAGGGCCGCGATGTCGCCGGGGCGCTCGCGTAATGGCGGCAGCGTCAGCTCGACCGTGTTGATGCGATAGAGCAGATCCTGGCGGAAGACCTGCTCGCGCGCCAATTCCGCGGCCGGCATGTTGGTCGCCGTGACCAGGCGTAGATCGATCGAGACCGGTCGGTCGCCGCCGACCGGGACGACCTCCTGCCGCTCCAGCACGGTCAGCAGCTTGCGCTGCAGATAAAGCGGCAGATTGCCGATTTCGTCGAGGAAGAGGGTGCCGCCGCTCGACGCCACCATGCGGCCCGGCCGGTCGGCCTTGGCGTCGGTGAAGGCGCCCTTCTTATGGCCGAACAGCTCGCTCTCGAACAGGGTTTCCGACACGGCGCCGAGATCTACCGAGACGAAGGGCTTTGAGGCCCGGTCGGAACGGCGGTGGATCTCGCGCGCGATCACTTCCTTGCCGGTGCCGCTTTCGCCCAGGATCAGGACATTGGCGCGGGTGGGCGCGGCGCGTGCGACCAGCTCGAACACGCGGCGCATGCTCGGCGCATTGCCGATGATCGTTTCGTCCGACGGGCCGGCGATGTCGGCGAGGGCGCGGTTCTCGGTCTCCAGGCGCCCGACCTCGCGGCGCGAGCGGGAGAGGTTGGTCGCGGCCAGCACGGTTGCGACCAGCCGCTCGTTCTGCCAGGGCTTCAGGACGAAATCCGTGGCGCCGCGCTTCATCGCCTCGACCGCGACGGGCACGCCGCCGAACGCCGTCATCAGCACGACCGAGACGGAGGGATCGACCGAGCGGAACCGTTCCAGCCAATTATAGCCGTCGGCCCCGTCGCGCTTGCCGTCGGTCAGGTTCATGTCGAGCAGGATCGCGTCCCAAGTGCCGGCCTCGAGCCGGGCAAGAGCGGCCTCCGCGCGCCGCTCGGTCTCGACCGTCTCGGCGGTCCGCCGGAGCAGCAGGCGGGCAGCGGTCAGCACGTCAGGATCGTCATCGACGATCAGGATGCGCGGCTTCAGATCGGAAACGAGCATGTCTGGCATGTCCGAATTCGTACACAGCCGTTCGGGAGCGGACAAGGGGGAAAGGGCAACTTCCAGGTAAGCGACTGATTTTGCTTTGGTAGTTCTCTTGGCAAGCCGATTGCGAAGGGGAAGCCAGGTCAATGTAGGATGTTCGCCGATGGAAGTTGTGAGCGCGCCAAAGCTCGTTTCGGGAATGGATCGGCCGGTTCGGCGGCGCCGGCGTCTCTCAAGGCCGATGCTGTTCGGTGCCGCCGCGGTTCTTGCCGTCGCCGCCGCAGCGGGATTCGTGATGATGACGCCCGCCGAGCGCAGCTTGAGGGTCGAGGCTCAGCAGATCACCATCAGTTTGGTCGCCTCGGCACCGTTTCATGATTTCATTCCCTTGCGGGGCCAGGTCAAGCCGCTCGAAAGCGTCGTGCTCGACACGGTTCAGGGTGGACGGGTCGAGGAAGTCCTGGCCGAGGCCGGTCAGCGCGTGACCAAGGGGCAGCCGCTTCTGCGCCTGTCCGATCCGTCGCTGGAGCTGGAGGCGATCGCCCGCGAGACGCAGGTGATCGAACAGATCAACGAGCAGCGTTCGCTCGAGCTTTCCTTCGAGCAGACCCGGACCGGCGATGCCAAGGCCGTGAACGACGCCGAATACAACATCATCCGGCTCGGCCGCCAGGTCGCGCGCCGCCAGCCCATGGCGCTCAAGGGCTATGAGTCGCAGGAGATCCTGGATCAGTCGTCGGACGAGCTGGCCTTTCAGAAGCGCCTGAAGGAGATCGCGCTCGATGCGCAGAAGCGCGATACGGCGCTGATCGAGAAGAGCGAGGATTTGATCCACGAGACCGCCGAGCGGCTCGATGCCAATCTCGCCATCGCCAAGCGGCAAATGGAGGTGCTGATGGTGCGCGCGCCGACCGACGGCGTGCTGACCGGGCTCGACGCCCATGTCGGCGAGCAGAAGATCCGCGGCCAGAATCTGGGGCAGGTCGATCGCGACGGCGGCTACAAGGTGACCGTTCAGGTCGATGAATTCTACCTGGCGCGCGTCCGGCCGGGCCAGGCGGTCTCGGTCACGGTCGACGACAAGCCCAGCGCGCTGGTCGTCGCTAAGGTCTATCCCCAGGTCAAGGACGGCAAGTTCGATGTCGATCTGACCTGGGACGGCCCGACGCCGGACGGACTCCGCCGCGGCCAGGCGGTGCAGGGCAGGCTCGAGCTCGGCGGCGACGTAAAAGCGACCGTGCTGCCGACCGGCCCCTTCCTCGAAGCCTCGGGCGGCGCCTGGGTCTTCGTGCTCGATCGCGACGGCAATCAGGCCGAACGCCGGCCGGTCAAGCTCGGTCGCCGCACCACCGACGCGGTCGAGGTGCTGGACGGGCTCAAGCCCGGCGAACGCGTTGTCACCTCCGACTATACCGGCCTCGATCGCATCGATCGGCTGGTCATCAGCAACTGAGCCCGAAAGGCGGAACCGATGCTCAAGCTCGTTAACCTATCGAAATCCTACGTCACCAGCGAAGTCGAGACGACGGCGCTTCGCCAGGTCAGCCTGGACATCGGCCGAGGCGAATTCGTCGCCATCATGGGGCCGTCGGGCTGCGGAAAATCCAGCCTGCTGAACATATTGGGCCTGCTCGACAGCCCGAGCGGCGGCGAGTTCTGGTTCCTGGACGAGGAGATCGCGCGCTATCCGGAGCGCAAGCTCACGCTTCTACGCCGCGCCCATATCGGCTTCGTGTTCCAGAGCTTCAATTTGATCGACGAGCTGACGGTCGAGGAGAATGTCGAGGTGGCGCTGATCTATCGCGGCGTCAAATCGGCCGACCGCAAGCGGCGGGTCGCCTCGGCGCTCGAACGGGTGGGGCTGCCCCACCGCGCCCGTCATCTGCCGCAGCAGCTGTCGGGCGGGCAGCAGCAGCGTGTGGCCGTAGCGCGCGCCCTCGTCGCCGAGCCCAAGCTCATCCTGGCCGACGAGCCGACCGGCAATCTCGACACGGCCAATGGCGATGCCGTGATGGCGATGCTGACCGAGATCGCGGGCGCCGGCACCACCGTGGTCATGGTGACCCACAGCCACGCCCATGCCGCCTATGCCGAGCGGACGCTCAATCTGCTCGACGGCAATATCGTCGCCGCCTCGCAGATGGCGGCGTGACCGGCCATGCTGAAAAATTATCTCTCGGCCGCCTGGCGCAACGCCGTGCGCGACCGGCTGCACGCGACCATCAATGTGCTGGGTCTGGCGCTGGGTCTGGCGGCGGCGATCCTGATCGCGCTCTTCGTCCGTGACGAGCTAAGCGCCGACCGCTTCATTCCCGGTCATGACCGGGTATTCCGGGTCACCACCCATCTGAGCGTTCCGGGTCGGACGCCGGTCTGGTATGGCAAGGCCCCGGAGCATACGGCGCCGGCGCTGGTCACCGACTTTCCGGAATTCGAAGGGGTGAGCAGAGTAGTGAGCGATCGCGTCGGCGTCCGTCACGGGAACGTCGAAGCGCTCGAAGACATCTATTGGGTGGATCCGTCCTTTCTCCGAGTCACCGGCTTGCCACTGGTCGCCGGCGATGCCGCGACGGCACTGGACGCTCCCGACAGCGTGGTGCTGACTCGAAGCTTCGCGCGCAAATATTTCGGTACCGACAGCCCGATCGGCGGCACGCTGGAGTTCTTCCGCAAGGATCCGATGCGGGTAACGGCAGTGATCGAGGATCCGCCTGCGAACAGCCAATTCGATAGCAGCATTCTAGCCTCCGGCCGCGCGCCCTTCTCGGATATCGCCAAGGAAGACGCTTCGCAGTGGAAGTCCGGCGAAACCAGTTTCAGCGGCTGGCTCTATGTCCGGCTGAAGCCCGGAATCGATCCGCGGGAGATAGACCAACGATTCCCGGATTTCATCAAACGGCACTTTCCGCTGGATAATCCGAGTGATCCAGGCAATGAACAGCTGGCGTTCAACCTCGAGCCGCTGACCGATATTCACTTGTCGCAGGCCGTCGGAAGCATAAAGGCTGGCGGGAACGTCGGGGTCATCACCGCGGTTTCGATCGTCGCCATTCTGATCGTGATCATTGCCGCCATCAATTTCATCAATCTGATGACGGCACGCGCCGCCCGCCGCGCGGTCGAGGTTGGCGTGCGCAAGGCGCTGGGCGCCACTCACGCTCAGCTGGTCGTGCAGTTCATGAGCGAGTCGCTCACCTTCGCCGCCGTGGCGGCCCTGATCGCCATCGCGCTGGTCGAGCTGGCCTTACCTTCGTTCAATGCTTTCCTCGATCGCAATATCGACTTCGCCTACTGGCATGACCTGCCGCTGGCCGCAGGCATCGCCGGGCTTGTGCTGGTCGTCGGGCTCGGGGCCGGTATCTATCCGGCCTTGGTGCTCTCCTCCTTCCGGCCGGTATCGGTGCTGAAAGGCGGCCGATCGGGCGGCGCCGGCGGAAGCTGGCTGCGCCAGGCGCTTGTGGTCCTGCAATTCGCCGTCTCGATCGGTCTCGCCGTCGCGACCTTGGTTATTGTCCGGCAGACCGATTTCGCGACCGGCGAAAGCCTGCGCTTCGACAAGGATTTGGTGATGCTGGTCCAAGGCAAGGAAGCTTGCCTCGACGCTGTCCGGGATCGGATCGAGGCCCTTGTCGGGGTTCGCGCGGTTGCCTGTTCGCGCGCAGCCCCGCTCGATTTCTCGATCAGCGACAGCACTTCGATCCTGCCGGACGGGCGCACGGTCGAGGTCGACAGCACCGGCATCGATTTCGGCTTCTTCGAGCTCTATGGACTGCGGCCCCTTGCCGGGCGGCTGTTCGATCGCGCGCGTCCCGCCGATGCCGTGCCGCTTGCGAAGGATGCGGAGATGTCGGCACCCCTGGTGATCAACGAGACGGCGGTTCGGGTCTATGGCTTCGCCAGCCCGGCGGCGGCGATCGGCCAGCAAGTCACGTTGACCGGCGTCAGGGAGAAGAAGGCGCCGTCGCAGATCATCGGGGTCGTGCCCGATTTTCCGATCGGCTCCATCCGCAACGTGATCCAGCCGACGGCCTTCTATGTCGACCCGTCGATCTGGGGCCTGCTCAGCGTCAAGCTCGACGGCGCCCATGTGCCCGAAGACCTCGCCGGCATCGACAGGATCTGGAACGAGACCGTGACCGACCGGCCGATCCGGCGGTTCTTCCTCGATGCCAAGATCAACGAGTTCTATGTGAGCATCACCAAGCAGAGCCATATCTTCGCCGGTTTCGCCGGGGTGGCGCTCCTCATCGGCTGCCTTGGCCTGTTCGGCCTCTCTGCCTTCACGGCGGAGCGGCGGACCAAGGAGATCGGCATCCGCAAGGCGCTGGGCGCGTCGAGCTTCGATGTCGTCCGGCTGCTGATCTGGCAATTCGCCAAGCCGGTGCTGATCGCCAATGCCATCGCCTGGCCGATCGTCTGGTGGATCATGCAGCGCTGGCTCGACGGGTTCGCCTATCGCGTAGCACTTTCCTGGCAGCCGTTCCTGCTGGCCGGCGTCGTGGCGCTCGCCATCGCGGTCCTGACCACGGGCTTTCACGCCATCCAGGTCGCGCGTGCCAAGCCGATCAGCGCGCTGAGATACGAGTAGCCGGGCCATGTTCAGGAACGCCCTCGTCACCACTTTGCGCGGTCTCCGCCGCGACTGGTTCCAGGCCGGGATCAATATCGGCGGCCTCGCGCTCGGGTTGGCGGCGGCGATCCTGATCGGGCTCTTCATTCGCGACGAGCTCAATTATGAGCGTTTCCTGCCCGGGCAGGAAAACCTCTATAGGACGAACTGGATCATAACCCCGCCCGGCCAGCAGCAGATCAGCATCGCCGAGACACCATCCGCCGTATCGCGGTTCATGACGCTCGATTTTCCCGAAATCGAGGCGGTGACCCGGCTCAAGCGCGAGATTCTGGGGGTTCGGCGCGGCGATATCGATCGCAGCGATTCGGTTCTTTCGGCCGATCCGAACTTCCTCGATCTCTTCCGCTTTCCGGTCCTCGCCGGCGATAGGGCGGGGGCGCTGGCGACTCCCGATTCCGTGGTGCTGACGGAGACGGCCGCCTTTCGCTATTTCGGCGGGCGCGACCCGGTCGGCGAGACGATCGAAATCGGCCATGGACGTCCGATGCGCGTGACCGCGGTGCTGCGCGATCCGCCGTCGGAGACGCATTTCGATTTGAACATCATCGTGTCGGGGCTGGCCGGCTTCACCGAATTGGGCAAGGAAGACGCGCGGGCAGGGCCGAGCCCCGCCTACTTCCTGACTTATCTGCGCTTGCGCCCCGGCGCCGACCCGGCAGCGCTCGCGGTCCGGTTCGACGATTTCATTCGCCACCGGGTCATCACCGATCCGGACACCTATGCCGCCCTGGCGCCCGTCCTGGAAATGCGGCGTATCGCGGACCTGCATCTCCATCCGGTGAATCTGGGCGAACCGAAGCCCGGCGGGGATCTGCGGACGATCCGGGCGCTGGCGAGCGTCGCCATGTTGATCCTGCTCGCCGCCTCGTTTAACTTCGTCAATCTGCTGACCGCCAGGGCCACGCGCAGAGCGGTCGAGGTCGGCGTGCGCAAGCTTTCGGGTGCCAGCCGCTCGCAGCTCTTCGCGCAATTCATGGCGGAGACGGTGGCGAGCGCCGTCCTGGCGCTGATCCTGGCGCTCGGCGCGGTCGAGCTGACGCTGCCTTTCATGAATGCGTTTCTCGGCCGGACCATTCTCTTCGCCTATTGGCGCGAGCCGGGCAGTCTCGCATCATTGGGGGCGCTGGCCCTGCTGGTCGGCGGCCTCGCCGGCATCTACCCGGCGCTGGTCCTGTCGTCCTATCGCCCGGCCGTGGCACTCAAGGCGGCCCGACTGCCCAGCGGCGGCAGGCTGCGCGCCGGTCTCGTGATCCTCCAATTCGCCGTCTCGATCGGGCTCATCGTCGCCACCGCGATCATCCAGCGCCAGACCGCCTATGCGACAGGCGTCAGCATGCGCGATGCGGCTCATCCGATCCTGCTGATCTCGAACATGCTGCCGCCCTTTCCGGAGACGAGCTTCGAGACCTTGAGGGACCGGCTGGCCGGCGTCTTGGGCGTCCGGCGCGCGGCGGCGTCGAGCCTGGTGCCGACGAATTTCTCGACCTCGGTCGGCTCCGTTCACCGCGCCGGTCACGAAGCGGATCCGCAGCTCGCCATCGACCGCATCTCGATCGATGGCCAGTTTCTCGAGCTTTACGGGCTGAGGCCGATCGCCGGCCGCGGATTCTCCTCGGATCGTCGCCGGGAATCCGACAATCCGGTCGTGCTGACCGAGGCGGGTGTCCGTTTCCTGGGGTTTCCATCGGCCGAGGCGGCGGTTGGCGAGGAGATCATGGTCGCGAGCGGTTCGGGCGGCGCCGACCCCGACCTGCCTGCCCGGATCATCGGCGTCGTGCCGGATTTCATCGTCAAATCGGTGCGCGAGGCGCCCGAGCCGATCATGTTCACTCAGGCGACCGGCAGCACCGAGTTCCTGAGCGTCGAGCTCGACGGCGCCCGGCTTGCCGATACCGTCGCCGCGATCGACCGGATCTGGCACGAGATCGCGCCGGACCAGCCGATCCGCCGGTTCTTCCTCGATGAGCGGGTGGCGGCGCTCTATCTCGATCTCGCCCGTGAAAGCCAGATCTTCGGCGTCTTCTCCGCGATTGCGGTGCTGATCGGCGGTCTCGGGCTCTATGGCCTCGCGGGATTCACGGCGGAGCGACGGACCAAGGAGATCGGCATCCGCAAGGCGCTGGGCGCCTCGACGGCCGATGTGCTGGCGCTGATGTTGTGGCAGTTCACGCTGCCGGTGCTGCTTGCCAACGCCTTGGCCTGGCCTGTCGCCTGGCTGGCGATGCGGCGCTGGCTCGACGGGTTCCCGCTGCGCATCGAGCTGCCGCTCATGCCCTTCGTGCTCGCCGGGCTGGCGGCGTTGGCGGTCGCGTTGCTCACGACCGGCTACCATGCCATTGCGGTCGCGCGGGCGCGGCCGGTGGCAGCACTCCGCTACGAATGAGCGTCTGGCTCAGCGCACGCCGTTAGGGAAGAGCTGGAAGGCGATATTGTCGATATCGCCTTTGACCACCAGGCGCTCCGAAGCGCCGAGCAGGATCTGGGTGATCGAATCGCCGTCCGGCCCCTCGCCCTTTTTCAGGCAGGTGACTTGGGACGGGTTGATATAGACCGAATCATCGTTCACCAGCGTCAGTCCAACAACGCTCATAACCGATCTCCCGTCTTGTTATCGAGCTATTCTATACACGGCAGTCCTTAAGCGAACATGAGAAACCTCGCACGTTCGGTCGAAGATTCCGCGACCGTTGGGTGGATTGCCTTTCGCGGCAGGCGCCGCCAAGATCGCCGGCAGGACATTCGGAGTCGTTCATGCCGCTCGCCGCCCCCAACCTTGCCGATCTCGCCGCCGACCTCGCTTCCGGACGAACCACCAGCAGGGCCCTGACCGAAGCGTGCCTGGCACGGATCGACGATCCGGCCGGGGAGGGCGGCCGGGCCTTCATCCGGCTCCATCGCGAGCAGGCGCTGGTCGCGGCCGAGGCGTCGGACCGGCTGCGCGCGCAATCGATCGTACCGTCGCCGCTCGCCGGCATCCCGATCTCGGTCAAGGATCTGTTCGATATCGCCGGCGAGGTGACGACCGCCGGTTCCAAAGCGCTTGTCGGCAGTGCGGCGGCCACCCGCGACGCGCCGATCGTCAGCCGGTTGCGTCAGGCCGGCGCGATCATCCTCGGCACCACCAACATGGTCGAGTTCGCCTATTCAGGGCTCGGACTCAACCCCCATTTCGGCACGCCCGGCAATCCGCACGACAAGGCGCGCGTGCCCGGCGGATCGTCTTCCGGCGCCGGCGTCGTCGTGCCCTATGGCATGTCCGCTGCCTCGATCGGCACCGATACCGGGGGCTCGGTGCGCATCCCCGCCGCCTTCAACGGCGTTGCCGGCTTCAAGCCGAGCCAGCGGCGCATCACGCGCGACGGCGCCGTGCCGCTCTCGACCTCGCTCGACTCGATCGGTCCGCTGGCGCCGTCGGTCGCCTGCTGCGCGCTTATCGATGCGGTGATGGCCGGCGAGGAGCCGTCCGATCTCGCCGACCGGCCGCTCAAAGGGTTGCGGCTGGCCCTGCCGCAGAATGTCCTGACCGAGGGGCTCGACGCCACCGTCGCGCGGGCGTTCGGCCGGGCCGCGACCAAGCTATCGCAGGCCGGCGCGGTCGTGATCGATGCCGCCTTTCCGGAGTTCCGGCTGCTCGGCGAGGTCGCGAAGCGGGGCGGGATCGCCGCGCCCGAGGCCTATGCCTGGCACCGTACCCTGCTGGCGGAGAAGGGCGATCTCTACGATCCGCGCATCCGCACGCGGCTCGAGGCGGCGGCCCGGATCGGGGCGGCCGACTATATCGATGCGCTGGCCGCCCGGCACGCCGCCGTTGCCGCCTTCGATCGCGCCTTCCGGCCGTTCGACGCGGTGATTTGCCCGACCGTGCCGGTAGTGCCGCCGCGCATCGCTGATCTGACCGAGGATGGCGACTATTCCATGCAGAACACGCTCGTGCTGCGGAACACCACGATCTTCAACATGCTCGATTGCTGCGCGCTGAGCGTGCCCTGCTTCGAGCCGGGCGAGCTTCCGGTCGGCCTGATGATCGTCGGCTCGAACGGCCACGATCGGCGGGTGCTCGAGATCGGGCACGCGATCGAGCGGGAGCTCGGCCGATGAGCGCCCACCACACGCTGCCGGCCGGGGCCGAGACCTGCCATTGGGGCTTCTTCGACGCAGGTTTGCCGCCGGTGCTGACCATCGCCTCGGGCGATACGGTCACGATCGATACCGTCTCGGGCTCGATCGAGGGGTTGCCGCCGGAATGCGAGGTGCTGGACGCGCATCGCGAGGTGGTGACCAAGCTCACCCAGCGGATGCGCGGCCATATCATGACCGGGCCTGTTGCCGTCGAAGGGGCGGAGTCCGGCGACGTGCTGGAGATCCGGATTGAAGCGATCACGCCCTCGCAGAATTGGGGCTACACCGCGATCGGCCCGACCCTCGGCACGCTGCCCGAGGATTTCCCGATGCGGCGGCTGTGGCATTCCGCGATCGACCGGCAGCGCGGCACGGCGACCTTGCCATGGGGGACCGAGCTGCCCTTGGCCCCGTTCTTCGGCGTCATGGGCACGGCGCCGCCCGCATTCTACGGTGCCATCAGCTCGATCGAGCCGCGCGAGTTCGGCGGCAACATGGATCTAAAGGAACTGGTCGCCGGCACCACGCTCTATCTCCCGGTCTTCAACGAAGGCGGCCTGTTCTCGATCGGCGACGGGCACGGCATGCAGGGCGACGGCGAGGTCTGCTTGACCGCCTTGGAAACGGCGCTCTCCGGCACCTTCCGCCTGACCGTGCGCAAGGATCTCGATTTCCGCCTGCCGCGCGCCGAGACCGACGGACATTGGATCACGCTCGGCTTCGATCCCGATCTCGATGATGCCGCCAAGATCGCGCTGCGCCAGATGATCGCGCTCATCACCGAGCGCACGGATCTGAAGCCGGAAGAGGCTTACATGCTGTGCAGCCTCACTTGCGACATGCGGGTAACGCAACTGGTCGACGGCAATAAGGGCGTCCATGCCATGCTGCCGAAGAGCGCGCTGAAGAAGGCGTCGGCTACTGCTTGAACACGACGCCTTGCCGGCGCAGATCCTCGATCACCGATTTGGCGCCGGCATCGCCGGATTCGGCCAGCTGATTTGTCTTGGTCACCAGCGTTTCCAAGAGTTTGCGAACACGCTGACCTTCCTGCATCGTCGGCTCCTGGGCCTCGTGCATCTTGGCGAGGTTGGTGCTTTCGCGGACGAGCTGGAAGCTCTGGAAGCCTTCCATCAGGAAGAAGGCGAGGGCCAGCAGCGCCAGCGTCACTTCAAGGCGCGGGCCGCTGTGCGACGGGTCGCTGCGATCATCCGTCATGCTGTCACTTTCCGGCCGGCGGCGTCACCGTATAGGTGATGCCCTGTTCGGCGAGGAGGTCGCGAACCTTGTCGTCGCCATTGGTCGCGACGGCCGCCAATGCCTTGGCCAAGCCTTCTTCGACCCGGGCGATCTGGACGCTCTGATTGATGAATTGCTGACGGTTGTTGACCTCGGCCTGGGCCGATTGGTTCGAGGTGAACATGGCGCCGTTGACGACGACGAGGGCCAGCGAGACGGCCGCCATGGCGGTCGCCGTCCAGGCGAGCAGACCGCTAGGCGCGCGGGCCATGAGCCGATTTCCGCGCGCGAAGGCGCATCATGAACAGACCTTTCCTCATTTTCACCCACCCCAGCATAAGGCCGCGCACAGTCGAGACCGTCCGACAACTGACCGTCAAGCGGATTGTAATGGGGTCTTTATCCACTACCAACCGCGATCAAGCCAGCGCCGGAGGACGAAAATGCCAAGCCTCCATGACAGCTTCGGGAAAAACCGAGGCGGTCAGGGTGCTTTATCCGCCGAGCTTGCTACAGCCCGTGGGCTTTGCGGATGAGGTCGGCGGCGCGTTCGCCGATGACCACGCACGGCGCCATGGTATTGCCGGTGGCGACGCGCGGCATGACCGAACCATCGGCGATGCGCAGCCCGTCGATCCCGTAGACCTTGAGCGAGCCATCGACGACGGACATGGCGTCCCGGCCCATCTTCGCAGTGCAGGTCTGGTGCCAGAACGGGACCACGGCCTCGCGCACGAAATTCTCCAGTTCCGCGCCCCGCATGCCGCCCGGCATGACCTCGCGTTTGACAAAGGGGCGAAGTGCCGCCGAATTGCCGATGTCACGGGCGAGGGCGATGCCGGCCAGCGCCGCCTTCAGATCGGCCGGGTCGCTCAGCACCTGCGTATCGATATCGAGCGGATCGTCGGGGCCGGCACCGGTCAAGCGCAGACGGCCGCGGCTCTGCGTCCGCACGACGCCGGGAAGCAGCGTCCAGGACGCGGCGGGTGGGCTGAAGCGGGCCGTCTCCGCGCTGTTGTAGGAGCCGTCGATCGCGAAGAATTGCAGGTCCGGCGTATCGAGGCGGGCATCGCTCTTCCAGAACAGGGTCACGTCCGAGCCGCTGCCGGTGAATTGCTCCGGCCGGGCGTATTCCCAGACGCAGCCGCCGATCAGGATATGCTCCTGAAGATTGCGGCCGACACCCGGCAGATGCTGGCGAGTGCGGATGCCGAACCGACTCAGCTCCGCCTCGTCGCCGATGCCCGATTGCATGAGCAGCTTGGGCGTGTTGATGGCGCCGAGCGACAGCACGATCTCACGCTCCGCATCGAATCGATGCAACCGACCGCCGAAACGCACCTCGACGCCGACGGCGCGCTGGCCCGCGAGGATCAGCTTCGTCACCAGCGCACCGGTCAGCACCGTCAGGTTCGGCCGGTCGAGAAACGGATGGACATAGCTTCGAAACACGGAAACGCGCTTACCGTCGCGGATGCGCATATTGGCGACGGCGGCGCCGCCGTCGCCCTCCATGAGGGCGCCGTTCTGGTCGGGATAGGTCGGGATGCCCACGGACCGGGCGCCTTCGAGCATGGCCGGCATGATCGGGATCTGGGCCGGCGCCGGGTGCACGAATACGGGACCGCCGGTGCCGCGCCGGATCGGGTCCGGAGCGCCCTGCCAATCCTCGATGCGCCGATAGATGCCGAGCACCCGCTCATAGCTCCAGCCTTCGTCTCCGGTTTCGGCGGCGAAATAGTCCCAGTCGTTCTTATGGCCGCGCGCCCAGACCATGACATTGATGCTGGAGCTGCCGCCCAGCACCTTGCCCATCGCCCAGACGAGCGAGCGTCCGTTGAGATGCGGGTTCGGCCGCGTCTTGAACGCCCAATCCCGCTCGCTGCCGAGATTTTCCGGCCAGCGCGCGGCCTCCATCACGGAAGGTACGTCGTCGGAGCCGCCGGCCTCCAGCAGCAGGACGCTGACCGACGGATTTTCCGCCAGGCGACGCGCCACGACCGAACCGGACGAGCCCGAGCCGCAGACGATGAAATCATATTGCGGCTTCAGCGCCTCAGCGAGCTGCCGCTGATTGGCCTCGGCTCGGGCGGCGAAATCCTTGTCGTCGGTCTGCATCGGGCGTCACTCATCGCAGTAAAAGGATGACGCCACGCTATGGGCCGCTTGTTGCCGAACGATATCGCCGGCAACCGATTGCGTTACTATCGTAGTGCTGGCTCATTCCTCGATGATGGCGACCGCGCGCGTCCAGCCGGCTGAAGCGGCGCGGATCTTGACCGGGAAGCAGGCGATGGTGAAGCCGCTGGCGGGCAGCGATTCGAGATTATGCAGCTTTTCCAGGTGGCAATAGCCGATCTCGGCGCCGGCCTTGTGGCCTTCCCAGATCAGCGAGGCATCCTTGGTCTCGGCATAGCGGCGCGCCGTGTGGATGAAAGGAGCGTCCCAGCTCCAGCCGTCGGTGCCGGTGAGCCGTACGCCCTGCTCCAGCAGATAGAGCGTCGCCTCGCGGCCCATGCCGCAGCCGCTGGCGAGGTAATCGTCATGGCCGTAGCGGCTGCCGGCGCTTGTGTTGACGATGACGATGTCGAGCGGCTGCAGCCTGTGGCCGATCCGGTCGAGCTCGGCCTCGACCTCCCGGGCAGTGACGACATGGCCGTCCGGCAGATGTCGGAAATCGAGCTTCACGCCGGGCCGGAAGCACCAATCGAGCGGCACCTCGTCGATCGTCCAGGCGCGCTCGCCGCGATTCATGGTCGGGTGGTAGTGCCAGGGCGCATCGAGATGGGTCCCGTTATGGGTGGTGAGCTCGATCCGCTCGATCGCCCAGCCCTTGCCTTCGGGCAGTTGATCCGCCGTGAGGCCTGGGAAGAAGCCCAGGATCTGCGGCGCCGTCTGATCGTGATTGAAATAGGTGACGGTGGGCGTGGCGCCGGGCGGGTCCGACTTCACATCATTCTCGATCGGCACGGACAGATCGACAAGGCGACGCGACATGATGGTCTCCGGATGGATACTGTTTCAGCGGGGCGGCGCAGGATAGGATCGGTGCCATGCAAAGGCGAGGGCGGTGCGATGCTTGATCGCAGCTATGTCCATGGCGTGAGCGATGTCGCGCTCATCGGCGAGACGGTCGGGGCCATGCTCGATCGGGTTGCCGAGACGCACGGCGATCGGCCAGCCCTGGTGGAGCGCCATCAGGGGACGCGCTGGAGCTATGCCGAGCTCGCCCAGGCCGCGGACCGGTTCGCGGTCGGGCTGCTGGCGCTCGGGCTCGAGCCGGGCGATCGGATCGGCATCTGGTCTCCCAACAATACCGAATGGGTCGTGACGCAATTCGCCGCCGCGAAGGCGGGGCTGGTGCTCGTCACCATCAATCCGGCCTACCGCACGGCCGAGCTCGACTATTGCCTGAACAAGGTCGGCTGCCGGGCGCTCGTGCTCGCCGCCGCCTTCAAGGGCAGCGACTATCTGGACATGCTCAGCCAATTGCAGCGGGACGGAGCGGTGCCGGAACTTCGCCATGTCGTGGTGATCGGCGGCGAGGCGTCGGGTGCCGACCGTTTCGAGGATGTGATGGAGCGGGCGAATCCCGGTGGGCTCGATCGGCTGCGCGCGCTTGGCCGGCGGCTGCAATTCGACGATGCGATGAACATTCAGTTCACCAGCGGCACCACGGGTGCTTCCAAGGGCGCCACGCTTTCGCACCACAATGTGCTCAATAACGGCTTCTTCATCGGCGAACGGATGCGGCTCGGCCCCGAGGATCGGCTGTGCATTCCGGTGCCGCTCTATCATTGTTTCGGCATGGTGCTGGGCAATCTCGCCTGCCTAACCCATGCCGCGGCCATGATCTTTCCGGGCGAGAGCTTCGATCCGGAGAGCGTGCTGGCGGCGGTCGAGGCGGAGCGCTGCACGGCTCTTCACGGCGTGCCGACCATGTTCATCGCGGCGCTCGATCATCCCGATTTCGCCCGCTTCGACCTCTCCAGCCTGCGCACCGGGATCATGGCCGGCAGCCCGTGCCCGGCCGAGATCATGCGGCGCGCCGTGGAGGAGATGCATCTCGGCGAGATCACCATCGCCTATGGCATGACCGAGACCAGCCCGGTCAGCTTCCAGTCATCGACCGATACGCCGTTCGATCTCCGCGTCGGCACGGTCGGCACCATCATGCCCCATACCGAGGTGAAGATCGTCGACGAGGAGGGGCGGATCGTGCCGCCCGGCATGCCGGGCGAGCTGCTGACGCGCGGCTATTCGGTGATGCTGGGCTATTGGGACGATCCGGAACGGACGGCGGAGGCGATCGACGCGGCCGGCTGGATGCATACGGGCGACCTCGCCACCCTCGATGACGATGGCTATTGCCGGATCGTCGGGCGTATCAAGGACATGATCATTCGCGGCGGCGAGAACATCTATCCGCGCGAGATCGAGGAGTTCCTCTATCGCCACCCGAAGATCCTCGACGTCCAGGTGATCGGCGTGCCCGACCCGAAATATGGCGAGGCGGTCTGCGCCTGGATCCGGTTGCGCGACGGCGAGGCGATGAGCGACGAGGAGCTGCAAGCCTTCTGCCGCGGCCGGATCGCGCATTACAAGATCCCGCGCCATATCCGTTTCGTCGATGCCTTCCCGCTGACCGTGACCGGCAAGGTGCAGAAATTCCTGATGCGGGAGGCGATGGCGCGCGAGCTGGGGGAATAGGCATGGCAGGGAACGGGTGGGAGGAGTCGGCAGGCGCGTGGATCGCCGATATGGGCGAGCGCGGCGATTACGGTCGGGAATTCGTGCTCGACGCACCCATGATGGCGCGCATCGAGGGACGGGGCTTCGAGACGGCGCTCGATGTCGGCTGCGGCGAGGGGCGGTTCTGCCGGATGCTGCAGGGGCTGGGCGTGCGGACCGTCGGAGTCGATCCGACCGAGGCGCTCATCCGGCGCGCCCGGGAGCGCGATCCGGCGAGCGACTACCGGCTCGGCCGGGCCGAGGCCCTGGATTTTTCCGATGGGCATTTCGGCCTGGTCGTGAGCTACCTGACCCTCATGGACATCACCGATGTCGGCCGCGCGATCGCGGAAATGGCGAGAGTGCTGAAGCCGGGCGGCACGCTGCTGATCGCCAATTTGACCAGCTTCAGCACGGCTCGCCGGCCCGACGAGTTCACGCCAGAGAATGAGGCCGATTTCCGCTTTTCCATCGATCACTATCTGGAAGAGCGAGACGAATGGGTCAGCTGGCGCGGCATCAATATCCGCAATTGGCACCGTCCGCTCGGTATCTACATGTCGCTGCTGCTCGATCAGGGGCTGGTGCTGACGCATTTCGCCGAGCCCGCTCCGCAGGGCGGCGACCCGGCCACGGCTGCGCGCTATCGCCGCGTGCCGTATTTTCTCATGATGGAGTGGCGGAAACCCGCTTAACCGCCGGGCTCCGGCATTGTTGGAGAAGCCATGACGATACCTGTCGCTTATTGGGCGGCCAACACGCTGCTCGACGGATTTCGGCGCGGCTCCCTGACCCCGCTCGATTGCTGGCGGGCGGTCGAGCACCAAATCGCGGCGGTGGAGCCCCGGATCTCGGCGCTCTATGCCTACGACCCGGAACGGGCGCGGCGTGAAGCCGCCGCTTCGACCGAGCGCTGGCGCCGTGGCGAGCCGGTCGGGCCGCTCGACGGCTTGCCGGCCACGGTCAAGGAACTGATTGCCACGACGGGCGATCCCGTTCCTCTCGGCACCGCCGCCACGCACCTCGTGCCCGCCGCGCAGGACGCGCCCGCGGCCGCCCGCCTGCGTGAAGCCGGCGCCGTCATCTTCGCCAAGACGACTTGTCCCGACTACGGGATGCTGTCGTCCGGCCTGTCCAGCTTCCATCCGCTCTCGCGCAATCCCTGGGATCTGACCAAAAATCCCGGCGGGTCGAGTGCCGGGGCGGCTGCCGCCGCCGCCGCAGGGTATGGTCCGTTCCATGTCGGGACCGATATCGGCGGCTCGATCCGCATTCCGGCCGGATGGACCGGGCTTTTCGGGTTCAAGCCGAGTAACGGGCGTATCCCGATCGACCCATACTACGTCGGGCGCTGCGCCGGTCCGATGACGCGGACGGTCGATGATGCCATTTTGATGATGATCGTCCTGTCGCGGCCCGATCGGCGCGACGCCATGAGCCTGCCGCCCGCAGAGATCGACTGGTTCAGCCGCGACCTCGATCTCGACGGCATGCGCATCGGCCTCATGCTCGATGCCGGCTGCGGCCTGCCGGCGGACGCGGAGATCCGGGATGCCGTCAGCGCCGCAGCGAGACAATTCGAAGCCGCCGGCGCTATCATCGAAGAGGTGCCGCCGGTCCTGACGCGCGCCATGCTCGACGGCCTGAACGATTTCTGGCGTGCCCGGTTCTGGGGGGAAATCTCATCGCTTCCCGAGGAGCGCCGGGGCCTGATCCTGCCCTACATCCAGGCCTGGGCGGCGGGGGCGCAGGGTATTTCGGGCGTCCAGGCGGTGAGGGGCTTCGACCAGACCATGGCGATGCGCCGCGCCTGCGGCGCGCTGTTCCAAACCGTGGATGCGGTGCTGTCACCGACCAATCCGGTCGTCTCATTCCCGGCCGAAAGCGCCTCGCCGACCGACGATCCGTCCCGTCCGTTCGAGCATATCGCCTTCACCGTGCCCTGGAACATGTCGGAGCAGCCCGCCGCGTCGATCAATTGCGGCTTTTCGCGCTCCGGCATGCCGATCGGGATGCAGATCGTCGGCCCGCGCTTCGCGGACCTTCTGGTGCTGCAACTCTCCCGCGCCTACGAAAATTGGCGCGGACCGATCGCCTGGCCTGTGGAACCAGGTTAGGCGCGCACGCTGCGCAGGAACTCGCCGACGCTCGATTTCAGCAGCGCTGCCTGCTGCTCGAGCTGACCGGTCGCCGTCAGCGTCGCCTCGGCGCGAGCATCGGTGTTGCCGGCGACCTGCTGCACGGCGGCGATATCGGCGGAGACGCGGGCGGTGCCTTGGGCGGCGGCATCGACATTGCGGGCGATCTCGCCGGTGGCGGCACTCTGCTCCTCGATCGCGGAGGCGATGGTGGTGGCGATTTCGGTCATCTCGCCGACGGTCTGGCCGATGATCTGGATCGCCGCGACCGAACGGCCGGTGGCGTCCTGGATGGCCTGGACCTGGCCGGCGATCTCGCCGGTCGCGCTCTCGGTCTGGTTGGCGAGCGCCTTGACCTCGGATGCCACGACGGCGAAGCCCTTGCCGGCATCGCCGGCGCGCGCCGCCTCGATGGTGGCGTTCAAGGCCAGAAGGTTGGTCTGGCTCGCGATGGTGCGGATGAGTTGGACGACATTGCCGATCCGCTCCGCCGCCTCGGACAGGCCGCGCATCAGCTCCGCCGAGTTGCCGGCCTCGTCCTTGGCCTTGGTCGAGACCGCGACCGAGCGGCTGACCTGGGACGAGATCTCGGTGATGGAGGCGCTGAGTTGCTGCGTCGCGGCCGAGACGGTCTGGACGTTGCCCGATGCCTGCTCGGAGCGCGCCGCCACCGATTCGGCGAGCCGGCGGCCTTCGTCGGCGAGCTTCGCCAGCTCATGAGCGCTGACGCCCATATGCCGGGTGCTTTCGGTGACGGAGTGGATGACGCCTTCGACGCCGCGCTCGAACCGGTCGGCGAGTTCCAGCATCAGGCGGCGGCGATTGGCCTCGGCGGCTTCGCGCTCGGCCGCGGCGCCGGCCTCCATGCGCCGGACGGCCAGCGCATTCTCGCGGAACACCTCGATCGCGGTCGCCATGCGGCCGATTTCGTCATGGTGATCGCCGCCCGGGATCGCCCGGTCGAGATCGCCGGCGGCGAGCGACTGCATGCGCGCGGTGATCTTGAGGAGCGGGCCGGAAACGCTGCGGCCGATCAGCCAGGCGAGGAAGGCGCCGACGATCACGGCGCCGGCCGCGACCATCATGACCAGGCCGCGCGTGCCGTCGACTTCCTGCGCCGTCTTGACGCCCTGCGCGGTGCGCGAGGCGCTGAGGCCGGACGAGATGCCGGCGATGCCCTTGTCGATCGCGTCGCTGGCCTTGGTGAAGCGGGCCTGCGCTTCGGTCAGGCCGGCATTCGCCGCCTCGAGATCGGTCAGCGCCTTGTCGTCATCGCCGGCCGAAGCCTGGAGCAGGCCGGTCAGCTTCTGCATGCGGGCGTCGAGCTGGCCGCCCTGCTTTTGGTAGGAGGTGAGGGCACTGGTGACGAAACCCAGGGCCAGATGCGCCTCGTTGGCGTCGCTCTTGGCGCCGGTCAGCGTGTAGTGCGCGAGCGCCGCGCGCAGCGTGTCGGTCGCGGGCGGCAGCAGGGCCGCCTCGGGGGCGCCGGCCTGCGAGGGCTCGTTGACCAGGCCGGCGGTGATGGCGGCCGCCTGCAGCCCGGCCGCAGCACCCGCCGCCTCGGTCTTGGCGGTGGCCAGGCGCACCTTGTCGACCGCGGCCGAAACCGCGTCGAAGGCCGCATGATAATCGGCGATCTGCTGGGCCAACCCGTCCTTGCTCGACGCTACGGCCGGCAGCGAAGCGAATTTGGCCGCGGCATCCTTGAACGCGGTTTCGAGCCGATCGATCGAGCTCTTGGCCGCGGAGAGGTCGCCCAGATTGCGCGTGCGGATAAAATGCTCGGCCGAGACGTTGGCGGAAACCATCGCCAGCCGGACGCCGCTCATGCCGGCGTCGCCCTCGGCGCTCAATACCAGCGTGTCGACGGTGGCGCCGAGCAGGCCCATCTGGGTGACGGCCAGCGAAGCGAGCCCGATCAGGAAGACCAGCGTGAGCGCGAAGCCGCCGAGCACGCGGGCGCGAATGCCGAGCCGGGACAGCAGAAGGATGAGCTGATGAGCCATGGTGCTGCTTGCTTTCGCTTGATCAGGGAGTGGCGCGGATGGCGGCCAGCTTGTCCTTGCCGAACCGTTCCTCGAATTGCGGTTCCAGCGGCGCCAGCGCCGCGACGAAGCTGTCGCGATCGACCGACTCGACGATCTGCATTCCGGATTTCTTGAGCTCGTCCAGATATTTCTGCCGGGCCGCGGCGGAGGCCGTGCGCGTCGTCTCGGCCGCTTCCCTGGCGGCGGCGGCAATGGCGGCGGCGTCGGCCGGCGAGAATTTCTGACTCGTCTCCAGATTCTCGATGAAGGCGAGCGCGCTGTAGAAATGGCCGGTCAGGCTCATATATTTCTGCACGTCCTGAAAATGGCTGACCGCCACCGTCGCCACCGGATTTTCCTCGCCATCGACCCGGTTGTCCTTGAGCGCCGCATAGAGCAGCGGCAGGTCGAGCGGGACCGCATCCGCCCCCAGCGTGCGGAAGGTCATCTGGTAGATCTCGTTCGGCACGACCCGCATCTTCAGCCCCTTCACGTCGGAAGCGGTTTGGATCGGGCGCTTGGAGTTGGTGATGTTGCGGAAGCCCTGCTCGCCGACGGCCAGCAGGACCAGCCCCTTGGCGGGAAAGTTGGATGCGATCGAGGTGCCGATCGGACCGTCCACGACATGCTGCACATGCGCCGTGTCGCGGAACAGGAAGGGCACGTCGAAAATGCCGAAATTCGGCACCACCGGCCCGACCGCCGGCCCGGTGAGCACGGCGAAATCGGCGGCACCGTTCTGGACCGCGAGGATCAGGCTGTTCTCACTGCCGAGCGTGCTGCCGCCGCGCAGATCCACGGCCAGCTTGTCGCCGAAATGGGCCCGGATCGCCTGGCGAAACGCCTCGGCGCCGATCTGCTGAGGACTGTCCGGGCCGCCATTGAAGACGACGGAAACGACGCGCGGCGTCGCTTCCGCGCGTCCTGCCGCCAAGCCGGCGAGAAACGCCAACCCGCATGCCACAAATCGCTTCATGGTCTGGAAAACCCCCGCTGCCGATCCTGTCGGCATTTGACCGATATTGAACAAGCCCACTAGAGAGCGGCGATGGCGAGAAATACTCGGCGCGCGTGCTCTGTCTCGGGCTCTGTTCTTGCGGCGATACGCTAGCCGGGGGGCGTTGATGACAGATTAATATTGCAGTGCGGCGAGGACATTACGGCGCGGAAAGATCGCGGCCAGAGGGTTGATATTTATCCCGATTCACAATGCGGATGTCGCAATCCCGGATCCGCCGACAAAGAGCCGCGGCGCCCGGCCGGCAAAATGCCGGCCAGCGTCGGATAGGCTTCGTCCGGGTCGACCGAGGTCAGCGGCGGCGGATCGGCGGGCGCGACGAGGCGCGCGGAGCGGCAGCGGCGGCGCGCTCTTCCTTATGTCGGAAATTGATCCGACCCTTGGTCAGATCGTAGGGGGTCATCTCGACCGTGACGCGGTCGCCGGCCAGCACACGGATGCGATTTTTCTTCATCTTGCCAGACGTATAGGCAAGGGCCTCGTGGCCGTTATCGAGTTGAACGCGGAACCTGCTGTCGGGCAGCAGCTCCATGACCGTGCCTTCAAATTCGATCAGATCTTCTTTTGCCATCAATCCTCCATGTCCTGTCGGGGGCGATACCGCCCCCGATATCGCCTCACGCCTGCTTGAGATTGACCGCCGAGGTGCGGCCCTGCTGCCCGCGCTCCAGCTCGAAGCTCACGCGTTGGCCCTCGTTCAGACCTTCGAACCCGGCCCGCTCGACAGCGGAAATGTGCACGAAGACGTCCTTCGAACCGTCATCCGGCTGGATGAAGCCGTAGCCCTTCTGAGAATTGAACCATTTTACCGTGCCTACGGACATTTCGTCACTCCAAGAAACGAGGCCGCGAGCAGGAATGCTCGGCGGGTCAAAACGTCGATAAGGCGCGGGAAGCAGGTCCGGTGCTGGTTGAAGAGCGGGAAGAGCAAGCCGAACCCAAGCGGGATTTGACAGTCCTTAGTATGGCAATAGCCGGGGCGCTGGCAAGATCGCTGTCGCGGATTATCCTGTGAGTCGCTGATTGCCGTTATGCGATCGGGCGATGCTGGACACTTGCGGGGGTTGAGCGAAAGGGCGGCACTATTGCAGCCGAGGCGCCTTCAGCAGCGTATTTCGGTCGGTCGAGCGGACCGGAACCTCCAGAACCTCGCGCCCGCGCGCAATGCGCAGCTTGACCACGGCGCCGGCCGTGCCGACGTTCCAGATGCCCTGCCACAGCTCGGCCAGATCCTCGACCGGCTCGCCCTGGACGGCAAGAATCCGGTCGTCGGCGCGCAGGCCCGCCAACTCGGCCGGGCCGCCATCGGCGAAGCCGCGGATATGCACCGAATCATCGAGCTCGGCCGCATAGAGGCCTAGCCAGGGACGGGCAGGGCGGCGGACGCGCCCGTAGCTGCTCAGATCGTCCAGGATCGGCTTCAGACAGTCGATCGGCACGACCATGTTGAGGTTGGCGATTCGGCTTTCGGCCAATTGCTGCTGCAGGATGAGCGAGCCGATGCCGACCAGCTTGCCGTCGCGGTCGATCAGCCCGGCACCGCCCCAGGAAGGATGGGCCGGTGCCGTGAACAGCGCGTCATCCAGCAGATATTCCCAAGAGCCGGCAAAGGTCTCGCGGCCGACCACCTGGGTCTTGACCGCCTCGGCCGTGCCGCCCGCGGCGGCGAGGATGACCGAATCGCCGATGCCGAGGTCGCTCGACTGGCCGAGCTCGAGCGCCGGCAGATCGAGCCGCTCGAGCGCCTGGATCAGGCCGAAGCCGGTCTCCTGGTCATAGGCGAAGGCATCACCCCGGACCGCTCTGCCGTCGGCCGTGGTCAGCCACACCGTTTCCGCCTCGGTGATGAGATAGCCGATCGTCAAAATCAGCCCATTCTCACGGATGAGGACGCCATTGCCGGTTCGTTCCGTCCCCAGGATCGGCGCCGTGAAGGCGTCGGCCGGAACATGGGACCGGACCCCGACGACCGCCCGCAGCGCGCGTGCCAGATCGAAGGCCACATCGTGAGGGTTGGGCTGGAGCTCGGGTGGGATTTCGTCGTCGGGCATCGGGCTTCCTGTAATTGATCACCGCGCTCGATATGCTGCTCCTTGTAGCACTTCGCGCAGCGTTTCGAATAGAAGACCTGTCGGGGTCTGGAAAGGAAGGAAGATCGGGCATGATCACCTGGAGCAGTGCCATCAACAGTTTCCTGCTGGCCTTTCCGGCGCTGTTCTCGATCGTCAATCCGATCGGCGGCGCCTTGATCTACAGCCAGGTCACCGCCGACCGAAGTCACGCCGAGCGGACCCGACTAGCCAGGCGGATCGGTTTCTATTCGGCGCTGGTGATGCTGGTGGCGCTGTGGGGCGGGGCCTATGTGCTGAATTTCTTCGGCGTGAGCCTGGGCGCGCTGCGCATCGCCGGCGGGCTCGTCGTCGCGGTTCGCGCCTGGGAATTGCTGTCCACGCCCGAGGTGAACGAAGCGAACAAGCAGGAGCAGGCGGCACCCGCCAGCGATGGCGACGATGTCGCCTTCTTTCCGCTGACCATGCCATTCACGACCGGGCCCGGCACCATCTCGGTGGCGATTGCGCTCGGCTCGACCCGGCCGGCGAGCGGCCTCGATCTGCTCTCCTTCTTTCTCGGTGTCTCCGCCGCGGCCCTGGTGATCGCCGCCGCTGTCTGGGTCGCCTATCGCTCGGCCGACGGGCTGGTGGCCTTCCTAGGTGCCGCCAACGGCCGCATCATCACGAGGCTGGCGGCCTTCCTGCTGCTCTGCGTCGGCACGCAGATCCTGGTTACCGGCATCGAGAATGTGCTGGGTCCCTTGCTGGCGGCGCGCCCGATTGCGTCGTGATCGCGACGGGAATGGGTTCATTCGGCGACCATTTTCGCCGGTTCAGGAATTTGCCCTATGATTCAATCATTGCCAAATTATTGCATCGCGATATAGAGTTTTGGCGTTGCAGCAGGATCGAACGATGCTCGCCAAACCAGCCGACGCCGAACGAGACGAAGAGAGGGCCGACCTCCGCTTGCGCGACGCGCTCGCAGCGCATGGTATGCTGCCGATGGCGGATGTCGAGATCGTCCAGCCCGTGCCGGAAGCGGGCGATCCAGTGCCGACGGCTACGCCCGGCTGAACCGAGCCTTCCGACAACATTGTCAGCGTGACAATCCCGGGGCCGACAGGAGGCTATCGGGCTGCTAAGCTTTCGGCATGAACGAAAGCCTCATATCCGCCGGGCTGCTCGAAGATCAGGTGCAAGGCGCCGGCTTCGCCTTCGTCTCGGCTCCCGAAATGCGTGCGCTGCTGGAGCGGGCCGGCGATCTCGCCGACTGGGCCGATTTCGCCGCGAGTTGGAACGATCTGGCGCTCGACACCTACATGGCCGATCGGGGCCGCTACCGCCGGCGCCGCCATGCGGTCTACCGGGCGACCGGCGAGGAGGGCCTCGTCCGCCAGCCGCACCAGCCGCATTATCAAGGCCTCGATTACAATCCGCTCAATGGCGGCGTCGAGCGCTGGTTCGAGCCGGTCTTGCCCGCGATCGGCGGGGGGCCGAGCCTACGGACTATCCTCGCCTTCTGCCACGATCTGTTCGATCGGCTCGCCGGCGCCAAGCTCGCATGGCATGTCGAGATCCATCAGTTCCGCATCGAGGCGCGGTCGGGCGAGGCCGGCCAGCCCACGCCGGAGGGTGCCCATCGCGATGGGGTCGACTATGTGCTGGTGCTGCTGATCGATCGGCAGAACATCAAGAGCGGCGTCACCACCATCGAAGCCCTCGATCACCGGCCGCTCGGCAGCTTTACCCTGACAAACCCGATGGATGCGGCCCTGGTGGAGGATGCGCGGGTTTATCACGGTGTCACGGCCGTGGAGCCTCTCGATCCGTCATTGCCGGGCCATCGCGACGTGCTGGTCGTCACCTTCCGTGCGGAACGCGATTGAGCTATCTGTTCATGCACAACTGATGGTGTGGTGGCGGGCTGTCGCATATGAAGCTTCTGAAGGCGGCGATCATCCTGGTCGTCCTGTCGGCGATGCTCGTCATCGCTGTTCTCGCAGCGCTCGGGCCGATACCGGAGCCGGCCGGAGTCTCGGCCTCGGTCGCACTCCCGCCCGTGGCGCCCGCCGAATGCCTGCAGCCGGGGCCGGCGCCGACGCTGCCGAACGGGGGCATCGCGGACCTGGCCGATATGCAGCTTCAGCGCCGGGCGCTCCAGGCCTTCATCGACGCACTCGCCGATTATCGCCATTGCCTGCGGCAGAAGCGTGAGACGATGCTCGATGCCGACCCGACGCAGCAACTCGATTGGCTGAACCAGGCCGATCATGCGAGCCGCGACGCCGATGCGCTCAGGGCCGCGTTCGAGCGGCAGAACCGGATCTTCTCGGAACGCACGCGCTCGCAAGGCGCGGTGCCCAACCTCGCGGGCGGGCGCGGTGTCCGGGATTGAACAGGCGTAGCGTCCTGTTACCTCGTCGCCGGATCGAGCCGCGCTTCCAGTCGGCCCGAGCGCACCGCTTGGGTCAGCAGCCGATGATCGCGCTCGCTCTGATCGGCATAATCGACGGCGAATTCCTGGATCGCCGCGTCGAAAGCCTCGCTCGACCCGAGATAGCCTGAGATGAGGGCGGCGTCACCCGAGCGCGCATGCGCCCGCGCCAGCGTCGAACCGCACAGCTCGGCATAAAAGCGCAACGCCTCGCGCTCCATGATCGCGGCGACGGAAGCGAGTTTCCGATCCTTGAGCTGGCGCACATAGAAATGCCGCCCGGCATCGCCGTCGTGCGTCCAGCCGAGGAACAGGTCGCTCGCCGACTGCATGACGCGCTGGCCGACCACGACACGCTGGCCTTCATTGTCGTAGCGGCTCTTGCCGGCATAGGCTTCCAGCACCGAGGCTTGCGCCTCCTTGATCTGCAGGAAGAGCGGCGCCTCATCGGGGGTCATGAACAGGCCGATCGCGCAGAAAGTCCCGACGCTGCCGATACCGACGACCTTGAAGGCCGTGTCGATCAGCCGGTAGCGGTCGTAGAGCAGCTTCCGCTCGTCCGGCAGCGTCTCGCGATATTGCGCGAACACGTCATGGATGCGAAGGCGATCGGCGCTGTCCGCTTCCTGGTCGAAATGATAGATGAGCGGCGGGTTGTCACGGATGCGCCAGATGCCGTCGGCGAGGGCGGCAAGTCGCGGAAAATCCTGGAAGGCCGGCATGGTTTGCGCCGCCTCGGCCAATCGCCGCTCCTGGCTCGCGCGCAGCTTCGGATCCTCGATCTCGGACACGAGCTGGGCGACATCGACGCGCGTGCTCCAGACCGCGAGCGGATCGAGCCGCGCCAGCTCGGCCATGCGCTCGCGATAAATGCGCGCTGCTGCGCGTGCCGCCTTGGCGCTCGCGCGCTCACCGAGCTGGGCATGTCGGCCGGCGAGCACGATGCTGGCGGCAAGCCGCTTCACATCCCATTCGAACGGCGCCGGCAAGGTCTCGTCGAAATCATTGATGTCGAAGATCGCCCTCCCCTCGGGCGAGGCATAGACGCCGAAATTCACCAGGTGACAGTCACCGCAAGCCTGAACGCGGATGCCGCTATCGGCCGTCGTCGCCAGATCCGCGGCCATGACCGCCGCCGAGCCGCGCAGGAAGGCGAAGGAGGAATCCAGCATTCGAGCGTAGCGGACCGGCAGCAGTGATTGAACGCGCGCTCGTCCCGTCTCGATCAGGATATCGATCGGATCGCGCCGGTCGGCCGGCGGATCCCATCCGGCGTGGCTCTCACGCGGCGTTTCGGTACGAAGGCGCCGCCCGATGCCGCGCCGCTCGGCGAAGGTTTGGACGGATGACGAGGGCGGGGCTGCGGATGCCGGCTCGACGGGACGACGCTTCGCCATGTTGGGTTCCTATGCTCGATCGGGTCGGTGTTTCTCAGGCGAATGGGTCGGCACCGTGTCGTCGAGCGGCCAGGGATTCAATGGAAAGATCGAAGCGGGCACGCCGGCGCCGATATCAATGAAGCGGAAATCCTGCGCGACATCGAGGGCCGGCACTGAGGTGTTGGTCCAGTCATGACCTTCCGGCGAGGCGATGATGCTGACGAAGATCGGCGGTTGGGTGGGCTGGTCCGGCTGCATCGGCAAGACCAGGCTGAGGAAGCGCGACGTGACCCCGCTCGAGAAGGCGATCTCGCGGGAATAGACGACGCCGCACGGCTGCAGGGCCGACGCCCAATAGCGATACGAGCGGATCGGGCGGCGCGATTCCTCGGCCAGATTGAGCGCGTTCTTGCCCGTGGCTTCGAAGCCGAGAATGTTCCGCACGCCGGTTCCGGCCAGACGAATGATTAATCTGGATCGGCTCAACAGCTCGACGATCGTGATGAGCGGCAGCAATGTTCTGATCTGGCCGGGATCGAGAGCGCTGCGCGGCGGTACGATCTGGTTCCCGCGAAGCTGGTCCCAATAGGCGAAGAACCTGCGGCATTCTTCAGGCAGTTCGTTCAAGGGATAGGCGCTGTCACACCACATAGTGTTCCGATCGGTCTGATCAGCTCGAACCGGCTTTATTGAGGGCCGTCCGCAGGCGAAGAGCTGGACTGAAAGGGATCGAGCAACAGGCCTCCATCGTCTCGAACGAAGCTCTATCCGGAACGCTTCTCATCGCTGCCGGCCTGGCGTCGCCGCACAAGTCCGAGCCCGATCAGTCCGAGAGCAACGATCGGCAAGGTACCTACTTCCGGCACGGCCGTCGGCGTGTCGGGATGGCTGTCGGTACCGCCGCCGGAGGGGCCGCCCGGAATAGTGCCCGTCCCTCCCGGCAGTTCAGGACCTGCAGGCCCGAACTCGCCCGGCAAGGGCGCAAGGCCGCCCGCGAAGGCGGGTCCATGCAGGCCGGCTGGTCCTTGCGCCAGTTGCGGGAAGGCGGCGGGAGAAGACCTGCCGAGATCGCCGCTCATCGGCGCTACCGTACAGACGAGCACAGTCGCCTTGATCGCGCCCGGATGGCGAGCGGCGAAGTGGCCAATGTGGCGGATGCCTTGATGGATGGCTTTCGTGGCGTGGTGGACTGCCGTACCTGCCGTCTTCTTCAGCACATAGTGGCAACCGACCAACATGTTCGAAACGGATGCAGCCACAGCAAATACCCCCGCTAATATTCTTTACGTCCAATACGATTGCTCGACCTTAATACTTTGCGCCCTCTTCGTTCGGGATTGGCGGAGCCTTCAAGGGTGCCTGACGCGGAATCGACCGAATCGACATAGCCAAACAGCTAGAGGGACATATTTAACCGCATCAGAGATTAATAGAAAGATACTAACCGCACGATCTGAACCGCTAAGATTTCGCCAATTCCGAGAGTGTCGCCGCTGATAGCAAGCCAGAGCCGTCCGGTTAGGGCTGCTTTGGCGAATCAGGCGGGCCAAATCGCCCGGGGATTCCCATGGAGTGGAGCTCAAAACTCACGCAACTGCATGACGGACAGCGCTCGCGGCCCGGGTTGATCTCGACGGCGCCGTGTGCTCGGACGAGATCGCTCGCTCGGCAGCGCCTTGGTGGCGGCGGCCGGACTGGGAAAGGGGCGGAACGTGGGCGGGTGCGACGAGAGGCGAATCGGAAGGGTTAGCGAGAGGACGGAAGCACACCCGAGACGCGGTTCAGAATAGCCGCCACGCGATGAGGGCAACCACAGTCAATAGAATGCCCCAGCTCCATCGAGGGTTGATCCGTCCGGCCACCCGAAACGCCTGTTCCCAGTCGGGCTTCAGCCGTCGCGAAGAAACGGCGAGCGCGTTCGCCGCTTGGGCGATCTCCAGATTGCGCTTTGGCAGAAGCTCGATCAACTGTGCCGACAGCTTGGGAATTTCGGCAGCGCCGGCGAAATCGGACATGTTCGTGATGATCAGCCCCAAGGCAGCCGCAGCACTGGCGGCCGGCATCTTTGCCAATCTTGCCGCTTCGTCCCATGGATCGAGCTCCAGCCGAGCGAAAGCCGTAACGATCGACAAGGGCGCGCCATTTTTCTGTTCGCCGATGTTGGCGAACAGAAACTTGTCATACTCGTCGGGCAAGTCGGAAACGGCGGGATTCCTTGCCATGCATCTCTCCGGATATTGGCGGAATGGTCACGATCGGGGGACGGGAGTCTCCGCCAGAGTGCCGATCAGGCGAAGCAGCGCCTGGCGTTCCGGGCTGTGACCACTGCGCGCGAGGAATTCGCCAATATCGAGATGCGAAGAGCGTCCGCCGGAAATCGGTTCATGCAGCACCGAGACTTGGCTCGCGTCGTCGTCCCATACCAGCGACCAACGATCCCCGTTGGAGCTTTGGTATAGTTCTCTCGATCGTATCGGCATAGCGGTATCCGCCTCGCTGGATTGAGTCTGATCGATAAGCGAGCGATCCGGATCCCCCGCGCTGGTGCCCGTGGCGGGCTGTGCCAGATCATCCTCCCGAACGACTCGATCATAGGGTTCTTGCTCGCTTTTGATGCGGTATTGCAACTCCCCATTCCAACTCGGCAATTGGGCTACGATAGCGTAAAGGCCTGGAGCGGTCGGGGAATATGGGACCGGTCTCACGAGATATACGGACAGCCCGACTGGGAAGCGGTGGGCGGCGCCGGTCGCATGAGCGGCATTCACAACGGCACCGGAGTCAACGTATCCGATAGTGGCGGGTCTTCGTGTCCGATGGGACAGGCGGGTGCTTGTCGAGATACCAGTAAACGCAACATCACGGATCGCCCATGCTCCTTGCCAGGAATCGACGGCATGAGCTGATTCAGGGCCGCAAAATCCACAAGGTTGGTTGGAGAATCGGGTGAAAGCCGTCGCACGCCCGATGGCGACCGAGACGTTTCGCGGTGCCATCTGATTGGGTAGATGACCATCCTATCCTCGTACACGGGCCCCGGGACTATCTTCGCGGTCGGCAAGGCCGTATCAAAATGGGCGAGGCGTCACTATTCGATCAGCGATCAAGCCGAGAAGCCCGACATAGAAATCGGCTCAACGACCAGTATTTTCTCTCGAATTAATGTCTGCCCGGCTCGATTGCGCGCACTATATGTGGGTATGCCGGCCCTAATTACGAGCCTTTATTTCGCCGGCTTCGTCGTTCGGCGCCCTTAATTTGCTCGGGTGAAAAAGAGAACCCGCCGGAAGCGATCCCGGCGGGTTTTCACTCCCGCAATGTGTTGTGTCTATCTTGACCAGTCTCTGGTTGCCTACACCTACTGCTGGTTTGGTTGCCCAGATCGACCGGTCGTAACCGGGGGCATTCCGGGATCTTGAGAAGGGCTGCTGGAGCCGTTCATCGTTCCATTGTTCGGAAGCCCGGTGCCGACGCTTGATCCGTTGGTCGGGAGGCCGTTGCCAACGCCCGATCCGTTGGCGGGAAGGCCGGTCCCGGCGCCCGAACTGGGGCTGGCGGGAGAGGGGAGCGATCCCGTCGGGTTCGCTCCGCCGGTGCCCGCGGGATTGATGCTCTGTCCGGGCGCTACGGAATTCGGCGTCGAACCGGGAGAGATACCGGCGCCAGCGTTGCCCGGCGAGCCGACGCCGCCTGCGCGTCCCGCCGCGCCCGGACCGGCAGCCGATCCAGCGCCCGCGGCCCCGCCAGCACCTGCGCCCGCACCGCCGCCACCCGCGCCACCGCCACCAGCACCGCCGCCGCCTGCGGCCAGGGCGGCGGTGCTGGCCGAGGCCAAGAGAAGCGCGATCGCGGCGGCGCCTGCGAGATGCGCCAGGCGAATGGAAAATGATGGGCTGCGTCTGGTCATGATCGTTCCTCCGATAGGGTCGATCATAACCAGCGAGTGCGCATCGAGGTTCCCGAGGCCGCGAAACGCTGCCGCATCGATCGGTCCGTAAACTCGGCGAGGCTATCGGAAAGATGAGAGAGGTATGGTGGGCGCGACAGGGATCGAACCTGTGACCACTACGATGTCAACGTAGTGCTCTACCGCTGAGCTACACGCCCTTACCAAGCCGGCCGAAAGGGTGGGGACCGGCTGTATGCGGTGGGAATATCACCGCAGGGCGGTCCTGTTACAAGCTTTCCTCGTCCGACGCAAGCCTCTCCCGCGATCTTGGCGGCAAGGCCGGAATAGCGTTACATGGTCGCCATGGATGCTTCACCTTCGTGCGCGTCGCCTTTCGAGATCCTCGCTCCCGCCCGGCAGCTTCTGCCGCTGGTCGTGGCCTCGCCGCACAGCGGCGCCTGCTATCCCGACGATCTCATCGAGGCCTCGCGGCTCGATCCGCTGTCGCTCCGAAAATCGGAAGATTGTTTCGTCCAGCTCATCTTCGCCGGCGCGCCGGCGCTGGGTGTTCCGTTGCTCCATGCACTGTTTCCGCGCGCCTATATCGACCCGAATCGCGAGCCCTACGAGCTCGATCCGGTAATGTTCGAAGACAAGCTGCCAGCTTTCGTCAATTCCCATTCGCCGCGCGTGGCGGTCGGGCTCGGCACGATCGCGCGCGTCGTCGCGGACGGCGAACCGATCTATCGGCGCAAGCTGCGCTTCGCCGAGGCCGAAACTCGCATTCGGCAGCTCTATCGCCCGTATCACGCGGCACTCGAACGGCTGGTCGAGGAGACAGTGCGGCATTTTGGCGGCTGCGTGCTCATCGACGCCCATTCCATGCCCTCCACCAGCACGCGGGCGGAAGCGGGACGGCGGCGCGTCGATTTCGTGCTGGGCGACCGGCTCGGCACATCCTGCCACGGCGATGTCACACGGGCGGCAGAGGCCTGTCTCAAGTCCAAAGGCTATTCGGTCGCACTCAACACACCCTATGCCGGTGGTTTCACCACCCGCCATTACGGCCGTCCGATCGAAGGGCAGCACTGCCTGCAAATCGAGATCAACCGGGCGCTCTATATGGATGAACGGAGCCTTGCGCCGAAGCCCTATCTCGACACGTTGCGCATCGATATGGCCGAGCTGCTCGCTGCCCTGGGTCAGCTCAACCCAGCGCAGTTGAAGGCCGCTTGATTACGCCTGGACAAGGGGGAAGTGCCGGAGAATGATGGTTTCATCTGAAACCAACTAAAGGGGCGCGTGCATGACGCAGATACAGCCTGCGCATCGCGAACCGTCAACTCGGGACGATTTTACCATCGACCAGAATTGGTCGAGCTATACCGAGGAAGAACATGCGATCTGGCGCGTTCTGTTCGAGCGCCAAGCCGGGATCCTCAAGGAGCGCGCCTGTGCCGAGTTCTTGGCCGGGCTCGACGGGCTCGGCATCGCGGCCGAGGGCATTCCCGATTTCCGCCGCCTGTCCGATGCGCTGATGCGGGCGACCGGCTGGCGCATCGTCGCGGTGCCGGGATTGGTGCCCGACGTCACCTTCTTCGAGCATCTGGCCAATCGGCGCTTTCCCTCGACCTGCTTTATCCGCAGTCGGGAGCAGCTCGATTATCTGCAGGAACCGGACATTTTCCACGATGTCTACGGCCATGTGCCGCTGCTGATGAATCCGGTCTTCGCCGACTACATGGAGGCTTACGGCAAGGGCGGGCTCAAGGCGTCCGGCCAGCACGCGCTGCATTACCTCGCCCGGCTCTATTGGTATACGGTCGAGTTCGGCTTGATCGCGACGCCTTCGGGATTGCGCATCTACGGTTCCGGTATCGCCTCTTCCAAGGGCGAATCCATCTTTTCGCTGGAAGATCCGTCGCCCAACAGATTGGGTTTCGATTTGCTGCGCGTGATGCAGACGACCTACCGGATCGACGATTTCCAAGAGAGTTACTTCGTCATCGACAGCTTCGACCAACTGTTCGAGGCGACGCGGCCTGATTTCACCGGCTATTATGAGGAGCTGAGACAGCGGCCGGAATATGAGCCCGGCTCGGTGATCGATGCCGATCGCGTGCTGCATCGCGGCACGGGCGCATACGCCCGTCACGCATAAAAAGAGGGCCGTGCGTTGCCGCACGGCCCAAGTTTAGGGAGGAAACGCCTAAGAAGACGTACGGCAGAACGGGTCAACGACCGGCTCATGCCGCACTGCAAAATATGCCGCCCGGACATAGGGAAATCAAGCAAGAATTTGAAAACTTCACCGTTCTGTCTGGTAAAACGCTGGGAAATCTAGGATTTCTGTGGGTTTGAGCATACGCGGGGCTGCTATGCATGATGGTTTCCTGTTCTCGTGACCGCTGCATTGCAGCAAATCTCCTCGGATCGGGGCGAGCATCGGGGGGCCGGCATGAATCTGCGGCTCAATTCGCGTGCAAAGCGGTATAAGGGAACATGGCCGCACTCACTTTCCTGACCCGTCCTCTCAGCCGGCGCGGCCGGGTGGTCGTGCTGCTCGGTCTGGCCGGGCTTTGGGCCGGGCTCGACCGCGACGGGCTCGTCGATGCCGTGGGCGGCGTACGCGACTTTCTCCGCATGCCCAACGACGACCTCGAGATTGCCTTCGGCGCGTTCGGCTTCGGTTTCTATCTCGCACTGATCGGGGGCGGCCCGCTCGCTCAATGGCTGGGGGCGCGGCGGACGCTGCTGATCTGCGGCATCACGGCCGCGGCGGCCACGACGCTGACCGGCTTTGCGTGGAGCCTGACCGCGCTGATGCTGTTCCGGCTGACGCTCGGCTTGGCCGCGGGGGCGATCGTGCCGGCCTCGGTCGTCGCCCTTTTGGCCTGGATACCGCCGCCCGAACGCGGCTGGGCGCAAGGTATGGTGCAGGCGGGGCTCGCGGCCGGCGGCATCCTGGCCTGGCCGATCGTGACGCTGGCCGAGGCGAGCGGCTCCTGGCGCGCGGCCTTCCCTCTCTTCGGCTTGCTGGGCGCTGCCTGGGTCATGGCCTGGTTCACCTGGTTCGAAAGCCGACCCAATGCGGGCTTCGGGGCGGAGGAGATGACCCAGCCTCCGCTCTCGAAGCGTGCGGCGCTCGGCATCATGGCCTTACCCTGCGGTCTCGCCTTTGCCCAGAGCTGGGGGATGGAGCTCTGCCGGCGCTGGCTGCCGCGCTTCCTGATCGATTATTGGCATTTCGACATCAAGCTGTCGCCGACCGTGACCGCGATCGGCGTCATCGCGCCGATTCTCGGCTGCCTCGCCGGCGGCCTCGCTGCGGATATGTCGATCCGGCACAGCGGCAATATCCGCTCGGCGCACCAATTGACACCCGGCGTCGGCTTCTTTCTCGCCGCGTTCAGCCTGCTGATGATGCCGATCGGCGAGAACGAGATGGCTATAGCACTCTGGTTGGGCCTCGCCCTGTTCGGGCTGAGCGCGGCCGGCGTGCTGATCTGGGTCGTCGCCATGGATGTGGGCGGCGCTTATCCGGGCATCGCCGCCGCCTTCATCGGGGTCGGCATCACCATCGGGCGGCTGCTGTCGCCCTACTATTTGGGCCAGTTAACCGGCATGTGGCAGGTGCCGTTCTTCGTGGGTGTGCCGGTGCTGGTCTTTGCCGGCTTCTTTTCCTTCTGGCTGCGGCCGCATGTTGAATTGCCGCTGAAGTCCGTCGCGGCCCAACCGATGCCGGAAGGGCAGTCGGAAGGAGGTTAAGCGAGCGGATCACCCTGCGGCAGCCACAAGATATCGCCCTCCTCCGGGTCGGCAACCGGAACCAGCCCTCCGGAGGGATCGAGCGAATAGGGGCGATAGCCGAGCTTGGCGAGGAGCTCGAAGGTGCCGCCGAGCGTATCGCCGGCCCGTGCAAGATGGCCGGTATCGAGTTCGAGGAGCAGACGCGGCTTGAGGCGCCACAGCGTCTCGATCCCGCCGCGCAGCATCGCCCCCTCCCACCCCTCGACATCGGCTTTGATGAAATCGAGCCGATCGATGCCTTGCGCCGCGGCGAAGCCGTCGAGCGTGGTGAGGGCTATCGGCTCGACCGCGACCCGGCTCCAGCGCGCCTCGGCGGCGCCCAGATGGGCCAGGCCGAACCCGTAGCTGCCCGGCCGCTTCACCGGCAGGCTCAAGCTCGCCACGCCCTGTGTTTCGCCCAACCCCATGGGCACGACCGAGACGTTGCGGACCCGATTGAGCCACAGCGCCACGCGCAGGATCGAGCGGGCGTAGCTGCCCGGCTCGAACGACCAGACGCGCCCATCCGGCGCAAGAGACGCGAACAGCTTGGCGAACTGGCCGGCATGGGCGCCGACATCGAAGATGACCGCATCTCGTGGGATGAGGCGTCGCAAGGCCGGCAGCAGCTCCCTGTGATGCTGTTGCGTGGCGGCTTTCCACAAATGAGCGATATAAGTGCCGGAAGGGCTCCAGCGAAAAGGTTCGATCTGCATTGACGGTTTTGCCTTGTTCGGCGGCGAGGAATGGAAACGTTCGGTGTCCGTGTCAAACATAGCCGTTGCGGAATGCCTGCTCCGGTCGTGACGTTATGATCGCAACTTCGGGTGCGCGCTCCCGTTTTTTGGACGAGAGATATCACCCCGTCCTCGATTGACGCCCCTTGCACCATCCTCGATTGTCTCGCCCCGACATGTCATCGATCGACGACGAAAGCTCACGCACCCTGGATCCGATACCTGATCCGCCCAGCCGGTTCGGCGCGCTCCTGCGCCGGGCGGCGGCACCGATCGCAGCCTTGGCCGTCGGCGGCATCGTGCTGCTGCTGCTGCATGGGCTGTCGCGCGGCATCGACTATCACGCCATGATCCGCTCGCTGCGGGCGACTCCGGTATCGCTGCTCTGGTGGTCGGCCCTCGGCACGGCAGCGAGCTACGCGGCACTCATCCTGCGCGATGTGACGGCGTTGCGCTACGCCGGCGGCCGTGTCTCGTTGCCGGCCCTGCTGCTCGCCTCCTTCTGCGGATCGGCGCTCGGCAATGCCGTCGGTTTCGGGGCGCTGACCGGTGGGGCCGTGCGTTACCGCATCTACGGCGCCGCAGGCGTCGGGCCGGACGCGGTCGGGCGCATCATGCTCTTCATCACGGCGGGGTTCGGCTTGGGCCTCGTCGGTTTCGCCGGCGGCAGCGCGCTTCTCGCCGCCCAGCCGATCGGACGGCTGTTCGGCTGGCAGTCCGACTGGGTCGAGGTCGGCGGATGTGCCGCCCTGGCGCTGGTGGCGCTGGCGCTCGTCGGGACCGTGCTGCGCGGCGGCAAATCGATCGGCGAGGGCAGGCTCGCCGTGACCGTGCCGCATCTCGGCGTCACACTCGCCCAGATCCTCCTCACGGCACTCGATCTGGTCGGCGCCGCGGCAGCTCTTTGGGTGCTGCTGCCGGTCGGCCGGGTCGACCTCGCCAGCTTCTCGGCGATCTTTGCCGCGGCGACGGCGCTGGGCGTCATCAGCCATGTGCCGGGCGGGCTCGGCGTGTTCGAGGCGGTGGTCGTGGCCTCCCTCGGCCACCGCGTCTCGCCCAGCCTGGCGGCGGCGGCGCTGCTGGCTTATCGCGCGGTCTACTTCCTGGCGCCTCTGCTGATCGCGGCGGTGCTGCTCGCGCTCTCCGAGCTGCGTCGGGTGCCGGCCTCGGACATGGTGATCCGCAGCGCCGGGCGCCTGGCGCCCGCCTACCTCTCGGTCGTCACCTTCGTCATCGGCACGATGCTGCTGGTCTCGGGTGCGACGCCGGCTTTCGGTGTCCGGCTGGCGCTGCTGCAGGGCAGCGTGCCGCTCTGGGCGGTCGAGGTGTCGCATTTCCTCGGCTCGCTCGCCGGCCTGTTCCTGCTGTTCATCGCACGCGGCCTGTTCCACCGGCTCGACGGCGCCTGGTGGCTGGCGCTGGGGGTGGCGGTGCTCAGCCTCTTCTTCTCGCTGCTCAAGGGGCTGGCCTATGGCGAGATTGCGGCGATCCTGCTGCTGATCGGACTGCTGCTGGCGACGCGCCGGCAATTCACCCGGCATACCTCGCTGCTGCGCCAGCCTTTCACCACCAGCTGGTTCGCCGCCGTGGCGATCGTGCTGGCCGGGACCGCCTGGATCCTGTTCTTCGCCTTCCGCGACGTGGCCTATACCCACGATCTTTGGTGGCAGTTCGAGTTCGATGCCCAGGCGCCGCGCGCGTTGCGCGCCGTGCTCGGCGCCATCGTGCTGGCCGGCGGCGTGGCGGTCTGGCAGCTCCTGCGCCCGGCCGCCGGCCGGATCGAGCGGCCGACTCTGGCCGAGATCAACCGCGCCGCCGCGATCATCCGCGCGCAGGACCGCAGCGATGTCCTGCTGGGACTGATGGGCGACAAGAGCTTCCTCTTCTCGGCCTCCGGCCGGGCGCTCCTGATGTACGGCAAGCGCGGCCGCAGCTGGATCGCCTTGTTCGATCCCGTCGGCCCGCGCGAGGAATGGACCGAGCTGATCTGGCGTTTCATCGAGCTGGCCGACGCGCACGGCGGCCGCGCCGCCTTCTACCAGGTCCGCGCCGACAGCTTGCCGCTCTATCTCGAAGCCGGCCTCAAGCTCCTGAAGCTGGGCGAGGAGGCGCGGATCCCGCTCAAGAGCTTCGGGCTCGAAGGCGGCGGCCGGTCGGGCCTGCGCTATGCGCTGAAGCGCGGCGAGCGCGACGGGCTGAGCTTCGAGCTGCTGTCGCCCGAGACGGCCTGGCGCGAGCAGGGCAGCCTGACGGCGATCTCCCAAGCCTGGCTCGATACGCACAAGGCCAAGGAGAAGAGCTTCTCGGTTGCCGGCCTGTCGCCCGGCTTCCTCGCCGTGCAATCGGTGGCACTGGTCCGTCAGCAAGGCGAACCCGTCGCCTTCGTCACCATCATGGCGACCGACGCCAAGAGCGAGGCGACGATCGGCGTGATGCGCCAGACGCCGGGCGCTTCGGGCTACGCCATGGAGTTCCTGTTCACCAAGCTCGCTTTGGAACTGAAGGCGGCCGGCTTCGATTGTCTCAGCCTGGGCATGGCGCCGCTCGCCGGCGTCGAGCGCGGGCCGTTGAGCTCGCAATGGCATCGGATCGCGGAGCTGCTCGTCGAGCATGGCGGCCGTGTCTATAATTTCGAGGGTTTGCGTACCTTCAAGAACAAGTTCCAGCCCGAATGGACGCCGCGCTACCTGGCCGCCTCGGGCACGATCGGACCTTATGTGACGCTCGCCGACGTGGCGGCCCTGACGGGAGGCGGGGGGTGATGAGAATATTGTGGTGCGGGCTCGCATTGGCCGTCTGCCTGCTCGCGAGGCCGGCCTTCGCCTTCGATGGCGGCCGCTTGGGCGAGGTCACGCTGACCGATCCGGACGGGCCGGCGCGCTCCATCGTCGTGTTCTATGCCGAGCATGGCGGCTTCAAGCCCGCGGATGCCAAGACCGTCAAGACACTGGCCGCCGCTGGCGCCATCGTGGTGCAGGTCGATACCGACGCCTATCTCGCGCGGCTCGACAGCATTCAGGAGGCTTGCCACAACGTCGAATACGATGCCGAGCTGCTCAGCCGCGCGATCCAGCGCGAGCGGCATTTCACCTTCTACCTCACCCCGATCCTGGTCGGACGCGGCATCGGCGGAACGCTCGCCTGGCTCGCGCTCGCCGGCGCGCCGCCCGCGACCATTTCCGGTGCCGTCGTCGATGCCCCGGCTTCGGCGATACCGGGCAAGGCGCCGGCCTGCACGACCCCGCCGGCACGCTCGACCCCGGCCGGCTGGGTCTATGCGCCGGCCGGACCGCTGCAGGGCTTTTACGTGGCTGGTCCGGATCTCGCGGCGCCCGCCGTGGCGCATCTGCCGGCGACCGCCACGGCGCTGCCGCTGGTGGAGCTGCCGGCCGATCCGCCGAGCGATCTCTTCGCCATGGTGCTGTCCGGCGACGGCGGCTGGCGCGACCTCGACAAGACCATCGCCGAAGCGCTGCAAAAGGACGGCGTCTCCGTCGTCGGGCTCGATTCGCTGCGCTATTTCTGGAGCGAGAAGACGCCGGACGAACTGGCCGAGGCGCTGGAGCAGGTGCTGCAGCAGCATCCCGATCAGCATGTCGCTCTCGTGGGATATTCCTTCGGCGCCGATGTACTGCCCTTCGCCTATAACCGCCTGCCCGAGACGCTGAAATCGCGCATCGTGCTGATGTCGTTTCTGGGCTTCGCCAAGAGTGCCGATTTCGAGATCACGCTGACCGGCTGGCTGGGCTCGCCGCCGAGCGAGAAGGCCCTGCCGGTCGGGCCGGAGCTGGCCAAGATCCCGCCTGTGCTGCTGCAATGCTTCTATGGCGAGGAGGAGGATGATTCGATCTGCTCCACGCTGCCTTCCTCGGCCGAGATCATCAAGACCAGCGGTGGCCATCATTTCGATGGCGACTACACGGGGCTGGCCGAGAAGATCCTCGACAGCTTCAAGCGCCGGGCCAAGGAGGAGTAGCTCCCTACAGCACCAGTTGGGTCTGCGTCACCAGGGCCACCAGCTTGCCGGCCTCTGTCGTGATGCGCGTCTGCCAGACCTGGGTTCGCCGGCCGCGATGCACCGGCGTCGCTTCGCCGATCAGCTTGGCGCCGAGCGGAGCGGGACCGAGGAAGTTGGTCTTGCTTTCGATCGTGGTGGTGCCGGCCCCCTCGGGCAGGTTGAGGATCGTGCCGGTGGCGCCGAGCGTGTCGGCGAAGGCCATGACCGCGCCGCCATGCATCACGGCCGGGCGCGTGCACAGCTCCTCGCGCACCAGGAGCTCGGCGACGACCCTGTCCTTGGCGGCGCTGACGAACTCGATACCCAGCGTTCTGGCGAAGGGCAGCGGATGCTCTTGGAGCCGGGCGAGCAGATCCATGTTTCCTCCTATAGGCCGAGTTCGGGGAAGTCCTCCTCCCAGAATTCCAGGATCTCGCGCGTTCCGGCAGCGCGCCGCTGCGCCTCGACGGTGCGGAGCTCGACCCGGCGGATCTTGCCCGAGATGGTCTTGGGCAGTTCGCTGAATTCGAGCCGGCGCACCCGCTTGAACGGCGCCAGGCGCTGGCGCAGATGCCGGAAGATCGCGAGCGCGGTAACACGGTCCGGCACCTGACCGTCCGTCAGCACGATGAAGGCCTTGGGCACGGCCAGCCGCACCGGATCGGGCGAAGGCACGATCGCCGCTTCGATCACGGCCTCATGCTCGATCAGGACGCTTTCCAGCTCGAACGGGCTGATGCGGTAGTCGGAGGCTTTGAACACGTCATCGACGCGGCCGACATAGGTCAGATATCCGTCGGCGTCGCGCATCGCCACGTCGCCGGTTCTGTAAGCCTCGCCCTGAAGCGCTCCGATCCCGCCGTCATCAGCCTGATAACCCATCATCAGGCCGAGCGGCCTCGCCGGCCGGAGGGCGAGACTGATCTCGCCTTCTCCCGCTTCCTCGCCGCCGGCATCCAGCAGCCGCACCGCGTAGCCCGGCAGGGGCCGGCCCATCGAGCCGACCTTGAGCGGCTGTCCGGGGCTGTTGCCGATCTGCGCGCTCGTCTCGGTCTGGCCGTAGCCGTCGCGGATCGTCAGGCCCCAGGCATGTCGGACATGCTCGATGATCTCGGGGTTGAGCGGCTCGCCGGCGGCGGCGAGCTCGGTCAGGCTGGTCTGCCACGCGTGCAGATCCTGCTGGACCAGCATGCGCCAGACCGTCGGCGGTGCGCAGAAGGTCGTGACGCCGCAGCGCCGGATCGTGTCGAGCAGGGTCTTGGCGTTGAAGCGCGCCTGGTTGGTGACGAGGATCGTCGCCTCGCCGTTCCAAGGCGCGAAGAACGAGCTCCAGGCATGCTTCGCCCAGCCCGGAGAGGAAATGTTGAGATGGATGTCGCCCGGCCGCATGCCGAGCCAATAGAGCGTCGAGAGATGGCCGACCGGATAGCTCTGATGGCTGTGCAGCACCAGCTTCGGCCGTGCCGTCGTGCCCGAGGTGAAGTAGAGCAGCATCGGGTCCTGGGCCCGGGTCTCGCCTTGCGGGGTGAAATCCGGCGGTAGCGCATAAGCATCCTCGTAGCGCTGCCACCCTTCGGCGCCGCCGACGGCGATCTTGGTATAGTCGCCATCGAGCGAACCGAACCTGCCGGCGTGCTCGCGGCTGGTGACGACATGGCGAATACGGCCGCGGGCAAAGCGGTCGCCGAGGTCCGCCCTGCTTAGGAGCGTCGTCGCCGGCACGATCACGGCGCCGAGCTTCATGATCGCCAGCATCGCTTCCCAAAGCGGCCGGACATTGCCGAGCATGAGCAGCACCCGGTCGCCGCGCCGAACTCCCAACCCCTGCAGATAGCGCGCGACCTGGTTGCTGCGCCGCTTCATTTCGGCGAAGGATAGGATCTCGTCCGGGGCTTCCTCATGGACGAGCCAGAGCGCCGGGCGATCATTGCCGGCAGCGAGGCGATCGAAATAATCGAGCGCCCAGTTGAAGCGGTCGAGCACCGGCCAACGGAAGTCTCGATAGGCCGTGTCGTAATCCTCACGATGACGCAACAGGAAGTCTCGTGCCGCCAGAAATGCCGCCGCCGGATCGCTCGTCGTCATGATGGATCCTCCCTAAGGATCTTGCTTTTCGTTATCTAGTCACCTTGACCGCAACTTATTCCAGATGCTTCAACCGAAACCCAGATGCATGCCGGCATCGACCGAGATCAGCTCGCCCGTGACATGGGCGGCCCCTTCGAGCAACCAGACGACCGGCTCGGCGATCTCCTCGGGCCCCGAGCTGGATTTGAGCGGCGTGCGGCTGTCGTTGGCGGCGACGCTGCGCTCATATTTCTCGTCGCCCAGCCCCTGCTTCAGCCAGCGCGTCTTGACCAGGCCGGGGCAGACGGCATTGACCCGGATCTCGGGAGCGAGCGCGCGCGCGAGCGACAGAGTGAGCGTGTTCAAGGCCCCCTTCGAGGCGGCATAGGCGATCGAACTGCCGATGCCGGCGAGGCCCGCGATCGAGGAGATGTTGACGACCGATCCTTGGCCCTGGCGCTTCATCTGCGCGGCGACGGCGCGGACCATCTGATAGGCGCCGATCACGTTGACATCGTAGATGCGGCGGAAATCCTCGGCCTGGACCGCGTCGAGATCGGCGTGATCGGCGAAGACCGTGGTGCCGGCATTGTTGACCAGATAGTCGATCCGGCCCCATCGCCCGATCGCGGCCTCGGCCATGGCGCGGCAATCCGCATCGGCGGCGACATCGGCGCGGCAGAGCAGCGCCTCGACGCCGAGCGCCCGGCAGGCTTCCGCCGTCGCCTCCGCCTCGCCGACGCTGCGGCTGTAATTGATCACGACATTGACGCCCTTGCCGGCGAGCCGCAGCGCCACGGCGGCGCCGATGCCGGTCGCCGAGCCGGTAACGATGGCTACCTTCTTCGCCGATTCCATCCCCATCTCCCGACTTCTTGTTACCGCCAGTCAGCCTGACGCGATGGAGTCCGTCAATGGCGCCGAGAAGCGAGAGGGCGCTTGACCTTCCACCAAGAGGAAGGTCCATCTACGATCCGTACAGGCCGCTAACTGCGGGAGTGGCCGTCATTGGTGCCGATGGCAAGGGATGCAGGAGCTTTCGTTAAGGGTCATGTGCCGGTGGTTGCGCAACATGCTGTTCCTGATCGTCGCCGGCGCCCTTATCGGCGGGACGACGCTGGAGCTTGCGCATTCGGCGTCCTATGGCTCGGTCCTGGTCTCGGCCGACATGCCGTGCGACATGGCGATGGCGGCATCGGCTTCCGGCGACGCGAAGCCGATGCCGCCTTGCAAGGGCATGACACCCGAATGCATCAAGCTGATGGGTTGCGTCACCGTGAGCGCCCTGCCGGGCCATTTCCTGATCCATGAAGCGGTTATGCAATATAGCGTGATCGACTATTGGACTTCCGTGTTCGAGCTCGACGGCCTGGATCGCGAACCCGAGCCCCTTCCGCCCCGAACGGCCTGAGTGAGCCGGCGCACGCTCGAAGTGCGCCTCCTCGACAGTCAGGTTGTTTCCGCCGGCCAAGCGGCTGTGCCGCTGGCCGGCTACGAAGGGTCTTTCCATGAATCGCAATCATATTGTTGCGGGCGCCGCGGCGTTCGCCTTCGGCATCGCTTTTTCCGCCCTCTCGAGCTTCGCCGCCGCCACCGACTATCGGTTCGAGCTGGTCGGCAAGCCCGAGATCTCCGGTCAGAAGAACATCGTCCGGGTCAGGCTCGTCCATGTCGCGGACGGCAAGCCGGTGCCTGATGCCGTGATTTTCGAAAGCAAGGCCGACATGGGGCCGATGGGCATGGCGAGCATGGCGGCGCCCGTGAAGGCGTTGCCGGGCCGGGATGGCCTCTACAGCTTCGAGGTCGATCCTGGCATGGCCGGCACCTTCGCGCTGCATCTCACGGCCAAGATCCAGGGCGAGCCGGAGACCGTCCGGGGAACCGTCACTACCGATCTGGTGAAGTGACGTGAGCGCCCAGCGGATGCGGCTCGGTGCCGGCGGGATGCTGGCGGCCGGCCTGATCGCGTGCACACCCGCCTTCGCCCAATCCGCCGACGGTCCGCTGGGCGCAACCGTCGACGGCCTTATCGCGGCAGGGCGGCAATTGAGCCCCACCCTGAGAGCGGCTTCGCTCGAGACGGCGGAGGCAGCGGCCAAGGCCGAGGGCGCCGGCGCGCTCGACGACCCCACGGTCAGCGACAGCTATCAATATTATAAGGACCCCGGCGTCTTCAGCGCGCATACGGTCACGATCACGCAATCTTTTCCATTATGGGGCAAACGCGACCTCCGCCGCGAGGCGGCGCTGGCCGATGTCGATGCCGCCCGCGGGCAGGAGCGGGCGGCCCAGGACGCGCTCGACGAGAAGATCAAGATTGCCTTTGCGCAATACTATCTGACCGGCCGCGAGATCGCGGTGAACCGGGAGGTCGGCGATCTGGGGCGCCGCATGCGCGAGGCGGCATCCGCCCGCTACGGCCAAGGCGGCGGCGATCAGACTTCCATTATCCGGGGACAGGGAGAGGAGACCGCCGCCAAGACCGAGGCGGCCAGATTGGAGGGGGAGAGGGACGCTGCCCGCGCACGGCTCAACGCCCTTGTCGGCCGTCGGGGAGATGCCACGCTGGCCGAACCGCAGCGGCTGAGGCCGATGCCGGCTGGCGAACCGGTCCTCGCGGTGCTGGTCGACCGCGCCACCGCGTCCAACCCGACCTTGTCGATGAACAACGCGGCAATCACCGCCGCCCGATCGCGGAGCAGCCTCGCGGACAAGGCCTGGTATCCGGATCTCACCATCGGTGGAGGACCGCTGATCCAGACCAATGATCGGCCGGTCGGGTTCGCCGCCACCATCGGGTTCAACATCCCGATCCCTTGGGGCCGCGAAGCTTCGGGACAGCACGCCGCGGCGGCGCAACTGGGGGCATCCCAGATGCGATACGAGGCTGCGATGCAGGAGGTCGAGGGCGCCTTGGGCGAGGCGGTCGCCAGGCTGCACGCGTCTCGGGCGACCGAGGCGCTGCTGCAGCGAGAAGCGATGCCGCAAGCGCGTGCGACGTTTCAAACGGTCCTGGCCAATTACAGCCAGGGCAAGGGCGACCTTACCGCGGCGATCGCCGCCGAGCATCAGATGCACGAGGTCGATCTTCGCCAGCTCCAAGCCCAGCTCGACGAACAGATGGCGCTCGCCGCGATCGAACGTCTGATCGGAGGCGATCTCTGATGCGTGCGCTTCTTCTAGCCTGCACGGCATTCGGCCTTGCCGTTTCGAGTGCCGCCTTCGCCGACGACGCGCGCCAACCGCTCTACTATCAGGACCCGGACGGAAGGCCGGATTACGCGCCCACGCCGAAGAAGACGAATGACGGACGCGACTACAAGCCGGTGTTCGAGGATGCCGCTCCCGCTCGGGCCCCGAGTGAACCGGTAGCGGCGGTCAAGCCGCAGGCAAGCGGCGAACATCGCGTCCTTTACTATCGCAATCCGATGGGTCTTGCCGATACCTCGCCCAAGCCCAAGAAGGATTCGATGGGCATGGATTACCTGCCCGTCTATGCGGATGAGGGGGCGCAGGGCGACCCGCCCGGTACCGTCCGGATCAACCCCGGCCGCCTGCAGACCCTGGGCGTCAGGACCGAGGCCGCAGAGATGCGGCCGGCTGTCGCGCGTGCCGTCCGGGCGACCGGCATCCTGCAATTCGACGAGCGGCACCTGGCGACGGTCACCACCAAGGTGGCCGGCTGGATCGAACAGCTGGACGTGGCGGCGACGGGCGATGCGGTTCGGCGCGGCCAGGTCCTGGCCGAGATCTACGCGCCCGATCTGGTCGCCTCGGAGGAGGAATATCTGGTCGCATCCCGGATGGGCGGCGCCATCGGTGCTGCATCCGATCAAAGGCTGCGCGCCCTCGACATCCCCGAGAACGAAATCGCCCGGCTGCGCAAAACCGGACGATCCGCCCGGCGCATCGCCGTCATGGCGCCGGCCGACGGCGTCGTCATCGACAAGCCGGCACAGGAGGGTATGCGGGTCGATGCCGGCGAGGCGCTCTATAGGACGGCCGACCTTTCCTCGATGTGGCTGATCGCCGAGGTGCAGGAGCAGGATCTCGGCACAATCCGGTCCGGAGAGCGGGCGAGGGCCAGCTTCGTGGCCTTTCCCGGCCGCGCCTTCGAGGGCAAGGTCGATTTCATCTATCCGACGCTGTCTGCCGAAACGCGAACCGCGCGTGTGCGGATCGTGCTGCCCAACGCCGACGGCGCGCTGCGTGCCGCGATGTATGCGGATGTGCGGATCGACGCTCCTTCCGGAGGGGAGCCGATGCTGTCGGTGCCGAATTCGGCGGTGCTCGATAGCGGCACGCGCCAAGTCGTCCTGGTGGCGGCCGGCGAAGGCCGCTTCGAGCCCCGATCCGTCCGGCTCGGCGTCCGCGGCGACGATTGGGTCCAAATTCTCGACGGGCTCAAGCCGGGCGATCAGGTCGTCACCGGCGCCAACTTCCTCATCGATGCCGAAAGCAATCTCCGCACTGCCTTGCAGGGGTTCGCCGGCGGCTCGGGGACTGTCGAACAGGGGGGTGTCCAATGATCGGCCGCCTCATCGAGCTTTGCGCTCGCAACAAGATGCTGGTGCTGCTCGCCGCCCTGATCGTGGTCGGTGTCGGGGTGTGGTCCGTCGCCAATACCCCGCTCGACGCTTTGCCCGATCTCTCGGATACGCAGGTCATCGTCTACACCGAATACCCAGGCCAGGCGCCGCAGGTCGTCGAGGACCAGGTCACCTATCCATTGACGACGGCACTGCTGGCGGTGCCGCACGCCAAGGTTGTGCGCAGCTTCTCGAATTTCGGCCTGTCGTTCGTCTATGTCGTGTTCGACGACGGCACCGACCTCTATTGGGCACGGTCGCGGGTTCTGGAATATCTGAACTTCGCGGCTAAACGCCTGCCGCAGGGCGTGACGCCGGCGCTCGGGCCGGATGCGAGCGGCGTCGGCTGGGTCTATGAGTATGTCGTCATCGGCGCCGAGCGGACGCTGGCCGAGCTGCGCAGCATCCAGGACTGGATCGTCCGCTACAACCTCGTCACCGCCAAAGGTGTTTCCGAGGTCGCGAGCGTCGGCGGCTTCGAGCGGCAATATCAGGTCGTCGTCGATCCCCGGAAACTGCAGGCCTACGGCATCCCGCTCGACCGGGTGAGCGACGCGGTGCGGGACAGCAATCGCGATGTCGGCGGCCGTACGATCGAGATGAGCGAGACCGAATACATGGTCCGTGGCCGGGGCTATCTGCGCAACGTCCAGGATCTCGGCGACGTGGTCTTGAAGGCCGCCCCCAACGGGACGCCGGTCATGTTGAAGGATGTCGCCCGCATCCAGCTCGGGCCGGACGAACGGCGCGGCATCACGGAACTGAACGGCACCGGCGAAGCGGTCGGCGGCATCGCGCTGAAGCGCGACGGCGCCGACGCGTTGACCACCATCGACAATATCAAGGCCAAGCTCGACGAGTTGAAGCCCGGGCTACCCGAGGGCGTGTCGGTCGAACCGGTCTATGACCGGTCGCAGCTCATCAACAGCGCGATCCATACGCTCAAGCACACGCTGGTCGAGGAGAGCCTGATCGTCGCCGCCGTTTGCATGATCTTCCTGCTGCATTTCCGCAGCGCGCTCGTGGCCATCCTGACGCTGCCGATCGGTGTGCTCATCGCCTTCGCCGGCATGCATGCGCTCGGCATCGGCTCGAACATCATGAGCCTCGGCGGCATTGCCATCGCGCTCGGGGCCATGGTCGATGCGGCCATCGTCATGATCGAGAACGCGCATAAGCATGTCGAGCGACTCAAGCCGGACGAGCCGCGCGGCCCGGCGCTGATCGCCGCCGCCAAGGAGGTCGGCCCCTCGCTGTTCTTCAGCCTCCTCGTGATCGTCGTCGCGTTCCTGCCGGTCTTTGCCTTGGAGGACCAGGAAGGCAGGCTGTTCAAGCCGCTCGCCTATACCAAGACGTTCGCGATGGCCGGCGGCGCGTTGCTGTCGGTCACGCTCGTGCCCGTGCTCATGCTCTATTTCGTGCGCGGCCGCATCATTCCCGAGGGCCGAAACCCGATCAACAGGGTGCTCATCTGGCTGTATCGCCCGCTGATCCGCTTGGCACTGCGTGTCCCGGTCATGATGGTGCTCGCCGCTGCCGTCATCCTGGCGGTATCGGTCTGGCCGATGTCGAAGCTCGGCACCGAGTTCATGCCGAGCCTGAACGAGGGCACGCTGCTGTTCATGCCGGTGACCTTGCCCGGTCTGTCGGTGACGAAGGCGGGTGAGCTGCTGCAGACGCAGGACCGGATCATCAAGAGCTTCCCCGAGGTCGCGTCGGTGTTCGGCAAGGCCGGGCGCGCGATGACCGCGACCGATCCGGCGCCGCTGGAGATGAGCGAGACGGTCGTCAATCTCAAGCCGGAGAACGAGTGGCCGGCCGGCATGACAATCGACAAGCTCGTTGCCGACATGAATGCGGCGCTCCAGCTTCCCGGCGTCAGCAATGCCTGGACCATGCCGATCAAGGCCCGCATCGACATGTTGTCGACGGGGATACGGACGCCGGTCGGCGTCAAGGTGTTCGGTCCGGACCTGAGCGAGCTCGACAAGCTCGCGACCCAAATCGAGCGGGTCATTCACAATGTGCCGGGTACGACCAGCGCATTCGCCGAGCGGCTGGAGGGCGGCCACTATGTGGAAATCGTTCCGGATCGGGACGCCGCGGCGCGCTACGGGCTGTCGGTGGACGACATACAGAAGGTCGTGGCGGTGGCGCTGGGCGGGGAAACCGTCACCACCACAGTCGAGGGCCGCGAGCGCTACAGCGTCAATGTCCGCTATCCCAGCGGCCTGCGCGACGATCCGGCCGGCATTGCCGGCCAGGTGCTGGTGCCGACCGCGAGCGGGGCCATGGTGCCGCTCGGTCAGCTCGCCAGCGTCCGTGTCACGCAAGGGCCGCCGAGCATCCGGACCGAGAACGCTCAACTGGTCGCTTACATCTATGTCGATCTGCAGGGGCGGGATCTCGGCGGCTACGTCGCCGACGCGGCCCGGGCCGTCGGGGAACAGGTGAAGATGCCGCCGGGCTATCATGTCGAGTGGAGCGGCCAATTCGAGTATCTCCACCGCGCCAAGGCCAAGCTGCAGATCGTGGTGCCGGCCACGCTGGTGGTGATCTTCGTGCTGCTCTTCCTCAATTTCGGCCGTATGACCGAGACGCTGATCGTGATGCTCTCGGTCCCGTTCGCGCTCGTCGGCGGCGTCTGGCTGATGTGGTGGCTCGGCTATAATTTCAGTGTGGCCGTAGCGGTCGGCTTCATCGCGCTGGCCGGCGTCGCGGCCGAGACCGGCGTGGTGATGTTGATCTATCTCGACCACGCCCTTGCGGAAATCGGGGAGCGACGGCGGTCGGAAGGCATGCCGCTCAGCCGCGCCGATCTGCAAGGAGCCATCATGTCGGGCGCGGTCGAGCGGGTGCGGCCGAAGATGATGACCGTTGTGGCGATCATGGCCGGTCTTCTGCCCATTCTCTGGAGCACGGGAACCGGCTCCGAAGTGATGCGGCGCATCGCCGTGCCGATGGTCGGCGGGATGGTCTCGTCGACGATTCTCACCCTGCTCGTCATTCCCGCGATCTATGCGATCGTCAAGGGGTGGAGCCTGCCCAGGGCCGGCGTTGCGGAGACCCGCGACCGCGCGTTGAGGAGGTTGCCGGCGGCGTGAGCGAGAGCGCCCCGTCTCGGATGGAGACGGGGTTTTCTCCCTACTCCTCGGCGCTGCCGACGATGAGGTGCACGTCCCGTACCTCGGCGAGCGGGATGCGCAGCTCCTCGGCCGGATTGTACTGGCGCAGCATCAGGTGCGTCGCATCCTGGCCCAGCCACTCCTTCACCAGCACCTCGTTGTTGGCGAGCGTGACGGCGACGGCACGGCCGCGGGCCGGCGGCTTGAATGGATGGACGTAGATCAGCCAGCCCGGATGGTAGCGCGGGATCATGCTGTCGCCGACCATGTAGATGGCATAGGCGTCGCGGACGGTCTTGAGCACGTTGGGCCGAGGAGTCCATTCGATCGGGCCGTCTTCCAGGAACATGCTCTGCCCATTGCCGCCGCGCCCGGCGCTGCGGACAGGGATCATGTCGCGTGGATCAACGGAATATTGCGGAATGTCGAAACGATCCGGCCCGGCTTGGCGCGGATCGGGCGGCGATGACCGAGGCGCTACTTGCATCAATTCCAACGGTTCGATGCCGAAGGCCTGAGCGAACTTATTCATCCAGTCAAGCGTCAATCGGGCCTTGCCGAGCTCGAGCTTGCTGACATTTTGACCTGATGTGCCAATCATCTCGCCGAGCTTGGCGAGAGACCAGCCGCGGGCGAGGCGGAGTTGCTTGAGGCGGTCGGGGATGAGATCGGCCATGCGCTATCCTACAACAGATCGTTGCCATAATCCAGTCCATTAGTTTCGTACAACGGCTTGACTCGTGTGGCAACGATATGTTGTAGATCGCACATCATGTTGCAACGATTCGATCCCTCTCCCGATCCTAGCGGCCTCGTCGCGGCCGAGCAGATCCGCGATTGGCAACGGCGCGGCGTCGGTCCCGACGATGCCTGCCGGATGCTCGGCGTGCTGCATACGCGCTCCTGGGAGGTCGTCTTCTTTCACCTGATCGAAGCGCATCGCCAAGCGCTTCGTCGCCTCGAAGGCCGCCGGCGAGCGGCGTGAATAATCATTGGAGGCTTTCCATGAGACCCCGGAGCAATCTCGGCGCGCGTGTCGCGAGCGGCCCGACGACGGAGGAGGAGATCGATCGGCAGCGCGCCGCGGCCTGGCACCGCCAGGGCGTGGTTCTGCTCCGGCCCGACGAGATCGAGCCGAGCGACCCCTGGTTCGCCCAGGCCATCCGCAACTATGCCAATCGTCATTGGGGGCGTCGGTCATGAGCGAGAACGAGATTCCCCGGCTGAGCCGCCGCGGCTTGCTGTTCCTGTGGCGAGAGGGCGAGATCGAGCTGCGCCTGGTGGGCAGGCTCGCCGCCGAGGGCGAGGGGCTGGCCAGCACGATGCTCGACGCCGAGCTCGGCCTGGCCCATGGCCGTGCCGGACGGCTCTGCGGCGCGTTCGCCCGCCTGGGCATCGCCGAATGCGTGCGGCCCGGTCATTATCGGTTGGCGCGCGACGGTGCCGAGCTGTTGGAGCTGCGCGCCCGTCTGGCCGAGACGCCGAGCGCTCGGCTCGATCGGACCGAGGTAGCCCGACTCAACCGGCTTCTGCGCGCGGAACGTCCGGTGGCAACCGCGACGGTGGAAGGCGGCAGCCCGAGTCCGGAGCGCCTTCGGCAGGGCGACGGCTTCGAGAGCTGGCAGGGACGCGATCCGGACGGATGGGCGGCTGCGGCGCCGCGCGCGATCGACACGCTCGCCCGGATGGTCAAGAGCGGTGAGGTGCCGGGCGAGGATGCACGGGCGGCGCGGCGCTTCCAGGGTGCCTTTCACCGCGCCCAGCTCGATCCGCTGAAAGCGTTCGATTTCGCTAAGGTGCCGGTGAAGGGCAGCGGTGCCCCGCCGATCAGCGAACGGATCGAGACGGCACGCGATCAGGTCTGGCAAGCATTGTCGGCCTTGGGCGGGACCGGCTCGCCGGCCGCGCGGGCGATCTGGTACGTGATCGGCACGGGGCTCTCGATCGACGAATGGGCCCGGCGCGAGCGCTGGGGCAACGGCCGGCCCCTGCACCATACGGTCGCCCGCGGCATCGTCATCGGCGCGCTCTCGGCGCTGCGCGCCCATCACGAGGCGAGCGAGCGGCGTGACGCCTACATGGCGGAGACCGGCACCGATGGTCATTGACCGGCCCGGCCGAAGGCCTAAGCTTCCTGGAATAGACCTTTCCGGTTCGGCCGGGAGATCGAGGAGGCGCTCATGGATAGGCCGGGGCACCTAGTTCGAGTGTTCGTCACGATCTGCGCCGTGCTCGCGGGTGTGCTGCTGTCCGTCGGCAGTGCGGCGGCGCAGGATGTCTTCAGCTCCGGCAGCGACGATTATGGTGACGTCTTCGCCTCGAACGGCGATGACGACGGGGGCGATGTCTTCAGCTCCAACGGCGGTGTGCCGACCGGCACCGACGAGTTCAGCAGCAATAGCAATGGCGGCGGCCAGACCTACCCGCTGCCGCCATTGCCTTGCGGCATGAATGCGCTGGAAGGCCAAGCCTGGTCGGGCCCGGGCAGCAGCACTTTTCTCGGCATGCTGTCCGATCTCGTGAATCCCGCCTGCCAGAACGCCTTCCGTGGTCCGCATAAGCAGGTTCAGGCCTGCCATCGCCGAACCGGCGCGTTGGAGGATCGCTCCGGCATCCGGCTCGCCGCGTTCCATCCGGGGCGAGACGAAAAGGGGCGGTCGCCGCTGATACCGGTGCAGGCCGGATCGTCGGGATCGGAGCCGGGCCTGTGGGTCGGCGGCGCGCAGGTCTGGATGTCCTCGCAGCTTCCGGGATTTCAGGCCTTCCTCGGCGGTGTGAATACGCGGGGGCCTTATCAGCGGGCACATCTGCCGCTTCGCGGTCAGATCTTCGTCGCCATGGCCTGCCATCCGCATCGGCGGTTCGAGTTCAAGACGGTGAAGGATCTCGAGATCAACATCATGATCCGGGCGAATTCCGTGGTCGCTCTCTCGACCACGGCCAGCAGCTGCCGGTTCCCGCAGCTCAATCAGACGCCGGGCATCGGCGGGGGCGTCTGGGAAACCTATCCGGATCCGCGTGGCAGCCTGATCAGGGGCTCCACCGGACAAAAGGCGACCGATCATTTCGCCTTCCGCTCGGTCAGCGGGGATTCGGCGACGCAGGCGGTCGATTCCTTCCTCGCCAATGGCGGGACGCTCGATTGCCAACTCGGGCTGGAGGCGTCGGTCCTGGCCGGCATCAGGCGCACGCTGGGCACCGATTTCGATACGCTGCACCGGCCCGGCCCCCATGCCCTCTGGGGTCTCGGCATTCCGCTGGCCGACACGTCGGTCGTCATCGGCCAGAACGAGACGGCTTTTACCGCCAAGGTCACGGCTAATCGCGATACGTCGTTCGGCTTCCACATGGTCCCGGTTATGTTTTTGCCGGTGAATCCGTGCCGGCCGCATGGGCCCTGGATCGCCCATGTCAGTGGCAATCTCAGCTTCCAGCAGCGGCCGATCACCGCCGCGGACATGGTGCCGGGCGATTACGCCTATCTCAGCAATCCGCCCGACTACGAGATCTGGCATCCGGGCGGCAACACCAACGGGGAAAACGCTCTCTACGCCGGCAGCGTCACCAGGAATCCGGCCGGCATAGGCGTCACCAAGCGCGACTATTTCGTCGTGCATGGGCTTGGCGTCACGGAGGAGCTGGAGCTGAAGGATATCGCCGCCTCCGCTTACAACGCGCCTCCGACCGGCGGGCTCGGCACCGACGGGCAACCGGCGCCTCAGCTCTGCCCGGGTGCCAAGACACTGCAGCTCACCTTTCAGAAGATCGACGCGGCCAACGTCCACTGGACCTTGCTGGCCGGGCCGACGCGGGCCGGCGATGTGAAGGAGGCCGGACCTTTCGTGCGGTAGGACGCGAGGCGATCAGGCCGCGGCGGCGAGCGCGTAGGAATGCTCGCCGGCAAGCCCCAGCATCAGATCGAGGTTCTGGACCGCGGCACCGGAGGCGCCCTTGCCCAGATTGTCGAGCCGTGCCACCAGCAAGGCCTGCTCCTCGGCCGCATTGTCGAACACGTAGAGTTCGAGCAGGTTCGAGCCATTGAGCGCTTCCGGCGCCAGCACCTCGGGGCGATGGTCGAACGGCATGACCCGGATGAAGCGTTGTCCCTCGAACCGGGTCGACAGAACCTCGTGCAGGTCGCGCCCGCTCGCCCGCTTGGGCAGCGACCAGAGCGCCAGCGGAACCTCGACGATCATGCCCTGGCGATAGACGCCGACGGCGGGCGAGAAGATGGGCTTGTGCGTGAGGCCACCATAGAGCTTCATCTCCGGCACATGCTTGTGCTGCAGGCCGAGCGCATAGATCCGCCAGCGGTCGGTGATCGGGTTGGGGCTCCGCCCTTCGAACGCGTCGATCATCTGGCGACCGCCGCCGGAATAGCCGGAAGTGGCGTTGATAGAGATCGGATGGTCGGCCGGCACCAGCCCGGCATCGACCAGCGGCCGGATCAGCGCCACGGCACCCGTCGGATAGCAGCCTGGATTGGTCAGGCGCTTGGCGGCACCGATCCGCTCGGCCTGACCTGGTAGCAGCTCCGGGAAGCCATAGATCCAGCCCTCCGAGACACGGTGAGCGGAGCTGGCGTCGAGCACGCGCACGGTGGGATTGTCGATCAGCGCCACGGCTTGCTTCGCCGCCTCGTCCGGAAGACACAGCATCACCAGATCGACTTCGTTCAGCAGCCGCTTCCGGGCGGCCTCATCCTTGCGCTTGGCAGGGTCGATCGAGACGAATTCGATATCGTCGCGGGTGGCCAGGCGCGCGCGGATCTCCAAGCCGGTGGTGCCCGCTTCGCCATCGATGAAGACCGTAGGCTTCGTCATCGCTATCCTCGCCTTACCGTTGCGATGAGTGCAGCGCGCTCGCGCCACTCTGTCAAATGCTCGTGGAACAAAGCGGCGTTGCATTCATGTATGCTGAGGCCCTTCAGCTCGGAGCCCGCCGTGATCGATCTCGCGCTATATCTGGCTTTTGTCGGTGCCGTTACAATCCTCATGCTGATCCCCGGCCCGAATGTGGCGCTGATCGTTGCCAACAGTGTCGGCCACGGCACACGCTACGGTCTCATGACCGTGGCCGGCACCGCCTCGGCGATGGTGCTGCAGCTCGGCTTGACCATTCTCGGGATGAGCGCCGCGCTGGGATTGCTCGGTCAGTGGTTCGAGTGGTTGCGCTGGGCCGGCGTGCTTTATCTCCTTTATCTCGGCATCCGCCAGTGGCGGATGCCACCGGTCGATCTGACGCGGACCCGACCGGAGCCGCCGCGGGCGCGCGTGATCTATGGGCGGGCCTTCCTGGTCTCGCTCACCAACCCCAAGACGCTGCTGTTCTACGGCGCTTTCTTTCCGCAGTTCGTTCGGCCCGGCGATACCGGCGCGCAACTGGCGCTGCTGGCCGTGACTTTCCTAATGCTCGCCCTCATCATCGACGGGCTGTGGGCGCTGCTCGCCGGCCGGGCACGCGGCTTCATCGCCCGGCGCGGCAGGCTGCGCCAGCGCCTGTCCGGCGGCCTACTGGTCGGCGCCGGCATCGGGCTGGCTCTGGCGCATCGTCGTTAATCCAACGCGGGCTTGCCGTCATGCGGGCCGAGCGCCTGTTCCGGCGCGTCTTCCCACCAATCTTTCCGGTAGGGCTTCTGCCATTCATCGACCGGATAGACGACCTTATTTTCCGGCTTGGACCGTTCGCCGGCGACAAGCAGGCGAACCAGGTTGCCGGTGTTGTTGAGGAAGCTATGGGCGATACCGGTACCGGCCGGAAAGCCGACGCCGTCGCCCGGTTGCAGGCGATGCAGCACGCCGTCGATCCAGACATCGGGCGTGCCCTCGAGCACATAGACGAACTCCTCCTCCAGCGATTCGGCATGGGGTAGGGAGGTGCGCCGGCCGGGGGCCAGGGTCTCGTGGTGAATGCCGATGCGCGTCAAGCCGAAGGCGCGTCCGAAGGGTGAACCGATCGAGAACAGTTCATCCGAGCCTTCGTAGTAGCCGGCTTCGGGCTCTTCGATCTCGGTATAGTGCTTGATGAAATCGGGTCTGGCGTTCATCGAAACCTCCCTTGCTGATGATTCAGGCCGGCGCCGCAGCGTCGAGCGGCTGGCGCAGGCGGCGAATGGCGGGGCTGGCGAGCAGCCATAAGCTCGCCGCGGCGAGACCGGCGGCCGCGATCGCCATCACCGGCCTGACGCCCCAGCGCGTCGCCAGCATGCCGGCGATCAGGGCCCCGCCCGGTCCGGCGAGGCTGCCGACGAGACCGAGGCTGGCATTGACCCGGCCGAGCAGCCGATCGGGCACGATCCGTTGGCGCAGGCTGATCTCGCCGATGGCGAAGGCAGTAAAGGCGGCATCGCCGGTGATCTGTGCCGCCATCAGGATGAGCGTGGCCTGGAGCATCGAGCCGCCAGCGAACGGGATCAGCAATTGGCACAGGCCGGCACCGAGACGCAAGCCCACCAGCGACAGTCCGATCGGCAGACGGCGATCGAGCGCGGGTGCCAGGCTCGCCCCGATGAGCGCGCCGATGCCGCCCGCGGCGATGGCAAGGCCAAGCAATGCCGGCGTCAGGCCCAGCTCCCGGATGGCGAAATAATCGTAAGTGCCTTCGAAGAAGCTGCCGAAGAAGCTCTGCGTCGCCAGGCAAAGCGCTACCGGTCGGAGGATCGGATGCCGAATGATCGTACCGATGCCGGCAAGGGTGGCGGCAAGGGCCGGTTCCGGCTCGGCCACGGCCGGCATGGCGGGTGTGTCGATCCGAGCGAGGAGGACGGCCGACCAGAGATAGCTCAGCGCATCGGCCAGGATGGCGAAGGGTGCCGTCAGCGCTTGCACCAATGCGCCACCAAGCGCAGGCCCCAAAATCTCGGCCATCGCCTCGGTGGTGCCGAGCTTCGCGTTGCCCTCGAGCAATTGCGCGCGCCCGACAAGAGAGGGCAGGAGGGTCCGGTCGGCCACTTCGAACAGCAGGGTCAGCGACCGCATGATAGCGAGCACGAGGATGAGCTGAGTGAGCGTCAACCTGCCCAGGAACGCCGCGATGGGGATCGTCATCAAGGCTGCGAACCGGCCGAGATCGGCGCCGATCATCAAGGCTTGCCGGGGCCAGCGGTCGGTCAGAACACCCGCGATCGGCCCCATCAGGATCGCCGGCAAAGCCGAAAAGGCCGCGAGCAGGCTCAGTTCGTCCGGCCGGGCCTGCAGCAGCAGAATCGCCGTCAACGGCACAGCGGCACGCGTGACCCGAGCGCCCAGCGCCGAGATCGATTGCGCGGCCCAGAGCAGCCGAAAATTACGATGGCGCCACAGGGTGGTCATGCGCCAGAGATACACGCCGCCGCCGCGCCGGGCCAGCGCGGAGCGGCGGCGTCTCGGGCTCTCAGGCGGTGATGTAGCTCCGCAGCGCCTCGACCTCGGACTGCGCCTCGTCCAACCGCTGCTTCACGACATCGCCGATGCTGATGATGCCAGTAAGCCGGCCGTTCTCCAGCACGGGAACGTGGCGGATGCGCGAGCGTGTCATGAGCTCCATCAACTCGACCACCGCGTCGTTCGGCGTGCAGGTTTTGACCTGTCGCGTCATCAGCTTGTCGATGGTTTGGCCCGGCAACGCCTCGCGATATTTGATCATGCCATGGATGATGTCGCGTTCCGAGATGATGCCCACGAGTTTGCCGGCATCATCGACGACCGGCACGGCGCCAATGCGGTGCTCCGCCAGCAAGGTGACGAGCGAGGTAACATCCTGTGTCGGCGACACCGTCAAGACGCGCGGATTTTTGCCGCGTAGAACCTGAGCAACCGTTGTGGTCATTATTATTTCTCCCGGCCGAGCTGCTGCGCGCCCGCCCCGGGCGCACCAGCCTCGGCTGATCGAAGGATAAGCCGCCTGTGGCGAATCGGCAACGATGTCGGGAAGGCATTCGATCCGGCCCATTCCGTCGGCCGGGCCGGATCGGTCGTGTCAAATCTGGTAATCGAACTCCGGCAGGCTCTGATCCATGGCATGGGCAGGTATGGTCTCGCGGCACCAGCCGACGATGCGGGCGGGTACGCCGACGACGGTGGCGCAGGGCGGCACGTCGCGCAGCACCACGCTGCCGGCGCCGACCTTGGCGTCGCGGCCGATCACGATATTGCCGAGCACCTTGGCACCGGCCGACAGCAGCACGCCGTCACGGACCTTGGGATGCCGGTCGCCGCGCTCCTTGCCGGTGCCGCCCAGCGTCACCTCCTGCAGGATTGAGACATCATTGCCGATGACCGAGGTCTCGCCGATCACCACACCGGTGCCGTGATCGATGAAGACGCCGGTGCCGATCGGCACGGCCGGATGGATGTCGACGGCGAAGACTTCCGACACCCGGTTCTGCAGGAAATGGGCGAGGTCGTTGCGCTGCCGAAGCCACAGGGAATGGCCGACCCGATGCCATTGCAGCGCATGGAAGCCTTTATAATAGAGGAAGGGCGTCAGATAGCCTTCCGAGGCCGGGTCGCGCATGCGGATGGCGATGAGATCGGTGGTGGCCGCGGCGATGATCGACGCATCCTCGCTCAGCGTCGCGCAGACCATGTCGTTCAGCCGCTCCTGCGGCATGAAGCGTTCGGCCAGCTTGCGTGCCAGCATGGCGCCGAGCGCGCCGCGCAGATTGTCGTGTCGCAGCACGGCGAGATCGAGGAAATCGCGCAGCATCGGCTCGCCGGCGGCCGCGCGGGTTGCCTCCGCCCGGACATTTTCCCAGACTTCGATATCGTTCGAAGGAACGCTACGCTCCCGCGATGTCGCCGCATCCTGCACGACAGGACTGATCTCGTTCATGACTCGCTCCCTCATGGGAGCCAAGTCTAGCACGCCCTCCCGGGCGAGGCGACTATCCCTGCCGCTTGGGCTGGTTGCGCTTATGCAAGGCGCCGCCGATGCGGAGCGTGGTATCGCATAGGAAGACCGAGGTCGCGGTCATGAAGATGATGAGGCCGAATAAGGTCGCCAGCGTCTTGGCCGAGGTGACGGGATCGGCCGTCTGCAACTCGATGTCGCCGGGGATCCAGGGCGCGTTGGTTTCGACCGCTTCGGCCATGGGGGCGGCGATCGAGCTTACGAGCGGGGCGTGAGCCAGGTAATGCCGGAGCGTCGTGCAGTCCAGCACGAGCAGGGCGGCACAGGCCAGCATGACCGGCAGGACGAAGCGCGAGAAGCCGGGCTGCAGCGCAGCGCAGGTCGCGGTGAAGCCGTCGCGACGCGATGGCGCCTGCGGGGTGGGGTGGTTCATGAACGGTCTCTCAAATCCATCCAGGCTCATGTTGCACTGCAACAATAAACCAGCCGTTACCATTGGACCTGCCGAAAAACCGCGCCCGAGCCATGTCCGAGCCGGGACGGTGGCATGATCTATATGGTTGAAATAAAAGCGCTCCATCCTACGTTGATGAAGCATTCCCGCCGTATCCGGTCTCCGATGCCCCCCTCGAACCCTCGGCCCATGCTCGTGGCGCTCATCGTCGCTTGCGCGCTTTTCATGGAAAATCTGGATGGCACGGTCATCTCGACCGCGCTGCCGGCGATGGCCCGGTCGTTCGGTACGAGTCCGATCCGGCTCAGCTTGGGCATCACGGTCTATATGCTGAGCCTTGCCGTCTTCATCCCGATCAGCGGCTGGGTCGCCGACCGGTTCGGCGCGCGCACGATCTTTCGTGCCGCGATCGGGGTCTTCACGCTCGGCTCGATGCTGTGCGGCCTGTGCCATACCCTGCCGGAATTCGTCGCCGCCCGCATCCTGCAGGGTATCGGCGGCGCCATGATGGTGCCTGTCGGCCGGCTCGCCATGCTGCGCAGCGTCGACAAGTCCGAGCTCGTTCGCGCCATGGCCTATCTGACGGTGCCGGCGCTGATCGGGCCGGTGCTGGGCGCGCCCTTGGGCGGCTTCATCACGACCTTCGCCACATGGCGGTGGATCTTCTTTCTCAACGTGCCGATCGGCGTGCTCGGCATGGTATTGGCGACGATCTATATCGAGAATTTCCGAGAGGAGAACACGCCGCCGCTGGATTGGCTGGGCTTTCTGCTGACCGGCTCCTCGCTGAGCGTGCTCATCTACGGGCTGGAGGCGGTCGGCCGGGACGATGTCGCGGGCTGGCAGCCCGTCGGCCTGATCGCCCTAGGCTTGGCGCTCGGCATCGCCGCCGTCGGCCATTCCAGGCGGCATCCTCACCCGCTGACGGATTTGTCGCTGCTGCGCCTGCCGACCTTCGCCAGCAACATCTTCGCGGGCTCGCTCTTCCGCGTCGGCGTCGGCGCGCTGCCCTTCCTGCTGCCGCTCATGCTCCAGGTGACGCTGGGCTATACCCCTTTCGTCTCGGGGCTTCTGACCTTAGCCGCTTCGATCGGCGCGCTCGCCATGAAGACGACGGCGAGACCGATCCTGCGCAGCTTCGGCTTTCGCACGGTGCTGGTCGTCAATGGGCTGATCAGTGCCGTGACCATGCTTGCGACCGGCTTCTTCACGGCCGGCACGCCGGCGATCGTGATGCTGGCGGTGCTGCTGCTCGGCGGCTTCTTCCGCTCGCTGCAATTCACCAGCCTCAATACGATTGCCTACGCCGATATTCCGGTCGCGAAGATGAGCGCCGCCACCAGCTTCAGCGGCATGGTGCAGCAGGTGGCGCTGGCGCTGGGCGTCGCCTTCGGCGCGATCCTTCTCCACGTCACGCTAGCCTGGCGCGGCGCCGTCGGCGGTACGCTCAGCACCACCGATTTCCGCTTTGCCTATGGCTGCGTGGCACTGCTGTCTGTGATTTCCGTGCTGCTGTTCCGAAGGCTGGAGCCGGCGGCCGGTGCCGCCGTGAGCGGGCATCGGCTGAACCGGACATCGCCGGCGCCCGGCGACGATTAGCCGACGGTCAGCGCAGCGTTTCCAGCAGGCGCAGCATCAGCGCCGTGCGCGGCACCAGCGACGAATAGAGGATGTGCTCGTGCAGCGTATGGGCGCCGTCGCCGTCGGCGCCGAGCCCGTCCAGCGTCGGCACGCCCAGGGCCGCCGTGAAGTTGCCGTCGCTGCCGCCGCCGCTATGGACATCGCCCAACTCGAACCCCAGTTCCGCGGCACAGCGCCGGGCCTGCTTGAACAGGGCCTCGACGCCCGCATCCTTGACGTAGGGCGGCCGGTTCATGCCGCCCAGCATTTCCAGCCCGATCTCGGGATCATAGGGCTTCAAGCTCAGCAGACGTTCCGTCAACTCGTCCGCCAACTCCGGCGTCGGCACGCGCAGATCGATCTCGGCCGAGGCTTCCGGCGCCACCGTATTGGGGACGGTGCCGCCGCTGATGACGCCGACATTGGTGGTGATGCCGCGGGCATAATCGGTCATGGCCGAGATGTCGAGCACTTGCCGCGCCAGCTCGATGACGGCGCTGCGTCCCTTCTGATGCTGGCCGCCGGCATGGGCGGCACGGCCGGTGAGGTTGAGCGTGAAGCGGCCGACGCCCTTGCGGGCGGTCACCACGCGGCCGCCATCGCGTGCCGGTTCGGTCACCAGCACGTACTTGGCCTTGCTCGCCTCGCGCTCGATGATCTCGCGCGAGGTCGGGCTGCCGACCTCCTCCTCGGACACGATGAGGAAGGTGATCGGCAGTACCGTCCTATGGCCGGTCCGCACCAGATGACGATAGGCGGCGAAAGCGAGATGGGCGCCGGCCTTCATGTCGTAGATACCCGGCCCGTAGATCTTGTCGCCTTCGCGCCGAAGCGGATTGGCGCGGGCAAGCGTGCCGTGCGGATGGACCGTGTCGAGATGGCTGAGGACGAGAATGCCCTTCTCGCCTTCCCCCCACGGGCTTCGGGCGATCAGGTGATCACCGAAGCCGTCGCGGCCGGCAACGCGTTCGGTCTTGGCGCCGAGCCGCCGCCACTCTCCCTCCGCCGCGGCGATGAGGCCGGTGACGGCGGCGCCGTCGCTGGTCGGCGTCTCGGCTTCGACCCAACGGCTGATGCCGTCCAGCAGCTCCTCGGCATCGAGCGTGGCCAGGTTGGAGGCGGCGGACGGCGTGTCGGGCATGGTGAACTCCGGACGGCGAATACTTGCACTTCTGTTTAGCTGTGGGCGAGGACGAAACCGCAAGGTATCGTGGATCTACGTCACTCGGCCGAAGTATCGTCGGGACCGGCTTCAGGGTGCAAGCGATATGACCGAGGGCGTGCCGGTCGTTCAGTGCCGCGCCCTCGTTGGTGAATGATGCTCTAAAGCTGTTCCGGAATCGTGATGGAGGTTGGGCAGGAGACGGTCGGCCCCGTGTCCGTCGTGACGGCGACGGAGCCGCCGCTGCCCGATGTCGTCGCGACGGTACTCTTCGAGCCGACGAACAGGCTACCGTTCGTCACCGTAAAATTCTTGGCGCCGGTTCCGGTGATCTTGCTGTTGAGGATCTTGATGTTCTTGTTCAGCGCATCGTCGGACAGGCCTGTCACTTCACCGAGGAGGGCCGATTGGCCGGCCGTCGATGCGGCGACGGCGATAATGTTGTTGTAGGAGATATTCTCGATGGTCGGCGGCACGCCGCCTGAGGTGGTGCCGCCGCTAAACAGATAGGTGAGCTGGATCGGTTCACCGACATTGAGCATGCAGGAATTCGTGTAGGAAGCGCCATTGGTCGTGCCGCTGTCCTTCGTCGAATTGTCGGTCTTAACCTTGAAGCCGAAATCCGTTCCTTTGAACCAAACGTTGGACACCGTGACGGTGTTGACGCCGCCAGTTTCCTGGCCGCCGACCGAAAGACCGTGGCCGCCGCCGAAGACGCAGTTTTTGACCGTAACGTTATTGGTCGGGGCCGACGATTTGTTGGACTTGATGGCGATATCGTCGTCGCCGGTATCGATCAGGCAGTTCTGGACGGTTGCCGTAGTGAGGCCGGTCAGATCGATACCGTCGGTGTTCGGAGCGACATTCTTCTTGTTGCCGGTTCCCAGGTTCGCGCGCCCCGGCGGCGCAAAAATCCAGACGCCGTCGACAAGAACATTGCTAGATCCGGATTCGAAGGTCAGCTGCTCCTTAGGTGAGTTTTTGATCTTGAGCGTCTGAGTCGTGTCGTTGGTGGCCGTGGGGAAGGTAACACCGGTCAGATTTGCGCCAATATCGCTGAAGTTAGCGCCGACATTGAGCGCTTTCCCCGACATCTCGACGATGCGCGGCCGGTCTTGATTGGTGAAGCTGCCGCCCTGATTGAAGATGTTCCAATAGGCGGCGCCATTGCCATCGAGAGTGCCGGTGCCGGTGATCGTCACGTTCGACAGACCTGAGCCGACGAGCATGGAAGCCGGCGTGCCGCTCCCCTCTCCAGTATAGCCGACATCGGCCGGGGCCGGCCCCATGAGCGTGAAGCCCGTTTCGAGCTTGAGCACAATGTTGCTGCTCAGCGTGACCGTCGTGATCTGCGCGGTGGCGATGCTGCCGATCGGCTTGAGGTCGACCAGCGCCGGTAGCGACGCGGTGCCGGCGGCCGAGCATTTTTTGATAGCGCTCTGGAGGGCGGTCGTATTCGCCGTCTCCGATGTGCTCCACGTCGGGACGCAGACGGTCTGCGATGCGGCGGCGGCAGGGCCATGCACGGCGAAGAGAATTGCACCGGTGAGGGCGCTTGCGGTGCATTTCTCCAGCGTACGCTTCACAAATTGGCGAAATATTGATCCGGCTCGCGTCATTCGACTCTCCTGTTGCCGTTCGTCACGGCATCATTTTGTCTAAGACCCCGTCGGGTCGGCCTTCGATAGGATGTTCCCGCGCAGCCGCTGGCGGCTCTAATGGCCAAAGTCGGGCGATAGGACGCCTGATGCGTGCATATCTACCAGTCATATACTACCTGTATATCGTCGGCCCGTAAAGGGATATTGAGATTCTAGTAGAAGTAGATTGATTATCGTTAGTAAATCGGTGCATCGACAAAGGCTTTTGACAGTTCTCGTCGGTGCAGAGGCCCGGGCCGACATTGCGAGCGTCGAATTACATTCAAGCCACTTGGTCCGGGCTGAAACAATCCGGCGATCGGGAGTCAAGCTCCGATTGTCGTCGTGCGATGGGATGGATCGAAATGTGTCGAGGTTTCGATCTACGGCGGATCAGTCTGCACGCTCGTCCGAGGTTAGAAGCGTCCGAGCCCCGCCCGCCATTCCTCGACAGTGATTTCATAGGTCGCGACATCCTGCTCGTACCAATATTCGATGCCGCGATAACGCATGCCGAGCCGCTCCATGACCCGGCGCGAGGCGGTGTTTTCGGGATCGGCGACCGCCAGCAGGGTTGGGGTGCTCAGCCGGTCGAAGGCGAAGGCGGCCATGGCGCGGGCGGCCTCGCTGGCGAAGCCTTGGCCCCAGCAATCGGGGCGGAGGCGCCAGCCGATCTCGAGCGGATTGCCGATGCCGCCGGCCAGATGCTGAATACAGCCGGCCCCGATCAGCTTGCCGTTGGTGCGGTCGATGAAGCTCCACCAGCCGAAGCCGTGCGTATCCCATCGGCCGCGCTGCCGTTCGATCGCGGCCGTGGTTTCATCGCGCGTCTGCGGCACGCCGCCGATATAGCGCATCACCAGCGGATCACCGTTCAAGACGCTGAGCCCATCGAGATGCACCGGCGACCAGGGCTCAAGCCGCAGTCGAGCCGTTTCCAGAACGATGTCGGCCATGGACACTCCTTGTTAGCGATATCTGCCCAGCGCCTCGACCAGCCGGTCCAGATCCTCGACCGTATTGTAGAGATGCGGCGTCACCCGCACGGCCGGCCCGTCATCGACATTGCGGGCGACCGTGAAGATCTTGTGCTCGTCCCAGAGATAATCATAGACCGCTTCCGAGCTCAGCCCTTTGACGCGGAAGGCGCCGATGCCGCAGGAGCGGGCTGGGTCCAGAGGTGTCAGCAGCTCGATCTGGCCGAAATCGCGCACACGTTCCATCCAATGATTTTTGAGGTAGCGCAGACGCGCCTCCTTGTTGGCACCGCCGATACCGTTGTGGAAATCGATGGCGTCGCGGATCGCGAGGATGGTCGCGGGCGGTGTCGTGCCGAAATGGGCGAGGCGCCTGATGTCGCCCTTGGGAAAAACGGAATCCGCGAACAGCGGCTCGATCTCGCCGATGCGCTCGCGCTTGATGTAGGCGAGGCCGACGCCGAGCGGCGCGCCCAGCCATTTGTGCAGATTGACGGCGGCGAAATCGCTGGCGAGATCGGGCAGCTTGAACTCGACATGCGCGAAGGAATGGGCGGCATCGACCATGACGTCGACGCCGTAGCCCTTGGCCATCTTCGAGATCTTGGCGACCGGAATGATCTGGCCGGTGAGATGGATCATATGGGTGGCGAGGATGACCTTGGTGCGCGGCCCGATCGCCCGCTCGTAGAGCTGGACGATTTCGTCATCGTCGCGCGGATGCAGCGGCATCACCAGGCGGGTGAGGGTGATGCCCTTGCGCTCGGCGATCTGCTCGAAGATCGGCACGACATGATCATAGTCATGGGCGCCCAGCAGCACATTGTCGCCCGGTTGGAAGGGGTAGCCCTGGGCGATGATGTTCATGCTCTCGGTGGCGTTCCGCGTCAGCACCAGCTCGTCCGCCGCGGCCCCGGTGAAGGCGGCGAGCGCCGCCATCACCTCTTCCAGCAGGGTCGGGAAGCGCAGCCGCAGGAAATGCGACGTTTCCGCGTTCACCTGCGCCGTGTAGCGCTGGAACGCGGCCAGGACCGGCGCCGGCTGGATGCCGAAATAGCCGTTTTCGAGGTTGATGTAGCCGGAAGCGACCTCGAAATTCTTGCGGATCTCGGCCCAGCGATTTTCATCCGAAGGCTCGATCCGAACCGGCGCCGTCATATTCATATCTCCGCTGATCCACCGTCGCAGGGAATGCAGGCCCCGGTGGTGTAGGCCGAGGCGCGCGAGGCGAGGAAGATCGCGACGCCGGCGATGTCCTCGGGCTGGCCGATGCGGCCGCGCGGGTTGCGGGCGGCGATGTCGGCGCCATGCGCTTCCAGCGTCGCGCGCATCATGTGGCTCGGGAACGGGCCGGGGGAAATGGCATTGACCAGGATATGCTCGCCAGCGAGCCGCTTGGCTAGGTGCCGGGTCAGCATGATGCAGCCGGCCTTCGACGTCGAATAGGCGTAGGTCTCGAGCCCCGGCGGCTCGATGCCGTTGACCGAGGCGATGTTGATGACCCGTGCCGGCGCTTCGGCGGTGCCGGCCTTGCGCAGCAGCGGCAGCAGCTTCTGGGTCATGAAGAAGACCGATTTGGTGTTGAGGTCGACGACCTTGTCCCAGCCGGATTCGGGATATTCGTCGATCGGCGCGCCCCAGGTGGCGCCCGCATTGTTGACCAGAATGTCGAGCTTGGGCTCGCGCGCGGTGATCGCTTCGGCCAGGCCGAGGATGCCCGGCATGGTGCCGAGATCGAAGGGCAGCGCGATGCAGGTGCCGCGTTTCGACAGGCTCGCCGCGATCTCTTCGCAGACATCCCGCTTGCGCGACGAGATATAGACCTTGGCGCCATTTTCGACGAAGCCGGTGGCGATCATTTCGCCGATCCCACGCGAGCCGCCGGTGACGAGCGCCACCCTTCCCTCGATATCGAAGAGCTTCTTCATGTCTCTCATCCTCCCATTTTCTATCGGGAGGATACTGCCGGGCCGTCCCGCGCCGGTCCATAGCCGCCGGCGCAGGATCTCATCCGGTTTTTGCAGGGCGGCCGGTCAGCCCCAATGGGCCGGCAGGGATTTGAGGCCGCGCAGCACGAAGGTCGGCCGCCAGTCCGGATTTTCGGCATCGTCGAGCACGAGGTCCGGCAGGCGGGCGAGGAGCGTGTTGATGGCGATCTCGCCTTCGAGGCGGGCGAGCTGCGCCCCCAGGCAGAAATGGATGCCGCCGCCGAAGGAATGCGGCCGGACGTTCGGCCGGGCGATGTCGAGCCGGTCCGGATCCGGATAGGCGGCCGGGTCGCGATTGGCGGCGCCGAGCAGGCTCAGCACGGTCTCGCCCTTGCGGATCGTGACGCCGGAGAGCTCGACATCCTCCAGCGCCGAACGGCCGGTCAGCTGGACCGAGGAATCGTAGCGCAGGAATTCCTCGATGGCGCTGTGGATCAGCGCCGGATCGCGCTTCAGCCGGTCGAGCTGGTCGGGATTGCGATGGAGCGCCAGCAGTCCGTTGCCGATCAGATTGACCGTGGTCTCGTGACCGGCGCCGAACAGCAGCATGATGTTGGCGGTCAGCTCCTCCTCGGTGAGCTTGTTGCCTTCTTCCTCGGCTTGGACGAGCTGGGTCGTGAGGTCGTCGCCCGGCTCGCGCCGGCGCAGCTCGAACAGACCGCGGAAATAGGCGGCCTGCTTGAGGTTGTTCTCGTTCGCGGCATCGATCTCGGCCCGGCTCAGCGGCACCGGGTCGAGCAGCCGGCCGCCGACGCCGGGATTGTCCAGGAACTGCTCTCGGTCGGCATCGGGAATGCCCAGCATCTCGCAGATCACCGTCACCGGCAGGCGATAGGCGAAATCGCGGATGAGATCCATCCGGCCGCGATCGGCGATGCGATCGATGGTCTCGTCGACGATCGCCTGGATGCGCGGCCGCATGTCTTCGACCCGGCGGGCGGTGAAGGCCTTCACCACCAGGCCGCGCAGCCGCGTGTGGTCGGGCGGGTCCGCGACCAGCATCCAGTGCCGGACGCTGGCATAGACCGGCTCCTTCAACGCGTCCAGGCCGCCGCGCCGCTCCATGTTGCCGAGGAAATTCTTGCCGAAGCGCTTGTCGCGCAGGATGAGCGCGACATCCTCGTTGCGGCTCGCCAGGTAGAAACCCATCGGCGTCTTAAAGAGGGGCGCCATGGTCCTGAGTTGGTGGAAGAAGGGGTAGGGGTCGCGGATGAATTCGGGCGAGAGCGGATTGAACGTGATCGAAGGCGCTGCGGGCTGCGGAGTATCGGACTTGATGGCGCTCATATTGCTCTCTCCCAAGGCTCGGTCGTGTTGCCGCTTGTATTCTATTTGTCATGCCGGGCTGATAAGCTGAACGATACCCGATCACCTGACCTAATTCACTAATCGTGGTCAACGTGTTAGGGTAGAAGAGGCTATAGCACGTGATGAATTTTTGGGCGATGCCATAAGACCAGGGGGCCGGGGGCAGGCAACGGAGACAGGCGGATACGATGGGCAAGGGCAGGGATTTCCGTGGGCCACGGCGGCGCGGCTTCGATGATGATATGCCGCAGCCTTATGATCCGCCGCCGATGCGGCCGTCCCCATCTTTCGGCAGCAGCGCGCCGTCGGACGGACCGATCGTCGATGCCACGGTTAAGTGGTTCAACGCGGAAAAGGGTTTCGGCTTCACCGAGCTGGCTGATGGCAGCGGCGATGCCTTCCTCCATATCGGCGCCTTGCAGGCGGCCGGGCGCGACACGGTCTTGCCCGGTGCCAAGCTGAGGGTCCAGGTCGGCCACGGCGCCAAGGGCGCGCAGGTCTCCAAGGTGCTGGAGATCGACGACAGCACGGCGGCAGCCCCCGCGCCGCGTTCCGGTGGTGCCGGCGGCTTCGGCGCACCGCGCGGCCCGCGTCGCGGCCCCGATCCGTCGACTGCCGTGCCCATGGCCGGCACGGTGAAATGGTTCAATCGCGACAAGGGTTTCGGTTTCGTCGCGAGCGAGGATGGCGGCAAGGACGTGTTCGTCCATATTTCCGTCCTGCACGCAGCCGGTCTCGCCGATCTGGCCGAAGGGCAGCCGGTCTCCATGCGCGTCGCCGAGACGCCGAAGGGGCGCGAAGCCGTCTCGGTGGAGCTCGCCGGCTAGGCTTGGCTGCTCGGCTGCGCCTTGATGAAATCGATGAAGGCCCGGAGCGGCGCCGGCAGATGGCGCCGGCCGGCATAGTAGAGGAACGGGCCGGAGAAGCTCTGCCACCAGTCCGTGAGGATGGGCTTCAGGGTGCCGTCAGCGAGTGACGGAGCCAGGAACTCCTCGAAGGTGAAAATGATGCCCAGCCCCGCGCGCGCGGTGTTCAGCTGCAGCGCGGGCGTGTTGGCGACCAATGGACCGGAGACGCTCACGCGCAGCATCTCGCCGTCCCGCTCGAATTCCCAAGGCGGGATGACGCCGCTTTGAAAGCGATGGCGGATACAGGCGTGGCGCAGCAGATCCTGGGGATGGACCGGCTCGCCGTGCGCTGCCAGGTAGGAAGGCGCGGCGGCCGCGGCGAAGCGTTGCCGCCGCGGCCCGATCGGCACCGCGATCATGTCCTGCTCCAGCCTTTCGTCGTAACGGATGCCGGCATCGAAGCCGGCGGCCAGTACATCGATGAAATTATCCTCGCCGACGATCTCGAGCGTGATGCCGGGGTAGCTCGCGAGGAAACGCGCGACCAGAGGCGGCAGGACATGCATCGCCACGATGGTCGGCACGTTCAAGCGAAGCGTTCCGGTCGGGCTGTCGCGGAAGCCGTTCACGACATCGAGGGCGGCCGCGACCTCGCTGAGCGCCGGCACGAGCCGATCGAGCAGGCGCGCGCCGGCTTCGGTCGGCGTGACGCTGCGCGTCGTGCGGTTCAGCAGCCGGACGCCGAGACGCGCTTCCAGCCGGCGCACTGACTCGCTGAGGGTCGAGGCGGACACGCCGCGCACGGAAGCCGCACCCCGGAAGCTGCGGTGGCGGGCGACGGCACTGAAGGCGTCGAGGTCGGCAAGGTCCAGCTCGGCCATTGTTCGAAATCCCGTACAGCCTATCCAGTCTCGGACGGATTATCGCACGAAGCATTAGGCGCCATAAAGAGGGGGCACGACGGGCGATACGCCGTGAACATTGGAGAAGCGAAATGCAACATCACCGGCTCGGGACCAGCGGTCCCACGGTTTCTGCCCTCGGCCTCGGCTGCATGGGGATGTCGGACCTCTATGGCCCTTCCGATCGCCAGGAAGGCATCGCAACGATCCATGCCGCGATGGAAGCCGGCATCACGCTGCTCGATACCGGCGATTTCTACGGCATGGGACATAACGAGATGCTCATCGCCGAGGCTGTGAAGGGCATGCCGCGCGATCGTTTCCAGGTCAGTGTCAAGTTCGGCGGCATGCGCGACCCGGCCGGCGCCTTCGTCGGCATCGATGCCAGGCCGGCAGCGGTCCGAAACTTCCTGGCCTATTCGCTGAAGCGGCTAGGGCTCGACCATATCGACATCTACCGTCCGGCCCGGCTCGATCCGAACGTGCCGATCGAAGAAACGGTGGGCGCCATCGCGGACATGATAAAGGCCGGCCATGTCCGCCATATCGGCCTGTCCGAGGTCGGGGCGGCCACGATCCGCCGCGCGGCGGCTGTCCATCCGATCGCCGACCTGCAGATCGAATATTCGCTGATCTCGCGCGGCATCGAGGATGAGATTCTTCCTACCTTGCGCGAGCTCGGCATCGGCGTCACGGCCTATGGCGTGCTCTCGCGCGGCTTGATCAGCGGCCATTGGCAGAAGACGGCTTTGGCGCCCGGCGATTTCCGGGCCATGAGCCCCCGCTTCCAGGAAGGGAATATCGATCGAAACCTGGTGCTGGTCGAGGCGCTGCGGGCCATCGCCGAAGCGAAGGGGGCCAGCGTGGCGCAGGTGGCGATCGCCTGGGTGGCGTCACGCGGGCAGGATATCGTGCCGCTCGTCGGTGCCCGACGCCGAGATCGGCTGAGCGAGGCGCTGGGAGCCCTCGACGTCATCCTCGGTGGTGAGGATCTCGCCGCTATCGAGCGCGCAGTGCCCAAGGGCGCTGCCGTCGGTTCACGCTACGCTGAAGTCCAGATGGCCCATCTCGACAGCGAGAAATAGCAAGGAAACCTGCCGGCGAGCGGTGCGCTCGCCGGCAGGTTTCGATTTACGCCGGTACGTTGCCCACAGGCACCTTTGCGGCATTGATGATCTTGAGCTGGGTATATTCCTCCAGCCCTTGCTGACCGAGCTCGGCACCGTGGCCGGACTGCTTCGCGCCGGCCATGGGCATGTCCGGCGTGATGTCGAGATGCGTGTTGATCCAAACCACGCCGGCATCGAGCTGGCGCGCCACTTCCAGTGCGCGGTCGGGATTGGACGACCAGACGGTGGCGCCGAGGCCGTAATCCGTATCGTTGGCGCGGGCGATGGCGTCATTCACGTCGCTGTAGCGCAGGACTGGCAACACCGGGCCGAACTGCTCCTCGCGAACGAGGCGGGCATCGTCGGGAATATCGCGGACGATGGTGGGGGCGATGAAATAGCCCTTGCGAGATAGCGCCTCGCCGCCGGCAATGATCTTGCCGTTCCGGCGGGCATCCTCGATGAATTCCTTCACCTTCTCGAACTGCGCCTTGTTCTGCAGCGGGCCCAGCTGCGTGCCCTGCTTCATGCCGTCATCGACGATCGCTTCCCGGGCGAGCTTGGCCAGCTCGTCGCAGATCACGTCGTACATGGAGTCATGGATATAGAGCCGCTTGATGGCAAGGCAGACCTGCCCGGAATTGATCGTGGCGCCGGCGAAGAGCTTGGGTGCCACTTCCTTGGGGTCGACATCGTCGAGCACCACGGCCGCGTCGTTGCCGCCCAGCTCCAGCGTCAGCCGCTTGAGCGAGGGGGCCACGCTTTCCATCACTTTCCTGCCGGTCGCGGTCGAGCCGGTGAAGGCGACCTTCGCCACATCCGGATGGCTGGTCAACGCACCGCCCAGATCGTTCTGGTCGGTGATGATGTTGACCACGCCGGGCGGCAGCAGCTCGGCGCAGAGCTCACCCAGGCGGAGCGTGGTGAGTGGAGTCGTCGGCGCGGGCTTGGCGACCATGGTGTTGCCGGCGAGGAGCGCCGGAGCCACCTTGATGACCAGCAGCAGCAGCGGATAATTCCAGGGCGTGATGGCCGCGACCACGCCGAGCGGTGTGCGCTGCTCGAACAGCGTCTGGGTATCGTTGTCCTTGAGCGTCTTGAAGGGCAGGTCGAGCGAGGCGAAGTAACGCATCATCCCGACGGCGCCGGCGATCTCGTGCTGCGCCTGCGGCAGCGGCTTGCCCTGCTCCTCGGTCAGCAGGCGGGCGAATTCGTCCTGCCGCGCTTCGAGCGCATCCGCCAGCTTGCCCAGCAGCGCGCCGCGCTCGCGCAGCGGCCGCGCCGACCAGGCCTTGAACGCCTTCTTGGCGGCGGCGACGGCGGCGTTGAGCTGAGCCATGTCGGCGCGTGGAATCTCGGCCAGAACCGCTTCCGTGGCCGGATTGAGCACGGTCATGGTGGTGGCACCCGGCACCAGCCGACCATCGATCAGCAGATTGAAATCCTTCATGGGTATTCCTCGTCGGTCCAAGCCGCGGGCAACAGCCATCATGGCATGGGCCGAATGAACCGGCCGATCGTTGCCCACTCGGCTTGGGGGACATCGTTATCCGCGTTCATTACCGGATTGCGGCGGCCGTCGCCGAATAGAGCTACCGCTGTAACCGGCCGGATATTACGCTCGATCGGGCTCCAGCCCGAAGAGCAGCAGCGACCGGGCCGTGACGTCGTAGCTATCGCCGGTTTCGAAGCTTTCGCCCTCGCCATCCGGGATATTGGTGTCGATCAGCAAGGACCAGCGCCTTCCGCCGACGCATTCCGGCAGGGTGAAGCGGACCATGTCGTGGTGCGCGTTGAGGATCATCAGCATGGTCGCGTCCTGGCCTCGCTGACGGATACCGGTCGCCTGGGCGCGGCCGTCCATCAGCATGCCGAAGCAGCGCATATTGTCGTCGGCCCAGTCCGCCGCCTGCATCTCGGCGCCGTTGGCGTTGATCCAGGTGACGTCCTTGACCTCCAGCGCCTCGTTGCGCTCGCCGGTGAAGAAGCGATTGCGGCGCAGGATCGGATATTTGTGGCGTAAGGCCGTGAGCTTCTGCACGAAGCGGGTGAGGCCTTGGCCCTTCTCCTTGATATCCCAATCCAGCCAGCTGATCTCATTGTCCTGGCAATAGGCGTTGTTGTTGCCCTGCTGGGTGCGCCCGAACTCGTCGCCGGCCAACAGCATCGGCGTGCCCTGGGACAGAAGCAGGGTAGCCAGGATGTTGCGGATCTGCCGCTCCCGAATCGCATTGATCTCGGCATCGTCGGACGGCCCTTCGACGCCGCAATTCCAAGAACGGTTATCCGAGCTGCCGTCCTTATTATCTTCGTTGTTCGCCTCATTGTGCTTGTCGTTGTAGGTGACGAGGTCGTTCAGCGTGAAGCCGTCATGGGCGGTGACGAAATTGACGCAAGACCAGGGGCGGCGCCCCTGATAGTTGAACAGATCGCCCGAGGCGCAGAGGCGCGGGGTGAGCGCCGTCGCGGGCGCCTCGCCGCGCCAGAAATCGCGCACCGTGTCGCGATACTTGTCGTTCCATTCGGCCCAGCCGGGTGGGAAGCCGCCGACCTGATAGCCGCCCGGGCCGCAATCCCAGGGTTCCGCGATCAGTTTGACGGTGCCGAGCAGGGGGTCCTGGCCGCATGCCTTGAGAAAGCCGCTCTGGCTATCGAACCCGTCCGGCTCGCGCGCGAGGATCGTCCCGAGATCGAAGCGGAAGCCGTCGACATGCATCTCCTGCACCCAATAGCGCAGCGAGTCCGTCACCATCTGGATGACGCGCGGATTGCTGAGATTGAAGGTGTTTCCGGTGCCGGTGTCGTTGATGTAGTAGCGCTTCTGATCCGGGATCAGCCGGTAATAGCTGGCATTGTCGATGCCCTTGAAGGAGAGCGTCGGGCCGCGCTCGTTGCCTTCGGCCGTGTGGTTGTAGACCACGTCGAGTATGACCTCGATCCCGGCCTCGTGGAAGCAGGCCACCATCTCCTTGAATTCGCGCAGGCTGTTCGGGACATCGGCGGCATAGCGCGGGTCGGGGGCGAAGAAGCCGATGGTGTTGTAGCCCCAATAGTTGGTGAGACCGTTTTCCAGCAGATGGCTGTCGTTGACGAAGGAATGGATCGGCAGCAGCTCGACCGAGGTCACGCCGAGCGAGCGGATGTAATCGACGACCACCTTGGTGCCGAGCCCGGCATAGGTGCCGCGCAGACGTTCCTCGATGGCGGGATGGAGCTTGGTGAAGCCCTTCACATGTGTCTCGTAGACGATCGTCCGGTCCCAAGGCACCGCCTGCCGCCCAGGCTCGCCCTTCCAGTCGAAATTGGGATCGACGACGACGCATTTCGGCACGAAGGGCGCGCTGTCCCGCTCGTCGAACGTGGTGTCGTCGCCGCTTTCCATCTGATAGCCGAAGATGGCCGGATCCCAGGTCAGCGCGCCGGCATGAGCGCGCGCATAGGGGTCGAGCAGCAGCTTGTTCGAATTGAAGCGATGGCCTGCCTCGGGTTCATAGGGGCCGTGGACTCGGTAGCCATAGAACGTGCCGGGCCCGACATCGGGCAGATAGCCGTGGAAGATCTGGTCGGTATATTCGGGCAGCTCGATCCGCGCCGTCTCGCGCTTGCCGGTGCCGTCGAACAGGCAGATCTCCACCTTGGTCGCATGCGCCGAGAACAGCGAGAAATTGGTGCCCTTGCCGTCCCAGGTCGCGCCACGCGGATGCGGCAGGCCTTCCTTGATGCGCGACGCGATAATCTCAGCCATTCAACCCCTCCATAGCGACGAGGGAGAACGCCGGACCGGGGTGTGCACTCCACCTAACGAAAAATATCGGCATCGAAACCGCGGGCAGGCGCCTGCCGTGTCCCGATGCCGGCGCGCCTATCCGAGGAAACGGCGGAAATCGCCCGTCAGCTGTACCAGCGAGGGCTCGTGCAGATACATCATGTGGCCGGAATCATAGTAGGTCATGGTCACGCGCGCGGCGTCGATGCCGTTGCTCGCGATCGTATTCTCGACGCCGAACAGCGACGTCGCCAGATCGTAACGTCCGTTCGCCATCCAGACCTTGAAGTCGGGCAGCTCGCGCTGCAACCGGCCGAGCTCGGGGGCGATATTGACGTAGCCGGGCCAGCTCATCACGCCGTTGCGCTTGGGGCCGAGCCAGTCCCACTTCTCGTTGGCCTCGCGAATGCTTCGCCGGTAGGGACGGTCGGTCTCGACCTTGAGCGTGCGGCTCAGGTAGTCGTTGATCGCCGTCACATAGGCGCTGACGACGCTGTAGGACGCGGGGTCGTTCTCCGGCACCTCGCCGGCATCGTCATGATCGGTGCCGCGATAGCGTGTGTCGAACCGGCCGAGCACGACGCCCTGATCGCGCAGCAACTCCTTGCGGAAGCGCGACGGGTCGATGCGCAGATTGGTGCGGTCGAGCCACGCCTCCGAGAGGCCTGTATAGCGCGCGAGCTTGCGCAGCACGCGGCTCCGGCGCCCGTTCTCGAGCCGGCTGCCGGCAAGCAGCGCCGGCATATACTCCTCCAGCGCGAAGCTGCGCACCTCGTCGAGGAACCCGTCGCCATCGGCGGGTGCCGGCTTGATCCGCCCGTGATAGCGCGCGGTCGCGGCGTAGGTGGGCAGGTTGGCGATATCGGGGAAGGGGTTGCCCTTCTCGAACTTGGCGTGATGGAAATCGAGAATCACGGATAGGAGGGCGAGGCCGTTGAAGGCGACTCCCTTTACCCCGCTGTGCAGCTTGGCGGCGATCGCGACCGAACGGGTCGTGCCGTAGCTCTCGCCGCTGAGATAGCGCGGCGAGGCCCAGCGGCGGTTGGTGGTCAGCCATTGGGTGATGAATTGGCTGATCGATTCGGCATCGCTGTCGACGCCCCAGAATTCCTCCTGCGTGGCCTCGCCGAGGGCGCGGCTGTAGCCGGTGCCGACCGGATCGACGAAGACGAGGTCGGTCGCATCCAGGATCGAGAGCGGATTGTCGGCGAGTTCGTAGGGGCCGGTGCCGGCCGGTGCCGCTTCGCTCGGCACGACCACGCGTTTCGGCCCGATGCCGCCCAGATGCAGCCAGAGCGAGGCGGAGCCGGGACCGCCGTTGAACACGAAGGTCACCGGGCGCTTCGCGGGATCCTGCACGCCGGTCTCGACATAGGAGAAGGAGAAGATGGTCGCGCGCGGCTTGCCTTCGTCGTCCTTGAGATAAGTGTCGGATGCCGTGACGGTGTAGGCGAGCTTCCGGCCGTTGAAGGTGCCTTCATGCTCGGTGACGAAACGCTGCGGCTCCGGGATCGCCGGTGCCTCGGGCTTATCGGTCATGTCGGGTGCCTCTCGGGATCAGCTGGCCAGGAGCGTGCGGAAGTCGGCGAGCAGGGACTCCAAAGAGGGCTCGTGCACATACATCATGTGGCCTGATTGGTAATAGGTCATGGCGATGCGCGAGGCATCGATGCCGTTGTTGGCTATGGTGTTCTCGACCGCGAAGAAGGCGGTGGCCAAATCATAGAGGCCGTTCGCCATCCAGACTTTCATGTCCGGCAGCTCGCGCTGCAGCCGACCCAGCTCGGGCGCCACGTTGACGTAGCCGGGCCAGCTCGGCCCGCCGTCCTTCTTCGCGCCGTGCCACTTCCATTTCTCCAACGCGTCGCGGTTGAAGATCTGATAGGGGCGGCCATGGTCGATCTTGAGCTCGCGTGTCAGATAGTCGTTGACCGCGCCGGTATAGGCGCCGGCGATCATATGGCCTGCGGGATCGTCATCGGGCATCTCGCCGGCATCGTCGAAATCCTGGCCGAGATAGCGGGTGTCGAGACGGCCGACGGTGACGCCCTTGTCGCGCAGCAGCTCCTTGCGGAAGCGGCCGGGATCGATCCGGAGGTTGGTGCGGTCGAGCCAGGTTTCGCTGAGGCCGGTATAGCGGGCGAGCTTGCGCAGCACCTGCCGCCGCTTCGCCGGGGCGAGCCGGCTGCCGGCGAGGAGAGCCGTGGCGTATTCCTCGATCGCGAAATGCCGGACCTCGTCGATGAAGGCGGCCTGGTCGGAAGGCGCCTTGATTCGGCCGTGATAGAGCGCGGTCACCGCATAGGTCGGCAGGTATGAGACGTCGGGCAGGATGTTGCCCTTCTCGAATCGGGCCGTGTGGAAGTCGAGAATGACGGAGATGAGCGCCAGCCCGTTGAAGGCGACGCCGTTCAGCCCACCATGAAGCTTGCCGGCGACGGCGACCGACCGCGTCGTGCCGTAGCTCTCGCCGCCCATAAAACGGGGCGAGGCCCAGCGGCGGTGGAGCGTCAGCCATTGGGTGATGAACTCGCCGATCGCTTCCGCATCGGCGTCGACACCGAAGAAATCTTCGGCCTTGGTCTCGCCGAGCGGGCGGCTGTAACCGGTGCCGATGGGGTCGATGAAGACGAGATCGGTCGCGTCCAGGAGGCAGAGCGGATTGTGCACGACCTTGTAAGGGCCGGCGCCGGCCGCGGTGCCGTCGCCCGGCACGATCACACGCTTCGGACCGAAGGCGCCCATATGCACCCAGAGCGAGGCCGAGCCGGGCCCGCCGTTGAACAGGAAGGTGACCGGCCGGGTGCTCGGATCGCCCGGCTCGTCCATCAGGTAGGAATAGGAAAAGATCGTCGCGCGGGGCTTGCCTGCGGGATCGAGCAGATAGAGGTCGGCGCCGATGGCGGTATAATCGATCTGCCTGCCGTTGAAGGTGCCGCGGTGATTGGTAACGTAACGTCCCGGCTCCGGGATTTCGGCGGGCGCCGGCGCGGCGGCCTCGGTCTGAGCAAGCATTAGCGGTTCCCTACAAGATCGACCGCCGCGATCAGCGGTTGGATGAGCTATAGCCTGCGAATGGCCGGTCATGCCACTGCGACGACAGCAATTTTTCATGAGTTTTTTGGCCGCAGAGCCGGTGCCAGAGCGTGCGCCGGCATGCGCCTTTTCGATTTATTCCGGAGTCGTGCCGATTTCCGCGAATACCGGCTATGCGCGGTCAGTCGGAATTAATCGCCGGGTCGGGAGTCTGATCACCATAGTCACCCACATGGAGATCAAAATGTTCAAATACGCTCTGCCCCGCCTTCTGGTGCTCGCTGCAATGCTCGGACTTGCCGCCTGCGCGAACGTCGCGACACCGGCCCAGATGTCCGCGGCAAATTACGAGTATTCTTATCAGGAAGGCAACTGACCGGCCTCTTAAGTCTAGAAGACTGCAGTTCTATTTCACTCTGACCTGAAAATTCGTGTTGCCCCGCCTGGGACGTTCGAATGTTTCCACGGCCGAAAATATCCCTTATGCCTCGAAATGGAGATGCCGATGTTTGTCCCGGTCTTGACCCGTGTCGCCATCGTTTCCGCCATGCTGGCGCTGGCTGCTTGCGCGAATGTCGCGACGCCGGCCCAGATGGCCGCCGCAAATTACGAATATTCCTATCAGGTGGGCGGCTGACCCGAACGCCGCCTTCGGGTGCATCAAGTGCCCAGCCGTTCGGCGGCCGGGCGCTTCCCGTCGTTCAGCGCTGCCGTCCGCGGCAGCCGTTCAGGAATAGATCGACGGTATCCTCGGCCCAGCGGTCGAGCTCGCCGTCGGTCATCGGCTGTCCCAGCCCATGGGCGCGGCGCTGCGGCTGACCGATCACCATCTGCAGAAAATGCTGAGCCGCAAAAGCCGGCTTCTCGACCGCAAGGCGTCCGGCGCTGGTCTCGATCTCGAGCATCTGGGCGATGCGCTTCGCCGCCTCGACCGCGGCGCCTTCGCGCGCAACGACGGCGGCGAGCTCGGGGAAGCGCGCAGTTTCTGCCAGCAGCAGCCGGTTCAGCGCCAGGGCATTTGGCGTCAAGGCGGCCCGAAGCATGAGTTTGGCCAGCCGCAGCAGGACTTCTTCGCAACTGCCGCCCTCATAGAGACGCGCCATTTCGGGCGGCTGCAGCCGCTCGACGATCCGATGGACGACGGCGGCGAAGAGGGCGGCCTTGTCGGCGAAGCGATGATAGAAGGTGCGCTTAGCCACGCGTGCCTGCTGCGCCACCGCTTCGATGCTGGTGGTGCCGTAGCCTTGGGCCAGGAACAGCTCGGTGGCGACATCCAGGATGTGCTCGCCGAGCTGTTGCGCCTGCTCTTTCGATGGTCGGCCGCCGCGCCGGACCGGTTCTGTCAGATCATTCAAGAGCGCGGCACCTCTTCCTCAGCGACCGTAATAATAGCCGGCCGGCGGCGCATAGTAAGCCGGCGGCGGTGCATAGTAATAGGCCGGGGGCGCAGCATAGACCGGCGGCGGCGCATAAACGGGAGCGGCCGCGATCGCCCGTATCGGCGCGGTGGCGATCACCGCAGCGCCTGCTACCACGGCGGCGGCACCGGCGGCGAGGCCGAAGATCAGCCCACCATGGAAACGATGGGCCGAGGCCGGCTGGAGAGGGGCGACAGCGAGGGCGAGGGCGGCGACGCCGCTAATGGCGGCAAGCTTGCGGTTCACGATGGGCACTCCCGAAAGAGCCGTGCTGAGACGCACGAGACGATGATGAAGATAGGGGTGTCGAAAACGAAACGCAACTGTTCCGTTGCGTTATTTTTGGGATTCCCCGGGGAATGCGAGGGAATTGTGGATAACTGTGTCGGCGGCCGAACAGCGCCGGATTGACCCTCCGCGCGGTTCGGCGGTATGTTTTCGACATGCTGAAGAATTGGGTTCGCGCCGCTGAGGCGGTGCGATAGAGGCTGTGGATAAGTTATCCACAGTCTTCGCCGTGGCGGATTGACGGTCCGCGCGGTTCGACGATAGAGTTTAGCCACGCTGAAGAATTCCGCCCGCCCCGGCAACGCCGGTGGCGGGCGTTTTATTTGGTCTATAGCGAAAGGTCGACCATGGCTGACAAGGGCTCATCGACCGCCGAGAGCGAGCAGGCGCCGGACAGTGGCAATACGCCGCCGCCCTCACCCAAGGATGCCCTCAACTTTCTCGGAAAGGCGATCAACAGTGACGACGCGCCCTGGGTCGTCCGACTGCGTGCGGCAGCTTTGATACTGGAACAGGGCGGAAAGCGGCCCGCCAAGGCAGCCCCCCGCAGCAAAAGCCGGACCAAGGCAAAGCCCAAACCGGAGACGGAAACCGAGGCGGAAACGGGGATCGACGAGCGTATCCGCGCCGTCGCTCTCCATATCGAAGAGGTAATGGCGACCCATGGAAATGCGGCGATGGACAATACTGACCCCGCATCCGATCCAGGCCGCCTATTGGAACAGCAGGCACCGGTTCAACACGGTCCCGGCGGGGCGGCGATCGGGTAAGACCGAGCTTGCCAAGCGCAAGCTGGTGCGCAAAGCACTTGAGGGCACGAAATTTCCCGATCCCCGCTTCTTCGCCGCGGCGCCGACGCGGGACCAGGCCAAGCGGATCTATTGGCAGGACCTCAAGGCGTTGGTTCCGGCAGAACTGCTCGATGGAAAGCCGAGCGAGACGGATCTGATCATCCGCCTCGTCAACCAGTCGGAACTCCATATCGTCGGGCTCGACAAGCCGGAACGCATCGAAGGCTCGCCCTGGGACGGCGGCGTGCTCGACGAATACGCCAATATCCGGCCGGAGGCCTGGAGCGCGCATATCAGGCCGGCGCTGGCCGACCGGAACGGTTGGTGCGACATGATCGGCGTGCCGGAAGGCCGCAATCATTTCTATGAGACCGACCGGGCCGCCCGCGCACTTTATAACGAGCTGGGGGATGCGAGCGAATGGGCCTCGTTCCACTGGGTCTCCGCCGACATCTTGCCGGCGAGCGAGATCGAGGCGGCGCGGCGGGATCTCGACGAGCTCACCTTCGCCCAGGAATTCGAGGCGAGCTTCGTCAATTTCGAAGGTCGCGCCTATTATCCGTTCGACGAGCGGATTCATTGCGCGCGGCTGGCCTATGATCCGTACCAGCCGCTCGCATTCTGCTTCGACTTCAACATTTCGCCCGGCGTGGCCGTCATCGTGCAGGAGCAGGCGCTGCCCTGCGGGCAACTCGGTACGGGCGTCATCGGCGAAGTCCATATTCCGCGCAACAGCAACACGCCAGCAGTCTGTCGGAAGCTGGCGGCGGAATGGGGCGGCCATGCCGGGCCGGTGAGCTGCTACGGCGATGCGACCGGCGGCGCCGGTGGCTCGGCCAAAATCGCAGGCTCCGATTGGGATCTGATCCGAGCGGAGCTGAAGTCTGTTTTCAGGGACCGTCTGTCCTTCAAGGTGCCGCCCGCCAATCCCGCCGAGCGGGCGAGGGTCAATGCCGTCAATACCCGGCTCAAGGCGGGCGACGGCGTGATCCGCCTGCAGGTCGACGGCGCCAAGGCGCCGAATCTGGTCAAGGATCTCGAAGGTGTCCGGCTGCTTATGGGCGGTGCCGGTGAGATCGATAAGCGGGCTGACGAAACGCTCAGCCATCTCTCGGATGCGCTGGGCTATTACGTCGAGCGCGAATTCCCGATCGGCGGCCACCAGCGGGCCCGGGCCACGACCGTTCCCTTCCTTCAGCGCTGAGCCGAGGAGGCCTCGCCAATTGTTCCAGACGATAGCCCGCACCATTCCGCGCGACCCGGATTTCCCGGAGCGCTGCTGGTGGATCGACGTGCGTACCAGATTGCTCGACGGCTCCTTCTATGATGGGCTCAGCTACGAGTTCCATCAGGAGACGCGCGGCGAGGGCGGCCAATATGTGCCGATCGCCGAGCGGCGGCCGAGCGTGCGTACCGGTCTCCTCCGCACGGTGGTCGACGACAGCGTGTCGCTGCTGTTCGACGAGGATCATTGGCCCGCGCTCGAGACCGCCGAGGCCGATATCGAGGCGCGCGGCCAGCTCGCGGCACTCGCCCGGCAGATGCGGCTGAACGAGATCATGATGGCGGCGGCGACCATCGGCGCCGTCGGCTCGGTCTGCCTGCATCTGCGCATTCTCGGCGGCGCCCGAGGGTTGCGGCCCTTCGTCAAGGTGATGAACACCATGTACCTGACGCCGGAATGGGACCCGGCGGCGCCCGACACGCTGATCAAGGTGACCGAATGCTACAAGGTCACCGGCGACGAGCTCCGGCAGCGCGGCTATACGGTCGATGACGGCGCGCTCGGCGAGCGTTTCTGGTTCGAGCGCGTCTGGGACGATATGGCGGAAACCTGGTATCTGCCTTGGAAGCTGGGCGAGACCGATCCTGCGCGTATCCGCCAGGTCGACGATGCGCCCGGCCGCACGGTACGGCACGAACTGGGCTTCGTGCCGATGGTCTGGATCAAGGATCTGCCCGGCTGCGACGAGATCGACGGCACCTCGACCCTGACCATGGAGGCGGTCGAGACGATCATTCAGATCGACTATCTGCTGAGCCAATGCGGGCGCGGCCTCAAATACAGCCAGGACCCGCTGCTGCTGATCAAGGAGCCGGCCGGCGGCGACGGGCCGTTCATCCGCTCGGCCTCGAATGCGATCACGGTCGATGCCCAGGGCGATGCGCGGCTGCTGGAGATCAACGGCTCGGCCGCCTCGGCGGTGATCGACTATTGCAAGGCGCTGCGCGAGATCGCGCTCGAATCGCTCCATGGCAATCGCGCCAACCCGGACCGGCTGGCGGCCGCCACGTCCGGCCGAGCCATGGAAATGATGAATCTGGCGCTGATCTGGCTTGCCGGACGGAAGAGAATTACCTACGGCGACGGCGGGCTTCTGGTGCTTCTGGAGATGATCGCGAGGGCGAGCGAGAAGCTGCCGCTCTCGCTCGCGGGCGGCACAGCCCGGACGATCCGGCTGACCGGCCCGCTGACGCTGCGCTGGCCGGCTTGGTACGCGCCCACGGCACAGGACCGGGTGCAGATGGCGACCGCTCTCCAGACCCACATTGCCAGCGGCACGCTTTCGGTCGAGACCGCGGTCAAGACCATCGCATCCGACTATGCGATCGAGGATGTGCCGGCCGAGCTGGCGGCGATCCGCTCAGATTCCCAAAACCAGAAGGCGAGTGGCTGATGCCCGAGATGATCGAGCCCCAGGCGGGCGGCGAGGACGAGACGCGCAAGAGCTTCCCCTATGAGTATGTGAAGGAGCTTCGGGAGGAGAATGGCCGCTACCGGCGGCAGAAGACCGAGGCGGAGCGCGAGCGCGACGAGCTGCGCACGACCGGCGAGAAACGGATCGCCACCGCGTTGAAGCAGGCCGACGAGCGCATCATCCGTGCCGAGCTCAAGGCCGAGGCGCTCAAGGCCGGCATCAACGATCCGGCCGATCTGAAGCTGGTCGATATCTCCGGCCTCAAGCTCGGCCAGGCCGGCGAGCTCGAAGGGGCGGCGGACCTCATCGCCCAGCTCAGGCAATCCAAGCCGTATCTGTTCAAGGCCGCCGCCGGCACCAGCGGCACCGGCACCCCGCCACGCCCCGGCAGCCGCCAGGCCCGCAACGCCCGCGACATGTCGTCGAGCGAGTTCCGGGCGGCACTGGCGAAGCAGGGGATTAAGCTGCCGCGATAGGGGATGTGCCGGCTAGGGAGGTTGAAACATCATGAATTTCAATGCCGACGAGCCGCGGGATGAGCGCGGCCGTTGGACGGGCGGTGTCCAGGCCGTTGCGGGAAATTGGCGCGACAAGACGCTCGTCAATAACAGCCGCTCGGGGCGCGCTGCCGCGTTGGTCATGAATGCCCTTCTCTCGCTTCCTGCACGGTTCCGACGCCAGCCGGGTTGGGCTGAGCCGGAAATGGCAGAGCGATTGGGTCGCTTGATCGATCGCTGGGACGCTGCCTCGGGGTTGGACGACAAAGCGTTCCAAGCCGTCTTTCTTGGAAACGATACAAATCCGGACGTTACCCACGATCTGCGAACCGCCGCTCAAGGTGCGCTGCGGGCGCGAACAGCCGGGGAGATGGCGGAGGCGGCAGATCATCTTGCTGCCGCCATGCGGATGATCGGCGCAGACCGGTGGTCGGACTTTTTGAGGAATATGGAGGCCAAGGCTCGGGTAGCTGACGACGGCGCGGACCAGTCGACAGTTAAGCAGACGGAGCACGTGCTCGGTGATGATCCCATGACCGATGTCGATATTATGGGAAATCCCCTTAGCTTCCGAAGTCAGGCCGCCTCCGATGTGGCTTTGGGTGCGGGGGCTCTGGCGCTTGGAGCAGCTGGCGGTGGAGTGGCGGTCTTTTTGGGACGAGCGGCTATCTTGGGGTTGGGAAGCTTCTCCACCGCGGAGATCGCGATTGTTAGCGAAACCCAATCCATCCTGGAGGCCCCGGAATTCGCACAGCTTGCAGCCGCACACGAAGCCGGAGACTCGTTGGTTGTGCATATCGGCGGTCGCTTGATTCAATATGAGCCGAACCTTCCAGCGTCCGGCATGAGCTTGTTCGGAGAAAATGGATTTCTACTTGGCCCGGAAGCATTCGCATCGACGTCCGAGCTCAAGCAGACAATCCTCCATGAGTTGTACCGATTGACTTTTAGCAGGGCGGCTGGTGGTGTGTCCGGCGAGTTGGCTACCCAGGAGACGCATGCGGCGGCGAGCTTTGCTGCGCGCGCGGCAGGATTGATCCGATGAAAGAACCCGATATCACCGCAAGATGGATTGCTGCCGGGAAGGCCTTGGCTGCCGACCCCACGACCAAGGTCCCGTGTCCCGTATGCGGGGAGGCGGATTTGACCGTGAAGGATATTCCGATCCAAGGGTCGAATAAATTCGAACGCGTGATGGAATGCCCAAATTGTCATGCACGAAATGTGCTGCTGATGACGGCGCCACAGTGAAGATCCTGAGCCGATAAAGTCGCGCTCTGTGGGCCTCGAAGATCGCGGGTTTGAATACAAGAACCGCGTCGGCGAGGAACGCATCCGCCGAAAGATTAGACGCTGGAACGGGTGACATTCCTTCCGGCGTATAGCTTGACGATTGTCGCTTTGAAGCGCGCGTCCCTATCACCACCCATCGGGTCCAGGCGGCCAGGGGTTCCATCGAACCACCGAACCGAAAGGATTCCCGCATGGGCATCGACAATTTTCCGCCGTCGCTGCAGCCGATCATTCAGCAGAATTTCCTCGAGCGCGCGTTCGAGGAGGCGCTGCATTCGCAGCTGGGCTATCGCGACGTGGCCGACCGCGAGCTCTTCCCACAGAAGATCGGCGAGACGCTGACCAAGACCAGGCGCGGCCTCAAGGCGCCGGCGACCAGCCCGCTCAATCCCGCGACCAACACCAATCTCGATAACGGCCTGACGCCGACCACCTGGACGGTCGAGCAGTACAGCGTCACGCTCAACCTCTATGCCGATACGATCGACCTCAACACGGTCACAAGCCGGGTCGGCATCGCCGAGCAATTCATCCAGAACGCCATCGTCAACGGCGTCCAGGCGGCGCAGACGCTCGATCGGCTGGCGCGCAACCAGCTCTTCACCTCCTACTTCTCGGGCAATACCCGCGTCCGCACCACCCTCGGCTCGGCCGGGGCGGTGGTCGCGGTCGACGATATCCGCGGCTTCCAGACGGCGCCGGTCAACGGCGTCATGGCGCCGATCAGCGGCACCAACACGCTGACCGTCACGGTTGGCGCCAATGCCTATACGCTGGTGGCCGCCACGCCCGACGGCACCAACATCTCGACCGCACCCAACGGCGTCTCGGGCACGCTCACCTTCTCGGGCAATGTCTCGGTCTCGGACGGCACCGCCGGCAACACGATCCAGGCCGCCAATGCCTGCGTCATCCTACGCCCGAACGGCCGGGCCAATACCGCCCAGCTCGTCGCCACCGACGTGCTGGCGATGGCGCCGCTGCTCGACGCCGTGGCGGCACTCCGGGCCAACAATGTGCCGGATATCGACGGCGCCTATAATTGCTATCTCGACCCGATCTCGGGCCGCCAGCTCTTCGCCGACCCGGATTTCAAGCTGCTGTTCCAGGGCGCCACGAGTTCGAACGACGTGTTCCGCAAGGGCATGGTCAACGACTTCCTGGGGCTGCGCTTCATGCCGACGACCGAGGCCTTCCTGCAGCCGCATCCGACCGTCGCCGGCCTCAAGATCCGGCGCCCGATCATCTGCGGCCAGGGTGCGCTGATCGAGGGCGATTTCGAAGGCATGGGCAAGAGCGACGGCGCCACGCCGGCGGACAGCGTCATCGACATCATCGACAGCATCGCCATGGTGACACGCGAGCCGCTCGACCGGCTGCAGCAGATCATCGCCCAATCCTGGTACTGGATCGGCGGCTTCACCGCACCGACCGACATCACCACCAACGCCACAATCATCCCGACGGCGAGCAATGCCGCCTTCAAGCGCGCCGTGATGCTGGAGCATGTCGGCTAACTCTTTCCCAGGAGGCCGATGATGGCGATCCAGCAGGCGTTCCAAGAATCCTACACAGTGCCGGTCGCGGCCGGCACCAGCGCCCAGTCCGTGGCGCTGCCCGCTTGCGAGGGCGATGCGTTGCTCGTCTTCAATGCCGCGCCGAGCATCGCCCATCTCTCGGTCACCGGGACGGCCAGCGCCACGTCGCTGCCGATCCCGGTGGGCGGCTCGCGGCTCCTCACGATCGGCTTCCTGGCGCTCGCCGCTTCGGTGCTGATCGAGAGCGGCAGCGGCACGGTCTATCTCAGCCGCGGCAACGGCACGACCTATTGAGGCGACCATGTCCTTCACCGATGCCCAGAAGACGGATATCCGCCGCTTCTGCGGCTATCCCGTGTTCGGCCAGAGCCCGAACCAGTTCGTCGATTACCGCTTCTTCCAGGCGTACGGAAATCTCGAATACAAGCTGAACAATTTGCTGCCGGCCGAGGAAGCCGTGATCGAGACCGTCTATCTGGCGCAGCTCTATGCGCTGGAGGCCGCGATCCCGTCCAGCGGCGGCAATCTCGACACCCAATCGGCAGCGGTCTGGACCCGCAATCCGCAGGAGCCGCGCGATCGCGCGGCTCTTTTCGACAGCTGGCGCCGGCGGCTCTGCGCCTTTCTCGGCGTCCCGCCGGGCGAGGGGCTGCCGCCATGCGGCATGACCCCGCTGATCGTCTGACCCCATAGCAAAGGCACCGACATGAATATCAGCCAGGTGGCCAGCACGGCCATGCTCAATGCCCTGTTGGCGCTCGCCAATAGCGGCACGCTCAAGCTCTACACCGGTCCGAAGCCGACCAATCCCGACACGGCGCTCGGCTCCCAGACGCTGCTCGCCACCTTCGCCTTCGCGGCCACGGCCTTCGGCAGCCCGAGCTTGGGTTCGGGTGTCGAGGGCGCCAATGCCAGCTTCACCGCTTCGACGGTAACGGCGGTCGCGACCGGTACCGCCGTCTTCGCCCGCATCACTAAGAGCGACGGCACCACGGTGATCGCCGATCTCACCATCGGCACCAGCGGTGCCGACATCAATCTCAACAGCACCGCCATCACCAGCGGCGGCAACGTCACGCTCACCTCGCTGGCTTGGAACAACCCGGTCGATTGAGCCGTCGGAGCAAGGAGGCGAGAGATGGATCAAGCGCTGAGGCTCCACGAAGACGGGGCCGCGGTGAGCTATCGGCAGGACGAGCCCGGCTGGATCGTGGTGCGGCTGAGCTACGATCTGCCCGGCGCGCATACGCGGCTGCATAGCCATCGTTTCGATCATTGGATGCGCTGCATCACCGGCTTGGCCTGGGTCGATATCGAGGGCGATGCAAGAATCCTGCGGCCGGGCGACGAATATCTGGTTGAGGCGCATCGGCGGCACCGGGTGCTGCCGCTGGCCGCAGATACGGTGCTCGATTGCCGCCATGAGATCCGGCGCGAGAATGGGTTGCACGATCCTGCCGCCTTCACCGCCGATGGCATTCCGCTCGAATGGTTGCGCGGGTTGACCGAGGATTGGGGCCCCGGGCTCGAACAGGTCGGAAGGGTCATGACATGAGCCGCGCCGATTTCATCTCGATGACAGCGAGCGCCATCGCCGGCACAGGCGGCAACGGCGCCGTCACCTTGGTGCAGGTCACCGCGCCGGTGAATGTGCCGACCTTCAGCCAAGCCTTCGGTTCGAGCGCGAGGATGGTCGATTATACGATCATCGACGGCGTGGCCGGAAAATGGGAGAAGGGCTTCGGCTCGGTCGCCGGCAATGTTCTTACACGCTCGAGCATCCACGAGACCTATGACGGGGCGACCTACCTCTCCGGTAACCCATCGGCGCTGGCTTTCGGCTCGACGCCGACGGTGGGAAATATCGTCATCCGCCTAGCCCCGACCAGCGATTTCGCGCTGCCCGTGCCGTCGGCGATCCAGCGGACGGTCGGTAGCGACTCTTTCCTCGGATATCAGCTTTCGGGCGCTATCGCGACGGACAATAACGGCAGCAACGCGGCGCTCTCGACCGGCATCGAATATTATTTCCCTTATCTGAACCTCATTCGGGGGAAGATCGATGCGGTGCTGATCGGGATCGGATCGGTCGGTGCGGCCAACGCCGGTGCCAAGCTCGGGATCTATGAGGTCGGCCCCGACGGGCTGCCCGGCCCTTGCATCACGCTCGCCAATGCGCTGCCGCTGACGGCGACGGGACCGGCCGTCGATGCCACGCCGGCGAGCTGGGGCGTCAACGCCGGGCCGATACGGTTGACGCCGGGCTGGTTCTACATCGGCGCGATGGTCAATGACGCCACGGCACAGCTTCAGATGTTTCAGGGCATTTCCGGCCGCGCCCTGATCTATCCCCCGACCGGGCGGGTCAATGGCTACGGCTTCGGCACGAGCGTCCGCAAGACCGCCCAGAACAGCTACGCGACCGGATTGCCGACCGGCGTGCCGTCCCAGACGGGCGGAACCTACGTGCTCGGCAACATGAATGACGGCCTCGGAATGCTCGCGGTCGGGTTAAGGATCAACAACTGATGAGCGACCCACTCGTACCGTTCCCCGTCAGATATACCGAGCAGGGATTGGGGCTGCATGCAGCAGTCGCGGCTGCCGGATTTTTGCTGCGCCAGATCGATGGAGCATGGTTCGCCTCCGATCCTTCGGTCCAACAGATTATCGACAATTACAATCCGCTGCCGGCAGTGCAGAGTGCCGCCATGATTGCGGCTCAAGCCCATTACGACGCGATCATCGCGGCGGGCTTTTTCTACCAGGGCAAGAGCTTCCAGATCGATCCGGCATCGCAGGCGAATATGGCGGCGGCTGGTGCCATGGCGCTCGGTTCGATCACTAATCCGGCCTCGAATCCTTGGCCTGCCGCCTTCGACTGGATCGCGGTGGATAATAGCCGGGTGCCGATGACGGCGCCGCAAACCTATGCCTTCACCTATGCGGCGGGCGGTTATGTCAGCGCCTGCATCCTCTATCATCGCTCGCTCAAGGATCAGATCCTTGCCGCGACGAGTGCTGCCGCCGCGCAGGCGATCGATGTGACGGCCGGCTGGCCGGCCAACGGAGGGTAAGCCATGAGTTTCGGCGCGGTCGCGTTCGGCCTGTCGTCCTTCGGCACGGCGCCGGCAGGTGCCGCGACGAGCGTCACAGGCTCGGGCAAGGCGGGCTCGGCGGCGCCAACGGCCGCCGGGACCGGCAATTTCAGCGCATCGATTTTCGCCGGAGGCGGATCAGCGGTTCTGCCGGTCACACGGATTCTGGGGGCAGGCCGCCTCGATGAGAGCGCCGCCGCGGCAAGTGCGGCTGGGCGAGTAACGGCGAACGGTGCCGGCCTGCTCGGCGTGACGGGGTCCGGCGTATCCATCTGTGCGCTTAGTAGGTTCGCCGGCGCGGGCAACACATCGCCGCCTGGAGTGGGCGGCGCCAGCGCTTTGATCGCCGCATCTCCCGGCGCTGCCGGCACAGGCTTGCTCGGGGAAACCGGCAGCGCCAGCCTCATCGACGCCGGACCTCGGTTCTCGGGACTCGGCAGCGCCGTTCCGCCCGGCTTCAGTGGTAACGGCTTCGTCGCGAACGGCTCTTCTTTCGTGTCGGGCAGTGGCCGGCTCGAAATTGTGGGGCGCAGCACCATGACGCTGGTCGCGACGGCAGTCCTGGGCATCGGGCAGAGTTCGGCCAGCCCTGTCGTCGGTGCCGGAAGCTTGATCGGTACTTCGAGCATGATCAATGGGACTGGATTGAGTGGCGGCGGCGGCATGAGCGGCGATCGGTTGCAGAGCCTGATCTACCGGCGCGGCTATGCCTCTCTCGCGGCCAAGGCCGGTTTGCCCTATCGCCAATTCCGGCCGGCCGGGCCGTTCGACCCGATGAGCGGTCCGCCGCTCGGCATCCTGCCGGTCCTGTTCGGCCAGGACGACCGACTTCAATCGCCGAACCTTTATGGCAACGCGGTGTGGCACGTCTGGATCGACGGCACGGCGACCGAGGTTGCCGATATTCTCATCGGCGATCGAACCTTCTTCATCGTCGCCCAGCAGCCGTTGCTCCCGATCCTTGCGGTGGAGGCGCCGCGCACCGTCGATGTCAGCCGGCCGTTCCATCAAACGCGAATCGGTTTCTCGCCGATCTATGGCGGTACGATACCGGCTCTGGAGACCGTCATCATGCGCCAATGGCCGGCTTCGATCCTGCAGGGCGGCGGCGGCGACAGCGCCAACGCCGCACTGCCCGACGAGGTCAGGGCGCTGGGCTGGAGCATGCTGCTGCCTCAAGTTCCGGGCGTCGTTCTGCGCCCCTCCGATGTCGTCTCCGACGAGTTGGGGCGGCGCTACACGATTGCGTCGGCCGAGCTGACCAGTTTCGGCTGGCGATTGACGATCCACCAGGCAGAGAGCTGAGCCATGGCAGATATCTCGGATGCGCGGCAGGCACTGGCTCAAATCATCGCCGGTCTCATCTACCCAGCCGGCGTGCCGGCCGGCACCATGCCGTCCGCAGCGGTGATCGGCGCTCCTGTCAGGATCTACGCGGGCAGTCCGGAACGTGAAGCGCTCGATGCGGATCTGGCGGCCGGCATCGTCAACATCACGGTCGAGACCGGCCAGGACGGTGTAAACACCACGCGTTTTCCGGCGGTCGATCAGGTGATTTCGGTCGAGCCGCCGAGCCTGTCCTGGGTGGTGGCGGGCATCGGCGCCACACTCTGCGGCGCCGTTGCCACCCCGCAAAATGCCGGGCTGCTGGTCGATGGCAAGGCCTATCTCTACGCCGTGCAGCCGGCCGATACGCTCGAAACGATCGGTGCCGCGTTGGCCGCTCTCGTTGCCGTCGATCAGGCGGCCAGCGCCGAAGGCGCTACTATCGTCATGCCGAACAGCCATCGGATCGTCGGTCGGATCGGCACGGTCGGACGGACCTTGCGGGAAGTCGGGCGCGAGATCATCACCGTGCATGTTTCGGTCTGGGCGCCCTCGCCGACATTGCGGCAGGCGGCGGCCGCCGCATTCGAGCCCAATCTGCGCGACTTGCGCCGCTTTCCCCTGCCGGACGACTCGATTGCCCAAATCTGGGCGGAGCGGAGCAATGACGAGGATCGGCTGGAGAAGGCGGCGCTCTATCGGCGCAATGCGCTTTATAAGCTCGAATATGCCAGCACGATCGCCGGCACCGCGTCGCAGATTCTGAGCTTCACGGAGAACGTCGCGGCCGGGGCGGCGCCGGCGGTGATGCTGGCGGGATGAAAGTTTATGGAGCCAGGCATTCGGCCTCCATGGTGATGAGGTCGTAGGCCTCCAACCTGGCATCGTCGAAGGATTGCCAGTCACGGCCGGGGACGCGGCCGCTAGCGCTCAGGAAATGATCGCCGCCGCCTCCGGCGACACGCCAGGCGACATTATAGCTGACCCAGGCTTGGCCGATCGTTCGCTCGCTGACGGACGATCGCTTGCCGGGATGGCCTACGAGCTGCTCCAGCTCCGGTATCCGCGTCGAAACGAAAGGATCCTGAGCCAGGCTGACGGTGAGAAGATCGGTCACCACCGCGTCCTGGAGCGTGCTGTCCGTGCCCGGTGGCAGCTCTTTGCATAGAGGACAGACGCAGGGATTCGGATCGACCAGGCTGCCCTCGAATTGGCCGGAAGGGCGGTAGCTGACATGGAAGGAACGGTTGTTCTTCGCGGACAGCCGGTAGATGTCGAGCCGACCAACCAGCCCCTGGCCGGGGGCATAGCTTTCCCTGGCGTAGCCGGGTTGGCCAAGCAGTGCCAACAGCCGCTGGCGATCGAGATTGTCGAGCTTCGTCTCGGCGAGGAAGCGATCCAACAGCACTTCGCGCGACCATTGCTGCGATCGGGGATCGGCGGCGTGCCGCCAAGCGTCGGTCGTGAAATGCGATGCCTCCTGGGCGCCCGCCGGCAGGGCAAGGACTACCCCGAGCCCGATTGCCGGAACGAGGCTTCGCAGGGCTTTGGAACTAATCGGCATCGCGCGGACCCTATCTTGGTTTCATCGAAAGCAGAGCTATTCCACCGAACCACGAAAGAGACAAGCCATGCATGTGTACACCGTCCGCGAGCCGTTCGCCGGTTTCGCGAAAGGCGATGTTTTGCCGGCCGAGACCGTCGCCAAGCTCGAGGCCGAGGGCGACCGCGACCTCGATCATCACCTGATCCGGCTGTGGCGCCCGGACCCGGCGCCCAGCGCCCACGACGCGATCTGATTTTCCGCTTCCAGGAGCTTTCCAATGCCAGCCGTGATTACTCAAGCCGGCGCCTTGAACACCACGGCACTGATCGTGCCGGACGCCTATGTTCAGATCGTGCCGCCTTCGGTCAATGTCTTCAACGGGCAACCCACCAACGTCCTGGGCGTGGTCGGCACCGCCAGCTGGGGACCGGTGAACCAGCCGGCGATCGTCGGCAGCATGCAGGGCTTCGCTCAGCTCTTTGGTCCGATCCAGCCGCGCAAATATGATCTCGGCACGCAGGTTGCGACAGCCGTGCAGCAAGGGGCGGGCAATTTCCGCTGCGTACGTGTGACCGACGGCACCGATACGGCCGCCAGTGCTGCGCTCGATACGGCCCCGGTCAACATCACCTTCGCGTCGAAATATACCGGCTCCTACGGCAATGGCGCCCAGGTGACGATCAGCCCCGGCTCGAGCTCGACCGCGGCAATGCCGACCTTCAAATTGACCGTGGCGATGCCGGGCGTGCAGGAGGTGTTCGACAATATCGGCGGCACCGGCGCGGCACTCTGGGCGAACATGGCGAACGCCGTCAACAACGGCATCAGTGCCATCCGCGGACCGTCGGCGCTGATCGTCGCCACGGCCGGGACCGGCGCCGCCGCACCGGTGCCAGCAACCACGCCCCTTACCGGCGGCACGGACGGCGCCGGCACGATCACGGCCACGACGCTCGTCGGCCAGGATACGATCCCGCGCAAGGGAATGTTCGCCCTTCGGTCCCAAGGCGTCTCGGTCGCGTGGCTCGCCGATGCCGACGACAGCACGCAATGGGCCGGCCAGCTCGCCTTCGGGATCTCCGAAGGCATCTATATGATCGGTACCGGCCCGGTCGGCGACACCATCGCCAACGCTATCACCGCCAAGCAGACGGCCGGTATCGACAGTCCTTGGTTCAAGTTGATGTTTGGCGACTGGATCTATTGGCAAGACAGCGTCAACAACGTGCTGCGCCTGGTCAGTCCGCAGGGTTTCGTCGGCGGCCTGCTTGGGAATCTGTCGCCGCAGAATTCGACGCTGAACAAACAACTCTTCGGCGTGGTCGGTACGCAGCGTTCGTCCAGCCCGGCGAACGGCACCTATGCCTATGCCGAGCTGCAAAGCCTGATCGGCGCGGGGTTCGACCTGATCGCCAATCCCTCCCCGGGCGGCGCCTATTTCGGCGCGCAGGCGGGGCACAACAGCTCGAGCGACCCAGCGCGCAACACGGACGCCTATACCCGCATGACCAACTTCATCGCGGCCTCGTTGGGAGCCGCGACCGGGCGCTTCGTCGGCCAACTGCAGACACCCCAGCAACAGCTCGACGCCAAGGCGTCGCTCGACGATTTCTTTTCAGGCCTGGAAGGGCAGGGGCAGATCAGCGCGTTCAAGGTGACGCTCGACGCCAGCAACAATCCGCAATCGCGCCAGGCGCTGGGATACGAGCAGGCCGACATCCAGGTGACCTATCTCAACGTCGTCGAGAAATTCCTGGTGAATTTCCAGGGCGGCGGCTCGGTCACCATCGCCGCTGCCGTCAATCAGAACTGATCCGATATTCTTCAGGAGAGCCAGCTCATGCCGGTCAATGTCGGCGCGCCGAACGCATTCAATTTCGGCAAGGACGCGGTCTTCACCATCATCGGGCCGCTCGGAATCCTCAACTATCCCGTCACGCAGGGCGAGTATAAGCAGCAGACCAAGCCCGTCGAAAGCCGGCCGCTCAACAGCCCGCCGATCTATGCCGAGATCCCGGACGGCTGGAGCGGCAGCTTCTCGTTCGACCGCGTCGGACGGCAGCTCGACGATCTCTTCGCTCAGATGGAGCAGAGCTACTGGGCGAGCGGGCAGCTGTTTAATTTCTCGGTCACCGAGACCATCCAGGAGGTCGACGGCTCGATCTCGCAATATCGCTTTCAGAACATGGCGGTGAAGCTCGAAAGCGGCGGTATATTCAAGGGCGACGGCAAGGTCGATATGAAGCTGTCCTTCCGCTGCAGCCGTCGCATGCTGGTGCAGTGATGAGCGAGGTTCAGGTCACGATCCATTCGGACGGGGCAGCCGCTTCGGCCACTGCTCCGCCAGACCCGAAGCGGGTCATCCGGTTTACCGATGGACGCGGCCGAGAGGTCGCATTCCGTAGGCTTACCCTATCGCGGCGGCTGCATGTGCTGGGCTTGTTGGGCGAGGCCGGCGACAGCGACATCATCCAATACTACGCGATGATCGCGTGCAGCGTCGTCGAGCTCGCCGGCGATCCAATTCCCTTGCCGGCCAGCCGTTTGCAGTTGGATGCGCTGCTCGACCGGCTGGAGGAAGAGACGCTGGCTGAGATTGCCAAACGCTATGGAGAAGCTTTCAACCTTACGAACCGACAGGGGGCTTCCTTAAAAAAAGGGTAGGGGACGCCGAGCTTCGCGAGATCTTGTGGCTCGTCAAGCACGGCGTCCCATTCGATGTCGCCGAAGCGCTCGATCCGTTCGATCGGGCGGCCTGGAGTATCGTATTCGGAGAATTCTCAGGCCGCCGCTTCGACTATCAAGAAATGGCGTGGTGCCGGCCTTGAGCGGCCTCTTCACGCGCTACATGAAGGTGATGAGAGATAACATCGAAAATCTTCTTCGGAGGTTGATCAAGGAATTGAGCGTGAATTTTTAAAGAGTGCTTCGAAAAATCTCCAGGAAAGATGAAACGTGCCGATATGCTGTTACGTTTGTACCGAATATTCGGATCTATTTTCAGAGATACAAAGCGAAATGTTAGCAACAGATTCTCAAACACTTCCCAATAATCGACCTCCTTGACCATGTTCCAGGGAATGGTTTGGGGGTTTTGGAACGAGCTGTAAAATCCGTCTCTGTTAATTCTGATGACGTCCCCTGAGTAACATGCTTTAGCCAAACTTGACGATAGTGCGAGCAAAGCGACCGCGCACATACAAATCATTAGAATCGTTATGAGGTCATATCCGCGTTCCTTCAGCGTCGATTGAGTAAAAAAAACAGTAATTGCAAATGTCATCGCAAAAAGAAGTGCGTAAAATGCCAAAAATTTTCGATTGATTTTTACGACCAGCTCTTCATCGACTGAACCTGCTCCTTCGGTGTCCATATGAATTCTCCGAATCCCGCGGTCGCGGCGGTCTATTGGAAATAGAGGATATACAATCCTGGACTCTCCCCTACCAGAAGAATCGATACATAACAAGAACGTCTGTGACGATTGCGAGTGCCGCGACCTGGGCGGCCTGCCCCGTTCAGCCCAGTACGAGGAGCGTGACGATGGCTGAAACAAATGGACCGCGCGGCGAAGAGGATAAGGGACCAGTCGGAAACGCGATCGAGAACATCGAGGAGTTCTTGAAAACCCATCCGAGCCTTTGGTTCGAGACGCCCAGGTCCGGCCTGATAGAGACCGCCCATCACCTGCTCGCCCACCATCCCGGATTGGTCCTCAAAGCGGTGAAATTCGGTCCTAGCATGTTGCTTACGGGGGTCGGAACAGCGGTCGACGATGTTGTCGAAGGGAAGCTCGACCCGTCAAAAAGGCTTTCCAGAGAAGAAATCGCGGAGCATGTGGCAATAAATCTCGGCACTTCCGTGGTCGCGGAGGCGCTTTTAGGTGCCGGTCTTGTGGTAGCTGCTTCGACAGTTGGACTTCCTGTGCTTGTTGGGGCTGTGGCCGCGGCTCTGATCGCTCCGACCGTTGGCGCGCTTGTCGGAGATTCAATATTTGATGATTTCGTCCGCCGCGCTCCCTCTCCTTCAGCCGCCGAGACGCCGACGTTGGAGATGAACCCGGATGCGCTGCACGATCTTTCCATTCCAGGACCCCTATCGGGAGCCGAGCTAGATCAGTCCGCTCTGGCACCGTTTCTCGGAGAACCGCCGATATCGCAGGCCGACAATATGGGATCGGGCATCGTCATCACGGTGTCCGGCGATGGCGCGGCGGGAGATTCCCCCGGCTTCGGCTCTCCCATGTCGAAGAGCGGGACAGGCGGCGGCTTCGGTGATGGCATGGCTGGAAGCGGCGCGAGGAGCGGTGATCAGTCGCGCCTGGCGCTCCCAAACGATGTTCCGCACGGAAGCTACGCGTTCACCCGCTTCATGCTCGATGGTCCCGATCCCGAGCCTGCATGGCTTCAGAATCTCCGCATGAACGGCTTGGACGGTGTCGACGGCTTTCCAGGCTTCGGCGACGGCAAGGCGCAGGTGCAGTTCGATGCCGTCCCCGCTCTGAAATCGCCTCGGGTGAACGGAGGCCGTCTGCTGCTCGGGCTCTCAGGTTCGGCATTTCCATCGCTGTCGAGGGGTTCTCCTGGTCCATCCGGAAGTTTCAATCTCGATCCTCTCGAGTTGCCGCGGCCGATGGCGGGCGAGCGCCTGTTCGAGAACGGGACGACGAGCTCCTTCCTCGACGCCCGGAGGGATGTCCTGCCGGATCTTTCTTTCGGGTCTGGCGAGTCGCCCGGCAGCGGCATCGCCGACCCGATTGGCATCGTCCGCATCATCGCGGCGATCGATCAGCTCGGCGAGCGGCTGAGCGAACGGCCGGTCAACGCCTTCCTCGACGGCCGCGACGTGACCGACATCGTCAACCGCCACAATGCCCGAGGGAGCAACGGCCCGCTCGGGAGCACCAGCGCCTTCGATTCATCGGCCGGCTTCACGCCCTATGGCGCAAGGACGGAGTGATCATGCCCGATTTTACCGTCACGCTCGGCGGCTTCGCCTTCCAGAATTTCGAGGTACCGAACGAATTGCCGTTCGGCGGCGCGCAGGCCATCACGACCCACAAGCTGATCGGTGGCGGCCGCGTCATCGATGCGATGGGCCGCGACGATGCCAGGCTCGCTTGGTCCGGCACCTTCCTCTCGCCTGACGCCGATCTGCGCGCCCGCTCGCTCGACGCATTGCGCGTTGCCGGGGCGCCGTTGGCACTCGTCTGGAACGCCCATCGCTATCTGGTGGTGATCCAGAGCTTCAGCCCGGTCTATCGACGAGCGTCGGAAGTTCCTTACAGAATCGCTTGCGAGATCATCCAGGATCAGACCCAACCGGCCCTCGAACCGCCGGAATCACCGGATGCCGATTTTAACACCGGCCTGGCCGACGCCGGCGCCGCTCTTCCGGGAAACCAGGCGGTAACCGGCATCCAAGGGTTCATACAAAACGCCTCCCCGGCCGCGCAGATAGGTTTCGGCACCGTGCAGCAGGCGACGTCGACTTTGGCTTCAGTCGTTTCGCCGGGACTGGACACGGTACGTACCGTGCTCGGCGTCGCGGGGTCGATCGGCGGCGCCGGTGCGGCGCAGTTGAGCCAGATCTCCGGCGTGATCGCACAAGGCCAGACGGCTCTGACCCCGCTCGCCGATGCGCAAGACGGATTTTTAGGCTCGTTGCCGGCGTTGGGGGCCGTCGTGCCCGGTGCCACGCCCGCAGCAAATGCGGCGTCCATGATCATAGCGTCCGCTGCAGCCGCGCAGCTGCCGCAGTTGATCCAGGTCGGCAATGCCCTGGCCAACATGGTCAAGGCGATTGGGAGGCAAGGACCATGAGCAATCAGATCCAGGTCGCCGGCGCAGATCTGTTCAGGCTGGCCGTGCAATATTATGGCGATGCGACGCAGTGGTATCGAATCGCCGCTGCCAACCAGCTTTTCGATCCCTTGGTTGCGGGACCGGCGACCTTGTCGATACCCGCTCCCTCGACGCGGCCGACCAATGGAGGTGTCCTTGGCGGCGATTAGCCCTCTGGTACCGCCTGCAGCCAAGACGCTCCGCCAGCCGATCGCGGTCGTCCGGCTCGACGGCCAGGAACTCCAGGGCGTGCGCAGCGTCAAGGTCGCGAACAGCGCGCACCGCGCCGCCGATACTTTTGAGGTCAGGCTGGCCCTGCAGCAACAACCCTCGAACGCCGATTGGGCGGCGTGGGGTGGCCCGAACACGCGGAGCGAGATCGAAGTGCTGTTCGGCCTGGCCGACCCTGCGACCGGCCAGCGGGTGGCGCTGCAATCCGCGATCATCGGGCCGGTGGACAAGATCGAGGTCGAGCAGCCGGATAATCAGGTCGTCTTGTCCGGCCGCGACTATTCCGCCGTGCTGATCGACACGCAGAGCTTCGAAAGCTTCGAGAACAAGCTGGCGAGCGAGGTCGCGACCCTCATCGCCGAGCGTCACGGGCTTACACCGAGGGTGACGGCCACGACCACGCCGATAGGTCAATTCTCCGCACATGACAACGCCTATACCGGGGCGACGGTGCGTCAGAGCGAATGGGACCTGCTGACCCGGCTGGCGCAGGCCGAGAATTTTGACGTGTTCGTTCGGGGCAGGACACTGTTCTTCCAGCCGCCGGCGGATCCTGCCGGACAACCTTATCCGCTCGGTTGGACTCCTGCCGCGGGTTTGGGCCTGGCGCCGCAGGCGAGCGTCAAGAATCTGCGGCTGACCCGGATGGTGCCGCTGACGCGAGACTTGATCGTCACCGTCACCTCGCATGCTTCGGCAAGCGGAACGGCGATCACTCAAACGGCGAGGTCCGCCCTCACGGGACCGTCGGCCGGCAGCGCGGCCATCGTCGGGCCGCAGCTCTATGTCGTGGACATTCCGGGCCTGACCGCGGCACAGGCGGCCGCCCGCGCACAAAAGCTGATCTCGGATTTCGGTCGGCACGAGCGGCTGGTCGACGTCGAGATGCCCGGTGATCCGCTGCTGACGATCGATTCGCCGCTTATCCTCTCCGGGACCGGGACGGGCTGGGATCAGAGCTATTTCATCGATCGCATCGAACGCGAGCTGTCGCTCGGACGAGGCTTCACCATGCATCTAAGCGCCAAGAATCGGTCCAACTCTGCCAGCGTCACCAGCGAATGAGCAATTCCAACGCGGTGCGACTTGCTGTCGAGCGGCTCAATGGGCTGCGCGCGCTGACCCGCTTCGGCATCGTCGACCGCTATGATCCGGCCACCTGCCGCGCCCGCGTGGTGCTGCAACCTTCGGCCAACGGCACAACACCGATGACCGGCTATCTGCCGGTACTCACCCAGTGGCTTGGGAACGGCTGGGGTGCGGTGGCGCCGGTGCAGCAGGGCGATCAGGTGCTGGTCGTGTTCGCTCAAGACCATGCCGATAGCGGCGTCATCGTCGGCCGCCTGTTCGACGCGAAGCACGTGCCGCCGGTGCGCGCGGACGGAGAGCCGATACAAGCCGGTGAACTGGTGCTCGTGCATCGATCCGGATCGCGATTGGAGCTCACCAATGACGGAAAAGTGCTTGTCAGCGGCGATGCCGAGCTCGATCTGACCGCGCCGACCGTCACCATCACCGCCTCGACGATCAATCTGAGGGGCAATGTGGCCGTGACCGGCAATCTGACGGCCACGGGCGGTGTCACCGCCGGCCAGGGCGGCTCGGATCAGGTCACGGTGCAGCATCATGTCCATCCTTCGAACGGCGCGCCGCCGTCTGCCGGGAGCTGAGCCATGTCCGACCTTGCCGATCTCGCGCATTTCTGGGGAGGCGATCTGACGCTCGGTCCCACGCAGAATTTGGCGCCGGTCTTCCGATCGGACCGGACCCTGCAGCGTATTCTCAGGCGCCTGCTCACCAATCCGGGCGACTATATCTGGCAACCCGACTATGGCGCGGGATTGCCGGCCAAGATCGGTACCAACATCTCGGTGGGTGAGGTGACGGCGATCGTCACCGGCCAGATCGCGCTCGAGCCTTCGGTGGCACGGAATCCGGCGCCGCAAGTAACGGTGATGCAGATTTCCGGCGGCTTTTCGATCTCGGCAGTCATCTACGACAATGCCGGTAACGGCACGCCGCTCGCCTTCAGCCTGACCGGCTGATTCCTTTCGACCTCGAATTCAAGGAGCGACCATGGCCGTTTCGGGTCAGGGGTTCAGCACGTTCGTCGCCAACATGGTGTCGGCGGCGCGTGCCTCGGCGCAGGTGGCGCTCGATACTTCCGTTGGATCGATAGCGTTGGCCCTCATCCAAGCGGTCGCGGGCGCGTGCCTGTGGCTGCAGGCACTCGTGTTGCAGGTCCTGGCGCAATCCCGCGCCTCGACCAGCCAGGGAACGGACCTCGACAGCTGGTGCGCCGATTACGGCTTTGTCCGCCTGACGGCGACCTTCGCCGAGGGCCAGGCGACCTTCGCCAGGTTCCAGACGACGAACCAGGCGATCATTCCGGTCGGCGCGCTGATCGCCACGCAGGTCGGCGGCGTGCAGTTCGCGGTCACGGCGGACCCGACGAACCCGGCCTATAGCGCAAATGCGCTCGGGGCGGGACAAGGCGGCTTCGTCATCCCCGCTGGCACGAACTCGCTCGCCGTTCTAGCGACAGCCGTCGTTGCGGGAAGTGCCGGGAACATCGTGCCGGGCTCGCTCGCCGCTATCCTGCAGCCGATCTCGCAGGTGGATACGGTGACGAACCTGTCGAGTTTTGGCGGCGGGGCCGATCCCGAGAGCGACGCGGCGTTCCGGGCTCGGTTCCAGGCGTTCATCCTGCAGCTCTTCAAATCGACGCGGGCGGCGATCGTTTTTGCCGCGCAGTCCGTCCAGCCGGGGCTCACCGTTCAGGTGCTGGAGAACCAGACCTTCGCCGGTGCAACGGCGCCGGGCGGCTTCATCGTCATCGTCGATGATGGCTCGGGGGCGCCGCCACCAGGCCTGCTCTCGGCCGTTGGCGGTGCGATCGATGCGGCGCGGGCATTGGGCGTAACCTTCTCCGTCATCGGCCCGACGATTGTGACTGCGAATGTCTCGATGACGTTGACCTCGATCGATACGACCCAGCACGCTGCAGATATCACTGCGGCGAAGACCGCCCTGACCGTCTTCCTCAACGCCGTTCCGCTCGGATCCGGCCTTGCCTATAGCCGGCTCGCGCAGATCGTCTATGACGCGTCGTCCAATATCTCGAACGTGACGGCTGTGACCCTGAATGGCGGCACGGCGGACATCGCCGGCGTGGTCGACAAGGTCGTCAAAGCCGGCACTGTGGTGGTGTCTTGATCATGGCGACCGGAGACCCTCGAGACATCGCCGCTCGCCTCGCCCGTTGGCTGCCGGCCAGATGGTTTGCCGACACCGGCTCCGTTCTCACGGCCGTGCTTGCGGGCTTCGCCTCGGGCCTATCGCTGACCAACGGCATGGTGCGCTACGCGGCTCTGCAGGTGCGGATAGCAACAGCTTCGGACGGTTTCCTCGACCTGATCTCGGGAGATTTCTTCGGCGGCCGGATGCCGCGCGGCTTCGCCGAAACGGATGCCTCGTTTCGTACCAGAATACAGGCAGAGATCTTTCGGCCACGGGGCACGCGTGCCGCGGTCGTGAAAGCGTTGCGGGATCTGACGGGCCGGCCGCCGGTCATATTCGAGCCATCGCGACCGGCGGATACCGGCGCCTACAATGTCGGCGCCTCGCTCGGCTATGGCACGGCCGGCGCCTATGGTTCGCTGGCATTGCCGGACCAGTCCTTCGTCGTGGCGTTCCGGCCGATCGGCGTGCCCGGCCTGCCAAATGTTGCGCCTTACGGCGTGGTGAATGGCGTGGGGGCGGGGGCCGTCGGTCGGGCCGGCGTATCGCCGGGCTCAGTGGTGGGCGGCACCGCAGAATATGCCAACCTCGACGACGTGCCTGGCACCGTCACGGACACTGAAATCTACGCCGCGATCAACTCGGTGCGTGCCGCCGGCACCGTCATCTGGGTACGCGTCTCGAACTGACGCCCCTTTACCATTGGAGATCTTCATGGACCGCCAGATCGTCTATGCGGGCGCCATTCCGCTCGACACGGATCAATTGCTGCAAAACCGAAGCGTGATGACGGCCCTCGGCTTCGTGCTGCAAGCGATGCTTGGGACCGGCCCCAATATCGACGGCTTGGCTTGCACGCCGACCTCGCCCGCGACCATGCAGGTTCAGATAGGTACCGGCGCGATATACTCGCTCCAAAATCTCGATGGCAACGCTTATGGCTCCCTGCCTGCCGACACGTCGAGCAACCATCAGATCGTCAAGCAGGGACTGCTCACCGCGCCGATTCTGCTGTCCTGCCCGGCGCCTGCCGGCGTCGGCCAGTCGATCAATTATCTGATCGAGGCCGCCTACCAGGACGCCGATACCGGCGCCACGGTATTGCCTTACTTCAACTCGGCCAATCCGGCCCAACCTTTCTCCGGCCCTAACAACACGGGGCTCTCGCAGTCCACCGTCCGGCAGGGCCAATGCGTCGTCCAAGTGAAAGCTGGTGTCGCGGCAACCACGGGCACCCAGACCACACCGGCGGCGGATACCGGATTTATCGGGCTCTATGTGGTCACGGTCGCGCAATCGACGACCTCGATTACGAGCGCCAATATTTCGGTGATTCCGGCGGCGCCGTTTATCCAGTTCAAGCTGCCGAATCTCACGCCGGGCTTTTCGAATATTCAGGTCTTTACGACCTCCGGGACGTTCACGGTTCCGCCTGGTATCACCAAGCTCTGGGTTGAAGGGTGGGGCGGCGGTGGTGGTGGCTCTGGAAATCCCGCTAATACGGCGGGTTCCGGAGGGTCGGGTGCATCCTATGGCGCGCGCCTTATCATGGTCGCACCCGGACAAATCATTGCGGTGATCGTCGGGGCGGCCGGCAATGGTGGCGCGGCGGGTGCAAATAACGGCCAGACTGGAGGGACGAGTTCGTTCGGCTCGCTCCTCTCGATATCAGGCGGCCAAGGTGGTGTCACGACCAGCGGTTCAGGCACACCGACTGGTGTAGTACCGACGGCCGACATTGCGATCGCTGGCGGCGGAGCTCCCGGCACAGTTGCTCCCAACAGCGGCTCTGGCGCCGGCGCATTTGGCGCAGGTGGATCTGCGCCTCGAGGCGGTGCTGGCGGGAATCTCTCTAGCTTTGGCGGTATCGCTGGTAACGCGCCAGGCGGTGGCGGCGGACCGGGCTTCGGTAGCACACCCACTGGCGGCGGCGCCGGCGCCCGCGGCCAGATCAACGTCTTTTTCTGAGGTCGACATGCAGTTCTACGCTCATATCGTCGACGGGATCGTCCGCGAGATCGTCTCGCCCATTGAAGGCTTTACCCTTGCGCAATGCTTCTCGGCTGACTTTGTCGAGTCGTGCATCGCCTGCGATGTATCGGTCCAGCAGGGATGGCTGTTCACGGCGCCTTCCAGCTTTATGCCGCAGTCGCCGCGTAAGCCGAGCCTCGCAGATCAGGCGACCGCGGCTCTAGTGGCCGGATGTCGGATCGTCTCGACGAGCATGCCATCAATCAGCGGTACCTATCCGTGCGATGCAACCGCACAGGCACGGCTGGCCGCAACGACGACCTTCATCAATACAAACGGCAAGTTCCCTGGCAGCAACTCAGCATCGATCGCGTGGATGGATATGGCGATGCAGCCGCATGTCTTTACGACCACTGAAGGCTTCCTCGAATTCGCTTCAGCGATTGCGAACTATGTCGCGCATCTTTACGAAGCGAATTTCGGCCAGGTTACTACGCTTCCGGTACAGCCGCTGACGATATCGTGATGCCTATCTCTGGACTTCAACTGAGTCCCAAGAAGTCGGTGCGGGGCTAAAGCGCCTGATCCTGATCGTTGTCTTGAGTTCTGGCACTACAGTTGTGCCTTTCATTCGGTGTAAGCCTTCTTCTTCGACACGCATAGCCTGCAGAACGAGACAAGATCTCTGCAACCGTAAGAGCCCTAGATGTGCCGACTCAAACACTGCCGCCACAACGTTGCAAGATGCACGTGCTCTGTGCTTCTCCCCTCCCCAAACCCAAAAACCCATCGGAGTTCTTGCCATGACGGCTCCTTCATTCCCGCCGGAACGTTCCGGTGCGGAGACCTCTCGTCCTTGGCATCTCGACAAGCGCATTCCCGTGGCGCTTCTGGTCGCGACTGCCGTGCAGATGCTGATTGCCGGATCCTGGTTCGGGCGGACCGAGACGCGGCTGAGCGCGCTCGAGAGCTGGGTCGGGCACAATCAAGGCAATGACAGCCGCCTGGCGGTCATCGAGACACGCCTCGACGGCGTCCACGACGCGCTCGAGAAGATCGAGCGCCATCTCAGCATCAGCGAGTAGGTCGTGCCGGGCGCTGATTTCGCCGCGGCACTCGCCCTCGTGATGATGCATGAAGGCGGTTATCAGAATGATCCCCGCGATCGCGGCAACTGGACCGGCGGCGCCGTGGGGGCGGGAGTGCTCAAGGGGACGAAATACGGAATTTCCGCCGCCTCCTTTCCCACTCTCGACATTGCCAACCTGACGCCGCAGCAGGCAGGCGCTCTTTATGAAGCGGAGTTCTGGCGCCGTTTTCATATCGATGAACTGCCGGCGCCCGCGAGTGCCAAGGTCATGGATATGGCGGTCAATTGCGGTGGAACACCGGCCGTAACCGCTCTGCAACGCGCGCTCGCTGCCTGTGGCATGCCGGTCGCGGTGGATGCCCTGATCGGGCCTGTTACGGTCGCCGCGGCCCGAGCTTGCGATCCGCAAACTCTCTATCGCGCCCTTTGCGACCAGATGGCGGCGCACTACCGCGCCGTCGTCGAGCGACACCCGGAAGAAGCCGAATATCTCGGCGCTTGGCTCAGGCGCGCCGCCGCCTGAGCGCTTCGCTTCACTGCCGGCCCTGCGGAAGCCGGCTTCCCTGAAAACAGGAACTCTCGAATGGATCTATCCACGCTGCTCGCGGCGCTGGCCGCTACTCCCTTGTCCGGCGCCATCCCCTATGTGACAGCCTTGATCGCGGCGGCTTCCGTGCTGGACGCCATGCTGCCGCAACCGGCGCCCGGCTCGCACTGGCTGCCCTTGCGCAAGGCGATCTCTCTTGTCGCGGCGAATTTCTGGAACGCGTCGAATGGGACGCAGCCTCAACTTTCGACGTGGCTGGCCCGGGTCCTGCAACCGCTGCTTCCGGCTCTGCAGGCAAATTCTGCGTCGCCGCCTGCCGTGAAGCAGGCCGATGCCCCGGCGCCCTCGAGTACGTCTTCGGTCCTGGGTCTGCTGGCGATGCTGATCGTCGCAGGCAATCTTGCCGGCTGCACCAGTGCTGAAATCGGGGCGGCCGAAACCGACCTCGATCAGGGCGTCACCCTCGCCTGCACGGACTATGAGGCGGCGAAGCCGGTTGGTGCCGCAGTCGGTGTCTTGGCGCCGGACGCCGCCCCGATCATCGCCTCGCTCGAAATCTACGGCGACTCGATCTGCTCGACGCCGGCGCCCGCCACCGACGCGGGGACGGCCGCCTGGATCGGGCAGATCACGGGGCAATTGCTGACTCTCTCGAAACCGAAGACGGCCGGCACCACGGCCTGACCGTTCGGACCGGGGCGGCGGGTCAGTCCCGACTCGCCTCCAGAGCCGCAGCAATCGCCTGCCGCGTTGCAGGCGATTGCTGCGCGATCGCGCGGCTCACGGCTTTCAGCCCGCTGCGCAACTCGTAGATCTGATCGAGTAGCCCCAGGACCATCGGCAAGATCTCCTCGCCGACATCGAGATCGCGCCGAAGATCGTAGACGAGCCGGATACGGGCGATGTCGACTTCGTGAAAGACCCAGCCGTCTGTCGCGCGTTCCGGCTGTATCCAGCGCCGCTCGATCCAGCTTTCCAGCTCGGCCGGCGCCAGGTCGGCATATTGAGCCACGATGGCTTGAAGCCGCATCATGTCGGCATTCCCTTTCGAGGATCGAACGGATGCGCGGGCGCCCAACCGCGTAAAAACGCTTCCAACTCAGGCTCCTCTTCGGGCGGTACGGCCACTCGCAGCTCGACATATTGATGGCCGCCGGCGATGCCCCGCTCCTTGAGGCGCAGGCGGGTCCCGGTGCTGGAATGCGCCGGGATCTGCAGGTTGACCGGTCCCTTGATGGTCGGCACGCGCACCTTGGCGCCGAGCACCGCCTCCTGAAGCGTGACGGGCAGCTCGACGATGACGTTCTTGCCGTCACGGCGAAAGAACGCATGCGGCGCCACCGACACTTCGATCAGCGCATCACCGGCAGGCGCCGAGCCGGCGCCGGGTTCACCCTGCCCACGCAACCGCAAACTCTTGCCGCTTTCGAAACCGGCCGGAATCGTCACGTCGAGCGTCTTGCCATCGGGCAGCGCCAAACGTTTCACGGCACCGTTCGCCGCCTCGAGGAAATCGACGGTCAGGGAATAATGGAGATCCGCACCGGAGGCCATGCGCCCGCGACCACCGCGTCGGCCGAAGAACTGCTTCAGCAGATCGTCCAGATCTTCGCCGCCATAGGCAGCCTCGGCGCCATATTTCGACGCCTCCGCATGATCGGCGAAATCTCGATAGAAGGGCCGTCCGGGCGGGCGCTCGGCGCCGCTCGCATCGATCTCTCCACGATCGAAACGCGCGCGCTTTTCCGGGTCGGACAGCAGCGCATAGGCGGCTCCGACCGCCTTGAACTGCTCTTCCGCCTCGGGTTTTCCGGGATTGAGATCGGGATGGTGCTTCTTGGCGAGCCTTCGATAGGCGGACTGGATCTGTGCCGCCGTGGCTTCCTTTTGAATACCGAGTGTCGCGTAGGGATCATTCATGATGCTCGAATAATGTAGTGATGCGAGGGGCGTGGGCAATCCCCGATCGCCCTCGGAACAGCGTCGAGGGCGGGATTTCGGGATTGACGTCTCCGGGCCGCGCGACCGTAAATGGCCACCGTACGAGCACCGATAGGGATCGCATTCGATGGCTTCCAACGGAAAGATTGCGCTGGTCACGGGGGCCGGCAGCGGCATCGGTCGATCGGTCTCCTTGGCGTTGCTGCGCGAAGGCTATGATGTCGTTCTCGCCGGCCGACGCCAGGATGCGCTGGAGGCGACCGCCGAGGCGGGCAAGGATTTCGGCGGACGTACGATCGCCGTTCCGACCAATGTCGGCGATCCGGCTTCGGTGAAGGCGCTTTTTCAACGTGCTTTGGAAAGTTTTGGGCGGCTCGATCTGCTGTTCAACAATGCCGGCACCGGTGCGCCGCCGGTCCCGCTCGAGGATCTGCCGTTCGAGCAGTGGAAGCTCGTCATCGACACCAATCTGACCGGCGCCTTTCTGTGCACGCAGGAAGCGATCCGGATCATGAAGAACCAGACGCCGATGGGCGGGCGGATCATCAATAACGGCTCGATCTCGGCCCACGCGCCGCGTCCCTTTTCGGTCGCCTACACCGCGACCAAGCATGCGATCACCGGCCTGACCAAATCGACGTCGCTCGACGGGCGGAAATACGACATCGCCTGCGGCCAGATCGATATCGGCAACGCCGCGACCGAGATGACCGCCCGAATGAAGAAGGGCGTTCCGCAGGCGAACGGAACGGTCGAGGTCGAGCCGACCATGAATGTCGATCATGTCGGGCAAGCGGTCGTTTACATGGCCAGCCTGCCGCTCGACGCGAACGTCCAATTCATGACGGTGATGGCGACGAAGATGCCGTTCGTCGGGCGCGGCTAGCATGGCCGGAGTTCTCGAAGGCATCCGCGTTCTCGATTTCGGCCGTTTCATCGCCGGCCCTTATTGTGCAGCACTTCTGGCCGAACATGGCGCCGAAGTCATCAGGATAGAGAAGCGCGAGGGGAGCGAGGATCGCTACACGACGCCGGTGACGGACGGGGGCGAGGGGGCCGGCTTCTTGCAGATGAACCGGAACAAGCTGTCCATGACTTTGGATCCGATGACCGAGGCCGGGCAGGAAATCGTGCGGCGCTTGGTGGCGACGGCGGATGTCGTGGTCGCGAACCTGCCGTTCCAGACTCTGGCCGCGATGAAGCTCGATTATGAAAGCCTGAAGGCGATCAAGCCCGACATCATCCTGACGACCTCATCCGCCTATGGCTCGCACGGGCCTTATGCCGAGCGCGTAGGCTTCGACGGCATCGGCCAGGCCATGTGCGGCTCGGCCTATCTGAGCGGGCCGCCCGACCAGCCGTTGCGCGCGCAGGCGCCATGGGTCGATTTCGGCACGGCACTCCATCTCGCCTTCGGCACGATGGCGGCGCTCATGGCGCGCCAACAGACTGGGCAAGGGCAGAAGGTCGAAGGTGCGCTGCTGGCAACCGCAGTCACCTTCATGAACACGATGCTGATCGAGCAGGCCGTGATCAAGACCGACCGCGTGCCGACCGGCAATCGCGGCCAGACGTCAGCACCGGTCGATATTTTCAAATGTGCGGATGGCTGGATCCTCTGCCAGGTGGTGGGCAACCCGCTCTTCAAGCGCTGGGCCAAGCTCATGGGCGAGGGATTCTGGCTGACCGACTCGCGCTTCGCCGACGATATTTCCCGCGGCGACAACAGCTTGGTGATCAGCGAACGCATGTCGCGCTGGTGCGCCGACTATACGGTGGCGGAAGCGCTCGATATCCTCGCCAAGGCCCGGGTGCCGGCCGGTCCCGTGCTGACGCCGCAGCAAGTGCTCGACGATCCGCAGGTCAAGGCCATGGAGTTCTTCCAACCGGTAGATTATCCGGGCCTGCCTCGTCCGGCACCTGTCGCGAAGGCGCCGGTCTGGCTATCGGGAACCCCGGGATCAGTTCGTCGCCGGCCGCCGACGGTCGGCGAGCATACCGACCGGATCATGACGGAACTGGGTTATGCGCCGGCCGCGATCACCGAACTGCGTGAAAGCGGCGTGATCTAAAGAGAGAGCTGATTTATTCCGCCGCCATCGCCCAGCCGGCATTCTGCGCGGCGTTGTTGTCAGCAATCTCGGCGACGAAATCCGCCAGCGTGTTGCAGATGACGGCGCCGATGCCGCCTTTGCGTGATTCGACGGCGATCTCGCTGTTGCGGGCGTAGTAGGCATCCTCGATCCGCCGATAGGCGAAGCCGGGCCGACGCCCCAACGTCTCCGTCCAAGTATCGAACGCATAACCGCCTTGGTGGGTCAGTACCGGGCCGACGATCATCATGATGAGATCTCCTGTCGCTAGTTGCTGAGCCGCGGCCGGGCCGGCCGCTGAACGGAAGCTTGCGCACCGCGCATGTAATGGCGCTCGGGCCGATAGCCCCACCAGACCTTCAGGGCCTGCCACTGCGCGCCCATTTCCTGGATCGCGTTGCCGAGATGGTCGGGCATGACGCTGTTATCTAGGAGGGCGACGGTAGCGGAACGGTCGAGCATGGCTTTCTCCTTCCCCGAACCTCGTTCAATGAACGAAGTGAGAGGATAAGGCGCCAATTCGGCAGTGCCCACCATTCGGTTTATACCTTAGGTATTCCTACGTAACCCTCAGGGATATAAGTGTTAATCGACGTTAAGAAGTAACGTGTGCTTAAGGATTGGGGCGTCGTCTTGGCTGCTCCGTGCGAGGCGGAGCACGGCGATGATCGGTCTTGCATTCCGGCTACGGCCCCGGACTAATTGCCGTTTGCGGCGGGCCGAGAAACCGCCGATAAGCCGGAGGATTCACGGAGATGGCCCTCGACGCCGAGACACTCAACCAGTTGATCGAGACCGTGCGTCGGTTCGTCGCCGAAAGACTGCGGCCGATCGAGGCGAAGGTGGCGGAAGAAGATGCTATTCCGCCCGAGATCGTCGGCGAGATGCGCGAGCTCGGCTTGTTCGGCCTCTCGATCCCCCCGGAATATGGTGGCCTCGGCCTGACCATGGAGGAGGAATGCCTGGTCGGGATCGAGCTCGGCAGAACCTCGCCGGCCTTCCGCTCCGCCTTCGGCACCAATGTCGGCATCGGCAGCCAAGGGCTGGTGATGTTCGGGACCGAGGCGCAGAAGGAGAAGTGGTTGCCAGGCATCGCATCCGGCGAGGTCGTGACTTCTTTTGCGCTGACCGAGCCCGAGGCCGGATCCGATTCCGCCGCGGTCCAGACGCGGGCCCAGCGCGATGGCGAGTTCTATGTGCTGAATGGCACCAAGCGCTTCATCACCAACGCCGACAAGGCCAGTCTCTTCACCGTGATGGCGCGCAGCAACCCCGAGGTGAAGGGCGGCAGCGGCGTCTCCGCCTTTCTGGTACCGCGCGATCTGCCTGGGCTCAGCATCGGGCGACCGGAAAAGAAGATGGGGCAGCAGGGCGCCCATATCTCCGATGTGGTCTTCGACAATGTGCGCGTGCCGGTGGAGAATCGCCTCGGCGCCGAAGGCGAAGGCTTCAAGGTGGCGATGCAGGTCCTCGATCGCGGCCGCCTCCACATCTCCAGCATTTGCGTCGGCGTGGCCGAGCGGCTTATCGCCGATTGTGTCGCCTATGCCGGCGAGCGCAAGCAGTTCGGCCAGGCGATTGCCAATTTCCAACTGGTGCAGGCCATGCTGGCCGATTCGAAGACCGAGGCCTTGGCCGCGCGCGCCTTGATGCTCGAAAGTGCGCGCAAGCGCGATAGTGGCGCCCGCACGACACTCGAAGCGGCGGCGAGCAAATATTTCGCTTCCGAAATGGTCGGCCGTGTGGCTGATCGTGCGGTGCAGATCTTCGGCGGTGCCGGTTACGTCGCCGAATACGGCATCGAACGGCTTTATCGTGACGTCCGGATCTTCCGGATCTATGAGGGTACTTCACAGATCCAGCAGCTCGTAATCGCCCGCGAGCTGCTCAGGGCCGGCGGCTGAGGCCGGAACGTGTCCAAGGGCCACCGTGTTTGCAGGTCCAAGACTGCGAACAGGAGGCTGCCTTGAACAAGAAGCCGGAAGAACATGATCGCGAGCTGAGCCGACAGCACGCCAAGACACCGGATCGCGGGCAACCCTCGGGTCACACCCCGCACGATGCGACGCATACCCATGCCAGGGAACGGGCGCGGGAGCCGGCCGGCGTCAAGAATCATGCCCCCACCGAAAAGGCGCGGCCGGTCGACACCGACCGGGGCGGCGCCTGAGATGCCGGGTGTCTGACACCGATTCGGCAGGAGCGAAGTCTCCTCATCTCGATTCGAGCGAGCAGGATCAGGCGGCGGCGCATTCGTCGCCCCATGCGCTCGTCCTCCACGAGATCATTCGCGAGGAAGGGCAGATAGCCCTTGGCCGCACGGCGGGGGCATTGGCGTGGTCGAGCCTCGCTGCAGGCCTATCGATGGGCTTTTCCTTCCTCGCCCAAGCCATCCTGCGCGCGGCTTTGCCGGACGCTCCCTGGCACCATCTGGTCGATAGCTTCGGCTATTGCATCGGTTTTGTGATTGTCATTCTCGGCCGCCAGCAGCTCTTCACGGAGAGCACGCTCACGGCCGTGCTGCCGGTTCTGACCGATCGCTCCCTTGAGACGTTGGGGGCTGCCTGTCGGCTATGGGCGATCGTCTTGAGCGTCAATCTGATCGGCACCTGGATCTTCGCGGCGTTGCTGCTGACCGAGGGCACCTTTTCCGCGGAGGTAACGCGTGCCCTTCAGGAACAGTCCTTGCTCGTGATGCAGGGACCGTTCGAAGCCACGGTCCTGCGAGCGATATTTGCCGGCTGGCTCATCGCGCTCATGGTCTGGCTGCTGCCGAGTGCTCGATCGGCTCGGCTCCTGACCGTGCTGCTGATCACCTACGTCGTGGCGATCGGCCGCCTATCCCACATCATCGCCGGATCGGTGGAAGGTGCCTATGCCGTGCTCTCGGGGCTAGCACCGCTTGCCGACTATCTCTTCGCCTTCATGGTGCCGACGCTGATCGGCAACATCATCGGCGGCGTGGCGCTGGTGGCCATTCTAAACCATGCCGCCATCGCCCCCGAAATTCAGGCCGGAAGCGAGCAAGAGGGGTGAAGGAACCCAGTGTATCGGCCGCGCGAGCTGCCGGCGGAGCAGGTGATCATCAATGGCGCATGATCGGGAAGTGGATGTGGAGGTGAAGGCCTCGCCAGGATCAAAAGATCCTGTTGCGCCGGCAAGCCGACCCGCGCCGAAAGTTTATCGGAAAGCGTGCTATAGAGCGTACATTCCTATGGTTAGACGCGGAGTCAGCGGCTAGCTTGGTGGGACGCCGTGGGCGCGAAAAACCGCATGGACGGGAAGTATGGAACAATCTATGGTAGTGGGCGGTGCTGGAGCGAGCGCAGCCCAAGTCGGGGGCTTCAATGGGTGATTTTCGACCGATCGCGAACGATCACGCAATTGCCGAGGCGGCTTTCGCGATCCACTTCAAGGATCAGCTTCCTGCCACTGTGATGCATCTCGCCTCGGAACGGTTAAAGAGCACGCTCGATGCTGATTTCCCACACCCACGGCCGGCCTTCAATATACAGTTCAGCGTAGACGCACTTCGTGGGCTGCGGTTAGAAGGCTCGCAATCCGGTCCCTTGTCACTTCAAGATAAACCCCAAGATCCTGGTCGTACTATACTTTTTACACCATCGTATTTTTCCGTAAACTACCTGAAATACACCCGATGGCATGAGGTTTGGCCATCTGCTCGCAAAACTCTGCAAGAATCATTGGAATGTATATCTGCTGCCTGCCTATCTGCCGATAGCAATCTTAATATCACCCATATTGGCGTCCAATATGTTGATAAATTTATTGCTGACCTTCCAGTATCACCACTAGCATTGCCGCTCCTCTTTGAGGAGAGGTCCTCTTATCTTAGCTCAAGGATATTCACCGGATCGATATTTTGGCACATCCATCAGGGGTGGATCGAAACTCTTGATAACTCGCACGTTGGGACAAATTGCCTTACTGTCCTTAACATTACCTCCTATCCCGAAGGACAGCGCCCTTTGTCGCCAGAGAGCATTGATGAGGCTGCGCAACTGGCGATAGCGGTTGACAATTTAATACGCGCTGACAATGTATTGAGCTATGAGGATTTGTTTCGCAAGGATGACGGAGCCGCGCTCGATGCCGTTGTGGAGGAGCTGCATGATCGAAACAAGGGCATCCTAAGAGATCTGATTACCGACGACATGTGCAAGAAAATTGGCCTAGGAGCCAAAAAATGAACTTTATCCCAAGTCTGTCCCAGCCCGTTTCAGGGCTTTCACCTGCTCGTCCGGTTTCTGCCGCGTCGGCGTTTGAAGAGCGCCCCGACAATGTTCTCACCGCGCCTTATAGCAGATCGGTGGCCGCATCATTTCTGGCGATCGTAGCCTTCGCGAGCATTCCGCCCTCGACAGACTATCGCACAATGATTTCGACGCCAACAACCGTTGATTTGCCGTCGTCTGCCGCAGCAATTGCACGCCTCAACTCACTCTTTGCGAGCGCAAGAAGAAGTGGGCGAAGAATTGAGGCCACAAAAGAGCAGTTTCGAGCGGCGATCTTGTTTGTCCATCATCTGTATAAGCACTCTCTTCCTATGCCGCACATCTCTATTGCAGATGATGGTGAAATTCTGTTTTTCGGAAGAAGTGGTGGATATTATTTAGATATCGGCGTTCAGAGGGATGGCACTCTATCTGTCTTCGCAAAATCTCCCGATGATGAGGATATCCTGATTGATGGTATACAAGCAGAATCCTTTATATCTGCCAGATTGGCAAAGGTAATTCGAGCCGTATGCTGATTCTAACATGGAGCTCTTCGGCCTAGATCCGGTCGCGGATCAGGAAATATTGGGGCGTATCCTCTTCGAGCCCGATGACTGGCTTGATGGCAAACTTACCCCTCGTGCCATTTCGACGCAGGATCTATCCGATCCGGATCGGGGATGGTCGGTGCAGCGGGTCCAATGCTCGCCGCATCTGATTCGGATCGTCGCTGAGGATCGCATTCGCAAGAGGCCTCAGCTAAAGGTCGACAAGGTCGCCCTGTTTGACGCATTAGCCGTTCGAAGGCTAAATAGGGGCGTCACCATTTCCCCTCATCCCACACTCAGCAATGAGGCTCATGCCATCGTACTTGGGCCGCCCGGAGAAAAGCGGTCGGTGTATAAACAGATTAAAGCAGATCTGATTGATTTACTTAACGACATTAACTCTCTTGATGAGACCATTCGGATGTTCAAGGACGCGGCGTGAGCGTCGAAATGTCTATTCGTGGAAAGGTCGAGGTCCGAGCTGCTCCTCCGTTCTATCAAACTGGTGAGACCGCTTCGCCGGCCGCCGCGTCATCAGGAACTCGATCTCGCTCTTCGTCACGACGCAGAACCTACTCGATGAGATGGCGCGGGAGCCCCATGCGCACCTCATGTAGGTAGTGAATAGGATAGCGGATAGGATGCCGAGCCCGGACCACTGGTCACAGGGCGGCAGAGCCTCCCACCCGGCGCGGGTGGTGAGCAATATTCGCTCCCGACCTTGACCCTGATAGCTGAAGAAGAGGCAGACTCGCCGCCGCACCGCTGCCGCTGCACTCGCTATCGGCTCAGTTCCCCCGGCTGTCCACGAAGGTGAAGGGCGTTCCGCGGATTCGCTTCCACGACCGCGATATAGCCACGCGCCTGAGTTCCCGGTCGCTGGTGCTCGTGCCAAGATCATCTAAAAGCGGCTCGGGCATTCCACGAACCACCTGATGCTCGATACTTACAGCCATCTCACGGTGATGATGCAGGGGATGCGGCGAATCGCCTTGATGACGGCCTACGCGCGGCTATCCGCCGTCACAAGCCGTAGCGTGGCGTTCAGTAGCTTTGGCTATCGAGCACCGCTCATTGAGGTCAAATTCCCCAATGAAAATAGTGGTGCCGCCTGCGTGACTCGAACACGCGACCCTCGCATTACGAATGCGATGCTCTACCAGCTGAGCTAAGGCGGCATCCAGGGCCGGGATCTCCGGCCAGCCTCGTTCGAGGCGGCGCGGAACATGCCAGAAGGCGCCGCCATGCGCAATTGCCGAATTCAGGGGCCGCCACGCGCTGCCGCTTCGGCAGCCTCGCCGGCGGCGAGCGCGGCGCTGGAACCGCCGGCCGACGAGATATCCAGCAGCGTATCGTGACCGATCGCCCGGATCGGTTCGATCGGCTTGGCTGCGGCCCGGTCGGGCGTGCGCCAGCTCAGCGAATCGAAGCTATGGCAGCTGGCGCAAAGCGGGGTCCAGTCGTGGGTTTCCGCACCGCAGGTCGTGCAGACCCAGAGCGGGTCTTCCGGCGCATGAGCGGCGCGCTCCAGCCACTGCCGGGCCGCCCGGGCATCGCCGCGCTCGGCGGTATCGAGCTCGGCCATCAGATGGCAAAGCTGCTTGGGCCAGGGACCGGGACCAGCGGCGCCGGCGCGGTCGAGATGCTGCCGCGCTTCCGACCAGAGGCGCGCTTGAAGCGCCAGGCCGGCGGCGGCGATATGGCCGGTGGCGTCCCCCGGACGCAGCTCCGTCAGCCGTTCGAAACGCTTGAAGCGCGTGGCCGGCGCCTCCGCACCGAGCAGCCGGTCATAGGCGGCCGCGACCGCTGGATGGCCGCCGGCCGACCACGAGGATTCCAGGATCTTCAAAGCTTTGGTGCGCCGGTCCGAGGCGCCGAGGCTCTCGGCATAGTGGATGGCGGCCGGCGCGAAGCCGAGATCGAGCCCATGAGCCTGTGCGGCGTAGCTGAGCGCGTCGCGAGTCCAGCCGTCCCGGGCCGCCTGACGGCTATGGGCGATCAGCAGCGTCGCCTTGAAGCTCCTCCCCTGTTCGGGGCTCAGGATATTCTGCTTCACCGCGGTCTTCAGCGTCTCCTGTGCGGCGCGCCAATCGCTGGCACGGGTCTCCAGCGCCAGTTGGCTCTGCAGGACCCAGGGCGTGCGCGGCCGCAGCCGGTTGGCCCGTACCGTCAGCTTCAGCGCCTCTTCATCCTCGCCCGCCTTCATCGCTTGCACGATAAGCCCGCGCAGGCCGAGGAACTCCGTTTCCGGGCTGTCGAGCATAGCGGTGAATTCCGCCTTGGCCGCCTTTTCATCGTTCCTCAGCAGCGCCACCTGAGCGGCAAGCAATCGGGCCAAGGGCGGGACGGCGTGATCGCTCTGCTCGAACAGCAGTTCGGCGCGCTGTTTAAGCTTTTCCGCCTGACGCGCATCGCCGGCCGCAAGGGCGACGAGACCGTCCGTCAGGATGCGATAACCGGAAAGCCGGCGCCGGTCGCGGCGGCGCTGAGAGGCGCGGGCCGGTGTCCGCAGCAGCCAGAACAAGCCACTGGACAGAACCCAAAGCAAGATGACGAGGATGAGCAGCAGGACGACCAGCACCGCAACCGAAGTGTCGATGCTGTGACCCAGCCAGATCAGATGCACGCTGCCCGGCCGGCCGGCGAAAAACAGCGCCACGGCCACCGCGACCGCGATGAGGGCGAGACCAGCCGCCAGGCGAAGCAGCCCGCGCATTATGGGGCCGTCGCCGGCTGGTTCGCGCTCAGGCGGCGCACTCCCTCCGCTTCGAGCGCCATCGCGGCCTGCTCGCAATCGAGCCTCGCCTGGGCTGCGGCGAGCCAGCTTTTGGCCGCGACTGCCGGCCGGTCAGGGAGGGTGCCGATCCTCTTGACCGCACCGGCAAGGTCGCCGGCGGCGAGATCTGCTTCGGCATCGGCGACCAGACGATCGGCCCCCGCAGGCTTGGCGGCGTCGCCGGGTCCGTCATCGATGCGGCGAACTCGAACGAGACCGCCGACGCGCGCCGAGATGCGGTCCCAGAGGCCGGCATCGGCGGCGACCGGCTCGGGATCGGCGAACCGGGCGGGCAGGGCGCTCAATTGCTGGGCGAGCTCCGTCCGGCTCGCGACGCCGGCCTTGGCGTGGCTTTCGAGCACGGCGAGTGGCGCCGCAAGTGCCTTGTCGTCGGGCGTCTCGGAGCGGATCAGCGCGACCGGAGCATCGAACGGAGCGGAACTCGCCAGCGCCGCTCGAATCTCTGCTGCGGCCAGCACCAGCGTGCGTTCCGTCCGAACCGCGTCCGTTCGTTCTCTGGCCAGGGATTCGAGCACCGCGACACGACGCGACAATTGGGCGAGATCGGCCGAGAGTCTTTGCAGCTCAGGCGTCAGATCCGGCCCGCTGGTTCCCTCGGCCGGCGGAGCCGCCTCAAGCGTCGTCAGCCTTTGGGCGAGAGCGCTTACCTTGTCGTCGATCGCGCCAACCGCCGATTTCGGCGCCAGTCCGTCGAGCGCGTTTTCCAGATGGTCGAGGCGAGGTGTCAGCGTGTCCGCCGCGGGAGCGGCGACGGGCACTGGAGACTGAGTGTCGGACGAGGTCGATTTGTCCTCGCCGCCAGCAAACATCGATCTGAGGGTTGGATTGGCCCACCAGATGCCGCCTGCCAGTACGATGACCAGCGTCACGGCGGCGAGCAGCGGCAGCGTGCTGCGCCGGCGGGCGGGGGCGCCATCCCTCTCGACCGTCGGCTCGACCGGTGTCGCGCTCACGCCTATCTCCTTTTTGCCGATCAGTTCCAGAAGTGCGGCCTCAGTGGGCGTAGGGGCGATATAGACAGCCTGCGGCCTCAATGGCGCTGCCGCGTCCGCGACCGGCTTAGACAGGCACCATATCGCCATTCGCGCGGCTTCGGCTTCAAGCGACGCCTGTCCGATCAGCTCGGCGAAATGCCGCGCCGTGCGCGGCGAGAATAGGAGCACGCCGTCGAGGTCACCTGCGGCGATCGCCGCACGAGTGGCGTCAGCGAGAGCCGCGGACGGCTCGGCCTCGTAGAGGGTGGCTCGATCGATGTTGTAGCCGGCAGTGCTCAAAGCCCCGGCGAGATCGCCGGCCGTGACGGTGCCGCTGACATGGAGCAGCTTGCCATCCTCCGGCTTCCGCCGCTCCCGGACGAGGTTGGCCAGCGCCTCGACATTGCCGTCGGCGCTTTCCACCGTCTCGAAGCCTGCCTCACGCGCGGCTCGGGCGGTCTGGTCGCCGACTGTATAGGCGGGCAGATCGCGCCGTTCGCTGGCGGCGGCGAAGGCACGGACACCGTTGCCGCTGGTGAAGAGCAGGCCGGTGACGCCTTCGAGGTCGAGCGTGGCGCCCGGCCGCTCGCGGATCGTGATGATCGGATCGACCATCACCTCGTGCCCGTTCGCGCGCAGGCGATCGGCGAGCGCGGCCGCCTCCGCTGCCGGTCGGGTGACGAGCAACCTCATCTTGTCGGGCTCTCGGGGATCGGCAGATCGAAGAAATCGGCGCCGGCCCGGCGCCGCAATTCCTCTCCGGCCTCTCGTCCCATGCGAGCCGCATCGGCAGGGTCGCCCGAGCGCTCGGTTTCAAATTGGCGTGTGCCGTCCGGACGGACGATCAGCGCCCGCAACCACAATGATCTATCGGAGGTGAATTCGGCCAGGGCGGCGATCGGCGTCTTGCATGAGCCGTCGAGGGTAGCGAGCAGGGTTCGCTCGGCGCTGACGCGCGTCGCAGTCGCTGTATCGTTGAGGGCGGCGAGGTAGGTCGCGACGCGCTCGTCACGTTCGCGCCGCTCGATGCCGATGGCACCCTGCGCCACCGCAGGCAGCATCGTTTCCGGCGGAACGATCTGCGTTATCTTCTCGGCATGACCGAGGCGCTTGAGGCCGGCGACAGCGAGCAGCGTCGCATCGACCACGCCGTCCGCCAGCTTGCGCAGGCGGGTATCGACATTGCCGCGCAGCGGCACGACCGAAAGATCCGGACGAGCGTGAAGGATCTGAGCTTGTCGGCGCAGCGACGCGGTGCCGATCACGGCTCCGGACGGCAGCGATTCGAGGCTTGATCCGCTCGACGAGAAGAAGCCGTCGCGCGGATCCTCACGCGGCAGAAAGCAATCGATGATCAGGCCTTCGGGCAAGACGGTCGGAACGTCCTTCATCGAATGCACGGCGATGTCGATGGTTCCGTCGAGGAGGGCCTGCTCGATTTCCTTGGTGAAGAGACCTTTGCCGCCGATCGCCGCCAGGGTCCGATCAGTGATCGAATCGCCGGTCGTACGGATCACGCTGATGTCGATGTCCAACGCGGGAAAGGCAGCGAGCAGGCAGGTGCGGACTTCGTTCGCCTGGGCCAGCGCCAACGGGCTGCCGCGGGTTCCGATCACGAGGGGGGAAGGGGACGCTGACGACATGGCCGTTGTTTAAAGACCTCCGCTCTGATTGTCGCCTGCATTTAGCAGATCTGCTATCTTCGTGGGTGGAGCTTGTTGGGAATGGCCACCACGATCAGGATACTGCTCACCGCTCTGTTCCTCTTCGGTCCGGGCATCGCTTTTGCCGAGCCGGCCGGCGATGCCTATGCCCTGATCGTTCGCGCCCGGACGGCCCTCGGCGGCGAGGCATGGGGCAGGCCGAAGATCCTGCATGCGACGATGGGTCTCGCTTGCGGCGGCCTCGACGGTCAGCAGGAAAGCTGGGCCGATCCCCTCCACGGGCGCTATGCCGAGCGCTATCAGCTTGGGCCGGATCGCGGTGCGCAGGGCTGGAACGGCCATGTCGCCTGGTCCGTCGATGCCACCGGCCGCGTGCATGAGCTCGAGCGCGGCAACGCCGGCGATATCCGCGCCATAGCCTTTTGGTCGAGCTTTGGGTTCCTGCTTGCCGATCGCACCGGCATGCCGGCCGAAGCGATCGGCCAGCGGCGCGAAGGCAGTCATGTTTACGACCTGATCAAGCTGACGCAGCCTGGAGTGCGCAGCTTCGAACTGTGGGTCGATGATGAAAGCGCCTTGCCGGCCCGCCTGGTAGTGCGCGGCGTTCCCGATCTCGTGGTGACCTACGCCGACTATCGCGTCACCGGCGCCGGGCTCAAACTGCCGTTTCGTATCACGATCTCGGACGGGTTGACGCTCAATGACCAGCGGCTCGATATAGGGCGGGTCGATGTCGAGGAAATGCAGGCCGATCCTTTCGCGGTGCCGGCATCCGGAACCCCGGACTATCAGTTCGCGAGCAATGCGGGTCGGTCGGTATCCGAGCTGACGCCGACGGGCACGGCGCTGGTCGTCGATGTCATGATCGACGGCCATGGGCCTTTCCCCTTCGCGCTCGATACCGGCGCCAGGAATACACTCGATTCCGGGTTGGCCACTGAGCTCGGCCTCGCCGTATCCGGCAAGTTCAGCGGGCGTGGGGCCGGCGAACTGCCGGCCGATCTGGGGCTCACGCGGGCTCCGAGCGTTGAGATCGGCGATGTGCGGCTCAGCGACCAGTTATTTCGCGTCCTGCCGCTCGCCTCGCTCGGCGTCGGATCAAAGTTGCCCTATCGCGGGCTGCTGGGGTTCGAGATCTTCGACCGCTTCGTCGTGCGCGTCGATCAAGACAGCAGCGAAGTCGTGCTTTCCGATCCCGCGAAATGGAGCTATCGCGGCGGTGTGACGCCGATCGCGTTTCATCTTCATGGCCATATGCCGGCGATCGAAGGCGTGATCGATATGGTCCCCGGACGTTTCACGCTCGATACCGGACAGGCCAATTCATTGACGCTCTATCGGCCTTTCATGGTTCGCACCGGGATCGAGCACAAATATGTGCCGAAGATGAGCATCGTCGTCGGCGAAGGCATCGGCGGCTCGATCCGGGCTGAAGTGACCCGCGGGGAGCGCCTGACGCTGGGCAACGCCAATCTTAGATTGCCGGTGATCTATCTCTCGCTCCAGCGGAACGGCACCTACAATGATCCCGAACTCGCGGGGAATGTGGGCGGAGGCATGTTCCTGCGTTACAACACCACCTTCGACTATGCTCACCGCCTCGTTTATTTCGAACGTGCCGCCGCCTATAGCGAAACCGATTCGCTCGGCCTGATGACGGTGAAGCGCATGCGCGACGGGCTCAAAGTGCTGAGCGTGCTGCCGGGCGGGGCCGTCGCCGATGCCGGGCTCAGGCCCGATGACCTGATCGAGCGCATCAACAATCGCGATGCGGCTTCGATCGATTACCTGGAGGTCCAGCGGATGTTTCGCCGGCCTGCCGGTACCAAGGTCGAGATGAGCGTTCGGTCCGAGGGTCAGCTCAAGGATCTCGTCATCATCCTGACCGAAGCGATCTGACCACCCTCGCCATAGGTTGCCCGCTTTTCGCCGGCCGCCTATATCCATATCCATGATCATTCTCGGAATCGAGACCAGCTGCGATGAGACGGCCGCGGCCATCGTCTGCGATCGGTCGCGCGGCCATCGGGTGCTGGGCCATGCCGTGCATACCCAGCTCGCCGATCACCAGCCTTATGGCGGCGTCGTTCCCGAAATCGCGGCGCGCGCTCACCTGGATCGGCTCGACGGGCTGATCCGACGCGCTCTCGCCGAGGCGAACATTGATTTCGCAGCGCTCGACGGCGTGGCGGCGACAGCGGGGCCGGGGCTGATCGGCGGCGTCATGGTCGGAGTCACCACGGCGAAATCGATCGCGCTGGCGCGCAAGCTGCCCTTTATCGCCGTCAATCATCTCGAAGCCCACGCACTGACGGTGCGGCTGACCGACGACGTGCCGTTTCCCTATCTGCTGTTGCTGGTTTCGGGCGGTCATTGCCAGCTCCTCATCGTCGAGGACGTCGGACGCTACCGCCGGCTCGGGACGACGATCGACGATGCGGTCGGCGAGGCGTTCGATAAATCGGCGAAGCTCATGGGGCTGGGGTATCCCGGCGGGCCGGCGGTCGAGCGCATGGCGCGAGAGGGCGATCCCGCGCGGTTCGCGCTGCCCCGGCCGATGCTAGGCCGGCCCGGCTGCGACTTCTCCTTTTCCGGCTTGAAGACGGCAGTGCGCCTCGCGGTCGAGACGTTGCCGCCGGACGCCTCGGCGTTGGCCGACCTCGCCGCCTCGTTTCAACGCGCCGTCGCCGAGACGCTGGCCGACCGAACGGCGCGCGCCATCGCTCTCTTCCGTGAACGGCATCCCGCGGGACGGCATCTCGTCGTCGCCGGCGGCGTCGCTGCCAACGGCGCGATCCGTGCCGCCCTGGCCGATATCGCTGAAAGGGCTGGCTTGGAGCTCGCGGCGCCGCCGCCGTCTCTCTGCACGGACAATGGCGCGATGGTTGCCTGGGCCGGGCTCGAAAGACTGCGCCTGGGGCTCGTCGATGATCTCGATTTCGCGGCCCGGCCGCGCTGGCCGCTCGATGCCGAGGCGCCCAAGGTCGCTTTCGCCGGGGTCAAGGCGTGAGCCGCTTCCGCTCGATCGGTGTGGTCGGCGCCGGGGCTTGGGGGACGGCTCTGGCTGCTACCGTTCGGCGCGCCGGGGCCGATGTCACGCTCTGGGCGCGCGAGCCGCAAGTGGTGGCGTCGATCAACGGGAACCACGAGAACGAGCTGTTTCTGCCCGGCTTCAAGCTCGATCCGGCGATCGCGGCGACCGGGGATTTGACGGCGCTGGCCGGGGCGGATGCGATTCTGCTGGTGGCACCCGCCCAGCATCTCCGCTCGGTCGCGGCCGAGCTGGAGCGGCATCTGCCGGCCTCGGTGCCGGTGGTCATTGCCGCCAAGGGCATCGAGATCGGTACCGGCGACACGATGGGCGAGGTGCTCGAGGCGGTTATGCCGGGCCGCCCGCGGGCCGTGCTGTCGGGTCCGACCTTCGCCATCGAGGTCGCGCGCGGTTTGCCGACGGCGGTGACGCTCGCCGTCGACGATGCCGGCCTTGGCCGAACGCTGGTCGCGACGATCGGTACGGCCAGTTTCCGCCCCTATCTCGGCGACGATCCGATCGGCTGCGAGATCGGCGGTGCGGTCAAGAACGTGCTGGCCATCGCCTGCGGCATCGTCGCCGGGCGCGGGTTGGGCGAAAATGCACGGGCGGCCTTGATCACGCGCGGCTTGGCCGAGATGGTGCGGCTCGCCATCGCCAAGGGTGGCCGGCCCGCGACCCTGATGGGCCTGTCGGGACTGGGCGATCTCACGCTTACCTGCACGGCCATGCAGTCCCGCAACTACTCTCTCGGCAGCGCGCTCGGCGCCGGGCAGAGCTTGAACGAAGTGCTGGGGGGGCGGCGGTCGGTGGCCGAAGGCGTCACCACGGCAGCGGCCGTGGCCGAACTCGCACGCCGGCTCGGCATCGACATGCCGATCGTCGCCGCTGTCGACGCGATTCTCCACCACGGCGCCGCCATCGATAATGCGATCAGCGGTCTGCTCGCGCGGCCCTTCCGGCCCGAAGGGCTCCTGGCATAAGAGCGCTGATCATGTTCGCTCCGCTTTATCGGGCGCGGACGATCGGGTAGCGTGTCGCCGCAATCAGGACGAACCGCGAAGAGGATCTCGATCGATGCATTTCTGCATCCGCTGTATCGACAAGACGGACGCGGGTGGCTTGCGCCAGCAAGTGCGGCCGCAGCATCTCGAATATCTGAAAATGTTGGGCGCGCGTATCGTCATCGGCGGTCCGATGCTGGGTGCCGACGAGACGACGCCGATCGGCAGCATGCTGGTCGTCGAGGCGCCGGACTGGGCGGCGGTGGAGCAATTGGCAGCCAAGGACCCCTATGCCGTCGCCGGCCTGTTCGGCGAGGTCACGATCACGCCTTACCGGATCGGCTTCATTCACCCGCCGGCGGCCTGAGCATGGCGCACTGGCTGCTCAAGTCCGAACCCTTCGTTTATCCCTGGTCCAAGCTCGTAACCGATGGCAGAATCCATTGGGACGGCGTCCGCAACTATACGGCGCGGAATAATATGCAGGCGATGAAGCTCGGTGATCGCGGCTTCTTCTATCATTCCAATGAGGGGCTGGAGATCGTCGGCGTGGTCGAGATCCTGCGCGAGGCCTACCCCGATCCAAGTGATGAGACAGGCAAGTTCGTCATGGTCGACATCAAGCCGGTGATGCCGGTGAAGCGCACGGTAACGCTCAAGGAAATGAAGGCCGATCCGCGACTGGCCGAATTCCGTCTCATCCGCCAGTCGCGCCTGTCGGTCGTGCCGGTCACGGACGAGGAATGGGCGCTCATCTGCGACAAAGCCGGGATTGCAGCGTGACCAATCCTGCTCCCGCTGCCAATCCGGATCTGGGTCGCCGGCTCATCATCCGCCATGTCGAGATCGCCGGCCCCGGCGCCATCATCATCACCGGCCCGTCGAGCTGCGGCAAAGGCGAGGTCGCCAAGGCGCTGTGCGAGCTCCTGATGATCCGGCGCGAGCGCTGGCTGTCGATGGGTGACATTCTTCGCCACACTTACGAGCGCGCGCGCGATCCGGAATTCGTGAGCCTGCTCGAATCCCAATACAATATCAGCGATCGGGTACCGATCCTCGATTGCCTCGATTCCACGCCCGACCTATCGCGCAAGGTCGAGCAGCAGGCCGAACCGCTTGCGGCCTTGCTCGCCGAGAAGCGCGGGGTCGAGGCCGACTGGCGCACGGCGAGCCAGCTCGACTGGCTGGAGTTCTGCACCACGCACGGGCTGCTCGTGCCCAACCGCTGGACCCAAGGGCTGATCGAGGCGCATCTGGGCGGGCTGGAAGCGTTGGACGCGCAGCCCTTCGTCCTCGACGGCTATCCGCGGACGCGGGCGGCGGCCCAGCATCTGCTGGAAGCGCTGGGGCGTCTCAACGTGCCGGTCCTGAAAGTGCTCCATCTCAGCATCAGCAAGCAGGAAATGCTCAACCGCGCCCGGTTGCGCGGCCGGATCGACGACGACGAGAGCTCGCTGCTGAAACGCTACGAGTTCTATATCGAGAGCGTCCAGCCCAGCGTCGATTATCTCAAGGAGCAGCTCGGCACGGACGCGATCGCGCTGGTCGATGCGCACCAGCCGCATTATCGCTATGAAGAAGGCGGCCGAGCTTTCGATCTGCAGCATTCGATCGACAATGTCGTCCGCTCGGCCCTGCGTGGCCTGAGCGTGCCGCGCTTCATGATCGAGCGGATGCTGGCTTCGCGGGTCTGACGCGCGCCGGGCGGCGGCTTCAGCAGGCACCGGCGCAAGGTTCTCCCAGTCGGACTGTCGATTGCGGGTCTGCCCCAGCCTGCTCGGTCGACACCGGCTTCGTTAACCGGAGCGCCGGCGGTAGGGCGAGCGGGAGCTCGTCCAGCGAGCGATCCAATCTGGGCTTGGGTAGAGGCGCGATGGCGAATTCCTTATGTCGTGCGGGGTTGCGATGAAGGTCGCCGCCTCGAGGCCGGGCGGCCTAGAGGCAGAATAAGGCCGATGACCATGTCCATTTCGGGCATGGTTGTCCGGGCGGCTACCGAGAGAGCGGGCTGAGATCGGCAGGATCGGCCCGCGGGAGAAGCGCCGCAAGGACCGGTGGATGAATTCCCCCGGCCCCTCATCGAAAATCTCGCCTGAATTTGCCTCAGCTTGCCGCGAACTCCTGATAGAGCCGGACCAGATCGGGCACGACGGCGTCGTGGATCAACTTGCCCTTTTCCGGCGAGGCAAGGCCGGGGTTGGAGCCGATTCGGCCGTCCGGGAAGCGGCGGCGGTAGTCGGCCGGGCCGTGGAAACGGCCGCGCGGCGCCCGAGGCGGGTCGAGCGTCACATTCTTGATCGTCTCGGGAAAGGCATATTGGGTCACGGCGACCTCTGATGGCGTCGCATGGCTGCCTTCATCCTCGCCGAACAACTCCTTCGACAGCTTGTTGGCGCCCTGCGTCTCGTACCAGTTCTGGAGTCGGCACTGGATCTCGCCATGCGGCGTCGGGGTCGAGCCGATGACGCCCTCGGCCTCGGCATAGATCTCGAAGAAGGCGGCATTGACGGTCGCGACATTGCCACCATGGCCGTTGACGAAGAAGAAGCGGCGGAAGCCGTGGCGCGCCAGCGACAGCACATAATCGTGAACGACGCTGATGAGGGTCGAAGGGCGGAGCGTCATCGAACCGGCGAAATTCATGTGATGAACCGCCATGCCGACGCCGATGGTCGGCCCGACCATCGCCTCGGCGGCATCGCCCGCCGCGCGGGCCAGCACCTCGGCGCACAGCGCATCCGTGCCGATGAGGCCGTTCGGCCCGTGCTGCTCAGTCGAGCCGATCGGCATCATGATGCCGTTCGATCGTTTCAGATAGGTCTCGACCTCGGGCCAGCTGGCATGCTGCAGCAACATCGACGCAACTCCTCGTCTCGCAAATCGGAAGGGCTTCGGCCGCGCACGGCGCGACTTGTGTCATAGGAAAATCTGCTGATATTTGATTCAAGACAATGGGGTCGATCACCCAGCGTTCAGCATGGTCGGCCAAGCGAGAGTGGCGCTCGTGTCAACCGAGGCGCCGATAGGGAGCAAACGAGATGTCCAGCCCGTCCCTTATTCCGGTGTCGGAGGGCTTTGCCGGCCCTTCGACCATTTCCGCCGCCGAGTATGAGCGGCTCTATCGCCGCTCGATCGAAGCGCCCGAGGAATTCTGGGCCGAGCAGGGCAAGATCGTCGATTGGATCAAGCCTTTCACCAAGGTCAAGAATACGCGCTTCACCGATGGTGTCTCGATCAAATGGTATGAGGACGGCACGCTCAACGTCGCCGCCAATTGCATCGACCGCCATCTCCCAACGAAGGGCGATCAGACCGCCATCATCTGGGAAGGCGACGATCCGACCGAATCGCGCCACATCACCTATCGCGAGTTGCATGAGCAGGTGTCGCGTCTCGCTAATGTGATGAAGGGCAAGGGCGTCAAGAAGGGCGACCGGGTCACGATCTACCTGCCGATGATCCCCGAGGCGGCCTATGCCATGCTCGCCTGCGCGCGGATCGGGGCGATCCATTCGGTGGTATTCGGTGGCTTCTCGCCGGACAGCCTGATCGGGCGTATCCAGGACGCCAAGGCGACCGTGCTCATCACCGCCGACGAGGGCGTCCGCGGCGGTCGGCGCGTTCCGCTCAAGGCCAATGCCGATGCGGCGCTCGCCTCCTGCCCGGAGGTCGATACCGTGCTGGTGGTCAAGCGCACCGGCGGCAAAGTCGGCTGGGTCGAGGGCCGCGATGCCTGGTATCATGACGAGGTGGCGCGGGCCTCCGCCGATTGCCCGCCCACTGAGGTGAGCGCCGAGGATCCGCTCTTCATTCTCTACACCTCCGGTTCGACGGGAAAGCCTAAGGGCGTGCTCCATACGAGCGCGGGCTATCTCGTCTATACCGCGCTCACGCACCGGCATGTCTTCGACTATAGGCCGGGCGAGGTCTATTGGTGCACCGCCGATGTCGGCTGGGTCACCGGGCACAGCTACATCATCTACGGACCGCTCGCGAACGGCGCCACGACGTTGATGTTCGAAGGCGTGCCGAACTATCCGGATGCTTCGCGCTTCTGGCAGGTGATCGACAAGCACAAGGTCTCGATTTTCTACACGGCACCGACCGCGATCCGGGCGCTTGCGCGCGAGGGCGCCGGCCCGGTCGAGCGGACCAGCCGCAAAAGCTTGCGCTTGCTGGGCTCGGTGGGCGAGCCGATCAACCCCGAGGCCTGGCTCTGGTACTGGGAGCATGTCGGGGACAAGCGCTGCCCGATCGTCGATACCTGGTGGCAGACCGAGACGGGCGGCATCCTGATCTCGCCGCTGCCTGGCGCTACGGCGCTAAAGCCGGGCTCGGCGACCAAGCCGTTCTTCGGCGTAAAGCCGCTCATCGTCGATGCCGAGGGCAAGGCGCTGGAAGGAGCTACCGAGGGCAATCTGTGCATCGAGGATAGCTGGCCCGGCCAAATGCGCACCATCTTCGGCGACCATAAGCGTTTCGTGGAAACCTATTTCTCCACTTATCCCGGCCGATACTTCACCGGCGACGGTTGCCGGCGCGACGAGGACGGCTACTACTGGATTACCGGCCGCGTCGACGATGTGATCAATGTCGCGGGCCATCGCCTCGGTACAGCTGAAATCGAAAGCGCGCTTGTCGCTCATGTCACGGTGGCCGAAGCGGCCGTGGTGGGATTCCCTCACGATATCAAGGGTCAAGGTATCTACGCGTATGTCACGTTGAATGTCGATGAAAGCCCGAGCGAAGAGCTGCGCAAGGAACTGGTCGCCTGGGTGCGCAAGCAGATCGGGCCGATCGCGACACCGGACTTCATCCAATGGGCGCCAGGCCTGCCCAAGACCCGGTCCGGCAAGATCATGCGCCGCATTCTGCGCAAGATCGCGGCCAACGAGCATGAGTCGCTCGGCGATACGACGACGCTCGCCGATCCCGCCGTGGTCGTCGGGCTGGTCGAGAGCCGGATGAACCGGGATTAGGGCTCGGTTCGATCGGTCAGATAGCGCCAGGTGAAGCCGGCATAGAGCGGAACGACGATGCCGCCATATCCCGCGACGGTGGCCCAGACGATGCCGGCCGGTCCGAGATAGCGCGGCAGGATGAATTTCAGGCCGAAGGCGACCAGGCCGTAGCCTAGGGCCGCGATGATCTGCAGGCGGACGATGCCGGCGCCGTTGAGGAGCATGCCGAAGGCGTTACCGGCGCCGATCAGGATGAGCCAGATCGCGTTGGCTGCCAGGAGCGAGGTCGGCATGGTCATCGCCGGTCCGATCCAGAAATGGACGACCTCGTTGGTCGAGACGGCGAGGCCGACGGCGAACAGGCTGGCACCGCCAAGCCCGGCAATAAGGGCTCGCGCCATGGTCCGCCGGATCCAGTTCATGTCGCGCCGGGCGAGCGCCTCGCTGAAGGCGGGCCAGAGGGGCGTCAGCGTTGCCAGCACCAGCGCTTGCCCGGCGCCGAAGATCTTTCCGCAAATCGCGATCATGCCGGTCTCGTCCGGACCGAGCAGGCGGATCGCGACGATGCTGTCGCTGGCATTGGCGAGCGTCGTCGCCGCCATCAGGATGAAGTAGAGAAAGCCCAGCCGCAGCACCGGGCGCAGCGCCGCGAAATCGATGTCGGTCAGGCGCGGACGGAGCCAGCGATGCTGGCCGTAAAGCCAGGCGAGATTGCCGATACCGGCCAGGACCGGCACGCCGCCGAGCGCCAGCGCCAGGGCGGGCATCCCCGCATCGAGCCGGGTGAGAGCGACGAAGGCTGCCAGGGCGCCGATTACGCCCGCCGCCTCCCAGAAGCTGCTGATGAAGGATTCCTGCAGGCCGGCGCGCAGCCTGGAGGCCAGCGTTACGGGCAGCAGCGCCAGCGCGCTGGCGATGAACAGAAGCGCCGCCGGCCGGGCCTCGGGCGCCGCTTCCGTGCCTGTGACATTGAACCAACCGGCCCAGTCGCCCAGCAATCCGGCGAAAGCGACCAGCGAGGCCAGCAGAGCGGCTATGACGGTGACCGCGGACAAACCGGATGCGGCGGCACGTCGCGCCTCGTCCGGATCGTCCCGGCCGACCGCACGAGCGACAGCCGTGATCAACCCGCTGCCGATGCCGAGATCGGCGAGGGCGACGATCGGGGCGAGCGCGGTGATGGCGGCCCACAGGCCGAAGCGAATGCTGCCGAGATAGTGGTAGGCCAGCGGGACGAGCATGACACCGCTGACAACCTGGATTATACGAAAGGGAAGGCCGGTCAAAATTGAAAGCAGCACGCGTCGGTTGCGCCGGGCGGCATGCTCACCGGTCAGCGCGTCAGGGTATGTAGACATAAGCGGCCTTGCTATCTTGGCCGATCCACCCGTCCCAAAGATGACACCGGAATTGCATATAATATTGATTTAATAAGTGTTTGACGGGGTGGACATTCTTGCGCCATCCCCCAAATCTCGTGGTATGGGGTCAGAAATCAGTGCAACGGCCATTCTGTTCCCAGTCGCCATATCGCGTCGGCTCGGGGCCTGCAGGGCCGCCGATCTCGCGCGGAGCTTGCGGCTTTACCGGCGTCGAATCGGCCGCCGGCACGGCGACGTCGGAAATTGGAGTGGAAGCCTTGGTGTCTTCGGTCATTGAACATATATGAATAAATTACGTATCGCTGCCAAGGCTGGATCGGAGCAATCGAGTGTTTGGCGCTGCGGGGAGCGAAGGTTGCGGGGGCGGTCATTTGGATTGGGGATGATTCGGCGCCTTACGAAGAAAAACCAGCGAGCACGCGACGCGTGCGTTGAACTTTAATCGGGATTGGTCGTTTGCCGTGGCCAATGGCACGTCCCAGCATAGGATGGCAGACAGTACCTTGTTGAGTTCCTCGCCTATTCCCTCCGCTCGCGGGGTGGCTATCGACCTTTTGGGGGCTGTGCTCCGCCGCCGCCGCCCACTCGACGATGCCATCGACGAAGCCCCTGATCTGCCGAGCCTTTCGGTTCGGGATCGTGCTTTTGCACGATTGCTGGTCGCCACCGTGCTGCGCCGGCTCGGGCAGATCGATGCGCTCATCGCCCATTGTCTGGCCACGCCTTTGCCGCCGCGCGCCGCACAGGTGCACGACATGCTTCGGCTCGGCATTGCTCAGCTCCTATTCCTGCGCACACCCGCCCATGCAGCCGTGGCAACGACCGTCGATCTCGCCGACGCGCGCGGCTTCACGACTCACAAGGGACTGGTCAACGCGGTGCTGCGCCGCCTGTCCCAGGATGGTCCGGGGCTCGTGGAACGGCAGGACGCGCCGCGCCTCAATACGCCGAAATGGCTATGGAACGCCTGGGCCGAGGCGTATGGCGAGGCCGGGGCGCGCCGGGTGGCCGAAATTCATCTGCGGGAGGCGCCGCTCGATATCACGGTTCGCTTCGACCGGACCGGTTGGGCTCAGCGGCTCGACGCGACATTGCTGCCCACTGGCACGTTGCGCCGCGTCGCCGGCGGCGCCATCGCCAATCTGCCTGGATACGGCGAAGGCGCCTGGTGGGTTCAGGATGCCGCGGCGGCGCTGCCGGCCATGCTGTTCGGCGATGTCGCCGAGCGGACCATGTTCGATCTGTGCGCGGCGCCCGGCGGCAAGACGGCGCAGCTCGCCTCCGGCGGGGCCAAGGTGATCGCGATCGACCGTTCGCCGCGCCGGCTCGATCGCATGATCAACAATCTCTCGCGCCTTTCGCTCAAGGTCGACACGGTCAGCGCCGATGCCGTCACCTGGAAACCGCCGCAGAAGGCTTGGGGCGTGCTGCTCGACGCGCCCTGCACGGCGACGGGCGCCATCCGACGGCACCCCGACGTGCCGCATCTCAAGACTCCGGACGATGTGAGCCGACTCGCGGCCGTGCAGGAAAGGCTGCTCAACGCCGCCATCGACATGCTCGAGCCGGGCGGCACCTTGGTCTATTGCACTTGCTCCCTCGAGCCCGAGGAAGGACCGCAGCAGATCGCCAAGCTGCTCGGCCGCGGTGCGCCGGTCGCGCGTCGTCCGGTCCAGCCGGAGGAGCTGGGCGGCATCAGCGAGTTCATCACGCCCGAGGGCGATCTGCGGACCTTGCCCAGCCATCTCAGCGAGTTCGACGGCATAGACGGCTTCTTCGCTTCCCGGCTGGTCCGCCTGTAAAGGCGGGCCGGTCGCTTGCCGGCTGCCCATCCCGCTGTTAGGAAGGCGGTCCCATGTCGACGATGCTCATCATTTATCTGACGCTCGGCTGCGTGCTGACCAGTGCCGCGGCCACCGGTCTCGCGCTCATTTGGCTGCGGCGGCATCAGGTGATGGATGAACCAAATCACCGTTCCAGCCACGACCGGCCGACGCCGCGCGGCGGCGGTCTCGCCGTGGTGCCGATCGTGGCGCTGTGCTGGATTGCCCTTGCAGCACTCGGCGCCGCCCCGCTCGGAACGCTGGTCGCCGTGGCTGTGGCGGTCGGGTTCGCCGCGCTGTCCTGGCGTGACGATCGGAGCGGCGGCCTGCCGGTCTGGATGCGGCTCGGCGCGCAGATTCTCGGCATTCTGATCGCGCTGTTCTTCCTCCCCGGCGCCGGGCATGTCTTCCAGGGGCTGCTGCCCGAAGCCGCTGATTTTGCCGTGACCGCCTTGCTTTGGGTGTGGTTCGTCAATCTGTTCAATTTCATGGACGGGATCGACGGCATCACCGGCAGCGAGACCGTGATGATCGGGCTCGGCGTTACCCTCGTCGCCGTCCTGGCCGCGGAGAATGATTCGGGCGCCATTCCTCTGGGAGCGTCCATCGCCGCCGCCGCCTTGGGGTTTCTGGTCTGGAACTGGCAACCGGCCAAGCTTTTCCTCGGCGATGTCGGATCGATTCCGCTCGGCTTCCTGCTCGGCTGGCTACTGCTCGGGCTGGCGGGGTCCGGCCATTGGGCGCCCGCGCTGATCCTGCCGCTCTATTATCTGGCCGATGCGACCCTGACCCTCCTTTACCGCATGGTGCGCGGCCGCCGCTTCTGGGAAGGGCATCGCGAGCATTTCTATCAGCGCGCCGTGCAAAAGGGCTTGAGCCATGCGGGCGTTGTTTTACGCATAGTTGCCGGCAATATCGGCCTCGTCCTGCTGGCTCTGCTGGGTGTCATTTGGCCTTGGATCAGCTTGGCGCTGGCGCTGGGGCTGGTTGTCGGTCTGCTCGTCTTGCTGCTGCGCCAGCCTCAGACGGTCGCACCTCTGGCTTGATCGGGCGGGAGGCCGGCCCTATGGTCCCGCCTTTCTTTCTGCCCGAACCCCCGGACCATGATGGCTACTGATCTCGATCGTCCGATCCGCCGCGCTCTCATCTCCGTCTATGACAAGACCGGGCTCGTCGATTTCGCGCGCGCGCTGGTCGAGCGCGGCGTGGCGCTGATCTCGACCGGCGGTTCGGCCAAGGCGATCGCCGATGCCGGCCTGCCCGTCGCCGACGTCGCCAGCATCACCGGCTTCCCCGAGATGCTCGACGGCCGGGTCAAGACGCTGCATCCGGTCATCCATGGCGGCGTGCTGGCGCGGCGCGATCTGGAAACCCACCGCGCGGCCTTGGCCGAGCACAAGATCGACGAGATCGATCTGGTCGTCTCCAGCCTCTATCCGTTCGAAGCGACGGTGGCGAGCGGCGCGGCCTGGGAAAGCTGCATCGAGAATATCGATATCGGCGGCCCGTCGCTCATTCGCGGGGCGGCGAAGAACCATGATTTCGTCACCATCGTCACCGATCCCGCCGACTACGCGACCGTGCTCGGCGAGATGGACGCCAATGGTGGTGCGACCACGCTCGTCACGCGCCGGCGTCTCGCCGGCCAGGCCTATGCGCGTACGGCCGCCTACGATGCGGCGATCGCGGCCTGGATGGCGGGTCAGCGCGGCGACGAGCTGCCGGAGAGCCTGTCGATCGCGGGCAAGCGCAAGCAGCTCCTGCGCTACGGCGAGAACCCGCATCAATCGGCGGGCTTCTATCTCATTCCGGCCGACGCGCGTCCGGGCGTCGCGACCGCGCGCCAACTCCAGGGCAAGGAGCTCAGCTACAACAATATCAACGACACCGACGCCGCCTTCGAATGCGTCGCCGAGTTCGAGCGGCCGGCCGTGGTGATCGTCAAGCATGCCAATCCCTGCGGCGTCGCCATGGGCTCGACGCTCATCGACGCCTATCGCCAGGCGCTCGCCTGTGACCCGGTCAGCGCCTATGGCGGCATCGTTGCGGTCAACCGGCCGCTCGATGCGCCCACGGCCGAGGCGATCGCAGCGCTCTTCGCCGAGGTCGTGATCGCGCCCGAGATCGAGGAAGCGGCCGCCCAGTTGCTGGCGCGCAAGACGCAGCTCAGGCTGCTCGCGACCGGCGGGATGCCCGATCCGGCGGCCCCCGGCCTGAGCTTCCGCTCGGTTGCGGGCGGGTTCCTGGCACAGAGCCGGGATTCCGGGCGGATCGCTCTTCCCCAACTCAAGACCGTCACCAAGCGGGCGCCGACCGCGCAGGAGCTCGAGGATCTGCTGTTCGCCTTCCGCGTCGCCAAGCACGTGAAGTCGAACGCCATCGTCTATGCCAAGCAGGGTGCCACCGTCGGCATCGGCGCCGGTCAGATGAGCCGGGTCGACAGCTCGCGCATTGCCGCCTGGAAGGCGGCTGAGGCGGGCAAGGCGTCGCGCGGCGGTGCCGACGGACCGAGCCCGGCCGAAGGCTCGGTCGTGGCTTCGGACGCTTACTTCCCTTTCGCCGACGGGCTCATTTCCGCGGCCGAGGCCGGCGCCACGGCGGTCATCCAGCCGGGCGGCTCCAAGCGCGACGGCGAGGTGATCGCCGCCGCCGACGAGCGTGGCCTCGCCATGGTCTTCACCGATATGCGGCATTTCCGGCACTGAGAGCTCTATGACCCAGATACGCGGCAAGATCCGTCAGATCCTCGATGCGGAGGCGGCGGCGATCAGTGCCGTCGATGTCAGCGACGCCTATGAGACGGCCCTCGAGGCTCTGCTGCGCTGCACCGGCAAGATCGTCACGACCGGCATCGGCAAGGCCGGCTTCATCGCGCAGAAATTCGCGGCCGTGCTGTGCTCGACCGGGACACCGGCGGTGTTCATCCATCCGGCCGAGGCGGCACATGGCGATCTCGGACTGATCGGCCAAGGCGATGCCATCATCGCCTTCTCGACCAGCGGCAAGACGCGCGAGGTGCTGGAGTTCATCGAGCTCAGCCGGCATCTGACCAAGACGGTCGTGATCGGCATCACGTCGCATCCGGAAACGGAGCTGCGCCGGCTCGCCGACATCGTGCTCGATATGGGCGTGATCGAGGAGCCATGCCCGCTCGGCCTCACTCCCTCGGCCAGCATGGCGGTGATGGGCGCGATCAGCGATGCTTTGGCCTTGGTGCTGATGGAGCAGAAAGGCATCACCGCCGGCGATTACGCGCTTCGCCACCATGGCGGCTATCTCGGCCACAAGGCGCGGCTCGAGAACCAGAACGGCGACTGATCTGATTTAGGGCAAGGTCCGAGCAAGTCGAATCGACTTGCTCGGACCTTGCGCTGATTCAAATATCGGAGACCGAGGTCTATCCGGCGGTCAGGGCTCTGAGCTGCCGCCCCGCCACCGTCAGCATGGCAAGATCGGCCGGTCCGGCGCGGCCGATCTCGGCAATCATCTCCTGAATTCGGCTGACGGCCTCTTGCCGCCGGTCCAGCCACGATGCGAGCCGGTCGTCGGCCTTGCCGCCTTCGTCCAGCACGCGTTGAACGATGTCCCGTTGCAGCCCGTAGAAATCATCGAGCATGGCGGCACAGGCGAGACCTTGCCAATTGTTGGTGACCGGCATCGCCCGCGTGGCGCCGCGTAGCGCGTCCAGCCCCAGCCTCTCGCCTGTGTCGTAATAGAGCCGGCCCATCTCGACGACATCGATCTGCTTCGCCGCCTCATCGATGCGCACGATGTCGAGCCCAGCCGCCAGATTGGCGAGTGCCGCCGTGCGCGCCGCCAGCGTTTCCGGCACACCGGCTTCGACGAACGGCGCCGTCCGCTCCTCAAGATACCGCTTCTCGCCTTCCGGCAGGATCTTCGGCAGCTCGGCGGCGAGCCGTTTCACCCCCGGCAGGAATTCCTTGATCCTGGCGGAAATATCGAGCGGCAGTCCCGACTGCAGCAGCCAGCGCGTGGTGCGCTCGGCCACGGTCTTGACTTCGCTCAGCAGCCGTAGCTGCGTCGCCGCCGATACCCTGTTGTCGAGCGCCTCGATCGCCCGCCAGACCGACGGCAGCTCGAACACGTCGCGGGTGATGCGGTAGGCGCGGGCGATGTCGGCCGTGCTGCGGCCGGCGCGAGATTGCATCTCGACGACGAAGCTCGGTCCCATCCGGTTGACCATCGCATTCGCGATCTGGGTAGCGATGATCTCGCGCCTCAGCCGGTGAGCCTTCAGATCGGCGACGGACAATTCCTGCATCCGGCGCGGAAAATAGCTCACGAGGTCGGCTTCGAGCTCGGGCTCGTCGGGCAGATCCGACGAGAGCAGCTCGGCATAGGCGGCGTTCTTGGCATAGGCGAGCAGAACCGCCAGCTCCGGCCGGGTCAGGCCGCGCTTGCTCGCAGCCCGTTGAGCCAGCGTCTCGTCGTCCGGCAGAAACTCGATCGCACGGTCGAGACGGCCGCTTCGTTCGAGCGCGCGCATGAGCCGGGCATGCTGGTCGAGCAGTGCCGAGGCTTCGGATTCGGTCAGGCTCAATGCCTGGGTCTGCAGGTAGTTATCTTCCAGCACCAAACCCGCGACCTCGTCGGTCATGGTGGCCAGGAAGGAAGCGCGTTGGCTCGGGTCGAGCTTGCCCGAGGCCAGCATGTTGCCGACCCCGATCTTGATGTTGACCTCATGGTCGGAGGTGTCGACGCCGGCGGAATTATCGATCGCGTCCGTATTGAGGCGGCCGCCCTTCAGCGCGAATTCGATGCGGGCCCGCTGGGTCACGGCGAGATTGGCACCCTCGCCGATGACCCGCGTCCTGAGCTGGCCGGCATTGATCCGGAGCGCGTCGTTCGTTCTGTCACCGGCTTCGGCATGGCTTTCCGCCGAGGCCTTTACATAGGTACCGATGCCGCCGAACCAGAGCAGATCGACCGGCTGCTTCAGCAGGATCTGGATCAGTTGCGCCGGGGCCAGGGTCTCCTCGGCCACGCCCAGCCGGGCGCGCGCTTCGGGCGAGAGCGCGATGGATTTCGCGGAACGCCGATAGATCTCGCCGCCCTTGGACAGGGTCGTCCGATCGTAATCCTCCCAGCTCGATCCCTTGAGATCGAACAGCCGCTTGCGTTCGACCCAGCTGACTGACGGATCGGGGTCGGGATCGATGAAGATGTGCTGGTGGTTGAAGGCGCCGATCAGCTTGGTGTGCTGCGATAGCAGCATGCCGTTGCCGAATACGTCGCCGGCCATGTCGCCAACCCCGACGCAGGTGAAGTCAGCCGCCTGTATATCCTTGCCCAACTCGCGGAAATGCCGCTTGACCGCCTCCCAGGCGCCGCGTGCGGTGATGCCCATCACCTTGTGGTCATAGCCGATCGAGCCGCCCGACGCGAAGGCGTCGCCTAGCCAGAAGCCGTAATCGAGGGCGACGCCGTTGGCGATGTCGGAGAAGGTCGCGGTGCCCTTGTCCGCCGCCACGACCAGATAGGGGTCGTCAGAGTCGCGCCGGACCACGTCCTTCGGCGGTACGATCGCGTCGCCGCTGATCGTGTCGGTCAGATCGAGCAGGCCGAACATCAGATATTTGTAGCAGGCGACGATCTCGGCATGGAGCGCTTCGCGATCGCCGGCGGCGGGCGGACGCTTGACGATGAAACCGCCCTTGGAACCCACCGGCACGATGACCGAATTCTTGACCATCTGCGCCTTCATCAGGCCCAGGACCTCGGTGCGGAAATCCTCCTTGCGGTCCGAGGCGCGGATGCCGCCGCGCGCGACCTTGCCGCCGCGCAGATGGCAGCCTTCCATCCGCGGGCTGTAGACGAAGATCTCGACCAGCGGGCGCGGCAGCGGCAGCAGGTCGATCTCCTGGCTTGCCAGCTTGATCGAGAGATAGGGCTTGGGCGCGCCGTCCAGCCCATGCTGATAGAAATTGGTCCGGAGCGATTTGCGGATGAGCAGCAGAAAGCTGCGCAGGATGCGGTCCTCATCGAGGTTGGTCACTCCTTCGAGCGCCGCCTTGATCTCGTCCGCAATCGCTTGTGCCTCGGCCTCGCGGCCCGCATCGGGCCGGGCTGGATCGAACTGCGCTTCGAACAGCCGCACCAGCAGCCGCGCGATCCCGGCATGGGCGGCGGCAGTGTCCTCCATATAGGACTGGCTGAAGGCGATGCCGGCCTGGCGCAGGATCTTACAATAGGCCCGCAGCACCACGATCTCGCGTACGGTCAGGCCGCCGAGCAGGACGAGACGGTTGAAGCCGTCATTCTCGACCGCTTCCAACCATATCGCGGGAAATGCCTCCTCGAAGCGCGGCGCCGCCTCGATCAGATCGACGGCCGTGCCGGTGCGCGGCAGCATCTCGAATTCCTGAATCCAGACCGGCCGTTCCGCTCCAGCCGGACGGACCTCGAACGGCATCTCGTTGATCACCTTGAGGCCGAGATTTTCCAGCATGGGCAGCACATCGGAGAGCGCTATCGGTTCGCCGCCATGGAAGGTCTTGAGCCGGATCGCGGCGGTCGCCCCCGGGCGATCGCGATCGAGCGTCAACGTCACCGCGGCACCGTTCTCGACATCGAGGATGTGCCGGATATCGGCGGCGGCGACATTGGCCGAGAAGCGCTCGACATAGGCATTGGGCAGCGCCTCGGCGAAGCGGCGTAGCAGATCTTGGCCCGGCTCGGAACCGAAGGCTGCGGCGAGCGCCTCGCCCAGCCGGTCGGCCCAGACCCGGCCGGCTTCGACCAGTTGCCGCTCGACCCGCTCGAGCGCCACTGGCTTCATCTGGCCAGGCGTGGTGGCGATGGTGAAATGAATCCGCGCCAGGGCAGACGCCTCGAGATGCGGCACCTCCGACTGCAGCTTGCCGCCGAAGGCCTGCTCCAGGATCGCCGCCATCCGGCGCCGGACATCGGCGTTGAGGCGGTCGCGCGGAACGTAGACGAGAGCGCTCACGAATCGCTCGAACGGGTCCTGGCGCACGAACAGTGCGATGCGCTGCCGCTCCTGCAGATGCAGGATGCCGCGCGCGGTCGAAAACAGCTCTGCCTCGTCGATCTGGAACAGCTCGTCGCGCGGATAAGTGTCGAGGATATGCTGCAGCGCCTTGCCGTCATGGCTGTCGCGAGCGAAGCCCGAGCGTTCCTGGCAGCGCAACACCTTGCGTCGCAGGACCGGGATGGCGCGCGGCGACTGGCTATAAGAGGCCGAGGTGAACAGACCGATGATAAGCTTCTGACCGACAACCTTGCCTTCGGGACCGAACATCTTGATGCCGATCGTGTCGAGCCGGGCCGCTCGGTGGACCGTCGATTTCCGGTTCGATTTCGAGATCATCATCAGCTGTGGCGAGCGCAGGAATTGCTGCACCTCGGGCGACAGGGTGGTGAAGTTGCGCAGGCCGTCGAAGACGAGATAGGCGTCGTTTCGCAGGATGCCGCGACCGGCGCCGGGTACGACCGAGAGGCCACTCTCGTCGAATACATATTCGCGATAGCCGAGGAAGGTGAAATTGTCGTCGATCAGCCAAGTGAGAAAAGCTGCCGCCTCCGCCGCTTCCGATGCCGGAACGGGGAGGGCGGCGCTGCCGAGCTCATCGCCGATCCGGTCCACATGCTTACGCATCGCCCCCCAATCGACTACGGCTGCCCGGACATCGGCGAGCACCGGTTCGAGAGCCTTAAGGATCGCTTGCGCCCGCTCGGCGTTGACAGGGCCTGAGAGTTCGACCTGCATGACCGATTCGCGGGCATCGCCCGTAGGGCCCTGGGCCAGGCCGACGAGATTGCCGGCACCGTCGCGCTCGACCGGGATCACCGGATGGATCACCAGATGGACGACGAGGTCGAGATTGTTCAGCGCCGCGGTCACGCTATCGACCAGGAATGGCATGTCGTCATTGACGATCTGGACGATCGCGCGCCCGCTGGCCCAGCGATTCGCCGATTCGTGCGGGTCGAGCACGCGCAGCTTGGCCCGGCCGGGCCGCCTTTCCGCCATGAATTGCCACAGCGTCGTGACGGCGGCGAGCAGATCCTCCGGCGTGCGCGTCAGCACGTCGTCGGGCGGCACGTTGCTATAGAATTCCCGTACGAATCGGTCGGCCGGCCGGTCGCCGGACTCTGCGGTTGCGGCCATCTCCACGATTCGCTCGATGAGCAGAAGCTTCTCGTTCTCGGAAGCCAACGACATAAGGATCTCCCCGGTTGGCGCGGCCTGCTCCGACATTTGACACCTGCACCCATGCGCGTCGGTGCTGCGGAGGGCTTCGCCTTATTGCTGCAATTCCGTTACAACTTTTGCCGTCCCGGCGCGATGCCGGTCTCTGATGGGGGCCGCACCCTAACGGATCGGCGGTCTCGGACAAGACCATTCGCGTTCTGACGGATGGCAGAGGAGAATATGACGACAGTTCCCATCAACAATAACGCGCCGCTGACCTTTCTCGTGCGCTGGCTGCGTGCGCCGCGCTATGTCGGTGCCGTCACGCCGTCGAGCCGTTATCTGGCCCGGGCGATGGCCCGGCAGATTCCGCGCTCGGCCTTCACCGACCGAGCGCCCGTCGTCGAGCTGGGCGGCGGCACGGGCAGCATTACCCAAGGCCTGCTCGAAGCCGGGGTGGCGCCGGACCGACTCTATGTCGTCGAGCGTGATCCGGGGATGGCCGAGCTGCTGCGCCGCCGCTTTCCGCTCGTCAATGTACTGTGCGGCGACGCCGAGGCCCTGCCGGAACTGCTGAAGCCGTTCGGGATCGATCGGGCCGCCGCCGTGGTGTCGGGTCTGCCGCTGCTGCTGTTCTCCCACGAGACGCTGACCAAGCTGATGGCGAGCGCATTTTCCCTGCTTGGACCGGACGGTCCGCTGATTCAGTTCACCTACGGTGCGAAATCACCGGTGCCGCCTCGGATTCGCGGGTTGGCGGCGAAGCGTACGGCGATGGTTCTGCGCAATTTTCCACCGGCCTTCGTCTGGACCTACCGCCGGACCACCCGGCAGGACGAGCGTACCGCCGCTTGACCGGGCGCCGCGGCGGGACTCCCGTCCTGCCGCGGCGCCTTTCCCATTGATACCGGGCGGATCGAGAGCCACCTCCTCTTGAAAGCCGCCGATGCGAAATGCCTTGACGGAGGCGCGCGGCGGCAAAAAGAGGTAAGAACCAGCCCTATGCAGCCCGTCTTTCTCGATCATCATTCGACCACGCCGACCGATGCGCGCGTTCTGACCGAAATGCTGCCCTGGTTTACGGCGCAGTTCGGCAATCCCCATTCGGTCGATCATGAATGGGGTTGGCGGGCTGAAGAGGCCGTCGAAAAGGGGCGGCGGCAAGTCGCCGCCTTGGTCGGTGCGGAGCCGGCGGATCTGATCTTCACCGCCGGTGCCACCGAGGCGAACAACCTGGCCCTGTTCGGGCTGGCGGCAGATCTTCGCGCGCGTGGCCTCACCCATATCGTCACCTCCCCCTTGGAGCATCCGAGCGTTTCAGCACCGCTCGCCGAGCTCGTGCGGACGGGCTTCACCGTGACCGAGGTGCCGGTCGAGGCTTCGGGCGTGATCGATCCTGCCGCGGTCGAGGGGCTGCTGACATCCGAAACCGGCCTGGTCTCGATCATCGCGGCCAACCACGAGATTGGCACGGTTCAGCCGATCGCCGAGATCGGCGCGCTCTGCCGTTCGCATGATATCCTCTTTCACAGCGACGGCACGCAGGCCTTCGGCAAGATACCGGTCGCCGCGACCGCCGATCTCATGTCGCTATCGGCACACAAGCTTTACGGGCCGAAGGGCATCGGTGCGCTGGTCGCGAGGCCGGCGGCACGCCGACGGCTCAAGCCGCATATTCTCGGCGGCGGCCAGCAAGGCGGGCTGCGCTCCGGCACCGTGCCGGTGCCGCTAGTCGTGGGCTTTGGCCTGGCGGCCGAACTAGCTCGTGCCGCCATGGCGGAGGAGAGGCCGCGCCTCGCCGAATTGCGCGGGAGGCTGCTCGCCGGGCTCGATGCCGCGCGGCTCGACTACACGCTCAACGGCGATCCGGTGCGACGGCTCCCGGGCAATCTCAGTCTTCGTTTCTTCGGCATCGATGCCGAGAGCTTGATCGCGCGCTTGCGCAATCGGCTGGCGATCTCCGCCGGCTCGGCCTGCGCCTCCGCCGAGCGGATTCCATCGCGGACGCTTCTGGCGATCGGGCTCGATACCGAGGCGGCTCTCGCTTCGGTGCGGATCGGGCTCGGGCGCGGCACCGACGCGGCGGCGATCGATGTCGCCATCGCCGCTCTCACCGAGGCGAGTACCGGATCATGGTGATCAAGCAGCTCGTCTATCTCTTGGCACTCGCCCGCGAGCGGCATTTCGGTGCCGCCGCCGAGCGCAGCCATATCTCGCAACCGACCTTGTCCGCGGCGATCCGGCAGCTCGAGGAAGAGCTGGGCGTGCCGATCGTCGAGCGCGGCAATCGCTTCATCGGTTTCACGGCGGAAGGCGAGCGTGTGCTCGATTATGCACGCCGGATCGTCTCGGACTGCGACTCGCTGCGCCAGGAATTGGGGGAATTGCGTTCCGGCATGATCGGCCAGCTACGAATCGGAGTCGTGCCGTCCGCTCTGACGACCATGCCGCTGATCACGGTTCCCTTCGCGCGCGCGCACCCAAAGGTCACGATCACGATCCTGTCGATGACCTCGATCGAGATTCAGAGCGGGCTCGACGATTTCTCGCTCGAGGCCGGCCTGACCTATCTCGACAACGAGCCGCTCCAGAACGCGCGAACGCTGCCGCTCTATCGCGAGGAATATATCCTGCTGACTCCCGTCGACGGCCCCTTTGCCGGGCGCGAGACGGTGCGCTGGGTCGAGGCGGCCGAAGTGCCGCTCTGCCTGCTGACGCCCGATATGCAGAATCGTCGCATCATCGACCGCGTCTTCCGTTCGATCGATCGCGAACCTCGCGCCGTGATCGAGACGAATTCGATGATCAACCTGTCGCTCCATGTGGGCAGCGGCCAATGGTCCGCGGTCATGCCCAGTACTTTTCCTCGTCTGTTCGGCCTGCCTGTGCAGACCATGGCCCTGCCGTTGATTGAGCCGGAAACGACGCATGGAATTGGAATCGTTGTGGCCGACCGGATGCTGCAGCAGCCATTGGCGCGCGCGCTGTTCAACGAGGCGTCGAAGCTCGATTTTCGCCAAATTCTCGCCGATCAGGGTCGACTGAAACAGTAGTAAGTTTTTGTTATGCATTTGCACACATACAATGCCGCTATTGCGTAATAGATAAAATCTAATGGAATGGCCGGCTCTTCCCGACAAATATCTGGAAGCACGTCCAGGCCGGCTCGGCACAGGAATTCGGCCGTGCCCGTGGGAGGAAAGTAATGGGTGATAAATCGCCCTGGGATCCGGATCTGGCTCTCGATATCATCGGTCGGTATAGAAATATGCCCGGCGCGGGGCTGCCTATGCTGCATGCCCTGCAGGACGAATTCGGCTATGTCGATCCGGCGGCCGTACCGATGATGGCCAAGGCACTCAATCTCAGCCAGGCCGAGATCCATGGCGTCATCACCTTCTATCACGACTTCAAGACCAAGCCAGGCGGTCAGCGCAAGGTCAAGCTGTGTCGGGCCGAGGCTTGTCAATCTATGGGTTGCCGCGATCTGGAGGCGCACGTCAAGGCGCGACTCGGCGTTGACTATGGCGGTACCACGCTGGATCGGCGCTATACTTTGGAGGCGGCCTATTGTCTTGGTAATTGCGCGCTGTCGCCGGCGCTGATGATCGATGACGAGCTTTATGGCCGGGTCGATGCCGATCGCTTCGACGAGATCCTGACTGAGACAGGCGGACAGCCATGAGCACGCGTCTCTACGTTCCGATCGACGCGGCCGCGCTCTCGGTCGGCGCTGAAGCCGTCGCCAGGGAGATCGTGCGCGAGGCGAAGGCGCGCGGCGCCGAGATCACGCTCGTCCGCAACGGCACGCGCGGCATGCTGTGGCTGGAGCCGCTGGTCGAGGTCGAGACGCCGGGCGGCCGTGTCGCCTACGGGCCGGTGGCGCCGGGCGATGTCGCCTCGCTCTTCGATGCGGGCCTGCTCCAGGGCGGCGCTCATCCGCTTTGCCAGGGACCGACCGAGGAGATACCGCTGTTCAAGCGCCAGCAGCGCCTGACCTTTGCCCGCTGCGGCCTCACCGATCCGCTCTCGCTCGAAGATTATGCCGCCCATGACGGCTGGCGCGGGCTCGACCGCGCGCTCGCGATGGCGCAGCCGGACATCGTTCAGGCGGTGCTCGATTCCGGCCTGCGCGGCCGCGGCGGTGCCGGGTTCCCGACCGGGATCAAGTGGCGCACCGTGCAGCAGGCCCAAGCCGAGCAGAAATACATCGTCTGCAATGCCGACGAGGGCGACAGCGGTACTTTTGCCGACCGCATGCTGATGGAAGGTGATCCCTACATCCTCATCGAAGGCATGATCATCGCCGGGCTGGCCGTCGGTGCCACGCAGGGATACGTCTATCTGCGCTCGGAATATCCGCATGCCTTCCGCACTTTCGGCCGCGCCATCGCGCGGGCGACGGAGGCCGGATATCTCGGTCCCTCGGTCAAGGGCTCGGGCAGGGCCTTCCATCTCGAAGTCCGGCTCGGCGCCGGCGCCTATATCTGTGGCGAGGAGACCTCGCTGCTGGAAAGCCTCGAAGGAAGGCGCGGCCAGATCCGGCCGAAGCCGCCTTTGCCGGCGCTGGTCGGGCTCTTCGGCATGCCGACGGTCGTCAACAATGTGCTGTCGCTCGCCAGCGTGCCGATCATCCTCGACAAGGGGCCGGAACATTACCGCGACTACGGCATGGGCCGGTCGCGGGGCACCTTGCCGATCCAACTCGCCGGCAACATCAAGCGTGGCGGTCTGTTCGAGACCGCGTTCGGCATCACGCTCGACGAGCTCATCAACGAGATCGGCGGCGGCACGTTTTCCGGGCGACCCGTCCGCGCCGTCCAGGTCGGCGGTCCGCTCGGCGCCTATTTCCCGCCGACCCTGTTCGACACGCCACTCGATTACGAGGCCTTCGCCGCCCGCAAGGGTATGCTCGGCCATGGCGGCGTCGTGGTGTTCGACGACAGCATCGATCTCGCCCAACAGGCGCGCTTCGCGATGGAATTCTGCGCGATCGAGAGTTGCGGCAAATGCACCCCGTGCCGGATCGGCTCGACCCGGGGCGTCGAGGTCATCGACCGGATCATCGCCGATCACCAGCGCGACAAGAATCTGGTCGTGCTCACCGACCTCTGCCAACTCATGCTCGACGGCTCGCTTTGCGCCCTCGGCGGCTTGACGCCCTATCCCGTGCTGAGCGCGCTGGAGCATTTCCCCGAAGATTTCGATCGAACCGTTGCCGCCCAGGCAGCCGAGTAGGAGAGCGGATATGACGCTCGTGAAAGAACATGATTACGGCACGCCGGCCAAGTCGGCGGCCGAGCAGGTCACGGTAGAGATCGACGGCTTCACCGTCACGGTGCCGGCCGGAACCTCGGTCATGCGGGCTGCATCCGAGCTCGGCACGCAGATCCCGAAGCTGTGCGCCACGGACAGCTTGGAGCCGTTCGGCTCCTGCCGCCTGTGTCTGGTCGAGATCGAAGGACGGCGCGGCACGCCGGCCTCGTGCACGACGCCGGTCGAGCCCGGCATGAAGATCAAGACCCAGACGCCGCGCTTGGCCAAGCTGCGCCGCGGCGTCATGGAGCTCTATATCTCCGACCATCCGCTCGATTGCCTCACCTGCACCGCCAACGGCGATTGCGAACTGCAGGACATGGCCGGCGCGGTGGGACTGCGCGAGGTGCGCTACGGCTATGAGGGCGCCAACCATTTCGGCACGGCGGTCAAGGATACGTCCAACCCGTATTTCACCTTCGATCCGGGCAAATGCATCGTCTGCTCGCGCTGCGTCCGTGCCTGCGAGGAGACGCAAGGCACCTTCGCACTGACCATTGACGGGCGCGGTTTCGCCTCGGCCGTGTCGCCCGGCGGCAAGGATTTCTTCGACAGCGAATGCGTCTCCTGCGGTGCCTGCGTCCAGGCCTGCCCGACGGCGACCCTGGTCGAGAACTCGTTGATCGAGCACGGCCAGCCCGAGCACAGCGTCGTCACCACTTGTGCCTATTGCGGCGTCGGCTGCGCCTTCAAGGCCGAGATGCGCGGCAATGAAGTCGTCAACATGGAGCCCTACAAGGACGGCAAGGCCAATCACGGCCATTCCTGCGTCAAGGGGCGCTTCGCCTTCGGCTATGCGACGCATAAGGAGCGCATCCTCAAGCCGATGATCCGGGCCAAGATCTCCGATCCCTGGCAGGAAGTGAGCTGGGAGGTGGCGATCCAACATGCCGCGTCCGAGATCAAGCGAATCCAGGCCAAGTACGGGCGGGATTCCGTCGGCGCCATCACCTCGTCCCGCTGCACCAATGAAGAGACCTACTTGGTGCAGAAGCTGGTGCGTGCCGGCTTCGGCAACAACAATGTCGATACCTGCGCCCGCGTCTGCCATTCGCCGACCGGCTACGGTCTCAAAACCACGCTCGGCACCTCTGCCGGCACGCAGGATTTCGATTCCGTGCTCCAGGCCGATGTCATCCTGGTGATCGGCGCCAACCCGACCGACGCCCACCCGGTCTTCGCCTCCCGCATGAAGAAGCGACTGCGTCAGGGAGCGAAGCTGATCATCGCCGATCCGCGGCGCATCGATCTGGTCGACGGCCCGCACGTCAAGGCGGACTATCATCTGCCGCTGAAGCCGGGCAGCAACGTCGCCTTCATCAATTCGCTGGCCCATGTCATCGTCACCGAAGGGCTGGTGAACGAAGCCTACGTCGCCGAGCGCTGCGAGACCGCGGAGTTCGAGCGGTGGCGGGCCTTCATCGCCGAGGAGCGGAACTCGCCCGAGGCGATGGCGGCGATCACCGGGCTCGCTCCGTCGGAAGTTCGCGCGGCGGCACGGCTCTATGCCACCGGCGGCAATGCCGCGATCTATTACGGCCTCGGCGTCACCGAGCACAGCCAGGGCTCGACCATGGTCATAGGCATGGCGAACCTCGCCATGGCGACCGGCAATATCGGACGCGAGGGTGTCGGCATCAATCCGTTGCGCGGCCAGAACAATGTCCAGGGCGCCTGCGACATGGGGTCGTTCCCGCACGAATTCACCGGCTACCGCCATGTCTCGGACAATGTCGTGCGCGAGAGCTTCGAAGCGGCCTGGAATGTTTCCTTGAGCGGCGAGCCGGGGCTGCGCATCCCGAACATGCTCGACGCGGCCGTGGACGGGTCCTTCAAGGCAATCTACATCGAAGGCGAAGATATCGCGCAGTCCGACCCGGACATCAAGCACGTCACGCACGGTCTCGAGGCGATGGAGTGCGTCATCGTCCAGGACCTGTTCATGAACGAGACGGCCACTTATGCGCATGTGTTCCTGCCCGGCTCGTCCTTCCTGGAAAAGGACGGTACCTTCACCAATGCCGAGCGCCGGATCAGCCGGGTCACGCGCGCTATCCCGCCGATGGCGGGGTATGCCGATTGGGAAGTGACGATCATGCTGGCGGAAGCGCTCGGCTATTCGATGCGCTACAACCACCCGTCCGAGATCATGGACGAGATCGCGCGTCTGACCCCGACCTTCAAAGGCGTCAGCTTCGCCAAGATCGAAGAGCTGGGATCGGTGCAATGGCCCTGCAACGATGCGACGCCCGAGGGCACGCCGACCATGCATATCGGCGGCTTCGTGCGCGGCAAGGGTTTGTTCATGATGACCGAGTTCGTGCCGACCGACGAGCGGACGACGGCGCGTTTCCCGCTCGTGCTCACCACCGGCCGCATTCTCAGCCAATACAATGTCGGCGCGCAGACGCGGCGCACGGAAAATGTGAAATGGCACGAGGAGGATCTTCTGGAGATCCATCCCTTCGATGCCGAGACGCGCGGCATCGTCGAGGGCGACCTGGTCGGGCTGGTCAGCCGGTCCGGCGAAACGTCGTTGCGCGCCAAGATCTCCGAGCGTATGCAGCCGGGCGTGGTCTACACCACCTTCCACAATCCCGAGACGGTAGCCAATGTCGTGACCACGGACTTCTCCGACTGGGCGACCGGCTGTCCTGAATACAAGGTGACCGCCGTGCAGGTACGCCGCGTCAATCATCTCTCCGAATGGCAGGAGCAGTATCTGCGCGACCGCACGGACCATTCACGCATCGCTTCGCCCGAGGCTGCGGAGTAACGGTCTTGGCACGTCCTGCCGCCATCGAGCCGTCGCCAGGCCCGTTTGGCGCTACGCGTCGGACGGCGCTTCGGCTCGGCCGTGAAGCGACTGAGACGGTCGCCGTAACAGTGGCCGACGAGGTGCCGGTAGCGTTGGTCTATAATGGTCTCAGCCATGCGGTGATGATGGCGAGCCCAATCGAGCTCGAGGCCTTCGCCTTGGGCTTCAGCCTGAGCGAAGGGCTGTTGCAGACACCGGACGAGCTGCTCGACCTGGAGGTGGCGCCCGCCTCGGACGGCTACGAAATCCGCATGCGCGTCACCGCTCGGCGCTTCGCCGGGCTGCAGGACCGGCGCCGCGCTCTGACCGGCCGTACCGGCTGCGGACTGTGCGGCGTGGAAAGCTTGGAAGAGGCGGTCCGTAGCCTGCCCGAGGTCAAGGACGATTTCCGCGTCGAGTTGGCGTCGATCCGCACGGCCCTTTCGGCGCTACCGGCGCATCAAGCCCTCAACCGAGCGGCCGGCGCCGTGCACGCCGCTGCCTGGGCCGATCCGACCGGTAAGATTCTCGCGGTGGCCGAGGATGTCGGCCGCCACAACGCGCTTGACAAGCTGATCGGCCTGCTCGCGCGCGACCGGCCGCCGGGCTTCCTGATCATGACCAGCCGATGCAGCTACGAGCTGGTGGCGAAGGCGGTCACGGTCGGTATGCCCATCCTCGTCGCGATTTCGGCTCCCACCGGCCTGGCACTCGATATGGCCGAGCGCGCCGGGCTGACCGTCATAGCGCTCGCTCGCCATGATGCCGTGACGCTCTACACGCATCCCGAACGAATCACCGGTTTTGACGAGGCAAAAGAGTGACGCCGGAGCGCATGATCCATCTGGCCAACCAGATCGCCTTCTTCTTTCAGCCCTACACGCATGAGGAGGCGGTAGACGGTATTGTCTCTCATTTGAAACAATTTTGGGAGCCGCGTATGTTGCGGCAGATCAAGGCCTACGTCGCGGAGAACGGCACGGGCCTGCATCCATCGGTCGTGGACGCGGTCAAACGGATGCAATGAGCGAAAGCCCGTAAAAAATGGGATTTGCTCGGCGCATCAAGGGGAGGAGCACCTGGTATGACGTCGTTCTTGGACAAGGAGCGGACGATTGCGCCGCCCGGATATAATCGTTTCTTAGTACCGCCGGCGGCACTCGCCGTGCACCTATCGATCGGTCAGGCATACGCCATCTCGACCTTCAACCTGCCGATGTCGAAATTGATCGGCATCAGCCAGTCGGCGCCGGGGGAGGACTGGACGCTGGCGCAGCTCGGCTGGGTCTTTTCCATCGCCATCCTGTTCCTGGGCCTGTCGGCGGCCGTCTTCGGCCGCTGGGTGGAGGCGGGCGGCCCGCGCCGTGCCATGTTCACGGCGGCACTGTGCTTCTCCGGCGGCTTCATGGTCTCGGCCATCGGCATTGAGCTCCACCAGATCTGGCTGCTCTATCTGGGCTACGGCGTGCTCGGCGGCTGCGGCCTCGGCATCGGCTATATCTCGCCGGTCTCGACCCTGATGAAATGGTTCCCGGACCGGCCGGGCATGGCGACCGGCATGGCGATCATGGGCTTCGGCGGCGGCGCGCTGGTCGCGGCACCGCTGTCGGTCAATCTGATGGCGCATTTCAAGACCGCGAGCAGCATGGGCGTGGCCGAAACCTTCGTGGTCATGGGGCTGATCTATCTGGTTTATATGATGATCGGTGCGTTCACGGTCCGAATTCCCGCCGCGGGTTGGAAGCCCGAAGGCTGGGTTCCGCCGATGGTGGCGGGGAAGCTGGTGACGACCGCCGCGGTCGAGGTCAACCAGGCGATGCGCACGCGCCAATTCTATCTGCTTTGGGGCGTGCTCTGCCTCAACGTCACCGCCGGCATCGGCGTGCTCGGCCAAGCGTCGCCGATGATCCAGGAAATGTTCCCCGGCCGGGTCACGGCGGCTGCTGCCGGCGGGTTCGTCGGACTTCTCAGCCTCTTCAACATGGCGGGGCGATTCTTCTGGGCCTCGACATCGGACTATATCGGTCGGCGCAACACCTACATGATCTTCTTCGCGCTCGGCATCGTGCTCTATGCGCTCGTGCCGACGACCGGTCATATGGGCTCGATCCCGTTGTTCGCGTTGGGATTCTGCGTCATCCTCAGCATGTATGGCGGCGGCTTCGCCACCATTCCGGCCTATCTCAAGGATATGTTCGGGACCATGCATGTCGGCGCCATTCACGGCCGGCTGCTGACGGCGTGGTCGGTCGCCGGCGTCGCCGGTCCGCTGCTCGTCAACTATATCCGGCAATATCAGATCGATAGCGGCGTGGCCAAGGCCGACGCCTATACCATCACCATGTACATCATGGCCTGTTTGCTGGTCGTAGGCTTCATCTGCAACTATCTGGTGACGGCCGTGCATGAGCGGCATCATCATCGCGAAGGGTCTTCCTTCGCCGTGGCGGAGTGAGGAGCATGGCTATGGGACCCAAGATGATCCTTCTCTGGCTGCTCGTCGGCGTGCCGCTGATATTCGGCGTCGAACAGACGGTGGAGAACGCGGTAAAGCTGTTCCTTTGACAGGAGCGGCGCGATGACGCCATGACGGCCGATCTCTTCCGGCTGGACGGCAAGACGGCATTGGTGACCGGGGCCTCGAGCGGCTTCGGTCACCATTTCGCTTTGGTGCTGGCGCGTGCCGGCGCCGCCGTTCTGCTCGGCGCCCGCAGAACCGATCGGCTCGAGGCGCTCGCCGCCGAGATCCGGACCCAAGGCGGGCATGCCCACGCTCTGACCCTCGATGTGACCCAAGCGGATAGCGTCGAGGCGGCTCTTGCCGCTGCCGGCTCGCTCGCCGGCCCCATCGATATTCTGATCAACAATTCCGGTGTCAGTGGACCGGCAGCCTTTGCCGCCGATCTCGAAGAGCAGGATTGGGACCGGGTGATGGACACCAATCTCAAAGGCACCTGGCTGGTCTCGCGCGCCGTCGCGCGGCGGATGATCGCAGCCGGGCAGGGCGGCAGCATCGTCAATATCGCCTCGATGCTCGGATTGCGCGTGGCGCACGCCGTCTCCGCCTATGCCGTGTCCAAAGCCGGCGTCACGCAGCTCACCAAGGCGATGGCACTGGAACTCGCTCGGCATCGCATTCGGGTCAACGCCCTGGCGCCCGGCTATTTCGAGACCGATCTCAACCGTGAATACCTCAATAGCCCAGCCGGACAGGCCATGATCAAACGCATACCCCAGCGACGCACGGGCCAGGTTGAAGATCTCGATGGTGTGCTGCTGCTACTCGCATCGGATGCATCGCGCTATATGACCGGGACGGTGATCCCGATCGACGGCGGCCATTTGATCGGCTCATTGTAGTCGCTGAATCGGTCGCGGTTAGGTTGATACAGTAAGACAACTGTTCTAATCGCGCCGGCACGAACTCTGGCGAATCCTATCGATCGAGTGTAGGTTACGGTTGAGTAATGCTCATCTTCCTGTCACAATGCTTCTGGGTTTTCGGGTCGATCTATAGGAGAGCACTTCGCAATGGTGGTCGCACATTATTGCGGGCATCGCGTGACGCCGCTTGGTCGGTCGGGGCCTTTGCTTGGCTCCGATGAGATGCCCGTCTCGCTGGCATTGGCCGATACGCTCTCCACCCTTGAGGTTAGTGCCTTGTTCGGGTCGCTTTCGGCCGGTGCCGAACTGCTGATTGCGGAAGCGGCGTTGAAGCGCGGTGCCGAACTGCACGTCGTCCTGCCTTTCGGCCCCCTGCGCTTCAAGGCCGAAGCGGTGACGCCCGGCGGCGTGGGGTGGGACGATCGTTTCGACGCCGCCTTCCGACGCGCGAGCTCGGTCGAGGTCTTGCCAGGCGAGGTCGAGGCGACGAGCAAGGCCTATGCGATGGGCGCGCGGCGCGCCATGGACCGCGCGGTGATGCGCGCCCGTATGCTCGGCATCGAGCCGATGCAGATCGCGATATGGGACGGTAGGCCGACAGCCGACGGCAGCACCGTGGATGACGAGATTAAGGAATGGCAAGCGACGGGCCTGCATAGCTGCATAATCCCGCCGCGCTGGTCGGCACGTCGAAGATCGATGTAAAGCTGTTCCGTCTACCACCGCTCCCATTTTCGCATGACGCGCATCCTGGTGTTCGATTCCGGCGTCGGCGGGCTTTCCGTCGCGGCGGAAATTTCGGCTCTTCTTCCCACGGCTGAGCTCGCCTATCTCGCCGACAATGATTTCTTTCCATACGGCACCAAGCCCGAAGCGGTTCTCATCGAGCGGGTGGACCGCGTCGTCAGCGAGGCCGTTGCACGGCTCGCGCCGGACGCGGTCGTGATCGCTTGCAACACGGCCAGCACGGTCGTCCTGCCGCAATTGCGCGCTCATCTCGCCTGTCCAGTCGTGGGGGTTGTCCCGGCGGTCAAGCCGGCCGCGGCACGTAGTCGGAATCGCATTATCGGACTGCTGGGCACGCCCGGCACGGTCAGGCGACGCTATACCGAGGATCTGATCCAACGCTTTGCCGCCGATTGTACCGTGCACCGCGTCGGCTCAGCCGAATTGGTCGAGATGGCGGAGCGGGCGCTCGAGGGAGAGGCGGTGCCGATCGCTGCAATCCGCAGCGTGCTCGCGCCTTTCTTCGATCTACCGCCCGAGGCGAGGCCCGATACGATCGTGCTTGCCTGCACTCACTTCCCGCTACTGCGGACCGCCATGCTGGAGGCGGCACCGCCCGGCACCGAATTCATCGACTCCGGGCGGGCAGTGGCGGAGCGGGTCCGGCACGTTATCGGCGATGCCGCGACCGCAGGAGAACCGGTCAACACCGCCCTTTTCACGCGTGACGAACCTTCGTTGCGACGCCGGCTTCCCGCCTTCGTGGCGCGCGGCTTCCCCGATGTAGGCTTCCTCTCGATCGGCTGAACGTTCGCTGCCCGCGCGAGGCTGCAAACTGTAACAGTTTAGGGTTAGATGAGGCCGTCATGATCGATGGTCACAATGCTTGGCGTCCGCTGTCCGCTCCTATCGTCTGCCTCATTGTCGGCGGTTGGCTTTTCACAGGCACCGCTATGGCCGCCGCCACGCCAGCGTCCGAATGGCGCTGGCGTCTAACCGGCACCATCGTCGGCCCCTCCCTGCGCGAGGCACTGTTCGAGCAGGGAAATGCGACGCGCGTCGTGCGTGAGGGGCGACAGCTCGACGGGTGGACCGTCGCCTCCGTGCAGAGCGACAGCGTCACGCTCGCGGCGGACGGCGAGACGATGAGCTTCAGCCCGAAAGGCCTTGGCGCCGGCGAGGCCGATGTCGGCGCGCGCATCGAGCCGGGAGCTCAGGCGGAACGGTCGGTACAGGCGGCGCTGAGCGAGCAGCAACGGGACCAGCAGACCGCCGAGACGGCGCTCAGCGACGCGACCCGACAAATGATCTTTCGCGGCAAGATTCGGCACAAGCGCAGGTAAGCGCCGCTGCGGCGGCAACCTCACGATCTTGTGCGGTTTTTTCGTAAATTTTGCGTCAAATCGACACCAATCTGTCTTACGAGACCGATAAGGAGGAGGTGTACGGGCCACAAAATTGCTTCTTTTAAGGAGATTACCGAGATGGCTGAGAAGCCTTCAAGCGATCAAGCCTCCCCCCTTTCTTCAATTGATACGTCTCGCAGGAACGTCATCAAGGGCGTTGCCGGCATTGCCGGTGCCGCGGCACTTTCCTCGTCGATGCCGCGCGCCTTCGCGCAGGCCGCTCCCGCCGGGCTGCCGTTGCCGGCCGATTCCGGCATCGATCACATCGTCGTCCTGATGATGGAAAACCGGTCCTTCGATCATATGCTGGGCTGGCTGCCCGGCGCTGCAGGCAAGCAGGCCGGCCGGACTTTCGTGGATAATCAGGGCGCCTCCCACGACAGCTTCCTGCTCACCAAGTTCCAGAACTGTTCTTCGGCGGATCCGGATCACAGCTTCCAGGGCGGCCGCACGCAGTTGAATGGCGGCGCGATGGACGGCTTCCTCAAGACCGCGCCGAACGGCGACACTTTCCCGATCGGCTACTATACCCCCGCCGATGTGCCGTTCTTCGCCAATGCCGCGCGCTATTGGACGATCTGCGACCATTATTTCTGCTCGATCCTTGGGCCTACTTGGCCGAACCGCTTCTACATGCATAGCGGCCAGACCGATCGCCTGACCACCGGCGGCCCGACCATCGACACCAACAGCCTGCTCTCGATCCTGCCGACGATCTGGGATCTGGCGGCCGCCGCCAACCTGCCGGCGCATTACTATTTCAGCGACAGCGCCTTCACCGCGCTGTGGGGCGGCAAGTACAGCGGCATCTCCTTCCCGCTGACCCAGTTCATGGCCGACGCCGCCGCCGGCACGCTGCCGGCGATCAGCTATGTCGATCCGGGCTTTAGCGGCGAGGGACAGGGCACTTCCAACGACGATCATCCGCTGGCCGACATCCGCAACGGCCAGGTCCTGATGAATAAGGTCTATCAGGCGCTCAGCACCAGCCCGAACTGGGCGAAGACGCTGTTCATCATCAACTACGACGAATGGGGCGGTTTCGCCGACCATGTCGTGCCGCCGATGGGTCCGGTTTCGGCCCATGAAGTCACCGTCGGCAACGTCGACACCCCGGTCAATGCCGACGGCACCGCCTCCGCCCATCTGGGCTTCCGCGTGCCCTGCATCCTGATCGGCCCGCGCGCCCGTCGCGGCTCGGTCGCCAGCGGGCAGTACGACGCCAACGCGATCCTCAACATGATCACCTGGCGCTTTGGCCTGCCCGGCATCGGCGTTCGGGCCACGACCTCCGGCAACATCGCGACGGCGCTCAATTTCTCGTCGGCGCCGAATGTCAGCCTGCCGCCGCCGGTCAATCTGGTGAGCCAGGTCTACGGTTCGGCTTGCGCCGCCAACCCGATGGCCGATCTCGACTACATCAACAAGACCTTCGCCGAGCACTATGCCGATCTCGACAAGGTCCAGAAACTGATGGTCGAGCACGGCTTCCGGACGGCCTGATCCAGCGTGCCCGCCACTCCCCCGGGCGGGGAGTGGCGGTCCATCCCGGCATTTTCATCGAGGAGTTCATTATGTCCTTTTCCCTGTCTTCGGCGCTGCGCGCTTCCGCCCTGGTGGCGGCCGTGGCACTCGCTCATCCGGCCCTTGCCGATGTCCAGATCTTCCAGACCGCGACGATAGATCCGAACGCGGCCGCCTTCGGTAACTCCCTAGTCGTCCAGGGCGATGGCACCACGGCCGGCGACGGCTTCTTCGGCGGCAGCTTCTTCCTCGGCGCCGATTTCTCGGTGTCGGGCCAGACCACGATCAGCTCGGTCGGCGCCGACTTCATCAACACGGCGAACACCGCGTCGAGCGGCTCGATTTTCGCAGCCATCGTCCGGGTCGATCCGAAGACCGGCCTGCCCCTCGCCGGCGTGGAAAATCTCGCCAGCATCACGCTCGGCGAAGTGGTCTTCACGCCCGGCCAGGACGGCGACGTGACCGCTGATCTGTCGCTGCAGCTCGGCGCCGGCACCTATGGCCTCGTGTTCGGCTCGGGCCTGTTCGGCGCGAACGGCGTTGCGGATATCCTTGCCGGCAACGACCCGTTCGGCTCGCCCTCCATCTTCGAGAACGACTTCGCGCCCTTCGCTCAGGATGGTCAGGACAATGACGTCCGCCTGTTCGTGAACGCGGTGCCTGAGCCCGCTTCGGTGGCGCTTCTCGGTGCCGGTCTGCTGCTCACCGGCCTCATCCGCCGCCGCGCCTAGGGCCGGATCGGAATGGGTGGAAGCCACCCATTCCGTGAATCCGCCTCTGTTCAAACAGTTGGAGTACGGTTCGCGTATTGGCTGCTTCCAGCCAATACGATCATGCTCTGATCCGCAAACGCTCTGGCCCGAAATCCTCGGGCCAGAGCCGTTTTGGCCTCACATGCTCGGGCTTAATCCGTCAACGCCTTAGCCAGGAACGGCAGGCTGACATCCATGCGATAGTCGATGGCGGAGTGCGTATCCGGAAACTCTTCGTAGCGATGGACGACGCCCGCCGCTTCCAGCTTGCGGTGCAGGCGGCGCGCGCCGAACACCAGATTATATTGATCGTCCGTGCCGCAATCGATGAGCAGGCCCTTCAGGCCCTTGAGCGCATCGGCATGGCGGTCGGCGAGGACGACCGGATCCCAGGCCAGCCAGTTAGCCCAACGCGTCTCGATCAGCTCGCCGGTCTCGATATCGACGGGCAGGCGGATGCCTAGATAGGCCGAAGGGTCGGGATCGTAGGTCGCGGCCATGGCCAGGATCATCAGCGCATGGATGTCGCCCTCGCTGGGCTTCGGCGCCGCTTCGAATTGAGCGATGAATTTCTCGATCGAGCCGTCATGCTTGCCGAGCGTTCGCAGCGTCCCATAGATATCCGGCAGATAGACCAGCTCGAACGCCATGTCGCCGGAATGACAGGCGGCGGCAGACCAGATGTCGCTGCGGCGGAGCGCATGGACGATAGCGCCGTAGCCGCCCGAGCTCTTGCCGAAGAGGCCGCGCCGTCCGTCGCCGCCGCAGTCGAACCGGCGCTCGATCTCGGGCAGCATTTCCGCGATTAGAAAATCCTCCCAGCGGCCCATCGCGGCGCTGTTGATGTATTGATTGCCGCCGAGCCGGGTGAAGCAATCGGGAAAGGCGACCACGACGGGTGGCATCGCCCCGGTCCCGATCAGCCGGTCGAGCCGCTCGGGCACGTTCTCGCCGAAATTCTTCCAGCTGGTATGCGAGAGGCCACTGCCGGTGAAGCCGACGACATCGACCAGCAGCGGCAGGCCGGCGCCGTCATGGCCGGCCGGCACATAGATTTCGACGATTCGCCGGGTCGGGTCGCCGAGCAGGTTGCCGACGAGTGCTGCGCTGTCGATCGCAATGCGGTGGAGCGTGCCGGTCGGCACGGAGCGGTCCTTATGCATGGTGATATCGGTCCGGGACTGATGAAGCCGCGCAGGATCGCCAAGATCGGCCCGAGCGGCAATCCGAAACAGCGGCTGCCCGAAAAAGAGAACGGCGCCCGAAGGCGCCGTTCCAGGCCCGCATCCAGGGAATGCAGCGGGCAACCTTCGATCGATGCGTCCGTCGCGCCTCGTCAGGGGAACGGACATTGCGGCCGTAATCGCGCCGATCGAAGTAAAAAAGTGCCGCGGACATAGGGCGTCAAAATAACGCAGCCCGCGGCACCACTTCAAATGTGTCCAGGATGCCGTCCTGGCGGAGCATCGAATGCCTTGTAAAAATCCAACCCGCAATGCTCGTATGAAATGCCGCTTTGCATCATGCGGATGTCTCCGCAAGCGCCATGCCAGTCTCGTTCGACCGAGAAAACCAGGAAATGGCGGCGTGCATTTTTGCAAAGCGAGGAATTGCGGGCAGGTCTGATCGCATTCTGCAAAGGACGACATCGAAACGGCACAAGGTGGGCAAAATGCAATATCGGCAGTTGGGGGCAAGCGATCTCAGCGTTTCGGAAATCTCGCTCGGATCGTGGCTGACCTATTCGGGCGGTGTCGAGCAGGCGCAGGCGATCGCCTGCGTGCGGCGCGCGCTCGATCTCGGCATCAATTTCATCGATACCGCCAACGTCTATGGCCGCGGCGCCTCGGAGACGCTGCTGGGCGAGGCGCTTCATGGGGTGGAACGCTCTTCCTACGTGCTGGCGACCAAGGTCTACGGCCAGATGAGCGATACCGACCAGGGCCTGTCGCGGGCGCAGATCGCGAAGCAGCTCGACGCCTCGCTCGCCCGGCTCAAGACCGACTATGTCGATCTCTATCAATGCCATCGCTATGACGAGAACACACCGCTCGAGGAGACGATGCGGGCGCTGACCGATGCCGTCGCCGCCGGCAAGACCCGTTATCTGGGCTTCAGCGAATGGCCCGCCGACAAGATCCTGGCGGCGATCGAGATGGCCGGGGTCGAACGCTTCGTCTCCAGCCAGCCGCAATATTCGCTGCTCTGGCGCGAGCCCGAGCAGGAGGTCATTCCGATTTGTCGCGGCAGCGGCATTTCGCAAATCGTCTGGTCGCCGCTGGCTCAGGGCGTCCTGACCGGCAAATATTCGCCGGATGCGCCGGCTCCCGCCCATTCGCGTGCGACCGATACCGCCATGGGCCGGTTCCTGTCGCAATCTCCCTGGCTCGGCCGGCCCGTGCTCGAAGCGGTCCAGCGGCTGAAGCCGATCGCCCGGAAGGCCGATCTGACGTTGGCGCAATTCGCGCTCGCCTGGGTGCTGCGCGAGCCCAATGTTGCCTCGGCGATCATCGGCGCCTCGCGGCCGGAGCAGGTCGACGAGAACGCCGCCGCCTCGGGCCGGAATGTCGATCCGGCGCTCTTCGTCGAAGCGGAGGGAATTCTTGCCGGCGTCTGATCCGCGCCGGTTGGTGCAGCGTTAACGGCACCGGTGGACAGGCGCGCCGCTTCCGCTATATCTGGTGCGCTACATCGAGGGGGCTAGGATGCGTTTGATTTGGGCCGCAATGGCGGCGCTCTGGCTCGGCTTGGCCGGCCCCGTCTTTGCGGCGAACGCGATCGACGATGCGACCGGCCGGCATGTCGAACTGCCGGACAAGATCGCGCGCATCCTGCCCGCCGGGCCGCCGGCCTCCATCCTGCTGTTCACGCTGGCGCCGGAAAAGATGATCGGCTGGGCGCACAAGCCCGGCCCGGCCGCCCAACCCTTCCTCGGCGATGCCGCCGCCTTGCCGGAGATTGGCCCGATCGCGTCGCATGGTGAGCCCGATCTCGATCGCATCCGGGCCGCCAAGCCCGATCTCATCCTCGATTTCGGCACGGTCTCGCCGCGCTATGTCGAGCAGGCGAAGAAGATCCAGGATGCTTCCGGCATTCCCTGCATCCTGATCGACGGCCGCCTCGACAAGACACCGGAAACCTATCGTCTGCTCGGCAAGCTGCTCGGCGTCGAGGCGCGCGGCAACGAGCTGGCCGCCGCCGCCGAGAAGATTCTCGCCGCCCCCCATCCCGCCGCCGAGAAGACCGCCTATTATGGACGCGGCGCCGACGGGCTTGCCACCGGTCGCGCCAGCTCGATGTCGGGCGAGGTGCTGAAGGCGCTCCGCCTGAAGAACGTCGCCGGCGAAGAGGGCGACCCGGGCTCGCTCAAGGTCACGAAGGAACAGCTCGAAGCCTGGAATCCGCAGGTGATCCTAGTCGGCGAGGCGGATGCGGCGGCATCGCTCAAGACCGACACGGCGCTTACCGGCAAGATCTACGCGGTCTCGGCACCACCGTTCGGCTGGCTCGACGAGCCGCCCTCGGTCAACCGCCTGGCCGGTGTGATCTGGGGCAGCCATGTGCTGGACGGCACGCCCGGCGACGCCGCGGCCGATCTCCGTGAATTCTATCGGCAATTCTATCGGGCGACCCTGACCGACGATCAGATTGCCGGGCTCCTCAAATGAAGGGAAAGAACATGCCGGTCGTTTCGCTCTGGCGCTTCCTGCGCGGTCCCGTCGCGGCTCTCGCCTTGTCCGGATTGCTTCTGCCGGGCCTGGCGCGCGCCGACGACATTCTCGTCTTCGCGGCGGCCAGCCTCAAGAATGCGCTCGACGACGCCGATGCGGCCTGGGTCAAGAAGGGCGGCGCCCATGTCGCGGTCTCCTATCTGGCAAGCGGGCCGCTCGCCAAGCAGATCGAGAATGACGCACCGGCCGATCTCTTCATCTCGGCCGATGTCGATTGGATGGATTACCTGCAATCGAAGCAGCTCATTCGCCCTGATACGAGATCCGACCTGCTCGGCAACAGCCTGGTGCTGGTGGCGCCGGCCGCCAGCGAGCTGCAGCTCACCATCGGGCAGGGTTTCCCGCTCGCCGCCAGCCTGGGCGACGGGCGCTTGGCGATCGGCGAGCCGCAATCCGTGCCGGCCGGCTCCTACGGCAAGGCCGCGCTGGAAAAGCTGGGCGTGTGGGCTGCGGTCGAGCCGAAGCTGGCGCGGGCGGAGAATGTCAGGGCCGTGCTGGCCTTGGTCAGCCGGGGCGAGGCGCCGCTCGGTATCGTCTACGCGACCGATGCGGCCTCGGATCCGGGGGTCAAGATCGTCGGCACGTTCCCCGAAGACAGTCACAAGCCGATCATCTATCCGGTCGCCATCACCAAAGCGAGCAAGCAGCCCGATACCGCCAAATATCTGGCTTGGCTGCATTCGGCCGAAGCGGCGCCCTTTTTCGAGAAACAGGGCTTCACGCCGATCGGCCGGCATTAGAGCCTGATGACATTAAGTCGAAGCGACTTAATGTCTGAATCAGTCTCTAAACATATGATTAGACAGTGATTCAGACTTTAGGTCGATTCGACCTAAAGTCATCGCGGTCTAACGCGTCCGACCGGCCTTCGTCGTTCATTCCGGAATCGAGCTAACTTTTCGGGGGATGCGTCCGAACTTTTCGTATCTGTCGTGCATCTTCGATGTTTGACGATCCGAAGGTCTAGGCTCCATGGCGTCTGATGGCTTTTCCACAGTTTGGCGGCCGAGCGATGCCGAGCTCGTTGCCGCTGCTTGCTCGGGCGATCTCTCCAGCCTCGGGCTGCTTTTCGAACGGTACCGCCCACGCTTGTATGCTGCCGCCCTGGCGATGTTCGGTTACCGGCCGGAGGCGGAAGATGCCGTCCACGACACCTTCCTCACGGCTCTTACCCGACTCGGCGATCTGCGTGATCGGGCGGCGGTCGGCGGTTGGCTGCATGCCATCCTGCGCAATCACTGCCTCATGGCGCTCCGCCGACGGCACCGGCGCGCCGGTCCGGAGGAGACCGAGATCTGCTTCCGCGAGCTCAAGGAGGAAGCGCTGGTCGAAAGCCGGATCGAGAGCCAGGAGCTGCGCAACTGGATCTGGACGGCGCTCCAAAATTTACCCGAGGCCCAGCGTGCGACGGTCATGCTGCGGTATTTCGGCAGCTTCAATTCCTACGAGGATCTCGCGGTGATCATGGGCGTGCCGATTGGGACGGTGCGCAGCCGATTGCACGATGCCAAGGTCAAGCTCGCCGACCTCCTGCTCGAGTCCGCCGGCCTCGCGGACAACGACATCGAGCGCGTGACCGAGGAGCGGCGCGCATACTATGCCGAGGCATGCCGGTCTCTTCCTTACGGGGGGCGCGACGCCTTCATCGCGCATTATGCGACCGACGTGGAAATTCTTTGGAGGGATGGCAGGCAACTGAGAGGACGCCATCATCTCGAGGCCGAAATCGACGACGATCTCAGTGTGGGCGTGGGCGCCGAGCTGAAGCGTGTACTGGCGAGCGGCAATCTGACCATCATAGAGGGGATTTTCCACAACCCTCCGGATGATCCCTTTCACTGTCCGCCCGGGTTCGTGCAGGTGCACTTTCAGAAGGGTGGGCAGGTTTGCCGGCTGCATCTGCATCTGACCCCTCGTCCCCCTCGGTTGGAAGAGTGAACGCGTCGGCTGATCCCGGCTCTACGGGATCTGCTTCAGAGCGAACTTTTTGTCCTCGGCTGCATCCTTAGTTCAAGCGGGCGATGCGGAAGGACAATCGGGACGGCCCACCGCTCCTTCCACGCAGGTCCGTGGACAAGCCGTCTATCCCGCAAGTTGGATGATTGAAATGGGCCTGAGGAGAAATCCGAGGTGAACGCTCTATGTACCCCTCTCGCGCTCCCACGGCACGACAGAACGTCGCGTGCCGGCGCCGACCGGCGTGCCCGAATGCTCCTCGTCGATGACGACTTCACGATCCAAACCATGCTGGCCGATTATTTCGACATGCACGATATCGACGTTGTCCCAGCCTTCGATACGCAGGGGGCAATGCAGCAGTTCGTCGCGGCCAAGCCAAGTGTGATCATTCTCGATTTTAGGCACGGACGTGAGGAGGGGCTGGAGCTGCTTCGCCGGATACGCTCCCATTCGGAAGTCCCGATTATCGTCACGGCCGGCAACCGATGGGATGAGGTCGATCGCGCGATCACGCTGGAGCTCGGCGCAGACGATTACGTCGCCAAGCCCTTCGGGCTCAAGGAGCTCCTGTCCCGAGTCCGAGCCGCGCTGTGGTGTCGGGAAGCTTTGGACCGGGCCTATCAACGGAATTCAGGCCGCGAGCAATATCAGTTCGGCGGTTGGCTGCTCGATCGCAGCACTTGGCGCTTAACCAATCCCGGCGGCGGGGCGGTTGAGCTCGGTAAGGGCGAGCACGCCTTGCTGAAAGCGTTTCTCGACGTACCGCAACGCATCCTCAGCCGAGACTATCTGGTTCAGGCAATGCGCGCGCATGACGAAGCCTTCGATCGGGGCATCGAGGGCTTGATCCTGAAATTGCGCCGCAAGCTGGAAGCCGATCCGAGCATGCCGCGGATCATCCGGACCGAGCGAGGGGCAGGCTATGTTTTCGACTTAGCCGTGGAGCAGGCCGATATCTTCGATCTGGCGCGTCGGCAAGCGTGACGCAAATCGCCCCGGACCCAAGCCGATCCGGGGCGACCATCTTGCGATATCTTCGGTCTTGGGTCCGATTATTTCGAACCGGTCGCATTGTCGAGGGCGCGGCCGGCCTTCTGGGCCGGACCCGGCGGGTCGATCGCGTCCTTGACGCTCTGACCGGCATTGTCGAGCGATTTGCCTGTCTTCTCTGCCGGTCCCTCTTTGTCGCAGGCGGCCAGCGCGCCGACCGTGGCGATCAGGCAAATGACGAGCGCGAAGCGGACGATGGAAAGCCTCATGATCTTCTCCAGTCAAAATATCTGCCTGGAGAACACGCTCGCGGCAAAAGGGTTCAGCCCGGCCTGGCGGCGTCGAGATCGAGCCCCGCCTCACGATAGAAGCGCTCGGCGCCCGGATGCAGCGGCAGTGCCAACCCGTCGATCGCATGCGCGAGCGCGATGCGTTTGCCGATCGGGTGGCCGCCATCGAGAATCCGGCGGCTATTGGCGTTCCACAACGCCTTGACCAGCAAATAGGCGAGGTCGGGCTCGAGGTTGGTCGTGGTGATCCATTCGGCACCGATACCGACGGTGGCCGCCTCCTCGCTGATTCCGGGATAGGCGCCTGCCGGAATCGTATCCTGGGTAAAGAAGGGAAATTTTTTCCGAAGCTTGGTCGTCGTCTCCTCCGGTACGGACAGCAGCCGGATCGGCTCCGCGGACGCCAGCTCCGTAATGGCCGGCACCGGATAGCCCGCGATCTGGAAGACCGCATCGACCGAGCCGTCGCGCAGCCCGTCGCAGGCGACGGCGAGCTTGGTGAAGTTCGGCTTCAACTCCTTCTCGTTGATGCCGGCGGCGCTCAGCACCAGCCGCGCATCGGCCAGCGTCCCGGATTCGGGCTCGCCCATCGAGACGCGCTTGCCCTTGAGGTCCTTGAGGCTTTTGATCGGACTGTCGGCACGCACGATGATATGGACGCTCTCGCTATAGAGGTTGGCGAGCGCGCGCAGGCTGGTCATCGGCGCCTGCTTGTCGAAGAAATTCGTGCCGCCATAGGCCCAAGCGGCGACATCGGCCTGGCAGAGGGCCGATTCGAGCGTGCCCTTGAACACGGCGCCGACATTCTCGACCGAGCCTTGGGTCGCCTGCGTCACCGCAATTACGCCGGGCACGCCGCATGAGCCGCCATGGGTGCAATCGCGGGCGCCCGGCGGGCTTGACAACATGCCGGCCATCTCGCTGCCGAGCGGAAAATAGGTGCCGGACGTGGCGCCGGTGCCGATGCGGAAAAAGCGGATGTCGGGCATATCGGCGGCATGGGCGAAGCGGGCGGCGATCGGGAGGAGGCCTAGGGCGAGGAATGCGCGCAACAGGGCGCGCCGCCCTACCGGCGCAGCCGGGGATCGGGATGGGAGGGACGGCATGGCCGCTTCGTGCAAGGCAGGCTCCGACCGGGCAGCGCGAGGCATCACCATGCGACCGCACGGCATCTGTGAATCCTCGCCGGCCCGTGCGGGTATAACGGCCGCAGGATGCCCGATATTCCAAGAGGAGGACTTGTTTCGCGCAATTTTGCCGACCAATGTTGCCGCGCGGATACAAGCAACGCAGCCAATAGGGAGAAGAGGATGATCGCGACCGTAACCCTGCCCAGATTAATGGCGATCGGTGGCGGAGCCCTTAACGATTTGCCTGGGATGTTGGAACGCGTCGGCGTGCGCCGGCCGCTGATCGTGACCGATCCCTACATGAAATCCTCGGGTGTGCTCGCGCGTGTGGCCGGCCTGCTCGACGCTGCCGGCTTCGCATCCGAAAGCTTCGTCGACACGGTGCCCGACCCGACCACCGATGTGGTCAAGACCGGTACCGACATCCTGACCGGTGGCGGGTTCGACGGGCTGGTGGCGCTCGGCGGCGGCAGCCCGATCGACACGGCCAAGGCGATGTCGATCCTGGCGGCCAATGGCGGCAAGATGCGCGACTACAAGGTGCCGAACCCGATCCCCAAACCCGGCCTGCCGGTGATCGCGATCCCGACCACGGCCGGCACCGGCTCCGAAGCCACGCGCTTCACCGTTATCACCGACACCGAGACCGACGAGAAGATGCTGATCGCCGGCCTCGCCGTGACGCCGATCGCTGCCATCGTCGATTTCGAGCTGACGCTCACGGCGCCGCTGCGGCTCACCGCCGATACCGGCGTCGACGCCTTGACGCATGCGATCGAGGCCTATGTCAGTCGCAAGGCCAACCCGTTCAGCGACGGCATGGCGCTGGCGGCGATGAGCCTCATCGCCCGCAACATCCGCACGGTGGCGGCGGAACCGGGCAACCGGGCCGCGCGCGAGGCGATGATGCTGGGCTCGATGCAGGCCGGCATGGCCTTCTCCAACGCCTCGGTGGCCCTCGTCCACGGCATGAGCCGGCCGATCGGCGCGTTCTTCCATGTGCCGCATGGCCTCTCCAACGCCATGCTGCTGCCCGAAATCACCGCCTTCTCGGCACCGGCGGCCTTGCCGCGCTATGCCCAATGCGCCCACGCCATGGGGTTGGCCGACTCGGCCGAGGGCGATCAGGCTTCGGTCTCGCGGCTGATCGACGGGCTGCGTGCGCTCAACCGGGATCTCGAAGTGCCGACGCCGGCCCAGTACGGCATCGATGAAAGACGCTATATCGAGCTGATGCCGACCATGGCGCAGCAGGCGCTCGCCTCGGGCTCGCCCGGCAACAATCCGCGCGTGCCGACGATGGAGGAGATCGTCGATCTCTACACGCGTTGCTATGCCTGATTGAGGTGGCGGCCGCGTCTGTCGCGGCTTGAACGATCCTTCCCCGCTCGTGTATAGCGGACGGGGGAGGGCGCTCACATGTCAGATTTGAACATGTTTCGAGCCGAAGCCCGCGACTGGTTAGAGGCGAATTGCCCGGCCGGGATGCGGACGCCGATGGCCGAGGACGATATCGTCTGGGGCGGCAAACGCGCCGTCTATAAGGATCCGGACGCGAAATTATGGCTCGATCGGATGGCCGCGCGCGGCTGGACCGTGCCGACCTGGCCCAAGGAATATGGCGGCGGCGGCCTCTCGCCGCACGAGGCGCGCGTGCTCGAGGAAGAGCTGCGGCGCATCGGCGCCCGGCCGGCGCTGCAGAGCTTCGGCATCTGGATGCTGGGGCCGGTGCTGCTCGAATACGGCACGGAGGCACAGAAGCAGGAGCACATCCCCAGGATCGCGCGCGGCGAGATCCGCTGGTGCCAGGGCTATAGCGAGCCCGAGGCCGGTTCCGACCTGGCCGGGCTCAAGACCCGCGCGGTGCCGCAGGGCGAACATTTCCTGGTCAACGGCCACAAGGTCTGGACCTCCTATGCCGACAAGGCCGACTGGATCTTCTGCCTGGTGCGGACCGATCCGATGGCCAAGAAGCATGAGGGCATCAGCTTCATCCTGATCGACATGGACGATCCCGGCGTGCGCACCCGGCCGATCCGCCTGATCAGCGGCGCCTCACCCTTCTGCGAGACCTTCCTCGAGAATGTCCGGGTGCCGATGGGCAATCTGGTCGGCCGGCTCAATGACGGCTGGACCATCGCCAAGAAGCTCCTGGAGCATGAGCGCAAGATGATCGCCGGCACCGGCGAGCGCCAGCGCAGCGACCGCACGCTGGACGAACTGGCGAAGGCCTATGCAGGGGCTACGGACGGCCGCGTCGCCGATCCGGTGCTGCGCGACCGTATCGCCCAGCACGCCCTCGACACGCGCGCCTTCGGGCTCACCACGCGCCGCGCCTTCGATGAGGCGAAGTCCGGGGCGGCGCCCGGTCCGGCCTCGGCCATGTTCAAATATTACGGGACCGAGCTCAACAAGCGTCGGCTGGAGCTGGTGCTCGCGGCCGAAGGCACCCAGGCGCTCGGCTGGGAAGGCGAGGGCTTCGCCCCCGACGAGCTGACCGTGACGCGGCAATGGTTGCGCTCCAAGGCCAACTCGATCGAAGGCGGCACCTCCGAGGTGCAGCTCAACGTCATTGCCAAGCGCGTGCTCGGCTTGCCTGATTAAGGCGGATCAACATGGCTCTCGTTCTTTCTTCCGATGCGCAGCTCGTCAAGGACACGGCGCTCGACTTCTTCAAGGCGAAATCCCCGATCGCGGCACTCCGCAAGCTGCGCGACGATCAGGACCCGACGGGTTTCTCCCGGTCGCTCTGGCGCGAGATGGCCGAGCTCGGCTGGGCCGGCTTCCTCGTGCCTGAGAGCTATGGCGGCTCGGAGTTCGGCTATCTCGGCCTCGGTCTGGTCATGGAAGCAGCCGGACGTTCGCTCGCCGCCTCGCCGCTGCTCTCGACCGCCCTTCTCGGCGCCGGCGCGCTCACCCTCGCCGGCAGCGAGGCGCAGAAATCGCGATATCTGCCGGCGCTGGTCGCGGGCGAGCTGCTGACGGCGCTGGCGCTTGAAGAAGGGCCGCATCACGCGCCCTACCGGATCGCCGCCAAAGCCGAGCGTGTCGGCGATGGTTGGCGGCTCAGCGGCGAGAAGCGCTTCGTGCTCGACGGCCATGTCGCCGATCTGCTCATCGTCGCGGCACGGACATCCGGCGCGCCGGGATCGCGCGACGGCATCACGCTTTTCCTGGTGGCCGGCGATGCGCCCGGCCTCAGCCGGACGCGTACCATCATGGTCGATAGCCGCAACGCCGCCAATCTCCGGCTCGACGGCGTCGAGCTCGGCGCCGACGCGGTGCTGGGCACGGCTGATGGCGGCGGTGCGGTGCTCGATCAGTTGCTCGACCGGGCGCGCATCGGCCTTGCCGCCGAGATGCTTGGCAGCGCTGCCGAGGCGTTCGAACGGACCGTGCAATATCTGAAGGAGCGCAAGCAGTTCGGCGTGCTGATCGGCACTTTCCAGGCGCTCAAGCACCGGGCGGCCGAGATGTTCTGCGAGCTGGAGCTGACCCGCTCGGCCGTGCTCGCTGCGCTCATCGCCCTCGACGAGACGCCCGAGGAAGTGCCGCAGCTCGCCAGCCTGGCCAAGGCCAAGGCCGGCGACACCTTCTTTCTGGTCGGCAATGAAGGCGTGCAGATGCATGGCGGCATCGGCATGACCGACGAGCACGAGATCGGTTTCTTCCTCAAGCGGGCGCGCGTGGCGCAAGCGAGCTTCGGCGATGCGCCGTTCCATCGCGACCGGTATGCGAGCCTGCTCGGGTATTAACCCTACCAAATCTCCCCGAACGGCCTGACCTCGGCATTGAAGGACCAGGCGCCTCGGGGCTGATGGGCGAGGTGCCAGATCTCCTCGGCGATCTCGCTCGGCTTGATGAAGAAATCATCCGATTTGTCGGGCCAGCGGGCGCGCGTCCATTCGAGATCGATGACCGCGTCGATGACGAGATAGGCGACATGGATGCCCTTCGGCCCCAGCTCGCGGGCGATCGATTCGGCCAGAATGCGCTGGGCCGCCTTGGTCGGAGCGAACCCGGCGAAATGGCTCTTGCCGCGGAGCGCCGAGGTGTTGCCGGAAGCGATGATGGTGCCGCGGCCGGCCGCGATCATGGCCGGCGCCAGATGTCGAGCGAGATGCAGGAACGCCATGACGTTGGTCTGGAAATTCCGCTCCATCGCGGCCGGATCGATTTCCATGAAATTGCCGAAGACGCCGCCGACGGCATTGTGGACGACCAGCTCCGGCACGCCGAACTCGGCCACGACGCGGCCGAGCGTGGCGAGAAACCGTTCCGTGTCGGTCACATCGACGGCGAAGGCCCGCGTGCCCGGAATGGCTGCTTCGAACCCGCGCAGCCGTTCCTCGTTCCGCGCCAGCATGGCGACCTCATAGCCGCCCTCGGCTAGACGCCGGACGGTCGCGAGGCCGGTGCCGGGGCCGACACCGGTGACGAGCGCGCGTTTCGCGCTCACGCTGCTGCTCCTTCCGCCACGCGCGCTTGAACGAAGCTCAGCCGGTCATTGCCAAAGAACATCTCATCGCCGACGAACATGGTCGGCACGCCGAAAACGCCGCGATCCGCGCATTCCTTGACCCGCCCTTCCATGCGCGCCAGCAGCGCCGGGTCGGCGGCGCGGCGCCACAGCGCGTTGCCGGAAAGATTGCGGCGTTCCAGGAACGCCTCGCGGCCGGCCTCGGATACCAGATCGTCGGTACCGGCCCAGACCGCCGCGAACAAAGCGTCGTGGACCTGGTCGAAGACGCCTAGCTCCAAGGCGGCCAGCCCGGCGCGCGGCAGAATGGCGCTGTCGATCCGGCCTTCGCGCATGGCCTGCAGCAGCGCCATATTGGGCGCGAGATCGACCTGGTAATGCTTGGCCCACCGTCCGGCATCCAGCAGAGCATAGCGCGATTTGGGCGGACAGGCCGGCGAGGGCTGGTTGTTTACCAACTTCATAACCGGGAGAATATCGACCGGCTTCCACTCGATCTCCACGCCGAGCTTCTTCAGCTGGTTGCTGGCGAGATAGGCGTAGGGGCTACGATAGTCGAAGACGAATTCGACGCGCATGGGACTCTCCGATCGCGTGGGTCAGGGCGATCAGGATGATATTAATAATCCTTCTGGATGTCTGTGATAATCCTGTGTGCCCTCCGTAACCTCAGTCGAGGTCGATCAGGATATCCTCTCCCTCAATCCTGGTCGGATAGGTGCGGATATCCTTGGTCGCTGGTGCGCACAGCACCTTGCCGGTCTTCACGTCGAAACGCGCGGCATGCAGCGGGCATTCGATCGTGCCGTCGCCGAGATAGCCGTCCGAAAGCAGGGCGAAGGCGTGGCTGCAGATATTGTCGGTCGCATAGATCCGACCTTCGAGATTGTAGAGCGCCACGGCCTCGCCGCCGATCTCGACGCCGATCACCATATCCTCGGCGAGTTCTCGAAGGCTCGCGGCCCTGACCCAGTTCGTCATCATGCGTATCCGGTAGAATGTCGGCCTCGGACCATGCCGAAATGACATAACGTTGGTCAAGGCTTGGCGGGTCTCGATCCGCCGCCGCGCTAACCAAGACCGAGAGATTTAACAATCGCTTGGCTCGGTTGGCCTCACGAATTCAAGGTTGCGCGGTCAGTTGCGACCTGTCAGGATTTAAAATCGGTGATAGGCGTTAGAATAGTTTGGGCGGCTGTTTGGGAGTTCGCCGTGGCGCAAGTCTTGATCGTTGATGATGACGATGTCGTGCGCGCCTTGATCGTGGCGTTGCTGCAAAGCATGCAGCATGAGGTGATGGAGGTTCACAGCGGCGTCGAGGCGCTCCGAGCCCATCGACAAAAGCCCTTTGATCTCATCATCACCGACATTTACATGCCGGATATGGATGGGCTGGAGGTCATCCGGTCGTTCGGCCGCTCCGCCAACAAGCCGCCGATCATCGCCATGTCCGGCGGCGGCTCGGTGACCCGCATGGACCCGCTCCCTGCCGCCGAACGCTTCGGCGCGTCAGCCATCATCTACAAGCCGGTCGATCTGGGCGCGCTCGAAGAGCTGGTGAAAACGCTGCTGGGCAAGAGGGCGACCCCCTCGGGCTAAAGCCTGCTCTCCAGCGCCGAATGCGACAGCAGCGTGGTCTTGAAGCCTTCCGCCGTCATCTTGGCCATGATCTCCCCGACATGATTCATGTCTCGGGTCTCGCACACGACATCGAGGTCGGCGAGCTTGACCGGCACGTCCGAGAACAGCCGCTGATGGAAGATCTCGACGATGTTGCCGCCTTCCTCACCGATGATGCGGGCGACCCGAGCGAGCGCGCCGGGGCTGTCGGTGATCTCGGCGCGCAGCCTGACCAGCCGGCCGCTCCTGACCATGCCGCGCATCAGGATCTGCGCCAAGAGGCGCGGATCGATATTGCCGCCGCACAGCACGGTGGCGACCTTCTTGCCGCGGAACCGATCGGGCGCCTGCAGCAGGGCCGCGACGCCGGCGGCGCCGGCGCCCTCGGCCGATAGCTTCTGCGTCGTCACCAGCAGCTCGATCGCGCGTTCGAGCTTGTCCTCGCCGACCAGAATGATGTCGTCGACCAGCGTCTCGACGATCGCCCTGGTATAAAGGCCCGGCTCCTTGACGCCGATACCCTCGGCCACCGTCTGCCCCGGCACCGGCTGATCGAGCCCGCGCAGCACGTGATGCATCGACGGGAATTGCTCGGACTGCACGCCGATGATCTCGATCGAGGGCTTCAGCGCCTTGGCGGCGATGGCCGTGCCGCTGATCATGCCGCCGCCGCCGATCGGCACGATCAGCGTGTCGAGATCCGGGAAATCCTCCAGCAGCTCCAGCGCCAGCGTACCCTGGCCCGCGATCACCAGCGGATCGTCATAGGGGTGGACGAAGACCAGCGATTCCGTTTCGGCCAAGGCGAAGGCCGCCTGCCGCGCCTCGGACAGGCCGGCGCCCTTCAGCACCACGCGGGCGCCGAAGGCGGCCGTGCGCTCGACTTTGACGAAGGGCGTGTCGATCGGCATGACGATGGTCGCCGGGATGCCGAGCCGGCTCGCGTGATAGGCCACGGCCTGGGCATGATTGCCGGCCGACATGGCGATGACGCCGCGCGCCCGCTCCTCCGGGCCGAGCGCGCTCAGCTTGTTGACGGCGCCACGCTCCTTGAAGGAGCAGGTCCGCTGCAGAATTTCGAGCTTGAGGACGATATCGAGGCCGAGCACGGCGCCGAGCGCCAGGGCCGGGACGGCGGGCGTGCGAAAGACCGCCGACCGGATCGTATTCGCCGCCTGCCGAACATCCTCGATGCCCGGCAGGCGCAGCTGCGTGTCGTTCATATAGGCTCAGGCCATATTCAGGATGATGGTTTTCTTGTGCGTGAAGTGCTCGAGCATCGATTCGAGCGAGGCTTCCTTGCCGAGACCGGAAGTCTTGACGCCGCCATAGGACATGTTGGCCTGCACGACCATGTTCTGGTTGACCTGGACGACGCCGGCCTCGAGCCGCTGGGTGGCGTCGAGGGCGGTCTTGAGGTCGCGGGTCCAGATGGTCGCCGCCAGGCCGTATTCCGTGTCGTTGGCCTGGGCGATGGCGTCCTCGTAATCGCTGAACTTGATCAGCGCCGTGACCGGGCCGAAGATCTCCTCGCGGCAGATGCGGCTGTCGTTGGAGACGCCGGTGAAGATCACCGGCCGCACGAACAGGCCCTTGGCGAGCTTCGGATCGGACGGCATGGCGGAGCAGCGGTGCGCCTCCGCGCCGGCGGAGGCTTCGCCGATCTTGATGTAGCTCGCGACCTTGTCGAATTGCTGGGTCGAGATGATGGCGCCGATGTCGGTCCGCTCGTCGAGCGGGTCGCCCATCACCATGGCATCGACCTTGGCCTTGAGCTTGTCGAGGAAGACGTCATGGATCGATTCATGGACGAAGATGCGGCTGGCCGCCGTGCAGCTTTGCCCCTGCCGGGTGAAGCGCATGCCGACGACGGCGCCGCCGACGGCCTTCTCCAGATCGGCGTCGCCCATGACGATCATCGGGCTCTTACCGCCCAGCTCCAGCGTTACCGGAATGAGCTTCTCGGCGGCCGCCTTGTAGACGATGCGGCCGGTCTCGACCGAGCCGGTGAAGGTCACCTTGTTGACGCCCTTGTGCTCGACCAGCGGGGCGCCGGCGCCCGGTCCGTCGCCGGACAGGATATTGAGCACGCCGGCCGGCAGTACCTGATTCATGATCTGGCAGGCGCGCAGCACGGTCAGCGGCGCTTCCTCGGCCGATTTCACGATCACCGCATTGCCCGCGACCATCGCCGGCGCGATCTTGAGTGCCATCAGCAGCAGCGGCACGTTCCACGGGATGATGGCGCCGACCACGCCCAACGGCTCGTGCTGGGTGAAGGTGATGCTGTCGGTCTTGAAGGGCACGCTCTCGCCCTTGATCTCGCCGCCGAGCCCGCCGAAGAAGACGAAGATATCGGCCAGCACGCCGGCCTCGACCCGGCTTTCGGTGCGGAGCGCCTTGCCCGTCTCCAGCGCCACCAGCCGCGCCAGCTCCTCGATATGCTCGTTCAGGAGCCGACCGCATTCGCCGACGAGCCGCCCGCGCTCGCGCGGATGCAGCTTGCGCCACTCCTTCTGGGCGCGGGTCGCGGCCTTGACCGCGATATCGACATCCTCGGCGCCGGCCTCGGCCGCCTCGGCGATGGTCTGGGCGGTCGCGGGGTTGATCACGCCGAAGCTCCGCCCCGAGACCGCCGGACGGAGCGCGCCGTCGATCAGCAGCCGGTTCGACAGCTCGCTCGCCAGCGCGAACGGGTCGAGATTGGGGGTGAGGCGGTTCGGTTGCATCGGCGTTCTCCTTCCCTGTATTTTAGAGCCCGAGCTCGACCAATAGCCGAGCCCGGTCGGCATCGAGCTCCGGTGCGGAAGCCCGTGTCGCCGGATCCTCGAAGCTGCTGAGCTTCAAGGGATTGCCCGAGACGCGCAGCGGCCCGGTCACCGGATCGTCGACGGTAACAACCATGTTGCGCGCCGCCACCTGCGGATGCGCCAGCGCCTGGTCGATCGTGTTGATCGGACCGCACGGAATGCCGGCCTTCTCGAAGAGCTCGACCCAATGGGCGCGTGGCTGGGCGGTCAGCACGGCTTCGAGCGCCGCCTTGAGCGCGTCAGCGTTGCGGCTCCTGAGATCGTTGGTGCTGAAGCGAGCGTCCTCGGCGAGGCCAGGAAGGCCCAGCGCCTTTGCCAGCTTGACGAACAGGCTGTCGTTGCCGGCGGCGATGATCAGCAGCCCGTCGGCGGTCTCGAACGGCTCGAACGGCGTGATCGAGGGGTGGCGCGCACCCATCGGCCCCGGCACGATGCCGGTCGAATTGTAGCGGACGACGGCGTTTTCCAGCAGCGCGATCTGGCAGTCGAGCATGCCGATATCGACCTTGGTCGCCTCGCCGGTCATGGCGCGGTGATAGAGGGCGGCGTTGACCGCGATCGCGGTATAGAGCCCGGCCCCGAGATCGCCGACCGAGACACCGACGCGAGCCGGCGGCTGGCCCGGATGTCCGTTGATGCTCATGATCCCGCCCAGGCCCTGCACGACCATGTCGTAGGCCGGATGGCTGGAATAGGGGCCGCTATGGCCGAAGCCCGAAGCGGCGGCGTAGATGAGGCGCGGAAAGCGCGGATGCAGCGCGTCCCAGCCATAGCCGAGCTTCTCCATCGTGCCGGGCCGGTAATTCTCGACCAGCACGTCGGCCTTGCCGAGGATGCGCTCGAACAGCAGCTTGTCCTGCGGGTCCTTGAGGTCGAGCGCGATCGATTCCTTGCCGCGATTGACCGAGACGAAATAGGCGGACTTGCCGTTGACGAAGGGGCCGTAATGGCGGGAATCGTCTCCCTTTTCCGGCGGTTCGATCTTGATGACCCTGGCGCCCAGCTCGGCCAGGAGCATGGTGCAATAGGGGCCGGCGAGGATGCGCGACAGATCGGCGACGACGATACCGGAGAGCGGACCCTTCTGGGCCATGGCATAATCCCATTCAGCGGACTGGCGAAACTGCACCCTGGCATAGCGCATGCGGTCGGACCGGAGCAACAGGACCGGTGCGCGCAGCAGATGTTCCGGCAGCGCCGGGGCCGGCTCCGACGAGAAATCTCCGCTGCCCGGATGGTGCCGGGGGTGAGGTTTCGATATCGTAGATTGCGGTCCTCGCGGCCGACCATTTTCGATCGGGCGATATCAGGACCATGAGGCTCTATGGCGATGCGGCGCGGTTGGTCGCCATCCTCTCGTGCCTGCTCGTCATTTTCGGGGTGGCCTGCCGCTTTCTCGATCTCGGCGACAAATTTTACTGGGTCGACGAGGTCAATACTTCGATCCATGCCGTCGGCAAGACCAAGCCCGAGATAGCGGTATTGCTTCAAGCCGAAGCGGGCCGCACGCTGACACTCGGCTTTTTGCGTGATCTGATCGAGCGGCCGGACCCCGCCGGCAGTTTCGGCGATACCGTCACCGCGCTCGTCCGGGACGATCCGCATCATCCGCCGCTCTACTATCTCATCGCTCGGGCTTGGATCGCGGCCGAGGGTGGCGCACCGGTCTCGCTGCGGCTGCTCTCCGCGCTACTGAGTCTGCTGGCGGTGCCTGCGGTCTACTGGCTCGGGCGCGAAGCTTTCGGCGGACCTTTGCCGGGCGTGATTTGTGCCGGCTTGTTCGCGATCTCGCCCTTCCATCTCATCTATGCGCAGCAGGTCCGCGAAGATGGTCTATGGACCGCTTTGGTCGCGGCATCGACGGCTGCGCTGCTCCGCGCCCAGCGTCGGGATTCCCGATTGGATCTTGGCTGTTACGCGCTGCTCTCGATCCTGTCGCTCTATACCAGCCTGTTGTCGCTGCCCGTGCTGGCGTGCCAATTCTGCTATGGCGCCTGGCATCATCACGACACGCCGCGCCGGTTTTGGCCCCTGGGCCTGTCGGTTGCCCTCGCCGGCTTGGCGTTCCTGCCCTGGCTATGGATCGTCCTGTCGCAACTGCACCGGATTGCCGACATGAACAGCGGCAGCGCCGAGCCGATCTCTCCGGCGCTCTATGCGCAAACGCTGTTCCTGAATCTGTCCCGCCCGTTCTTCGATATCGACCAGCCGAGCTATCAGGCGCTGCCGTTTCAGGAACCTGCGAGCATGCTGATCCTTGTGTTGATCCCCGCGATCGAGATCATTGCGATGGCGATGTTTCTCGGCAATCGGACCAGGGCCGGCAATCTTCCGCGAATCATGTTGGCGGGGGCTGGTCTGCTCGGAGCCATCGCCCTCGATCTGACGACCGGCGGCCGGCACGCGCTGATCCCACGCTATGCGCTGCCAAGCTGGTTGGCTTTCCAGGTCATGATTGCCGGCTTTCTCTCCCGTGGACTGGGAGCCGGACGACCGATGCGCCGCTGGGCGGCCTGCTTGTGCTTTCTATTCCTCGCCGTATGCGGGATCACCTCGACGGCGACCTACCTTCCCAGGCCGCTTTGGTGGACGTCGCGGCCTCCCATCTTGGCTCGGGCGGTCGTTCAGGCGCAGCTTCTCGATGTCGACATGGTTATTGCCTGGCCGGAACTCGATGGCGTGGGGCTGCTATCGCTTGCGGAATCCTTGCCGCGCGAGACCAAGCTTCTGTTTCTCGACGGGTCGGGACGGATTGCCGCCTCCCTCCCGGCGTCGCTGCTGTTGTACGATCCATCGGATGCCGTGAAACAAAGCCTTGGCGAACGCTACGTGCTGGAGGAACTGGTTCCGAGCTCTTATCTCTGGATCGCCCGAGCGCGGCCCGGCTGATCTGCGGCTCCCTGATTCTGCTATAAACACCTTTCCCACCAGCGAGCCCCGGATGAATCCCACTCCCCACAAGCTCCTCTGCCTCGGTCCGCATGGCTTCTACCGCCTCGCCTATAGGCGCTGGGAAGGGCAGGGGCGGCCGGTGATCTGCGTGCATGGCCTGTCGCGTAACGGCCGCGATTTCGATGCGCTGGCCGCCCGGCTCGCTGCCCGGGGGCCGGTGATCGTCCCCGACATGCCAGGGCGAGGCGGCAGCGACTGGCTGCCGAATAAGGAGGATTACGGCTACCCGCTCTATCTGGGCGCGGTCGCCGCCCTCATCGGCAGTATCGGTGCCGCCGAGGTGGATTTCCTCGGAACCTCGATGGGCGGGCTGATCGGCATGATGCTGGCGGCACAGCCGCTCTCGCCGATCCGCCGGCTCGTCATCAACGATGTCGGGCCGTTCCTGCCCAAACCCGCGCTGGAGCGGATCGGCAGCTATGTCGGGCAGGATCCGGATTTCGCCGATATCGACGAGCTCGAAGCCTATATGCGCCGCGTCGCCGCGAGCTTCGGCACGCTCTCCGACGGGCAATGGCGCGAGATGGCCGAGCACAGCAAGCGCGAGCTGCCGAGCGGGCGGCTCGCACTTCATTACGATCCCGCCATCGGGCTGCCGTTCCAGGGTTCGCTCACGGACGTCGATCTGTGGCCGGTCTATGACCGGATCACTTGTCCGACCCTGGTCATCCGCGGCGGACGGTCCGACTTGCTGCTGGCCGAGACGGCGGCGGAGATGACCCGGCGCGGGCCGAAGGCGCGGCTCTTCGAGGTGCCGGACGCCGGTCACGCGCCGGCGCTCCTGGCCGAGGATCAGATCGAGGCCGTCGCGAATTTTCTGGGCGAAGCGTGACGCGATCTGCCATGGCGGCCCTGCGCGCGCTCGACCTGCCGCCATTCGCTCCGCGGCTGCCCTGGCTCGGTTCCGATCTGCAAACGCTGAGGAATCTCCTGCGCAAGCTGCCTCGCGCGCTCGATGGTGGCGCCTCGATCGAGCTGCCGCTCGGCGATGACGAGGCGCTGGTCGGCATGATCCATCGGCCGGCGGAGGAGAGGGGGGCACCGCTCGCCATCCTCATTCACGGGCTATCGGGCACGGCCGACAGCGAATATGTCGTGAGCACCGCGCGGCTGCTGCTGGCGCATGGCGTGCCGGTCCTGCGGCTCAATCTGCGCGGGGCCGGCGCCTCGCAACGGACCAGCGGCGGCCGCTACCATGCCGGGCGCAGCGAGGATCTGGTTGCCGTTATCCGGGCCCTGCCGGCCGATCTCGGCGCGCGCGGGCTGCTGCTCGTAGGCTATTCGCTCGGCGGCAACATGCTGCTGAAGTTCCTGGGCGAGCGGGTGGAGACCGCCAATGTGCGGGGCGCCGTCTCGGTCTCGGCGCCGGCCGATCTCGCTATCGCCTCGCGCCGCATCCGGGCGCCGCGCAACTGGGTCTATCACCGCCATCTGCTGCAGTCGATCAAGCTGGAGGCGCTGGCGCCGACCGCGCAGCTTACCGTGTCCGAGCGACAGGCGATTACCTCCGCCCGGTCGATCTGGGCATTCGACGAGCATTTCATCGCGCCGCGCCACGGCTTCGCCGGGGCCGAGGATTATTACGCGAAATGCTCGGCCGCTGCCTTCGTCGGCCGGATCGAGGTGCCGACGCTCGCCATCCATGCGCTCGACGACCCCTGGATTCCGGCGTCGGCCTACCGCACGGTCGATTGGTCGGCGCTGCCGGCGGTCCGGCTGGCGCTGACGCGCAGCGGCGGCCATGTCGGCTTTCACGATGCCGCCTCGCCGATACCCTGGCACGATCGGGCCATCCTGCAATTTGCCGAGATGTTCATGGCGCGCGTGGGAACCTAACGGGGGCTTCGGGAGTTCCGGTTGCACGATGTCGCGGCTTGCCGCCGCTCCGCATCGGCCTTACCCTGCGTCAACAAAGAGCCATCATGCGCTTCAGGGGAGGATCCTGTCATGGAGCGACCCAATATGGCCCCGCAATTGCTGCCGAGACAGAGCCTCGCCTTGGTACTGGCCGGAGGCCGGGGTACCCGACTGCGGGAGCTGTGCGACCGGCGCGCCAAGCCGGCGGTCTATTTCGGCGGCAAGTTCCGGATCATCGATTTCGCGCTGTCCAACTGCGTCAATTCCGGCATCCGCCGCATCGGCGTCGTGACCCAATACAATGCTCACAGCCTGCTGCGCCATGTGCAGCGCGGATGGGCGTTCATGCGGCCGGGCGCCAACGAGTTCATCGATCTGATGCCGGCGCAGCAGCGCATGGGCGAGACCGCCTGGTATCGCGGCACCGCCGATGCGGTGACGCAGAATATCGACATCATCCAGAGCTACGGGCCGAAATATGTCGTCATCCTGGCCGGCGACCATGTCTATAAGATGGATTATTCGATCGTGCTCGCCTGGCATGTCGAGCAGCGCCGGCCCTGCACCGTCGCCTGCGCCGAGGTGCCGCTGGAGGAGGCGACGCAATTTGGCGTGATGGCCGCGGACGCCTCGAACCGCATCACCCATTTCGTCGAGAAGCCCGCGGATCCGCCCTCGATGATGGGGCGGCCCGATCGGGCGCTCGCCTCGATGGGCATCTATGTCTTCGATGCCGAATATCTCTACAACATGCTCCGGCAGGACGCGGCCGACGAGAGCTCCAGCCACGATTTCGGCAAGGATCTCATCCCCCGGGTCGTCGCCGCCGGCGATGCCTCGGCCCATTCCTTCGGCCTGAGCTCGGTCTCGACCAACCAGGGCGAGCCCTATTGGCGCGATGTCGGCACGCTCGACAGCTATTGGCGGGCCAATATCGACCTGACCCTGCCGACGCCGGACCTCGACATGTACAGCGAGGATTGGCCGATCTGGACCTACCAGGAGCAGCTGGCGCCGGCCAAGTTCGTGTTCGACGATGATGAACGGCGCGGGGCGGCGGTCGATTCCCTGGTTTCCGGCGGCTGCATCATCTCCGGCTCGACCGTGCGGCGATCGGTGCTGTTCTCGAGCTGCCGGATCAATTCCTTCTGCGCCGTGGAGGAAGCCATCCTGTTGCCGGAGGTCAGCATCGGCCGTTATGCCCGCGTGAAGCGGGCGATCGTCGATCTCGGCTGCCAGATTCCGGAAGGGCTGGTGATCGGCGAGGATGCCGAGGCCGATGCAAGCCGCTTCACCCGGAGCGAAGGCGGTGTGACACTCGTCACCAAAGAGATGCTGGCCCGCCTCTGAATGCGAATACTCCACGCTGCAGCAGAAATTTACCCGATCGTCCGGACCGGCGGCCTCGGCGACGTGCTTGCCGCCCTGCCCAAGGCGCAGCGCGCGGCTGGGCTCGATGCCAGGATTGTCATGCCGGCCTATCCGGCGGTCAAGGCGAGGCTCCAAGGGTTGGAGACGGTCGCCTGGCTAGGCCAGCTCTTCGGCTCGCCGCGCGTGAGTTTGCTCAAGGGGATCGTGCCCGACGGGCAGGTGCCGGCCTATGCGATCGATGCGCCCGGCCTGTTCGATCGCCCCGGCAGCCCCTATCTGGCGCCGGGCGGCGTCGACTGGGCCGACAATGCCATCCGCTTTGGCCTGCTCTCCTGGGCTGCGGCACAGATCGCGCGCGGGCTGCTCGATCCGGATTGGCGGGCGGAGATTTGCCAGGCGCATGATTGGCACGCCGGCCTGGTCCCGGCCTATCTCGCCTTTGCCGATGATGAACGGCCGAAGCCGGCCTCGATCCTGACCATCCACAATCTCGCCTTCCAGGGACTGTTCGCGCCCGATGCGGTCGGGCCGCTCGGCTTGCCGCCGTCGGCCTTCCATCCAGGCGGTTTCGAATTCTGGGGCAAGCTCTCCTTCATGAAGGCCGGCCTGGTCTATGCCGACCGGGTCACGACGGTCAGCCCCGGCTATGCGCGCGAGATCGCGACGGTGGAATATGGCTGCGGGCTCGAAGGCGTGATCGCCGGGCGCGGCGGCGATGTGCGCGGCATCCTCAACGGCGTCGATGAGGGCGTGTGGGATCCGGCAACCGATCCGAACTTGCCCGCTCATTACGAAGCCGGCGACCTGGCGCCGCGCGCCGAGGATCGCGCCGCCCTGCTCGCCGAGTTCGGGCTGGAGCCGCCGGCCGGTCCGCTGTTCGGCGTGGTCAGCCGGCTCACCCACCAGAAGGGGCTCGATCTGCTGCTCGACGCCTTGCCTTCGCTGCTCGCGCGCGGCGGCGCGCTGGCGCTGCTGGGATCGGAGGATCCGGTGCTGGAGGCGGGATTTCTCGCGGCGGCGCGGGTGCATCCGGGCCGGATCGGCGTGCGCATCGGCTATGACGACCGTCTGTCCCGCCGGATCTTCGCCGGCAGCGATGCGATCCTGGTGCCGTCGCGGTTCGAGCCTTGCGGCCTGACCCAGCTCTATGCGCTGCGTTACGGCGCGGTGCCGGTCGTGCGCCGCACCGGCGGGCTCGGCGACACTGTGGCGGATGCGACGCCGGAAGCGATCGCAGCCGGCACGGCGACGGGATTTCTGTTCGACGCGGCGACGGCGTCGGATCTGGCCGGCGCGCTCGATCGCGCGAGTGCCGCCTATCGCGATCCGGTGCTGTGGCGCAAATTGCAGGCGGCCGGCATGGCCTGCCGCTTTAGCTGGGACGTGGCCGCCGCATCCTATGCCGAGCTCTACGCCGAGCTCAGCCCGCCTTCAGCTGCCGCGCCGCCCGCATCGCGAAGTAAGTCAGGATCCCGTCGGCGCCCGCCCGCTTGAAGCCCAGCAAGGATTCGATCACGGCGCCGTCGCCGATCCAGCCCTGATCGATGGCGCCCTGGATCATCGCGTACTCGCCGCTGACCTGATAGGCATAGGTCGGCACGCGGAACGTCTCCTTCACGCGCCGGACGATGTCGAGATAGGGCAGGCCGGGCTTGACCATGACCATGTCGGCGCCCTCTTCGAGGTCGAAGCCGACCTCGCGCAGCGCCTCGTCGGTATTGGCCGGGTCCATCTGGTAGCCGCGCTTGTCGAGCGGCTTGTTGGAGGCGCGCTTGGAGCCGATCGCGTCGCGGAACGGCCCATAGAAGGCCGAGGCGTATTTGGCGGCGTAGCTCATGATCCGGACCTGCTCGAAATCCGCCTGGTCGAGCGCCTGGCGGATGGCGCCGATGCGGCCGTCCATCATGTCGGAGGGCGCGATGATGTCGCAGCCGGCGCGCGCCTGGGCCAGCGACTGCTTGACCAGCGCTTCGATCGTCTCGTCATTCTCGACATGCCCTTCATTGACGATGCCGTCATGCCCATGCGTGGTGTAGGGATCGAGCGCCACGTCGCACAGCACGCCGATGCCGGGCACCTGGCGCTTCAGCGCGGCTGTTGCGCGGCAGACGAGATTATCCTCGTTCCAGGCCTCGTCTCCGGTCTCGCTCTTGCGCAGCGGGTCGGTCGCCGGGAAGAGAGCGACGGCCGGAATGCCGAGCTCAGCCGCAGCGCCGGCGGCGTCGACCAATTGCCGGATCGAGAGGCGATCGACGCCGGGCATGGAGGCGATTGGCGACGGGCCGCCCTGACCGTCCTCGATGAAGACCGGCCAGATCAGATCGGCGGCGGTCAGGACGTTCTCGGCGACCAGCCGGCGCGACCACTCATCCCGGCGATTGCGGCGCAGCCGGGTGCGCGGATAGCCCCCTAGGAGAAAACCGGACAATCTCTACACCCGTGATTGAAAAATAAGCATTGTGAAGGTTAGGCGCATCCGTCCCGGCTTGACAATGGAAAGGAGGGCATGGGGAAAGCGGAAATTGGCGGGGGGTGGCGGATTGAAGCCGCCGCAAGCTTGCTTGTATGGTGACGGCCGAGGCGAGGGAATATGGATTTCGAGCTGACCGAGGACCAGGCGGCGTTTCAGGCGACCGCGCGCGATTTTGCCCAGGACGTGCTGCTGCCCAACGCGGCCTCTTGGGACGAGCACAAGATCTTCCCCGAGGCGGCGTTGCGCCAGGCGGCGGCACTCGGCTTCGCCGGCATCTATGTCGACGAGGCACAGGGCGGTTCCGGCTTGAGCCGGCTCGATGCGGCGCTGATCTTCGAGGAGCTGGCCGCCGCAGACCCGTCGACGGCCGCCTATCTCTCGATCCACAACATGGCATCCTGGATGATCGACCGCTTCGGCACGGCGGCCCAGCGTGCCGAGTTCCTGCCGCGGCTGATGAGCATGGCGCATTTCGCCAGCTACTGCCTGACCGAGCCGGGTGCCGGCTCCGATGCCGCCGCGCTCGCGACCAGGGCCGAGCGCCAGGGCGATCATTATGTGCTGAACGGCAGCAAGGCCTTCATCTCGGGCGGCGGCCGCAGCGATCTCTACGTCACCATGGTGCGGACCGGCGGCCCCGGTCCCTCCGGCATCTCTTGCCTGGTCATTCCCGCCGGCACGCCCGGCATGAGTTTCGGCAAGCAGGAGGCGAAGCTCGGATGGAATAGCCAGCCGACCGCCGCCGTCATCTTCGAGGATGCCCGCGTGCCGGTCGCCAACCGGCTGGGCGAGGAAGGCGAGGGCTTCAAGATCGCGATGGCCGGGCTCGATGGCGGCAGGATCAATATCGGCGCCTGCTCGCTCGGCGGTGCGCGCGCCTGCTTCGAGGCGGCCTCGATTTATCTCCGTGAGCGGCGGCAGTTCGGCCGGCCGCTCGCCGATTTCCAGGCGCTGCAGTTCCGCCTGGCCGACATGGCGACGGAGCTGGAGGCATCGCGTCTGATGATCCATCGCGCCGCCGCCGCGCTCGACGCCAAGGCGCCGGATGCGACGCTTCGCTGCGCCATGGCCAAGCGATTTGCCACAGACGCCTGCTACCGTATCTGCGATGAGGCGCTGCAGCTCCATGGCGGCTACGGCTATCTCAAGGATTTTCCGATCGAGCGCTATCTGCGCGACCTCCGGGTCCACCGGATTTTGGAGGGCACCAACGAAATCATGCGCGTCATCATCGCGCGCCGGCTTTTGGAGGCATGAGCATGGTCGAGCCGAACGGCTCCGAGGAAGTTCTGGTCGAAACGCGTGGTCCGCTTGGCATCCTGACGCTCAACCGACCGAAGGCGCTGAACGCGCTCAATCTCGGCATGATCGACATCATCGAGGCAGCTCTCGAAGGCTGGGGCGCCGATCCCGGCATCGGCGCCGTGCTGATCCGCGGCGCGGGCGGACGCGCCTTCTGCGCCGGCGGCGATGTCCGCGTCCTGGGCGTCCTGCCGCCAGGTCCCGAAGCCGACTATAGGATCCGCGAATATTTCGCCTGGGAATACCGGCTGAACTATCGCATCCACACCTTCGCCAAGCCCTTCATCGCCTGGATCGACGGCGTCACCATGGGCGGCGGCTGCGGCCTATCGCTCCATGGCAGCCATATCGTCGCGACGGAGCGGACCATGGTGGCGATGCCCGAGACGGTTCTGGGTCTTTTCCCCGATGTCGGCGCCACCTGGTTCCTGAACGAGCTTGAGGGCGAGATGGGCGTCTATCTCGGCCTGTCGGGCGTCCGGCTCAAATCCGATGATCTGCTGGCGCTCGGCCTCGCTTCGCATGTCATGGCGGCAGACAGGATCGAGACGCTGATCAGCGAGCTCGCGTCGCAAGATGCGCTCGACGCCGAGTCGGTCGAGCGCGTGCTCGATCGCCATGCCGCCGAGGCCGGGACGCCGATCGTCGCCGCGCGCGCGGAGCGCGTCGATGCGCTCTTCGGCGGTTCCACGGTGGAGGCCATCGTCGAAGCGCTCGAAGAGGCCCCCGAGGAATGGGCGCGGGAGGCGCTTGCGACCTTCCGCCGCGCTTCGCCGACGAGCCTCAAGCTGACCCTGCGGCAGTTGCGCGGCGGCCGGGGCAAGGAGCTCGCCGAGATGCTGCGCATCGAATATCGCCTCGCCGTCCGGACGGCGGCCAATCACGATTTCCGCGAAGGCGTGCGCGCGATCCTGGTCGACAAGGACAACAGCCCGCGCTGGCAGCCTGATCGGCTGGAAGATGTCGGCGCGGCCAGGATCGAGAGCTATTTCGCGCCCTTCGCCGATAGCGGCGAAGAATTGGCGCTCTAGACCGCGATGACTTTAGCTCGAATCGACCTAAAGTCCGAATCGCTGTCTTGTCACATCTAAGATAAAAAGGGAGGCAGGAATGTCGTGGATCGGCGTGCTCGGGCTCGGCAATATGGGCGGTCCCATGGCCGCGAATCTGGTCAAGGCCGGGCATCGGGTTCGGGGCTTCGATCTTTCCGCCGCCGCGCTCGCCGCGTTCGAGTCGGCTGGCGGCAAGCCCGCCAAGGGTGCCGCCGAGGCCGTTGCCGATGCCGAGGTCGTGGTTACCATGCTGCCCGCCGGCCCGCATGTGCGGGCCGCCTATGCCGGCGAAGGCGGTATCCTCGATCATGCGCGGCCGGGCGCCTTGCTGATCGATTGCTCGACCATCGATGTCGAGAGCGCGCGTTTCGTCGCAGGCGAGGCGGCGAAGCGCGGCTTCGAGATGCTCGATGCGCCGGTCTCCGGCGGCACCGGCGGTGCCGCGGCCGGGACCTTGACCTTCATGGTCGGCGGCGAGGCGGCCGCTTTCGAGCGTGCTCGGCCGATTCTAGAGAAGATGGGCAAGACCATCGTCCATTGCGGCGGTGCCGGTACCGGCCAGGCGGCCAAGATCTGCAACAACATGATCCTCGGCATCAGCATGACGGCCGTGAGCGAGGCTTTCGCGCTCGCCGCCAGGCTGGGGCTCGATGCGCAGAAGCTGTTCGATGTCAGCTCGAAATCCTCGGGCCAATGCTGGTCGCTCACGACTTATTGCCCGGTGCCCGGCCCGGTGCCGACCTCGCCGGCGAACCGCGAATATCAGCCGGGTTTTACCGTCGACATGATGCTGAAGGATCTGAAGCTGGCGCAGCAGGCGGCCCAGACAGCCGGCGCTTCGACGCCGCTCGGTGCCGAGGCGGCGATGCTCTATCAGCTATTGGCCAATAGCGGCGCTGGCGCCAAGGATTTCTCCGCCATGTACCCCTGGCTCGCGGGAAAGTTGAATAAATAACGAGGTCTAACGCTTGGCGCGTTTGGTGTGATTCGTGGGTCATTTAAGCGAAAATTAATATAACCCCTGTTAACTCACTCCAAGGTTATACCTCGGCAGGCGGAAATGAAAGAATCCTACCTGAACACCATCGCGATGGTGGAGCGGTTGCATCGGCAGTTCCTTGAGCTGGTTCGGACGGAGCTCGATAGCCTGGGTATCCAGGATATCAACAACGTCCAGGCGCTCATCCTGTTCAACATCGGCTCCGCCGAGTTGACGGTCGGAGAGCTGACTCTGCGCGGCTGCTATCTCGGCTCGAACGTGTCCTACAACGTCAAGAAGATGGTCGAAAACGGCTATCTGGTGCAGGAGCGCTCGGCCCACGACCGTCGCTCGATCCGCGTTCGGCTCTCCACCAAGGGCCTGGATCTGTGCGCCAAGCTCGACGCCATGCATGATCGGCACGTCGCCAATCTGGGCCAGACCCAGGTCGACAATCAGGCGCTGCTCGATGCCAACGTCACGCTGCGGCGCATGGACCGGTTCTGGACCCAGATCGTCGATCGCGGCGTCCGCATCATGCCGCGCATGGCCAACTCTGCCGCCTGAAGCTTCCGAACGGTCAGAGCACCGGCAGCCCGATCGACGAGGCGATCGATCGGGCCTTCGCCGCGATCAGGTCGAGTGCCGCCCGGCGCGGATAGTTGCGCCGTGCCACCAGCCGCAATCGCCGGCTGGCGCGTGGATCCGATAGGTCGCGCAACACCAGCCCATCGGGCGGCTGCGCCGACAGGGCGGGCACGATCGTGATGCCGCGCCCCTTCGCCACCAACCTCAGCAGCGTGCCCAGGCTTGCCGACCTGACCCGAGCATCGACCGAGCGGGCGCCGCACAGCGACAGCGCCTGGTCGCGCAGGCAATGCCCTTCGCCCAGCAGTAGCAGCGGATAGCGCTCGATCTCCGCGGTCGTCAGCACCGGGAGAGCGGTCAAGGGATGGCCGTCGGGAAGCGCTATCCGGAACGGTTCCTCGAACAAGGGGATCTCGGTCAGATCGTCGCCGTCCGGCGGCGTCGCCAGCAGTGCCGCGTCCAGATGGCGATCGCGCAGGGCCGTGAGCAACGGGTCCGTCAAATTCTCGGTCAGCTCGATCTCCAGCCTGGGTGCGTCATGGTCGAGCATGGTCAGCAGCTCCGGCGCCAGCGAAGGGCCGAGCGAGTTGATCATGCCGAGATGAAAGCGGCCCGCCAGCGGGTCGCGGTGCGCCCGGGCGATATCCTTGATCGCGTCGATATGGCCGAGGGCTGCCCGCGCCTCGGCGACGATGGCACGGCCGGCATCGGTGAGCGCCACGTTCCGGCTGTCGCGTTCGACCAGCGTCACGCCCAGATACTCCTCGGTCTTGCGGATCTGGCCGCTCAAGGTCGGCTGCGACACGTTCGAAGCCTCGGCGGCCCGGCCGAAATGGCGAAGATCGGCGAGGGCGACGAGGTAGGAGAGATCGCGAAGATTCATAATCGATAGTTATGGCCTATCGATTCCATACGAACAATCGATTTCATAACATCTCGCATTGTCGATAGGTTGCGGCCATTCCAATTCTAGAGGCCGAACCATGACCCAACGCCCGACCTTGACCACCAGCGCCGGCGCGCCGATCTCGGACAATCAGAATTCCGAGACCGCCGGTCCGCGCGGCCCTGTGCTACTGCAGGATTATCAGCTGATCGAGAAGCTCGCCCATCAGAATCGCGAGCGGATTCCCGAGCGCGTGGTGCATGCCAAGGGTTGGGGCGCCTTCGGCACCCTGACCGTCACCCACGACATCACCCGTCACACCCGGGCGAAGCTCTTCTCCGAGGTCGGCAAGAAGACAGATCTGCTCCTGCGCTTCTCGACCGTCGCAGGCGAATTGGGCGCCGCCGATGCCGAACGCGACGTGCGCGGCTTCGCCCTCAAATTCTATACCGAAGAGGGCAATTGGGACCTGGTCGGCAACAACACGCCAGTCTTCTTCATCCGCGACCCGCTGAAATTCCCGGACTTCATCCGCACCCAGAAGCGTCATCCGCGCAGCAACATGCGCTCGCCCACGGCGATGTGGGATTTCTGGTCACTGAGCCCGGAGAGCCTGCATCAGGTCACGATCCTGTTCTCCGATCGCGGCCTGCCGGTGGCGCCGATGTATATGAACGGCTACGGCTCGCACACCTATTCCTTCGTCAACGGTTCGGGCGAGCGGTCGTGGATCAAGTTCCACTTCAAGACCATGCAGGGCCATAAGCACTACACGAATGGCGAAGCCGCCGAGAGAATCGGCCATTCGCGCGAGACCTATCAGGAGGAGCTGTTCGGCACGATCGAGCGCGGCCAGTTTCCGAAATGGCGCGTCTTCGTGCAGATCATGCCCGAGGCCGACACCGGCAAGACCGCCTACAACCCGTTCGACCTCACCAAGGTCTGGCCGCATGGCGATTATCCGCTGGTCGAAGTCGGCGTGATCGAGCTCAACCGCAATCCGGACAATTATTTCGCCGAGATCGAGCAGGCCGCCTTCTCGCCGTCGAACATCGTGCCCGGCATCGGCTTCTCGCCCGACAAGGTGCTGCAGGCGCGCATCTTCGCTTATGCCGATGCGCACCGCTACCGGCTCGGCACGCATTACGAGGCGCTGCCGGTCAATGCGCCGAAATGCCCGGTCCATCACTATCATAAGGACGGGTCGATGCGGTTCTTCCGCAACGGCACCGGCAATGCCGACGCCTATTACGAGCCCAATTCCTTCAATGGGCCGGTGCAGGACCCTTCCTATGCCGAACCGCCGCTGCCGCTCTCGGGCGACGCGGCGCGCTACGACCATCGCGCCGGCAACGACGACTTCGTCCAGCCGCGCGCGCTGTTCAACCTGTTCGATGCCGAGCAGAAGCACCGCCTGTTCAAGAACATCGCGGCGGCGATGGACGGTGTTCCTGACTTCATCACCCAGCGGCAGCTCGGCCTCTTCGACAAGATCCATCCGGAATATGGCGACGGCGTCCGTGCCGCCCTTGCCGACAAGCGCGGCTAAAATTCAAATCTTGTAACCCGTCATCGTGTAAGCTCCGGGCGAACAGCCCGGAGCGCATATGCGGCGGAAATTCCTCTGGAGCCTGATCGCGGCTGCGGTCGTGCTGGCGTTTGTCCTCCATCTGGACGCGCCGTTTCAGCCCCTGGCGCCCTTTGGGCGGTTCAGCAGCGCCGATGCGGCACCCGATCCCAACTATGGCGACGACAGTGCCTGGTCCGCCTTGCCCGGCCGACCGAGCGATGCGCGGTTCGTTCCCCCCGGCGCCGACACAAGGGACGAGGAGGGGACGGCTGGCGTCGATGTCTTCTTCATCCAGCCCACCACCTATTTCGGCCGCCATATTTGGAACGCCCATCTCGATGAGGGTGGCATCAGCCGCCGGATGTTGACGGGCGTGCTTCGCAATCAGGCCGGTGCCTTCAACGGCTGCTGCCGGGTCTTCGTGCCGCGCTATCGCCAGGCGACGATCTATTCCTTCTTCGGCAAGGGCAAGGACGAGGAGGCTGCGCTCGATTTCGCCTATCAGGATGTGGCGCGCGCCTTCGACGAGTTCATCGCCCACCGTAACCAAGGCCGTCCCTTCATCCTCGCCGGCCATAGCCAGGGCTCGCTCCACGGCATGCGGCTGCTGCAGGAGAAGATCGCCGGCACCAAGCTCGCCGACCGCATGGTCGCAGCCTATCTGGTCGGCTACGCGATCCCCGCCGATATGGGGCTGCCCGGCATCGGGCCGTGCCGGGAGCCGACCGAGACGCGCTGCTATATCAGCTGGAACTCGCTGTCGCCGGAATCGGACGGGCTGGTTTGGCGGGAATCCAGCACGATCTGGCTCGATCATCGCTTCCAGCCGATTGCCGGGCGCAAGCTCACCTGCGTCAATCCGCTGACCTGGCGGCTCGACGATGCCGCCGGCGCCGAGGCCGATCTCGGCAGCCTGCCTTTCTCTCGCGGCGTCGGCGTGCCGCCGATCCCGCATGCCACGGGCGCCGCTTGCGTTCAAGGGGTGCTGCGGGTGACGCCGCCTTCTAGCTTCAGCTTTGGCGCGATGGGCGGGAACTACCACATCTACGACTATAATCTCTTCTACCTGAACCTGCGTGCCAACCTGGCCGCGCGCGTCGCCGCCTTCTCGAAACCGCAATGACGCGGAGCCTCTGATGCGCATCGTCCTGGTGACCGACAGCCATCTGGCGCCGCTCGACGCGAAGGCGAGCGCCAATTGGCGGGCGGCGCGCGAATTCACCAGCCGCAGCCGGGCCGATCTCACCATCCATCTGGGTGACATCACGGCCGCCGGCTTCGATCTCGAAGGCGAGTTCACCCATGCCGCCACGCTCATCGCCGAGTGGCCGACCCCGATGCGACTGCTGCCCGGCAATCACGATATCGGCGACAATCCGCCGGGGCCGGAGACGCCGAGCAAGCATCCGCTCGATCCCGCACGCCTTGCGGCCTATCGCCGTGCGTTCGGCCCCGACTATTGGGCCGCGGAGATCGAGGGCTGGTGGCTGATCGCACTCGATGCCCAGCTTTTCGGGCTCGGTGACGAGCATGAAGCGGCGCAATGGGACTGGCTCACGGCGCGCGCGACCGAGGCCGCCGGCCGGCCCATCATGCTGCTCAGCCACAAGCCGCTGTTCCAGCACGGGCCGGATGATGCCGAACCGCACATAAGATACGTGCCGCTGGTCCAGCGCCGCCGGCTGATGACGCTCTTCGCCGGCCTCGATCTGAGGCTCGTCCTCAGCGGTCACACGCACCAATATCTCGACCGTGTGATCGAAGGTATCCGTCACATCTGGCTGCCGGCGACCTCCTATTGCTTCGCCGACAGTCTGCAGGAGCGGATCGGCGAGAAGATCGTCGGGCTGGGGCTTTTGGAGCTGGATGGGGATCGGTGCCGCGTCGATCTCGCCTGTCCGGACGGGATGACGCGGCACATCTATCGAGCGGGCTGACGCTCTTTCAGTTCCAGTGCGCGGGCTTGAAGCCGTGCCACGGGCATTCCTTCTCGAGCTGGGCCGCGAGCCGGAAGAGCGTCGCCTCGTCGGCATAGCGGCCGGTGAACATCATGCCGATCGGCAGCCCGCTCGCCGAGCGATGGAGCGGCAGCGATAGCGAAGGCTGGCCGGTGAAGTTGAAGGGCGGGGTGAAGGGAAAGATCTCGCGCTGGCGCCGGTTGATCTCGCCCGGATCGACCGCGACCGGATCGAGATGGCCGATCTTGGGCGGCAGCGTGCCCATCACCGGCGAGAGATAGACATCGAAGCTCTCGAACAGCGCCAGCACGCCACGCGTCTGCATGCGCGTCTCCTGCATCGCCCACATCGCGTCCATCCCCGAGACCTTGCGGCCGGCTTCGAGCACGGCCCAGGTCAGCGGCTCGAGCTCATGCCGCTCGGGCTCGCGGCCGACCAGCTCGATCATCCGCTTAATGCCGGCGGCGAAATTGGCGCCGGACATGAGCGCGCGGGCGCCGTAAAGCGCGCGATAATCGACGCCGAGCCCTTTGGGCACGACCTCGTGACCGAGCCGCGACAGCAGCTCGGCCGTCTCTTCGAGCGCCTTATGCACCTCAGGATCGATCGGCCGGCCACCGGGCGTCTCCGCCGACCAGGCGATCCGCAGCCGGCCAGGGCTGTGGCCGATCTCCTGCATGTAGGGTGCGGCCTTGGGCGGCGGCGCATAGGGCGAGGCCGCTTCCGGATGGCCGGTGGCATCGAGCATGGCGGCGCTGTCGCGCACCGTCCGCGTCACGACATGATCGACCACCAGCCCGGCGGCGTAGTCATAGCCATCCGGCAAATTGGGATTGCGGTCGCGCGTCACCTTCATGCCGACCAGGCCGCAGCAGGCGGCGGGAATGCGGATCGATCCCAGCCCGTCGCTGGCGTGGGCGATCGGCACGATACCGGCCGCGACCGCCGCAGCCGACCCGCCCGACGAGCCGCCGGCGATGTGATCGGGGTTCCAGGGATTGCGGCACGGGCCGAGCAATGCGGATTCGGTCGTGCCGGTGATGCCGAACTCCGGCGTGTTGGTCTTGCCGAGCGGGATGGCGCCCGAGGCGCGATAGCGGCGGACGAGGCCGCTATCCTCGGTGTCGCGGATCTGGGCGGCGAAGCGGCTGCCGGAGCTGCGCGGCCAGCCCGCGACCGTGACGCCCAGATCCTTGATCAGGAACGGCACGCCGGTGAAGGGGCCGCGCGGCAGCGACGCGCGGGCGCCGGAGCGGGCCTCGTCATAGGCCTTGTAGACGATCGCGTTCAGGGTCGGATTGTGCCGCTCGGCTCGCTCGATCGCGGCCTCGACCAACTCGGCCGGGGTCACGTCGCGCTTGGCCACCAGCTCGGCCAATCCTAGGGCGTCATAGTCGGCATAGTCTCCAAAGCTCATGCTGCTCCTCCCAGAGCGTTGGCCGCGGGCCTTTCCGGCCCGGGGCGTGGTTATTTTTGTCGTTGAGCATGGTGTCGGATCAGTTGAAAGCCTGGATCCCGGTCATGGCGCGACCGAGGATGAGCGCGTGGATATCGTGCGTGCCTTCGTAAGTGTTGACGGCCTCGAGGTTCAGCACGTGGCGGATGATGCCGAATTCGTCGGAGACGCCGTTGCCGCCATGCATGTCGCGCGCGACCCGCGCGATCTCCAGCGCCTTGCCGCAATTGTTGCGCTTCAGCAGCGAGATCATCTCTGGCGTCGCGCGCTCCTGATCCTTCAGCCGCCCCAGCCGGAGGCAGGCGGTGAGGCCGAGCGCGATCTCGGTCTGCATGTTGGCGAGCTTGAGCTGGACGATCTGGTTGGCGGCGAGCGGCCGGCCGAACTGCTTGCGGTCGAGCGTGTATTGCCGGGCGCCGTGCCAGCAGAATTCGGCCGCCCCGATAGCGCCCCAGGCGATGCCGTAGCGCGCATTGTTGAGGCAGGAGAACGGGCCTTTCAACCCTTGCACGTTCGGCAGCAGATTCTCCTCGGGCACGAACACATCGGCCATGACGATCTCGCCCGTGATGGACGCGCGCAGCGAGAATTTGCCCTCGATCTTGGGCGCGCTCAGTCCTTTCATGCCCTTTTCCAGAACGAAGCCGCGGATGATGTCGTCCTCGGTCTTGGCCCAGACGACGAAGACGGTCGCCGCCGGCGAGTTGGTGATCCACATCTTGGCGCCGTTCAGCAGATAGCCGCCATCGACCTTGCGGGCGCGCGTCACCATGCTACCGGGATCGGAGCCGTGGTCCGGCTCGGTCAGGCCGAAGCAGCCGATCCATTCGCCGGTCGCGAGCTTGGGCAGGTATTTCTGCCGTTGGGCCTCGGTGCCGAAGGCATGGATCGGGTACATGACGAGCGAGGATTGCACGCTCATCATCGAGCGGTAGCCGCTATCGACGCGCTCGACCTCGCGGGCGATCAGGCCGTAGCTGACATAGTTGGTGCCGGCGCAGCCATAACCGTCGATGGTCGATCCCAGGAAGCCCAGCTCGCCCATCTCGGTGAAGATCGCCGGGTCGAAGCTCTCCTCGCGGAACGCCTTCTGCACGCGCGGCAGCAGCTTGTCCTGGCAATAGGACCGCGCGCTGTCCTGGATCAGCCGCTCTTCCTCGTCGAGCTCCGCTTCGACGAGCAGCGGATCGGCCCAATCGAAGCTCGCCTTGACGGCGGCGGTATCAGGACGCTGGACGGCGGGCGCGGACATTTCGATCTCCTTGGCTTTTCTCTTTCGCCTCGCCTTCTAGCACAGGCTGGCCCTGGCCGCGATGGCAGGCGAATTTTCCATTCTTTAAGGAGTGGCGTTCTAAATTAACCATCCGCGCCTGGTGTTCGAAGGGGAAGTTCGCATGCAGCCTCGCGCCCTCTTGCGCGATGTCACCTACGAGATCCACCGCCGCTCCGAAGCGGGGTGGGAGATCACGGGCGTCCAATATGATGCGAGGGCCGCCATCTTCGAAGCGCAGCGGGTCTTCAACGAGATAGCTGGCACGCTCGCCGTGCGCGTCTTTCGCGATGTTTATGATCCTGCTACGAACACTTCGCGAGTCAATACCGTTTTTCGTGCCGTGCTCCCGGTGCCCGAGGATGCGGCCGAGCTGTATCGCAAGCGCCGTCAGGCGCGTCGCGGCGGAGGACGCGATTCCGAGGGGCCTCAACTCGCCGACGAGCTGATGGGCGGGCTGCTCGGCAAGATCCTGCCCGATCCGGTCGCGACCTGGCTCATTCCACATCCGCAGATCACGCGCGGACTCGTCGTCACGCTGCTCGGCAGCTTCGGCCTCGTGCTCGGGACCGCCGCCGGCATCATGATCGTGCACTGATCGGCCGCAGCCTGATCTCGCCGACCGAATGGTCGGCCCGTTTCATCAGCACGAGATCGGCCCGCTCGCGTGTCGGCGCTATATGCTCGCGCAGATTGACGAGATTGATCTCGCGCCAGGCTGCCGCCGCGAAGACGAGGGCCGCCTCGGCCGCGACATCGCGATAGCGGTAGAAATAGGAGGCGGGGTCCTGGAACGCGGTCTGCTGCAGCAGCTTGAAGCGCTCCATGAACCAGGCTTCGATATCCCGCTCGTCGGCATCGAGATAGATCGAGAAATCGACGAAGCCGCCGGCGGCCGGCTGCAGCGCGTTGACGCCTTCGAGGATGAGAATGTCCGACCGCTCGATCACCTGCCGGCGATCGGGAGCGATATCGTAGGTGAGGTGCGAATAAACCGGCGCTTCGAGCTTTGCGGCCCCGGATTTGGCCGCGGAAAGGAAATCGGCGAGCCGGGGCAGATCGTAAGTCTCGGGAAACCCCTTGCGCTGCATCAGGCCGCGTGCTTCGAGCACAAGGTTGGGGTGGAGGAAGCCATCCGTACCGATCAGGGCCACGCGAGGATGGTGCGGCCCGCGGGCGAGAACCGTCTGCAGCACGCGGGCGAAGCAGCTCTTCCCGACGGCGACGCTGCCGGCGACGGCGACGATAGCGGGCCGGGGAACGGCGGTGAGCCGGACGTTCAGCATATCCGCGAGCGGTAGGTAGATCTCCGCCACCTCGTCGGGGGAAATCGGCTCGTTGATGCCGCTCAGGGCGGCTAGCGATTCAGTGGTGGGGGGCATGGCCGCGGTCAAGCGCAACGCCGCCCATTCCCGCCGCTCAAACCGACGGAACGGCGCCGTCATGCCGGCGCCTTGCATTCGGATACATCGTCCGAGACGGCCTCGGGAAGAAAGGAATGGGCCAAGGTGCTTCGTTTTATATCAGCCTCGACGCGGCGGGTCACGCTGCGGCCGCGATCACCCGCTCCGCCGGAAAGACGATGGTGACGAGCGTGCCGGCTTCGAGCTTGCTGTGCAGGATCAGGCTGCCGCCATGCAGCTCGACCAGCCGCCGGGTGATGGGCAGCCCAAGGCCGGTGCCGTCATGGCGTCGGTTGAGCCCGCCATCGGCCTGGCCGAATGGCTGCATCACCTTGGCGATATCGGCCTCGGCGATGCCGACGCCGGTATCCTTGATCTGGACTACGAACTCGCCGGTCGGGTCGAGCGTCGTGGACAGGGTTACCGAGCCGCCGGGCGGCGTGAATTTGACCGCGTTCGACAGGAGATTGAGCAGGATCTGGCAGAAGCGGCGCGGATCGGCGCGCAAGGTCCGCACCGAAGGCGACAGCGTGCATGAAAGCCCGACCCCGGCCGATTCCGCCCGTGCCACCACCATGCGCAGGCAGGTGCCGATCGTGTCGGCGAGATCGATCATCTCTTCGGCGAGCGGAACCACGCCGGCCTCGATCTTCGACATGTCGAGAATGTCGTTGATCAGGTCGAGCAGATGGCGGCCGCTATCGGCGATATCCTTCGCATAATCGCGATAGCCGCCGATCGGGCCGAGCGCTTCAGCCTGCATGAGGTCGGCGAAGCCGATGACGGCGTTGAGCGGTGTTCGCAGCTCGTGGCTCATATTGGCGAGGAATTCGGATTTGGAGAGGTCCGCCGCCTCGGCCACGCTCTTCGCCTCGATCAGCGCCTGCTCGGCATGCTTGACGGCGGTGATATCGGCACCGCTGCCGCGAAAGCCGTCGAACCGGCCGGCCGCGTCGAAGATCGGCTTGCCGTTGAGCTGCCAATAGCGATAGAGGCCGGGGGCCGTCTGGACGCTGCAGACGATGCCGCGAAACCGTCGTTGCGATGCACAGGCGGCACGCAGGGTCGCGAGGCTTTCCCGCGTCATGCCGATTTCGGCCAGCCCGTCGAGCGGCTTGCCCAGAAGCGTGGCGGCGGGAATCTGCGTGACGGTCGAGAATTGACCCGAGAGATAGACGCAGTGAAGCTCGGCATCGAGCTCCCAGAACCAATCTCCGGTCACTTCGGCGATATCGCGGAACCGCTTCTCGCTTTCGGCCAGTTCCCGGCCCTTGGCCTCGACCGCTTCCGTGGCCGTGCGCCGTCCCTCCTCCTGAGCGACCAGATCGGCGGACATCTGATTGAAGGCCGATGCCAGGACGCCCAGCTCTCCGGCCCCGCGCGAGATGCGCAGCGGCTTGTCCAGGCCGCCGGTTCCGATGGCGCGCGCGGCGCGGGCCATGGCGTTGATCCATCGAAAGACCAGGAGCTCGGCCCCGATGGCCCCCATCAACACGGCCAGGATGGCGACGACGCCCAGGGCGAGAAGAGTGCTGTTCACCGCCTCGATCTCTGGCCCCAGCAGATCCGAACGAGCGATGCCGAGAATCAGCTTGGTGCCCGTCTCCGGCATCTGGGCGAAGGCGTAGATGCGCTCGACGCCGTCCGGCCCGGCGCCGATCGTGGTGCCCTCCGGCTCGATCATCAGACGCGGCATCAGCGGATGATTGGCCAGACGAAGCCCCGAAAGGCTGCTGCCGGTCGCATGATGCATCAGGATCATGCCGGCGCGATCGACGACCATGGCGTCATAAGGGATGCCCTCGGCGTCCCGCTCGGCGAGCTTGTCGATCCAGTCGAGATCGAGCGCCACCACGATCTCGGACGCGGCACCCACGGCCATGCCGGCGTAATAGGTCGGCTCCAGCGAGCCGCTCCGGGGCACGAAATCGCTGACCTGGAAACCGCGAAACTCTTGGAGGTCGTTGAGGAAGGACCAGCGGTCGAGCGCCTGGGCCGGCAGCGACGGCGCGTTTTGGCTGCAGGCGACCTGCCCATCGGGGAGGATCACCGACAGGCCGAGAATACCGGCATCCCGGCGCCGGCCGAACGATTTGAGCGCGTCGCACAAACCGCTCGGCCCTGCCTCGGCAATGGACCGCTCGGCCAGGCTCTCCACCAGCAGGCGGGCCTCCTGGGCCAGGTCGTGCTCATGATCGGCCCAGCTGCGCGTCAGTCGAAGGATCCGATGCTCGGCGCCCACGACCAGGCTGCGCTGCTCCATGCCGGCGTGCCGGAGAAACAGCAAGGTCGGCAAAGCGACCGCGAGAATGATGAGCAAGATCAGCCGGGTACGCAGCCCGAACAGAGCTTCGAAAAAACGCGCCGAGCCTGAACGGCGATGAGTTTTCTTGAACACCGGTCCCTCTGCACCGGTTGGTCCGCCGGCGATAATAGCAATTACCAGCGATACAGAGACTCCGTTACAGATTCCATCACAAAACTATTAACCGGCGTTAAGGATTCGTCGATTACCCTGACGATGAGAGGTGCACCGAAGACGGTGGTATGTCGTCTTTTACAGACGGAAATCCACCGCCTTCGTCACCCTGTTATCGATACCAATAATGATGTGGGTGATCGTAGTAACCGCCTTCAGGGTAGACCACGCAGCCGCTCATCGCGAGCGCAATCGCGGCCAAGATCACGCCGGAAATCGTGCGACGGATGGATGGCTTAGTCATGATCAACTCTCCTTCATCACGCAGTCATTACGAACCGCATGAAAGGAATACGGTGGGGAAGCTGGAAACCTTCCCCACATTAAATTTATTTAAAGAAGGAACCGAGACAGGGATGCGGAAACAGCATCCCTCGTATTAGGCTGCCGGCAGCGTGGGGGCCAACAGGCTGATCGCTTCGCGCCAGCGATGGCAGGCCACCACATGGCCCTCGGCCGCCTGGTCCAGCGCTGGGACTTTCTCCGCGCAAATATCGATGGCCAGCGGACACCGCGTGCGGAAGACGCAGCCCGAAGGCGGGTTGATCGGCGAGGGCAGATCGCCGGTCAGGCTGATCCGCTTCTTGGTGCGCTCGAAGTCGGGATCGGGCACCGGCACGGCGGACAGCAGCGCCTGGGTATAGGGGTGGCGCGGATTGCGGTAGATCTCGTCGCGCTCCGCCAGTTCCATGACCTTGCCGAGATAGAGCACCATCACCCGCTTGCTGATGATGCGCACGACCGACAGATTGTGCGAGATGAAGATCAGCGCCAGATTTTCCTCGCGCTGGATCCGCCGCAGCAGATTGATGATCTGCGCCTGGATCGATACGTCGAGGGCCGAGACCGGCTCGTCGCAGACGATCAGCTTGGGCTTCAGGATCATGGCCCGCGCGATGCCGATGCGCTGGCACTGTCCGCCGGAGAATTCGTGCGGATAGCGGTTGATGAGCGTGGGGGACAGGCCCACGCGCTCCATGGCCTCGCTGACGCGCTGCTGCTTCGCTTCTCTCGGCAGGCCCGGCTCGAATGTATCGATCGGCTCGGCGATGATGGCGCCCACGGTCATGCGCGGATCGAGGGCGGCGAGCGGATCCTGGAAGATGATCTGCATTTCCTGGCGCAGCGCGCGCAGGCCGCGCTTGCCGGCCTCGGCCAGATCGCGGCCGAGCCAGACCACGCGCCCGGCCGTCGACGGGATGAGATTGAGCACGGCGCGGCCCAAGGTCGACTTGCCGCAGCCGGATTCGCCGACGATGCCGAGCGTCTCGCCCGGATAAAGGTCGAAGCTGACGCCGTCGACGGCCTTGACCACGCGTTTCTCGGCGAACATCCCGCCGGTAACGGGAAAATGCACGCGCAGATCGCGCACGGTCAGCAACGGGGCGGAGTTCGACATGATGGGATCAGTCCAGATGGTCGAGCAGGCACGCCTTGCGGCGATCGGGCGCGATCTCGCGTAAAGGCGGCACGGCGGCCAGGCAGGCATCGAAGACATAGGGGCAGCGCGGGGCGAAGGCGCAGCCGGGCGGCAGACGGGCGAGGTTGGGCGGCTGGCCGCCGATGGTCGGCAGATCCGCCGACGGGTCGTCGTCGAGCCGCGGCATGGAGAGTAGCAGCGCCTTGGTATAGGGATGCTGCGGGTCGTAGAAGATGTCGCGGGCGTTGCCCTGCTCGACGATCCGGCCGCCATACATGACCAGGATCCGGTCGCAGAGCTGGGCGACCACGCCCAGATCGTGCGTCACCAGGATGATCGAGGTGCCGGTGGCCGCCTGCTGCTCGGCCAGGAGATTGAGGATCTCGGCCTGGATCGTCACGTCGAGCGCCGTCGTCGGCTCGTCCGCGATCAGGAGATCGGGCCGGCACAGCATGCCCATGGCGATCATCACGCGCTGACGCATCCCGCCCGACAGCTCGTGCGGATACATGTTGAGGCGCTTCGCCGGCTCCGGGATATGCACCTGCTCGAGGATCTCGCGCGCCTGCTCGCGCGCCATCGCCTCGTTGATGTTCTGATGGAAGGTCAGGACCTCGGTGAGCTGCCTGCCGATGGTCAGATACGGATTCAACGCCGTCATCGGGTCCTGGAAGATCATCGCCATCCGCGTGCCGCGGATCTTGTTGAGCTCGTCCCTGGGCAGGCCCAGAAGCTCGCGCCCGTTGAACTTGACGCTGCCGGTGGAGCTGCCGTTCTGAGGCAGGAGCCCCATGATCGACATCAGCACCTGGCTTTTGCCGGAGCCCGATTCGCCGACGATGCCGATCGTCTCGCCGGTCGCGATCGAGAAGGAAACGCCGTTCACGGCATTGACGACGCCGTCGGGAGTCGTGAATCGAGTCTCCAGCGAATCGACGGAAAGGAGCGGGGCAGCACCGGCGACTTGCCAGTGCGGCTGTACGGAAACGCTAACGCCCATCAACGGTCTTTCGGATCGAGGGCGTCGCGCAGCCCATCCCCCAGGAAGTTCAGCGAGAACAGGGTCACCGCCAGGAATCCCGCCGGGAAGAGCAGGGCCCAGGAGGCGGTCTCCATGTCGCGGGCGCCGTCGCTGATCAGGACGCCCCAGCTGGTCATCGGCTCCTGCACGCCCAACCCCAGGAAGGACAGGAAGGATTCGACCAGAATGACCTTGGGCACGGTCAGGGTCACGAACACCATGACCGGGCCCAATATGTTCGGAATGATGTGCCGGCGAATGATCGCCGGGCCGGAAACGCCGAAGGCGTGCGCCGCCTCGATGAATTCGCGGTGCTTCAGCGCCAGGGTCTGGCCGCGCACGATGCGCGCCATGTCCAGCCATTCGACCGCGCCGATGGCGATGAAGATCAGGAAGATGTTCCGCCCGAAGAACACCGTCAGCAGAATGACGAAGAACATGAAGGGCAGCGAATAGATGATGTCGACGATGCGCATCATGACGTTATCGACCCGGCCGCCGACAAAGCCGGCGGTGGCGCCGTAAAGCACGCCGATCAACAGGCTCACGACCGAGGCGAGGACGCCGACCATGAGCGAGATGCGCGCGCCGTAGAGCGTGCGCGCGAACAGGTCGCGGCCGTTGCTGTCGGTACCGAAATAGAAGCCCTCGGCGATGTCGGGCGGGGCGCCGATCCGGTCCCAGAAGATATCGTCCATGGCATGCTGGCTCAGCACAGGCGCCAGGATCGCCATCAGCGAGATGATCACCAGCACGATCAGGCCGCCCATCGCCGCCTTGTTGCGGACCAGGCGCCGCCGTGCGCTGCGCCACAGGCTGACGCCTTCCACCTGATCGGCGGGTGAGCGCGAAATCGCGTCGAAAGAGGTGACGGCCATGACGATACCCTCGGCGGCTCAGTGATGCGCCAGTTTCGGATCGAGAACGCCATACAGCACGTCGACGATCAGGTTGAACAGGATAATCAGCACCCCGTAGAAGATCACCACGCCCATGACGAGCGTGTAGTCTCGGTTGAGGGCGCCCTGGATGAAATAGCGACCGATGCCGGGGATCGAGAAGATCTGCTCGATCACGACCGAGCCGGTGATGACGCCGGCCGAGGCGGGGCCGAGATAGGAGACGACCGGGAGCAAGGCCGCGCGGGCGGCGTGGCGGGTCACCGTGATCCATTCCGACAGGCCCTTGGCGCGCGCGGTGCGGATATAGTTCGAGCGCAGTACCTCGATCATGCTGCCGCGTGTGAGGCGGGAGACATAGGCGATCTGCGGCAGGGCCAGCGCCACGATCGGCAGGATCTTGTATTGCAGCTCCAGCCCGTCGCCCCAGCCGCCCACGGGCAGCACATGCAGATAGACGCCCAGCACCAGCGTCAGCAGCGGCGCCATGACGAAGTTCGGCACGGTGATGCCGGTCATCGCCACCGCCATGACCGAATAGTCGGCCGCCTGGTTCTGCTTGAGCGCGGCCAGCGTGCCCAGCGCGGAGCCGATGATGACGGCGAGGAAGACGGCGGTGAAGCCCAGTTGCATCGAGACCGGGAAGCCGTCCCAGATCAGCTCGGTGACGCTGTAATCCTTATAGGAGAAGGAGGGGCCGAAATCGCCGACCAGCACGCTCTTGAGATAGTGCACATACTGCACGACCAGCGGCTGATCGAGATGGTAGACGCGGTTGAGATTCGCCTGGATCTCCGGTGGCACGGCGCGCTCGCTCGAGAACGGGCCGCCCGGCGCCAACCGGATCATGAAGAAGGCGATGGTGACGATGGCGAGCAAGGTCGGGATCGCGCCCAGGAGTCGTTTGGAAATGAAGGACAACATTCGCCGAACTCACTCCTTGGCGATCGAAAGATCTTTGGAATAGTAATACCCGATGATGTTGGGCGCGAAGCCCATGACATAGGGCTTGACCATCTGCTTCTTGACGTAATCGTAAAGCGGCACGACAGGCAGATCGATCAGGACTTGCCGTTCCGCCTGCTCGAGCAGGTCCATCCGCTTGGCCGGGTCGACCGTCATGGCCGCGGTCTTGACCAGCTTGTCGTAAGCCGGGCTGGCATAGCCCGAATCATTGAGACCGGAATCGGACTGCATCAGCTCGGCGAAAGTGTTGGGGTCGGCATAGTCGGCGATCCAGCCGCCGCGGAAGAGCTGGGTCACTTTCTTTTCGCGCCGCTCCTGCAGGAAGACCTTGAATTCCTCATTGACCAGCGTCGTCTCGATGCCGAGCGACTGGCGCAGCATCGCGGCGACCGCGATCATGATCTTCTTGTGGTTTTCCGACGTGTTGTAGCGCAGCTCCAGCTTCAGCGGATTGGCGGAATCATAGCCCGCTTCCTGATAGAGCTTCCTGGCCATGGCAATGCGCTCCGGCATCGGCATGTCCTTCCAGGACAGGAATTGCGGATGATAGCCGGGCAGGCCGGGTGGAACCCAGCTATAGGCCGGCAGCTCGCCGGTGCGCAGGATCTTGGTGACGATCGCCTCGCGGTCGATCACCAGGTTGATCGCTTCGCGCAGCTTGAGATTGTCCTTGAACGGCGCCCGCTCGAGATTCATGCCGAGATAGTAGGAGCCTAGGTTCGGCGCCAGGTGCAGTTCCTTGGGCATTGCCTGGCGGATGAACTCGACCTGATCGCCCGGCACGTCGTTGGTGACATCGACCTCGCCGGCGCGATAGCGCTTGAATTCCTCGTTCTGGTTCTCGATCGGCAGATAGGTGATCTCCGCCAGCTTGACCGATTTGCTGTCCCAATAGAACGGGTTGCGCATGAGCACGATGCGCGATTGCGGCGTCCATTCCTTGAGCATGAAGGCGCCATTGGTGACCAGATTGCCGGCACGCGTGAATTGGGCGCCGAATTTCTCGACCGTGGCTCGATGCTGAGGCAGGAAGGTATGGTGGGCCAGCAGGCTCAGGAAATAGCCGGTCGGTCCCGCGAGCGTGATCTCCAGCGTTTGGTCGTCGATCGCCCGCACGCCAAGCGCATCGGGATCGGCGAGCTTGCTGTTCGCGATCGCCTCGGCATTCTTGATCGGGTAGTAGAGGAACGAATATTTCGAGCCGATGGCCGGGTTCACGGCACGGCGAAAGCTCCAGACGAAATCTTGCGCCGTCACCGGATCGCCGTTCGACCATTTGGCGCCGGGCCGGATCTTGAAGGTATAGACAAGCCCGTCCGAGCTGACGGTCCAGCTGATGGCGGCGGCCGGCACGGCCTTACTGTCCTTGTCGAGCGTGACCAGCCCCTCATAGAGGTCACGCTCGATATTGGAGTCCTGGACATTTTCGGAGAAGATCGGGTCGAGCGATTGCGGTTCGGCGCCGTTGCCGAACCGCAGCACCTGCTCCGCCGCCAGATCGGCGGCCGGCGCCGGCAGCGGCGCCAGACCCAGGACGAGACAGGCCGCACCAAGGCCGATCACGGCGCGGGGCTTCAGCATCGGCGCTCTATCCTCTTCTGCCGGAACTGTGACGCTTTCTTGAATGGGTGATATGCAATGCGCCGGCCGTGCCGCGCAATCCCTTTGCGAGGCCTGCCCGACAGATGTCGGCGAAGCGATTGCCGCTCGGACAGAAACGAGTCGCTGTCAGCCGGAATAGAGACAGATTCGGACTCCGATGCTCCCGAACGAGCAGGGGATCGCGGAATCCGATACACCGGTACCGAAGCGATCAATGCTTCGTGAGATAAATGTCCTTGGAGTAGGTTTCGCCGAGGATGTTCGGCGTATAGCCCACGACATAGGGCTTGATCATCTCTTTCTTGACGTAGTGGTAGAGCGGGGCCATCGGCAGATCCTGCAGCATCAGCTTCTCGGCCTGCTCCAGGAGCGCTGCCCGCTGCTCGACATCGACCGTCACGGCCGCCTGCTTGACCAGCTTGTCGTATTCCGGATTGGAGTAGCCGGGGTCATTGAGCCCTGAATCGGATTGCAGCAGCTCGGCGAAGGTATTGGGGTCCGAATAGTCGCCGATCCAACCGTCGCGAAACAGCTCGGTCAGCTTCTTCTGCTTGCGAGTCTCCAGGAAGACCTTGAACTCCTCGTTGACCAGGCTGCATTGGGCGCCCAGCCCCTGCTTGATCATGGAAGCCACGGCAATCATGATTTTCTTGTGATTTTCCGAGGTGTTGTATCGGCAATCGATGGTCAGGGGATGGTCGGGGCCGTAGCCCGCTTCCTTGTAGAGCTGCTTCGCCCGGGCGATGCGCTCGACCATCGGCATGCTCTTCCACGCGACCGTCTGCGACTGATAGCCTTCGAGCCCCGGCGGAACCCAGCTATAGGCGGGAATCTCGCCGGTCTTGACCACTTTCTCGACGATCGCCTCGCGGTCGATGACGAGGTTGATCGCCTCGCGCAGCTTGGGATCGTCCTTGAAGGGCGCCCGCGTCATGTTGAAGCCGATATAGTAGGTGCCGAGATAGGGCGAGGTGTGGAACTCGCCCGCCATCGACTGCTTGATGAAATCGACCTGGTCGCTCGGCACCTCGGCGGTCACGTCGAGCTCGCCGGCGCGATAGCGCTTCAGCTCCTCGTTCTGATTCTCGATCGGGAAATAATCGACCTCGCTCAGCTTCACGCCCGCTGCACTGTGATAAGCAGGGTTCTTGATCAGCACGATGCGCGATTGCGGCGTCCACTCCTTGAGCATGAAGGCGCCGTTCGAGACCAGATTGCCCGGCCGGGTGAACTGGGTATGGAATTTCTCGACATTCGCCTTCTGCACCGGCAGGAAGCGCGGATGGGCGATCAGGCTGAGGAAATAGCCGGTCGGCGATTTCAATGTCACTTCGAAGGTATGCGCATCGATCGCTTTCACGCCCAGCGAGCCCACATCCTTGTTGTGGCCGGTGGCGATGTCCTCGGCATTCTTGATCGGGTAATAGAGAAACGAATATTTCGAGCCGGTCGCCGGATCGACCATGCGCTGCCAGCTCCATACGAAATCCTCGGCCGTGACCGGGCTGCCGTCCGACCATTTGGCATCGGCGCGCAGCTTGAAGGTATAGACCAGCCCGTCCGGGCTCAGGCTCCAGCTTTCCGCCGTCGCCGGCACGATCTTGTTGTGCGCGTCGAGCAGCGTCAGCCCTTCGAACAGATCGCGCTGAATGTTGGAATCCGTCGTCGCCTCGGCGAGGGCCGGATCGAGCGTCGCCGGCTCGGCGCCGTTGCCGAGCCGCAGCACCTGGTCCGCCGCCAGTTCCTGGGCGAGGGCCTGGCCACCCGCCGAAAGCAGGGCGACGAGCGCCAAACCAAGACCGAAACGGGGGCGCTCTGCAAACATCGAAATGACTTCCTTTTCTCAGGTCCCGGCCGAGCCGGGATTTTGACCGCGCGTTATGCCTCAGACCGGCGGCACGCGTCAGCATAAAGGTGAATGCCGCCTTTGGCGGCCGTGGGCACCGCTATTCGGCGGCCACCGAATGTGCCGGGGCGCGCAATGCGGCAAGCAATTGCGCCTCGGCCTTCTTGGCCGCGGCAATCGAGGCTTCCTTGATATGGCCATAGCCGCGGATGCGATCCGGGATCAGCGCCAGCTCGACCGCCGTCTCGTAATTCTGATGCGACAGCTGCTGAAGGATCTCCTCGATGACGGCAATATACTCGCCGATGAGGCGGCGTTCCATCCGTCGTTCCGCCGTCCGTCCGAACGGATCGAAGCTCGTGCCGCGAAGGGATTTGAACCGGGCGAGCAGCCGGAAGGCGCGCATCATCCAGGGGCCGTAGCGGCGCTTCTTCAGATGGCCCTTTGCATCCTTGTCGGCCAGAAGTGGCGGGGCGAGGTGAAATTCGAGCGTGTAGTCGCCCTCGAACAGCTCGTCCAGCCGGGCGGCGAAGCGGCCGTCGGCATAGAGCCGCGCCACCTCGTACTCGTCCTTGTAGGCCATGAGCTTGTAGAGCGAGCGGGCGATGGCGTCGCTCAGGCCCGACCGGCCCGGCGTCCGTTCCGCCTCGATCTTGCGCACGCGCTCGACGATGCCGAGATAGCGGTCGGCATAGGCGTGATCCTGATATTCGGTCAGTTGGGCCGCACGCCGGGCAATGGCCTGATCCAAGGATTGCGACAGCTCGCGATCGCCGCCTCGGGGCGTCGCCGGACGAGCCGCCAGCTTCACCGCTTCGAGATCGACCGCGGCGCGTCGGCCCCACAGGAAGGATTTCTTGTTGAACTCGACCGCGACGCCGTTGAGCTCGACCGCGCGCTCGATCGCCTCGGCCGACAGCGGCACCAGCCCCTTCTGCCAGGCGAAGCCCAGCATGAAGAGGTTGGCCGCGATCGAATCGCCCAGCAGGCCGACCGCCAGGCTCGACGCATCGACGAAATCGATTGCCGCGGGGCCGGTCGCTTCGACCAGGGCGGCATGGGTCGATTGGGTCGGAAAGCGTAGATCGGGGTCTTGCGTGAAGCCGCCCGTGATCGTCTCGGCCTTGTTCACGATGGCGCGTGTCGTGCCTTTCTCGATCTTGCTCAGCGCATCGGCGCTGGCCGCGACCAGCAGGTCGCAGCCGAGCAGCAGGTCGGCCCCGCCCGCGGCGATGCGGACGGCGGCGATATCCTCCGGCCGCGCTGCCAGGCGGATATGGCTGAAGACGGCGCCGCCCTTCTGGGCGAGGCCGGTCATGTCGAGCACCGAGGCACCCTTGCCTTCGAGATGAGCCGCCATGCCCAGCAGCGCCCCGATCGTGACGACGCCGGTACCGCCGACGCCGGTCACCAGGATGCCGTAAGGGCGATCGAGCGCCGGCAAGGCGGGCAGCGGCAGCGTGCCGACGATATCGTCGGCATCGACCCGGCGCTTCTTCAGCTTGCCGCCATGCACGGAGACGAAGCTCGGGCAGAAGCCGTTGACGCAGCTGAAATCCTTGTTGCAGGAGGATTGGTCGATCTCGCGCTTGCGGCCGAACTCGGTCTCGACCGGCACGACCGACAGGCAGTTCGACACTTTCGAGCAATCGCCGCAGCCTTCGCAGGCCGCGTCATTGATGACGATACGCTGGGGCGGGTCGACCATCAGGCCGCGCTTGCGGCGGCGGCGCTTCTCGGCGGCGCAGGTCTGGTCGTAGATCAGGACGCTGACGCCGGACGCCTCGCGCAGCTCCCGCTGCACCTCGTCCAGCTTGTCGCGATGATGGATCGGGGTATGGGCCGGCAATCCGGTGCCGATGGTATATTTGTCGGGATCGTCGGTCACGATGACGAGCCGGGAGATGCCTTCGGCCGCGACCTGGCGCGCGATCGCCGGCACGGTCAGCACGCCGCCGTCATGATGCTGGCCGCCGGTCATGGCGACCGCATCGTTGAACAGGATCTTGTAGGTGATGTTGACCTTGGCCGCGACCGCCGCCCGGATCGCGAGCGCGCCCGAATGATTGTAGGTGCCGTCGCCCAGATTGGCGAAGATGTGCGTGGTCTCAGTGAAGGGTGCCTGGCCGATCCAGGGCACGCCCTCGCCGCCCATCTGGGTGAAGGTCGAGGTTTCGCGCTCCGGCATCCAGGTGACCATGTAATGGCAGCCGATGCCGGCGACCGCGCGACTGCCCTCGGGCACGCGGGTCGAGGTGTTGTGCGGGCAGCCCGAGCAGAAATACGGGATGCGGGCCACGGCCGGCTGCAGCCGGGCGAGTTGCTGTTCCTTGGCGGCGAGGAAGGCGAGCCGGTCATCGATCCGCTTGCTGGTATGGAAGCGCGCGATGCGCGCGGCGATGACCTTGGCGATGGTAGCGGGCGACAGTTCCGAGACGGAGGGCAGGATCCAGTCGCGCTGCTCGTCGAACTTGCCGATGACTCGCGGGCGCACATCCTCACGCCAATTATAGAGCTGCTCCTTGAGCTGGTTCTCGATGACCGCGCGCTTTTCCTCGACCACCAGGATCTCGTCGAGCCCCTCGGCGAAATGGCGGACGCCTTCGCGCTCCAACGGCCAGGACATCGCCACCTTGTAGACGGTGATGCCGATCTCGGCCGCGTATTTCTCGTCGATGCCCAGATCGTCGAGCGCCTGGCGGACATCGAGATAGGATTTGCCGGTGGTGACGATGCCGAAGCGCGGCTTCGGGCTCGAGATCACCACCTTGTCGAGCTTGTTGGCGCGGGCGAAGGCGAGGGCGGCGTAAAGCTTGTATTTGTGCAGCCGGAACTCCTGCTCCAGCGGCGCGTCCGGCCAGCGGATGTTGAGCCCGCCCGGCGGTATCTCGAAATCCTGCGGATAGGCGATCTTGACCCGGTCGGGGGCGACATAGACCGAGGCCGAGCTGTCGACCGTCTCGGCGATCGTCTTCATCGCGATCCAGCAGCCGGAATAGCGGCTCATCGCCCAGCCGATCAGGCCGTAATCCAGGATCTCCTGCACGCTCGACGGGTTCAGCACCGGGATGCTGGCATCCATGAAGGCGTATTCGGACTGATGCGGCAGGGTCGAGGATTTGCAGGCATGGTCGTCGCCGGCCAGCACCAGCACGCCGCCATGCTGCGAGGTGCCTGCGGCATTGCCGTGCTTGAACACGTCGCCGCTGCGGTCGACGCCGGGCCCTTTGCCGTACCACATGGCGAAGACGCCGTCATATTTGGCGCCCTCGTACATGTTGACCTGCTGGCTGCCCCAGACGGCGGTCGCGGCCAGATCCTCGTTCAGGCCGGGCACGAAATTGATGTGATCTTCCTTGAGATGCTTGGCCGCCCCCCACAAGGTCTGATCGAGTCCGCCGAGCGGCGAGCCGCGATAGCCCGAAATGAAGCAGGCAGTATTAAGCTTTTCTGCAATGTCTCGATGTCGCTGCATGAGCGGTAGACGCGCAAGCGCCTGGGTACCGGTCAGGTAAATCCGCCCTTCTTCGAGCGTGTATTTGTCGTCGAGGGTAACCGCTGCGAGCGCCATTCAAGAACCCTTCGGTTCGAAGTCTTAAAGGCTGAAAGTTAGATCAGCCGGCCCTGCTTCTCAATTGCTGTCGGAACCCGCAAAAAAAAAGCAACGATTCAGTCGGTCCGGTCAAGTTCCCGTGGCAAACGAACCCGCCTTTGCCGGATCGTGTAATTTAATTACTGCTGCGCTGCACGCGTCACTCAGCGGGGTGACGCGCCCGTCAGCACCTGCGGTCGCTTCGCCGCGATGGCGGCGCGCAACGGCGCCTCGGCGCGGTGGAAGGCGGCACGGGTCCGCTCCGCCTCGGCGCAGGCGGTCGCCGTGTCGTCGATGCGGCAGGCGGCGATGACCTGACGTGCCAGATGCTCGGATTCGGCCAGCCCGTAATTGCCGGCGATGCCGGCGAGATCATGGGCGACGCGCCGCAATGCTGCGAGATCCCGCGCTTCGGTCGCGCTCGCGAGTTCGGTCAGGCGCATATCGGCGTCCGCGAAGAAGGCGTCGAGCATGGCGGCGAGGCGTCCCGGCGGAATGAGCTCGGCCAGTTCGTCGATGCGTCTCGGATCCACGATTGCGGGCGGTGCCTCGGGCACTTCCGGCGGCGGCGGCTCGGTCACCGATTCGGCCGGCGGCATCTCCTTGCCGCCCCAGCGCCGCAGCACCCGTTCGAGCTTGGCGGGATCGAGCGGCTTCGACAGGTAGTCGCTCATACCGGCGGCGAGATATTCCTCCCGTTGTCCCATCATGGCATGGGCGGTGAGGGCGACGATCGGCAGTTCGGCATGCTCGCCGCCCAGCTCGCGAATGGCCTGGGTCGCGGCCAGCCCGTCCATCTTGGGCATCTGGATGTCCATGAAGACGAGGTCGAAGCGCTGCTTCTTCACCGCCTCGATCGCGGCCTCGCCATCCTCGACCACTTCGATCTCGTGCTCGTAGGGCGAAAGCATCGCGGTCACAACCGCCTGATTGACCGGGTTGTCCTCGGCCACCAGGATTTTCAGATGATGCGGAACGGCGGCCGGTCGGGCGAGTTCCGGCTCGATCGCGGCGACCGGGCCTTCGGCAATCGTGCAAGGCAGCTCCAGTTTGAAGGCGCTGCCCCGGCCCGGCGCGGTCTCGACGGTGACGGTGCCGCCCATGAGCTCGATCAGCTGCTTCGAGATGGCGAGGCCGAGGCCGGTGCCGCCGAATTTCCGCGAGATCGAGCTGTCCGCCTGGGTGAACCGGGTGAACAAGGTCGGCAGCACCTCGGCGGCGATGCCGGGGCCGGTATCCCGCACTTCGATCGCGAGCGTCAGCCCCTCCGCCTCGGCCGCGGCCACGGTGACGCCCAGCGTTACCGAGCCGTGCTCGGTGAATTTGACGGCATTGCCGACCAGGTTGAGCAGGATCTGCCGGAGGCGGGGCCCGTCCGCCTCGATCCAGCGCGGCACGTCCGGCGCTCGGTCGAGCTGCAGCATCAACCCCTTCTCGCGGGCGCCGGGTCGCGACAGGGCGATGACGCCGTCGAGCAATTCGTCGAGATCGAAGGCCAGGATCTCCAGAACCAGGCGGTTGGCCTCGAGCTTCGAGAAATCCAGGATGTCGTCGAGGATCGACAGCAGCGCCTCGGCAGAGGCGCGCGCCGTGTTGGCGAACTTCCATTGATGCGGCTTGAGCTCGGTGCCGAGCAGCAGCCGCAGCATGCCGAGCACGCCGTTCATCGGCGTGCGGATCTCGTGGCTCATCATCGATAGGAATTCCGACTTGGCCCGGTTCGCCGCCTCGGCCTCTTCCTTGGCGCCGCGCAGGATCTCGTCGGCGGCGCGGGCGATCGTCACGTCGCTGAAGGTGACGACGCCGCCGCCTTCCTCCAGCGGCTCATGGGTGATCTCGATGATGCGGCCGTCGCCCAACCGTCGCTCGACGACCTGGCGGCCGCTTTCGGCTTCGCCCAGCGTCAGCAGCAGGGCGATGCCGGCCTCGACCGCGCTGCCGCCGAGCTCGGCGCTGCGCCGGCGCACCGCGGCATGGCTGAGGCCGGGCCTGAGGAAGCCCTGCGGATAGCCCATCAACCGCTCATATTGCCGATTGAAGGCGCGCAGCCGATGGTTCTCGTCATAGAGCACCAGGCCCTGCGCCATATTGTTGAGTGCCACGTCGAGCACGCGGTTGCGATCGTCGAGCTTGCGCTTGCTGTCCTCCAGCGCGTGGCCATGCTCCTGGGCCAGTCGCTCTCGCTCGACCAACAATCGGGCAAGCGGCCGGACGCGGCTGCTCAGCAGCAGCGAACCGGCGGTGATCAGCCAGATCAGGATCGGGAGCGCGACATGAACGCGTTCGCGCACCGGCGCGAACATGTCGAACGCGTCGACCTTGAGCCCGATCGCGATATGGAAGCGCGGCAGCGGCTCGAAGCCGGCGATCTGCCGGCGCCCGCCCAGATCGAGGTCGTCGATCGTGCCGGTCTGCCCCAGGAGGCCGCGCGCCACCGGCAGCGTATGGCCGTCCTGGCGCAGGATCGCCCGAAAGGGTGCCGGATGCCGGCGGTTCGGCAGGCATTCCATGCTGTTCGGATCACCCGGCGTGAGCGCGCAGACGATGCCTTCCCCGCTGGCGCCGAACGCGGCGGCCTGATCCTCCAGGCGATCGAGCACCGGCAGCTCCTGCTCGACCACGATGCTGCCGAGGTCGGTGCCTTCCCTGGACAAGGGCATCGGCGCGTCGAGGAGCAATTGGTCGCCCCATACGAGCTGGGCGCCGCCGGTGCCGTCGAGCGCGCGGATCACGGTCTGGTGCTCGCCGATCCGGCCGGTCGTGGCGATCTGCCTGCCGCTCCGGTCGACAATCCGGAGTCCCAGGATATTCGGATCGGGAATGGCGTCGATGACCGTCTGGAGATGCGCACGGGCGGCATCGTCCCCGGGCGCCCGGCTCACGGCCGCGACGGCGTCGATGAGGTCGGGCCGGGTGGCGATCAGCCGGCTCGTCGTCAGCCGCTCGTCGACCGAGACTTCGAAATCGGCGCCGAAATTCTTCAAGGTCGCCAGCAGATTGGCGCGCAGAGTCGATTCGACGCCGCGCCGCATCGAGATGAGCCCGGTCCCGCCGGCCAGCAGGCTGACCGCGACCAGCAATGCCGTGCCGATGCGCACCAGCGAGGCCGCGGGATCGGCGGTCGCGCGCCGCGGGTCCTCATCCGGACCGTCATTCTCGTACCAGAGCGTGATGGCGAGCAGGAGGAGCTCCAGCGTGAGCGGGGCGGCGAGCTGGTTGATGCCGATCCAGTCATAAATCGCCGCGAGGTCCAGGGAGCGCTCGATGAGACCGGCCGCCGTAAAGCCACCGGCGATCAGCGTCAGCCCTTCCTGGAGATAGCGCGAAAGCGTGCGCGGCCGCGTCGGGCCGAGTGCTGAGCCGATGGCGATCAGCAGCAATCCAACGCTCGATTCGATGACGCTGATGTCGCTGACTACACCGGCCGTGCGCAGGATCGGTTCGCGCAGGCGGAGGAGCTGGTCGCCGAGGCATGCCAGCGCCACGAGGCCGGCGGCTCCGACGAGGGCGCGGCGCGCGACGAGCCGGCGCGGTCCGAGCAACGCACCGACCGCCAGGAACGCGATCCCGAGCTGATAGCGCGGCGACATCGCCTGATAGCCGAGCAGGAACGGATGCAGACTATCGTAACCGGTCGCCCAGACGCCGAGCGCAGCGAGGCTGGCTGCCAGGCAGAAGACTGCCGGCAGGCGAACGGCCAGATTTACCCAATGATCTTGCTTAGCCATGGCGTTCGAATGATCCGAATGGCTCCGCCCGTCCCAAGAGTTAGCACGATCCGGGAGCCGGAATAAGATTTCAATGACCGCGAGACGCGCGCACTACCCTGTCGCAGGCTAAGCCTGTCGGATGCAAACGGAAATGGGCTGTGTTACGAAAAATCCCGTTCCCGTTGAAAAGATCCGGATATGCCTCTCAGGCGGGTGCCTTGCCGTCATAGAGGCTTTCGAGCAACGCGCCGTGAGCCTGCCGGATCATGTGCCGCTTGATCTTGAGTGTCGGCGTCATCTGGCCGTTCGCCACGGTGAAAGGCTCGTCGATCACGGCATAGCGGCGGATGCGCTCGACCGGTGCCAGATTGAGATTGACCGCCGCCACCGCCTTGGCGACCTCGGCCAGCAGCGTCGGGTGCCGGCTCGCCGGCGCTTCGGCGGTCCGGTACTTCGCCAGCAGGCTCTCGTCCGGTACCAGCAGGGCCACGACATAGGGCTTGCGATCACCATAGACCATCGCCTGGCCGATGCTTTCCTGCAGGGTGAGAAAGCCTTCGATCCGCTGCGGCGAGATCATCTCGCCGCCGGTATTCTTGATGAAGTCGCGCTTCCGGTCGGTGATCTTGATGTAGCCGTCTTCGTCCAGCTCGCCGACATCGCCGGTATGGAGCCAGCCGTCGCGGATGGCGCGGCTGGTGGATTCGGGATCGTTCCAATAGCCCTTCATGACGTTCGGTCCGCGCACCAGCACTTCGCCGTCGGCGGCGATCCGGACTTCGACGCCGTCGAAGGGCGGCCCGACCGTGTCGATCTTGATTCGTTTCGGCGGGTTGACCGAGATCACCGGCGAGGCCTCGGTCTGGCCGTAGCCCTGGATGAGCTCGATACCGAGCGCCACGAAGAACAGGCCGGTCTCGCGGTTGAGCGGCGCGCCGCCGCTGACGAAGGCCTTGAGCCGGCCGCCGAAGCGCTTGCGGATCTGTGCGCGCACCAGATGCTCGGCGAGAAAATCGAGGACCCGATCGGCGAGGGTGAGGGTGTGACGCGCCAGGTAGCGTTTGGTGCCGAGCCGAAGCGCCAGGCGGAAGAGCTTCAGGCGCAGCCCGCCGGACCGTTCGGCCGCCTGCTGGATCCGGCGCTGCAGCAGTTCGCACAGCCGCGGCACGGCGGTCATGATGGTCGGCCGCACCTCGATCATCTCGACCGCCAGGCTCTCGGGCTGGGTGAAATAGATCTGGGCGCCGATGGTCAGCGGGAAGATGATGCCGGCCGTGTGCTCGTAGGAATGGGTGAGGGGCAGGAATGACAGGAAGACCTCCTCGTCATCGAGTCCGAATCCCCTCTCCAGCAGCAATTGGGCGCCGCGCGCATTCGCCATCATGTTGCGATGGGTCAGCATCACCCCTTTGGGCACGCCGCCGGTGCCGGAGGTATAGATGATGCAGGCCGTGTCATCCGGTCCGATCGCGGCGGTCACGGCGTCGAGGCCGTCCTCGGCCTCCGCTCCTTTGGCCAGGATCTCGTCCCAGCTATAGGCGTCGGCATTGCTCTGGGTCCGCAGCTTCTCGAAGGCGACGATCGCGGTCAGATATGTGAGCTGGTCGGCCGCCGGCAGCACGCGCTGGCCGAGCGCGTTCGACGATAGGATCAGCGCCCGGGCATTGCTGTTGGCCAGGACGTGCCGGTAATCCTCAGTCGTATAGTTGGTATAGGCCGGTACGGTGATGGCGCCGGCCGCCATGATGGCCAAGTCGGAAAGCACCCATTCCGGGCGGTTCTCGGCGACGATGGCGATGCGGTCGCCCGGCTCGATGCCGAGGGATCTCAGCCCGCGCGCCAGCTGCCGGACGATGCGCGCACCTTCGGCCCAGCTGATGGGCCGCCAGGTCTTATCCTGCTTCGACCACAGAAACGGCCGGTCGCCCTTGCGCGCCGCCCAGTCGAAGAACATGGCCGGCAGGCTCTGCCATTCGCGATTTTCCAACCCGGCCTCGCTTTCTCGCTCTCGGCCGCGCCTCCAGGCCGCGGCGAGCGTTCAAAGCCGGTCGGCGCCGGCGCCTGGGCATACTAAGATGGCGAGGTCTTGTCCACGCTTCCCGCAGTCCCGGCGGCTCGCAATTTCCGGCGACGGCGGAATCGTTCGGCTTGGCTCTGGTCCCCGAGCGGCCTATATGCACCTTATATCGAGCAGGAGATATCATGGCCGCGTTGCCTTCAACCAACCCGACCAACGCGTTGGGCGAGCTGCCTCGCTGGAACCTCGACGATCTCTATCCTGGCCCCGATTCGGCGGCGCTCGTTGGCGATCTCGACCGGGCGGCGCGCGGGAGCGCCGAGTTCCGGGGCCGGTACGAAGGCAGGGTCTCAGCACTTTCAGGGGCAGAGCTCGGTGCCGCGATCGGCCAGTATGAGGCGTTGGAGGAAATACTGGGCCGCGTCGGCTCCTATGCCGGGCTGCTTTATGCCGGCGATGTCGGCGACCCCAAGATCGCGCAATTCTACCAGACGATGCAGGAGCGCACGAACGCGATCGGCAGCGAGCTGCTGTTCTTCTCGCTCGAGATCAATCGCATCGCCGACGAGGATCTGGCCGCCAAGCTCGAAGCGCCGGCCCTCGCTCATTATCGGACCTGGCTGCGCGATATCCGCGCCTTTCGGCCGCATCAGCTCTCCGACGAGGTCGAGAAGCTGCTGTTCGAGAAATACGTCACCGGCCGGGCCGCCTGGTCGCGCCTGTTCGACGAGACGCTGGCGGCGCTGCGGTTCCCGATCGACGGCAAGGTTCTCACCAATGCCGAGGCCTTCGATCTTCTGAGCAACCCCGATGGCGGCAAGCGCCAAGAGGCGGCGGAGGTGATCGCCGAGGTGCTGGGCGGTGCGGCGCGCTCCTTCGCGCTCATCCACAATACGCTCGCCAAGGACAAGGAGATCGAGGATCGCTGGCGGAAGTTCCCGCGGCCGATCTCCTCGCGCAACTTGTCGAACTTCGTCGAGGACGAGGTCGTCGAGGCGCTCATCGGTGCCGTCAAGGCGGCATATCCGCGGCTCTCGCACCGCTATTATCGGCTCAAGGCGAAATGGCTGGGCAAGGACAAGCTCGAATATTGGGACCGCAACGCGCCGCTGCCCGAGGATGACGGCCGCATCATCCCCTGGAACGAGGCCGAGCGGATCGTGCTCGACAGCTACGCCGCCTTCTCGCCGCGGCTGGCCGAGATCGGCAAGCGCTTCTTCGCCGAGCGCTGGATCGACGCGCCGGTCCGGGCGGGCAAGGCGCCGGGCGCCTTCGCGCATCCGACCGTGCCGGGGGCTCATCCCTATATTCTGCTGAACTATCTCGGCCGCACCCATGACGTGATGACGCTCGCGCACGAGCTGGGCCATGGCGTCCATCAGGTGTTGGCGGGCAAGCATGGCGTGCTGATGGCCGACACGCCGCTGACGCTCGCCGAGACCGCTTCGGTGTTCGGCGAGATGCTGACCTTCCGCCGCCTGCTTTCCGGCGAGACCGACCCGGCGCGGCGCCGCATCATGCTCGCCCGCAAGGTCGAGGATATGCTGAACACGGTGGTGCGGCAGATCGCCTTCGTGGAGTTCGAGCGGCGGCTGCATGACGAACGTCGGCAAAGCGAGCTCACCCAGGACCGGATCGGCGAGATCTGGCTCGAGATTCAGCGCGAGAGCCTGGGCGACGCTTTCCGCTTCGAGCCCGGCTACGAGGTCTACTGGACCTATATCCCGCACTTTGTCCACACGCCCTTCTATGTCTATGCCTACGCTTTCGGCGATTGCCTGGTGAACTCGCTCTATGCCGCCTATCAGACCGCGTCGGACGGTTTCGCCGAGCGCTATCTCGCCATGCTCGGTGCCGGCGGTACGCTGCGACACAAGGAACTGCTGGCGCCGTTCGGCCTCGACGCGTCGGACCCGTCCTTCTGGGACAAGGGGCTCGGCGTCGTCAGCGGATTCATCGACGAGTTGGAGGCGATGGGCTGATCTCCCGTGGCTGACGAGAATTCGCTGACCGGGCGCGTCCGGCGCTACGCCCAGGTCGGCGGCGCCGTCGGCGGCCTCGCCGCGCGCATGGCGGGCGAGCGGCTGTTCGGCATGGAACTCGATCGCGGCCAGCACGCGGCCGAGCTCAAGACCGTGCTGGGGGGCCTCAAAGGGCCGCTGATGAAGGTCGCGCAGATCCTGTCGACCATTCCCGACGCGCTGCCGCAGGAATATGTGACGGAGCTGTCGCAGCTTCAGGCCGACGCGCCCGCCATGGGCTGGCCGTTCGTCAAGCGCCGCATGGCGAGCGAGCTCGGCCCGGAGTGGCAAAGCCGCTTCGCCGAGTTCGACAAAGCGGCGGCGCGCGCGGCCTCCCTGGGCCAGGTCCATCGCGCGACCGCGCTCGACGGCATCAAGCTCGCCTGCAAGCTTCAATATCCGGACATGCAATCCGCGGTCGAGGCCGATCTGGCCCAGCTGAAACTGCTCTTCTCCGTCTATGCTCGCTACGACAAGTCGATCTCGACCCAGCATATCCATGCGGAGCTGGCGGCCCGGCTGCGCGAGGAGCTGGATTACGCGCTCGAAGCCCGGCACATGGCGCTCTATCGGCACATGCTCTCGGGCGAGCCCAATGTCGTGGTGCCCGAGGTGCGCGACGAGCTCTCGACCAAGCGGCTTCTGACCATGAGCTGGCTCGAAGGCGAGCCGTTGATCGATTTCACCGACGCCCCCGCCGAGGCGCGCAATGCCATCGCCTACAACATGTTCCGTGCCTGGTACGTGCCCTTTTACCATTACGGCGTGATCCACGGCGATCCGCATCTCGGCAACTACACGGTGCGGCCGAACCACGGCGTCAATCTGCTCGATTTCGGCTGCATCCGGACGTTCCGGCCGCGCTTCGTCGGCGGCGTCATCGATCTGTACCGGGCGCTCCAGACCGGCGACGAGGCGCTCGCCATCCACGCCTATGAAAACTGGGGCTTTACCAACTTGAAGCGCGAGCTGATCGACGTGCTGAATGTCTGGGCGCGCTTTCTCTATGCGCCGCTGCTCGACGACAGGACGCGGCGCATCCAGGAGGCGCCGAGCGGGCAGTACGGCCGCGAGACGGCCGAGAAGGTGCATCGCGAGCTGAAGCGATTGGGCGGGGTGACGCCGCCGCGCGAGTTCGTGTTCATGGATCGCGCCGCGATCGGACTGGGCTCGGTCTTCCTCCGTCTCAAGGCGGAGTTCAACTGGTACGAGCTGTTTCACGACCTCATCGCCGGCTTCGATGTCGAGGCTTTGGCGAGACGGCAGACGGCGGCGCTGACGGAAGCCGGCGTGCCGTTGCCGGACTGATGCTCGCGATACGACTGTATCCTCTCGACCTCGCGATGAGACAGGGTTAAGACGGTTTCTGCCGGCGTCGCTGCCACGCCGGTCGGCTGGGCGATTCCCAAGAGTCCGATGACATTAAGTCGAACCGACTTAATGCCTGAATCGGTCTCTAAACCTATGAACTAGACAGCGATTCAGACTTTAGGTCGAGTCGACCTAAAGTCGTCACGGTCTAGCGCGCAACCCGTGGGTCCTCGCGACGCATGAGTGACTTCGAGCCGGAACCCGGCACTTGGCGCGGCCTGTCCTTTTCGAAAATCGCCATCGCGGCGATTCTCGCCGTCGGCTTCTGTATCGGGATCATGGTCGGCTGGCTGAGCTCGCCGGGGCCGGGGCCGGAGCCGGCCGAGGCGCCGCATGCGCAACAAGCGGCCTCGACGATCATGCAGGAAACGTCGCCGCTCATCACCAACATGCCGGTCTTGCCAGAGCAGGAGAGCACTGCCGTCAAGGAGCAGGACCAGACACCGGAACCGGCGGCATCCGCACCCGAACCGATCAAGCCGGCGCCTACCGCGCCTCTGACTGCTCAGGCCCAAATACCGGCTCAGCCGGAAGCGCCTGTCCAGCCCGAACCTGCCGCGAAGCCCGAACCACCGGCCGATCCGGCTGCGAGCGCGCCGCCTGCCCAAGCCGCGGCGAAGCCAGCGGCCAAGCCCAAGGCGGTCAAGCATGAGGCCGCCAGGCATGAGGCGCAGCCGACACCGGCGGATGGAACGGGGCCCTGGGTCATACAGCTCGGCGCGTTCCAGTCGGAGGACCATGCCAAGCTGTTGCTCGGTACGCTCACGGCCCATGGCTACCCGGCCGAGATCGCGCCGGGCAAGGACAAGGCCGGCGATCCGCTCTTCTGCGTGCGGAGCGGCCATTATCCGAGCCGCGCCGCCGCGACCCGAGCCGCGCAAGAGCTGGCCCGGCGCGAGAAGCTGCCGACTTACGTCATCGAGGTGCCGGCGACGGCCGGCTGAAGCTCCTCGGCCGTCATTGCCGGCATCATCCGGTTGCGGCGCAGCGGCTTCAGCACCAAAAGCGCCAGCACGCCGGTCAGGACATCCATGGCGATGATCAGGCCGAACACCGGCAGCCAGCTGCCTTCCACCTCGTGGATCTTCGCCGCGACCGGGCCGCCCAACACCGAGCCGATGCCCTGCGCCATATAGAGGAAGCCATAGTTGGTGGTGGCGTGCCTGGTGCCGAAAGTGTCGCTCAGGATCGAGGGGAATAGCGAGAAGATCTCGCCCCAGCCGAAGAAGACGACGCCTGAGAGCAGGACGTAGGCGACCGCGTTGTCGCGCAGATAGAGCATGCAGGCGATCGCCAGCGCCTCGCCGATGAAGGCGAGCGCCATGGTGTTCTCGCGGCCGATATGGTCGGACACCCAACCGAAGAAGGGCCGGGTCAGGCCGTTGGTGATGCGGTCGATGGTGAGCGCCAGCGGTACTGCCGCGGTGCCGAAAACCACCATGTCGGTGATGCCGAAATCCTTGCTGAAGGCGGCGAATTGCGAGATCACCATCAGCCCGCCGGTCGACATCATCGTCATCATGGCGAAGAGCAGCCAGAAGGTCGGCGTGCGCAGCATCCGCCCCGGGGCGACGCCGGTCTGGATCGCGGCGGCGCGGATTTCCGGCCCGGACGCGAGCGTCGGCTCCTTGAGCCCCATCGAGACGGCGACGCCGACGGCGCCGAGAATGAGTCCATAGACGATCAGCGTCTGCTGGTAGCCCGCGGATTTCAGCATGTCGCTGATCGGGAAGGTGGTCAGCATGGCGCCGAAGCCGTAGCCGGCCGCCGCCATGCCGCAGGCGAAACCGCGCCGGTCGGGGAACCAGCGCACCATCAGCCCGACCACGCCGACATAGACGATGCCGGTGCCGAGACCGCCGAGCAGGCCGTAGGTGAGATAGAGCATGAGCGTGCTGGTGGCGCCGGCGGCCGCGACCCAGCTCAGCCCGGAAAGCGCGCAGCCGAGCGTCACCAGCGTGCGAATGCCGAACTTCTCGATCAGATAGCCCTGGGCCGGCGAGAACCAGGTCTGCAGCACGACCAGGATCGAAAAGGTCACCTGGATCGTCGAGAGCTCGGCGCCGGTGGCACCTTGGAGCGGCTTCACGAACAAGGTCCAGACATATTGCGGGCTCGAGATCGCCATCATCGCGACCACGCCCAGCGCGAGCTGGATCCAGCGCTGTCGGCTTCCGCCGGTCGATGCGATTGCTGCCGATGCCATGTTCCGATCTCCCGTGCCGCCGCGTCCAGAGATCGGATAACTGCAACCGGCATGCCGGCCCTATCGCGCTTTGACAGCGCTTAGATCGAGCGCGGCTGGGCAAGCGGTGTTCGGGCCGCCGTTTTCTTGGGCAGTGCCGCCTTTGCTAGATCCTTAGGCGGTCGGCTGCGTGGCTTCCTTGAGCTTGTCGTAAGCCGCCATGACATGGTCCAGATCCTGCCGCCGATCGGTGCGGCCGGCGCCGCCCTCGCGCGTCAGCGCCAATTCGAGCGCCTGCATCAGCAGACCCGCCACCTCGAGCGATTTCTGCTCGATCGCCTGATCGAACGCCCAAAGGATCTTGTCGCTCAGCCTTCTGGTGTAGATGGGCAATTCCAACAAGCTGCACCTCCCGCTGCGGCGGAACGCCGCCTTCGCCGAGGATACACCGTGACCATGCCGGCATCAGCTAAGAATTGCTTGGAATGGCGGTCCCGATTATCAGGGTTCCGCAACATGGGGAGGGAAGATGCGCAATTACCGGATCGCGGCCGTGCCGGCCGACGGCATCGGCATCGAGGTGATCGAGGCGGGGCTCGAAATCCTGCGCGTGCTGCAGGATCGCGTCGGCGGCTTTACGTTGGAGGTCGAGACCTTTCCCTGGGGCTCCGACTATTGGCGCAAGCACGGCGTGCTGATGCCGGCCGACGGGCTCGACCGGCTGAAGCGCTTCGACGCGATCTATTTCGGCGCCGTGGGGGCACCCGACGTGCCCGACCATGTCTCGCTCTGGGGCCTCAGGCTGCCGATCTGCCAGGGCTTCGACCAATATGCCAATCTGCGGCCGACCCGCATCCTACCCGGCGTCACCAGCCCGCTGCGCGGCGTGGAGCAGGGCGACATCGACTGGATGATCGTCCGCGAGAACAGCGAGGGCGAATATGCCGGCAATGGCGGCCGGACCCATCGCGGCCTGCCCGAGGAAGTGGCGACCGAGACGGCGATCTTCACCCGCGTGGGCGTCACGCGCATCATGAAGGCGGCGTTCGAGCAGGCGCGGGCGCGGCGCAAGCATCTCACCATCGTCACCAAATCCAATGCCCAGCGCCACGGCATGGTGCTGTGGGACGAGATCGCGGCCGAGGTCGCGGCCCAATATCCGGACGTGACCACCGACAAGATGCTGGTCGACGCCATGACCACGCGCATGGTGCTGAAGCCGCGCTCGATCGATGTTGTGGTCGCGACCAATCTCCACGCCGATATCCTGTCCGACCTGGCCGCGGCGCTTGCCGGCAGCCTAGGCATCGCACCCACCGGCAACGTCAATCCCGAGCGGAGCTTTCCCTCGATGTTCGAGCCGATCCACGGCTCGGCCTTCGACATCACCGGCAAGGGCATCGCCAACCCCGTCGCCTCGTTCTGGACCGCCTCGATGATGCTGGAGCATCTGGGCGAGCCGGCGGCGGCGAGGGTGCTGATGGATGCGGTCGAGCGTGTCACCGGCGCCGGCATCCTGACCCCCGACCTCGGTGGCAAGGCGACGACGCGCGAAGTGACGGACGCGGTCGCCGCCGCGATCAAGGGCGCCAATCTATAGGCGCACAAGCCAAGCCCGGCCGGCGTGACGCGCCGGCCGGCTCTTCGCCTGCAATGAAGGGGCGGCTGGAACGGGCCGCCCCCTAAACCCCCCGAAAGCTCTTTAGACCGCCTTGCGCCGACGGAGCACGCCGAGGCCGAGCAGACCGGCGCCCAGGAGCGCCAGGGAAGCCGGCTCGGGCACTTGCACGAGCGTGAAGGTGGCGTTCACGTCGAACACCAGATCGTTGTCGCCGTCGGTCGAGAAGGCGACGGCCGGCGTCAGGCCGATATCGAGGATCGCGTGATCGAGGAAATCGATTTCCAGCAGGCCGTCATTGTCCCAGGTGATGAAACCTGTGGCGCTATCGGTCTTGCCCTTGATCGTGACGTCTTCTTCACCCGTGCCGGTCTGCTTGCCCGTGACCTTGCCCGGCTCGGTGAACTTGAAGGTGACCGTCAGATTGTCGGTCTGCGAATTGGTCTTCGTCGCCGTATCGGTGCTGGTGATGGTCAGGAAATCACTGATCGTGATGTTGTCGCCGACATTCAGCAGCGAGGACAGGTCGAAGGACGCGGTGGCCGCGGTGAAATCGACCGTGCCGTTCGGGTTGTTGTCCTTGAACGCGGCCGTGCCGACGAACTCGTCTGCATAAGCGGTGCCGGCGGTCATGGCGACGACCGTCATGGCGAGGATGGAAGAACGCAGCATCGTGAAAGACCCCCTATGAAATTCACATTCCTGAACTTTTGATTTTATCGAAAGCTCGCAGGCGTTGTGGATTACCGCAATTTTCATGCCTGTTTACGGAATGTTTACCATTCAATAGGTTGAGAGGCCGGGTGCGTTTCAATCTGTAAAATAATCTTCCAATTTCGGTCAGATTCGCGCAGGGGTATGAGCAGGCGAGAACGGGCTAAACCCGTCGATCCACGCTCCCGCACGTGGATCCTTTGCCGGGCGGCGCTGTGCGCTTACCGCTGCGCAGCCATCCCCCAGCGCTCGGCGGCCGCATCGTCGCTCGTCTTCGCCTCGACCCAGCGTTCGCCTTCGCTGGTCTCTTCCAGCTTCCAGAACGGCGCCTTGGTCTTCAGCCAGTCCATCAGGAAGCTGCAGGCCTCGAAGGCGGCCTGCCGGTGCGAGGCGGCGGTGGCGACCAGCACGATCGGCTCGCCTGGCAGCATACGGCCGTAGCGATGGATGACCAGGCTGGCGGCGAGCGGCCAGCGGCGCCGCGCCTCGGCCTCGATCTCGGCGAGCTTGCGCTCGGTCATGCCGGGATAATGCTCGAGCGTCATGGCCTTGAGGGCCGGTCCCGTTCCGGCATCGCGGACCAGGCCGGTGAAGCTCGCGACCGCGCCCACCTCGGGACCGCAGCCGGCCGCGAACGCTCCGATCTCGGCGCCCGCATCGAATGTTTCCCGCTGGACCCGGATCATCCTCAGCCTCCGGTGACCGGCGGGAAGAGGGCGATCTCGTCGCGCTCGGCGACCGGATGGTCCGGACCGACATAATCCTGATTGACCGCGACCCGGATCACCGCGCGATCGGCCAGCGCCTCGGCGTAGCCGCCGCCCCGCCGCTCCAGCCAGGTGAGAAGGTCGGCGACGGTCGCGACCTCGGCCGGCTTCTCGATCAACTCCTCGGCCTTGCCGATGCGGCTTCTGAGCCAGGCGAAATAAACGAGCTTCATGGTGCCTTTCCAACGAGCGGCGCCGCGTTCGCCACGACGAAATCGGCGATGCCGGCGATATCTTCCGCATCATAGATGGGGAGCGTCAGGGCGGAGCGCATCGCATCGGGCAGGGGCTCGACCGCGCAGAGCGCCCGGATCATCGGGTCGCCTTGGCACAGCAGGCTCTTGCCCAGGCTCGGCCGCACGATCTCCAGCTTGGGATGCGGATCGCGCTTGAAGCCTTCGACCAGCAGCAGATCGACCGGGCTCATATGGGCGACGAGCGCATCGAGCCCCGGCTCGGCCTCCCCGCGCAGCTCGTGCAGGAGCGCCCAGCGCGCGGCCGAGGCGACCATCACCTCTGTGGCGCCGGCCTGGCGGTGGCGCCAGCTATCCTTGCCGGGCTGGTCGAGGTCGAATTCATGATGGGCGTGCTTGACGGTCGAGACCTTGAGGCCGCGCCCGACCAGCTCGGGCACCAGCTTGACCATGAGCGTAGTCTTGCCGCTGCCGCTCCAGGCGGCGAGGCCGAAGATGCGCATCATTCGGCGCCGCCGACCGCCTTCACCGTCGGCGGATCGTCGGCATCCATGTGCTTGAGGCCGGCGCGCAGATAGTCGTAGCCGGTGACCATGGTGAGAAGGGCGGCCAGCCACAGCAGCGTCTCGCCCAGCCCGACCATCGGCAGCCAGCCCGGCCCCTCGGGGCCGATCAGCAGCACGCCGAGCGCCACCATCTGAATGCCGGTCTTCCACTTGGCGAGGCGGCTTACCGGCAGGCTGACGCGGAGCCCGGCCAGGAACTCGCGCAGGCCCGAGACCAGAATCTCGCGCGCCAGGATCACCAGCGCCGGAAACAGGGCGGATCGGCTGAGCCGCTCGAAGGCGACCAGCATCATCAGCACGACCGCGACCAGAAGCTTGTCGGCGATCGGATCGAGAAAGCGGCCGAAGGCGGAGAATTGCTGCCAGCGCCGGGCGAAATGCCCGTCCAGCCAATCGGTGACGCAGGCGAGCGCGAACAGCCCGCCGCCGAGCCAGGCCGACCAGGGCTGGGCCAGATAGAAGGTGCCGATCACCAGCGGAATCACGGCGATCCGCGACAAGGTGAGGAGATTCGGCAGGGTCATCAACATCAGGCTGATCCGATCGGGCGCGCATATCGGGAGGCTTTGCGGCGCATCCTAATCGTCCGTGTGGAAATGCTCGTAGATTTTTTTTGCAACGGTCGAGCTGATGCCCGGCGCCTGCTCCAAATCCGCGAGCCCGGCGCGGGCGACTTCGCGCGCCGAGCCGAAATGGTGCAGCAGCGCGCGTTTGCGCGCCGGGCCGATGCCCCCGACCTCGTCGAGCGGCGACTGGCCGATCGCCTTCTGCCGGCGGGCGCGGTGGGTGCCGATGGCGAAGCGGTGCGCCTCGTCGCGCAGGCGCTGCAGGAAATACAGCACAGGATCGCGCGGCTCGAGCGAGAAGGGCGGCTTGCCCGGCACGAAGAAGCGCTCGCGCCCGGCATTGCGGTCGGGGCCCTTGGCGATCGAGGCGATGGCCAGATCCTCGATGGCGAGTTGCTGCAGCACCTCCTCGGCCACGGCGAGCTGGCCGGCGCCGCCATCGATTAGCACCAGATCCGGCCATTGCCCGAGAGCGCGCTCCGGATCCTCCTTGAGCGCGCGGGCGAAGCGGCGCTCCAGCACCTCGCGCATCATGGCGTAATCGTCGCCGGCGACGAGCTCGGTGCCCTTGATGTTGAATTTGCGGTAGGCGCTCTTGAGGAACCCTTCGGGGCCGGCCACGACCATGGCGCCGATCGCGTTGGTGCCCTGGATATGGCTGTTGTCGTAGATCTCGATGCGCTGCGGCGGGCCGTCGAGCTCGAACACCGAAGCGACGCCTTCGAGCAGCTTGCGATGCGAGGAGGAATCGGCGAGCCGCCGGGCCAGGGCCTCCTTGGCGTTGACGAGCGCATGCTCGACCAGCTTGCGCTTGTCCCCGCGCTGGGGCACGGCGAGCTGCACTTTGTGGGCAGCGGCGGTGCCGAGAGCTTCGGCCAGCAGTTCGGCCTCGACCGGCTCCTCGCTCATGAGGATGAGCGGCGGCGTCGGCTTGTTCTCGTAGAACTGGCCGAGGAAGGCCGCCAGCACCTCGGGGGCGCCGAGCTGCCGGTCGTGGCTGGGAAAATAGGCCCGGTTGCCGAAATTCTGGCCGCCGCGGAAAAAGAAGATCTGCACGCAGGTCTGCCCGCCCTCCTGATGGGCGGCGACGACATCGGCGTCGGCCAGACCTTCGATATTGATGTTCTGGTCGGACTGGACGTGGCTCAGAGACCGGATGCGGTTGCGGATCGCCGCCGCCGTCTCGAAATCGAGCTTATCGGATGCCGCCATCATCTGCTCGACCAGCCGCGCCTTGATCTCGCTCGACCGGCCGGTGAGGAAGGCGCGCGCCTCCTCAACCAGCTCCAGATAATCCTTTCGATCTATGCGGTCGACGCACGGCGCCGAGCAGCGCTTGATCTGATACTGCAGGCAGGGCCGCGTCCGCGTCTGGAAGATGTTGTCGGAGCAGGAGCGCAGCAGGAAAGCGCGGTGGAGAGCGGTGATGGTGCGGTTGACCGCACCGGCCGAGGCGAAGGGGCCGAAATATTCGCCGCCCTCCTTGCGGGCGCCGCGATGCTTCGTCAGCTGGGGCACCGGATGTTCGGAACGCAGCAAAATATAGGGAAAGGATTTATCGTCCCGGAGCAGCACGTTATAGCGCGGCATCAGGGTCTTGATCAGGTTGATCTCCAGCAGCAGCGCCTCGACCTCGGTATGGGTCGTGACGATCTCCATCGAAATCGTCTCGGCGATCATGCGGCGGATGCGGTTCGACAGGCCGGCAAGATTGGTATAGTTGCCGACCCGGTTCCGCAAATTGCGGGCCTTGCCGACATAAAGCGCGTCGCCCTTGGCATTCAGCATCCGATAGACGCCGGGCGACGGCGGCAATGTCTTGACTACGCCGCGGATCACCTCGACCCCGCGGGCAAGCACACCGACGTCAGTCGTCTCCAGCTCAGGATCAGTCATCGCGCATGGGATTTATTGGCAAATCGGAACGAAACCCAAGGATCGTAACGGATCGGACATGTATCCACGGAATCTGTGGATAAGGTTGTTGGGAACTCACGGAAAGACGGCTGCGATCGTTGGCGCGCCTAGAGTCCCACGGGCCTGCCCATTTTTTAATCATATCTTTTAAGTCTCTGATATCGCAGTGTTTTTATTGATTCCAGGGTTAGGTTGCAGCCGGGTGGGAGGATTTACCGAATCGCGCAATGGCCCCGTCGGGCGGGAGGGGCGGCTGTGAACAACTTTTCTCTCGGAATCGGCCGGCATCGCCGACCGGGACCGATTGTCAAGCTGATTCATCCAGCGTGATTGAACCTTTCTATAGCCACGCCGACACTCGCCACATCGGCGTACACGTCGAGCTTTTCGATCGCAACATGCACATGGCGGACGCGCGGATCGGCCAGGCACAGCTCGGCCACGCGCTCGGCCAGCGTCTCGACCAGACGAACATGGCCGGCATCGACCAGCCGGCGGACGGCCGAAATGATCTCGTCGTAGCAGACGACATTGCGCAGATCGTCGTCGATCGGTGCCGTTCCTTCCGCGACGCCGAGATCGAGATTGAGGCGGATGCGCTGCTTGGCGTCATGCTCATGGGCGTGCACGCCGATGCTGGACATCATGACCAGATCGCGGATGAAGACGCGGCGCAGGCTCTCGGCCTGTGAGCGGTTCATGACGGGCTGCTCGGTCAGTCGGGTCAATCGATTGTCTCCTCCGACGGGCGCGGCTGCGCCCAGCCGAGATGCTGGCCGCCATCGAGCGCGATCATCTGACCGGTCATGGCGCGGGCGGACAGGATGAAGCGGATCGCCTCGGCGATTTCCTCCGGTGAGGTGCCGCGCTTGAGCGGCATGGACGCACACTGGGCGGCGAATTCGGCTTCGCTCTGATGGATGCTGGGCAGGGCCGGGCCGGGGCCGACGGCGTTGACGCGGATGCGCGGCGCCAGCGCCATGGCCAGCGTCTGCGTCAGGGTCCAGAGCCCGGCCTTGCTGACCGTGTAGGTCGCGAAATGCGGCGTCAGGTTCCAGACGCGCTCGTCGATCATGTTGATGACCGCGCCCTCGGCCTCGCCCGGCAATTGCGCGGCGAAGCGCTGGGTCAGCAGGAAGGGGGCGCGCAGATTGGCCTCGATATGATGGTCCCAGCTCGCCCGCGTCGCCGTGGCGATGCTGTCATATTCGAAGGTCGAGGCGTTGTTGACGAGGCAGCCGAGCGGCCCCAGCGCCTCGACCGAAGCCGGCACGAGCGTCTCGACCTCGGCTTCCTTGGCGAGATCGGCGCGGACGGCGACCGCCTTGCCGCCCTTGTCCCGGATCTCGGCCGCGACGGTCTCGGCCTCGCCGGCGGAATGATTGTAGTGCACGGCCACGGCCCAGCCATTTTCGGCCAGCATCAGCGTGATGGCACGGCCGATGCGCTTGCCGGCGCCGGTGACGAGGGCGGCGCGGGGCATCTTGTCGGTCATCTTCAGGGTCACGGAGTCAGGGTCCTCGACGGCGGCGGCCGCGCGCCTTGTCGCGGGCGGCGAATTTGGCGTTGGAGCCGGCGCGGCCGGCGGTCGAGCGGCTGACCGGCACGGTATGCCCTTCGGCGTCGGCCGGCACCGCGCCGGTGCTCATGCCCAGCTCCATCTGCTCCAGCCGCCGAACCTCGTCGCGCAGCCGCGCCGCCTCCTCGAATTCGAGATTGGCGGCGGCCTCGCGCATGCGCTTCTCCAGATCGGCGATCACCGCCTTGAGGTTCGAGCCGGCATAATGCAGGCCGCCGGCATCGCCCAGATCGACGGTGACGCGGTCGCGCTCGAACACCGAATCCAGGATGTCGGAGATCTGCCGCTTGATGCTCTCGGGCGTGATGCCGTTGGCGGCGTTGTAGGCCTGCTGCTTCTCGCGGCGGCGATTGCACTCGTCGAGGGCGGCCTGCATCGAGTTGGTCATGCGGTCTGCATAGAGAATGGCCCGGCCTTCGACGTTGCGCGCGGCGCGGCCGATGGTCTGGATGAGCGAGGTGCGCGAGCGCAGATAGCCTTCCTTGTCGGCATCGAGGATGGCGACGAGCGCGCATTCCGGGATATCGAGCCCCTCGCGCAGCAGGTTGATTCCGATCAGCACGTCGAAGGCGCCGAGCCGGAGATCGCGGATGATCTCGATCCGCTCCAGCGTCTCGACATCGGAATGGATGTAGCGCACGCGGATGCCGGCCTCGTGCATATATTCGGTCAGCGCCTCGGCCATCTTCTTGGTCAGCGTCGTCACCAGCACGCGCTGGCCCTTCTGGGCGCAGATGCGGCATTCGGCCAGCAGATCGTCGACCTGGGTCTCGGTCGGCCGGATGAGGCAGACCGGATCGATGAGGCCGGTCGGCCGCACCACCTGCTCGGTGAAGACGCCGCCGGTGCGCTCCATCTCCCAGGGGCCGGGCGTCGCCGAGACGAAGATGCTCTGGCCGCGCATCGCGTCCCATTCCTCGAACTTGAGCGGCCGGTTGTCCATGCAGGAGGGCAGGCGGAAGCCGTATTCGGCGAGGGTCGATTTGCGCACGAAGTCGCCGCGATACATGCCGCCGATCTGCGGCACGGTGACGTGGCTTTCATCGATGATGACGAGCGCGTCCTCGGGCAGATACTCGAACAGGGTCGGCGGCGGCTCGCCGGCATTGCGACCCGAGAGGTAACGGGAATAATTCTCGATGCCGGCGCAGCTTCCGGTCGCCTGCATCATCTCGATATCGAAGGTCGTGCGCTGCTCCAGCCGCTGCGCCTCCAAGAGCCGGCCGGCCGTGTTCAGCTCCTCCAGACGCTGCTTCAGCTCGACCTTGATCTGCTCGATCGCCTGCAGCAGCGTCGGGCGCGGCGTCACGTAATGGCTGTTGGCATAGACCCGGATCTCGGCGAGCGAGGCGATCTTCTCGCCGGTCAGCGGATCGACCTCATGGATCGATTCGAGCTCGTCGCCGAACAAGGACAGGCGCCAGGCGCGATCCTCGTAATGCGCCGGGAAGATCTCGACCGTGTCGCCGCGCGCCCGGAAGGTGCCGCGCTGGAAGCCCAGATCGTTGCGCTTGTATTGCAGCTCGACCAGCTGCTGGAGCAGCATGTTGCGGTCGAGCGTCTGGCCGGCCTTGAGGTCGACGATCATGCGCGAATAAGTCTCGACCGAGCCGATACCGTAGATGCAGGAGACGCTGGCGACGATGATCACGTCGCGCCGCTCCAGCAGCGAGCGGGTCGCGGCGTGGCGCATCCGGTCGATCTGCTCGTTGACCGAGCTTTCCTTCTCGATATAGGTGTCGCTGCGCGGGACATAGGCCTCGGGCTGGTAATAGTCGTAATAGGAGACGAAATACTCGACCGCATTGTCCGGGAAGAAGCTCTTCATCTCGCCATAAAGCTGGGCCGCCAGCGTCTTGTTCGGCGCCAGCACGATGGCCGGGCGCTGCAGCCGCTGGATGGTATGGGCGATGGTGAAGGTCTTGCCGGAGCCGGTGACGCCGAGCAGTACCTGGTCGCGCTCGCCGGCCACGAGCCCGGCGACGAGCTCGGTGATCGCCTCGGGTTGATCGCCGGCGGGCTGGAACTCCGACATCAGGCGGAAATCGGCCGGCGTATCGGCCAGCGGCTTGGCGATCGTCTGGAGCGTCGGCATGGACATAGGCAAAAGATAGGCCCCCGTGTGTCGTTATGCCAGAGGGTGCGAGCGGGCACGCCGCCGCGTGAGCGGAAGCGGCCTCGCCCGGTCCATCCGGCACGGGGCGGCGCCCCGCTCAGGAATCGTCGATCTCGTCCGGCTTCAGCGGCGGCAGGCCGAAGAAGTCGCGGATGCTGGCCAGGTCCCGACGCAGCTTCTCCGCGCGGATCTCGGCCTCATCGTCCTCGTCCGGCTCTTCCTCATCCTCATCCTCGTCTTCCGGCTCCTCCGCCTGCGGCGGGCTCCAGCCTTCCTCGAGATACCAGGAGGTGCCGCGCCAAAGTTCCCAGCGCGGTGTCACGCCGAGATCGCGGCAGATGCGGGTGAGGATATCGCCGACACGGCCTTGGCCGAGCTTGTCTTCCATTTCCGCATCGTCGAGCCGTTCGCTGAGATCGGCGTACAGGCTCTCGCGATCGCATTCGCGACCAGCCTCCAGCGCCTCGGCCTCGATCAGCTTTTCGATCGCCTCGGTGACCTGCCGCTTGCGCCGGTTCCGCCGGGCCGCACCGATCGCGTGGGCGTGCTGCTTTCCAATGAGATCCAGCCGGTCGGAAGCGAGCTTGGCCTTGAGTGCCAGGGTCAGGCGCACGGCGCGCGAGACGCGGCTGAAGGAGAGGGAGAGATCGATGCCGCCCGCTGGCGGTTGCGACGGAAGCGGCTCGCCCGCGGCCAAGGCGGCGGCGGTTCGGACGGCAGCGGCCTGCGCCATGGCGGCGCGCGCCAGGGCCTCTTCCTTCAGCGCCCGGGCGATGGTCATGCCGATCTCGCTCAGCTCGTCGAGCGTCGCCATCGACGGATCGGCTGGCGCGCAACGGGCACAACTCTCCTCCCGAGCCCCGGCGGGGTCGGTTTGTGCCGTATCCGCCGAAGCGGTTATCCGCGATGTCATGTTCACGAACAAATAGTGAACATTCGAATCGTCCCGCGTCAAGCCCGGCAATGCGGGGCCTCGGCTTGGTTGTGGATAAAATCTTCGCCCGATGGTCGACAGGCAGGGTGCCGGTCTCGAAATGGCCGGCCGTTGAACAAGCCGGGGCGGCTGTATCGCAGCCACCCCGGCAGCCGGGTTCGATCCGCTGTCAGGCGGCGGTCCGCTTCGCCTTATCGAGCAGGGCGCCGACCTGCTTCGTGATCGGGACCACCGAATCCAGCGCGAGCTTGGAATTGAGCTCACTCAGCTTGGTCGATGTGGCCAAGAAGCGATCGAGCGAGGCGGTGGCGAAGCTGACCTGCGCATCGAGCAGCTCTTGAAAGGTCTTCGCCGACAGAGTCGCCCGACTGGCGACGGCAACGCGCTCGGACGCATCATGCGCCTGGGATGCGATCTCCTTGCCGATCTCTTCGGATATCTTCGTGAAGGTCGTGCTCGAATGGATCATCGCATCGAGGTTCGACTGCGCTAGCGCGATGAGCGCATCGTAGCCATTGAACGTCTGGGAGGCCATTTTTCATTACCTTTTCTGAGGTTGCGTGACGGGCAGCCCGGCGCGGTCGAGCGCACGGTAAGGCCCAAAGGAACTGGAAAATCGTGCCGGCTCTGGAACGCGCTCTCTTGCTTGTCGGATGGCTGTGCAGGGCAGGTTCGGCCGGTCGCGGCCAGCTCGACACCCGCTCCGGGCGTTATCGATTTTGCACGTTCCGGGAGAGTGGACATCACCCGGAGATCGCCCCTTGCACCGCGGCAAGCGCTCTAAAGAGAGAGTGCTTACGTGGGTAAGCACTACTTTAGGATGCATCGTTTAGTGGGCGCGGTCAACTGGGATATGCTACTCCACGATGTGGTGCCGGGCGGCCGGATCGGCCGAGCCCTGCGCCCGCCGGGCGGCCGGCGCTGTTGCGGCGCATGGGTCGCGGGATTAGGCTACGGCCGTTTCAGCCATTTCGCGGATTTCGCCATGTCGTTCCTCGCCCAGCGTCTCGATCGGATTCAGCCGTCCCAGACGATCGCCGTCACCACCTTGGCGCTGGAGCTGGCCGCGGCCGGGCGCGACGTGATCGGGCTGGCCGCGGGCGAGCCCGATTTCGATACGCCGCCCAATATCCAGGAGGCCGGCATCGCCGCCATCCGCCGCGGCGACACGCGCTACACGGCGGTCGACGGCACGGCGGCGCTGAAGCAGGCGATCGTCGCCAAGTTCAAGCGCGAGAACCAGCTCGACTACGCGCCGGATCAGGTCACGGTCTCGTCCGGCGGCAAGCAGATCATCTTCAACGCGATGGTCGCGACCGTCGATCCGGGCGACGAGGTGATCATTCCGGCGCCGTTCTGGGTCTCATATCCCGATATCGTCAATCTGGTCGACGGCACGCCGGTGGCGGTCGCCTGCGGCCAGAATACCGGCTTCAAGCTGACACCGGAGGCGCTCGCCGGCGCGATCACGCCCAAGACCAAGTGGCTGATCCTCAACTCGCCCTCGAACCCGACCGGTGCGGCCTATTCGCCGGCGGAGCTGAAGGCGCTGGCCGAGGTGCTGGTCGATCATCCGCATGTCTGGATCCTGACCGACGACATGTACGAGCATCTGCTCTATGACGGCCATGTCTTCGCCACCATCGCCCAGGTCGAGCCGCGCCTGAAGGAGCGGACGCTGACCATGAACGGCGTCAGCAAGGCCTATTGCATGACCGGCTGGCGCATCGGCTACGCCGCCGGGCCGAAGCATCTGATCAAGGCGATGGCGAAGGTGCAGTCGCAATCGACCTCGAACCCGTGCTCGATCAGCCAGGCCGCCGCGGTCGAGGCGCTCAACGGGCCGCAGGATTTCATCCCGCGCAACAACGCCGTGTTCAAGGAGCGGCGCGACATGGTCGTCGCCATGCTGAACCAGGCCGAGGGATTGCATTGCCTGACGCCGGACGGCGCCTTCTATGTCTATCCCTCCTGCGCCGGCACGATCGGCAAGCGCACGCCCAAGGGCAAAGTCATCGAGAATGACAGCGATCTCGTCGCCTATCTGCTCGAGGCCGAGGGGGTCGCGGCAGTGCAGGGCGTCGCCTTCGGCCTGTCGCCGCATTTCCGCATCTCCTACGCGACCGCGACCGAGAAGCTGCGCGATGCCTGCACGCGCATCCAGCGCGCCTGTGCGGCACTGAGCTGAGCGAGGTTTTAAATCTCCTCAAACACCGATTGTTGATTTGCCGTGACCGGAAGCGCTTCCTAACTCTCATTGGAGTGGAATAAGCGCCGAAGGAGCAAGGCGATGCTGATCAAGCGGCCGCGTGGCTGGGAACGGCCGGAGCGCGAGGCGACGCCGGAAAGCGTCTTCCTCAACAGGCGAACCCTGATCAAGGCGGCGGCGCTGGGCGGCATCGCTGCCGCCCTGCCGATCCGCGGTCTGTTCCGGCACGCGCACGCGGCCGAGGCGGCCGATCCGTCGGCCGGCCTCTATCCGGCCAAGCGCAACGACCTCTACATGCTCGACCAGGCGATCACCGACGAGAAATACTCGACGACCTACAATAATTTCTACGAATTCAACATGAGCAAGGATGTCGTCGACGACGCCAAGGCGCTGCCGATCCGGCCCTGGGCCGTGAAGCTCGACGGCATGGTCGAGAAGGAGCAGACGCTCGGCATCGACGATCTGCTGAAGCGGGTTCAGCTCGAGGAGCGGCTCTATCGCCATCGCTGCGTCGAAGGCTGGTCGATGGCGGTGCCGTGGACGGGTTTTCCGCTGAAAGCGCTGGTCGATATCGCCAAGCCCTTGTCGGGCGCCAAATATCTGCGCATGGAAACCTTCATGAACCCGGATATCGCACCGGGCCAGACGCAGTTCTTTTATCCCTGGCCCTATGTCGAAGGGCTGACCATGGCGGAGGCGACCAACGAGCTCGCCTTCCTGGTCACCGGCATGTACGGCAAGCCGGTGCCGAAGCAGGACGGCGCGCCGATCCGGCTGGTGACGCCGTGGAAATACGGCTTCAAATCGATCAAGTCGATCGTCCGCTTCAGCTTCGTCGCCGACCGTCCCAAGAGCTATTGGCAGGCGCTGCAATCGAGCGAGTACGGCTTCTGGGCCAATGTGAACCCGGAAGTGCCGCATCCGCGCTGGAGTCAGGCGACCGAGCGCGTGCTCGGCACCAACGAGCGCCGGCCGACGCTGCTCTATAACGGCTATGCAGAGCAGGTGGCTTCGCTCTATGCCGACATGAAGGGCGAGCGGATCTTCTTCTGAGGGACTTTTTGAAAATGCGCGTGCTCGCATTTTCGGGTCCTGCTGGTGGTGCCGCGCATTTTCAAAAAGTTGCTGCGCCGACCCGTCGCGCTCACGGTCATATATCCGCCCCGCCGGGCGGGCTAAGCTCTCTCGCCATCTATCCGCCGCGAGAGAGGAAACCCATGATCGATCTCCATTACTGGCCGACGCCCAACGGCAAGAAGGTGACCATCCTGCTCGAGGAGCTGGGGCTGCCCTACCGGGTCGTGCCCGTCAATATCGGCCGCGGCGACCAGTTCACCGACGCGTTCCTCAAGCTCAATCCCAATCACCGCATGCCGGTGATGGTCGATCACGAGCCGATGGGCGGGGGCGAGCCGCTCGCAATCTTCGAATCCGGCGCGATCATGATGTATCTCGCCGAGAAGGCCGGCAAATTCTGGCCGCAGACGCCGCGCGCGAAATACGAGGTCGCGCAATGGGTCATCTGGCAGATGGCCAACCAGGGGCCGAAGCTCGGCGAATGCGGCCATTTCCGCCGCCTGGGCGAGGATAAGGGCGACCAATCCTACGCGCTGCGCCGCTTCACCGACGAGGCGAACCGGCTCTACGGCGTGCTCAACAACCGGCTCTATGACCGGCGCTACCTGGCCGGCGACGAGTACAGCATCGCCGACATGATCTCCTATCCCTGGACCGTGAACTGGAAGGGGCAGGGCCAGGAGATCGAAGAGTTCAAATACTTCAAGCGCTGGTTCGAGGAGATGGGCGCCCGGCCGGCAGTGCAGCGCGGCATGGCCGTCGGCGCCGATCTCGCCGAGGACCCGGCCAAGCTCTCGCCCGAGGAGCGCGAGCGCCGGACGAAGCTGCTCTACAATCAGCGCGCCCGGCCGGCGCCGGCGGCGTGATCAACCGCCGCGCAGCCGCGCGCGGTTGAGGTCCAGCCACAGGCCGGCATAGAGGGTGAACACGTTGTTGATGCACCCGTCGGCCTGGCGCTGCCGGAACTCGTCGTAAGGCAGCACGAGCACGCGGATATCCTCATGCTCGGCGGCGACGCCGTGGATGCCGCCGGCCTTGGTTGAGTCGATCGCGGCGTAGAAGAGATGGAACTGCTCCAGATTGTAGCCGGGGCTGGTCAGCGAGGTCGTGATCAGCTCCGGCTCGCCCTGGAGGACGCAGCCGGTCTCCTCCGCCACCTCGCGCCGGGCGACATCGATCGCCGTCTCGCCCGGCTCCAGCCGGCCGGCGACGATCTCGGCCTGGATCGCGGGATAGCCGCGCAGCAGCGCCGGCAGGCGTGCCTGCTCGACCAGCACCACGGCATCGGCGGCCGGGTCGTAGAGCAGGATGCCGACGCAGTCCGCCTGCACCAGGATCTCGCGTTCGAGCACGGGCGAGAGGGCGCCATCGAAGCGCCGCTGCCGAACCTGGCAGACATCGAGCTGCAAAAAGCCGTCATGGGCGCGCTCGCGCCCGATGATGGTGAATTGTTCGTCCATCGATCCCCCATGGGCCGCGAGGGCGGCCGGCCGAGCATCATCGCAATGCTTCGCGGTCGGCGGAAGGGCTTCGACGGCGCCAACCGGCGCGAGATGGCGCCGGCGCGATCCTCGGCTTAGGCGGCCGGCCTGAAGGCCGCGCGCGCGCCGGTCGCGAGCTCGGCGAACAGGCCGCGCTGGACATTGCTGCCGCCGACCAGCCGCTCGTTGCCGGCGGCGGCCGCGAACGCCTCGAGCGAGCCTGAAATATTGCCGAGGCCGAACGACGAGACCGCCTCGATCAGCGGCACGCCGGCGCTCTCCCAGACCGGCTGGATCTGCGGGCTCGCCGCGGCGCCGTAGCGGCGGGCGCTGCGGGCGAGGGTCCGGACCGACGCGATGCGCCCGGCGCGGCCGAGCGCTAGCGCGTAATGGATATCGAGGAAGGCCAGCACATGCTCGCCGACGCGCGGCTCGGCCAGATCGGCGAGCGGCTGCCAGCGCTCGCCGACATCGAGGCCGCGCAGCTCCAGCCGGGCGAGCAGCGAAACAGCGTTGACGAAGCTGGAGGTCGAATGCGGCGCCTGCGGGGCTATGTGCGCGTCATAGCTCTCCAGCACCTCGTCCTGCCGGCCGAGGCGGAGGCGCAGCAGCATCGCGTGCCACCAATTATGCGAATACATCGAGGAGCCGCAGCCCTCCCACGCCGGGCTCCGCAGCTCCATGAAGCGCAGCCCTTCCTCGACGCGGCCGAGACTGTCATAGGCGTGAGCGAGCGCGTGGTGGGCCCAGGGCATCCGGTCGTCGAGCGCGCAGGCGGCGAGGCCCGCCGTCTCGGCGGCGCAGGCCTCGTCGTTCTGGTCGAGCGCGAAGCTGAGCATGCCGAGCGCGAAGCCGTCGCCCGGATTGGCCTCGTGGATGAGGCGCGCCAGATCGAGCATCTCCGCCATCCGGCCGTGATTGAGCAGATGCAGATGCGCGATATAGGCGGCCGGCAGGTCGCGCGGGGCGGTGCGGGCGAGCGCCGCGAAGCGCTCGGTCGCCGCGTGCGGCCGATCCTCGGCGATGGCGCGCAGCGCCTGCACGAACAGGATCTCGCGCGGGGTCGCCTGGCGGAGCAGGCGCTCGGCGCGGGTGAGCAGCCGTCCGGCCTCCTCGACGCCGGCCCGCGTATCGCCGAGCAGATGCAGTGCCGCCGCATAGGCGAAACCCAGCGGGCAATCCGGCGCCTCGGCAAGGGTGTCGAAGATCAGCTCGGCACCGGCCCCCCGCCGCAGCAGGATGTCGCCGAACCGGTCGAGCCCGGCGATAGCGGCCGGCGTCGCGTTGGTGACGGCATTGCCGCGGCAATCAGGAATGGATCGAGGCGCCATATCGAAGCTCGCGGTGGTTAGGCGGCAGCCGGGGTCGAATATACACGGAAAGGGCGATAATTCGTGCCCGGTCTCAGGATCGTGTTGCGGCGCGAGCGGCCGTGAACCGCAGAAGCAGCTGGGCGACTTCGTCCCGATGGAGGATCAGGATCAGCCAGCCCGAGAGCCAGACCGAGACCGCTTCCTTGAACAGCACGCCGCCGTCGCCATAGGGATCGACGCCGAGGGGCGAGGCCAGATGGAAGAAGATGGCGCCGGTCATGATGCCGATCGCCATCACCGCGCCATAGATGCGCAGCCGGGGCACCAGCAGGACCAGGGATGCGACCAGCTCGGTCGAGCCGGTGCCGATGCGCATGACCTTTTCATAGCCGTGGAAGCCCAGCCAGTCCGTCAGCGTGGTGAACAGGTCGACGCTGCCCGGATGGCCGGTGAATTTATATTGCAGGTACCAGATGAAGATGTAGGCGATCCACAGGGTCGGAACCCAGCTCGCCAGATGCTGCACCCGTGCGGAGGCCGGGCTGACGGTGGAAAGCCGTTGCAAGGTCGTCGTCGTCGTCATTCGGTTGCTCCCGCCGATGGATGAAAGCGGATCGCGGCGCCGGAGCGTCACGGTAAATCCGTCTTCCCCCTCAGTTCGGGTGGCGGCGAATTAGGTTACACGGTTCTTATCGCACCTGCTCAATTGTCGAGGATCGCGCGGATCGCCGAGGCCAGCTCCTCGCGCCGATAGGGTTTCCGCAAAATCGGAAAGTCCCCGAAAGTCTCGCTCCCCGTCTCGCCCGCCGGCAGGCCGGATGTCAGGAGCGCGCGCAGATCCGGCCTGAGCTTGATGGCGCGCCGGGCCAGCTCGTCGCCGAGCATGCCGTTCGGCATCGAGATGTCGGCGAACAGCAGATCGATCCGCTCGGGACGCTGGAGCAGCGCCAGCGCCGTGATGCCGTCGTCGCAGGTGAGTACGCGATATCCGAGCGACCGCAGGCTGTCGGCGACGATGGCGCGGATATCCGGATCGTCCTCGGCGACGAGGATGGTTTCGACCCCGGCCGGGGGCGGCAGGATGACGGGCTCGGCCGCCGCCGCCATCCGCTCCTCGGTTCGCGGCAGATACAGGCTGACGGTGGTGCCCGTGCCCAGCTCGGAAGCGAGCTCGACGAAGCCGCCGGACTGCCTGGCGAAGCCGTAGACCTGCGACAGGCCGAGCCCCGACCCCTTGCCGATATCCTTGGTCGTGAAGAATGGCTCGAAGGCCCGGGCCAGCACGGACGGACTCATGCCCCGGCCATTGTCCGACAGCATGATGCGGGCATAGCGCCCGGGCTTGGCGTCGTTCCGGGCGGCCTGGTCGCCTTCTTCGACGGCGACCTCGACGGTGGCGATCTCGATCCGCCCGCCCGCCGGCGGCATGGCGTCGCGGGCATTGACCACCAGATTGAGCAGGGCCGCCTGGAATTGAGCGGCGTCGATCAGGCATTGATCGAGCGTCGGGTCGAGCTGAAGCGCGATCTCGATCGTGTCGCCGGCGGCGCGGTGCAGGAGCTCGCCCAGCTCGGTGATGAGGTCGTTCGGCTTCACTGCCTCGGGGCGCAGCGTCTGGCGCCGGGCGAAGACGAGCAGCGACTGGATCAACCGGGCACCGCGCGCGGCGGCGCGATGGGCCGATTCCATCAGCCGTTTACCGGTCTCGCTCGTGACATGGCGGTCGAGCAGATCGAGATTGCCGACGATCGCGGTCAAAAGGTTGTTGAAATCATGGGCGACGCCGCCGGTGAGCTGGCCCAGCGCCTCGAGCCGCTGGACATGGTTCAGATGCTCGCGCGCGGCGTCGCGCTCGCGCGTCCGTTCGGCGATGCGCGTCTCCAGCACCTCGTTGAGCCGGTGGATATCGTCGATGTCTTCGGCCGTGCCGAGCCAGGCCACGGCCTTGCCGTCGGTGTAGAGCGGCTTGTTCCGTATGCTGTGCCAGCGATAGACGCCGTCATGGCGGCGCACCCGCGCCTCGATCGTATAGTCGGCGTCGCGCGGGACGGCCTCGCGGCGGGCGGCGGTCAGCCGGGGCTGATCGTCGGGATGGAGCAGGGCCGCGCGGTCGGCAGGGGCGCGCCCGATCGGATGGCCGACATAGTCGGCGAAGCGCTGGTTATAGTAATCGGCGCTGCCGTCGGCACTGATGATGAAGGCGATCTGCGGCAGCGTGTCGAGCATGGTGCGGAACAGCCGCTCGTTCTCGCGCAGGGACTCCCGGACCCGCCCTTCGGCCGCGCGCGCGGCGGCGAGATCGTTTCGCTCCTCGTCGAGCAAGGCGGTCCGCCGCTGAAGCTGCCCGATCACTGAGATGCCGAGCGCCGCCACGCCCAGGAAGACGAGCAGGGACGCGTAGTCCGGGACGCCGCCCCCCTCCGGGCCGGCAAGCGAGATGAGGAGGCCGGAGACGAGGCCGCCCGCGGCCAGGGCCAGGAGGCCGGGGCCGAACCCGCCCCAATATGCCGCGAGCAGGACCGGAGCCAGGAGCAGCGTGTAAGGCACGCCCTGGAACCATTCGGGCAGCGCGATCCGCGCGCCGAACAGCGCCGCCACCATCGATGGGCCCAGCAGATAAGCCGGGGCCGATCCGTGCTTCATCCGGGGCCTCCCCCTGGCGTCATCATGCCGGGTGAACGGCTGCACGCCCATGCCTGCTCCAGCAGGGCGGAAACGGCGAGGATGATAGAAGCCGTCACGTTAGGAAACTATTGCAGAGGGGCCGCCGGGATTCGCCTTTGGATGGCGCTTGCTATTTATGTTCGACTATCGGATAAATACGACCTCAATTTGATGCGGCCTTTCGAGCGCCGCCGATCGGGAGAATCCGAGCCATGCTGGCCGGCGATACCGAACTGGTTCGAGCCATCAATCGCTATCAGGTGCTGCATGCGATCCGGCGCTTCGAGCCGGTCTGCCGGGCCGAGATCGGCCGGCATACGGGGCTGGGCCGGACCACGATTTCCGCGATCACCGCGTCGCTCCTCGGCGAAGACGTGATCCGCTACGACCAGGGCGAGCCGCGCGGCGTCAGCGCCCGCGGCCGGCCGCGCGAGCTGCTGCGCATGAACCCCAATTTCGCCTATGTCGTCGGCGCCAAGCTTTCGATGCATCAGATCAGCGTGGCCGTGACCAACCTACGCGCCGAGCCCCTGGCCTCGGTCGTGGTGCCGGTGCGGAACTGGGCGGTCGGGCCGGACGGCATCGCCAACATGGTCGAGGACGCCATCCGGGCGGCGATCGTCAAGGCGGGCACGGATCTGACCCGCATCGCCGGCGTCGGCCTGGGCGTGCCCGGCTTCGTCGATTCCGTCACCGGCGTCTCGCAATGGAGCCCGATCCTGGGCGAGCAGCCCGTGCCCTTCACCGAGATGATGCGAGCCCGGCTCGGCGTCATGACGCTGATCGAGAATGACGCCAATCTGGTGACGCTGGCCGAGCGCTGGTTCGGCTGCGGCCAGGATGTCGAGAATTTCGTCGTGGTGACTGTCGAGGGCGGCGTCGGCATGGGCCATTTCATCCATGGCGACCTTTATCACGGCCATCACGGCATGGGCACCGAGTTCGGCCACATCAAGATCGACCGGCACGGGCCGCCCTGCCGATGCGGGCAGAATGGGTGCGTCGAAGCCTTCGCCGCCGACTATGCCATCCTGCGCGAGGCGCGGAACCTCGCGGGGCTACCGCCGGTTCATGACGAAATCGCCATCGAGCTCGGCATGCGCGACGTGACGCGCCGAGCGCGGGCGGGCGATCCGGCGCTGGTGGATCTGTTCCGCCGGGTCGGCGAGACGCTCGGGCTCGGTATCGCCAATCTGGTCAATCTGCTCGATCCCGGCCGGGTCATCCTGACCGGCGCCGGGCTGCGGGCGGCCGATCTGATCGAGCCGGCGCTGCGCGAGGCGCTCGCCGCCAATTCACTTTCGGTGCTGAAAGGGCGCTGCGAGCTCGTCTTTCATACCTGGACCGACGAGGTCTGGGCTCGCGGCTCGGCCGCGCTCGTCCTGCAGGGGCTCTATCGCGAGCCTTGGCGGGGTGCTACCCGCGTGGTCAGCGAAGTGGTCTGACGCGCCCGGTCGGCAGCATAAAGGGGGCTGCAAATGGTGAATCTGAGAGCGGAACCGTTCGATTGTGTCGTCTTCGGCGGCACCGGCGACCTGGCGCTGCGCAAGCTGCTGCCGGCGCTTTATCATCGCGACCGCGACGGGCAGTTGCCCGACGAGGCGCGTATCATCGGCGTGTCGCGGGCACGGCGGAGCACCGAGGATTTCATCGACACGGTCCAGGGTGGGCTCGAACGCCATCTGGCGCCCGGCGAGTTCGAGCCCGGCGTCTGGCAGCGCTTCGCCGCCCGGCTCCGCTATGTGCCGATCGATGTGGTCGAGAGCCGGGACTGGTCGGAGCTCGCCACCCTTCTGGGCGAGGCACCCGAGCGCATCCGCGTGTTCTATCTCGCCACCTCGCCCGATCTCTTCGGCACGATCTGCCATCGCCTCCATGAGGCCGGCGTCACCAGTGCCGAATCCCGCGTCGTGCTGGAAAAGCCGATCGGCCACGATCTGGCCTCGGCCCGGCGGATCAATGACGAGGTCGCCTCCGTCTTCTCCGAGCCGCAGATCTTCCGGATCGACCATTATCTCGGCAAGGAGACGGTGCAGAACCTGCTGGCGCTCCGCTTCGCCAACACGCTGTTCGAGCCGCTCTGGAACAGCAACTGGATCGATCACGTCCAGATCACCGTGGCCGAGACGATCGGCACCGAAGGCCGCGCCGGCTATTACGAAGGGGCGGGCGCGCTGCGCGACATGATCCAGAATCATCTGCTGCAGCTCCTGTGCCTGATCGCGATGGAGCCGCCGCAGGCGGTTGAGAAGGAAGCGATCCGCGACGAGAAGCTGAAGGTGCTGCGGGCGCTCGGCCCGATCCGGGCGGAGGACGCCGCGGCGCGGATCGTGCGCGGCCAGTATCGTGCCGGCGCGGTGCGCGGCGAGGCGGTGAAGGGCTATCTCGAGGAGGCGGGCGTCGATCCCGACAGCCGGACCGAGACCTTCGTCTGCCTCAAGGTCGATGTCCGCAACTGGCGCTGGGCGGGGGTGCCCTTCTATCTCAGGACCGGCAAGCGCCTGCCCGAGCGGCACTCCGAGGTGGTGGTGTATTTCCGGCCGGTGCGCCACGATATCTTCCCCGGCGGCTCGGGCGAGATGACGCCGAACCGGCTGGTCATCCAGCTTCAGCCGGACGAGAGCATCAGGCTGCATCTCATGGCCAAGGAGCCGGGACCGGGCGGCATCCGGCTCAAGGAGGCGCCGCTCAATCTCAGCTTCGCCGAGACCTTCCGGCAGCGCTTCCCGGATGCCTATGAGCGGCTGCTGATGGATGTGGTGCGCGCCAACGGCACGCTTTTCATGCGCCGCGACGAGGTCGAGACGGCTTGGCAATGGACCGAGCAGGTGCTCAACGCCTGGAACGAGAAGGGCGACCGGCCGAAGCCCTATACGGCCGGCAGCTGGGGCCCTTCGGCCGCGATCGCGCTCATCGAGCGCGACGGCCGGACCTGGCACGAAGGGGCGTAGGCGGGACCGCGCCTTTCGGAACGTCCCTTGAATAGGGAGATGACGGCATGACCATGAATGAGACTGTCGAGGCGGTGACGCGGCGGATCGTCGAGCGCAGCCAGGCGAGCCGGGCGGCCTATCTCGCCCGCATCCGCGCCGCCGGCGGCGGGGAGCGGCGGCGGATGAGCCTGCCTTGCGCCAATCTCGCGCACGGCATCGCCGCCTGCTCGGGCGGGGAGAAATCGGATCTGATCGCGGTCGACAAGCCCAATATCGCGATCGTTTCCGCCTATAACGACATGCTGTCGGCGCATCAGCCGTTCGAGCGCTTTCCCGGCTTGATCAAGAGCGCGGTCAAGGCCGCGGGCGGCGTCGCCCAATTCGCCGGCGGCGTGCCGGCGATGTGCGACGGCATCACCCAGGGCCGCGCCGGCATGGAGCTGTCGCTGTTCAGCCGCGACGTGATCGCGATGAGCACGGCCGTGGCCTTGAGCCACGATATGTTCGACGGCGCGCTCTATCTGGGCGTCTGCGACAAGATCGTGCCCGGCCTGATCATCGGCGCGCTCAGCTTCGGCCATCTGCCCGCGATCTTCGTGCCGGCCGGGCCGATGCCGTCGGGCCTGCCCAACACCGAGAAGTCGCGTATCCGCCAGCGCCATGCCGAGGGCAAGCTCGACCGGGCCGAGCTGCTGGAAGCGGAGGCCGCATCCTATCATTCGCCCGGCACCTGCACCTTCTACGGCACCGCCAACTCCAACCAGATGCTGATGGAGATCATGGGGCTGCATCTGCCGGGATCGAGCTTCGTCAATCCGAACACGAAGCTGCGCGACGCGCTCACCCGCGCCGCCGCGCGCAGGATCGTGGAGCTCGCCGGCAGCGGCAACGACCGCATGCCGATCGGCGAGCTGATGGACGAGCGAGTCACCGTCAACGGCGTGGTCGGGCTGCTGGCGACCGGCGGCTCGACCAACCACACGATCCATCTGATCGCGATGGCCCGGGCCGCCGGCATCCGGCTCGACTGGGAGGATTTCGCCGATCTTTCCGCCGTCGTGCCGTCATTGACGCGGATCTATCCGAACGGCTCGGCCGACGTGAATCATTTCCAGGCGGCCGGTGGCATGGGCTTCCTCATCGCCGAACTGCTCGATGCCGGTCTGCTCCATGGCGATGTCGCGACGGTGGCCGGGCCGGGCGGGCTCGAGCGCTACCGGCAGGAGCCGGTGCTGAACGGCAGGCGCCTCGGCTGGCGCGACGCGCCGGCGGAAAGCCTCGATCCGGCCGTGCTCGCCGGTGCCGCCAAGCCCTTCGCGTCCGATGGCGGCCTCAAGATGCTCGACGGCGATCTCGGCCGCGCGGTGATCAAGATCTCGGCCGTGCGCGAGGCCAATCGGCAGATCGAGGCGCCGGCGCGGATCTTCACCAGCCAGGAGGCGTTCCTCGCCGCCTTCGGGCGCGGCGAGCTGCATCGCGATTTCGTCGCGGTGCTACCGTTCCAGGGGCCGCGGGCGAACGGCATGCCCGAGTTGCACAAGCTGACGCCGGCCTTGGGCGTGCTTCAGGATCTGGGCTACCGCGTGGCGCTGGTGACCGATGGCCGCATGTCGGGCGCCTCCGGCAAGGTGCCGGCCGCCATCCATGTGACGCCGGAAGCGGCCGATGGCGGCCCGATCGCCAAGCTCCGGGACGGCGACATGATCCGGCTCGATGTCGCTTCGGGCCGGCTGGCGCTGCTGGCGCCGCCGGATCTCCTGGCCGGGCGCACGCCGATCGAGGCCGATGCGGGCAGCGATGCCGGCTGCGGGCGCGAGCTTTTCGCGCTCTTCCGCGCCGCCGTCGGCCGGGCCGATGCCGGCGCGTCCGTCTTCGATACCGGCGTCGTGACAGCGACAGGTCGCGATGTCATGATGGGCTGATGAGGCTCGATCCCAGCGACCACCTGCCGCTCTATGCCCAGATCGAGGCGGTGATCGCCGCCGGCATCGCCGACGGCACCACGGCGCCCGGCAGCCGGTTGCCGTCGGAAGAGGAATTGATCGAGCGGTTCGCGGTCAGCCGCACGACCGTCCGGGCGACGATCCAGAGCCTGGTCCGGCGCGGGCTGGTCGAGATCCGGCGCGGCAAGGGCACTTTCGTCGCCGAGCGCAAGATCACCCAGGAACTGACCGAGCTCACCGGTTTCGTCGAGGATATGGAGGCGCTCGGCCGACGGGCGAGCGCGCGCGTGCTCGACCAGCGGATCGTGCCGGCGGACGCGGAGGTCGCGGCCCGGCTCGACCTGGCGCCGGGCACGCCCGTGGTGCGCATCCGCCGCGTCCGTCTGGCCGACGGGATGCCCTTGTCGTTCGACGAGACTTACCTGCCCCAGGCGCTGGGCGAGAAGATCATGGCGGAAGACCTGGCGACGGATCCGATCTTCTCGCTGCTGGAACGGAAATACGAGACGCCACTGGTCGAGGCGCTCTATCAGCTCGAGGCCGTCTTGGCCGACGAGGCGGCGGCCGAGGCGCTGGGGATCGGCGCCGGCAGCCCGATCTTCCTGATCGAGCGCACCTCCTATACCGAGGGGCACCGGCCGGTCGATTACGAGAAGCTGCATTACCGGGGCGACCAGATCCGGTTCGTGACCCGGCTGGCGCGGCGCGGGGCGGCCGGGCGATAGGGACCCAAAGCCCGCGCCCAAACCCGCGCGGAAGCTTCTATCGGAACCAGATCACCAGCGTGGCGGCGAGCGCCAGCAACAGGATGGCCAGCACCCGGTAGTTGCGCCAGGGCGGCTCGCCGGCGAGGCGCGCGCTTTCCTCGCGGAAGTAGCCCGGCGTCCAGATGGTCGCTGCCGCCGCCTCGCTGCACGGGGACCCGCGCCACAGGCTGACCAGCACGAGCAGGCCCGTGTCGATCGCCAGCAGCACCGGCGCCACATAGAGGAAATGCAGGTGCGACAGCCGGTAGACTTCGTTCCAGAGAAACATGGCGCTCCCGCAGAGCGAGCCTAGGATGAGGGTCGCGGCGGCGCCCGAGGCATTGGCGCCGCGCCAGAACAGTCCGACGAGGAACAGGGCCACGACCGGCGGCACGGCATAGGCCAGCACGGTCTGCAGATATTGCCAGAGCGAGGGAAAGAGCTCGAGCTGCGGCGCCCAGCACACCGCCAGGATCATCATGGCGGCCGTGGCGATCCGGCCGACGCGCACGAGCTCGGCCCCCGGAATGCGCGGCAGCAGTCGCCGCACGACATCCATGGTGATGAGGGTGGAGGCCGAGTTGAGGGTGGCCGCGACCGACGCCATGGTCGCGGCCAGGAAGCCCGCCACCACCAACCCGACCATGCCGGCCGGCAGCAGCCGGAAGATCAGCGCCGGATAGACGAGATCGGCCTTGGGCAGGTTCGGGAAGATGAGGATGGCGCAAGTGCCGGGCAGCACCATGAGGAAGAGCACCGGCAGCTTCAGGAGCCCGGTCAGGAGCACGCCCCAGCGGCCGTGATCCAGGCTCTTGGCCGAGATCACGCGCTGAATCATGAATTGGTTGGTGCACCAGTAATAGAAGCCCAGGATCGGCACGCCGAACAGCAGCCCCGGCCAGGGCACGCCCGGATCGTCGATGGGACGGATCAGCGACAGGAAGGCGGGATCGACGCGCCGCATCACCGTCTCCCAGCCGCCGGCCTGGCGGAAGGCGGCGATCGAGGTCACCAGCGCGCCGGCGAGCAGCACCACGGCCTGCACGATCTCGGTATAGATCACGGCCCTGAGCCCGCCCAGGATGGTATAGGTCGCGGCGATCCCGGCCAGCACCGCGACGATCATCCAGAGCGGGGTCTCGGGAAAGATCATTCGGCAGACAAGGGCGCCGCTGTAGAGGCCGCCGGCGGAATCGACGAAGATGTTGAGGAACAGCGTCATGAGCGCGAAGTAGAGCCGCGCCCTGCCGTCGTAGCGGCGCTCCAGGAACTCCGGCATCGTATAGACTTGGCTGCGCAGGATGAAGGGCAGCAGGAAGACGCAGAAGAACACGAGGATGAGGCAGGCGACCCACTCATAGTCATAGACCGAGATGCCGACCGCATAGGCGGCGCCGGCCAGCCCGACCAGGGCCGTGGACGAGATGTTCGAGGCGAAGAGGGCGAGGCCGATGCGGGGCCAGGTCGAGGAGCGGGACGCCAGGAAATAATCGACCGGCTTCACCGTCTGCCGCGTGACCAGCAGTCCGACCCCGACCAGCACGAGCATGTAAAGTCCGACGACGAGCCAATCGACCGTCCCGAGGCCCGCCGGTCCGATTTCCCCCAGCATTCACCTGCCCTGCAAATTTTTTCACTGCCCCCGGCATTCCGGGTGGCCGACCGTTTCCCGACGATTGCGCCGATACGGTCGTGAGACTTGATCGAAGGCGAGCATGCCATCGCCATATGCTTAACGCCAGTAGTCCTTCCGCGGCGATATACACCCATTCGGTGTCTCGATAGCGCTGTCATTTGAAAATTGACAGCGCTGACATTTTTGCGTTTAATCCATTCGCGGCGTCTGGGCAGCTCTGCGCCCACGCCGACGGCGCAGCCATAAGCGCCTCAGATCGCTGAATAATCGGCTCGAAAATGACGGGCGGGAAACGGTCGTGCGCGACTGCGTTCCGAGAACTCGTCCGCATGGTCGCGACCAAGGGAGGAGATGCTGGTGATGGCTCGATTGCATGCCGCGAGTTGCGCGGTGCTCATGGCCGCGCTCGGCCTGCTGCCCGTTTCGGCGCGGGCCCAGGCGGTGGTGCATCCGGATATCTGGCCGGCGCAGCCCCCGGGCATGCTGATCCGGCCGGAGACGGAGGCGTTCGTCGACCAGCTGCTCGCCCGGATGAGCCTGGAAGACAAGATCGGGCAGATGATCCAGGCGGATATCGATGCGATCAAGCCCGAGGATCTGGCGACCTACCATCTCGGCTCGATTCTCGCAGGCGGCAATGCAGCGCCCGGCGGCGACGTGCATGCCGACACCGGCGCCTGGCTCGATCTGACCGACCGGTTCTACCGCGCCTCGCTGGCGCCGGGCGACGGCAGCCATCAGCCGATCCCGATCCTGTTCGGCATCGACGCGGTCCATGGCAACGCCAAGATCCGCGGCGCCACCATCTTCCCGCACAATGTCGGGCTCGGGGCCGCCCACGATCCCGCGCTCATGGAGCGGATCGGCCGGGCGACCGCCGAGGAGGTGGCGGCCGCCGGCGTCGATTGGACCTTCGCGCCCACGCTCGCGGTCGTGCGCGATCCGCGCTGGGGCCGCTCCTATGAAAGCTATTCCGAGGAACCGTCGCTGGTGGCCCGCTATGCCGGCGCCATGGTCGCGGGGCTGCAAGGAAAGTTCGGCACGCCCGATTTCATGGCGCCGGGGCATACGCTCGCTTCGGCCAAGCATTTTCTCGGCGACGGCGGCACGGTCGACGGCCGCGATCAGGGCGACGACCAGATCTCGGAGAGCGAGCTTGCCCGCATCCACGCCGCCGGATATCCAGCGGCGATCGCGGCCGGGGCCATGATCGTCATGGGCTCCTACAATGGCTGGCAGGGCGTCAAGATGCACGGCGATCATGGGCTCTTGACCGACGTGCTCAAGGCACGTTTCGGCTTCGGCGGCTTCGTCGTCGGCGATTGGAATGCGCATGAGGAGATTCCGGGCTGCACCAAGCTCGATTGTCCGGCAGCGATCATGGCCGGGGTCGATATGCTGATGGCGCCCGACGGTTGGCGCGAGCTCTATGCCAACACGCTCGCCGAGGCCCGCTCCCAGGCGATTCCGCCGGGCCGGATCGACGAGGCGGTGCGCCGGATTCTGAGGGTCAAGGCGCTGGCCGGCCTGTTCCAGCGCCCGGCCCCCAAGGATCGGCCCGGTGCCGGCGATGTGTCTCATGTCGGCAGTGCCGAGCATCGGGCGCTGGCGCGTGAGGCGGTACGGAAATCGCTGGTGCTGCTGAAGAACGAAAAGGGGCTGCTGCCGCTCGACCCGCATGGCCGCATCCTGGTCGCGGGCGACGCCGCCGACAATCTGGGCGACCAGACCGGCGGCTGGACGGTCGACTGGCAGGGCGACCGGAACCACAACGAGGATTTTCCCGGCGCCACCTCGATCTATGGCGGGCTCAAGGCGGCGGTCGAGGCCGCCGGCGGGACGATTCGGCTGAGGGCAGACGGCAGCTTCGCCGAGCGGCCGGACGCCGCGATCGTGGTGTTCGGCGAAGGGCCCTATGCCGAATATCAGGGCGATCGCGAGACGCTCGAATTCTCGCCCCATGACCGTCGGGCGCTGGCCCTGCTGAAGCGGCTCAAGGCGAAGGGCATCCCGGTCGTGGCGCTGTTTCTGTCGGGCCGGCCACTCTGGGTCGATCCCGAGCTCAACGCCGCCGACGCCTTCGTCGCCGCCTGGCTGCCCGGCTCGGAGGGGGAGGGGATCGCCGATGTGCTGCTGCGCAATCCCGATGGCTCCGTGCATGAGGATTTCACCGGCAAGCTCGGCTTCTCCTGGCCGCGCACGGCGATGCCGGTGCGCTTCGATGCCGAGGATCGTCCGGTCGACGCGCTCTTCCCGCGCGGCTTCGGCCTGACCTACGCGGATCATGCGAGCCTGCCGGCGCTGCCGGAGGATCCGCAGGTGCCGGCCCGCTTCCGCGCGCCGGCGGGGTCGCTGTTCCATGCCGGCCATGTCACCGCGCCTTGGTCGATCTATCTCGAGGATGCGCTGGCCGAGGTGCGGCTGACCATGGCCAGGCAGGTCAGCCCGAAAGCGGCGGTCGAGGTCTCGCTGCAGGACGAGACGGCGGTGGCCGACTGGCGCGGCGGCGCGCGCGGACTGGTGAAGTTCACCGGCCGGGCGCGCGATCTCAAGGCGGCGGCACACCGCGGCGACGCCGTCTCGCTGCGCTTTCGCGTCGATGTGCCGCCGGCCGGGCGAGTCGAGGCGGTGCTCGGCTGCGGCAAGGGCTGCAGGCCGGCGATGGATGTGAGCCGCGTGTTCGCCGAAGCGCCGGTCGGACAATGGCGGACCATGACCTTGCCGCTGGCCTGCTTCGCGCTCGCGGGCGCCGATCTCGACGCGGTCGACATGCCGGTCGCACTCGCGACCGACGGCCGCTTCAAGCTTGCCTTGAGTGAGGCGGCGATCGTGCCGGGCCACGGGAATCAAGGTTGTCCGGAACAATTTCCGGTTAAATGACAGCGTTGTCTGACATCGCTGTCATTTATAATTGACAGCGCTGCCATCGACGCGCATCCTGACCTCATAAGAGTTCGTAGTCGGCCATGAGCCGCTCCGGCATAAACACAAAAGGGGAGGGCCGCGAAATGAAGTGCGGAGTCGGATTCTATGCGAGTGCAGCGGCGCTGGCATTGTCGGTGGGGTGTGGGGGGGCGCTAGCCCAGCAGGCGACGCCGGAAGCACCGTCCACGACGGCGCCGACGCCGGCCGCCACGGCCGACGCCAAGGGCACCAACGTCGAAAGCATTACCGTTACCGCGACCAAGCGCAGTTCCGAGCTTTCCAAGACGCCCGTCGCGATCAGCGCCATCAGTGCCACGGCACTCGACGAGGCGCATGTCCAGGACGTCGAGGACATCACCCATTTCGTCCCCGGCTTCGAGGCGACCCATCAGGGCGATCACGACGTGATCACCCTGACGCTCCGCGGCATCGGCAACGATCTGTCCAAGACCGAGCAGGCCGATCCCGAAGTGTCGATCTATGTCGACGGCGTCTACTCGCCGCGTGCCGAGGGTGCGACGACGCTGCTCTACGACATGGACCGGGTCGAGGTGCTGCGCGGCCCGCAAGGCACGCTCTGGGGCCGCAATTCAACCGGTGGTGCTGTCAATTTCGTCACGGCCAAGCCGACGCTCGACGAGACCTATGCCAATGTCGAGGTCGGTGGCGGCAGCTACAACGCCTTCGAGACGAAGGGCGCGATCAACCTGCCGATCGACAAGACCTTCGGCATTCGCGTCGCCTTCGCCGATGCGCAGCATGACGGCTATGTCAGCTATCAGTCGCCGCCCAACATCCCCGGCATCAACCGCAACCTGTTCGTTTCCGGCGGCGACAAATATAACGGCCAGGATCAGCGCTCGGCCCGCTTCAGCATGTTGTGGGAGCCGCGCAGCAACATCACCTGGAACGTCTCCTACGAATATTACTCCGACAAGAGCCCGCCCGACCTGTTTCTGATGCAGGAGCCGCGGCAGGGCCAGCAGCTCTTCTCGGCGCTGGTCAGCATCCCGCCCTCGCAGGATCGCGGCAGCGATAGCCTGCGCAGCCGTGTCGATTGGGACATCAACGACTATCTGTCGCTGAGCTATATCGCCGGCTTCCAATGGCAGCACGGCTTCGAGGATTACGACCAGAGCGGCGGCGCCGTCCTGCCGACCAGCATCAGCACGCCGGGCAGCGCCATCCAGGAAGACCGGACGAACTTCGCCAATTACTTCAACTACAGCCACGAGCTCAATCTGCGCTCGTCCGGCACGCATCTCATCGACTGGATCACCGGCCTCTATTACAGCCACGAGAACAACAATATCCGGTTCGACATCAATCAGTTCGACGGCACGCTCCAAGGCCCGGCCGGCGGCTTCAACGGCTCCTTTATCCAGCCGGACGAGCAGGAGGAATCGGAGGCCGTGTTCGGCCAAGCGACCTATCACGTGACCGATTTCCTGCGCTTCACCGGCGGGCTGCGCTATACCCGCGACGAGAAGAGCAACAATGGCGGCGTCGATCTCGGTTGCTTCGGGACCCAGGCGAACGGCCAGCCCTGCGTGACGCTGAACACCAACGACAATCCGCTGCTGGTCGGCTACGCGCCCTTCTCGAACTTCAATCCGCAGACCGGCCAGCAATCCTTCACCAATACCGGTTCCGCCCAGTGGGAGCGGCTAACCTGGCTGGCGCGCGGCGAGGTCGACATCACGCCCGACCTGCTGGGCTATGTCAGCATCGGCACCGGCTATAAGTCGGGCGGCCTGTTCGACGGCGGCGGCCGGTTCGGCCCGGAAAACCTCACCAGCTATGAGGTCGGCGCCAAGGCGCGCCTGTTCGGCGGCCAGGTGACCTGGAACAACGCCGCCTACTACGAAGATTTCAAAGGCTTCCAGTTCAGCCAGCCGCTCAACGTGTTCGACGCCAGCGGCAAGCAGACCGGCACCTCGCTCTTCACCACCAACGCCGAGGGGGCCACCGGCTATGGCCTCGAATCGGAGCTGACCGCGCGGGTCACGCCGGAGGATACGCTCAAGCTCGAATTCGCGTTGGAACATACCGAGCTCGGCAATCTCATCACCGAGAACACCTTCATCCAGCAGGCGGCGGTGTTCGAAAATCTGAAGGGCAACCAGTTGCCGCATGCGCCCGCATTCTCCGGCACGGCCGGCTGGGACCATCGCTTCGATCTGCCGAACGGCGGCGAGATCGTGACCCACTGGGATACGCATATCGAAACGGCGAGCTATCTCAGCGTCTTCAATTTCGGTTCCTTCGACCGGCAGGGTGCCTATACGCGGTCCAACTTCAACGTCACCTACGAGGCGCCGTCGCGCAATCCCTGGTCGATCGAGGCCTTCGTCCAGAATATCGAAGGCGGCAACATCAAGACCCTGGCCTCGACCTATACCAACGCCTCGCCGGTTTCGAACGGCGTGTTCACCAACCCGATCTGGCTCGCCCAGTATCTGCCGCCCCGGACCTTCGGGGTGAGGCTGAAGGCGACATTCTGAGCTTCCGGCAAGTCCCCGCGAGGCCGACCGTTCCCTCCGGTCTTGCGCCCCTGGGCGGGCAGCGCTTCGGCGCGGCCCGCCCTTCTTTTCTTGCTGGTGCCGAATGGGCGATCGGCTGGTCATCTCGCCACCGGAACGGTACATCTGGTCGGTAGACCGGCCATGTCGCAAAGGGTCCCGACCGTGATTTCGACGCTTCAGCCTCAATCCGTTACCATCCAGGAGGTCGCCGATCTGGCGCGGGTCTCGCCTAAGACCGTGTCGCGCGTCATCAACAACGAGCCGGGCGTGCGCGCCGACACGCATCTGCGTGTGCTGCAGGCGATCGAGCAGCTCGATTACCGGCCCAATCTCAACGCGCGCAGCCTGGCGAGCGACCGGTCCTTTCTGATCGGCCTGTTCTGCCACCGGCCCGGCGATTATCTGAGCGATTTCCAGACCGGCGCCGTCGAGCGCTGCCGGGTTTCCGGTTTCCATCTGATGGTCGAGCCGTGGGACGGCACCGGCCCGGAGATGGCGAACCAGGTGGCGACGCTGCTCAGGCAGCTTAGGCTCGAAGGCGTCATCCTCCTGCCGCCCTTGAGCGATCATCCGCTCATCCTGAGCAAGCTCGAGGACGCGGCCGTGCCGATCGTCCGGATCGCGCCCCGGCGTGTGGAGGGCGCCTCGCCCTGCGTCCGGATCGACGACTACCGTGCCGCGCGCGCGCTGACGGCGCATCTGCTCGATCTCGGCCATAGGAGGATCGGCTTCCTGCGCGGCCATCCCGAGCATGGCGCCACCGAGCAGCGCTATGGCGGCTTCGCCGACGAGATGGCGGCGCGCGGCGTGCCGGTCGAGCCCGGTCTCGTCCTCACCGGCAATTTCACCTTTGCCGACGGGTTCGCCTGCGCCGAGACGCTGCTCGGGGATGCCGATCCGCCGACCGCGATCTTCGCCAGCAACGACGACATGGCGGCGGCGGCCGTTTCGGTGGCGCAGCGGCGCGGCCTCAAGCTGCCCGAGCAGCTTTCCGTCGTGGGCTTCGACGATTCGCCGGTGGCGCAGATGATCTGGCCGCAACTGACCACGATCCGCCAGCCGGTGAAGGCGATGGCGGCGATCGCCACCGACCTCATCATCCGGCATTCGCCGCGTCGACGCGGCTGGCCGGAGCCGATTCCGCATCAGATGCTGGATTTCGAGTTCGTCAGCCGCAACTCGACGGCGCCTTGCGCCGGCGCAAGCGGATAATGCGGTCCGGCCTGATCGCCAAACATGCATCCGCCGCGCATGAACGAGCGTTCAAGGAAGAAATGCTGGGAGGAAGGTCATGGGCGAAGGAAGCTTTGGGCTGCGGCTGACGCTGGTGGCGACGCTCGGCGGGCTGCTCTTCGGTTACGACACGGCCGTTATCTCGGGCGCCGTCAAATCGATCGACGCGGACTTCATCAATCCGCTACGTCTCGACGAGACCTGGCGCGACACGCTCTCGGGCCTCACCATCTCCAGCGCGCTGTTCGGTTGCGTGCTGGGCGGCCTGATCGCCGGCGGCGTCGCCGATCGCTGGGGCCGCAAGCGCGGGCTCATCCTGGCTGCCCTGCTGTTCCTGGTCTCGGCGCTGGGCTCGGCCGTGCCGGAGGCGGGGCTGTCGCCGATCGGCGAGACCGGGCCGTCGGCGCTCGTCGCCTTCAACATCTATCGCGTGCTGTGCGGGGTCGGTGTCGGCATCGCCTCGATGCTGTCGCCGCTCTATATCGCCGAGATCGCGCCCAAGGAGCGGCGCGGCCAGCTCGTCTCGCTCAATCAGATCGCGATCGTCAGCGGCATCGTCGGCGTCTATTTCGTCAATTGGCTGATCGCGCTGGGCGGCGACGAGGCGTGGCTCGACCGCATCGGCTGGCGCCTGATGCTGGGGTCGGAAGCGGTGCCGGCGCTGCTGTTCTTCCTGCTGCTCCTGCGCGTCTCCGACACGCCGCGCTGGCTGGTGCTGAAAGGCCGCGACCAGGAGGCGCTGACGCTGCTCCGCCGCCTCACGCCCGAGCCGGCGGCGAGCCGGACGCTGGCCGAGATCCGCGACAGCTTCACCGAAGGGCACCAGCAGGCGCGGCTCTTCGCGTTCGGCTCGCTGGTGATCCTGGTCGGGTTCGGCCTGTCCATCTTCCAACAGCTCGTCGGCATCAACGCCGTGCTCTATTACGCGCCGCTGATGTTCCAGAATCTGGGGGCCGGCAGCAGCAGCGCGCTGCTGCAGACGGTCGTCGTCGGGGTGGCCAACATGCTGGCGACCCTTATCGCGGTCTTAACCGTCGACCGGCTCGGCCGCAAGCCGCTGCTCATCGCCGGCGCCGTCTGCATGGCCGTGCCGATGCTGGCGCTGGGGCTGCTGTTCAGTCTGAAATCCCAGGGCCTGCTCGCCCTTATCTGCGTCGTCGTCTATGTCGTGGGTTTCGCCATGTCCTGGGGGCCGGTCGTCTGGGTGCTGCTGTCGGAGATCTTCCCGGGGCCGATCCGCGGCAAGGCGCTGGCGATCGCCGTCGCGGCCCAATGGGTCGCCAATCTGATGGTCTCCTGGTCGTTCAAGGTGCTGGACGGAAACTCGGCGCTCAATGAATGGCTCAACCATGGGTTCGCCTATTTCCTCTACGGGATCATGAGCATCCTGGCCGGCCTGTTCGTCTGGCGGCTGGTGCCGGAGACGGCCGGGCGCAGCCTCGAAGCGATCAACGAGATGTGGAAATCGCCACGTGCCGCGGCTCGTTCGACCGCGCCGGACGCGGGCGCCCTGCCGGCCGGACGGCGCTGAACACATCGCGGTTTAAAAAAATAGGCCCGGAAAACCTTGCGGTTCCGGGCCTAAGTCAACAGGGAGGCTTCACGTCTGGGAGACGTAGGGTCCGAGGACCCCTTCCCGAACCAAAGGCCCGGGAACTCGTGCCGGCAAAGGGGAAACGCCGGCGAAAACAGGAGAGAACGGAGCGACGAGGCTTCCATCTCGCAATGCAAAATGTGGGGACGGAGAACCTGCCAACCACTCCGATATGCACACCCCACCTTTGCGGAGAATGCATCACGAACCTTTACGCAGGGTTGACGAACGGTCGGTTTTCTCGACCCGACAGAGATTTGGAGTCTCGGAATGGGTGGAACCACCCATTCCGAGACTCTGCTCTATTCAAATCGTTAGAGCCGTCTGCCGGAGATCAGTTGAGGCGTGCCTCGGCGACCTTGCGGATGAGGAAGTCGCGGAACACCGCGATGCGCTTGGAAGGGCGCAGTTCCTCGGGATAGACGAAGTAGGATTCGACGGTCGGGCCGCCGAGCTCGGGCAGGACACGGACCAGCTCCGAGGTTTCCATCAGCATGAAGCTCGGGATCGAGCCGATGCCGAGGCCGCTCTGCACGGCGCGATAGATGCCGTTGACGTTGTTGACCTTGAGGATCGGCCGGCGTTCGGAGCCGGGCTTGGTGCCGGCCTCCATCAGCCAATTGACGCTCGAGGTCGGCGGCCGGGCATCGTCGCCATAGATGATGATCTTGTGCTCGTCGAGATCCTCGGGCTTGGCCGGCGTGCCGTGCTTCTTCAGATATTCCGGCGAGGCGAAGGCGTAGGAGCGCACGGTCATCAGATGACGCTGCACCAGATCGGGCTGGCGCGGCGGCGACATGCGGATGGCGACATCGGCCTCGCGCATCGACAGATCGAGCTCGCCGTCATCGACCAGCAGCGACAGCGTGATCTCCGGATAGAGCTCCAGGAACTCCTTGATGCGTGGCGTCAGCCAGGCCGAGCCGAAGGCGACCGTGGTCGTGACCTTGAGCGGCCCCTTCGGCCGGTCCTTCGATTCCGACAGCATCGCCTCGGTCATCGACAGCTTGGCGAAGACATCGCGCGCCGTGCGGTACAGCAGCTCGCCCTGCTCGGTCAGGATCAAGCCGCGCGCGTGGCGGTGAAAGAGCGGCACCTGGAGGCTTTCCTCCAACCCGCTGATCTGCCGGCTGACAGCCGATTGGCTGAGGTTCAGCGAATCACCCGCATGGGTGAAGCTGCCGGCCTCGGCCACGGCGTGGAATACCCGCAGTTTATCCCAATCCATCCCCGTCCCCTGCTCAGGTTCGACCTGAAACGGTCGATCGCGGACCAGCCGCTATTCGGCCGCCCGCGACATGCCCGCGGCCTCATTGGCCGCGACGAATTTCTCGGCCTCGAGAGCCGCCATGCACCCCATCCCGGCTGCCGTCACGGCCTGCCGGAACACCTTGTCCTTCACGTCGCCCGCGGCGAACACCCCCGGAATATTGGTCGCGGTCGAATCGGGCGCCGTCACGATATAGCCGTCGGCGTCGAGCGTCAGCTGTCCCTTGAAGATCTCCGTCACCGGTGTATGCCCGATGGCGATGAACAAGCCGTCAACCGGGAGGTGCTGGGTGCCGCCGTCGAGGGTGCTGCGGATCGTGACGCCGGTCACATGGGCCGGATTCTGCTCGCCCACGACCTCGTCGATGACGTGATTCCAGATCACGCGCACTTTCGGGTTCTTGAACAGGCGATCCTGCAGGATGCGCTCCGCCCGGAAGCCCTCGCGGCGGTGGATCACCGTCACCGATTTGGCGTGGTTGGTGAGGTAAAGCGCTTCCTCGACTGCGGTATTGCCGCCGCCGACGATCGCCACATCCTTGCCGCGGAAGAAGAAGCCGTCGCAGGTGGCGCAGGCCGAGACGCCGAAGCCGCGATAGGCATCCTCGCTCGGCAGGCCGAGCCAGCGCGCCTGGGCGCCGGTCGCCACGATGACGGCGTCGGCGGTATAGATGTCGCCGCTGTCGGCGATGGCGGTGAAGGGTCGCTTCGAGAGATCGACCGAGGCGATGATGTCGAACACGATCTTGGTGCCGACATGCTCCGCCTGCTTCTGCATCTGGTCCATGAGCCAGGGGCCCTGGATCACATCGGCGAAGCCCGGGTAATTCTCGACATCGGTGGTGATGGTCAGCTGGCCGCCGGGCTGCAGCCCCTGCACCATGATCGGCTGCAGGTTCGCGCGCGCGGCATAGATCGCCGCGGTATAGCCGGCCGGGCCGGCTCCGATGATCAGGACCTTGGTATGATGACGCTCTGTCATAGCTCTCCGCGGCCGGTCGCCCCCCGGCGACGCAATGCCGTCCCAAATAGAGTATTTAAAGTAGGGTGCCCTATGCAAGCTACAATAGCTTGTATGTTATCTACATCAGAACCCGAACATGTGGTCCAAGCTGAAGCGCCCTCCCTCGCCGAGCAAGCCGTGATAGCCGAATAGCCGGCAAGTTGCGTCGCGCACGGTCACATAGCCGCCGCTCGCGCGCTGTCGCGCCGCCGCATCGAACATCTCGCCGGCGCGCCAGAACAGCGATCCGCCGCACGCGATCTCGACCCGCCGGCGCGCGACCTCCACACCGTCCGCATCGTTGAGGATGAGGTCGGTCGAGGAGTGCGCATGCCAGGGCGTGGATGCTGGATAGATCAGATGGCACAGCGTATCGAACGGCGCTTCGCCCAGGCGCAGGAACAGCCGGGTCGAGAGGCCCGGCGGCCGGCCGGCATAGGATTGCGGCTCGTCGCGATATGTCAGCACCGTGTTGAAGATGTGCGAGCCGAAACTCGATTCGGCGGCATGGTCGCGCGCACGATCCTCGTAGCGGAAGAGCGCGTGCAGCCAGCCATCGGCCTCCTCGCCGCTCGCCCAATCATAGGTGAGCTCGACATGGCCGAAATCGAGCTTCGTCTCGCCGATCAATTTATCGAGATCGAGCGCCACCGAATCCCGCCGGGCCAGCCGGCCGAAGCGGTGATGGCCGATCTCCCGGCCCATCGGGTCGTAGACGGTCGCCTGGATCGGCAGCACGGCCTGCGTCGTCGCCATCGGCGTCGGCAGCACGGTGCTGCGCCACAGCGACGGCGGCAGGATCGGCGCCGGCAGGATATGGCCCTTGCCCATGGTGCTGCCGAGCTTGGCGAGGACCGGATCGGGTTTGAGGTCGATGCGCTCGACATTGGGATGGGCGATGCGCCGGCGGGCCCCGCGCACCACCTCGTAGCGCGGGCGCACGACATGGCGTCCGGCGCGGATCTCGATCTGTTGCGGCCAGCGCGCCGCCGGCAGCAGCGTCGAGATGTCGAGCGGAATACTGGCGAAGGGCGGCACCGCTTCGCCGAAAGGCACGATCTCGTCGCCGCCCATCAAATTGAGCGCCACGCCGCCGGCCGGGATCGGCAGCGGCAGGCTGTTCTGGACCCAGAGGATGACCTTCTCGTCCGCGCGCGGCGCCGGCAGGCCGGCATAGAAATCCGCGGGCCAGGCATTGGCGTCGTGGGTGCAGCTCAGGCTCGGCCCATGCTCGTCGAAAATGTCGAGCGCGTATTTGACGACATCGTGCCCGGCGGCGCCGACGACATGGATGAAGAGCTGGCCGGTGAAGGCGCCCAAGCCGAAGCGCGCCCGGACGGTGCGGCTGTCGAGCGCGATCGTGCCGTTGCCCTGGACCGGCTCCTCGCGCCAGCGCGCGAGCACGCGCCCGGCATCGTCGAACAGCGTCAAGGCGAGGAAATTGCCGGCGGCACCGTAGTTTGACCAGTAATTCGCCGTCACGACGCGGGTATGGAGCCCGTCCCGATCGCGGAAGAAGGCGAAGTTGGTGGCGAAATTGAGCGGGTCGAGATAGGTACGCCGGTTGGTCAACAGCGTCTCGTCGATACGCATGGCGTCGAGCGAGACGATCTCCGCCCCCGGCGGCACCAGATGGGCGATCTGCTGGACGAGCCGCTCGGCATCGAAGGCAGCGACGAAGACGATGTCGGCGGCGCTGTCCTTGAGCTCGGTCACGGGCTTGGACGGGCGATCCAGCAGCTCCTTGCCGACCGACTCGACCGACTGGACATAGACGCCCGCGATCGCCGAGCCGCCCAGATCGTGGCAGGCGGCGAAACCGGCGAGGAAGCCCAGCGGATCGTAGATCGCGAGCGCCCGCGCCGAGGCGAGGCGCGCGACCAGCGAGGCGGCGCGATCGGCCGCGTCCGGATGGGTGATCGCCTTGAAGAAGCTGTTGCCGCCCTTGAGCGACGAGAAGGTTTCGATCTTGAGCGCCAACGGAGACTCGCGAAGGGCAGGGAGGTCGGGCAAATCCAGGCGCCGGATATGGCGATCGGTGCGCGGAATGTGAAGCCCTCTTAGTGCCGGATCGGCTTGGAGGGAAGGGTTTTACGCGTTCGGGAGGAGGTTCCGCCCGGCAAGACAGGGGCGGAACCTCGATTTGCGTTTCGTCAGGCCGGGATCCGACGGTCGTATTCCTGCCGCAGGCGGCTCCAGCCGTCCCAGAACGGGGCCGGCTCCTTGCCCGTCGCGCGGGCGACCAGTATGTCGAGATGCATGTGCCAGCCGGCACCGACTTTCAGCAGGGTCGCGCGGTCGGGCAGGCGGCGATGGATGACGGTGAGCAGCACCTCGTTGCCCCTCGGCTCCAGCTCGAAGGAGACGTCGCCGCTGTCCCGCCAGGCGATGGCGAGCTTGCGGGGCGGATCGAGTTCCGTGATCCGGCTCTGCATCCGGTGCTCTTCGGCGAAACCGGCCGGTCGCTGGCCGGGCGGGTCGGAGAGCTCGTCGTTGCGCCAGACCAATTCGAAGGGGGCTTCGACCTTCATCTCCATCTCGCCCGCCGCCAGCCATTGGCGGCGCAATCCGCTCTCCGTGAGATAGGCCCAAACACGCTCGATCGGGCCGGGCAGAAGGCGCCGGATCGTCAAGGTCGCAGGCTCGGTCAGCACGCCATAAGCGTCCAGGGTGATGAGTTCGGTCATGATTCGTCTCCTTTGGGGGTGGGAGTTTCGCGGGCATCCTCCTCGCGGAGGAGCCGTTCGAGCACATCCAAACGGTCGTTCCAGAAAGTTTCGTAGAAGCGCAGCCACTCGTGGGCACTGGCGAGCGGCCCGGGATCGAGGCGGCACAAATGGGTGCGGCCGCGGATCTCGCGACGGATCAGCCCGGCGTTTTCCAGCGCCTTGATGTGCTTCGAGGCGGCGGCGAGCGAGATCGCGAACGGTTCCGCGAGCTGGCCCACCGTGCGCTCGCCCCGGGCGAGCTCTCGAAGCATCCGCCGGCGGGTGGCGTCGCCGAGGGCGTGAAAGACGGTATCGAGCTGAGGTGTTTCTAATTCAACCATATTGTTGAATGTAGGAGGATACTTTCAAAAAGTCAACCGATCGGTTGAATGATTTGACGGACGTGCCTTTGACATATAGGTTGATATCAACCATTATGGTCGAAAATGCCCTAACGGAGAGGAAGCCCGATGACTGCCTTGCCACGCATCACCACCTTCGCCTGGGTCCCGATCTTTGCCCGCGGCTTCGTTCGCGATCTGCGCCCGCGCTGGGCGTTCGAAGAGGTCGGGCAGGCCTATGAGGTCGACCTGATCCGGGATTCGAAAACCCCCGAGCACCGGCGCTTCCAGCCCTTCGGCCAGGTGCCGACCTATCGGGACGATGAAATCGAGATCTTCGAGTCCGGCGCGATCGTGCTCCGTATCGCCGAACGGGCAGGGCGGCTGCTCCCGGCCGACCCGCGCCAACGGATGAAGGCCGTCCAATGGGTGATCGCCGCCCTCAACACGGTCGAGCCGGCGGTGATGGAATTCGCCATCAACGAGCTGTTCGAGGCCGGCCGATCCTGGTCGGCCGAACGCCGGCCGGTCGTAACCGGCTATATCGAAACGCGGCTGCGCGACCTGGAAGCACGTCTCGGGGATGGGCCATGGCTCGAGGGCGACGTCTTCTCCGTCGGCGATCTCATGATGGTATCGGTCCTCGGCGGCCTGCGCGGCACCGGCGTCCTCGATCGCTTCCCCGGGCTCGCCGCCTACGTCGCCCGCGGCGAGGGCCGCCCGGCCCACAGGAAGGCCATGGCGGACCACCTCGCCGTGTTCGAAGGCGCGGCTGCGGACTGAAACCGGCGGCGAGCGATGGCGCGCCGATCCGGCGGCCGCTACGCGTTCGTGCCGCCATCGACGGTCAGGCTCGACCCGGTAATGTAAGACGCCTCCGGACCGGCCACGAACGCCACGAGCGCCGCCACCTCCTCGACGGTACCGTAGCGATCGAGCGCGGTGACGGCCTTCTGGGGGGTCGCCCAATCGCCCGAGGCGGGGTTGAGGTCGGTATCGATCGGGCCCGGCTGGATGTTGTTGACCGTGATGCCCCGGTCGCCGACTTCCCTGGCCAATCCCTGCGTGAACACTTTGACGGCCCCCTTCGTGGCGGCATAGGCCACGAGCCCGGGGGTCATCACGCGCTCGCCCACGCAGGAGCCGATCATGATGATGCGACCATTGCGGTTCATATGCTTCAGCGCCGCCTGCGTGGCCATGAAGGTGCCGCGGACATTGAGGTCGATGACGTGGTCCATTTCCTCCAGCGTCGTCTCCTCGAACTTCTTCGGCAAGGCCGTGCCGGCATTGTTCACGAGCACATCGAGCCCGCCAAAGGCGGCGATGGTCTTTTCTATCGCGGCCTTGATGGCCTCGGCGTCGGTGGCATCAGCCTGGATGGCTATCGCCTCGCCCCCGGCACCCTCGATCGAGGCCACGACCGATGCCGCGGCATCCGCACCCTTCGTGTAGGTGAGGGCAACCTGGGCGCCATCCGCGGCTAGGCGCCGGGCAATCGCGGCGCCGATGCCGCGCGAGCCGCCCGTAACGAACGCGACCTTGTCTTCCAGCTTCTTCGACATGGAGCTTTCCCCTTCCAAGCATTCGAAAGTTTGCGCGATCTGGGCGGCACGCTCCGGTGGAGCACCGGCGGTCGGAACGGTAGTCCAGCTATTCTTCAAAGGTTGATCGGTCCGCGAACTTGCCGGGATCGGGTTGAGTCGAAGCCGATCGAAGAGGCGCTATTCACCTAACAATTAGGCCGATCTGGCGTTGAGGGAAAAGACTTTGTAAGCTGAGCGATATGCCTTGTGAGTATAGAGGGCGGCATGGAACTCAGGCACCTCCGCTACTTTATCGCGATCGCCGAGGCGGGAAGCATGAAGCTCGCCGCGGAGAAGCGGCTCAACACGGCGCAGCCGTCGCTGAGCCGGCAGATCCGCGACCTTGAGCATGAAGTCGGCGTCCCGCTGCTGAACCGGAGCGTGCGCGGGGTCGATTTGACCGCCGCCGGTCGCGCCTTCCTCGACCATGCCCGGTTGTCGCTCATGCAGGCGGAGGCTGCGGCCGAGGCGGCGCGGCGCGCCGCGCAACCGGCGAAGGCGATCTTCTCCGTCGGTTTCCTCACGGGGCAGGAAGCCGCCTGGCTGGCACCGGCGACGCGCATGCTGGGCGACGATCTGCCCAATATCGAGATCAGGGTATCGAGCGGGTTCTCGACGACACTTGCCGACGATCTGCTCCGCGGCAAGATCGATGTCGCGTTCCTGCGTCGGGAGCCGGAGCCCGCGCTCGAATACAAGCTGGTGCTGAAGGAGCCGCTCGTCGCCATAATGCGGAGCGATCATCCGCTTGCGGTGCGCGAAAGCCTCGATCCGCACGATCTCGTCGGCGAGAGCTTCATCGGCATTTCCGAGATCCCGCGGGTGCTGCGCGCTGTCGTCAACGGCTATCTGAAGAGATCCGGCGTCGATATCGTGCCGCATCTCGAGATCGACAATTTCGCCATGGCGATGTCGCTGGTGACGTCGGAGCGCGGCATCGCCCTGCTGCCGATCTCCATCGAGGACTATCTGCCACCGTCGATCGTCAGCCGTCGCCTGGCGGGCGAGCAGCCGGCCGTCGATCTGGTCATCGGCTATCAGAAGGCCAACGCCTCGCCGATCCTGAAGACGTTTCTCTCCCGGTTCGACCTCTTGAAGACAAGGGCAGCGAATAACCGCGCCGGATGACGGCGCGGTCCCTGGGGATCAGGATTGCACGGGCAGCGATGCTGTCTCCTATGCCGAAGCGAGGGCGGCGGCATGCCGTGCGCTGGCGGCGTTGATGCGATGCGCGGCGAGCTCCGCGAGCCCGATCGAGGCGACGACCAGTGCCGCCCCGATATAGCCGAGATGGTGCGCGTCCACGATGTGGATGCCCAAGGCGCCGATCACGCCGGCGAGGGTGACGCCGAGATAGGTGCAGGAGGTGTTCAGGCCCAGCACCACGGGTGCCGAATGCGGCGCCACGAGGACCAGCCGGTGCTGCTGCGGCGCCAGCAGGCCCCAGCCGACGGCGCCCCAGACGGCGAGAGCGACGATGGCGGTCCACAGATTGCCGCCGGCCCAAGGCAGCGACGCAAGGGCAGCCGCCAGCACGATGAGCATCGCCACGATGACCTTCCGATTGCCGACCCTGTCGATCAGGCGGCCGGCCAGCAGGTTGCAGGCGGTGCCGGACGAACCCCAGAGCACCAGCAGGGCGCCCGTCAACAGAGCGCTGCCGCCCAGCACGCGGTCGAAGACCACCGTGAAGTAGGTGTAGATGATGAACTGGCCGGTCATGTAGAGCAGTGTGCAGGCCAGCGTCAGCGCCACCCGGGGATCCGCCGCAGGCGCGATTCGTTGCGCCAGCGTCACCTTCGGCGGCAGTGGGATGTGCGCCAGCAGCGTCCACACGCCGAGCCCGGAGGCTGCCGCCAGGACCGATACGAACAGCATCGTCCATCGCCAATCGCCGAGGCCGCCGATCACGGCGCCGATCGGCGAACCCAGGGCCGTGGCGCCGGTCAGGCCGGCGATGACGACCGACAGCGCGAAGCCCCGCCTTTCCGGCGGCACCATGGTGGCGGCCGCACCGGTTGCGGTGGGGACGAACATCGCAGCGCCGAGGCCGGCAAGGATCCTCGTCACCAGGGCGATGGCAAAGGTGGGTGCCGCTGCGGTGGCCAGGTTGGCGATCACGAAAACCGCCAAGCTCGAAAGCAGCAAGGTCCTGCGTGGAACCTGCGCCGCCACGGCGGCGACCGTCGGCGCCATCAAGGCGTAGGTGATCGCATAGACGGTCGTCATCTACCCCGCGGCGCCGATCGGCACCTCGAAGGCGTGCGAGATTTGGGGCAATACGCCGGCGACGACGAAACTATCGGTTCCGAGCGCGAACATGCCGAGAGCCAAGACGAGCAAGCGTCGATCCATGGCGAGGTCTCCTGGGTGAACGGCGTGGGCCGATGCAATGTTAAAGGAGAAAGCCCTCTCTCCTGCTCGCCGATGGACCGCTGAAGCCGAGGCGGATCCTATCGGGAAGCAAGTAATTCCGTCGATGGTGAGGGTAAAATCCGCTGCAAGGAGACAGCGATCCACGATCGAGTCTCCTTGCAGCGGGGTTGGCGTTAGGGTGTCAGCGCTTCAAGAAGCTTCGCGGTGTCGGTGTACATGAGAAAGTTGGTGATCTTCCCATCTTTCACTGTCCATAGATGCGCGAAGTCTGATTGCATCGACTTGCCGGTCTCTTTGTAGGTGCCTGCATAAGTCCCGAAGGAGACGATCTTCGAACCTTCGATCAGATAGTCTTTCGGAACGGCCGAAAAATCGGTCCAGTCCGCGGCAAGCCGTTTCAGCAGGTTGTTGAGGACGGCTTCCGGTCCGATCCAGGTGCCGGAGTAATAGGGAAAGCCCTTGGCCTCCGTCCATTTGACCTCCGGGTCGAGCAGCCCCAGCACGGCCGGCACATCGCCTTTGCCGAGGTGATCGTAGAAGCTGCTCACAACGCGAATCTTGCTCGCGGCATCCGGGTCGCGACGCTTCTCATCCGTCATCGAAATCACTCCTGTCCATTGTGGGGCGACGGCGCCGCCCGGTCATCCGGCTGTGTAGCCGCCGTCGATGGCGATGTTCTGGCCCGTCAGATATTTGGCTTTGCCGCTCGCCAGGAAGACGATCGTCTGAGCAATCTCGTCCGGCTCGCCGGCGCGCTTCGCGGGAATGCCGGCTAGAAAATTCGCCTTCGCCTGGCTTTCGCGGCCGGTGAAGCGATCGAGCATGTCGGTTTCCACCGGACCGGGGGCCACGGAATTGACCCGGACTCCCGCTTCCGCTCCCTCGAGGGCGGCGGTCTTGGTCAAGCCTTCGACGGCGTGCTTGCTCGCCACATAGATGGAGGCTCCGGGGAAGCCGGCTTGCCCGGCGACCGACGAGAGATTGATGATCGAGCCGCTGCCTTGCGCCAGCATCACCCGCATCTCGTGCTTCAGCGACAGAAACACGCCGAGCACGTTGGTGTCGAAAGTGGCACGGAAGTTCTCGACGGACTGGCCGGTGATCGGGCCACTCTCGCCTTCGGTGCCGGCATTGTTGACGGCGACATCGAGGCGGCCGAAGCGAGCGACGGTGCTGTCCACCAGCTGCTTGACATCGTCTTCCTGGCGGACGTCGGCGCGACGATATTCGGCCTCGGCCCCCATGGCGCGAAGCTCCGACACCAGCGCTTGGCCAGCTTCGTCGCGACGGCCGCTGACGACAATCTGCGCGCCCTCCTTGGCGAAGGCGAGCGCGGTCGCGCGGCCGATGCCGGTCAGGGCACCGGTGATCAGGACGACGGTTTTGCTCATTTGGCTCTCCATAAGGCAGTAATCGACGGCGCATCGGAACGATCCGGGCCACCTCGATCATACGGCTTCATTGCGTCGATCGACACCGCCGTTACGGTGAACCAGCTTACCCCCGGCCGGTCGGGCCGGCCGGGGGCCTCGCGGAATTACTGCAGCACGTCGCTCGCTTGCGCGGCGGCGATGATGGTCGTGGCGTCGGCCGGCAGGATCAGGCGATCCTGGACCAGATTGGTGGCCGCCTGGGTGACGGCCTTCACATAGCCTTTATGCGTGCCGTACCGCTCCTTCAGAGAAGGCCGCGGATCGCCCGACGCCTTGCGATCCGCCTTGGTGTTGGCGAAGGGGAAGAAGCTGCCGCTCAGATCGCAGAGATCGCCTTCGCTGAACCCCGCGGCGCGGAGATTCCACCCTGTATAGGTGCCGAGCGGCGCATCGAGCGTGACCGAATGGAGGCCGCCGATATCGTTGCCATCCGTGTCGACCACGGGCTCGAGCACCAGATATTCGGCACCCCGGACCGGCGGCTCCATCAGCTGGCCGGACATGTTGACCTTGTCGTATCTCGGGCCACGATTGTAGTCGAAGCGCGGGTTGAACAGGCCGGTGAAGTTGACGTTGGGGATCGCCGGGAAGCCGATGTCGGCGGCCGGCGCCAAGGTGCGGTCGGCGACGGTCGGATAGCGGCTGGACGGCGGCAGCGTGCCGTCGACGATCCAGTCCCGGAGGTCGGTGATCAGGGCTCGAACGTTATAGACGTAAGGGTTGATGTTGAGGAGGTACTGGCAATAGGACTTGCCGTCGGTCGCCGCCGTCTGGCCGGGCGCCGACCCGCCATGCTGCGTGCTGGAGAGGAAGAAGATCCGGACATTGTCAGGGATCTTGAGGTCGAGGCCGGTCTTGAGGTTGAGCGTGTCGTCCGTCATGGCGCTCTGCCAATATTCGGTGCCGCTGACGGTCTGGATCACCTTGGGGCAGGTCTCGGTGGCGCGGCAGCGATCGAGGATGCCGGCGTCGATGCCGGTGATCGGGTCCTTGTGGTCGTTCCAGGTCGTCGGCGCTTCGCCGCCGGGGAACTGGGCTTCCTGGTGCTGGGTCCCGACGATGCGGCCCGGCTGGCCGAAGCGGACATTCAAGGGGATGCGCGCCGCCGCGATGTGCGGGTTCATCCCGTCGAAGACCTTCTTGTCGTTCTCATCTTCGTTGAAGCCCAGATCGAGCAAGGTGCGCACGAAGCGCCCCGACTGGGAATTGCCCTGGATCATCGTGTATTTGACGCCGCCGGCGAGCGGGTTGGCGGCGGTCTTGTCGTGGTGCAGGAAGGATACGAGGTCGCGCGTCGCGGCGAAGCCCAGGCCGAGCACGGTCGGGTTCTTGGCCGTGTAGATCAGCTCGTAGATATGGTTCGTGTCGAACCCGCCATTGAGGCAGATCTGGGTGGTGCTGGGCGTGCCGGGGAACGGCGTCGTGGTGCAGTCGGCAAACACCCATTGGCTGTTCGCGATCGGCTGGCGCTGGTCGTTCTGATGCACGCGCTCGGTCAGCGTGGTGCCGGAATTATCGAGGCTGACCGTCTCATAGCTGGCGGTGGTGCCGTCGGTGTAGGCGCCGCCGCCGAGATTCTGCGTGCTCGCGGCACCGGCGGTGAGCGTGTACTCGGTCCGCACACGGCCGGTGATCACCGCGCCATGGTTGGTTGCGACCGGCACCTTCATGGTCACGCGGCCGTTGCCGGGCAGCACGTCGCCCTGCCAGCCGCTGGCCACGATGATGTAGCCCTGGCTCTGCATGAAGCCGTCGCCGGCCGGGTTCGCTGTCGTGGTGCCGGTGTTGAAGAAGCCGGGCAGCCCCCGGTTGCCGCGGTTCGCTACGTCGTAGATCAAGGTCTCGTTGCTTTTACTGAGATCGACCGGCTTCAGGATCGTCACATCCATCGAATATTCGACGAGGCCCTTGGCGTCGCGCGGGGCGAGGTCGATGTCCTGGATGATCGCGTTGAGCGGGTCGCGCGGGTCGACGGCGCCGTTCGCCGTGCAGGCCAGTTGCTCGTAGGCGCCGACCGAACCGAACGAGGTCGTGCCATAGGGCGATGTCGTCGTGCAGTTGGTGAGGCTGACGATATGGGCCGCCGCCGGCGGCGCCGCCGCGATCAGCAGGCTGGTGCTTCCCGCCAGCAGAACGCCGGCGAACGACCATGAGTGTAGGGTTGGATGCTTCACGTGTTCCTCCCTTGTTTTTTTGAGCACGGCTGTCTGCCGCGCCGTGGTTTGGGACGCAAAGTCAGCAATCCAGTGAGAAAAGCGGCTCGCTTCTCCTTCTGTTAGAACAATTCTCAAATCTCGAAGGTGTCGAAAGGCGCAACTTGAAGGTGCGTACCTTGCCGAGTTTTTAGTCTGTATTCGGGTTAGTCCGGACACAGCTATTCATTTATTGCGCATGGCAACTTAAAGGCGGGATCTAAAAATAGCATGTCCGCCCTGCTTTCTCCGAAGGCGCGAGCCGTTAGCCCCCGGCGGATACCCTTGACGCTCCTACAGATCCTCCGCCGCCTGCGACATCAGCCGCCAGCGCACCGCCGAGACCGACGGCTCCAGGCTCAGCCTTCCGGCGATCCGTTCGAGGGCGGCGGCGGCGTCCCGGTTCGGCGCCACCAGTTCGGCGCGTATCTGCACAGTCTCCGGCCGCCCCTCGGTGTCGGCGCTCTCCAGGCTGCCGAGGCTCAGTCCCGCCTCCTTGAGGCCGTGCAGCAGCAGGGCGCGGACATGGGCCTCGTGCTGCGCGGTCGAGGTCACGCGCAGCGTGTAGACGACCTCTTCCTCCGGTACCAGAACCACGGTGCCGCGCCGGTCGATGCGGGCCACGATCGGGCGCAGGAACAGATTGACGAAGATGACGAGCGCGCAGGTGGTCAGTGCCGCGATCGTCTCGCCGGCGGCGGCACTGGCGCCGACCGCGGCCGAGCACCACAGCGTCGCCGCCGTGTTGAGGCCGCGGACATTGATGCCCTCCTTCATGATCGTGCCGGCGCCGAGGAATCCCACGCCGGAGACGACATAGGCGATGACCTGGATCGTGCCGGCGGGCGTGGTCGAGACGGTGGAAGCGAGATCTACGAAGGAGGCGGCGCCGAGGCAGACCAGCGTGTTGGTCCGAAGCCCTGCCGTGCGCTGGCGCCATTGCCGCTCGATGCCGATGAGCGCGCCCAGGATGACGGCCAGCAGCAGGTGCGGCAGGGTCGGATCACGCTCGAAATAGCCGGTGACGATCTCGATCATGGTTCCCCGGTCTGCCGCCGTTTCGATGTCGCTGCCGGTTACTACTTCAGGTCGGCGACTCATTTGTGACAATTCAGCGCGGGCGACCGGGTTATGTCGTTACAAAATGCGATGGCTGATCGCCGCCGCCTCCGCTAGGGTCCGCGCCGCCATGCCCAGACCTTTGCCGGCGGCGCGCCGGGTCCAGATCGCGCCCGACCTTTATTTCCGCTACGCCGTCATCGGCATCGGCGTCGTGACGCTGGTCCGGCTGATGTGGCTGGCCGGGCATCCGATCGATCTCTATCCCGACGAGGCGCAATACTGGATTTGGGCGCAGCAGCCGGCCTGGGGCTACTTCTCGAAGCCGCCCTTCGTCGCCTGGATGATCGCGGCCACCACCGCGCTCTTCGGCGCGAACGACCTCGCCGTCAAGATCGGCGCCTCCTTCGCCTATATCGCCACCAGCCTGGTCGTCTTCGCGATCGCGGCGCGGCTCTACGACCGGCGCATCGCGGCCTGGTCGGCGATCGCCTTCGTCACCTTGCCGGCGGTGTCGCTGTCATCGGTCATCATCTCGACCGACGTGCCGCTGCTGTTCTTCTGGTCGGTGGCGATCTACGGCTTCGTTCGCGCGCGCGAGCCGGGGGGCGAGCGCTGGTGGATCCTGGTCGGGCTCGCGGCCGGCCTCGGCCTGCTGTCGAAATACGCCATGGGCTATTGGCTGCTGTCGGGAGCGGGCTTCCTGCTGGCGATCCGCGACGAGCGCCGGCATCTCAAATATTTCCTGGGCGCCACGCTGCTGGCCTTCCTGGTCTATCTGCCGAACCTGGCGTGGAACTGGCAGCACGGCTTCGTCAGCTACGCCGAAACCGGCCGCGACGCCAATGTCCATGGTTTCGCACTGCATCCGGGCTCCTTCCTCGCCTTCTTCGGCTCGCAATTCGCCGTGTTCGGCCCGGTCTTCTGCGCGACACTCGTCTGGATCGCGGTCACGGCCCGGCGCTCGCTCGCCGATCGGCGCGCGGTGATGCTGGCCGCCTTCGCGCTGCCGACGCTCGCCTTCATGCTGATCGTGGCGATGCTGTCGCGCGCCAACGCCAATTGGTCGGCGCCGACATATCTGACGGCGACCATCCTGGTCGTGGCCTATCTGTCGGGGCGCGGGCGCGAGCCGATCGTGCAATGGTCGGTCGTGATCAATATCGTGCTGGCCGTGATCGCCTTCGGCATCCACGGCACGGCGGCGCAGCTCGGCATCACCCTGCCGCCGGGCCTCGATCCGCTGCATCGCGTCATCGGCTGGGAGCGGCTGGGCCAGGGCTTGAACGGGATTCGCGCCGAGAACGCGCCGGTGCCGATCTTCGCCGACGAGCGCGAGCTGATGGCCGGGCTCATCTACTACATGCGCCCGCATCCGTTCGACATGAAGATCTGGAATCCCGGTGGCCATGTCCGCAACGGCTTCGAGATGAATCAGAGCCTCGCGGACGAGCCGGGCGGCGACTATCTCTGGATCACGAACCGGGAGAATCGCGACGAGATCTATGCCCGGTTCGCGAGCCATGAGCAGGTCGCCCATGTGCTGGTGCCGATCGGCCCGGGCATCCCGCCGCGCGAGGCGTGGGTTTATCTGATGCGCGGCTTCAAGGGCTATGCCGATAAGGCGCCAGCCGCCGCCGCCACGGCTCCGGCGCCAAAGGCGGAATGACGCCGGCCTTGGCGTCCTCGAGTGGAATGCCGCTGCGCTCGAACACGCCGTAAAGGTAATTGGCCATGACGATGCCGAGCCAGGCGCTGCCGATCGTGTCGCTGAGATAGTGCTGGTCGGCGCCGACCCGGCAGAGCGCGATGAAAGCCACGAGCAGCGCATAGGCCGCGATATGGCGCGGCCAGAGCAGGTAGAGGGCGGCGGCGAGGGCGGCGACATTGACGGTATGGCCGGACGGGAACGACCAATGGTCGGCGCGCCAGGCCGGCCCGTCCCAGGCGAACAGCCCGTCCGAAAAGAGCAGCTTCGGCCGCGTCCGTCCGACGATGATCTTGAGGATGTCGGCCAGCAGCCCGGCGATGGCGACCGAGGCGAAGATGAAGCCCGGCACGCGCGCCCACGCCGTGAAGCGCTCGCGCGCCGCGGCGAAGCGGGGCGCTCTGGCGAGCGCCAGCAACAGTGCCGTGGCACCGCCCGAGGCGACCAGCCAGCCCCATCCCAGCCCGAACTGCGCGCCCCAGGCGAAGAAGGCGCTGAGCCGGTCGTCGCCGGCATGGAAATAGACGGCGAGCGGCCGGTCGATCCACAGGATCGAGACCGCGACGGCGATGGCGCTGGCGAGATGGAAGGCGAGCCAGCGCCTCGGCGGCGAGCTGCTCGACCGCAGGACGAAATCGCCCAGCGCGCCGAGCGCGCGGCCGCAACCGGTCCAGAGCTGGCGCGCGATCGAATGCGAGAGCCAATCCTGAACCACGATCAACTGGTAAAGCAGCCAGGCCGTGGCCGTGACCAGGAAGCCCGCGAAGATCGTGTCCGAGAGGAAATGGCCGCCCTGCGCCATCCGCGCCAATCCCACGAAGGCGCCGAAGGCGAGGGCGGCCGCCGCGACCTGACGGCGGCGGCGCAGCGTTGCGGGAAGGGCGGCGAAGGCGATGAGCGAGAAGGCCATGGCGCCATGGCCCGAGACGAAGCTGCAATTGCGGTCGCACTGGCCGGACGGGACGATGGCGGCGGTGAAGTGCTTGGTGCCGCCGAGCTCTACCACCTGACTCGGCCGGGCGCGGCCCCAATGGTCCTTGAGCACGGTGTTGGCGATCAGCCCCGGCCCGAGCGCGAAGCTCAGCAGCAGATAGAGGATCATCTTGCGGTCGAGGCGCCAGACCGGGCGTTCGGCGAGGATGACAAAGGCGAGCAGCGCCAGCAGCCCGAGCACGATCGCCCAGGTGAGCGTCGGCAGCAGCTTGTAGGCCCAATGGAAAGGCGGCCAATCGGCGAGGAAGAAGCCGCCGTCGGGCGACCAGAACAGGCGTGCCGCCCAGAGATCGATGCCGGGCGCGGCGGTGAAGACGAAGCCTGTCACCAACAGCGCGAAGAGGAAGAAGATCGGTCCCTTCACGGCCACAGATCCCGCTCGCGCATCAGCGCGCGGATGCGTTCGCCGGCCTCGGCCGTATCGTCGCGCGGCTGGTAGGTCCAGCTATCGAGCGCGCCGGCGAAAGGCCGCGTCACGCCGGCTTCGCGCATGGCCTGGTGGAAGATCTCGAACTTGCGGGCGCCGCCTTCGAGCGGGATCACATGGACCGGTTTGCCGGTGGCGCTGGCCTCGGTGATCATCGAGATCGAGTCGGCCGTCGCCAGCACGTGATCGGCGAGGGCGAGATAGCCGAAATAGGGATTGTCGCCGGCGCCGTTCCAGATCTCGACCGGCAATTTCGCGAGTCGCGCGCGCAGCACCTGCTCGACCGCCTCGCCGGTGCGCCGCGACGGCGTGATCATGAGGCCGGCGCCCTGCTCGGCCAACACCGCGAGCTGGTTGGCGATGCGCGCCATCAAGGGCGGGTTCAGGCGATAGGCGCCGTTATCGCCGCCGATCAGCACGGCCACGCGCGGGGTGCCGAGATGAGCCAGGCGCGGGCCCCAGATCCCCGCCGCCTCGGCCAGCTTCTGCGGCGTCACCCGATGCGGGGCGCCGCGAGTCACCATGATATTGGGGGCGCGCACCTTGTCGTGCTCAGGGATCAGCATCAGGTCGAAATGCCGCGGCGCGATCTTCGGGTCCTGGATCTGCACGACCAGGCAGCGGCCCCTGGCCGCCTTCCTGACCGAGAGCGAGGGGGCGGAGGCGCGGCCGCCGGCGCAGATGATCAGGCGCGGCCAGGGCGGCAGCAGCCGGTCCCCGCCACGGCCGGGCGCGTGCCGGGCGTTGGGCCAGAGCGAGGGCGGCAGCACCTTCCAGGGGTAGCGCGTTTCCAGCCGCTTCTCCTCGAACGGCAGCCCGACCGCCTCGGCGACGCCCATCACCTGGCTGCGCAGCCCGTCCTTGCCGTCATAAAGAACCCACACCGGCGCGCTCATCTCATCAACCCGGTCGTTGCGCATGCCGGAGATGGCCGCACGGCTCTGGTTGCTCCGACGGGTGTTTTTGTAAGATAATTACTCATTGTTCTAAAGAGGTTTGCCTGATGCGCCGTATCAAGCTCGACAAGATCGATCGCCGGATCCTCCGCGATCTGCAGTCCGACGGGCGCATGACCAATGTCGACCTGGCGCAGCGCGCCGGGATTTCGGCACCACCCTGCCTCCGGCGCGTGCGCGCCCTCGAGGAGGCGGGCTTCATCAAGGGCTATCATGCCGCCATCGATCCGGAGGCGCTGGGGTTCGGCGTCACCGTCTTCGCCCATGTCGGGCTGGTGAGCCAGGCCGAAGCCGATCTCAAGGCGTTCGAGGAGCTGGTGATCGGATGGCCGGAAGTGCGCGAGGCGCACATGCTGGCCGGCGAGACCGACTTTCTGCTGAAGATCGTCGCCACCGACTGGGACAGCTATCATAAGTTCCTGACCACGCGCCTGACCTCGGCGCCCAATGTCAGCCACGTCAAGTCGGCGCTCGCGATCAGGCGCTCGAAATACGAGCCGGGCGTGCCGATCGATCTCGACGCGCCCGAGGAGCATTGAGGAGGTCACGAGGTGGGCGGCGTAAAGCCGCCCTTACTGAAAGACGACCTTGACGATCTCGTAGGATTTGGCGCCGCGCGGAGTCGCGACCTCGACGCTCTCGCCCAAAGCCTTGCCGATCAGCGCCTTGCCCAATGGCGAGGTGACCGAGAGCAAGCCCTGCTTGATGTCGGCCTCATCCTCGCCGACGAGCTGGTACTTGGTTTCCTCGTCGGTCTCTTCGTCGGCCAGCATCACGGTGGCGCCGAACTTGACGACATCGCCGTTGAGCTTCTTCACGTCGATGACTTCGGCCCGGGCGATCTTGTCCTCGAGCTCGAGGACGCGGCCCTCGATGAAGGATTGGCGTTCTCGGGCCGCGTGATACTCGGCGTTCTCGGAGAGATCGCCATGTTCGCGGGCCTCGGCGATGGCGCGGATCACCGCCGGACGATCAACGCTCTTGAGCCGCCGCAACTCGTCCTGCAGCCGGGTGAACCCGGCCTCGGTCATCGGAACTTTTATCATCGACGTTAAGGCCTGACCTGAAGTGACTGCGATGCGAAAACGAAAAAACGCCGCCTAGGGCGGTCGTTCCCGACCGCTTTAGACGGGCGGCCTAACAAAATAGGACTGTAGGGCCGCAACTTCAAGGCTGCCACTCTTGAGCGCGTGGATGGCCTCGACCGAAGCGCGCGCGCCGGCCACCGTCGTATAGTAGGGGATGGAGTGGGTGAGCGAGGTGCGGCGGATCGAATAGCTGTCCGCCACGGCCTGGGTCCCGTCGGTGGTGTTGAAGACGAGCTGGACGCCGCCGCTGATCATGCGGTCGACGATATGCGGCCTTCCCTCCAGCACCTTGTTGACGATCTCGACCGGCAGCCCCTCTGCCTTCAGATGCTCGGCCGTGCCGCGCGTCGCGACCAGGCTGAAGCCCATCTCGACCAGGCGGCGGCAGGGTGCGGTGACCGCGGCCTTGTCCGGATCGCGCACCGAGACGAAGACCGTGCCCGCGAGCGGCAGGGCGGTGCCGCTCGCCAGCTGGGATTTGGCGAAGGCGCGGCCGAAATCGGCGTCGAGTCCCATGACCTCGCCGGTCGAGCGCATTTCCGGCCCGAGGATGAGATCGACGCCGGGGAAACGGTTGAACGGGAAGACCGCCTCCTTGACCGCGACATGCGCGGCGCGGCTGCGGGTCGTGTCGAAATCGGCGAGCTTCTCGCCTGCCATGATCCGGGCCGCGATCTTGGCGATCGGAATCCCCGTGGCCTTGGCGACGAAGGGCACGGTCCGGCTGGCGCGCGGATTGACCTCCAGCACATAGACCTCGCCGTTCTTGACGGCGTACTGGACGTTCATCAGGCCGACGACGCCCAAGCCCAAGGCCATCACCGTAGTCTCGCGCGTGATCTCGGCGATGATCTCGTCCGACAGCGAATAGGGCGGCAGCGAGCAGGCGCTGTCGCCCGAATGGATGCCGGCCTCCTCGATATGCTCCATGATGCCGGCGACATAGACGTCCTTGCCGTCGCTGACCGCATCGACATCGACCTCGATCGCATCGCTCAGATACCGGTCGAGCAGGATCGGGCTGGTGCCAGAGACCTGCACCGCCTTGACCATGTAGCGGGCGAGGCTGGTCATGTCATGGACGATCTCCATGGCGCGGCCGCCGAGCACGTAGGAGGGGCGGATGACGAGCGGGAAGCCCAGTTCCTCGGCGACGGCTTCCGCTTCCTCGAGCGAGCGGGCGGTGCCGTTGGCCGGCTGCTTCAGCTTCAGCTCATGCAGGAATTTCTGGAACCGGCGGCGATCCTCGGCGAGATCGATCGCGTCGGGCGAGGTGCCTAGAATCGGGATCTTGGCGGCTTCGAGGGCGGCGGCGAGCTTCAGCGGCGTCTGGCCGCCGAGCTGGACGATGACGCCCAGCAGCGTGCCGCGGCGCTGCTCGACCCGGACCAGCTCGATCACGTCCTCGGCCGTCAGCGGCTCGAAATAGAGCCGGTCCGACGTGTCGTAATCGGTCGAGACGGTCTCGGGGTTGCAATTGACCATGATGGTCTCGATGCCGGCCTCGCGCAGGCTGTAGGCGGCATGGACACAGCAATAATCGAACTCGATGCCCTGGCCGATACGGTTCGGGCCGCCGCCGAGGATGATGACCTTGCGGCGGTCGCTCGGATCGGCCTCGTCCTCGGCCGGCACCAGCCCGTCGCCCTCGTAGGTCGAGTACATGTAGGGCGTGAGCGAGGCGAATTCGGCCGCACAGGTGTCGACCCGCTTATAGACCGGATGAATGTCGAGCGCCTGGCGCAGCCGGAAGACGCTGTCTTCGCTGGTATTGGTGAGCTCGGCCAGGCGCGCATCGCCGAAGCCCATCCGCTTCAGCGCATGAAGGCCGGCGGCGTCGGTCGGCAGCCCGTCGGCCTTGATCCGGGCCTCGGCCGCGACGATGGCCTCGATCTGGCCGAGGAACCAGGGGTCGTATTTGCAGACGGCATGGATCTCCTCGACGCTGAGGCCTTCGCGGAAGGCCTGGGCCACGACCAGCAGCCGGTCGGGCGTCGGCCGTGCCAAGGCCGCGCGCACGGCGTTCTTGCCGCCGGGAATGTCCATTTCCTTGAAGCCGTTGAGGCCGGTTTCGAGCGAGCGCAGCGCCTTCTGGACGCTTTCGGCGAAGGTGCGGCCGATCGACATGCACTCGCCCACGGACTTCATCGAGGTCGAGAGCAGCGGCTCGGCGCCGGGGAATTTCTCGAAGGCGAAACGCGGGATCTTGGTGACGACGTAATCGATGGTCGGCTCGAACGAGGCCGGTGTCACCTGCGTGATCTCGTTCTTGAGCTCGTCGAGCGTGTAGCCGACCGCGAGCAGTGCCGCGACCTTGGCGATCGGGAAGCCGGTCGCCTTGGAGGCGAGTGCGGAGGAGCGGCTGACGCGCGGATTCATCTCGATCACGACCAGGCGGCCATCGGCCGGATTGACCGCGAACTGCACGTTCGAGCCGCCGGTATCGACGCCGATCTCGCGCAGCACCGCGATCGAGGCGTCGCGCATCACCTGATATTCCTTGTCGGTGAGCGTCAGGGCCGGCGCCACGGTGATGCTGTCGCCGGTATGAACGCCCATCGGATCGATATTCTCGATCGCGCAGATGATGATGCAATTATCCGCGCGGTCGCGGACCACCTCCATCTCGAACTCTTTCCAGCCGAGCACCGATTCCTCGATCAGCACTTCGTGCGTCGGCGAGGCGCGCAGGCCCCCGGTGACGATCTCGTCGAACTCTTCGAGATTGTAGGCGATGCCGCCGCCGGTGCCGGCGAGCGTAAAGGAGGGACGGATGATCGCGGGCAGGCCGACCGCATCCATCGCCTCTCTGGCTTCCTCGATCGAATGGACCAGACGCGAGCGCGGCGATTGCAGGCCGATCCGGTCCATGGCGTTGCGGAAGAGGAGCCGGTCCTCGGCCATGTTGATGGCGTCTTCCTTGGCGCCGATGAGCTCGACGCCGAAGCGGGCGAGGGTGCCGTCCTTGGCCAGCGCCATGGCGCAGTTGAGCGCGGTCTGGCCGCCCATGGTCGGCAGCAGCGCGTCGGGCCGCTCGGCCTCGATCACCTTGGCGACCATCTCGGGCGTGATCGGCTCGATATAGGTGGCGTCGGCCAGGTTCGGATCGGTCATGATCGTCGCCGGGTTCGAGTTCACCAGCACGATCCGGTAGCCCTCGGCCTTGAGCGCCTTGCAGGCTTGGGCGCCCGAATAATCGAACTCGCAGGCCTGGCCGATGACGATCGGGCCGGCGCCGATGATCAGGATCGATTTGAGATCGGTACGCTTAGCCATTGTCGTCACCCCCGGCCTGCTTGGTCGTCGTCGCCTTGTCGTCGATCAGCCGGATGAAGCGCTCGAACAGATAGTGGCTGTCCTGGGGACCGGGCGAGGCTTCGGGATGATGCTGGACGGAAAAGACCGGTCTGTCGGTCATGCGCAGCCCCTCGTTGGACCCGTCGAAGAGCGAGATATGGGTCGGCACGGCATTCGGCGGCAGCGTGTCGGGCTCGACGCGGAAGCCGTGATTCTGGCTGGTGATCTCGACCTTGCCGGTTTCCAGATCCTTGACCGGATGGTTGGCGCCGCGATGGCCGATCGCCATCTTGGTCGTCTTGGCGCCGAGCGACAGCGCCAGAATCTGATGGCCGAGGCAGATGCCGAAGATCGGCAGCCCGGTCTCGACCAGCGACTTCACCACCGGCACGGCATAGGTGCCGGTGGCGGCCGGATCGCCGGGGCCGTTCGACAGGAAGATGCCGTCGGGCTTGTGGCGCAATATCTCCTCGGCGGTGGCCGTCGCCGGCACCACCGTCACCTTGCAGCCGAGATTGGCGAGCGTGCGCAGGATGTTGCGCTTGGCGCCGTAATCGACGGCGACGACATGGCGCTTCGGATCGGTGAGCTGGCCGTAGCCTCGGTCGAGCTGCCAGCGCGTCTCGGTCCAGTCGTAGCTCTGCCGGGTCGAGACTTCGAGCGCCAGATCCATGCCTTCGAGGCCGGGCCAGGCGCGCGCCTGGGCGATCAGATCGTCGAGGGCGATGGAGCCGTCGGGCGCGTGGCAGATGGCGCCATTGGGCGCGCCCTGGTCGCGGATGCGGCGGGCGAGCGCGCGCGTATCGATGCCGGCGATGCCGACCAGGTCGTTGCTCTTCAGCCAGGCATCGAAGGATTGCAGCGCCCGCCAGTTGGAGGGCTCGGTGATGTCGGTGCGAATGACGAGGCCGCGCGCCGCCGGAGTCGTGGTCTCGACATCCTCGCGATTGGCGCCGACATTGCCGATATGGGGGAAGGTGAAGCTGACGATCTGTCCGGCATAGGACGGATCGGTCATGATCTCCTGGTAGCCGGTGATCGAGGTGTTGAAGCAGACCTCGCCGACGCGGATGCCGGCGGCGCCGATGCCACGGCCCCAGAAGATGTGTCCGTCGCCCAGAACCAGGGCGGCGTTGGCGCCGGATGGGCGCGGCGGCGCGGCGATGGGCTCGGACATGAAAAGGCTCCTTCACTCTAGGGAGGGACCGATTTCGCGCTTATCCTGCACGCCGAGCCTCCGGCCGCTCGAGCGGCGGAGGGTGACGATGCCGATGCGGCAAACCGACCTCTTCCTGGGTCACCGGACGGGATGCGACCCGGTGAACCCGTCGAGTAGCCTCGGCGGCCCTCCGCCGTCAAGGACGAGATTGCCGACCTGCGGTGGCGACAGGGCTCGCGATTTGCGGCCGGCCGCTCTAGAGTGGCGGTTTCGTCAATCGGAGTAGCATTGTCACCATGAAGCGCCAGGAACTGAATGACGCGCTCAAGGAAGCCATGAAGGCGCGCGATACGCGGGTGGTCTCGACCCTCCGCATGGTGCTGGCCAAGATCAAGGACAAGGATATCGAGGCGCGTCCGGCCGGCCATGCCGACGGCATCGACGACGGCGCCATTCTCTCGCTGCTGCAAGGCATGGTGAAGCAGCGGCGCGAAAGCATCGCGCTCTATGAACAGGGCGGACGGGCGGATCTGGTCGAGCAGGAGAGCCAGGAGATCGCGATCATCGAGCGCTTCATGCCGAGCCAACTCGGCGAGGCGGCGGCGAAGGCGGCGGTGGCGACGCTCATCGCCGAGATCGGCGCCGCGGGCATCAAGGATATGGGCCGGACGATGGCGGCGCTGAAGGAACGCTATGCCGGCCAGATGGATTTCACCAAGGCGAGCGCCATGGTCAAGGAGGCCCTGACGAGCGCGGGATAACAGGACCTCATGCTCTTCGCCGAAGCCTTCCTCGACGAGATCCGCGCGCGCATCCCGCTGGCCGACGTGATCGGCCGGCGCACGCGCCTGGTCAAGCGCGGGCGGGAATTCACCGGCCTCTGCCCGTTTCACAATGAAAAGTCGCCCTCCTTCACGGTGAATGAGGAGAAGGGCTTCTATCATTGCTTCGGCTGCGGCGCGCATGGCGATGTCATCACCTTCGTGCGCGAGGCGCAGAATCTGAGCTTCGTCGAGGCGGTCGAGATGCTGGCCGGCGAGGCCGGGCTCGAAGTGCCCAAGGCCTCGCCGCAGGAGCGCGAGCGCGCGGTCAAGCAGAAGACGCTGGTCGAGGCGGTCGAGGCCGCCTGCAATTTCTTCCAGGCCCAGCTGGCCGGCGCGGGCGGGGCTGCGGCGCGCGCTTATCTCGAACGGCGCGGTCTCGACCGGGCGGCGATCGAGCATTTCCGCCTCGGCTATGCGCCGGCCGGCAGCGGATTGCTGAAGCAGCAGCTTTCCAAGGACTTCCCCGAAGCGATGCTGCTCGAAGCGGGTCTGATCGGGCAGAAGGAGGAACGCAGTTCCTTCGATTATTTCCGCGACCGCGTGATGTTCCCGATCTTCGACCGCGCCGGCCGCGCCGTCGCCTTCGGCGGTCGGGTGCTGGGCGACGCCAAGCCGAAATACCTCAATTCGCCGGAGACGCCGATCTTCCAGAAGGGCTCGATGCTTTACGGGCTCAACTGGGCGCGCCAGGGGGTGGGCAAGGGCGCCGAGCTCATCGTCACCGAAGGCTATATGGATGTGATCGCGCTCCACCGCGCGGGCTTCGATGGGGCGGTGGCACCGCTCGGCACTGCGCTGACCGAGACGCAGATCGAGGAGCTGTGGCGCCTCGCCGACGAGCCGATCCTGTGCTTCGACGGCGATGCCGCCGGCCAGCGTGCCGCCACTCGCGCGCTCGATCGCGCGCTGCCGCTCCTGAAGCCGGGCAAGTCGCTGCGCTTCGCCGTGCTCACCGGCGGCGAGGACCCCGATACGCTCATCGCCAAGTTCGGCGCGGACGCCATGCGCAAGCTGCTGGTGGCGGCCGAACCCCTGGCCGAGATGCTGTGGCGGCACGAGGCCGGCGCCAAGCCCGCGGACACGCCCGAGCGGAAATCCGATCTGTCCCGCAGGCTCACGGCGCGTGCCGCCCTTATCCAGGACGAGGGGCTGCGCCGCGCCTATGGCGCCTTCTTCCGCAACTGCCTCTATGAGCGGATGCGGCCGCAGCGCGCCTCGCGCATGGGTGGGCAACGCGGCGGGCGGCCGCGCGCACTGGGCGAAAGCCGCGTCACCGCGCCGGCGAATCCTGTCGACGGCACGGCACCGCTCGCCATGAAGGAGCGGCGGATCCAGGAGATCCTGCTCTTCACGATCTATGCCAATCCGCATCTCCTCGACGAGATGCTGGAGGAGTTCGCCGAGATCGAATTGCGCGCGTCCGACCTTGACAGGTTGCGTCTGGAGATTTTAAACCTCCACCATCGTGAACCCGGCCTTGACGCTGCGGCCCTGAAGCATCATCTGTGCACCCACGGCTTCTCCTCGGAAGTGGCGGCCCTCGAAAGTCCCGCTCTTGCTGAGCATGTCCGTTTCGCACGACGCTATGGCTCGGACGCAGTTCTGGCAGGGTGGCGCGAAGCGGCCGGCTTCTGGCGGGACTTCATGGTAGCCGCGAAGGAACGTGAGGCGATCGTCGCCCGGGTGGAGTTCGATTTGCCCGGTGTCGTCGGTCACGCGAACGCGATTCTGGCAGAGGTGGCGCAGAGACGGATCGATGAGGCTGAATATGACGGTTCCGGCAGAGCCGGCAGCCGATCTCTCGATCAAAAGATGGGGTCATGACGACCGCGCCGGATGAAATCTCGGCGCGGCTGTTAGTCGTGGCATAGCATGGATTGGGGCGCAGATGGCAACCAAAGCGGCAAGCACGGCGGAAGTTAGCGAGAATCGGGATGAGGCGACTGAAGGCCTGATCGTCGATACCATGGCGCAGGCGATCCGAAAGATGGTCGCGCGCGGCAAGGAACGCGGCTACCTCACCTATGACGAGGTGAACGCCGCGCTGCCGCCCGACCAGGTCTCGTCCGAGCAGATCGAGGACACGATGGCCATGCTCTCGGAGCAGGGCATCAACGTCGTCGAGAGCGAGGAGACCGAGGAGCCGGCCGGCATCGGCGGTTCCGAGGACGAGGATTCGGAAGCCCGCGCCGGCGGCAATCTCGACGACGAGGATATCGGCCGCACCGACGACCCCGTGCGCATGTACCTGCGCGAGATGGGCTCGGTCGAACTCTTGTCGCGCGAGGGCGAGATCGCCATCGCCAAGCGCATCGAGGCCGGCCGGGAGATGATGATCGGCGGGATCTGCGAGAGCCCGCTGACGATGAAAGCCATCATCAACTGGCGCGACGCGCTCAACGACAGCAAGATCCTGCTGCGCGACGTGATCGATCTCGACGCGACCTACGGCAACAACGCCTTCGAGGAGAGCGAGAATGGCGAGCTCGCCCCCGAGGGCGAGGCGGCGGCGCCGGCTGCCGAGGGCGAGGCCGAAGTCGAGGAGATCGAGGTCGAGCCGGGTGTGGAAGGCGAGGGTGAGGGCGACGGCGAGGAAGCCTCGATCTCGCTTTCGGCCATGGAAGCGCAGCTGAAGCCCGGCGTCATCGCCGCCTTCGACCGGATCGCCGACATCTACAAGAAACTCGCCAAGCTGCATGAGGGCCGCGTCGAAGCGGCGCTGCGCGGCGAGGATCTGCCCAAGGCGACCGACAAGCGCTACACCAAGTTCAAGGACGAGATGGTCGAGGCGATGCAGGGCATCCGCCTCAACAATCAGCGCATCGAGGCGCTGGTCCAGCAGCTCTACGATCTCAACCGGTCGCTGATGGCGCTCGAAGGCAAGCTCCTGCGCACAGCCGAGTCGGCCGGCGTCAAGCGGCCGGACTTCCTGCATCAATATTTCGGCAGCGAGCTCAATCCCAACTGGCTCGACAAGGTCAAGGGCCTGGCCGGCAAGGGCTGGCAGAATCTCGTCAACCGCCATGCCGACGATGTCATCGCCATGCGCCGGCAGATTTCGGAAGTGGCGAGCGAGACCGGCCTGCCGATCACCGAGTTCCGCCGCGTCGTCTCGACCGTTCAGAAGGGCGAGCGCGAGGCGAGCCGCGCCAAGAAGGAGATGGTCGAGGCCAATCTGCGCCTGGTCATCTCGATCGCCAAGAAATACACCAATCGCGGCCTGCAATTCCTGGATCTGATCCAGGAGGGCAATATCGGCCTGATGAAGGCGGTCGATAAGTTCGAGTATCGCCGCGGCTATAAATTCTCGACCTATGCGACCTGGTGGATCCGGCAGGCGATCACCCGCTCGATCGCCGACCAGGCGCGGACCATCCGCATCCCGGTCCATATGATCGAGACGATCAACAAGCTGGTCCGCACCTCGCGTCAGATGCTGCACGAGATCGGCCGCGAGCCGACGCCGGAAGAGCTGGCCGAGAAGCTGATGATGCCGCTCGAGAAGGTCCGCAAGGTCCTGAAGATCGCCAAGGAGCCGATCAGCCTCGAAACGCCGATCGGCGACGAGGAAGACAGCCATCTCGGCGACTTCATCGAGGACAAGAACGCGGTGCTGCCGCTCGACGCCGCGATCCAAGCCAATCTGCGCGAGACCACGACGCGCGTGCTGGCGAGCCTGACCGCGCGCGAGGAGCGGGTGCTGCGCATGCGCTTCGGCATCGGCATGAACACCGATCACACGCTGGAAGAAGTCGGCCAGCAATTCTCGGTGACGCGCGAGCGTATCCGCCAGATCGAGGCGAAGGCGCTCCGCAAGCTCAAGCATCCGAGCCGGTCGCGCAAGCTCAGGAGCTTCCTCGACACCTGATCGGAACGGGAGCGGACGGGCGGGCATGCTCGATCTCTATATCGACGCCGATGCCTGCCCGGTCCGCACCGAGGCGCTGACCGTGGCCGAGCGCTACGGGCTCGGCGTCTTCGTCGTCACCTGCGGCAATATCCGCGTGCCGATCGATCCGCGCATCAGGCTGATCCTGGTCGAGGCCGGTTCCGACGCCGCCGACGATTGGATCGCCGAGCATATCGGCGCCGGCGATATCTGCGTCACTTCCGACATCCCGCTCGCGTCGCGCTGCCTGAAGGCGGGCGCCGAGGCGCTGGGACCGACCGGCCGGCGCTTCACCACGGCCAACATCGGCGAGGCGCTCGCCGGGCGCGACATCGCCGCCCATCTGCGCGAGCTCGGCACCGGCGGCGGCGGCCCCCGGCCGCTCACCCAGCAGGACCGATCGCGCTTCTCGAATGCGCTCGACACGCTGGTCCATGCGGTGAAGCGGGGGCGGTGACCTCGAGCGGCTGATCAGCGGAAGCGAGAGAAGCGCGCCGACGGCCCAACCGGCATCGGCCCGCGAGCAGCCCTCGGCACAGCGTGGCGCTGGCGCGTTCTCGCCATCACAAGAGCCCGCTCGCACATCAACCCGGTGATGAAGAAGACCGTCGTGGAGGGCTCGATAGGGGCAAGCAAGACCATCTCGCTGACGCCGGTCATCACGATCCCGACACAATGGACCAGCGTGAAGACGGCGAGATCGCTGTCGGGCGTGCGCAGGCATCTTATCGCGAGAACGATATTTCGAACAAATAAGACCGCGAACAGCACAAACCCGACAAACCCGGTTGTCAGCACGATCTCGAGCACGCCATTGTGGGACTGCGGAACGAACCAATGAACCGTGCTCGCGATTTCCAGCGCGTAAGGGTTCGACGGAATCCAAAATCCGAAATATCCCCATCCGAGAAGGGGTTTTATCGCTATGTCATCCATGACATAGCCCCAGATCTCCGTGCGCCCGGTTAGAGTCGGGTCCTTGCCGATAAGGTCTAAGATGGGATCAGGGTAAACCAAGAACATAATCAATAACGGAACGACAATGGCGGCGATGGCGACGGTAATCGGGCGAGATCCACCTCCGGCACGGTATCCGGCCGTGAAGGCGGAAGCGCCACAGAAGACGAATATCGTGAGCAGCGCGGTTGCAGACCTGGAGGCGGCGGCAAGCGCTATGAAGAGCACGATGCCGATGATTTTAAGGACCCGATAAGACGGCTTCTTTGTTCGGTAGTATAGCGTCGCAAGCACGGCGGTCGCCATGACCTGGCCCAATGTGTTCTTGTGCGAGAAGATGCCCTCCATGCCGCCTCCGTCCTCCATGACGGCGTTTGCCGGCGAGACGACGTACAATAAGACCGACGCGACGGCCGATACGAGACAGGCAAAAAAGAGCATTCCGACATATTTATTGAATCGATATTTCCCGGCGATCCCGATAACGCCGATGATGACAACCAGATAGACGATCGCCTCCTTTGTGGTCGCGCCGGAATCCATCGACCAGAACGAGGTCATGAACAGGTAAAACATGAGGAGCAGCGCCAGCGCGGCGCCGGTGCGGATTCCGATCAATCGATATGATTTCGAGAACAGATAGATACTGGAGGCGATCATCATAAGCTGAAGGGACTGGGTGATCTTGTCCCCGCCCTTGCCGAGCCAATGACCGTATACGAGGTTGTCGATGATGCCGAAGGCGGAAACCGTATCGAGCAGGAAAAAGAGCACGACAAGATTGTGCCAGAAAGATGGGGGCACAGCCCTCGTTGCGCTCAAACGGTTCGGAGTCATTCACCCAATCTCCAGATCTTCGAGCGTGTGTTTTCCGTCCGTGATCCTGATCTACTCATCATGCAGGGCAGCAATCTACCCATAAAGCCGCAGCGATGCACGCGCCTCAGGGGAGCGACGGGGTGGCGCACGGGCATCGGCGCGGTCTGATCATATTTCGACGCGAAGCGCCGAGCCGTCTTGCCCACTTCCAGCACGGCCTCTTCTCTGCTCGCCGGCAAATGCCGAGGCCGGCCGGGTCGCGCGTCACCCGGCCTTTGGCTGAGGGAGGCCGGGCCGGACCATGGACGAGATCCGAGATGAGCTCGGGGGCCCAATGCCCGAAGGCGACCGCTTCGGCCTCCCGGCGCGGCGCGCGATCCCGGCTGCCTTACCACGCCGGATCACCTGAAGCGGGAGTACCGATCCGCTGGGGCGGCGCTAACGGGACGGGTTCTAGGAACGCTCCTTGCCACCGGTCGCCGCTGGCGCGTCCTCGCGAACACAAGCGCCCTCTCGCACATCAGACCGGTGATGAAAAACACCGTTGTGGACGGCTCGGTCGGTGCCAGCAACACGTTCTCGCTGATCCCGGTCATTAGGATCCCGACAGCGTAGACCAGCGTGAAGACGGCGAGGTTGCTGTCCGTTGTTCGCAAGCATTTGACCGCGAGAGCGATGTTTCTGACGAACAGAATGGTAAACAGGGTCGTTCCGATAAGCCCGGTCGTAAGTAACAACTCAAGAAGTCCGTTATGAGACTGCGGAACGAACCAATGCACTATATTGGCGATCTCGAGTGCGTATGGATTTGTTGGCAGCCAGAATCCGAAGTAACCCCATCCGAAGAGGGGTTTGAGCGCTATGTCGTCCATGACATAGCCCCAGATCTCGGTGCGGCCGGTTAGGGTTGGGTCCTTGCCGATCAATTCGAGGATCGCATCTGGATAAACCACGACCATGATCAGTATCGGAACGGCGACAACCGCCAGAGCGGTAGAGATCGTGCGTGAGCCGCCTCCAGCTCGGTATCCGATCGTAAAGGCGTAGGTGCCGCAGAAGACGAATATCGTGACAAGCGCCGTTGCGGATTTTGAACAGGCGGCGAGCCCGACAAAGATCAGGATGCCGATGACCTTCAGTGTCCGTTGGAACGATCCCTTCGTCTTGTGGTATAGGGCGGCAAGAACACCGGTCGCCATGACCTGTCCCAATATGTTCTTGTGAGGGAATATCCCCTGCATGCCGCCCCCGTCCTCCATCATGGCGTTGCCAGGAGAAACAATCAGCAACAGAAGTGAGGCTACGCCCGATATAAAGCAGGCGATGAAAAGAATCCCGAGATATTCGTTAGGTCTATATCTTCCTACAAGGCCGATGACACCAAGAAGGACGATGAGATAGACGAAGGCCTCCTTTATGGTCGCGCTCGGCTCGGTCGACCACAACGAAGTCATAAAAAGATAAGTTATCGTCAGTAGTGCGAGCGTCGATCCGGTACGGATGCCGATCATTCGATACGATCGGGAGAACAGATACACACTGGAAAGGATCATCAGGATTTGAAATACCTGGGTGATCTTATCGCTACCCTTACCAAGCCAATGGCCATATACGAGATTGTCGATGACACCGAATGCGGGCATCGTGTTGAGTATAAAGAACAGCGCAATAAAGTTCTGGAAGCTATACAGACTATACACGGGAGCGGTCGTGGCTGGTCTCAAGCGGTTCAATGTCATTCGTCGACACTCCAGAGCTGTTCCGCCTCATCGAGCCAGTGCTATTGGCATTCTCTTCGACCTCAGTAGTTCATTGGATATCCGCAGGATTGGCCGCTCGACGGTCATGTGGATTATCGATCCGCCAATGAGGCAGAGGGCGACGCTCAACGGCACAAACCAGGGGGAAGGTGAACCAATGACTCGTTCCCACACGCGAAATGTCGCGCTGATCAAGAACCCCTGGGCGAGATAGATCGAATAGGAGGCATTGCCTAAAGAATTCAGTGGTTCCGACATGACGGCAAGCCATCGCGGCTCTTTAAGGTTCATAAGCTTCCAAATCACCGCGAGCGCGATGCCGAGAAGGAACCAAAGAACGATCGGAGAGCATAAATAGGGAATGATGCCGTTCGGTTGACTGGACGACCCGAACGCAACCATTAACGCGAGAAGCCCACTTACAAGGATTAGACCCAATGTACGACGAAAAAGTAACGAGACAGCGAAAATCGAATAAAACATCATCTCATAACTTAAGGTCCAGCCTTGGGCGAGGATGGGAGCCCATACGCCATTAGGGTTTTGATTTGGAATAAATAGAAATGAATAAATCAGCTCTTTGAGACCATAGCTCATTCCGAAATTTGGTGAAATCTGGTGGCAGATGAGCGCAACGATAGTAGTCAGCCAATAGATTGGAACAATTCGGATTAGGCGGCGAACGATGAAGTTCTTCGAGGCGCCGTCCGTGCCGAATTCATCCCATGAAATCTGCGCCATAATAAATCCAGATATGACGAAAAACAGATAAACACCGAAACTTCCGAGCGACCACGCTATATGAGTCAATATAAGATGGGGGTTATTCCCGGTGATCTCGCAAAGTGCATGATCTATAGCGACGAGAGATGCTGCTACGCCCCTAAATGCCTGAATGAAAGCGAGCTTCATCATCTTCTCCTGAAAATATCTTTTGTCCTGCTGTCGGAAATTCCCTACATGGGGCGCTCATCGCCGTCGAGCCTCGATCGCCGCTTCGAGCGCGACCTCGATCTGGTGCATCGGTAAGGGATTGCTGATCGATCCGACGCGCCCACGTCCGAATCCGAGCATAGAAAATGCGCTTTCCGGCGCAGAGAGATCGCAGCTTGGTCGAGCTCGAATCTGTAGTCCTTGCGGCAGTGTAGATCGCGCGAAGATGCTGACTCTTGTCCATAAACATCAACCTTAAATGTACATGTTGTGCAGTAATACGCCGTTCACGCGCATGATTTCGCGGAAGGACTGGATGGTATCGTGCCAAATCGTTAAGCGAAACGCAATCGGTAATGGGCGTTCAGGCGAAGTTATCAGCCGATAATAATGTGTTCTGTCCTGATAGATGTTACTGATTCGTCTGTAATTCACCAGAAGAGTTTATTTCGCCACGTGCAGTAACAGATAATACATACGTACGTGCGCGCGGGTCATTTCCGTTGTAAATATGCTCAGTGATCAGAGGCGGTATGCCGTTATGATCATCAGTGTGACAATTAAGGTTTGCCTCCCGCTCATGACCGGACCCGAAATCAATTTGAGCCGGGACGCTTTCGTTCCCACAAATACATGATCGGCGGGTTGTGGCTGAAAGTGCAACGGCCAGCAGCATGGTCTCGGAGAATACAGGCAATTCTGTCGCCATCTGCGAGCCGGGAGCGCTTGACGCGATGGAGCCGATGCGACACATCGGCGAGCGTGCCGTCGATCCCGAAGATGATGGCGACGTCGCCAGCACCCGACCGCAAGCGGTTGCGAGCGGCCATAACTGCTGAAAATGACAAAAAGCTGGTAGGCCCGGCCGGACTCGAACCGACGACAACACCGTTATGAGCGGCGCGTTCTAACCAACTGAACTACGGGCCCAGCTCCTTCGAGCGCGGGAATTTGCGCGAGGATGCGGGCGAAGGCAAGCCCCGGGACCGTTGGGCAGATGCGACCCTTCGCTGGCGATGCCGGGAAACGGTCTGGTCGAACGGCTTCATCCTGAATATCCTGGCCGTCCCTCGACGCCGCCCCGCCGATCATCAGGAGAGACCATGTCGAACCAGCGCCCCGTTCTGGCAGCGTTCCTGCTCGGCGGCCTGATCTTGCTGCCGGCCGCGGTCCGGGCCGACATCCAGCCCAGTTTCGACTACATGCCCCAGTTGGCGCAGGGGATCATGCTGCAGGAGACACTGCGCCGCAACCTCATGAACATGCAGCACGGGCCGGATCGGAAGCGCGCGCCGCAGCAGGGCGCGGCCGCGCCGGCGATGACGAGCTATCACGCCTCGCCCGAGGTTTCCGCCCGCGTGCTCAAGCAATATGCGAGTTTCGCCGCCGGCCTGACCAAGCAGCCGTCCGACCTGGTGCTGGCAAGGCTGCAGCAGGACAATGTGCTGGGCGAATGGGACAAGGGCTGGAACCCCGATGGGCTGCATGAGGGCGACCTGCTCGACGCCATCACCAGCTATTGGATCACCAACTGGGTGATCGCCAACGGCTATGGCGACACGACCAAAGCCCAGGCCCTGGGCGCCCTGGAACAGATGCGTACGATGCTCGCGGACAATGCGGCGCTGGCGAAGCTCGACGAGGCGGGCCGGCAGGAGGTCGCCGAGATCTATATGCTGAACGGCGTGATGCAGGCCGTCGCCTATATCCAGGCGCACAAGAGCGGCGACCAGACTCAGCTCGCCCAGCTCGGCGCCGCGGCCGAGAAGCGGTTCCGCAACGAGGCGCATATCGATCTTCGCGGCTTCGTCCTGACCGACCAGGGTTTTATCAAGAAGCCATAAGTGTGCGTAGCGTGGGTTAGGCCAACGCTCCCGGCAGGGCGAGCAGACCTTCCCCGGAAATAACCAACCAGCGGCTCCATCGATCACATGTCAGAAATTACGGACACATGTTCGATGGAGCTGTAAGCGCTATTGGCCTATCGATTTGGCCCCGTCGAGACCTCATCGATCGATCCATGCGCCTTCGCGCCCGGATCAGGCCTTTACGGTCGAGGCCCGGTAGATCTCGTCGATGGCGCTCGCGAGCGTCGCGTCGAATTCGGCATCGGTCATCGAATGCCTGAGGTCGCCGATGAGCGCCCGCGAGAAGCTCGCGATCATGTCGTGGTTGGCGGCGAGGCGCCGGCAGGCATCGGCGCGCGTATAGCCGCCGGACAAGGCGACGACCCGGGCCACGCGCTTGTGGCTTGCCAGCGACGAGTAGAAGTCCGGGACTTCCGGGATGGTGAGCTTGAGCATCACCTGGCTGCTGTCCGGCCAGGCGTCGAGCTGCTTGGCCAGCTCCGTGCGCAAGATGGCTTCGGCGCCGGCCTTGTCCGGGCTCTTGATCAGGACTTCCGGCTCGATGATGGGCATGAGCCCGTGCCCGGCGATCTGGGCGGCGACCTCGAATTGCTGTGCCGCGATGGCGGCGATGCCCGTCGGCGAGGGCAGGTTGATGGTGGAGCGCATCTTGGTGCCGAACACGCCGAGCGTCGCCGCCCGGTCGAGCAGCGCGTCGAGCGCCGGCATCGGCTTCATCAGGCTGACGCCGTCCTTTTCGGCCTCGAGGCCCTTGTCGACCTTGACGAAGGGAACGATGCCGCGTTCCCACAGGAAGGCCGGAACCGGCTTTCCTTGCGCCTGGCCGTCCATCGTGGCTTCGAACAGGATGGCGGCGATGACCTTGGCACCGGTGAAGGCCGGCGCGGTCATGATCCGCACGCGCATCTCGTGCATGAGGCCGAACATCTCGGCATCGCCGCTATAGGCGCCGTCGGGGATACCGTAAAGGCGGAGCGCGCCTGGCGTCGACCCGCCGCTTTGGTCCAGCGCGGCGATGAAGCCGCCCTTCCCAGAGATTTGCGCCATCATCTTTTCATCGGCCATATCGGTCATTCTCCTGCAAGACGAAGGTTCCGGGAAGCGTCCGACCCCGGCTCTGTGCCCTCGGGCCGGCGTGAGTATTCGCATGGTGGCCGAGAGTCGCGCAATCGTCGCCGGCGGGGTTCTAATCGATCATGCGCAGGGGACCGGAAGTGAGCATCTCGCCGATCTTGGCCGCCAGCGTCTCGAGCGCGAAGGGTTTCGTCACCATTGCCATGTTCGTTCCGAGGAAGCCGGATCGTATCGCGGCATTTTCGGCATAGCCGGTCACGAACAGGATCGGCAGGTCGGGCCGGTGCTGGCGCGCCACCTCGGCGAGCTGGCGTCCGTTCATGCCGGGCAACCCGACATCCGAGATCATGAGATCGATGTCGCGCGGCGAGGCGAGCATCAGGATGGCGAGCTGCGCCTCCGACGCCTCGATCGCCATATAGCCCAACTCCTCCAGCACCTCGCGGATGAGCAGACGGACCGATTCATCGTCCTCGACCACCAGCACCGCCTGGCCGTCGCCCCGGGGCACGGTCTCGGGCGCGCCTTGCGGCTGCACCTGGCCCATGCCGGCGGCGGCCGCGGGTAGAAAGAGCTCGACCGACGTGCCCTCGCCGGGCCGGCTGCGGATCACGACCTGGCCGCCGCTCTGACGCACGAAGCCATAGACCATGGAGAGCCCGAGCCCGGTGCCCTGGCCGAGCGGCTTGGTGCTGAAGAAGGGCTCGAACACCTTGTCGACCAGCTCGGGCGCCATGCCGACGCCGGTATCGGATACGGTGATGGTCACGTAGCGGCCGGGCTTGAGGCCGGCATGGGCGGCGACATCCTCGCGGTCGAGCTCCACGGTGCCGGTCTCGATGACGAGCTGGCCGCCGTCCGGCATCGCATCGCGGCCGTTGATGACGAGATTGAGGATGGCGCTTTCGAGCTGATTGGCATCGGCGATGCCGGGCGGAATATCGTCGCCGAGCGCGATGTCGAGGCTGATGCGCTCGCTGATCGTCCGCTCCAGCAGATCCTCCAGCGAGGCGACCAGGGCGTTCACGTCGAGCGGCTTCGAATCGAGCGACTGTCGGCGCGAGAAGGCGAGCAGCCGTTGGGTGAGGGCCGCGGCGCGCTGGGCCGATATCGAGGCCGCGGTCATGAAGCGGTCGAGATCGTTGATCCGGCCGGACGCGATCCGTCGCCGCATGATGTCGATCGACCCGACGATGCCGGTCAGCATGTTGTTGAAATCATGCGCGATGCCGCCGGTTAGCTGGCCGACCGCCTCCATCTTCTGGCTCTGGCGGAGGGCCGCCTCGGCGCGGGCGCGCTCGGCACTTTCGGCTTGCAGCTCGCTCAGCGCCTGCTCGAGGGCGGCGGTGCGCGCGCCGACCTCCTTTTCCAAGGCTTCGTTGAAGCCGCGCAGCGCTTCCTGAGCGCGCTTTTGCTCGTCGATATCGACGATGACGGAGATGGCGCCGGTGACGCTGCCCGACGCGTCGCGCAGCGGAACGCCGCTCACCCGCGTCCAGACCGAGGCGCCCTGGGGCGGCTGGTAAAGAAACTCGATGCCGGCGACCGGTTCGCCACGGAGCGCGCGCGCCGCCGAGAATTGATCGCGGTCGAGCCGGTGGCCGTCGCCGGTGAAGCCGATCCATCTCGCTTCGCCGTCGGGGTGCCGGGACGGGATGATGCCGTCGGGGAGAAAGCGGCGAAAGGCCGGGTTCGACAGCACGGTCTGCCCGGCCGCATCCATGAAATTGACGCCGACCGGCAGATTCTCCAAAAGCGTGTCGAGCCGATTGCGCTCCGCCGCCAGCTCGGCCAGCCGATCGCGCATCTCGAATTGCTTCTGGCGAGAACGCATGGCCGCGGCGACGGCGCTGAGCAGCGAGACCGAGCCGAGCGGCCGTTCCATCACGATGAGATTGGTCGTGAGCTCCGCCAGCCTGAGCCTGGCGATCTCCCGCGTGCGTTTATAGCCGGCCTGTCGCAGCGACAGCAGGATGAAGGGCACGTCCGACCAGGGCGGCTGCGTTTCGAGCGTATGGGCGAGCAGCGAGAATTCGGTGCGCAGCGCCTCCTCGGTCAGGAGGATGGCGCCGGTATCATCGTCGAGCGCCGCCGCGACGCCGTCGAGATCGGCGCAGATCCGGGAAGCGTAACCGTCTCCGTCCAGCAGGGTGGCGACGCTTTCGGCGTCGCGTCCGAACGGGGCGGTGATCAGGACACGGTGTCCGTGCCGTGCCCGCTTATGGGACACGGCCGTCATCCTCCAGGAGCGGAGAGGACGGGCCGACATATTCGGGCGTGCCGGTCAGCACGCCCTTGAATTCCGTCAGGCTCTGGCCGATGCGAAGGCCGCCATCGGTGATGCGCAGCTCGCGGATGGTGTCCTCATGAGGACCGCCGCGATTCTTGATGACCGAGATCGCCTTGCGGATCCGCCCGCCCGCCTCGAAGAAACGCAGCAGGACGACCGCATCGGCGACATAGGAGATGTTGAGCGTGCCGATCGCCATGGTGCCGACCAGCCCATGCTGCGGCGTGATCAGGAAGGTCGCGACCCCCTGCTGGTTCAGATAGGCCAGCAGCTCGTGCATCTGCAGGATGAGCTGTTGCTCCTGCGGCATCGCGGCGATGTAGCCGGTCAGGCTGTCGATGACGAGCAGACGGCAATGGCGCTCCTCGACCTCCTCGCGGACCGAGCAGGCGAATTCGCCCGGCGGCAGTTCGGCGGCATCGATCTGCCGGACGCTCAGGAGCCCGCTGTCGATATGGCTCCGCAGATCGAGGCCGAGCGCCGCGGCACGCGCGAGCAAAGTGCCGATGCGTTCGTCGAACTCGAAAATCGTGCAAGGCTCGCCGCGCGCGCAAGCGGTGGCAACATATTGCAGGGCAAGCGTGGTCTTGCCGCTGCCCGCCGGGCCGGTGAGCAGCGTGCTGGTGCCGCGCTTGGGGCCGCCCCGGAGAAGCTCGTCCAGCCCCGCAAGACCGCTCGGCACGGCATCGCCGACGAAAGGCACGTGATGTGCCGCGGCGATCAGGCGGGGAAAGACCTTCAGGCCGCCCTTGTGCAGGACGAAATCGTGATATCCCGCGACGAAATCGACCCCGCGCAGCTTCTGCACCTGCAGCCGTCGCCGCGCCGCGCCGAAATCGAGCGTCAGCCGCTCGAGCGTGATCACGCCGTGGCTCAGGCTGTGCAGATGCGAGCCGTGCTGGTGGCGTTCGCCCACGATGCCATCGATCAGGATCACGGTGGCATCGCGTGGGGCGAAGAATTGCTTGAGCGCCAGGACCTGGCGCCGATAGCGCAACGGATCCTCGGCCAGGAGCCGCATTTCCGACAGGCTGTCGAACACGACCCGCGACGGCTTCACCCGCTCGACCTGCTCCTGGATCAGCCGGATCGTGCCGCCGAGCTCGACCTCCCAGGAATGCAGGATGGATTGCTCCCGGCCGTCGCCGAGCACGGCATCGGCGGAGGCGAGCTCGAAAATGTCGAGCTTGTCCAGGGACCAGCCGTGGGAAGCGGCGACGGCGCGGAGCTCGTCCTCAGTCTCGGAGAGGGTGATGTACAGGCAGCGCTCGCCCAGCGCCAAGCCGGCGAGCAGGAATTGCAGGGCGAGCGTGGTCTTGCCGGAGCCCGGCTCTCCTTCCAGCAGGTAAAGCCGGTTATGGGGGAAGCCCCCGTGCAATATTTCGTCCAATCCGGCGCTGCCGGACGAGATCCGATCCGTGGTGTCCGTCATGGGAGGGCTCGTCTTTATATGATGCCTTTCTTGGCCTCGATCGTGGAACGCTCGATGCTTCTCGTGCCTGGGAGGACTGGAGCATCTGCTCGTCTCGATCAACCCGAGCCGGGCGGCCTAAGTTCCACCCGGCCGAGGCTCGGTCGGCATACGGGCCGGCGCCGGCGACCGAATTTTTGCGTTTCCGATTCGAGCCAAATATTCCCTCGGTGCGGCGGCCGAGGGAGGGGCGGAAAACCGCCGATCCGCAAAATATTCGTTCGATATCGGGAAAAACGAGTGCTTCGGAGCGCGCCGTGATTTCACGGGAGAAGAGGTGTGTTACAATCAAACACTGTCGTTCGCTGCCGATCTCTCCAATTGCGCGAGGCGGCGGCGGAACCAGGATGAGGCACCCTTCGTTCAGGTGGGTGATCTCGATCCGAGATCAAATCAGGGGAGACAAATATGAAGAATTGGATTTTCGGTGCGCTGGGCGCGATGACGCTTGCCTTCGCCGCACAGTCGAGCGCGGTTGCCGCACCGGCCGCCGCGGCACCCGCCGTCGATATGGCGCCCGCGGTCTCGTCGCATTCGATGGTGCAGGATATCCGCTGGGTGCGCCGGTGCCATTGGACCCGTCATCATCACCGGGCCTGCCACCGGGTGCATGTTCGCTGATCCGAGACGAGGTGGGGGCTCGCCAGCCTGGCCGCAGGACCGCGATGACTTTAGGTCGGATCGACCTAAAGTCTGAATCGCTGTCTAGCTTATATGTCTAGAGTCTGATTCAGACATTAAGTCGCTTCGACTTGATGTCATCGGGCTCTAGGCGGCCAGGCGGGGCCGCGCCCCTTTCTTTCCCTTAAGCCGCCGCTTCGATCAGTCGGTCACTTCGGTCTCGGGACGATCCTCTCCGTCGGACCGTTCGGTGTGCCAGACTCCCTTTTCGTCCTCATATTCGATGTCGCCCGTGTCGCCGGGCAGACGCTGTTCCGCGGCGGCGCGCTTGGCGGCGGCGAGGGCTGCGGCGTGGCTCGGGAAGGTTTCCGAAAAGACCCCGTCGAATTTGTAGGCCCATCCGCCGTCATGCTCGACGATATTATAGGTGACCTCGGTCATGCTCGCCTCCTGCTGATCCGCTTCATGCCCAAAATGGGCTTGCCTTTGTTCCGGTAAGTTAGACGATGTCGGGCGCGCGCGGGACTCCCGTGTCGCCATTCGCGTCATCGGCGGGAGAAGGTCCATGACCAAGAAGTTCGATGCCGTCATCATCGGCGCCGGCCAGGCCGGCCCGTCGCTCGCCGGCCGCCTGACCCAGGCGGGGATGAGTGTCGCCATGATCGAGCGCAAGCTGTTCGGCGGCACCTGCGTCAATACCGGCTGCATGCCGACCAAGGCAATGGTCGCCAGCGCCTATGCCGCCCATATCGCCCGCCGCGCCGCCGATTTCGGCGTCGTGATCAAGGGCGCCGTCGAGATGGACATGAAGGCGGTAAAGGCGCGCAAGGACAAGGTCTCCGGCACTTCCAGCAAGAATGTCGAAACCTGGCTTCGCGGCATGAACGGCTGCACGGTCTATCACGATCATGCGCGGCTCGAATCGCCGAGCTCGGTCCGCGTCGGCGACGAGCTCATCGAGGCCGGGCGCATCTTCGTCAATGTCGGCGGCCGCGCCATCGTCCCGGATTTCCCGGGAATCGATCGGGTGAAGTATCTCACCAACAGCTCGATCATGGATCTCGATGTCCTGCCGCGGCATCTGATCGTCATCGGGGGCAGCTATATCGGCCTCGAATTCGCGCAGATGTATCGGCGCTTCGGCAGCGCCGTCACTATCGTCGAGAAGGGGCCGCGCCTGATCGCCCGCGAGGACGAGGACGTGTCCGTGACGGTCGCGGACATTCTCGCGAAGGAAGGCGTCGATATCCGCCTCAATGCCGAATGCATCAGCTTCGAGCAGCATGGCGAGGAGATCGCGGTGCGCGTCGATTGCGCCTCGGGCGCGCCGGAGCTCGTGGGCTCCCATATCCTGCTGGCGGTCGGGCGCCGGCCGAACACCGACGATCTCGGACTCGACAAGGCCGGGATCGTTCCCGACGCGCATGGCTATATTCCGGTCGACGACCAACTGCGCACCCGGGTGCCCGGGATCTGGGCGCTCGGCGACTGCAACGGCCGGGGTGCCTTCACGCATACCTCTTACAATGACTTTGAGATCGTCGCGGCCAATCTGCTGGACGGCGATCCCCGCCGCGTCGGCGATCGGATCCAGACCTATGGACTCTTCATCGATCCGCCGCTGGGCCGCGCCGGCATGACGGAGGCCGTGGCCCGCGCTTCCGGCCGCCCGATCCTGATCGGCAAGCGCATGATGACCCGGGTCGGCCGCGCCGTGGAGAAGGGCGAGACGCAGGGCTTCATGAAGGTCCTGGTCGATGCCGAGACCAGGCACATCCTAGGGGCCGCCATCCTGGGCACGGGCGGGGACGAAGCGATCCACGCCATCCTGGCGACCATGTATGCGGGCGCGCCCTATACCACCCTGCAGCGCGGCGTGCTTATTCATCCCACCGTCTCGGAGCTGATTCCGACCATGTTGGGCGAGCTCAAGCCGCTCGTCTGATTGTTTATCCCGCGCGTGAGCCTATCGGCCCCGCAGATGTTCACGCTCGAGGATGAGGGAGATGTTTATGGCTTACGAGCTCTATTACTGGCCGAGCATCCAGGGGCGGGGCGAGTTCGTCCGCCTGGCGCTCGAGGAGGCGGGGGCCGAATATATCGACATCGCGCGCACGCCGAGCAGCGGTGTGACCGGTATGATCGGCATGATGGAGGCCGAAAATGTCGAGCATCCGCCGTTTGCGCCCCCTTTCCTGAAGGATGGCGACCTGATCGTGGGCCAGACGGCGGCCATCCTGCTCTATCTCGGACCGAAGCTCGGGCTGGTGCCGGCGGACGAGGCCGGCAGGCTCTGGACGCACCAGATCCAGCTCACCCTCGCCGATCTCGTCGCCGAGGCGCATGACACGCATCACCCGGTGAGCGTCGACGATTACTACGAAGATCAGAGGCCCGAGGCGCTGCGCAAGGCTCGCGCCTTCTGCGAGGCACGGATGCCGAAATTCATCGGCTGGCTGGGGAATATCCTCGCCCGCAATCCGTCTGGCCCCGACCATCTCGTCGGCGATGCCGTCACCTACGCGGATTTGTCGCTGTTTCAGGCGATCGAAGGGCTGAGTTTCGCTTTTCCGCGGGCGACGACGCAGGTATTGGCGGACGCGCCGCAGGTCGCGGCGCTGCACGCGGCCGTGGCGCAGCGTCCGCGCATCAAGGCCTATCTCGGCAGTCCGCGCCGTCTCGCCTTCAGCAATGACGGTGTGTTCCGGCACTATTCCGAGCTTGATCAGCCGGCCGGGGAGGCCCGATAGGGCTCACGCCCGGCCGGCTCCAGCAAGGCCCTGGCCGCCTGCTCATAGAGCCAGCATTCGGCGCGGTCATAGGTCCAGCCATTGTCGTCACGGAGCGTAAACAGTCCCGAATAGCCGAAATAGAACCACAGCACGTCCAGCGTCTGAGCCAGATCGACCCCCTGGCGCAGCGCGCCGAGTTCCACCAGCTTGCGACCGATCGGCAGGAAAGCCTCGCGATAGCGAGCCGTCGCCATGGCGAAGCTCTGGGCTACCGCCTCGTCATGGGGTGCCGTCGCGAGCAGGACGCGCATGATGTCGCCGAACTCCTCCCGCATGCGCCGGCAACTGGCGGCGACCAGACGGAGGCAGCTTTCAGCCTCCTGCTCAGCGTCGATCTCTTCAAGTGTAACCGAGACGATTGGTGCCGATGCCCAAGTTTCCGTCAGAGTCCGCAGCAATCCATTCTTTCCCCCCGACACCGCATAGACAGTAGCCGGCGAGACGCGCGCGAGGGCCGCGATCTCATCGACTTTGGTTGCGAAATAACCTTGCTCGCTAAAAAGCCGCCGCGCGGCATCGATAATTGCGAGCCGGGTCGCTTCTGCATACTCTTCTCGCCGGCTTGAACCGGCCGGGTGGCTGCCCGCCACGAAATTGCCCCTAGCCAAGACGCTGCTCCACTCACTATAGCTCGTCTCCGATGAATGGATCGAATGCATGGTCAATATGATCCGCATCTAACCATAACGCCACGGACTTAATTGGCGCAGGCTTGTGGCCGCGATGGTTCATCGCGCTGAGGTGAAGATAGGTCGGATGCCGGACTGGCAACTCGTACAGGTCGACCTAAATAGGTACGTTGACAGATGGCCGGTTGGGTCGGAGGCGTGATGGGCGGTTTGACGGGCGGTAGAAAGGCACTGCCTGACGTGAGGCCGACACGCCTTGAAAGCCAGGCCGCCGATCGGTCGCGGGATTGGTTTTGTGCGCGGGCTTCCATTCCGGTCTTTCACGGCGACCCGCGATGCCACAGGATTGCGCGATGAATGACATAGTGGGCGCACTCAACCGCGCCGGGCGTCGGATAATCGGACAAGTCAGCCACGGCATGAACGAAGAAATCAGCCACCCCGTTCGCATCCTAATCGTCGATGACGATCCGGCGATGCAGCATATGGTCGTTAACTATCTCGAGGCGCACGACATGCGCGTCGCCGCGGCTTCGGGCCGTCTGGAGATGGTCAAGCATTTCGCCGAGAGCCAGCCGGATCTGGTGATCCTGGATCTGCGGCTCGGGCAGGATGACGGGCTCGATCTCCTGCGCGAGATACGGGCGCGGTCGGATGTGCCCGTCATCATCACCACCGGCCATCGCCGCGACGAGATCGACCGCGTGGTCGGGCTCGAGCTCGGTGCCGATGATTACGTGACCAAGCCGTTCGGGCTACGCGAGCTGTTGGCCCGCGTCCGGGCCGTGCTGCGCCGACGCGAGGCTGGCCCGACGCCGGTGACGCAGAAGGACCCTGAGCGTGGCCGTTATCGATTCGGCGGCTGGCAGCTCGATCGGCGCGCGCGCCGGCTGACCGACCCGAACGGTGATCCGGTCACGCTGACCAAGGGCGAATATACGCTCCTGGTCGCCTTCCTCGACGCGCCGCTGCGGCCGCTCACGCGAGAGCATCTGCTGCAGGCGACCCGCGTGCACGAGGACGTGTTCGACCGCAGCATCGATGTGCAGATCCTGCGGCTCCGGCGCAAGCTGGAGACGGATCCGAGCGCACCTCGCGTCATCCAGACGGAACGGGGCGTCGGCTATATGTTCGCCATGCCGGTGGAGCTGTTGTAACTTCACGCCTTCGTGTGCCGTTACGGTCGTAACGCTGTTCTACGATCCCGAGACGATGGCGTAACGCGCCGATATCAGGATCGCCCCATCGATCGCCACTCGACGATGGGACGGAGTGATGTCGCTGCAAAAACGACCGGTGGGCGCCCGCAGGGCCGCCCATGCTCGCCTCGTGCTGGGGTGGGATGCCGAAAACGACGACGCCCTGCCCTTGCGGAGCGGGGCGAGCGGCGATACTTTCCAGGGGACTGAGGTTGAAGTTCGGCGGCTTCGGCGTGCCGGAGCCGTGCTGTCCTCGCCCCACGGCAAGCGCTGGGCGATCACTGCTGCGATCGCCTTCATTGCGACGGGATTTATCGACGCGTTCATCGAAGGGTTCTCGCTTTACAGTGCTTGCATGTATCCGCGCATCGCGTGGCCGCCGCTCGACTCCGAGGAGGATGAGCGGGAAGAGGTCCCGATCAGTTGGAGCGGCGATGCCAGAGACTAGCAATCGGCGTTTCGCCGGGGTCCGGGTTATCGGCGGCAGGTCGGCCTTGGCTTGCGCGCTGCTGCTGCTCGCGACCGGCGATGCGCCCGCCGCCGGCGGATCGGGTGCCATGTTTGCCGAAGCGCCCCTGACCTTCGATCAGGAGCCGATCACGCCCATTCCGGCGCCGCCGCCGGCCGATCCGATCAAGCTCGCCTTGGGCCAGAGCCTGTTCGAGGACACGCGCCTGTCTCACGACGGCACGCGCTCGTGCCTCTCCTGTCACGATACGAGCACCAACGGCGCGAGCGCCCGCCCGCATGATGACGGGCTGAACGGGACCGATCTGCCGCTCAATACCAACACCGTCTTCAATGCGGCATTGAGCTTCCGATTCAATTGGGAGGGAAATTATCGGACGCTCGAGGCCCAGACCGAGGCGCTGATGGTAAATCCTCAGATCTTCGGCGTGACCATCAAGGAAGTGGTCGACAGGCTAAGCGCCGATCCGGCCATCGTTCGGCGGTTCACCGAAGCGTATGGGCACGGCCCCGACCGCGAGAGCCTGCTCGATGCCATCGCCACCTACGAGCGCTCGCTGGTGACGCCCGGCAGCCGGTTCGACTATTGGCTCGGTGGCGCCACCACGGCGCTGACGCCGGAAGAGCAGGCGGGATATCAGCTCTTCAAATCGGTCGGCTGCGTCTCCTGTCATCAGGGGGTCAATATCGGTGGCAATCTCTTCGAGCGGCACGGCATCTTCCATCCGCTGGCGTCGCCCGAGCCGGAGATCCTGCGCGTGCCCAGCCTGCGCAACGTCGCGACCACGGCGCCTTATTTCCATGACGGCAGTGCGCCGACCCTCGCCGAGGCCGTGCGGGAGATGGGTGAGGCCCAACTCGACCGGGATCTGTCCGAGCAGCAGGTCGATGCGATCGTCGCCTTCCTGCAAACCCTGACCGGGAGCTTTCATGGCAACCCCGTCAGCGCTCCTCCCCGCCCGCCGTCATGAAGTTCACCCCGACCGTCGCGGCCGTGCCGCTGGTGCTCGTGCTGCTGACCTGGCTGCTCATCCGCGGGATGAACTCCGACGCGCAGCGCTTCGACCAGGCGCTCGCCGCACTCGATCGCTTCGCCATGCTCGAGGGCGCGTTCCAGCGCGATGTCCTGATCGCGCGTTCCGGCATGTTGCGCAACTACGATCCGTTGGTGCGCGAGGTCGACGCCCTCGACGACGCGCTCATACGATTGCAGGAGACGTCGGTCGTGGACCCGGCCGCCGGGGCGGCGCTCGATCGGCTGTCGCAATCGATCGAGCGGCAAGAGGATATGGCGGAGCAGTTCAAGAGCGACAACGCTCTCCTGCAGAATGCGCTCGCCTATTTCGGCCTGTTCAGCAATCGCCTCGGCGACGCCCATGACGGACCGCTGGCGCCGTCGGTGAGCGCGCTTGCGGTCGCGATGCTGCATCTGACGCTCGACACCTCGCCGGATGCCGCGCATGAGGTGGCGGCCAAGCTGGATCATCTGGAAACGCAGGTGCCCGCCGCCCAGGACAAGGAAGCGGTCGAGGCGCTGCTCGCCCATGGCCGGCTCCTCTATAAGCTGTTGCCGGAGACGGACGGCGTGCTCAAGGCGCTGTTCGCCATTCCGACCAAGCAGGAGCAGCGCACCATCCGTACGCTGGTTCTCGCCCGCCAGAGCGCGTCGCGCACGACGGGCGAGCATTTCCGGCTGCTGCTCTACGCGACATCGCTGCTCCTGCTCGGCCTGCTGGTCCATTTCGGCCTTCAGCTGCGCGCGCGCAGCCTCATGGTGCGCCGCCGCGCCGAGTTCGAGCATGTGATCGCCGGCATCTCGACCCGGTTCATCAATGCCGGGACCGACGATATCGGCCGGCATGTCGAGCTCGCCCTGGAGCAGTTCGCGGAATGGGTCGGTGCCGACCGGGCCTATTTCGTGCAGTCCGGCTCGGTGCCGCACCAATATCGCTGGAGCCGTGCCGGCGTCGAATTCCCGACCGGCTGGCCCGAGCGGGTGTCGATGCCGGCAACGGAGCTGGAGCGGACGCCCGACGGACTCGTTCATGTGCCGAGAGTCGACGGGCTGGCGCCCGGGCCGGCCAAGGATGTGCTCGCGGCGGCCGGGGTGGCCGGCTGGGTCTGCGTCTCCGGACCGGGCGAAGCGGGCGGGGTCTTGGGATTCGATGCGCTCGAGCCCGGCGCGATCGCGCACGCCGACGGGCTGAGCCTGTTGCGCATGGCGTTCGATGCCGTCGCCAATGCCGTGGGCCGCGAAAGGCTCGAGCAGGAGCGGTTGGGGCTGGAGCGACGGCTACAGCAGGCGCGCCGCATGGAGATGGTGGGGGCGCTCGCCAGCGGCGTCGCGCATAATTTCAACAATATCGTCTGCGCGATCCTGGGCTATGTCGAGATGACCGAGGCGTTGGCTCTGCCCGGGACCCGAATCATGGCCAACCTCGGGGAGGTCCGGCGGGCCGGCGAGCGTGCGCGCGACTTGGTCGATCAGGTCCTCGCCTTCGGCCGCCGCCGCGAAGCGCGCCGTTCCCGGGTCGCTATCGATGCTCTGGTGGGGGAGGCCGCGTCGCTGCTTCGCGCCTCGCTGCCCGCCTTGATCGATCTGTCCGTCCGGCAGGCGCCGGAAACGGCGATCGTGCTGGGCGAGCCGGCCCAGCTCCAGCAGGTCATTCTCAACTTGTGCAACAACGCAGCTCAGGCGATGGACGGAGCCGGCCGCATCGAAGCCGTCGTCGAATTCAAGGAAATCGGCGAGGCGTCATGGACGCGGCAAGGCGAACTCGTGCCCGGGCGCTATGCCGTGATTTCGGTCAGCGACACGGGGCGAGGCATGGAGCCGGCCGTGCTGGAGCGGATCTTCGAGCCGTTCTTCACCACGCGGCGGGCCGGCAACGGCCTGGGGCTCGCGACCGTGCGCGAGATCGTGCGCGAGCATGGCGGTGCCATCCGGGCGCGCAGCACGCCCGGGGTGGGCAGCCGCTTCGAGGTCTGGCTGCCTTGCGTCTCTCCCGAGGAACTGGCCGAGCCGGTTCCGGTCGAGCCCGTGCAGGCGCTCAGCCTGGGCCACGGTCAGACGGTGCTAATGATCGATGAGGAGCGGGCGCGCCTACTCAGGGACGAGGAGATGCTGGCCGCACTCGGCTACGAGCCGATCGGCTTCACGCGGGCGACCGAGGCGTTGGCGGCCTGCTGGGACCGGCCGAACCGGTTCGACGCGATCCTTATCGGCGAGCTGATGCCGGGCGAGGCGCCGCTCGATCTCGCGGCCGAATTGCGCAAGGCTGCCCCGAATCTGCCAATTCTGCTGGCGACATCGTCGGCTGACGACATCAGCGCGCTGACGCTGACCGAGGCGGGCGTTTCGGAAGTGATACACCGGCCGCTCGTTTCGACGGAGACCGCGGCGGCGCTGGCGCGTGTCTTGGCGCCGACCAGCAGCCAAAGAAAGATTCTGGCTGAATTACTATCGTAACGTGTTTATTCATCGCTGACATCATGCCGTAGCGCGCAGCTTCCAACCTCTTTGCCTGTTTACGAAGAGGTTACGATGACCGCTATGAACGTGCCCGTTCGGTCTGGGTTGGCCTTAGCACGCGAGCTGCGCAGGGCGATGCTGGGCAAGGTCGCGTTGCTGGGCGACGATGCCTACGAGCGTGCCTGCCGAATCTGGAACGGCGCGGTCGATCATCGTCCTCTTGCCGTCGCTCAGTGCGAGAGCGTCAAGGATGTCCAAGCCGCTTTGCGGATCGCCGCCGACTATGGAATGCCGCTGTCGGTGCGGGGCGGCGGCCATGATTGGGCCGGCCGATCGCTGTGCCCCGATGGTCTCGTCATCGACCTGTCGACGATGCGTAAGATCGAGATCAACGCCAAGGCCCACGCCGCCGTCATCGCCGGCGGCGCTACGGCCGGCAGTCTTGTCGCCGCGGCATCGCCCTATGGGCTCGGCGCCGTAACCGGTTCGGTCGCTTCAGTCGGTATGACCGGGCTTACGCTCGGCGGCGGCTATGGCCCGCTCAGCGCGTGCCACGGCCTGGCGCTCGACAACATGCTGGGCGCCACGGTGGTGCTCGCTGACGGCCGGCATGTCGTCACCGACGCGTCGGAACATCCCGACCTGTTCTGGGCACTGCGCGGCGGCGGCGGCAATTTCGGAGTGGTGACCTCGCTGCATATCCGCCTGCACCCGATGCGCATGCTGCTGGCCGGGATCATCCTGTTCCAGTGGTCGGATGCCGAGGCGGTGCTCAGGCGCTATGCCGATATCGCCGCCTCCGCGCCCGATGAGCTGACGGTCACGGCCGGGCTGCTCTCCACAGCGGACGGAAGGCCGGCCCTATTCCTGGCCCCGACCTGGAGCGGCGAGATGGCGCGCGGCGAGCATGAGCTGGCCAAGCTGCTGCAGCTGGGCATGCCGCTCTTGGCCCAGATGGGGCCGATGTCCTGCCTGGACATGCTGCGCATGTACGACACTCACGTCGTGCACGGCCGCCACTACGCGGTCGAGACGCGGTGGCTGCCGGCGCTGACCTCCGATGTCATCGCGTCGCTCGTCGCGGCAGGAGCCGCGCGCAGCTCGCCCCATTCGGCGATCATCATTCATCACTGCCATGGCGCGCCGACGCGTGTGCCGGTCGAGGCGACGGCGTTCGGGCTGCGCCGCGAGCATTTCCAGGTCGAGATCATCGCCGGCTGGGCTCCCGAGGATAATGACGGCCCCGTGCATCGGCATTGGATGCAGACCTTGTCCCGCTCGTTGGAGCCTGCGTCCCTTCCCGGCGGCTATCCCAACCTGTTAGGCCCCGACGACGACGAGCGGGCCGCGCTGTCTTATGGTCCGAACCTGCCGCGACTCCTGGCGGTAAAGCGGCAATATGATCCGCGCGCCGTCTTTTCGGCGACGCCGCTGCCGACTTGACCTGCCGCGCCGCCTCGCCAAGGCTCGGCAGGGCCGAGGCGGGAGAAGCGGTGTCTTGAGCCTTCTTTCGCCGCCGAAAGCGCGGCGAACGGAAGTCCGGTTACCATAGCTTCACTTGTCCGCCGTACAAGCCCTGCATGGCCATGACGGAAGCGACACGCCGCGACGGATTTCCGGACCTAATCGTTACCTTGGCGATCGGCGTCCCGATCGCGGCGGTCTATCCGTTCGACCGCGTCTTCGAGGCCGTTGCCGGTGGGATGCCGGCGATACGTGCCGTGCTGTTCGCGATCATGATCATCCTGGGGGCAGCGATCGGCAATCGGGCAGGCCTCGCCGTCCACAGCCATGGCGCGCAGCATCCAGCGCTGGTCGGCATCGGCGCCGCCTTCGCCGTGGCGATCGCGATCGTGGTCCTCGATGGCTTGATCTGGCGGCCTTACTTGCCGGCGCCCTATCTGCTGCTGTTCCAGACGGTCGGGCTCAAAACCCGCCTCGTCGCCTTCATGCTTCGGGCTTTCGCCGAGAACGTGATGTATCGGCTGTTTCTGTTCTCATGCCTCGCCTATCTCTTCGGCAGGCTGTGGCCCCGTGCGGGCGGCCTTCCCGGGCCGTGGGCGCTATCGGCGGCCATGATCCTTTCCCAAACCGTCAATATCGCCATCAATGTCGTCGCGGCGTCGCCCGGCGGGATGGCGCCGCCGGCCCTGCTTTACGATGCGATCAGATATGGAGCACCGGGGGTGGCGTGGGCGCTGGTCTATCGGTATTTCGGGTTCACCACTGTCGAGATCGCTTCGACGAGCTGTCATGTCTTCCTTCAGCCGACCCTTGGCTATCTTTTGGATCGGCCCGGCTAGGCCGATCCGGTCCCCCGCTCTTGACGTCGCTTTCGGCGGGGGCGATTTGTGACGCCCTATTTGCGTTCGAAAGCTCGGCTTGCCCGGCGGCCGGCCGGATGCGGCTTTAGGTGTGCGAAAGACATGGACAGACTGACCCATTTGGCGCGGCTCGAGGCAGAGAGCATCCATATCATGCGCGAGGTCGTGGCCGAGGCCGAGCGGCCGGTGATGCTCTATTCGATCGGCAAGGACAGTGCGGTGATGCTGCATCTGGCCATGAAGGCCTTCTATCCGGCCAAGCCGCCTTTTCCGCTGCTGCATGTCGACACGACCTGGAAGTTCCGCGAGATGATCGCCTTTCGCGACACCATGGCGGTCCGGCTCGGTCTCGACCTCATCGTCCATGTGAATCCGGAAGGGCTGACGCGGGGCATCGGCCCCTTCACCCATGGCTCGGCGGTCCATACTCAGGTGATGAAGACCGAGGCGCTGAAGCAGGCCCTCGACCAGGGCGGTTTCGACGCGGCCTTCGGCGGTGCCCGGCGCGACGAGGAGAAGTCCCGCGCCAAGGAGCGAATCTTCAGCTTCCGCTCGGCCCAGCATCGCTGGGACCCGAAGCATCAGCGGCCCGAGCTCTGGCACCTCTACAACGCGCGCAAGAACAAAGGCGAGAGCTTCCGCGTCTTTCCCCTGTCGAATTGGACCGAGCTCGATATCTGGCAATATATCCATCGCGAGAGCATTCCGATCGTGCCGCTCTACTTCGCAGCCATGCGGCCGGTGGTCGAACGCGACGGCCAGCTCATCATGGTCGATGACGAGCGCATGCCTTTGGCGCCGGGCGAAATTCCGCAGATGCGCAAAGTTCGGTTCAGGACGCTCGGCTGCTATCCTTTGACCGGCGCCATCGAGAGCGAGGCCGATACGCTGCCGGCGATCCTGCGCGAGATGCATCTCGCGACCACCTCGGAACGACAGGGGCGGGCGATCGACAAGGACGCAGCCGCCTCGATGGAGCAGAAGAAGCGGGAGGGGTATTTCTGATGCTCGATATCGGCGAGATCGACCGCTCCATCGAGGCGGGCGAGCGCAAGGGCCTGCTGCGCTTCATCACCTGCGGCAGCGTCGATGACGGCAAGAGCACCCTCATCGGGCGTCTGCTCTACGAATCGAAGATGCTGTACGAGGATCAACTGGAGGCGCTCGAGGCCGAGAGCCGGCAGGCCGGCACGCAGGGCGGCGCGCTCGATTTCGCGCTGCTGGTCGACGGGCTCGCGGCCGAGCGGGAGCAGGGCATCACCATCGATGTCGCCTACCGTTTCTTCTCGACCGAGCGGCGCAAATTCATCGTCGCCGACACGCCGGGACACGAGCAATATACCCGCAACATGGTCACCGGCGCCTCGACCGCGGAACTGGCGATCATTCTCGTCGATGCGCGCAAGGGCGTGCTGACCCAGACGCGGCGGCATTCCTATCTGGTCTCGCTCGTCGGCATTCGGCAGATCGTGCTGGCGATCAACAAGATGGATCTGGTCGGATACGATCAGAGCGTGTTCGACCGTATCGTCGCCGACTACCGCGCCTTCGCCGAGAAGCTGGCTCCCGCCGAGATCGTGCCGATTCCGCTTTCGGCCCTGCATGGCGACAATGTCACGATGCCGAGCGCCGCGATGCCCTGGTATCGCGGGCCGTGCCTGATCGAGCATCTCGATACGGTCGGGCTGGCATCGGCGCCGGAGGGCAAGCCTTTCCGCATGCCGGTGCAATGGGTCAACCGGCCCAATCTCGATTTTCGCGGCTATGCCGGCCTGATCTCGGCCGGCCGCGTCAGGCCGGGCGACCGGTTGGCCGTGCTGCCGTCGGGCAAGACCGCTTCGGTCGCGCGCATCGTGACCCAGGACGGCGATCTCGAAGAGGCCGTGGCCGGCCAGTCCGTAACGCTGACGCTCGACAGCGAGGTCGATGTCAGCCGCGGCGACCTGCTGTGCGCGGCCGAGGCGCGGGCCGCGATCGCCGACCAGTTCGAGGCGACGCTCGTCTGGATGGCCGAGGAGCCGATGCTGCCCGGCCGGCCTTATCTCCTGAAGATCGGCGCCCGCACCGCGGTCGCCAGCGTCTCGGCCACCAGGCACAAGGTCAATGTCAACACGCTGGAGCACCTTGCGGCCAAGTCGCTGGCGCTCAACGAGATCGGCGTGTGCAACATCAGCCTCGACCAGGCGATCGGCTTCGATCCTTACGAGGAAAATCGCGACACGGGCGGCTTCATCCTGATCGACCGGATCAGCAATGAGACGGTCGGCGTCGGGCTGCTGCATTTCGCGCTTCGGCGTTCGCAGAATCTGCATTGGCAGGCGATCGACATCGACAAGGAGGCCCGGGCCGAACTCAAGGGCCAGAAGCCCTGCGTGCTCTGGTTCACCGGCCTGTCGGGTGCCGGCAAGTCGACTATCGCCAATCTGGTCGAGAAGCGGCTCTACGCCAATGGCCGACACACCGCACTCCTCGATGGCGACAATGTCCGCCACGGGCTCAATCGCGATCTCGGCTTCACCGATGCCGACCGGGTCGAGAATATCCGCCGCGTCGCCGAGGTGGCGAAGCTGATGGCCGAAGCCGGGCTCGTCGTCCTCGTTTCCTTCATCTCGCCCTTCCGCGCCGAGCGGCGGATGGCGCGCGACCTGATGCAGCCAGGCGAGTTTCTGGAGGTGTTCGTCGACACGCCGCTCGCGATCGCCGAGGCGCGCGACGTGAAGGGCCTCTACAAGAAGGCACGGCGCGGCGAGCTCAAGCATTTCACCGGCATCGACAGCCCCTACGAGGCGCCGGAGCACCCCGACATCCAGGTGAACACGGCCGCCATGACCGCCGAGGAAGCGGCCGGACAGATCATCGCCAGGCTGGTCGAACTGGGGATCGTGCCGGGGTGAGGGAATGGGTCGATTTAGACTGAGGAACCCCTCCATACGGCAGCTTCATAGCCATCCCGAAGGCTCTCTTTCACCTGCATCGATGTGATGGATCGCCATAGGAATGCTGCTGGACTGATCCAAGCGCCGGATTCAGGGCATCGGTCGGGATAGGCGGCTCTGGGCGGATGACCCCGGGCCGTGCGCGTCATTGGTATTCGATTGCCCAGCGCGTCCCCCCGATCGCAAGAACCACTGTGAAGCTCAAGAGTCCGCAGCGTTGCCGGCCATTGCAAGGCAGGGAAGGCCTTATATTCATTTGTATGAAGAGTCTGACTGAAAAGATTGGGAACTGTACAGCCGAAATCATATTGACAGGAATGTTCACATTCGAACGTCTTATCACGATCTGACAGACTTCGTTAAATAGTCGTCAGAAATTATTCACAGAAGGTTAATTCGAACTCTGCGGTTTAGAGTCTAAAAGATGCGTTGAACTATAGGGGAGGTTGCAATTGCCTAAGCCCGATCGGCGCTCGTTTCTGAAAATCCTTGGTTCCGGTGCGGTTGCCGCCGCCGCGCTACAGGAAAGCATCGGCAAGGCGCTCGCCCTGCCGGCAAACAATAAGACCCGCTCGATCCAGGACGTTGAGCACATCGTGATTTTCATGCAGGAAAATCGCTCATTCGATCATTATTTCGGCACGCTGTCCGGTGTGCGCGGCTTCAACGATCCGCGTGCGGTCCGGCTCCCGGGCGGCAATCCCGTCTGGTATCAGCCGAACGGCTCGGGCACGTTGCTGCCGTTCCGGCCGGAAGGGGAAAATCTCGGCCTTACCTTCATCGCCGATACGCCGCATGACTGGAACACGACGCATCGCGCCTGGAACAATGGCAACTGGGACGACTGGGTGGCCCAGAAATCGACCACCACCATGGTCCACTTCGAACGCCAGGATATTCCATTCCACTATGCGCTCGCCGACGCGTTCACGATCTGCGATGCCTATCATTGTTCCGTGCTCGGCCCGACTTATCCGAACCGCGACTACCTGTTTACTGGTTGGACCGGTAATGACGGCCAGGGCAACGGACCGCAGCTGGACACCAACGGGACGATCCTGAATTGGCCGACTTATCCCGAGCGGCTGGAGGCGGCAGGCGTCTCCTGGAAGGTCTATCAGGATACCGGTTCCGGACTGACGGCGGCGAACAACTGGGGGGACGACCCGGACCATTATATCGGCAACTCAGCAAACAATCAGTTGCTGCGGTTCGTCAACTATCAGAACGCCGCCGACAGCAGCCCGCTGGCGGTGAAGGCGCGCACCGGCACGAACATCTCCGTCTCCGGCACATTGTTCGACGACCTGCAGCACGATGTGACGCACAATCGGCTGCCGCAGGTTTCGTGGATCATGTGCCCGGGCGCCTATGACGAGCACCCGAACTGGCCGGCCAATTACGGCGCCTGGTTCATTTCCGGCGTGATGGACACGCTGACCTCGAACCCCGAGGTTTGGAGCAAGACGGCATTCTTCGTCATGTATGACGAGAATGACGGACTCTTCGACCATATGGTGCCCCCGACCGCGGCCGCAGACCCGACGGGAGGTCTCTCGACGGTCTCGACCAAGGACGAGTATTTCACCGGCAACAGCAGCCACGATCCCGGCCCCTACGGTCTCGGTCCCCGCGTGCCGATGCTCGTCATCTCCCCTTGGAGCAAGGGCGGATGGGTGAGCTCGGAAGTGTTCGATCACACCTCGCTGATCCGCTTCATCGAAGCACGCTTCGCGAAGCAGTATCCCGGCCTGATCGAGCCGCAGATCTCACCCTGGCGCCTGGCCGTCGTGGGCGATCTTACCGCCGTGTTCGATTTCGAGAATCCGAACGCCATTCCGCCCTCGCTGCCCTCGACGGCGGCCTACGCCCCGCCCGACAGGTCTTCGCATCCGGACTCACCGATCACGCTTCCGACCAATCAGGTGATGCCGAAGCAGGAGCCGGGGATCCGTCGTGCCCGGGCACTCCCCTACGATCTGCATGTCCAGGCCCAGCCTGATTTTAGCGACGGCGTTCTGCGCCTGACCTTCGTGAATACCGGCAAGGCCGCTGCCGTGTTCCAGGTCCGCGACGGTGCCGGCGGTGCCTTGCCCCGCACCTACACCGTCGAGCCGAACAAGCAGCTTTCCGACAAATGGTCGCCGGCCGCGTCGGGCCTCTACGACGTCGCCGTCTACGGGCCGAACGGGTTCTTCCGGTCCTTCACAGGCAGCCTTTCCGCCGGAAAGGGTCGAATCGCCGTATCCGGAGCCTCCCAACCGAAGGCTTCGCTTTATCAGCTCGATCTTATCAACGAGGGTTTGGCGCCGATCCACGTTCAGATCGAGAATCTCTATACGAAGACAAGCCGGAAGGAACTTCTGCCGCCGGGTCTGCGTCTGCCCGTCATCGTCGATGCCCGAGCGACGTTCGGCTGGTACGACCTTGTCGTACGCCTGGTGGAAGGCCAAGAGCTGGTTTGGCAATTCGCGGGCCATCTCGAGTCGGGAAGCGATAGCATCACCGACCCCGGAATGGGGCTGGCCTCGACGTAAGGGGCTCCAGCCCGGGGACACCGTAATTCCCCGGGCTGGTCCGCCGCGCCGTCGCCAAAGCGGTCGGCATCGGCCACGGTTCGGTCCAGCGCCTGTCGATCCTCTTGCCTTCCCGGCCGCTCTGCGCAAGCTATAGCGCGGATGGGATGCGGAGGTGTCGTGGCGACAGGGCAGGGCGAGGCCAATCGGGTCGCGATCACCGGCTGCATCATGCTGGCGACGTTGATCCAGGCGCTCGACACGACGATCGCCAATGTGGCGCTGCCCTATATGCAGGGCTCGATGGCGGCGAGCCAGGACCAGATCAACTGGGTGCTGACCTCCTATATCGTCGGCGCCGCGATCATGACGCCGCCCACGGGCTGGATCACCATGCGGTTCGGCCGCACGCGCGTGCTGATGACCGCGATCGCGGGCTTCACCGTCACCTCGGTGCTGTGCGGCATGGCGCAGTCGCTGGAGCAGATCGTGCTGTTCCGGTTCCTGCAAGGCACCTTCGGCGCCGCCCTGGTGCCGCTGTCGCAGACGGTCATGCTCGACATCTATCCGCGCGAGAGCCAGGGCAAGGCGATGGCGATCTGGGGCATGGGCGTCATGGTCGGGCCGATCCTGGGGCCGACGCTGGGCGGGTGGCTGACTGAATATTATAATTGGCGATGGGTCTTCTACATCAACGTGCCGTTGGGATTCATCGCCTTCTTCGGCATCGCGCGGTTCCTGACCGAAACCAGGCTCGACCGGAGTCGGCCGTTCGACTGGTTTGGCTTCGTCGCCTTGAGCCTCGGCCTCGGCGCGGCCCAGCTCATGCTCGATCGCGGCGAGCAACTCGACTGGTTCAGCTCGCCCGAGATCATTACCGAGGCGGTGCTCGCCGGCACCGGCCTCTACGCCTTCATCGTCCATTGCGTGTTGGGCGAGCATCCATTCATCACGCCGCAGATCTTCCGCGACCGCAATTTCGTCATGGGCGTGGGTTTCATGTTCATGGTCAGCATGATCCTGTTCTCGACCATGGCGCTGATGGCGCCGTTCCTGCAGAATCAGCTGGGCTATCCGGTGCTCGATGCCGGGTTGGCGCTGGCGCCGCGCGGCGCGGGGACGATGCTGTCGATGATGGTGGTCGGTCGCCTGATCGGGCGGGTCGATTCCCGCTATCTCGTCTTCTTCGGCTTCGGCACCATGGCCGTGTCGCTTTGGGGCATGACCGATTTCACGCCGGACGTCTCCTACAGCACGATCGTCTGGACCGGCTTCTATCAGGGTATCGGCATGGGCTTCGTGTTCACGCCGCTCTCGACGCTGACCTTCGCGACGCTGGCGGCGGAGCTGCGCCCGCAGGCGGCCAGCCTGTTCGCGCTCATGCGCAGCATGGGCGGCGCCATCGGTATCTCGGTGCTGTCGAGCCTGCTACTGTCGAGCCTCCAGGCCAACCATGCCGACATCTCAGCATATGTGACGCCGTTCAACCGGCTGTTGCAGAGCGGAGCGGGGCTGCGTTTCTGGAACCCCGCGAGCGTGCCGGGCCGGGCCATGCTCGACGGCGAGATCACGCGCCAGGCCATGGCGATCGCCTACATCGACGATTTCTGGCTGATCATGGTGATCGCCCTGCTGGCAATGCCGCTCATCCTGATGCTGAAGGCGCCCGGGCGCGTGACGATCAAGCAGGCCGATGTCGCGATGGAATAGAGGAGGCTGGATGTGACTGATCGTAGAATCGCCGTCTATTATGCCTGGAGCCGCCCCGGCGAAATCGGCGCGCCTCTGGGCGTTATCGAAAACCGCTTCCCGGCGCTGTTCGAAAGTCGCCGGATGCTCTATCCGCATCTCCAAGAACTCTCCGATCCAAGCCGATTCGATCAAAGCATCGCCGGCTTCCTCGATCACATCATGAAGAAGAACTTCACCGCCTTCGTGGACCAGGCGCGCGCCCAGACCGGCCAACCGGTCATTGAGCTGGAACGCGTCCACGATGACGGCAGGCAGCACTTGCTCGATAGCGATCTGCTCGGGATCGTCGATACCCTGATCGTCATCAGCTTTGATTCGGTTCGAACAGACCAGCAGGCGAGCGAAGCCGAGCTGCGCGCTATTCGGTCCTTTCTGTCAAAGCCGGGCAATCTCCTTGTCGTTTCGCCGCATCATGATATCGGCAATGCCGACGATCTCCCGGATACCGAGCGCCTGCATTCGCAGGAGGCAGATTTTCTCCATCATGGGGACAGAACCATCCCTCCGCAGCAGCGCTTCGGCGGTTTCGGCCGCTCAATCCTCGCAGGGCTCGGGGTGCCGGTGGAAAATCGATTTGGGCTCCACCCCGCCGCCGAGCCCGACGGCTCACCATCGCCGATCGAAATCGAGAGCGGGCTAGATCGGCTGCGGCTTCTCGACGGTGTGAAAACATTCAATCTTCATGCCCATCTGCCCCACTTCGAGCGCCTCGGCGACGCCGTGGAGAAAATGGATGTGCTGGCCCGCCAGCCCATCGATCTAGCCGCGCCTCCACATCCCTTCACGTCTTGTGGGCGGTCTAAGTTCGACGCCTTGCTCCAATCCCGTCCCGGGGTCTTCGCGGGCGATCTTCTGGTCAGCGATGCGTTCCTGTGGGCTTCGGTCGCCGGGGGCCTGGATAGTCTTCGCCGTCTTTGGGCCAACGTGGCTCAGCGAGAATGCCGATCGTGACGGCGTGATCCATATGAGGCCTGCGCGATTTTATTGATCGAAAGCGGATCACGGTTCAGATCGCATCGCGCGTGCGATTTGATCTGAACCGATCCGGCTCCGGATGATCTCCTCCGGACGCTGCTTTCTTGCGCCGCCCTATCGCGTCGGCGAGCAGAGCTGCTTGGCGATCTTCTTATCGGCCGCCGTGGGCGTGATGTCGGTGAGCACGTTGCTCGCCTGTGCTTGCGAGATCAGCGTGGTCGCCGCCGATGAGCGGAGGAAGCGCTGGGAGACGGCCGTGTTCGCGGCGTCGGTAACGACGCAGACATAGCCGTCATGAGTGCCGTACCGCTCTTCGAGCGATGGACGGGGATCACCGGTCACCTTGCGCTCGGCCTTGGTCTCCTTGAGGGGGAAGGACGAGGCGGTGAGCGCGCATTGCTGGCCCTTATAGATGCCGGTCGCAAAGGTGTTCCAGCCGGTATAAGTGGCGAGCGGCGCCTGCATCAGGACGGACGGGACGCCGGCCGTCTCGTTGCCGTCGGAATTCACCCGCACCGCATAGGTCGGCAGCACCTTGTCGACGATCGGCGGCTGGATGGTGACGATGCCGGTCTGGTTCTGATAATCGATCTGGGGACCGAAATTGAACTTCTCGACGAAGTTGATCTGGTTGCCCTGGAAGACGTAGCCCGGAATGTCGGGGAAGCCTTCCGCTTCTTGCGTCGCCGGAACCAGGTCGTGGTTCTTGAGCGTGGGATAGGCGCTCGGCGGCATCGGCTTGCCGTTCATGATGAAGTCGATGAAATCATCCATGAGCGCGTTGGACGTGTCCGAGGTCGGGTTCGGGTTGGCCGGGAGCGTGCAGGAGCCGGTCGGCGGCGGGTTGGGGTCATAATTGAAGCCGCCCGCGCCGCCGCCATGGGTCGTCCCCGGGAAATAGTACCGATGGACGCGGTCGGGCAGCGGGATGTCCTCCTCGGCGGTGAAGCCGATCAGGTCCGGCGACATCTTCTCGTCATACATTTCGAGCGAGCCGAAGGTCTCCAGGATCTGCGGGCAGGTCTCGGTTTCCTTGCACCGGTCGAGCATGCCCTCGGCGGCGAAGTGGCGGGCCTTGTCGGGATAATGCGCCCACCAGACCGGCGCCTCGTCGGACATCATGTAGAGATTGGTGATGACGTCGGGCAGCGCGAAGCGGACGTTCATATAGAGCTGCCGCCCGTCGATCTGCGGCCAAGCGCCATCGACGACCTTGCGGTTCTGCTCATCCTCGTTGAAGCCCAGATGGATCGAGGAGCGGATGAAGGAGCCGGATTGAGATGAACCGATATCGATCACCTTCTTCACTTCCTTGGCGATCGGGTTGGGCGTGCCCGTGTCGTCCTTGGCCGAATGATGGAAGAAGGAGATGATGTCGCGTGTCGCGGCATAGCCGACGCCGAGCACGAGCGGGTTCTTCGCATTGAAGACCGTCTCGTAGAGCAGATCGGGGTTGAAGCCGTTCTTGAGGCAGATGCGGGTGGGGTCAGGCGTGCCGGGGAAGGGCACGGTCCGGCAGTCGGCCCAGGCCCAGTCGGTGCTGGCGATCTTGGTCTTCGGCCCGTCGATGCCGGTGATGGTCTGGAACGACAGGCTCCAAAGATCGGTCTTGGTCGTGTCCATGCTCAAGGGCTGATACGGCACGGGCGTGGTGAAGATGACCATCTGCGCGGTATTGCCGGTGGCGTTCGCGATATGGCCATAGACCGGACCGGTGATGGTCGAGCCGTCGCGGTTCTTGGCGACCGGCACCTGGATCACCTGTTGCGTCCCCGTGAACGGGCTCGCGAGTGACGTGCAGGGATAGTCGGTCGTGCAATGCGCCAGCAGGTCGCCTTGCCAGCCGCTTTCGAGATAGATCGCTCCCGGCACCACCGATGCGGCCGAGCCGGGGATGGCGTTGCCGCCGCGGTTGGACACCTCATAGATCATCAGGCCGGTGTCCTGGCTCGCATCGGCCGGCATGGTGAGCTGGAAGGTAGCGATATAGGGGACCTTGCCCTTGGCGTCGCGCGGCGCCAGGTCGAGATCCTGGATGATGGTGTTGTGTGGATCGTGGATGTCGAGATCGCCGAAGGCCCGGCCGGTCAGCGTGACGTAGGCGCCGGCATTGCCGACCGCGGCACCGCCGAAGGCGGGCGCCTGGGAATCGATGACGATCGAGGTGACGTGAGCCTGGCCCGGCGTGCCCCAGCCGAGCAGAATGCCGCCGAGCGCGGCAGGCAAAAGCGCTTTGAATGGCCGTTTTTTTGTGGCCGACATTTTTTCCTCCCAATTGGGTAGTTGGCATTAGTCCGGGTCCCCGCGCGCCCCATCGGCGTCGGGATGCCGTCTCCGTGGACCTCCTCTATGGTGACGAAAAGATGCTTGCCGCGTGCATGCGGGCGAGCATCGTCAGACGCCGTCTCGCGATCGGCGCAGACTTGCTCGCGTGCTTGCGGTTAAATAATGACGGTAGCTGGATACGTCAGGAAGGCGGCCATCGTCGGGCCGGCGGTCGGGTTCGCCGCGTGATGATCGAATGGCGGCAATCAGCCGTCGCCGCGAATGTCGCGGCCGGAGCAGGTCCTGGCATCGGCGCTTCCCCAAACTCTTTTTATTCGGCGGATGCCAGCGGCACCACCGATTCGATAAGGGTCGATTGGGTCTCTAACGTACACACCGTGCTATCGCATGAGAGAGTAGATATAAAAATTAGGGGCGGCAACAGCGTTGTGCATATTTAGCGCGTGATTGCGCGCAGTCATGCACATTGCCGAGGCTGGCGCGACAGCCTGCAATTGCGGCTGCCCGGATCTCTGCTATTTGCGGCTGGATTCTTCGATATAGGCGGCCAGCGCCACGCTCGCGGTGAGCATATGCGCGCGCATGGTGAGCTCGGCCTCCGCACCGTCGCCGCGCAGCATCTGCGCCAGGATCGCCTCATGCTCGGCATGGGACTGCTTGAGGCGCTGATCGCTCCTCAACTGTGCCCGCCGGTAGGGGGCGAGGCGCAGGCGGAGCTGGCTCGCATGCTTGACCAGGCTCTCATTGTGCGTGCCGCGATAGATGGCGGCGTGGAAGTCACGGTTGAGCGCGTCATAGGCGTTGACGTCGTCGGCCCTGACCGCGGCCAAGGAATTGCGGTGCAGCGACTGGAGCGCGAAGCGCTCGTTGGCGGTCATGCGATAAGTCGCGAGCCGGGCGCACATGGCCTCGGTCTCTGCCATCAGTTCGAACAGATCGCCCAGATGATCGGGGGTGAGGGCCGCGACGCGGACGCCCCGGCGCGGCTGGATGCTGACGAGCCCGGCCGAGGCCAACTCGCGCAGCGCCTCGCGCACCGGCGTGCGCGACACGCCGAAACGCTTGGCGATCTCATGCTCGTCGAGCTCGGCACCGGGATGGAGATGGCCCGAGGTGATCTCGTCGGCGAGGCCCACGCGGATCGCCTCGGCGAGGGTCGGGGTGACGCCGTCTTCGGCGGCGAGGCTGGGGCGTGGGCGTATGACGGGGGCACGCATGGATGCTGTCGCCTTCCATTGTCGTGGCCGGGAAGCCCCCCGGCGAGCAGCAGGTCGTCCGTCCGGCGCTTTGCCTAGACCGCGATGATTTTAGGTCGATTGGACCTAAAATCATCTTGCACTAGAAGCGCCGGACGGCTCCGGTTCAGCTTGGCAGGCGCTGCCCGCGCGTCTCGAGCGCGAACGGGATGATCAGCAGGCCGAGGCCGAACGCCACCGCCGTCAGCGCCACCGGCGTGCCGAGCGTGCCCATATGCTGCACGCCGGCCGCCAGCGCGAAATTGACGCCGGCGCCGATGAACCGGCCGCTCGAGGTGCAGAAGGCGAAGGCCGTCGCCCGCACATCGGTCGAATATTGCTCCGGCAACCATAGGGTGAAGATAGCGAAATTGCCACCGAAGAAACCGAGGAAGAACAGGATGGCCATGAAGACCGGCAACGCCGTGCCGGCCGGCAGGTAGAAGGCCCAGCCGAAGGAGGCGACGATCGAGACGATCATGCCGCAGAAGTAGAAGGCGAGCGTGCTCTTGCGGCCGAACCGCTCGGCCAGGCCGGGCAGCGCCAGGCAGCCGAGGATAGTGCCGATCGACAAGAGGCCGGTGCCGTAGGAGGCCATCTTGGCCGCGTCCGGCTGGGCCATGCCCTGCGCCTTGGCGAGCCCGATGATCGCGGTCGGCTCATAGACGGCACCCGCCCAGAGACCGATGATGGCGACGGTCAGCAGCGCCGAATTGACCAGGGTACGGCGGCGGTACTGGGGCGAGAAGATCTGGGCCAGCGGGCTCTTGCGTGCGGTCTTGGCCTGCCGCCGCTCCCACTTCTCCGGCTCGCGCACCGAGAACAGGATGAAGAGCGAGACCACGACCGGCGCGACGCCGCACAGGAACATCGCGCGCCAACCGAGCGAGGCGCCGACGGTGAAGTTGAGCGCGGCCGCGACGAAGAAGCCGAAATAATAGCCGGTCTGCAGGTATCCGGCGCCGGCACGGCGGCGATCCTCCGGCCAGGCTTCGGCGACATAGGTGCCGGCGAGCGCCCATTCGCCGCCGATGCCGATGCCGGCGAGGAAGCGGAAGGCGCCCAATTGCCAGACATCGCCGGCGAAGGCGGCCGCACCGGTGAAGATCGAATAGATCAGCACGGTCGCGGCCAGCGTCTTGGTGCGGCCGAAGCGGTCGCCGATCGGGCCCCAGATGAAGGAACAGCCCCAACCCACCAGGAACAGCCCGAACATCAGAGAGCCGGTGAAGCCGATATTGCCCGGCGTCGCCTCATAGCCGGAGCGCGGCAGCAGTTCGGTCAGCGCCGGTGCCAGCACCAGCGCGTAGATGACGGAATCCATCCCGTCCAGCATCCAGCCGAACCAAGCGCCCCAGAAGCCGGTGATCTGTTGTCGGGTGAGCTTGGTTCGGCCGCCGGTGACGGCAGGCTGGGCCGGCGTATCAATCGCCGGCGGGGGCACGTTGGCCATGATGGGGATTTCCTCCTCGGGGGGTTACGTCGGCCTGGTCGGCCGCGCCCTTCATTGCAGGTTCGAGTTGCGCAGGTTCGAGTTGCAGGTTCAGACGCGACGGCGTGACAAGGGTAGAAGATTGAGCGGGGTCCAGCTCCGCGGCGTCTCGGCCGCCGGGCTGGGCAGGGTCAGCAGCGCATCGACGGCGCGCGACCGCGCGACCGCGCCGTGGCGGACGAAGGCTTCGTGGTTCGCCTCGATGGTTTCGCGGTCATAGAGGTAGTTGACCATGATGCCGTAGGATTCGCGCAGGCCCCGGCGGGCGGTGTTGCCGAGCCAGTTGATGCGCTCCAGCGTGGCGCCGTTGCCGAGATGGAAGCGCGCGACCGGATCGGTCCGGTTCGCCCCGTTATGGAGCAGCGTCAGATATTCGGCGCAGAGCCGCATGAGCGGGCCACGCAGCGCCTCGACCCGTGCCTCGTCCTGCAGCCAATTGTCGTCCTTGCCGATCTCGGCGAGGAGCTTGGCCGTCTCCTCGTCGATCGGGGCCAGTGGCGAGCCTTCCTCGGATTTGGCGGCGAGGCGCTTTTCCAGCCAGTTGCGGAAGCCCGGCACCGGCGAAAGGGTGGAGAATTGATTGAGTCCAGGCAGCTCGACCTTCAGCTCCTCGACCACCTGCTTGATCAGGAAGTTGCCGAACGAGACGCCGCGCAGGCCCTCCTGGCAGTTCGAGATCGAATAGAAGATCGCCGTGTCGGCCGCGTCCGGCTCGACCGAAGGCTCCGTCGGCTCCAATGCCAGCAGCGGCTGGACCGAGGCGGCGATGCCGCGCACCAGCGCCACCTCGACGAAGATCAGCGGCTCGTTCGGCAGCGCCTGATGGAAGAAGGCGAAGCAGCGCCGGTCGGGCGCCAGACGACGGCGCAGGTCGGGCCAGCCGTCGATCTCGTGCACCGCCTCGTAGGTAATGAGCTTTTCGAGGATGGCGGCCGGCGTGTCCCAGTCGATCCGGCGCAGCTCCAGGAAGCCGCGGTTGAACCAGGATGAGAAGAGATGCTGCAGATCATTGTCGAGCGGCTTCAGCACCGGCTCCTTGCGCACCCGGGCGAGCAGCTCCTGCCGCATCCCGACCAGCGCCTGTGTCCCGCCCGGCGCCATGTTCATGCGCCGCAGCAGCTCCTGGCGCGGCGGTTCGGCCGCGTTGAACAGGCTCATCGCCCGCTCGGGCGTGGGATCGGCGCTGTAGGCGTCGGCGGCGGCGCGCAGCGTCTCGGTCTCGGGCGCGAAGCCCTCGGCCAGGAAATTCTCGAAGGCGGCGCGGTCGTCGGGCGCCAGCCCGCGCAAGGTCGATAGCAGGTCGCGCGCGACGGCAGCGCCCGAGGCCTCGCCGCGCTCGGACAGAAGCGCCATGGCCAGTTGCTTGGCCCGGTCGAGGGGCGGGACGGTGGCGGCCGGCACTTGGACGAAAGCCCGGCCGCGATCGGCGATCGAGGTCCAGAGCCGGTCGAGCCAGGAACGCGGCGATCGGGTCATTTCCGGTGACAACGCCATCAGGAACTCCTTATAGCGACGGTGTTCCCGTCCGGAGCATGAACGCTCCGAGATGCGGAACGCTACATATACAATATGGCGCCTTCAATGACATTTTGTATAAAGCGTGCCGGGCGAAAACGCACATATTCGACCCTATGCGCGCAATGCCGGAGCTATTGCGCCGACAGCGCGAAACGGCGGCGCAGCCGGAACGGGGCGCCCGGCGCCTCCACGAACAGGGCGAGCTCGAGCGGCACCGGATCGCTCAGCACCGGCGCCAGCCGATCATGCAGCCAAGCGGCGATCCGGTCGCGTTCCGCGCCGGACAGTCGCGATGTGAGCGTCATGTGATAGCGGAACTGGTCGAAGACGTAGGGATAGCCCCAGCGCTCGAGATACGTCTCCTGAACGGAGCTGAGGCCGGCCGCGCGCCGGCGCGCCAGCTCCGCGTCGGAGGCCGGGGCCCGGAACCGGTCGAACCGCTCGACGCAGCGGCCGGCGAGGGAAGAGAGGCCGGGTGACGGCGGCCGCGGCAGCAGCGCTACGAAGCCGGCGATGGTTGCGACTTCGAGCCGCACCGGCGGCAGCACCGGCTCGGTCGCGGCGAACCGTCCGAGCATCGCTTCGAGCTCATCCGGCGCCTCACCCTGGGCGAGCGCCATCGGCGGCTTCAGCGTGCCGTGAAAGCCATAGCGCCCCGCCTCGGCCGTGATCTCGCGCCAGCGCTGCGGTTCGAGCCAGGGCGGCAGATGCGGCGTCTCCTCGATATCGGTCTCGGCATCGCGGCCCAACCATCGGGCGGCGGCGATCCAGAGCGGATGCCCGGCAGCGGGAACGGCGTAGAGGGCGTAGCGCGTGGACATGGGTGTGCTGTGCCTCGCCGGCGCCCTTCCGTCAACCCCGCGCGGTCCTCGGCAGCCGATCTTGGTTGAGAGATCCTTAACACTCCCATGTTCCTCTTTCTGCCGGGGGTTTCGCGGGAAGGCGACGGTGATGAACGATATTGGCGACATTCGGCTGGGCGATCCGGTGCCCTGGTTCAACGCCCGGACGGTGACCGGCGCCGGGATAGACCTTCATGTCCAGGGCGGGCGTTGGATCGTGCTGGCCTTCCTCAACTCGCTCGCGGTCGGCCGCGCCAATCACGAGCTGGCCGAGCTGTTGAGCGAATCCGGCCTGTTCGATCCCGACAAGCTGGTCGTCTATTGCGTCCTGACCGAGCCGCCCTCGGCAGCGGCGGCCGAGATCATCCAATCGATCAGCGGGCCGGCCTTGGGCTTCATCGCCGATTATGACGGCGCGCTCTCGCGCCTCTACGGCGCCTACGGCACGCCGCGGACGATCATCATCGATCCGATGCTGCGCGCGGTCGGCAACGTCCCTTGGGACGAGGCCATGACCCACGCCGAGACGGTGCGCGGCTTCCTGCGCGGCCTGCCCGATGTCGATGCCTCGACGGGGGTCGCCATGTCGGCGCCGGTGCTGATCGTGCCGCGCGTGTTCGAGTTCGATCTGTGCGATTTCCTCATCGGCATGTACGACCAGCTGGGCGGCACGGATTCGGGCTTCCTGCTCGATCAGGGCGGCAAGACCGCGACCGTGATCGATCATCGGCTGAAGCAGCGGCGGGATCTCGCCATCACTGATCCGGAAGTGCGCGAGCATATCCGCGATCGTATCGTCCGCCGTCTGCTGCCGCCGATCGAGCGCTATTTCCAATATCAGGCGACGCGCATGGATCGCCATATGGTCGCCTGCTACGATAGCGAATCGGGCGGGCATTTCTATCGCCATCGCGACAATGTCAATGCCGGCGCCCAGCATCGCCGCTTCGCCGTCTCCATCAATCTCAACACCGATTACGACGGCTGCGACCTGATCTTCCCGGAATTCGGCCGGCGGCAATATCGGGCACCCTGCGGCGGCGCCGCGGTATTCTCCTGCGGGGCACTCCACGAGGTGACGCCGGTCACGCGCGGCCGGCGCTACGCCTTCGTGCCCTTCCTCTATGGCGAGGCCGACGCAGCCCTGCGCGAAGCCAACAATGCCAAGCTGCAGGAAGGCGAGGCGCATTATGTCGGCGGCTACGACCGGCTGTTTCCCGAGCCTGCCTGACGCGCATGGAACTCGCCGATATCGCCCGCTGGACGCCGGTCCGTCTGACCGTCGAGCGGCCGCAGCCGACCGTCGATTGGGGCGATCTTCGAGGGATGCGCTTCGAGGAGCCGTTCTTCGGCCAGACCATCGCGCGCTGGGCCGGCATGGAGCCGCCGCGCGGGCTCGTGCGCACGGGGCTGCAGGAGCTGGCAGCACTCGATAGCGAACCGTCGCTCGACCCCGCCGGCTTCATCTTCCATCTGTCACGTTGCGGCTCGACGCTGCTGTCGCGCCTGCTCGGCACCGTGCCGGGCGTGGTCGTCGTGTCCGAGCCGGAACCGCTCAACGCGCTGCTCGAGGCCGACCCGGAACTGGTCGATCCCGAGGCGCAGATCCTGGTGCTGCGCCTGCTCGTGCGCGCGCTCGGCCGCATCCGTTTCGGCGACGAGCGCCGCTACATCCTCAAGCTGTCGAGCTGGAACATCCGCCGGTTCGAGCTGTTCCGCCGCGCCTTTCCCGCCACACCCTGGGTCTGGGTCGATCGCGAGCCGGTCGAGATCATGGCGTCGATCCTGGCCGGGCCGCCCGGCTGGATGCAGCTTCGGCAGCATCCGCGCCGGGCCGAGCATCTGTTCGGGCTCGATCCGTTCGAGGTCTCGGCCATGGCGCCGGAGGAGTTCTGCGCGCGGGCCTTGGCCGCGATGGCGGAAAGCGTGCGCGACGCGCCGGATGCGCCGCTGCTGGTCGATTACCGCGAGCTGCCCGACGCCATCTGGGCGCGCGCCGCGCCGCATTTCGGCCTGACGCTCGCCGAGGCGGAGATCGATCGCATCTGCGAGGAAGCGCGCTATTACGCCAAAGACCCGGTCAGGCGGCCCTTCACCGCCGACCGCAGCGTGAAGCAGGCGGTTCCCCGAACGGTCCGTGATCTGGCCGAAGGGATCGTCGGGCCGGTTCATGCCGAGCTGGCGGCGCGCCGGGCGGCTCAGTTCATGCGCGAATAGAGCCAAATTTGCGCTAAATCGTATCTATCCTGATGCAAGATTCGCGTTCAACGTTAGGGCGTTGGCAATATAGTGCTGGCAGTGTGCGCCAGCACATGCGTTGCAGCCTCAGAAGTATATTCGATGATCCGTTATCCCGGGCCGACCCAGGCAGCGCTTCAGCGCATCGCCGACATCCGCGAAATGCTCCGCGCCGAGACCGGCGGCGGACCGTGCTCCGCTGCGGTCGCGGGCGCGGTCGAGCGTTATTTCGGCTGGCAGCGCCGGCGCGGTGTCTATCTGACGATGGATGGCGAGCCGATCGCGACCCACGTCTGGAACGTGCTGCCCATGGGCGAAATCCTCGACGCCACCGCCGACCGGTTCGGCGAGGGACACGATATCCGCGTGCTGCTGCCGCACGAGGCCGAGACGGTGCGCTATTGCCTGCCGCCGCTCGCCATCCTGCTGCCGGATCTCGCCTCCGAGGTCGGCCCGCCCGAGGCGCTCATCCTGCGCGCCGCCGAGCTCACCTCGCTGCGCGGCCCCGGCTGGTGGCTCGCCGACACCAGCCTGCTCTGTGCTTTCCTCACCCGCCAGGAGCGCTATCGCCAGGCGGTGGCCTCACGCGGCGACAGCGCGCTGCTCTGATCCAATAACCCAGCGGCAAATCGGCATTTGCCAACCCGCTCCCGAACGGGTTCGATAAGCTCCAAGCACAATCCTCCCGCCGATGCCGGCGCGAGGGCAGGGGGAGCGCTTTACGCATGGCGAGCTTAGGTTCCGATCGGGTCCGCGTGTCCGAAGCTTGGCATGCCGGCCTGACGCGGCGGCATTGGCGCATCCTGGCCGGCAGCTATCTCGGCTGGATCTTCGACGGCTACGAGGCGTCCGGGCTGGTGATCGCCATGCCCTTCATCCTGAAATCGCTATTGACGTCCGAACAGGCGCAGACGCCGGCCTTCTATGCCGGGGCGGCGATCGGCATCACGCTGCTCGGCTGGGGCCTGGGCGGGCTCATGGGCGGCGTGCTGGCCGATTATGTCGGCCGCAAGCGCGTGATGATGCTGTCGATCCTGTTCTATGCGCTCTTCACCGGCCTGACCGCCTTCAGCAGCGGCTTCGTCTCGCTCGCCTGTCTCAGGTTCCTCACCGGCATCGCCATGGGCAGCGAGTGGAGCACCGGCATAGCACTCGTCGCCGAGACCTGGCCGGACCGGGCGCGGCCCAAGGGCTGCGGCTTCCTGCAATCGGGCTTCGGCGCCGGCTCGCTGCTGGCGGCCGTGGTCTGGTATGTGCTGATCATGTTCCAGCCGCTCGGTCCCGACACCTGGCGGCTGGTATTCGTGGTCGGCGCGGTGCCGGCGCTGTTCGTGCTCTATCTCAGAGGCGCGCTCGAGGAATCCGAGAAATGGGCGGCGGCGGTGCGGGCGCAGCGCCGGACGTCCGACGGCAAGAGCACCCGTCCGTTCACGCTCGCCGAGATCTTCCGCGCCGGCGAGAGCCGCCGCCGCGTGCTGCTCGCGACCAGCCTTTCCTTCGCCGCCACGGTCGGCTGGTGGGCGGTGTCGAGCTGGATGCCGGCCTATACCGAGCAGCTCGCCCATCTCCAGGGCGAGCCGGCCGGCGTGTGGGCACCGCGCATGTCGCTCGCCTACAATGTCGGTGCGGTGCTGGCCTATCTGGTCTCGGGCTTCATCGCCGACGCGCTCGGCCGTCGGGCCTATCTGTTCGTCACCTTCGCCGGCGCGCTCGGCATGACGGTGCTGACCTATCTGTGGAGCGGCAGCATGCCTGCCTTCATCGGCATCGCCTTTTTCAACGGCATGTTCACGCTGGGCTTCGGCTATAGCTGGATGGCGATCTATCTGGTCGAGCTGTTCACTTCGGCCGTGCGTGCCACGGCGTCGAGCTTCATCTTCAATGCAGCACGGCTGGTCGCCTGGATCTTCCCGATCATCGCCGGCTTGATGGTCGCCCGCTTCGGCGGCATCGCCAATGCGGCGCTCACCTTGAGCAGCGTCTATCTGCTCGGACTCGTCATCCCCTGGTTCCTGCCCGAGACGACGGGCCAGCCATTGCCCGACTGAGCGGCGAGCCGCTCCTAGGCCGCGAGCGCAAAGCGCCGGCAATGTTCGAGGTAGGCGCGCTCATGAGTGGCGACGAGATCGACCACGCTCGTCCAAAGCCAAGAGGGTGCGTCGAGGCTTTTCGTGCGATTGCGCTTCAGTTCCTGCAGCCATGATCCGCCATCCAGGGTTCCCATCTGTCGGGCATGGGCTCGTCCCACCACGAACGAAAGGAATTTGGCGACGCTCATGGCTTCGGCCCGTGAGAGATATTCGAGATCGAGCTTGAGATCCTGTGGCAGCAATTCACGGACGAACACCGCCTTGTCCATGAGGCGTGCCGATAACATCCGGCTGCCCAGGAACGGCGACATGTGACGCGCCCCTTCGACCACGCGCTCGCCATTGTCTCGCGGCATCTTGGCGCCGGCTTTCCGCGGCGCCGCCGCCCCACTCGCCTCCTTCACGTCGACAAGGCAATGCTTGACCTCCTTGCCGCTGCCGGTTTCGACCAGTACCGCGAACCGCAGCAGCCCGAGGGAACTGCACCCCTTCTGCCAATAGGCGGCATCCCGGACCTTGATGGGGGCGTCGTCATTTCTCGAGCGCAACGAGGTCACGAGCTGGCGGAGACCATCCTCTGCGAACAAATCTTTGATCGCGTGCTTTTCGTCAGGGGTGATCGGCCAGAAGCGCTTGCCGAGCGGGATCGCCGGTTCCAGCCCTTCGATGCGTTCGTCCGCGAGATGTTTCCACGAACGTCCGGCTGCCTGGCGCAAAGCCCGCTTAACCAACTCGGGAGGTTCTGCCGATTTGTCCTTGGCTGCGTCCTCGAAGGCCTCCTCGTAGCCTGCCATCATCTGTTCCAGCATCTGCGCCGTGGTGACACCCGGCAAATCGGAGCCGCGCGCTGCCATCGCGAGTGATAGGCCCAGCCGCACCAGATCGTGCGTGGGGTTGCCGATGACGGTCTGATCCAGATCGCGGATCTGGATCGCGATCTCGCCATCGGCATTCGCGACCGGCCCGAGATTGCCGACATGGCAATCGCCGCAGATCCAGACCGGCGGACCTTCGGGGATGGCGCCGCGATCCGGGCGTTCGAGCCATTCATAGAATTTGACGGTGCTCCCGCGCACATAGGCGTGAGCCGATTCGGCCATTTTCTCGTTTCGGCGGGCGGCGAGGCGCGGCGCCCGGTTCTCTGGAGCTACGGGTTGACCTGAAGGCTTTGCCATATACGCGCATCTCGCTATCGACGAACGGGCCGGGCAGCGAAAAACGGCTGGAGACGGTATCTCGTTCCAGCCGCGCCGCGCGTTACTTCTTCGCGATCTTGGTCATTCTCCCGCCGCCGGGCCCCGCGCCGAGATCGGCACCCGTGACCGGATTGGTCTCCGGATGCGATGCCGTGCGGATGGCCGCCTCATTGACCAGCTTTTCCGATTTCCGATCGAGCTTGACGCTCGCTAAGCCGTCGCCGCCGTCGACCGCTACTTGCTGTTCCGGATCATCGACATGGTCCCATTGCGGGCCGCTGTTCCACGAACCCTGGTTCGCTTCGCCGTCGCCGCGCGAGAGGTGATAATATTTGTCGGTGAATTCGGGCACGCCCGGCAACTTGCCCGGCGGGAAGTTCGGCTCGATCGCATAGAGCGCCTTCTCGAAGGATTTCTGATGCGCGATCTCTCGCGTCATGAGAAAACCCAGCGCATCCTTGATGCCGGGATCGGCCGTGATGTTGATAAGCCGCTCGTAGATGATCTTGGCGCGCGCCTCGGCAGCGATGTTCGAGCGCAGATCCGCCGTGGGCTCGCCGATGGTGTCGACATAGGCGCCGCTCCAGGCCTGGCCTGCCGAATTGATCAGCGCCGCGCCGCCGCCGTAGAGCAGCGAGGTCGTATGGCTCTCGCCGCCGGCCGTAATCTCGGCCAGCAGCTCCATCTCCTCCATGCCTTCGCTCATCTTGCCCTTCACGCCCTTGTTGAGCATGCAGATGATGGTGCCGATGACCTCGAGGTGGCTGAGCTCCTCGGTCGCGATATCGAGCAGCAGGTCCTTGCGCCCCGGATCGCTCTCCGCGATCGCCTGCCCGAAATAGCGCATGGCGGCGGCGAGTTCGCCCTGCGGTCCGCCGAACTGCTCGAGCATCAAGCTCGCCAGCTTCGGGTTCGGTTCCGCGACGCGCACCGTGTACATCAGTCGCTTGTTGTGCATAAACATCTGATTGATCCTTCGCATCGGTTGGTGAACCGACGGCAAGACGGGAGTTCGGCATTGGTCGGAGAGCCGATGCGAAACAGGAATGCCCGGGGAGCCGCTGGAGCGGACAAGAAACCCGGCGCCCCCTGGCAGGTTCCAAGGGAACTACAGCGAGTGGGTTCCGAGTGGCGGACGGCGAGGATCTCGATGCCGAGCGAGGATCCGAGGTTGTGCCGTGGACGTTCGGAAGCCGCTGCAGCGGCTGCAGCCGGTGGTGGGCTGGACCCGGGGTTGGCCCCCGGGTTTTCGGCGATCAGACGGTCGTCGAGGTCCGGAGCTGCCGTTCGCGCTCCAGCTCTTCCTCGGTGTAAACCGGAGCGTTCTCGTCAAAACGGCTCCAGCCATCCTTGCGGTAAGCCTCGCCGCGGGCCCGGGCGTCGACCGGACGATACTCGTCGAGGATGCGCCGGGCGGTCGTCACCAGGTCTTCACCCACGCGGACGGTGATGAGCGTGCCGCCTCGGCGAACGCCTTCCGCATAGACATTCGCGTCTTCCTCCGGGACGCCGTTGCCGATCATCGCACCGATCAGACCGCCGGCCGCACCGCCGACGACCGCGCCGCCCGCGGCTCCGACCAGCGTCGCGACCAGCCAGCCGGCGGCAACCACCGGCCCGACCCCCGGGATAGCCATCATTCCGAGACCCGCGAGCAATCCCGCTCCGCCGCCGACGACGGCGCCCAGGCCCGCTCCGGCACCGGCACCAGGGCCGGCCTCGTTGCCTTCCTTGACGCTCTCCCGGCGCGTAACGGCCGTGTTGGCGACGAGACTGATATCGTCATCCGGGATTCCAGCGGCTTCGAGGTCGCGAACTGTCGCCTCGGCATCTTCATAAGAGTCGTAAAGGGCGGTGAGCGTGCGGGTCATGGCATTCCTTTCAAGCGAGCGTCCGTGTCGAGCTCGTGGATTTTTGCGAATTATTGGCCGACGACATTGCCCTCGAAATCGACCGCGACATCGACTTGCTTGCCGCTCTTCATTGCCGTCCCTCGCCAGACCGACTTGTCGTCCTTCTTGAGGGCGCTGACTTCGGTATAGCCATGCTTTTCCAGGCGTTCACGGGCCTGCGCCTCGGTGAAGCTGTTCTTGCCGGCGACGGGCGCGCTCGCGGTGTTGCTGTCGCCTTTGTCGGAGGCCACGGCCGGCGGCGAGGGCGGATCAGTCGATGGCGCCGGTTGAGCTGAAGCGGTCGTCCCGATAACGGCAAGGCCGACGAGCGCCGCGGATAGGAATTGCTTCACGTTTTTCTCCCAAGAACTTTTCATGGGAAATAACCGCTGGCAGATCTGTTGGTTGCCATTAAATGTTTTTGAACCGCTGGAAGCTCATGGAGCTAGAAGATACCTATAAGTTCTGAACCGCCCGCTGTGACGTTTCTAGCTACGGCATTGCCACGGGGCGGTGGCGTTCTTCTAGAGCATTGCCAGATTATCTGGAATCGCTGAAGGCGATTCCCCTGCGAGCCGATGTGTGATTCTGTGTGCCATGTCACAAGATGTGGGGTGGCGATGGTTTGGAGGCAGGGCCAGTCCTATTCGGACGATCTTCGGTCG
>DATLIZ010000036.1:0-57362 GCA_035539155.1 Aliidongia sp. | reverse complement strand
GTACGCCGTGAACGTCGCCCCACCAGTCTCCGCCAAAACCTTCGTGATCGCCGCCGTCAAAGACGTCTTGCCATGATCAACATGGCCAATCGTCCCAATGTTGCAATGCGGCTTCGTCCGCTCAAACTTCGCCTTCGCCATAATCAGACGCCTCGTCTCATCGAATCCAGATCGGGTACGCAGTGCAACGTCACGGTCCTAAACGCGGCCTTGGAGCGGGTGAAGGGAATCGAACCCTCGTCGTAAGCTTGGAAGGCTTCTGCTCTACCATTGAGCTACACCCGCCCATCGCCCGCTCGCGCCTTCCGCCCGGACAAACAGCGCAACGCGCGGCGGCTGGTGGAGGGGGTTGGATTTGAACCAACGTAGACTTCCGTCGGCAGATTTACAGTCTGCTGCCATTGACCGCTCGGCCACCCCTCCCCGCGCCGCTGCCGCTTCCGGCGCAACGGAGAGGCGCACTATGTAAATTTCCCGTAGCTTGTCAATTGGTGATTGGACAATCTTCCCTGCCGTCCTGCTCATGGCCCTCTGCGCCCGTTATCGAAAGCTCTCTTTCATGCCCAAACACAAGCCGGCCGGCCGTCCTCCGCATTCCGATTCGCGCCCGTCACCGGCGCCCCGCCCGGCCGCCCGCGCCACTCCGAAGCCGCCGGGCGAGAGCGGTAACTGGCTCTGGGGCCGCCATGCCGTGCTGGCGGCTCTCGCGAATCCGGAACGCAAGCTGCTGCGGCTGGTCGCGACCGAGGAGGCCGCGGCCGAGCTGGCGCAGACCGAGCATGCTTCCCGCGTGCAGCTCCTCGGCAAGGACGAGCTCAATCGGCTGCTGCCGCCCGGCGCCGTGCATCAGGGCCTGGCACTCCAGGCGAAGCCGCTCGCCGTCCCCGCCGTCGAGGATCTGATCGAGGGGCTGGGCGACCGGCCGGATGTCGTGCTCGTGGCGCTCGACCAGGTGACCGACCCGCACAATATCGGCGCCATCATGCGCTCGGCCGCGGCCTTCGGCGCCCGGGCGCTGCTGCTGCCCGAACGCAACACGCCGGAAATCTCGGGCACGCTCGCCAAATCCGCCTCGGGGGCGGTCGAGCACCTGCCGCTCATCCGCGTGATCAATCTCAACCGCACGCTCGACCTGCTCAAGGAGAGCGGTTTCTGGATCGTCGGCCTCGACGGCGAGGCCGAGAAGCGCCTGTCCGAGCACAAGCTCGACGGACGGATCTGCCTGGTACTCGGCGCGGAAGGCGACGGGCTGCGCCGCCTCACCCGCGAGGCCTGCGATCTCATGGCGCGCCTGCCCACGGCCGGCCCGATCGCCAGCCTCAACGTCTCTAATGCTGCCGCAATTGCCCTCTACGAGATCGCCCGGAACAGGTGAGGCGGCAGGTCGGATGCGGGTTGGCGGGTGGACGGCGATTGTTCTGATCGGGCTCTGCGGGCCGATCGCCGCACGCGCGGCGGAAACGGTCGATGCGGCGCTGGTGCTGGAGGTCGATGTCAGCCTCAGCGTCGACGACAAGCGCTACGAGCTGCAGAAGGAAGGCATCGCCGCCGCCTTCGAGAACCCGGACCTGGCCAAGGCGATCGCGACCGGCACCGAAGGCGCCGTCGCGGTCGAGATCATCGAATTCTCCGATCCCGACCGGCAGATCCCGGTGATCGGCTGGACCCGCATCGCCACGGCCGAGGATGCGCAGGCGCTGGCCAAGCGCATTCGCTCGGTCCATCGCACCTCGCGCGGCCTCACCGGCCTAGCCGACGCGCTCATCGCCGCCGAGGAGGCGTTCGCGGATCTGCCCTACGCATCGCCGCGGCGCGTCGTCGATGTCTCGGGCGACGGCATGAGCAATATCGGCACGGAGATCACGGTCGCACGCGACCGGCTGGTCGAGGCCGGGATCACCATCAACGGCCTGCCGATCCTCTCCGAGGAGCCGTGGCTCGAAACCTACTACACCGAATATGTCGTCGGCGGCCCGGGCGCCTTCGTCATCCCGGCCGAAAGCCTCGACAGCTTCGCCGACGCGATGAAGCGCAAGGTGCTGCAGGAGCTGGTCGTGTCAGCCCTGCCGGCAAAGGACCGGCGAGGCTGACCCGGACCTGACCCCGCATAGAGCCTGATGACATTAAGTCGGTTCGACTTAATGTCTGAATCAGTCTCTAAACATATGGCTAGACAGCGATTCAGACTTTAGGTCGATCCGACCTAAAGTCATCGCGGTCTAGCGGGTCAGCGGCTTGAACTTGAAGCGGTGCGGCTCGTCGGCCTCGACGCCGAGACGGCGCTTCCGGTCGGCTTCGTACATCTGGTAGTTGCCCTCGAACCAGACCACCTTGGCATCGCCCTCGAAGGCGAGGATATGCGTCGCCAGCCGGTCGAGAAACCAGCGATCATGGGTGATGACCACGGCGCAGCCGGGATATTCCTCGAGCGCGTCCTCGAGCGCGCGCAGCGTATCCACGTCGAGATCGTTGGTCGGTTCGTCGAGCAGCAGGACATTGGCGCCGGCCTTGAGCATGCGGGCGATATGGACGCGGTTGCGCTCGCCGCCCGATAGCTGGCCGACCTTCTTCTGCTGATCGGCGCCCTTGAAGTTGAACAGCGCCACATAGGAGCGGCTGTTCATCTTGCGGCGGCCCAGATCGATCTCGTCGAGCCCGTCGGAGACGACTTCCCAGACGTTCTTGTCGGCCGGCAGCGTATCGCGCGACTGGTCGACATATCCCAACTTGACCGTGTCGCCGACCCGGAAATCGCCGGAATCCGCCTTGTCCTGGCCGGTGATCATGCGGAACAGCGTGGTCTTACCGGCGCCGTTCGGGCCGATGACGCCGACGATGCCGCCCGGCGGCAGGCGGAAGTTCAGATCCTCCATCAGCAGCTTGTCGCCGAAAGCCTTGTTGACGTGGCTGGCCTCGATGACGAGGTCGCCCAAGCGCGGACCGGGCGGCAGCACGATCTGAGATGTCTCGGGCGCCTTCTCCTTGGACTGCGCCACCAACTCGTCATAGGCCTGGATACGCGCCTTGGATTTGGCCTGCCGGGCACGCGGGCTCGCGCGTACCCATTCGAGCTCGCGGGCGATGGTGCGCTGGCGCGCGACCTCGGTCCGGTTCTCCAGCTCCAGCCGTTTCTGCTTCTCGACCAGCCATGAGGTGTAGTTGCCTTCATGCGGGAAGGTGCGGCCGCGATCGACCTCGAGGATCCAGGTCGCGACCTCGTCGAGGAAGTAGCGGTCATGGGTCACGGTGATGACCGTGCCGGTGTAATCCTTGAGGTAGCGCTGCAGCCAGGCGACCGAGGCCGCGTCGAGATGGTTGGTCGGCTCGTCGAGCAGCAGCAGGTCGGGCTTCTGCAGCAGCAGCCGGCATAGCGCCACGCGACGGCGCTCGCCGCCTGACAGCTTCGTGACCGGGCTGTCGCCGGGCGGGCAGTTGAGCGCATCCATGGCGATCTCGACCGTCCGTTCGAGCTCCCAGCCATTGACCGCGTCGATCTTCTCCTGCAGCTCGCCCTGCTCGGCGATGAGCGTGTTCATCTCGTCGTCCGAGAGTTCCTCGGCGAAGCGGGCGCTCACCGCCTCAAACCGGTCGAGCAGATCCTTGGTCGAGGCCAGGCCCTGCATGACGTTGCCGCGCACGTCGAGGGAGGCATCGAGCTCCGGCTCCTGTGCCAGATAGCCGACGCTGGCGCCTTCGGCGACCCAGGCCTCGCCGTTATAAGCCTTGTCGACGCCGGCCATGATTCGCAACAGGGTCGATTTACCGGCCCCGTTCGGGCCGAGCACGCCGATTTTGACGCCCGGCAGGAAGCTCAGCCACACATCCTTGAGGATCTCGCGACCGCCCGGATAGGACTTGTTCAGGCCCTTCATCACATAGACGTACTGATAGCTCGCCAAAATATTGATTCCCTTGTGATATCTTGACGCCCTCGGGCCGATTGCGGCCCGCAGCCGATCGTTCGGCGCATAAGCGATCGGATCGGTCCGATCGGAAACGATCTCACTCTACGCATCGCATTTCACTCGCGCGCTGAGAAGATCAAAATACGCGCCCCGGCCGAGACCGGGCAGCCCGTCACGCTGCCTGGCCGGACTCGTCCCGCCATTCGCTTTCGTCCAGCCGCCAGTAGATCCCGTGCTCGCGCGCCAGCATATGGTATCCGATCATCTCGCGGCGCAATGTCGCGCTGTCCCAATGACGGCGCTGGATCAGCGCGTTCACCTCCGCCTCGGGGTAGCGCCGCCCGGCCTCGAAATCACGCAGCATCCAGGCGAGCACGATCCGGCGCTTCTTCCGGCTCGCCGGAATGGTCTTGAGCGTGCCGTCGGGAAGCACGAAGGCGCCGAGCACATGATCGTCCCATGCCGCCGGCGGCACATCGCCCACGAGCGCCGCGATCTGCTCGTCGCCGAGGACGGATCTGGCGAGCCCGGCCAACGATCCCGGCTCGAACCGGTACCAGCGGGTATTGCCGTCCTGGCGAACCCGCACCAGGCCCAGAGACTTCAGCATGGCGAGATGATGCGAGGCCGTCGGCTCCTTCAGCGCGAGCAGCATCGCCAGCTCCTGCACGCTGCGCTCGCGCTGGGCGACCAGGCTCAACAGCCGAAGTCGGCTCTCATCCGCCAGCGCCTTGAAAAAGCGCAGCAACGTCGGGAGATCGCTTGCCACAATCGCCTCTCGATAATATTAGATGACCATCTAATTAGATAGATATCTAATCTTTCTTCCGGACGCACGCGTTTTTTGCGCATGACAAGCCCGTTTCATGATAGCGACAAGGGACTAGGGGCCGAGCGCGCGCCGCCACCGCTGGTTCGGGTGTTCGCGCCGATCAACGGGCTGCACTGGCTCAGCCACTCGAGGATGCCACTGCGGGGCGCCGGCATTCCCGACACGATCGATCCGTCCGGAGATTTCGTCTATACGGGATGAGCAAACCTATCGCGTCCCGTCAATAATTGAGGCTTTCTCATGCTTTCGGTCGATCCCGTCCTGCGCCATCTCGAACAGGATTTCGACAATGCCGTCGAACGCTACATGGCGCTGTTGCGGATTCCCTCGATCTCGACCGATCCGGCCTATGCCGCCGAGACGCGCCGCGCCGGCCAGTCGCTGACCGACGAGCTGGCGGCGCTCGGCTTCAAGGCCACCCTCCACGACACGCAAGGCCACCCGATCATCGTGGCGCACTATCCGGGTCCCGAGGGCGCCAAGGGCCCGCACCTGCTCTATTACGGCCATTACGACGTGCAGCCGCCCGAGCCGCTGGAGTTGTGGCACAGCCCGCCCTTCGAGCCGGTCATCGTCGAGGCCGAGCATGGTCCGCGCATGGTCGCGCGTGGCGCGGTCGACGACAAGGGGCAGGTCCGAACCTTCATGGAGGCGTTCCGCGGCTGGCACTCGGTGCATGGCAAGCTGCCGGCGCGCATCACCGTGCTGCTCGAAGGCGAGGAAGAGAGCGGCAGCCCGTCGCTGCCGCCCTTCCTCGAAGCCCATAAGGCCGAGCTCGGCGCCGCCGATGTCGCCATCGTCACCGACACCAATTCCTGGGACATCGATACACCGGCCATCACCTACATGCTGCGCGGCATGATGTATGTCGAGGTGACGCTGCATGGCCCGTCGCGCGACCTGCATTCCGGCCTCTATGGCGGCGCCGTGGTCAATCCGATCAACGCGCTGACCAAGATCCTGGGCCAGCTCCACGACGAGCGCGGCCGGATCCAGATCCCCGGCTTCTACGACGACGTCGTCGAGATCGATCCGGCGGAGGCCGAGGCATGGCGCAAGCTGCATTTCGACGAGAAGCGCTTCCTGGGCGAGATCGGCCTCGCCAGCTCGGTCGGCGAATCCGGCCGCACCGTGCTGGAGCGGCTGTGGTCCCGCCCGACCTGCGACATCAATGGCATCTGGGGCGGCTATACCGGCGCCGGCGCCAAGACCGTGATCGCCTCCCACGCCTCGGCCAAGATCAGCTGCCGCCTGGCCGTGGCGCAGGATCCGGAGCGCGTCTTCGCCGAGCTCAAGGGTTTCCTCGACGCCCGCACGCCACCCGATTGCCGCTGGGAGATCAAGCGATTCGGCGCCTCGCCCGGCATCCGCGTGCCGACCGACAACCCCTATATGACCGCCGTCCGCGCCGGGCTGAAGGATATCTTCCGGCGCGACGCCGTGCTGACCGGCATCGGCGGCTCGATCCCCGTCGTCGGTTGGATGCAGGACTATCTAGGGCTGGATTCGATCATGGTCGGCTTCGGCCTCGAAGATGACCGCATCCATAGCCCGAACGAGAAGTTCGAGCTGAAATGCCTGAAGAACGGCATCCTGAGTCACGCCGCTATCCTCGCCCGACTGGCCGGGCTGAGCAGCGTCGGCGCTTGACGATCGGGACATCTGCTATCAATTTTATCCTATGAACCGGCTCTTGCAGTCCCAGCGCACTACCACCCGGACGACCCGCCTCGGCGGGCCGGCGGGTATCGTCATGCGCTGAAGCCAGTTCGCAATCGATCCCAAAGGCCCCGCCCGGCGACGGACGGGGCCTTTCTCATTCCAGGCACAGCCTCTCCGCCGCCTATCCCACATGACGGAGAGACGCTATGGACGACCATGATCATCGCAGCCTCGGCAACCGGCTCGAGCTCTTCCACCAGCAGGAGGAAGGGCCGGGCATGGTGTTCTGGCACCCGCGCGGCTTCGCGCTTTACCACCTGATCGAAGAGCATATCCGAAACCATATGCGCGCTGCCGGCTATCGCGAAGTGCGCACGCCCCAGATCCTGGCCCGGAAGTTGTGGGAGCGCAGCGGCCATCTGGAAAAGTACGGCGACGCCATGTTCAGCTTCGAGCAAGCGGACGGGCGGGCCTGGGCGGTGAAGCCGATGAGCTGCCCTTGCCATATCCAGATCTTCAACCAACGCTTGCGTTCCTTTCGCGAGTTGCCGCTGCGCTACGCGGAATTCGGCAGCTGCCATCGCGACGAGCCGTCGGGCGCTATGCATGGGCTGTTCCGTGCGCGCCAATTCACGCAGGACGACGCCCATGTCTTCTGCACGGAAGCCCAGATCGAGAGCGAGGTCGAGCGCTTCTGCATGCTGCAGCGGCGCATCTATGCCGAATTCGGCTTTCCCGAGGTCGAGGTCGATTTCTCGACGCGCCCCGAGCGTCGGGCCGGTACGGACGCGGTCTGGGATCGGGCCGAGTCGGCGCTGGAAGCAGCCGCGCGGGCAGCCGGGCTCGATCCGATTCGGCAGGAGGGCGAAGGCGCCTTCTATGGCCCCAAGCTCGATTTCCATCTGCGCGACCGGCTCGGCCGGCGCTGGCAGTGCGGCACGGTGCAGCTCGATTTCGTCCTGCCCGAACGGCTCGATGCGGCCTATCGGGACGAGGTCAACGGCAAGGCCGTGCCGGTGATCCTGCACCATGCCGTGCTCGGCAGCCTGGAGCGCTTCATCGGCATCCTGCTGGAGCACCATTCCGGACGGTTGCCCGTATGGCTGGCGCCGGAGCAGATCCTCGTCGCCTCGATCGGTGCCGCCCAAGCGGAGGCGGCCGGCGCCGCCTTTGCGGCCTTCGAGGCCGCGGGGTTGCGCGCCGTGCTCGACGATGGGCCGGACACGCTCGCCCGCAAGATCGTCGCCGCCCGTGAGGCGGCCATCCCGATCGTCGCCATCGTCGGCGCGCGCGAGGCCGCAAACGGCACGGTGGCGCTGCGCCGTCACAATGGCAGTCAGCAGATATTAACGATCGCGGCAGCGATTCGGCAGGTGCGAACGGAGGGGTTTAGTCGAGAATAGTTTCACGCTGAAGAGTAGCCGACCCGATACGGGCGGTCAGTTCTGGATCTGCACGGCTGACGAGCAGGCGTGGACTTGGCGCCACGCCGCCAAAGACATATTCCAACAGCGACTTTATCGTTTGACAGGTGTGGTCGTGGCGAGGCATTCCTTCGTAAGTGCAGCTTGCACCGGAGCATATTCGACCATGAGTTTCCCCAGGCTAATCCCTACCGTTGTTATGGTAGGCTTGGTTGCCGGCTGCACGACGCCGCAGAGCACGCGCCCCCAGGCGCCGGGGGATACCAACCCGGAGGCGGTCGCGCAGGCTCCGGCTACTCAGCCAGCGCAGCCGGCGACGAGTTCGTCTGCCTACGCCTCCAATACCGTCGTCGGCCAAAAGGCCCGCGAGCTGGAGCTCGACACCGATCGGCTGGAACAGGCGACGGCGGACCATATCAGCGCCCATAGCGAGGTGACCGCAGAGCGCGCACAGCTATCGAGCGAATATTTCACGCAGGTGGCGCAGATCAATTCCCGCCTCGAAGCGGGAACGACGCCGGGCAACCCCGAGTTGGTCGCGGAATGGCAGAACGCGCGCCGCGCGCTGAGCAGCCTCGATGCCGCCGCCGCCCGCCTCACCGATATTTCGAGTAAGTTCACCGACGATACGGCCCAGGCGACCTATCTGTCGCAGACGGTTCGCGCCGCCTTCACCCTGCGCGGCGCCGTCGATGCCGACCATGCCGTGCTGCGCAGCGTCGCGGGACGGGTTGCCTCGACCAGTGCCGGCCTGGAACAGACGCTGGGTCAGGTGCTCGACGAGCTGAACCGGCAGAACGAGATGCTGGCGGTCGAGCACCGCAACTTGACCACGCTCGCCCGTGCGATCGAGGTCGGCCAGTTGCTGGGCAGCAACCTTGGCCTCAGGGCCGGTCCGCTGCCCGGCTGGACGTCGCAGCCGCTGCCGACGCCGCCGGCCGCCGCCGGCGCGCCCGCGCGCCTGCACCGGAGCGGCGTCCCGGTCGGCAAGCCCGCCACCGAAGATGGCACCAAGCCGCCGCGTTCGAGGCATCACGGCAAGCGCCTCACCACGCACAACAACGCCGCCACCGCGACACCCGCCCCCGACACGTCGGCACCGAGCGGAACCGCGGACGGCGCCGCGACGCCCGACAATCCGCCTCCCGCGCCGGCGCCGCCGGCGGCAACGCCTTCTCATCGCCGCACCGGTCACAGTCATGCGGTCCATCATGTGCCGGCAGCGGCGATCAAGGGCAAACCGCTTATCGTCATTCCGGTCGCCACGACCGATGATTCCTATCAGCGGCAGCTCTACAGCGCCGTTTCCGCTGCGCTGGAATCGTCGCCGACCGTGAAATTCCTCGTCGTCGCGGCCTCGCCCGGCAATCACAATCGCGGCCAAGCCGTGCTCGATGCCGCCAAGGCGCAGCATCAGGCCGAGGATGTCGCCCGTTCGCTCGTGGCCTTCGGTCTGCCGCAGAATCGCGTGCTGACGGTTGCCACCTCGGCGCCGGCAACCGCGCAAGGCGAGATCCGCGTCTTCGCCAAGCCCGAATAAGCCGAACTATCCGGCCTTAACGAGGATCTCGTCGGCGAGCGCGCGCACCTCGCGCGCGGCCACGCTGCTGGGTGCCGTCTCCATGACGGTCAGGCCAGCGGCCATGCTCGCGGCAAATCCGGCACGATTGCCGAGCCGTGCCGCAGCCAGTCCCGCACCGAGTGCCGCCGCCTCGGCCGCCATGGTCTCGGCGATCGTGCTGCGCGCCGGCACCCGATTCAGCGCCAGCAGGACGGGCCGTCTCGCCTCGGCCGCGAGCTCAAGCGTCGGACGAGTCGCCCAAAGGTCGAGTGGACTCGGCTGAACCGGCACGATGACGAGATGAGCGGCACGGATGGCGAGCTTGGCGTCGGTCTGGGCATGCGGTGCGCTGTCGACGATTATAAGATCCGCCTCGCGCTGATGGCGCTCGATCTCCGCCGTGGCGCGCCAGCCGCTCACCGCCACGAAGCCGATGCCAGCGCCGCCGGCTCCGAGCGTCCGTTCACGCAATTCGAACCAGCGGGCAAGGCTGCCCTGGGGATCGACATCGATGAGCGTGACCCGCAGGCCCAGCCCGTGCCAGGCCAGCGCCAGTTGCGCCGCCAGGGTCGTTTTTCCGGCGCCGCCCTTTTGCTGCGCGATCGTGATGACCTTGGCCATGCGCTCCCCGTCCGTTCGAGCAAGGTCCGGTTAGGTCGAAACGACCTAATCGGTGAACCTTGCTCTACTTCAACACATTAGAGACCGATCCAGCTATCAGAGTTGCCCTGGCAGCACCGGGCTCTAAGCCGAATGCGCGCCGGCTATCGGGTGGAATTGATATGTACTTTACCGAATCTTATTCGATTTAGGGTTCACAAGAAGGGCATTGTTGCTCGGAATCGAGCGGGCGCCTGTTGCCCCGCCCGGCCGTCACGCAAACGGGTCAGCATGGACGTTCAAAACCACACCGACGAGCAACGCTGGCAACGCTTCGAGGCGGCTCGGGGCCACATGATCAAGCACGGCCATCCGCCCGACCCGGATGTCTACGCGGTCTGGTGCGCCTACGAGGCAGGCGGGGACCCGCTCCTCGTCGACAAGCTGAACCGTTCGATGAGCGCCTGTCCGACGCTGCCGGTCGAAACGATCAGAGCCATCTACAGCGAATATTTCGTGCGCGAGCAGGAGGGCGCGATCGTCCGCGCGACCGGCGACAAATTCGCGACCGAGTTGGGGCGCATGCTGAAGGTGCTGGAGGGTGCCGGGCGCGATACGTCGAGCTTCGCCACGGCACTGGAGCAGATCGCCGGCAAGCTCACGCCCGAGGGCGATTTGCGGCGCATCATCGAGACCGTCGTGCTCGCCACCCGACACATGGAGGCGCGCACCCGACGGCTCGAATCCGAGCTGGAGCATTCCTCGGCGGAGATCCGCACGCTCCGGCAAGGGCTCGAAGCCTTCAAGCACGAGGCCTTGACCGATCCGCTGACCGGCCTGTTCAACCGCCGCGCCTTCGAGGATCGTCTCAAGGAGGCAGCAGCCACCGCCGTCGAGACCGATTCCGAGCTGTGCCTGCTCTTTGCCGATATCGATAATTTCAAGAAGCTCAACGATCGCTGGGGACATCAGGTCGGCGACGCGATCATGCAGCTCGTCGCCGGCGCCATCAAAGAGAAGCTGCGGCCGGGCGATGTGGCGACTCGCTTCGGCGACGACGAGTTCGCCGCTCTGCTCCCGGGGCTGTCGATCGCCGAAGCCTATCTGCTGGCCGACGAGATTCGCGAGCTGGTGGGCCGCAAGCGGCTGCGCGACGCGGCGACCGGCGAATCGATCGGCCAGCTTTCGATCTCGGGCGGGCTCGCGAACTACGTGCTGACCGAGACGCTGGAAGAGTTCGTCCGCCGCGCCGACACCGCGCTCTTCGCCGCCAAGAAGGCCGGCCGCAACCAGGTCAAGGTCGAGCGCGCGCCGGACGATCACCCGCGCTGAGCCTGCGGATCGCCGTCAGTGCGATCGCGGCAGTAGCTCGACCGCGGCATCCACGCTCATCGACACGGTCGCCTCGCCGGCTTCGACCGCCGGCGGTGCCGCCGACCGAAGCATGCCGAGATTGACGACGGCGATGGGAATGCCGCCGCCGACCACGCGCAGCTCGCGATAGGCCACGATCCGCGCATCGAGCGTCATGGCGATCCGCTCGGCCCGGAGCTTCAGATGGCGGATCGCCTCGTCGGTCAGCTCGTCACGGACCGCGCGGGCGGCATCGCGCGACAGCTCCGCATCCAGCCGGCGCATGACCAGCCCCTGCTCCTGCAGCGCGCCGGCAAGCTGCTGGATAGCCGCGAAATCCCTGCTCGAAAGCTGCAAGGACTGGCTGCCGTGCCAGACTGAGGCCTGATCGGTCTTCTCGGGTTGGGCGGAATAACCCAGCGTCTCGATGGTGATGCCCTTGACCGCCTTGGCCTTGGCGAGGGCGGTTGCCATGCCCTGATTGATCGCGGCCTGCAGCTTGCCGGCATCCTCGTCGCTCAGCTCGACCGCGAGCTCGGCATGCAGCTCGTCCCGCGGCAGCCTCCGTTCCGCCGTTTCGGTCAGGTGGAGCATGGTCGCGGGCTGCTCGGCCGCCACCGGCGGCGGGGGCGGGGGCTTGGGCGGATCGGCCGCCAGCGCCGGCCCAGCCAGCAGCAGCGCCAACAGGCCCTGCCCCATCGAATATCGAATCATATCGCTGCTCCATGCATTTTGTCGTCCTTCAGCATAGCGTCGTCGGATAGGGTGCGGCATCTGGGCGCCGTGGCTTTTCGCCGATCGCTGCTAGATCACAGACTGCACAACCAGTGCTTGGCGCCGGAGGGCGTCTGCGCCACACTCCGGCCCGGTTTCTCATGTCAGGACGAGACCCAATGCTGAACAAGACACGCCACTCGCTCGCCATCATCCTGGCCGGCACTTTCTGCACCGTCGGGCTGACGGTCGCGGCGCAGGCCGCCGATAACGATGTCGCCAAGAACAAGGCGATCGTCCAGGGCTTCTGGCGCGACGTGCTGATCGCCAAGAACGTCGATGCGGCACCGCGCTATCTCAAGCCCGACTATCAACAGCACAATCCCCACGAGCCCAACGGCCTGATCGGGTTCGAGAATTTCTTCCGCGACGTGTTCCAGCACACGCCGCCGAACTTCAAGCTCGAAATCGTGAAGATGGTGGGCGAAGGGGACATCGTCGTCACCTACAACAAGTTCAGCGGCACGGGGCCGGACGGCAAGCCGTTCGAGGGCACCGGCTTCGACATGTTCCGCATCCAGGACGGGCTGATCGCCGAGCATTGGGACCAGGTCGATCCGGACGAGCAAGCACCGGCCGGCGCCCCGCCCGCCGCGGCTCCGCCCCCGCCCGCCAAGCGCTAGCGAACGGGCCATGCCGCCCTCGCCCGACCATGAGCCGCCGCCGATCGCCGCGGCAGCGGAGCATCTCCGGGCCGGGCGGCTGGTCGGCTTTCCGACCGAGACGGTCTATGGGCTGGGCGCCGACGCGACCGACGATCGCGCCGTCGCCCGCGTCTTCGCCGCCAAGGGCCGGCCGCGCTTCAATCCGCTGATCGTGCATGTGCCCGACCTGGCGGCGGCGGCCCAGCTCGTTTCCTTCACGCCGCAAGCGCGCAGGCTGGCCGATCTGTTCTGGCCCGGCCCGCTCACGCTCGTCCTGCCGCGCCTGCCCGATTGCCGGGTGAGCCTGCTGGCTAGCGCCGGGCTCGACACGCTGGCGGTGCGGGTGCCGGCTCACCCGCTGGCGCAGGCGCTGTTGCGCGCGACGATGCGGCCGCTGGTCGGACCGAGCGCCAATCGCTCGGGGCGGATCAGCCCGACCCGGGCCGAGCATGTGCGCGAGGAGCTGGGCGATCAGGTGGCGCTCGTCCTCGATGGCGGCGCCTGCCGGATCGGCGTCGAATCGACGGTGCTGGACATGAGCAGCGATCCGCCCCGGCTGCTGCGCCCGGGCGGTGTCGCCACCGCCGCGATCGAGGGCGTGATCGGGCCGCTCGCCGCCGCCGAAGCGCTGGCGGAGGATGCGCCCCGCCCCGGTCCCGGCCTGCTCGCCAGCCACTATGCGCCGGGCCTGCCGGTACGGCTGGAGGCGCTCGATCCGCGCCCGGGCGAGGCCTTTCTGGGCTTCGGCACGCCGCCGCCCGGCATCCGCGCGCCCGACCTGCAATTATCGGCGGATGGCGACCCGAACGAGGCGGCGGCCCATCTCTTCGCCGCCCTGCGCAGCCTGGACCGGCCCGAATTCAGCGGCATCGCGGTGATGCCGATCCCGGAAGACGGGCTCGGCGCCGCCATCAACGACCGGCTGCGCCGCGCCGCCGCGCCACGCCCTTAACCTCGCCGTTTTCCATGCTATTCTCGCCGTAATGCGACCGGGAAAGGCGCGTTGCGGGAGGGTATCGATGCCTGAGGTGCTTGATCGGCTGAAGGATGTGGTGGGGCCGGCGGGTTGGGTGGCCGAGCCGGACGCGATCGAGCCCTATCTGGTCGAATCACGCGGCCTCTATCGCGGCGCTACCTCGCTGGTGCTGCGCCCCGCCAGCACCGAAGAAGTCTCGAAGCTGGTGCGGATCTGCGCCGAGGCCCATTTGCCGATCGTGCCGCAGGGCGGCAATACCGGCCTGGTCGGCGGCGGCATCCCGAGCCCGGCCGGTGGGAACGTCGTGCTGGCGACCGGCCGGCTCAACCGCATCCGCGCGATCGATCCGGCCAATTTCACGCTCACGGCCGAGGCCGGCTGCATCCTCGCCGACATCCAGAAAGCGGCCGACGAGGCGGACCGGCTGTTTCCGCTGAGCCTCGGCGCCGAAGGCTCGTGCCAGATCGGCGGCAATATCTCGACCAATGCCGGCGGCATCCAGGTGCTGCGCTACGGCAATACCCGCGAGCTGGTACTGGGGCTCGAGGTGGTGCTGCCGGACGGGCGCGTCTGGAACGGGTTGCGCACGCTGCGCAAGGACAATACCGGCTACGATCTGAAACACCTCTTCATCGGCGGCGAAGGCACGCTCGGCATCATCACGGCCGCTGCGCTGCGGCTCTATCCCAAGGTGCGCGACCGCGCCGCCGCCTTCGTGGCGTTGCCGAACCTCGACGCGGTCATGCGGCTTTTCGCCCGCGCCAGGGCCGTCAGCGGCGACCAGGTCACCGCCTTCGAGCTCATCCCACGTATCGGCATCGAGATGTCCGCCCGGCATGTGCCGGGCGTGGTCGATCCGCTCGAAGCGCGGCACGAGACCTATGCGCTGATCGAGCTGAGCTCCTCCAACCCGTCGGCCGGCCTCGGCACCGTGCTGGAGACGTTGCTGGCCGATGCGCTCGAAGAAGGCGAGATCGTCGACGGCACGATCGCCGCGAGCGAGGCGCAGCGGCTCGGCTATTGGCGGCTGCGCGAAGGCATCGTCGAGGGCCAGAAGCACGAGGGCGCCTCGATCAAGCACGATGTCGCGGTGCCCGTGGCGTCCGTGGCGCGTTTCCTGACCGAAGCGCTGGCGGCCGTCAGGAAGCGCCTGCCGGGCATCCGGCCGGTGCCGTTCGGCCATATCGGCGACGGCAACATCCATTTCAATCTGAGCCAGCCAGAAGGGGCCGATCCAGAGCAATTCCTCGCGCGCTGGCAGGAATTCAACGATATCGTGCATGGCATCGTCGCCCGCTTCGACGGCTCGATCAGCGCCGAGCACGGCGTCGGCATCATGAAGCTGAACGAGCTGCCACACTATAAATCGGCGCTGGAGCTGGAGCTGATGGCGCGGGTCAAGGCGGCGCTCGATCCGCAAAATCTGATGAACCCCGGCAAGATTCTGCCGGCGGCCGGGAAGGCATAGGCCATGACCCTCTACACACCGCCGCTCGCCGATATGCGTTTCACGCTCGAGGAGGTGGCGGGCCTGGACGAGATCGCCGCCCTGCCCGGCTGCGAGGCGGCTTCGTCCGAGACGGTGTTCGCCGTGCTCGACGAGGCGGCGAAGCTGGCGCGCGACGTGCTCGCACCGCTCAACCAGATCGGCGACCGGCACGGCGCCGTGCTGGAGAACGGCGTCGTCACCACGCCGCCCGGCTTCAAGGAAGCCTACCGGACTTATGTCGAGGGCGGCTGGAACAGCCTGCCCTTCGAGGAGGAATGGGGCGGCCAGGCGCTGCCGGCCGTGGTGGCGCTCGCGGTCAGCGAGATGTGGAATTCGGCCAACATGGGTTTCGCCCTTTGCCCGCTGCTCAATTTCGGCGCGGTCGAGGCGTTGCAGGCCCATGGCAGCCCCGAATTGCAGCGCACCTATCTGCCCAAGCTCGTCTCGGGCGAATGGACCGGGACCATGAACCTGACCGAGCCGCAGGCGGGCTCGGATGTCGGCGCCCTGCGCACGCGCGCCGTTCATGACGGAACAGATTGGCGCATCACCGGCCAGAAGATCTTCATCACTTACGGCGACCATGATTTCGCCGAGAACATCATCCATCTGGTGCTCGCCCGCACGCCCGACGGGCCGCCCGGCACGCGCGGCATCTCGCTGTTCCTGGTGCCGAAGTTCCTGGTCGGCGAGGATGGCTCGCTCGGCCGGCGCAACGATTTGCGCACGGTCAGCCTGGAGCACAAGCTCGGCATCCACGCCAGCCCGACCGCCGTGCTCTCCTACGGCGATGACGAGGGTGCCGTGGGCTACCTGATCGGCCGCGAGAATGCCGGCATGGAATGCATGTTCACCATGATGAACAGCGCCCGGCTCAATGTCGGACTGCAAGGCATCGCCATCTCGGAACGGGCCTATCAGCAGGCGCGCGATTACGCCATGAACCGCGTTCAGGGCAAGCCGCTGGGAGCGCGCGGCGACGGTCCGTTCCCGATCATCCATCACCCGGATGTGCGGCGCATGCTGCTCACGATCAAGACGCGGACATCGGCGGCACGCGGGCTCGCCTATTTCGCCGCCGCGTCGATCGACAAGGCGCGGCATCTGCCCGATCCCGAGGCGCGCGCCGCGGCCCAGGCACAGGCCGACCTGCTGATCCCGCTGGTCAAGGCCTGGTCGACCGATCTCGGCGTCGAGAATACCTCGCTCGCCGTGCAGATCCATGGCGGTATGGGCTTCATCGAGGAGACCGGTGTCGCCCAGCATTACCGCGATGCCCGGATCGCGCCGATCTATGAGGGCACCAACGGGATCCAGGCGCTCGACCTGCTCGGGCGAAAGGTCGCGCGTGATCGGGGCGCGGCGGCCGGGCGCTTCATCGGGCTGATGCGGGAACTGAGCTCGAAGCTCGGCGCGCAGCCGGGCGACGATCTGGCGACCATCCGCATGGCGCTCGACCATGCGCTCAACGCCGTCGAACGGGCGACCGGGGAGATGGTGACGGCGTTTGCCGAGGATAGCGCGCGCGCCGCCGCCGGTGCCGTGCCCTATCTCAACCTCTTCGCCGTCACGGCCGGCGGCTGGGTGCTGGCGACGGAGGCGCTGGCGGCACAGCGCAGGCTGACGGAGCGGGACGGCGATCCCGGCTTCAACGAAGCGAAACTCGTCGGTGCCCGCTTCTATGCCGAGCAATTCCTGATGGCGGCCGCTGCGTCGCTGCCGGCGATCACCGGCGGCGCCACCATCCTGGCGATGCCGCCCGAACGCCTATAGCGCTGCGCTGTTCAGGCTTTCGGCCGCTGCCGGCCGGTCGATGCCGTTGCTGCTGCGCGGCATGGGATTGAAATGCAGCACAGTCACGGCCCGCCGAGGCTGTGCACCGCCGAGCCGGGCTGCAAGCGCACGGATCGTGCGGCTGCCCGTGGTCGTGCACAGGAAGGGAAAGACCGCGTGAACCATGCAGGCCGCCCCGGCGACCATCATGGCCGTGCCCGTGCGCGTGGCAAAAGCCATGTGTTGCCAGTAGGTTTCACCGACCGATTTCGGGTGCTCAATAAACAAGCGGAACATCTTTCGACCTATCGATGCTGCCGTTACACCATCTATTAAATACATGCGGCGGCATCCTTGTCAAAGCATCGCGCCGGGCGCCCCAAAAAAGACTATATACTGTCAATATTGTCCGATTTCTCTTCTATTACAGCAGAGGACGGTAATAGGCCGGAATTGTCCTCACCACTTCGGTACGCAGGGCCCTGCCGTGTAATCGAAGGCGAAGAGCTGAAAGGTCGGCGTCAGATAGAGCGGACGCAGGCAGTCCTGCTGGATCTGAAAAGGTTCGCGGTCCATCAACACGACGAAATCGAAGCCTTTCAGCGTTCTAAGGATCGTGCCGTGATCGCGGCCGTCGCCATGGAGCGAGCCCCAGACATCCTCCGGCACCGCCTCGGAGACCGGCGTGACATAGGGTTCGCGCACCAGCACCGGTTGCTGCGACGGGATCGCGAACAGGGTCGGGACCAGCCCGTCGCGGTCGAGCACGGTCAGAGTCGGCAAATGCACGTCCGACACCGCCGTGACATTGACCTCGCGCTCGGGAAACCCGACGGCCAGGCGGGCGCCGACCGGCAGTTGGTCGAGCGCCGCGCGCGCGGCATCGAAGATCGGCACGGTGGCGACCCAGGCGCGCTCGATCACCGCCATCCGCACCAGGAAGATCGCCCCCAGCAAACCGCCGATGCCGAGCGCCCAGCGCCGGTCGAGGCGCGGCATCGAGACCGCGACGAACAGCACGAACAGCATGACCGGCATCCGGTGATCCGCGCCCGACCCGCCCAGAAGCTGGCTCGGCAACAGCAGATAGGCCGCCACCAGCAGGCCCAGCGACCAGGCCGGCCCGCGCGCGAACCCCAGCCGGCGCCGGGCGGCGAGCACGCCCAGCGCGCCGATCGTCAGAGCGAAGCAGACGGCGTCGAAAGCCCGATTGTAATCGTCGAAGACGCTGAACAGCAGGTCCGCCTTGCGCCAGAACCGGCCGAAGCCGAGCTCACCGTCGGCATCATCGTGCCATGTCGACAGAAAGACGAGGATGGGGGCAAGAAAGGGTACCGCGAGGAGGATCGTCCGGCGGCCGAGCCCCCGCCAATCCCGTCCGCGCAGGGCTTTCCAAAGCGGCTCGATCTCCGCGCCGGCGACCATGAGCGCATAGGCGCCGAAGGCGGCGATATGGCTGAAATAGAGCAGGATCGCCAGGGCCGAGGCGGTGAGCAGGCGTAGCCATGGATGCCGCAGCAGCCTCAGCCACAGCGCCAGGCCGCATAGCGCCAGCCCGACTCCGAACAGATAATTGAGAAAGCCCCAGAGCAGGACACGGTTGTAGAGGAACAGGAAGGCGGCGAGCGGCCAGAGCGACCAACGGCGATAGATCGTGCGATGCAGCCACAGGGCGCCGCCGGCGATGAGCGCGAAGATGATCAGGATGAAGAGCCGTCCGGCCGTCTCCAGCGGCATCAGCCGTGCCAGCGCCGGCACCATCATGTCCATCGCCAGATTCGGCTGCCACGCCCAGTTCGTGGCGTAGTAGCGGTCGAGCGGCTCGTTATGGCCGGCCGTCATCAGGATGTGCATGCGGGCGAGATGGTTCGGATAGTCGACGAGCGGTGGCAGGCTCACCGTCAGGACGGGCAAGGCGGCCACGGCGAACAGCAGAATGAAGCCGAGTGCTACCTGTCGCGCGCTCGTCACCGTCGCTTCCAGGTGATGACCGAGCTCACGGCGTAGTTCCAGACCGAGCTCATCGCCGCCCCCGCGACGCCCGCGAGCCACCAGGAGGCATGCTCGCGCCCGAGCAGGAAGGCGGCGATGCCGACATTGGCGATGGCCCCCACGCCGCAGATCAGGCCGAAGGAGACGAGGCCGCGCAGGAAGCCCCAGCCGACCAGCCTGCGGTCGCTGTAGGTGAAGAAATTGTTCAGCGTGAAATTGCCGATCATCGCCGTGATCGTGGCGATCGCCTGGCTCAGCGCGAACTCCAGCCCGATGACGTTATAGGCCAGCCCGAGCACGGCGAGATGCGCGCCGAGGCCGACGAGACCTACCAGCGAAAACAGAATGAACCGGACCGGCAGGATATGGCCGACCAGCTTGTCGGCCAGCAGCATCAGATATTCCCAGGCGACTTGGCTATCGAGCTTGCTCTCGCCGGCGACGCGCGGGCGGAACTGATAGGGCAGCTCGCGTACGCGCAACGGCACCGTCGAGGAGGCTAGCAGATCGATCAGGATCTTGAAACCGAGCGCTGACATTTGACGCACGGCACCGTCGAAGGCCTCGCGGCGGACCATGAAGAAGCCGCTCATCGGATCGGCGATGCCGACACGCAGCACCAGCCGGCCGAGCCGGGTCGCGAGGCCGCTGATGCTGGCGCGCTTACGGTCCCAGCCGCCGACGCCGCCGCCCTCGATATAGCGGCTGCCGACCACGATATCGATCGGCTCGGATTTGAGCGTGGCGAGCATGCGCGGCAGCAGCGCCTCGTCATGCTGGAGATCGGCATCGATCACGGCGGCGTAAGGTGCGGTCGAAGCCTGGATGCCCTCGATGCAGGCCGAGGCCAGGCCGCGACGGCCGATCCGATGCACGATCCGAGCCCGACGGTCGGCTTGCGCGAGGCGATGCAGCTCGGCGATCGTGCCGTCGGTCGAATCATCATCGACGAAGATCGCTTCCCAATCGAGGCCGGACAGGACCCGGGAAAGCCGGTCGAACAGCGGCCGGATATTCTCGCGCTCATTGCGCGTCGGCACGATCACCGACAGCTCCGGCCCGGTCGGGCTGGGCATGGCCGCCGCAACGACGGCGCGCCTCGCCGTCTCCGTCAACCGACCGCCTTCCACCGACAAACGCATCTCCTCAGGGCGCTGAAGCCGGTTCTCATTACGGCATGACCGGTTCGCGCGTCAGCAAAATCCGGCGCCGGGGCGGCGTGGCACTTGCGCCCGCCTCGATCTTGCGGCTGAGATCGCGGGAATTCCGCAAGGCAGCTCATGACCGGCGCCCCCGCTACCCCTATCTCGGAGATGCCGCCCCTGCCCGATTCGCAGGTTTTGGCGGCGGCTGTCAACGCCGCCCTCGGGCGTTATATCGAGGCCCGCCGCCGGCGCATCCGGCCCTTCATCGACCGGCATTTCTCCTTGCGCGGCAGCCTCCGCCTGCATCGGCGCGCCATCGGCTGGGACATGTTGAAGGCGCCGGCCAACCTCGCGCTCGGCCTGCCCCACGCCGCGTTGCAGCTGACCGGCGCCGGCATCTCGAGCCTGGGCGCGCGGCGCTTGGGCGCCAGGCTGCGCCGCCGCTCCCTGCTGCTCGACACCGCCGTCGGACGCGAGATCGAACGACTGGTCCAGACCGAGCTCCTGGAGCTGCCCTGGAACGGCAAAGGGCGGGACGCGCTGGCCGAGGAGATCGTGAACGATCCGACGATCGGTGCTGCCCTGACCCGGCTTCTGGCGCCGGCCGGCGAACGGATCGGCGACGAGGCGTTTCGCGCGCGCCTGGCCGACGATCTCGCCCGCTACGTCGCCAGCCGGCCGGCCGCCTCGGAGCTGGCGGTGGCGCTCATCTCGGTCGGCACCGGCGCCCTCGCCTTCGAGCGGCTGACACCGGGCGCCATGACGCTGGGTCCGATCCTCGCCGGCACGCTCGCGCAGAACGCCGCGGTCGCCAGCTTTCCGCTCGGCCCGACACTCGGCTCCCTGTGGTACGGCATGTTCCCCGCGAGCGTGCCGTTGGCGCTCACGGCAGGCGTCACCGGCGGGCTCATGGCGGGCACGGCGGTGCTGGCGGCCTTCGCCGGCGTCGCGGCCGATCCGCTGCAGCGCCGGCTCGGGCTGCATGAGCGCCGTCTGCGGCGGTTGATCGACGCGCTCGAACGATCGCTGGCCGAGCCGGACGGTCCCGGGCTGGCGCTGCGCGACCATTACGTCGCCCGGCTCGCCGATCTGCTCGATGTCGCGGCAACGGCCTGGCGGGCCGCGCGGGGCTAGAACAAGGTCCTTTGGAACAGCGCCAGCATCCAGCCCATCGCTTGCAGAAACAGAGCCGGGTCGTAGCGTGGTCCCTCGTCGCGCAGAAAGGCGTGGGCGGCGTTGACCTCGTGCCATTCGTAGCGTGCGCCGACCGCCTCGAGCCGCTCCCGGATCGCCTGGCGTCCCTCGAAGGGGACATGCGGATCCTGCCGTCCCCAGACGAACAACGTCTCGGCCTTGAGCTCGGCCATCCGGGCCAGGCTGTCATCCGCCTTGCCGGCGCCGAGCGTGCCGGTATGGATGTCGGTGGCGTAGAAGCAGGCGGCGGCGGAGACCGAAGGATCGAGTGCCGCGCGGTAGGCGAGATGGCCGCCGAGGCAGACGCCCAGCGTCGCGAGCCGGCCGGTGCAGGCCTCGTGCCCGCGCAGGAAGGCCAAAGCCGCCTTGGCATCGGCATCGAAGGCGGCGATCGGCTTGGTGGTCTTGAGCGAATTGCCCCGATCAGTACCGGCCTGGTCGTAATTGAGGACGGTGCCCGGCTCTTCGTACTCGTGATAGACCTCCGGCACGGCCACCACATAGCCCTGGCCCGCGACCATGGCGGCGAGCCGCCGGATCGGCGCCGTCACCTGATAGATCTCGGAGAAGAACAGCACGCCGGGAAAATTGCCGGCGACGGCAGGGCGGAACAGACGCAGCCGCATCGTGCCGGAAGCACCCGGGACGGAGATGTCCGCGGTTTCATCGCTCAGTATGATCATGATCGAACTCTATCCCATGATGTCGCCGAAGCGGGCGGGCAGCACGAAGCCATGGCCGAGCGGATCGCCCGGCTCGACGGTGAAGCAGGCCTCGCCGGTGTAATGGGCGGTGCCGCCGACGCGCACCCGGACGCTCTCGCCTTCGACCGCGACGATCTCGCCGGTGAAGGCGCCGCCCGAGATGCCGCGAAATTCGCGCCGCCGCCCCTGCGCCATGCGCCCGCGCGCCCAATCCAGCGCCATGCGCGCAGTGACACCGCTGCCGGTCGGCGAGCGGTCGATCTGGCCTTCGGCGAAGATGCAGAGGTTCCAGCTCGGCCGTGCCGCATCGGGCGGTGTCTCGTCGGTGATGATGGTGCCGTAGAGAAATCCCAGATCGGGCTCGGACGGATGTCGGATCGGCACCGATGCGCGGACCGCTTCGGTCAGCTCGACGCCGGCCGCGACCAGCTCCGCGAGCGGCGCGGCGGCCAGATCGAGCCCGAGGCGAGAGGCGGGCAGGATCGCGTAGTAGGCGCCGCCGAAGGCGATGTCATACGCGACCTCGCCCCGGCCGGGGAGGGTTATCCGCCTGTCGAGATGGCTGGCGAAGGAAGGCACGCTGTCGAAGGCGACGCTGCCGTCGGCGGCGACATCGACCCGCACCACACCGCATGGCGTCTCCAGCCCGAACCGGCACCCACCGACGCGACCGCTTTCGACCGCCCAGCGGCCGACGGCGATCGTGGCATGGCCGCACATGGTGCTGTAGCCCTCGTTATGGGTGAACAGAACCGCGAGCTCGGCCCCGGGCGCCGAAGGCGGCAGCGGGATCACCCCGTACATGCCGGCATGGCCGCGCGGCTCCAGCATCAGCGTGCGGCGGATATGATCGAACCGCGCGCGGGCATCGCGCCGCCGCTCCAGCAGCGTGGCACCGGCGAGCGCCGGATAGCCCTCGGTAACGATCCGCACCGGCTCGCCGGCCGTATGCATGTCGACGGTCCGGTAGAGCTGCTTCAACGGCGCCTCCTATCCCAGAGGTTGCGGAGCGGGGATGAATACGAGGCATGGTGCGTAGAAGCCTCGAAGGAGGCAAGCATGGCAATTTCCCTGGACGAGCCCGTTCTTCCCGAAACCGGAGCGACGCTTCGGCAATTGGCCGCGGCCGGCGAGCTGCGCCTGACGCGCAGCGGCTGCTATCGGCCGCATCCGGACGCCCCGGCGCGCCCGGCCTGGTGGGCGATCACCGTGGCCGAGGAACGAAGCTACGAGATCTCCGGTCCCGATTTCCGGGCCTTGCGCCGGCTTCGCGTCCCGGAAATCCGCCGCTCTCAGTCGGCCTCGACGATCTCGACCTCGTGAGTGAGCTCGGCGGTCTTGGCGAACATGATCGAGGCCGAGCAATATTTCTCCGCTGACAGCTGGACCGCGCGATCGACCTTGTCGCGCGGCAGCGCGCGGCCGGTCACGCGATAGCGCAGATGGATGCGGGTGAAGACCTTGGGGTCGGTCTCGGCCCGCTCGGCCTCGACATCGATCGTGCAGCCCATGATCTTGACCCGGCCACGCTCCAGGATATGCACGACATCGATGGCGGTGCAGCCGGCAAGGCCGATCAGCAGCATCTCCATCGGCCGGATGCCGGCATTGCGGCCGCCGATATCGGGTGCCCCGTCCATGACCATGGCGTGCCCGCTGCCGGACTCGCCGACGAACATCCGGTCCTCGACCCAGATCGCACGCGCTTTCATGGCATCAGCTCTCGCATCGAATCAGCTCTGAGTCCAGGGCAGGCCCTCATGCTGCCAGCCTTCGACCATGCCGCGATGCTTGGCGCCGTCATGCTTGCCTTGGAAGCCGCCCGAGATGTTGTAGCAATTTCGCCAGCCCCGCGCCGTGAGCAGCTCGGCCGCGGCCTTGCTGCGCACGCCGGAACGGCAGAGCAGCAGCACCTTCTGGTCCGGCCTGATCCCGGCCGCGGCGATCTCGTCGGCGAAGGCGGCATTGACCGTGCCGTCGGGCCAGCTCTGCCATTCGATCTTGACCACCGGCTTGGCCAGGCTCGACAGGTCGGGCAACCCGACATAGGACCATTCCGGCCGCGTCCGCACATCGACCAGGACGGCGTCCTTGTCCTCTCCCAGCGTCTGCCACGCCCGGGTCGGGCTGATGTCGCCCGCATAGCTTTCCGTCATCCGATCCTCCTCAACGAACGGCGCGGGCGGCGTCGAGCGCCCGGCCAATATCCCGCGACAGATCAGCAAGGCTTTCGAGCCCGACCGACAGGCGCACCAGACCGTCGGTGATGCCGGCAGCGGCGCGGTCTTGCTCCGGCAAGGTGCGATGGGTCGTGGTCGCGGGGTGGGTAACGAGCGATTTCGCATCGCCCAGATTGTTCGAGATATCGACGATCTCCAGCGCGTTCAGGAACGCGAAGGCGGCCCGCTTCGAGCCCAGATCGAACGAGACCAGCGTGCCGCCGGTCGCCATCTGCCGGCGCGCCAGCTCGACCTGCGGGAAATTCTCCAGGAACGGGTAGAACACCTTGGCGACGGCCGGATGCGCGCCGATCAGCCGCGCCAGCGACAGCGCCGTTTCGCTCGACCGCTCGACCCGGAGCGCCAGCGTCTCCATGCCCTTGAGCAGGACCCAAGCATTGAATGGGCTGAGCGCCGGGCCGGTATGGCGCATGAAAGGCTGGAACTCCTTGGCCAGCCATTCCTCCGACGCGAGGATGGCGCCGCCGAGCGCCCTGCCCTGGCCGTCGATATGCTTGGTCGCAGAATAGATGACGACGTCGGCGCCGAGCCGCATCGGCTTCTGCACGATCGGGCTCGCCAGCGCATTGTCGACGACCAATCGGAGGTCGTGGGCATGGGCGAGATCGGCCAGGCCCTTGAGATCGATCAGCGCCAGCGTCGGGTTGGCCGGGGTCTCGATGAAGAACGCCTTGGTGTTCGGGCGGATCGCCTTCTCCCAGGCGCCCAGATCGGCGCCGTCGACCAGCGTCGTCTCGATTCCGAAGCGCGGCAGCAGCGTCTGCACGATGACGATGCAGGAGCCGAAAAGCACCCGGCTCGCCACCAGGTGATCGCCGGCCCGCAGATGGGCGAGCAACCCGGCCCAGATCGCCGCCATGCCGCTGGCCGTGGCGTAGCAGGCCTCCGCGCCTTCGAGCGCTGCCAAGCGTCGCTCGAACATGCGGACGGTGGGGTTGCCGTAGCGCGAATAGATGAAGCCCGGATCCTCGCCCTTGAAACGCGCCTCGGCCGCTTCGGCGCTGTCATAGACAAAACCGGAGGTGAGGTAGATCGCTTCCGCGGTCTCGCCAAACGCCGACCGGTCAAGGCCGCCGCGCACAAGCAATGTTTCCGGATCGAATTCTGTTCCCACCGCGAGGCCCTTCCATGCAAACCGCGCCGGCCGGACAGGTGGAAACGCTCGGATCGAGCCTCCGACCTTTTAGCGGTTTTTAACGTGGTCGCAAGCCGGCCGGCCAAATCACCACGGTTGCACTAGATCACGATTGCCGCTTGGTGGCAAGCGGCGAAGCGCCGCTAGCGCGCGGCAAGATCAAAAATGGTCGCACCCTGAGCTCAATCGCTCAAATCTCCGTCGAATACTTGGCGATATCCCGGATCGTCAGGACAGAAGATCGGGTTTTGTTAATAAATCCAAGGATAGGATGAAGCCATCCGAATAATCGAACGGTTCGATCGCCATCGCACCTTTTTGGCAAATCCATCACCATTCAGCGCATCAAGAGGGTTCAAATGATTATCGCCAGCGGCGGCAATTCGGCCCCGCTCCCGTTGCCTTGCCCCAATGCCCCGTCCCAGACCGCTGTAAGCACGCGCCGGCGCGGCACGCTCGCCTGGACGGGTAGCCTGCTCGCCGTCCTGTCGGCCGCGTTCGTCGCGACCCCCGCCCAGGCCGTGCCCTACGCCTATTCTTCGACGCTCGGGCAGACCGCCGTCGCCGGCGCCGATGCCGGTCATTTCAATTTTCTCGGCCGGAGTACCGTCGACACCGTTCATGGCCGGCTGCTGGTCGCCGATGTCGGCAATCAGCGCGTCCAGATCTATGACAGCGCCACGCTCGCCTACGTGGGCACGATCGGTGCTACCGGTGTCGCTGGCGGCGACAATGGGCATCTCGATCAGCCGGTGGATGTCGGCTTCGACGCCGCCAACGACCGTATCCTGGTCGCCGACCAGGGCAACCAGCGGGTCCAGGTCTTCGACGCCCAGAGCTTCGCCTATATCGCGACGATCGGTGCCGCCGGTGTGGCCGGCGGCGACAACGCCCATTTCAGCTTGCCCGCATCGGTCAAGGTCAACCCGGACGCCGGCCAGATCTATGTCGCCGATGCGCTCAACCACCGTGTCCAGATCTTCAACGCCCAGAGCTTGGCTTATGTCGCCACGCTCGGCACCTCGGGCGTGGCCGGCGCCGATGCCAGCCATCTGAGCGAGCCGGCCGACGCCGAATACAATCCGGTGCTGAACCAGATCATGGTCGCCGATCTCGACAATGCGCGCGTGCAGTTCTACGACGCCGCCAGCCTGCAGCCGCTGTCTCAGCTCGGCGTGACCGGTTCGCCCGACACCGACAATGCTCATTTCGACCTGCCGGTCTCGGTCACCTTCGATCCAATGGGCAAGCTGATCCTGGTAGCGGACGGCAGCTCGAGCAATCGCGTCCAGATCTACAGCGCCACGACCTATCGCTTCATCGCCACGCTGGGCACGACGGCTGCCGGCGCCGACAGCAATCATTTCGCCGGACCGTTCGGCATCAGCGTCGATCCCGTCCATTCCCGGATCTTCGTCGGCGATTCGGAAAATAACCGCCTGCAGATCTTCACGGCACTTCCAACACCGCTGGTGACGAGCGTGCTGCCGGGCGCGCGATCGGTCCAGATCGGCGCCACGCCGACCATGTTCGCCAACATTCTCAATGTCGGCACCACGCCGCTCAGCAATTGCGGAGTGGCCCTGCCCGCCTCGTCTCCGGCCGGATTGAGCATACAATTCCGGACCACGGACCCTGCGACCAACACCGCGATCGGCACGACCGGCGTGGCGGCAAGCCTGGCGGCAGCACCGGCAGGCAGCGTCAGCGTCCAGACCTTCGTCCTGGCCTTCGACAGCGGTGCGGCATTGGCGCGAACTGGCCTGCCGCTGGAATTCGCCTGCGACGGCGTGGCGCCGGCGACGGTGATGCCGGGCGTCAACAACGCCGACCTCATTTTCTCCACCAGCCCGGTGGCGGACGTCATCGCCCTTGCAGCCACGGCCAAGAATGACGGAATCGTCCATGTTCCGGCCGGCGGCTCCGGCGCCTTCGCGGTCGCGTCGATCAATATCGGCGTCGCCGGCAACCTCATCGTGGCGGCGGATACGGGCGGCGTCTCGCTGCCATTGACCGCGAATATCTGCGAAAGCCAGGCCAACGGCCAATGCCTGGCGGCACCCGCGAGCTCGCTGCCGATCACCTATGCCGCCGGGGCGACCCCGACCTTCTCGGTCTTCATCACGGCCTCGGGCTCGATCCCGCTGGCCGCCGCGACCTCTCGCATCTTCGTGAAATTCCTGGACGGGGCGGGCGCCCTGCATGGCGAGACGAGCGTCGCGGTCGAAACCCAATAAGCCGCGATTTGCATAGGTGTTACCATGGGATAGGGTCCGAGGCTCCACTCGTTGGAAGGTCTCCATGCCGGCTATTCGTTGCCGACACCGAGAATGACCGGATTCAGATCTACGACACGGCGACCCTCGGCTATATCCGTTCGCTCGGCGGCGATGTGTTGCGCAAGCCGGCCGATGTTGGCTTCGACACGGCCAACAACCACATCCTCGTGGCCGATACCGGCAATCATCTGATCCGCCTGTACGATGCCGATAGCCTGACGCAGGTCGCGGCGATAGGCACGGTGGGCCATCCGGGCCGCGATAACCGCCATCTCGACCAACCTCTATCGGTGGCCCTCAACGAAACCGCCGGGCAGATCTATGTCGCGGACGGCGGCAATCGCCGGATCCAGATCTTCGATGCCAAGACGTTCGCCCACATCGCCTCGCTCGAAACGGCGGGCACCGAGGCGATTTTCGATCCTGCAGCGAACCGCATCCTCGTCGCCGATCCGGCCCGGATGCGGGTCGAGAGCTACGATGCGTCCCGCTTCACACGCCTGTCGCAGATCGGCACCACCGGCAGGCCCGGCAATGACGCCAATCATTTCGCAGCACCGGCTGCCCTCGCCTTCGACCCGGCCGCCAAGACGATCCTGGTCGCGGATGGCTTTCCGAACGACCGGGTACAGATCTTCGAGGCCACCGAGCTTCGTTTTCTCTCGACACTCGGCAATACCGCGGAAGGCTCGATCTCGAACAACCTCGCCTTTTCGCCCGGAGGCATTGCCGTCGATCCAGCCCATGGCCAAGTCTTCGTCAGCGATCCGGACAATGAGCGCGTCCTCGTCTATGCCGCCGTGCCTTACATCATCGTGCTGGCAGCAACGGCGCGCGAGGATGGGATCGTTCATGCCGCGCTCGGCAGCGCGACCGCCTTCGCCGTCTCCTCGATCAATGTCGGCGCGTCCGGAAAACTTGTTGCGACGCTCGACACTGGCGACGCCACGCTGCCTTTGACCGCGACGATCTGCCAGACGGGCCCGGAAAGCGTCTGCCTGGCGCCGCCCGCGCGCTCAGTCTCGCTCGCTTATCCAACCGGCGCCACGCCGACCTTCTCGGTCTTTGTCACGGCCTCGGCCGCGATCACGCTCAATCCATCGGCGTCGAGCCTGTTCGTGCGTTTCGTCGACGATGCCGGCAAGGTACGCGGATCAGTGAGCGTAGCTGTAGAGGCGGGTTGACAGCCTGAAGCTCGATGCTTCGAACTTCCCGCCCCTATCTCGGCAGGACGATCCGCGCGCGCAGGCCGCCCTGGGGCGAGGTTTCGAGAAACAGGTCGCCACCATGACCGCGCATGATGTCGCGCGCGATGGTGAGGCCGAGCCCGACGCCGCCGGTCGAAGGGTTGCGCGAGCTTTCCAAACGATAAAAGGGCCGGAAGACCTCCTCGCGCAGCTCGATCGGGATGCCTGGCCCGTCATCGTCGATCATCAGCTCGACCGCCGCGCGGTCGGCGACGAGCGTGATCCAGACATGGCCACCATAGCGCTCGGCATTGCCGACCAGGTTGACGATGCAGCGGCGGAAGCTGTCGCGGCGGACCGGCACGTAAAGCTCGTCCGGTGCTGCCAGGCTGATCTCGGCGCCGCCCCGCCGGGCAGCCGCGACCAGCTCTTCCAAGAGCTCGACGATATTGACGACTTGCTGCGCCTCATTGCCTTCGCCGCGGGCGAAGCTCAGATAGCCCTCGATCATCTGCTGCATCTCGGAGACATCCGATTTGAGGCCGACGATCTCCTCGGTCTCGTCGAGCAGCTCCAGCTCGAGCTTCATGCGCGTGAGCGGCGTGCGCAGATCGTGCGAGACGCCGGCCAGCATCTCGGTACGCTGGGTCATCTGGCGCTGGATGCGTTCGCGCATAACCAGGAACGCGGCCGCCGCCTGCCGCACCTCGGTCGCCCCCTCCGGCCGGAAAGGCTCGACATCGCGGCCCTTGCCGAACGCCTCGGCCGCGATCGCCAGCCGGCGCACCGCGCGCACCTGGTTGCGCAGCACCATGGTGGCGATGCCGAGCGACAGGAAGGCCGAGCCGGTCATCCACAGGAGGAAGACATAAGTGACGGAGGTATAGATCCGGTCGCGCGGGACGGTTACCTGCAGCAGCCCCTCGGGCAACTGGATATCCGCCTGCAGCGAGGTCGGCAGGCCGGACGCATCGACCTCGAACGGTCCGAGCCGCTGATCCGCCAGGGCAGAGGTAAGGAAGCGCTCGATCGAGGTCTCCGGCTCCGATGCCGGCAAGAGCGGCAGCGTGCCGCCATGGATGAAGTGGAATTCGAGCCCGGTCTTGCTGTTGACCCGCGCGAACACCCGGTCATCCTCGTCGGAACGATGGAACGGCCGACGATCGACGACCAGCGAGATATTGGTGGTGACGCCGGTCGCCAGGCGCCGCATGACGGTCGACCAGAAGCGGTCGTAGAACACCTTGGTGCCGACCAGCTCGCTGATCAGCAGCGGCGCCACCAGCAGCAGCACGGCCCGCGCGAACAGGCCGTGAGGCATGAGCGCCTTGATGCTGCGCAAAATCCGGTTCATGGGCGAAGGCGGCTCTATCCCCGATCGAAGCCGGGATCATAGGGGGCGGCAACAGACAGGGCGAGCGTCATGAGCGTGCCGAGGCGAAGCTCGGACGCAGCCTATCGCCGATAAGCCGCCGAAGCGACCTCGTAGGGGACGATCTCCTGGCCGATCGGCCAGAGCGCCATGCCGGCCAGCTTCAGGTGTTGCCAGGCGAAGGGGATCCCGATGATGGAGCAGGCGAGCGGAATCGCGATCGCCACATGGCCGAGCGCCAGCCACCAGCCTATCAGCACCAGCCAGATCAGATTGCCGAGCGTGCCGAGCGTGCCGGTGCCGAGATCGCCGCGCCCTGTCAGCTCCGCGCGCGGCACCGCCGTCTGACCGAACGGCCAGAGCGAGAAGAGGCCGATCATCGCCGCTGCCCGCGCCCAGGGCAATCCGACGATGGACAGCGCGAACAGCACCGCCGCCAGCAGCCAGGCGATGCCGGCGAGCAGACCGCCGAAGACCAGCCAAAGAAGGTTCAAGATCAGCCGCATCGACGCCTCCATCCAAGCGCTTGGCAGCGCCGGTTTTTGAGTTGGTAACGGTGGCGGCGCTCGACAAGGCACGAAACTGCGCGACAAGAGCGGGGAGCCACGCTATCTCGGCGGGATCGGACTTTCCAGGCTTGCCATGCTGTTCAACTCGCTCGGCTATATCTTCGATTTCCTGCCGCTGACGCTTCTGGGTTGGTGGGGGCTGGCGCGCTGGTCGCGGCGCTGGGCGCTGGGCTGGCTGACGGCGGCGTCGCTGTTCTTCTATGGCTGGTGGGACTGGCGTTATCTGGCGCTGCTCGGCGGCTCGATCCTGTTCAACTACCTGGCGGCGCGGCTGATCCTGGCCGCGCCCGACCGCCGCAAGCTGCTGTTGGGTTTTGCGATCGCAGCCAACCTCGCCCTCCTCGCCTGGTTCAAATACGCCGATTTCCTGCTGCAATCCTTGGCAGCGCTCCTGGGCGTGCACTGGCCGCCGCTCGGCATTCCGCTGCCGCTGGGCATTTCCTTCTTCACCTTCACGCAGATCGCCTTCCTGGTCGATACGGCCCAAGGTAAGGCCCGCGAGCCGGATCCGCTCAATTACGGCCTGTTCGTCACCTTCTTCCCGCACCTCCTGGCCGGGCCGGTGCTGCATCACGGCGAGATGATGCCGCAATTCGCCGATCCTTCGGTCGGGCAGCCGCGCGCCGAGATGATCTCGACCGGCCTCAGCCTGTTCCTGATTGGGCTCATCAAGAAGACCGTGCTCGCCGACGGCATCGCACCGATCGCGTCGCTGGTCTTCGACGGCGCGGCGCACGGCGCGCTTCCCGGCACCGCCGAAAGCTGGGCGGCGGCTCTCGCCTATAGCTTCGAGCTCTATTTCGATTTCTCCGGCTACAGCGACATGGCGCTAGGGGCGGCGAGGATGTTCGGCATCGTGTTGCCGCTCAATTTCGCCTCCCCCTATCAGGCCGTGAGCCCGATCGAATTCTGGCGGCGCTGGCACATGACGCTGTCGCGCTTCCTGCGCGACTATCTCTACATCCCGCTCGGCGGCAACCGCCACGGCCCCCTGCGGCGCTATCTCAATCTCGGCCTGACCATGCTGCTGGGCGGACTCTGGCACGGTGCTGCCTGGACTTTCGTCGCCTGGGGCGCCTGGCATGGGCTGCTGCTGATGCTGAATCATCTGGGGCGTTCGATCCTGGACCGGCTCGGCCTCGCGGCGCTGGCCGCAACCGCGCCGGCGCGGCTGGCCGGCTGGGCGCTCACCTTCTTCTGCGTGCTGCTGGGCTGGGTCGTCTTCCGGGCCGACGGTTTCGCCGCGGCGGGACGCATGTTTGCCGCCATGGCCGGAACACCCGGCGGCTTCGCCGCCTTCACGCCCGATGCGGAGGTGTGGGTCAAGCTCGCCGGCCTCGGCGCCATCGTCTTCCTGGCGCCGAACAGCCAGAGCCTGATGCTGGGCGGCGCCCCTCGCCTCGTGGCCTGGCGCCCGAACTTGGTCTGGGCCGCAGCATTGGCGGCAGGCTTCCTGCTGGCGCTCGGGCAGATGTCCGATGTCAGCCCGTTCCTCTATTATCGGTTCTGATCCCGATGCACAGCCGCTACACGCAGTTACTGGTCGGGCTGATGATCAGCCTGACGTTCGGTTTCGGCCTCTGGGCACGCGGCCTCGAACCGCTCTGGGGCGATCTCACCCGGATGGGCTGGCGCAGCGAGAATGATTTCGGCTGGACCGTGCCCAAGGAACGCTTCCAGCCGCTCGCGGCTGAGGTGGGCGCTCTCGACCGGCACTACGACGTCGTTGCGATCGGCGACAGCTTCACCGGCGAATCACGCTGGCGGCCGGGCACGAGCTGGCCGCATTATCTGGCGCATGATACCGGCCTCAAGGTCGGCATCTTCGACAGGGATTTCGATCTCCTTGGCCGGTTGCTCGCCAGCCCGGGTTTCGCCGCCGATCCGCCGTCGGTCGTCATCTACGAAGTCGTCGAGCGCCATCTGGCGCAGAGCAATCCTTGGCCTGCGGATACAGCCTGCCCCACGGCGGCCGAGCCGCCGCATGTGACCCTGACGCAAGGGCTGCCGAGCGCACCGCCGATCGAGGATCGGCGCCGTACCGAAAGATACTGGAACGAACTGCCGGTCAGCTATGGCCTGGCCTATCTGGAGCGGAACGCGCTCCGTGCTTTGATCGGGCACGAAACCACCGAAGCGGTCGAGCTCGACCTCGCGCGCGGCGGCCTGTTCTCCAGCCGGCAGGATCGGAAGCTCCTGGTCTATGGCGAGGATTTCAACAAGCTCGGCTGGACCGAGGCGCAATGGCGAGGTGCGGCCTGCAGCCTGCTGAGCTTGCAGGCCCGCGTCGAAGCCAACGGCCGCACGCTCTTCCTGGCCATGGTCGCGCCCGACAAGCTCACTGCCTATGGCCCCTATCTCGCGGATGCGCCGTTTCGCGGCATCAGCCGACTGGATCTCGTCGCCGTGCCGGGTCTCAACCTCGTCCGCTTCGATCAAGGCTTCGAACCGACCGAGCATATCGATCTCTACCTGCCGGACGACACGCATTGGTCCACCGTCGGCCACGCGCTGGCGGCGAAGCTGGTCGAGCGGAAGCTCAGGGCGTTGGGCGCGCTGCCGCCGCTCGCCGCTTCGCTCAGCGCGCCAGCGGACGATCCCAATACGGATCCGGACCGATCCGCGCCGCCAGAAAATCGGTGAAGGCCCGCACCCGGGTCGCGATATGGCCGCGCTGCGGATAGACGGCATGGATGATGCCGTCCGGCGCCGGGAAATCACGCAGGATCGGCACAAGCGCGCCGCTCTCCACGGCCGATCCGACCAGGAAGCTCGGCAGTTGTGCGATGCCGTGCCCGGCGATCGCGGCCGAGAGGAGCATGTCGCCGCTGCTGGCATGAAGCCGCCCGCGCACCGGTAACGGCACCCATTCCTCGCCGATGCGGAACGGCCAGAGATCGGCTCGCGCAGCACCGCTATAGATCAGGCAGGCATGAGCGCCGAGATCGGTCGGATGCAGCGGCGCGCCGTGTGCCGCCAGATAGGCGGGGCTGGCGGAGACGACGAGCCGCGACGGGGCGAGGCGCCGGGCGACGAGCGTGCTGTCGGGAAGGCGGCCGACGATGCGGATCGCCATGTCGTAGCCGCCCTGGACCAGATCGACGACCCGGTCATCCATGTCGAGATGCATGTCGAGGCCCGGATGCGCCGCCATGAAATCGAAGATCGCCGGCTGGAGATGCAGCAGCGCGAAGCTCAAAGGCGCTGCGATCCGGATGGCGCCGCGCAGCTCGCTGCCGTGCCGGCTCGCCTCCTCCTCCGCCTCCGCCGTCTCGCGCAACGCGCGGATACAGCCTTCGAGGAAGGATTGCCCTGCCTCGGTCAGGCTCAGCCGCCGCGTCGTGCGGTTGATGAGGCGTACGCCGAGCCTCGCCTCGAGATCGGCGATGCGCTGGCTGATCATGGATTTGGACATGCCCAGGCGCTGCGCCGCACCGGTGAAGCTCAGCGCTGAAGCCGCACTCTGGAACGCCTGCATCTCCTCGAAGCGGCCCATGATCGATCTGGATTTCCGAACAGTGTTTCTGGAATGAGCCCGATTATCCAACCATGCGAAACAGTCTAAATCTAGCCCGTCGTTTTGCGACCACGCGGCCGCACGTCCTCAGGAGCCTTCGATGTCCAAGATTCTCGTCCTCTATTACAGCAGCTACGGTCATGTCGAGACGATGGCCAATGCCGTCGCCGAAGGCGCGCGCTCGGTTGCCGGCACCGAGGTGGCGGTGAAGCGCGTGCCCGAGACGGCGCCGCGCGAGGTCGCCGAGAAGGCGCATTTCAAGCTTGACCAGGCGGCGCCGATCGCCACCGTCGAGGAGCTGGGCGATTACGACGCCATCATCTTCGGCACGCCCACCCGGTTCGGCGTCGCGGCCTCGCAGATGCGCAGCTTCCTCGACCAGACCGGCGGCCTTTGGGCGCAGGGCAAGCTGATCGGCAAGGTCGGCAGCGTGTTCGTCTCGACCGCCTCGCAGCATGGCGGGCAGGAGACCACCATCACTTCCTTCCATACCACGCTGCTGCATCACGGCATGATCGTCGTCGGCGTACCCTATTCCGAGCAGCGCCAGATGGTGCTCGATCAGGTGAGCGGCGGCACGCCCTATGGCGCCACCACCATCGCCGCCGGCGACGGCAGCCGCCAGCCGAGCGAGAACGAGCTCGCCATCGCCCGTTTCCAGGGCAGCCATGTCGCCGGAATCGCCGCCAAGCTGGCGCGCTGATCGGGTCGGGCTCCGCCGGGGCCGCTTCGTGGAATAAAGCCGATACCGTGCCCGTCATCATTGGCATACGGTTATCGGGCCGCGGAGCGGTCCCCAGAGCGGAGCTCGAAGATGCGAAGAACCCTTGTTCCGGCAGTGCTTTCCCTGCTGCTGCTTGCCTCCTGCGCCATGCCGACCCCGTTCAAGGCCGCCGATCCGGACGGCTCCAACGGCTATAGCGTGCAGCAGCTCGAGGCCAACCGCTACATGATCGGCTTTGCCGGCAACGCCTCTACCCCCCGCCCGACGGTCGAGAGCTACCTGCTTTATCTCGCCTCGCAGATCGCGGTGAAGGACGGCTACGACTATTTCGTGCTAAACGAGAAGAGCCTCGACAAGTCGGTCAATTACGAGACCTTCGATACCGGCTTCGGCGGCGGCTTCTTCGGCCGGCGACGCGGCTTCGGCGGCGGCTTCGACACCGCCTACACCACCCCTTACAACAGCTACAGCGTGCTGGCCGAGGTCCTGCTCTATAAGGGCCCGAAGCCCGCCAACGATCCCAAGGCCTATGATGCGCACGCCGTGTCCAACAGCCTGACCCCGCAGGTCGTCCGGAGCGTGCCGCCGATCGGTCCCTATTAGAGGAATCCCGTAGATCGATCTGGATATCCGTTTTCCGATCGTATATTTTGCCGTTGACTCCGGTCGGCGGCCGTACTAATCCTATGTCTACAGCGCCGATTTGAGCATCAGCTTGCGGGCGCTTTACAAATGCAGCTAAAGCGAGGCGTGCGAACCGCCCCGGCCATGCTGCTGCGGCGGTTTTTTCGTCTTCGCGAGATACCGCCTTCTTGAAACGGCCAGGGTGATTACATCGCCCGGCCCAGCGGAAGGGGCGAACATGAACTCGATCTCCGATCTGGCGCGGCGCGTACGGCGGACGATCCTTCTGGGCATGGCCGGTGCGGCGATGCTCGGCGCAAATGCGCGGGCCGAGACGACGGTCTCGCTCGATTATGCCTATTACAATCCGGTGAGCCTGGTGCTGAAGGACAAGCATTGGGTCGAGGAGGCGCTGGGTCCGGACGTCACCGTGCAATGGGTCTATTCGGCCGGCAGCAACAAGGCGCTCGAATACCTCAATGCGCGGAGCATCGATTTCGGCTCGACCGCCGGCGCCGCCGCCCTGCTCGGCCGTGCCAACGGCAATCCGATCAAGTCGGTCTATGTCTATTCCAAGCCGGAATGGACGGCGCTGGTAACCCGTGCCGATTCCCCGATCAAGACGGTCGCGGACCTCAGAGGCAAACGCATCGCCGTTACTCGCGGCACCGATCCGCATATCTTCCTGCTGCGCGCGCTCGCCTCCGCCGGCCTTGGCGAGCGCGACGTGAAGATCATTCCGCTGCAGCATGTCGACGGGCGTATCGCACTCGACAATGGCAATGTCGACGCCTGGTCGGGCCTCGATCCGTTCATGGCGCAAGCGGAGCTCGAAAGCCACGACCGCCTGTTCTTCCGCAATCCCGACCTCAACACCTACGGCATCCTCAATGTCCGCGAGGCGTTCCTGGCCGAGCATCCGGACCAGGTGGAGAAGGTCATCGCGGCCTATGAGCGCGCGCGCCATTGGGCGCTGGAGCACAAGGACGAGCTGGCGCAGACGCTGGCCGCGGCGGCGAAGCTCAGCCCCGAGGTGGCGGCCCGGCAGCTGGAACGGACCGATCTCACCAACCCGGTGCTAGGCGACGGGCCGCGGCAATCGATCGCTGCCGCCGGTGCGGTGCTGAAGGCGAGCGGCGTTGTGCCGGACGACACCGACACCGACAAGGTGCTGGCCGATCTCCTGGAGCCGCGCTTCACCCGCCAGCTGGCGGCGCGCTGAGCCACGATGGCCGACCTGACCTTCAGCGACCTCCAAGCGGCGCCGGTTCGCAAAGGCGCGTCAAGGCTGGCCCTCGGCCTGATCCTGCCGCTGCTGATCGCGGCGGCGTGGGAACTCGTATGCAACGCGGGCCTGGTGGCGCCCAACCTGCTGCCGGCGCCGAGCGCCATCGGCAGGGCGATCTGGTCGCTGGCCGAGAAGGGCGAGTTGCAGACCCATCTGGTTGCGACCTGCAGCCGGATGGCGTGGGGCTTCCTGCTCGGCGCTGCCGCCGGGACGCTGTTGGGGGCGATTACCGGCGCCTGGCCGCTCGCCCGCGCGCTCGTCGACCCGCTGATCCAGGCGCTGCGCAGCGTGCCCTCGATCGCCTGGGTTCCGCTCTTCATCCTGTGGCTCGGCATCTTCGAGGCCTCGAAGATCGTGCTGATCGGCGTCGGCGTGTTCTTCCCGGTCTATCTCAATCTCATGACCGGCATCGCCCAGGTCGACCGCAAGCTGATCGAGGTCGGCCAGGTGCATCGCCTGTCGCGGCTGGCCCAAATCTGGCGGATCCTGCTGCCGGCCGCCCTGCCCTCTTATGTCACCGGGCTGCGCAGTGGATTGGGGCTCGGCTGGATGTTCGTGGTCGCGGCCGAGCTGATGGGCGCTTCCGAAGGCCTGGGCTTCCTGCTCGTCGACGGGCAGCAGACCGGACGGCCGGCGATCGTCATCGGCGCTATCCTGCTGTTCGCGCTCCTCGGCAAGCTGACGGATCTCATCCTGGCGCTGATCGGCGCCCGCCTGCTCGCCTGGCAGGATATTGCGGTCGAGGCATGACATGACGGAACTGCTTGAAATAGACGGCCTGGTGAAACGGTTCGAGCGCGCCGAGCCGGTGCTGGGCCCGGTCGATCTGGCGCTGGAGACCGGCCGCATCGCCGCCGTGATCGGCCGCAGCGGTACCGGCAAGAGCACGCTGCTGCGGCTGCTCGCGGGCCTCGACCGGCCGAGCGCCGGCGCCGTCCGCCTGAACGACGAACCGATTCGCGCCGAGGATATCGGCGTCGTGTTCCAGGAGCCGCGGCTGATGCCCTGGCTCACCGTCGCCGGCAATATCGGATTCGGGTTGAAGCATCTGCCCCGCGCCGAGCGCGAGGCTGCCATCGCCGAGGCGATCGAGGTGGTGGGCTTGAGCGAGGCCGCGCACAAGCTGCCGAAGCAGCTTTCCGGCGGCATGGCGCAGCGTGTGGCGCTGGCCCGCGCCCTTGCCGTCCGCCCGCGCCTCCTGCTGCTCGACGAGCCGTTCAGCGCGCTCGACCCGTTGACGCGGCTGTCGATGCAGGATCATCTTCTCGATGTCTGGCGGCACTATGGACCGACCGTGGTGCTGATCAGCCATGACATGGACGAGGCGTTGGCCTTGGCCGACCGGATCATCGTCCTCGATGGTCCGCCCGGCCGTGTCGTCGCCGAGTTCAGTCCCGAATTGTCGCATCCGCGCCGACGCGGCGGACCCGGCTTCCAGCGGTGGCGCGATCGTCTCGTCGATATGCTGGGTGCGGATCGCCGTCCGGCCTATCCGGAGATGAAATATGCAGTCTGACGAGCTTCGCGCCCTCCAGGCCCCGCTCAAGGACCGATACCGCAGCGAGCCCGGAGCGGCGCTCATCACGCTCGCGGCCCGCGGCACGCTCGATTCACTTGGCCTCACCTGCAAGGTCGAGACCGGCAAGGCCATGGTCGAGGCCGGCCTCCATCCGGCCACCGGCGGCGACGGATTGTCGGCCTGCTCGGGTGACATGTTGCTGGAGGCGCTGGTCGCTTGCGCCGGCGTCACCGTGCGGGCGGTTTCGACGGCGCTCGGGATCGAGCTCAAGGGCGGCACGGTCCATGCCGAAGGCGATCTCGATTTCCGCGGCACGCTCGGCGTCGACAAGCAGGCGCCGGTCGGATTCAAGGATATCCGCCTGAGCTTCGATCTCGATACCGACGCCTCGCCCGAGCAGCTCGCGAGCCTGCTCAAGCTGACAGAGCGCTATTGCGTCATCTACCAGACCCTGCGGCAGCCGCCGCCGGTCGAGGTAGCCTTGAACACCACCCAGGGAGAGCATGCCCATGCCACGGCTTTATAGATGCGCCGGCGAAGAGCCCACCCTCGAGGAGGTCTTCGCCGATCCGATCGTCCACGCCGTCATGCGCCGTGACCGCGTCACTCGCGAGACGCTGTGCAGCGTGGTCCAGACCGCCCGGCAACGGCTTGGTCTGGTCCCCTCGGGCGTGGTGCTGCTGCCCTGTGCCCAGCCACCGGCGTCGCGATGTCCAGACGATGCCCGTCGAATGAGATGCGGCTGACTTCCTTCTGAAAGCCCTCCTGTCCTTATGATTTCCTGGTTGCCGGCCGTGCTCGGCCTCGCGAGTCTCGTCGCTTGGCTCTATCTGTTGCTGTTGCGCGGCCGGTTCTGGGCGCTGGCACTGGCCCCCGCCCCGGCCGGTGCGCCGAGCACCGCGCGAATCACGGTCGTCATCCCGGCCCGCGACGAGGCCGCCGGCATCGGTCCGGCCGTGACCTCGCTGCTGAGCCAGAACCATGCCGGCCCGGTCCGGATCGTGCTGGTCGATGATCATTCGACCGATGGCACCGCCGAGATTGCGCGCCGAGCGGCCGAGGCGATCGGCGCCCCCGACCGGCTGACCATCCTCCAGGCGCGCGACCTGCCGCCGGGCTGGACCGGCAAGCTCTGGGCGGTGAGCGAAGGGCTCGCTCACGCAAAAAGCATCCCGTCCGACTTCCTGCTGCTGACCGACGCCGATATCGTCCACGGCCCCGCCAACCTCGCGACTCTCTCCGGCCGGGCCGAGATCGAGCAACGTGATCTCGTCTCGCTCATGGTCAAGCTGCGCTGCCGCTCGCCGGCCGAGCGCGCCTTCATCCCGGCCTTCATCTTCTTCTTCTTCATGCTCTATCCGCCGCGCTGGATCGCCGATCCCGCTTCGCGCATGGCTGGCGCCGCCGGCGGCTGCATGCTGGTCCGCCCGGCCGCCCTCGACCGGATCGGCGGCATCGCCGCGATCCGCGGCGCGCTCATCGACGATTGCGCGCTCGCCGCCGCGGTGAAGAAGAGCGGCGGCCGCATCCGGCTTGACGTGACGGAAGACGCCCATTCGATCCGCGACTATGCGGGCTGGCGCGAGATCTGGGCGATGGTGGCGCGCACGGCCTTTACCCAGCTCCATTACTCGACGCTGATGCTGGCCGGCACCGTGCTGGGCCTGGCCGTCACCTATCTGGCACCGCCGCTGCTCGCAATCTTCGCCACCGGCCCGGCCCGCTGGCTCGGCCTCGCCGCCTGGCTCGCCATGGCGACGGCGTTCTGGCCGACGGTGCGCTTCTACCGACTCCATCTCGGCTGGGCCCTGGCGCTGCCGGCCATCGCCGCCTTCTATGCCGCCGCCACGATCGGTTCGGCGGTGAATTACTGGCGCGGCAAGGGCGGCCAGTGGAAGGGCCGCGCCCAGGCGATCCGGTCTACAAATCCTTCGTCATGAAGATCCGGCTCGTGCCGGGCGGATCGCAAGCGATCTCGCCGAATCGGCGCCAGCCATTGCGCGCATAGAATTCCGGCGCCTGGAAGCTGATCGTGTACAGCACGGCGGCCCGGCATCCGCGCCGTCTTCCCTCGGCCTCGAACCGCGCCAGGATCTCGGTGCCGAGACCGGCGCCACGCAGCGATGCCGGCAAATGAAAGAGTTCGAGGAAGAGCAGCCCCAGCGATGACCGGCCGAGAGCACCGCCCAGGATTTCCCCGGTCTCCGAATCCTCGACGATGACCGCGAGCGGCCGGCGATCACTATAGCCCGTGACCTCGTCGTTGAAGGCGTTCAACCCGTCTCCGACCGCCGCGCTGATCGGCGCATCGACCGCATCCGTAACGACGATATTGTGATGCATGGAAACCTCCGACGCACAGCATATACAAGAACAAAGAAAGAACAATACTGGGCCTGAAGTTCCTACTTCGCCTCGTTGAAGGCGATCATGTTGCCGTCCGGATCTTCGAGCACGAACCATTCCGCGCCCCAATGGGTCGCCTCGGGCGCGATGCGGACATGATCGCCCGGAGGGATCTCGGCGAAGCGCTCGGACAGCCCCTCGACCGACAGATGCAGCGTCGGCGCATGGCCGCGCCTGCCTTCCCGCCAGGCATGGTCCGCCTTCTCGTCATGCGGCTCCGCCAGCACCAGCGCGACGCCGCCTCGTCTCAACATGGCGCCGCGCGGTTCACCATCGCCGCCCCAACTCGCCGTCACTTCCATACCGAGAATGTCCCGGTAGAAGGCGAGCGAGGCCGCGAAGTCGCGGGGTGCGATGAAGAGGTGATCGAATCGGTCGGTCATTCCGCCTCCGGTACAATCCCAGGCTTTGGAAGATCCGTTCCCGCACGGCCCGCGTCAAGGCGAAGGTCCGTTGACCGGTCACCGCCTTTCCGCTTAGATCGTTCCATTAGACAGATCATAATTCTGTCAGATAGAACAGTCAGGGAGTGTAACAGGCAATGACTCGGTCGCGTCTGGTCGTTCAGATGCCGCAGGGTGTGCCGTCCAGCGGCGTCGATGTGCTCGATCGCGCCTTCGCGGTGCTTTCAGCCTTCAGCGCGTATGATCGGGGGCTGACGCTCGCCGAGCTCTCGCTGCGCACCGGCCTCTATAAGAGCACGCTGCTGCGGCTGGCGGGCTCGCTCATTCAGCACCGCTTCCTATCGCGGCTCGAAGATGGCCGCTATCGGCTGGGGCCGGCCGGCTTCGTGCTGGGCAGCCGCTACCAGGCCAGCCTCGACCTCGGCGACGTCATGCTGCCGATCATGCGCGAGCTCAATCTGGCGCTGGGCGAGGCCATCTCCTTCCATATCCGCGACGGCGACCGGCGCATCTGCCTTTACCGCATCGCCGCCACCTTCTCGATCGGGCATCAGGTCCGCGAGGGCGCCGCCCAGAGCCTGGAGCGCGGTGCCGGCGGCCGGCTGCTGCTCGCCTTCTCCGACGAGCCGGGCGAGCCCTACGACACGATCCGCCGCGACTATTGCGCCATGTCGTTCGGCGAACGCGATCCCGAGGTCGCGGGCATCTCCGCTCCCGTCTTCGGCGTGCGCCAGGTGTTGGTCGGGGCACTCGGCATCGTCGGCCCTCTTACCCGCGTCGACCGCGCCTTCATGACCAAGGAGCGCGGCCGGTTGCTGTCGAGTGCCGCGGAAGCGACCGAGGCGCTCGGCGGCGATCCCGCCAGGCTGCGCCAGGCGGCGCTCGAATAGCTCGAAAGGAACGTCATGTCGGAGCCCAAGAAGACAGCTTTGGTGGTCAGCGCCCATTCGGCGGATTTCGTCTGGCGGGCCGGCGGCGCCATCGCGCTCTATGCGGCGCGCGGCTACGAGGTCACCATCGTCTGCCTGTCCTTCGGCGAACGCGGCGAATCGGCGAAGCTCTGGCGCGAGCCGGGCATGACGCTGGAGAAGGTCAAGGCGGCTCGCCGCGAGGAAGCCGAGAAGGCCGCCGCCATCCTGGGTGGCAAGCTCCACTGCCTCGATCTCGGCGACTATCCGCTGCATGTGCCGAACGAGACGCTGCTGGCGCTGGCCGATCTCTATCGCGAGATCGATCCGGCCTTCGTGCTGACCCATTCGCTCGAAGACCCCTATAATTTCGATCATCCGCGCGCGACCAGGGCGGCGCAGGAGGCGCGGGTCATCGCCCAGGCTCATGGCCATCGGCCCGAGCAGGGGCGCGTGCTGGGCGCGCCGCCGGTCTTCCTGTTCGAGCCGCATCAGCCGGAGCAATGCGGCTGGATGCCCAACACGCTGCTCGACATCTCGCCGGTCTGGGAGAAGAAGCGCGCCGCCTTCGAGACCATGGCCGCGCAGGAGCATCTCTGGGAATACTATACGCGCGTAGCATTGCAGCGCGGCGCCCAGGCGGCGCGTAATTCCAACGCCAAGATCCGCTATGCCGAAGGCTATCAGCGCCTGTTCCCGCAAGTGACGGAGGCGCTGTCGTGACCGCTGGAATCGTCGTCACCCGGAAGCCGAGCTTCGCCAAGGAAACCGCCGAGCGCCTCGCGGCGCTGGGCACGGCCACCTTGCACGAGGCGATGGGGCGGACGGGCCTCATGCGGCCGTATCTCAGGCCGATCTATGAGGGCGCCCGCATCGCCGGGCCGGCCGTCACCATCCTGGCGCCGCCCGGCGACAACTGGATGCTGCATGTCGCGATCGAGCAGTGCCGGCCGGGCGATGTCGTGGTGCTCGCCTGCATGGCCGAGAACAGCGACGGCATGTTCGGCGATCTGCTCGCCACCTCGATGCAGGCGCGCGGGGTCGCGGGCCTCATCCTCGATGCCGGCTGCCGAGATGTCGACACGCTGCGCCAGATGAAATTCCCGGTCTGGTCCAAGGCGATCCATGCTCGCGGCACCGTCAAGGCGTCACTGGGTTCGGTCAATATCCCGATCGTCTGCGCCAATGAGCCGGTCCGGCCGGGCGACGCCATCGTCGCCGACGATGATGGCATCGTCGTCATTGCCCATGGCGGGATCGAGAAGGCGCTGGCATCCGGCGAGGCACGCCTGCGCAACGAGGAGCAGAAGCGCGCCCGGCTCGCCGCCGGCGAGCTCGGGCTCGACATCTACGACATGCGCCCGAAGCTCGCGGCGCAAGGGCTGCGCTACGTCGAGTCCCTCGACGATCTGTACAAATAGCGGCACGAGAAGAACATCCGGGGAGGCGGGCATGGCGGGCTGGTACAAAGAGATGAATGTGCGGGAGAGGCGGACTTTCTGGGCCTGCCTCAGCGGCTGGGGCCTCGATGCCATGGATACCCAGATGTTCGCGCTGACCATTCCGACATTGATCGCGCTCTGGGGCATGTCGAAGAGCGAGGCCGGCATCCTCAGCACCGCCGTGCTGGTCATGGCAGCGCTGGGTGGCTGGATCGCCGGGCTGCTCGCCGACCGGATCGGCCGCGTCCGCGTGCTGCAGATCACCATCGTGTGGTTTTCCGTCTTCACCTTCCTGTCGGGGCTGACCAACTCCTTCTGGGAATTGCTGGCGGCGCGCAGCATCCAGGGGCTCGGGTTCGGCGGCGAATGGGCGGTCGGCGCCGTGCTGATCAGCGAGACGATCAGCCCGGGCGTGCGAGGGCGTGTCGTGGGCGCGGTCCAGGCCGGCTGGGCGTTGGGATACGGCCTCGCCGTGCTGCTGTCCTATGTGCTGTTCACCCAGTTGCCGCAGGATGTCGGCTGGCGCGTCTTCTTCTTCCTTGGATTACTGCCGGCGATTCTGGTGCTCTGGATCCGGCGCAACATCAGCGAGGCGCCGATCTTCGCCGAGGACCAGCGCAGCGGCGCCGCCGCGCCGGAACGCGCGAAGCTTTGGGAAATCTTCAGTCCCGAGGCACTGCCGACTACGATCAAGGCGACGCTGCTCACGACCGGCATCTATGGCGGCAACTACGTCATGATCTCCTGGCTGCCGAGCTATCTTCGGCTATCGCTGCACCTGCCAACCGGCAATGCCAGCCTCTACCTCGCCGTCAATATCTGCGGCAGCTTCTGCGGCGCCTTTCTCAACGGCTGGATGGCGGACCGGTTCGGCCGGCGCAAGACCTTCATCAGCATCGCCCTGCTGCAGATCGTCATGGTCGCGATCTATACCGGGGCGCCCATCGGCGCCGAGATCACGATCGCCCTGGGTTTCGTACTGGGCCTGCTGCAATCGGGCACGTCGGCCGGCACCGGCGCCTTCCTGGCCGAGCTGTTCCCGACCCGGATCCGCGCCAGCGCGCAAGGCTTCTGCGGCAATGGCGGCCGGGCGTTGGGCGCGGTCCTGCCGGCGCTGGTAGGCTATCTCAGCGAGCGGATGCCGCTCGGCACAGCCATGGGTTTCTGTGCCGCGTCGTCATATCTGCTGATCGTGCTGTTCGCCGCCTTGTTGCCGGAAACGCGCGGGCGTGATTTGCGCGCGCTGAGCATGGCAGCCGATTGAAGAATGCAAGGAATAACACCCTAGCAGCGCAATCAATTCTCAACCTCTGCTGTCCAATTATGCGGATGTAATTGGGGCCTACATCCGGAGACGCCTGAACATGCGAGCAATCTTCCGCGGCATTAACGGTCGCATCCTGCTTATTCCGGTCGTGGCTCTCGCGGCGTTGGCGCTCTTGGGCACGGTCTCGGTCCGCTCGATCAGCCAGCTCACGCTCGAGCAGCATCAGGACCATTCCAGGATCGCGGTCGAAGCCTCGGTGAAGATCGTCGAGATGTACGAGGCGAAGGCCGCCGCCGGCGAACTGTCCGAGGCAGACGCCCAAGAAGCGGCGAAGGCGGTGCTGCGCGCCATCCGCTATGACGGCAACGAATATATCTCGGTCCATGATGCCGACAACGTCACGCTGGTGAACGGCGTCTTCCCGCAGCAGGAAGGCAAATCCTCGAAGAACTCGCAGGATGCGAACGGCGTCTATTTCGCGCGCGACATGCAGACCGCGGCCGAGAGCGGCGGTGCCTATACCTACTATGTCTACCCCAAGGTGCCGAACACGCCGGCGATCCGCAAGGTCGCCTACAACAAGCTGTCGCCGCGCTGGAAATGGGCCGTCACCTCCGGCGTCTATCTCGACGATGTCGACGCCGCCTCGCGCGCCAATGCGCTACGGACGATCGGCGCCGTCTCCGTGCTGGCGCTCATCACCTTCGCGCTCGCCTTCTGGCTCGGCCGCCGGATCGCCCGCCCGATCCTCGGCCTGACCGTCGCCACCAACAAGCTGGCCGAGGGCGATCTCTCGGTCGAGATCCCCGGCCAGGACCGCGTCGACGAGATCGGCGTGCTCGCCCAGGCGATCGGCGTGCTCCGCGAGAAATCGGCCGAGGCCGAAGGGTTGCGTGCCGAGCAGGATCGCCTCAAGGCCGAAGCCGCGGCCGAGCGGCACCGGGCGATGCAGGATCTGGCCGACGGCTTCGACGCCTCGGTCCGCCGTGTCGTCGACGGCATCGCCGCCTCGGCCACCGAGATGGAGAGCACGGCCAATACCATGAGCGCCGCCGCCGGCGAGACCGATGGCCGGACCAGCTCGGCCGCCGCCGCCGCCGAGCAGACCAGCAGCAATGTCAGCACGGTCGCTGCCGCCACCGACGAGCTGAGCGCGTCCATCCACGAGATCGCCCGCCAGGTCACGCAATCCTCGGAGATCGCCGCCGGCGCCGTCGCCGAGACGGAGCGCACCAACGGCGTCATGGCCGAGCTCAATGAATCGGCGAAGCGCGTGGGCGACATCGTGGCCCTCATCGGCGGCATCGCCAGCCAGACCAACCTGCTCGCCTTGAACGCCACGATCGAGGCGGCACGCGCGGGTGAGGCCGGCAAGGGCTTCGCGGTCGTGGCCTCCGAAGTGAAGGCGCTCGCCACTCAGACCGCCAAGGCGACGGAAGAGATCCAGACCAAGGTCGCCGAGATCCAATCCATGACCGGCACCGCCGTCTCGGCGATCGTCAGCATCGGCCGCACCGTCGGCCAGATGAACGAGATCACCACGGCGGTCGCCGCCGCGGTCGAGGAGCAGGGAGCGGCCACCGGCGAGATCGCCAACAGCGTCCAACAGGCCGCGACCGGCACGCGCGAGGTCTCAGTCAACGTCGCCGCCGCCCAGCGCGCCGCATCGGAGACCGGTGCCGCCGCGACCACCGTTCTGACGGCGGCCGGCATGCTGTCGAGAGAGGCCGAGATGCTGCGGACGGAAGTCGACAGCTTCCTCGCAGGCGTGCGGGCGGCGTAACAGCCGCCCTAGTCGACCGGCGCTGCTTGCCGGGGCTACAGCCCCGCCCCATCCGCCGTCTGCCGCACCGCCTCGCCATTCACCCGCCGCACCTCGCCCACCGACGCGCGCCCCGCGGCCAGCCGATGGCAGGTCAGCACCCATACCTCTGTCCCTGCTTTGGAGTCCGGCGCCCTGCGTTCGAGCGTGAAACGACAGGCGGGTGCTGAATCGGCCGGCTGGTCCGCCACCGCGACCGGCCGGGAGAGTACCAACATGCCCAGAACCAGGACCGGGACGGCGATGAGCAGCGAAGCCTTGGGCATCTCGGGCCACTCCTCTCGGGGCCGGCACCGGGCAAGCCGGGGCCGTCGACGGAATGGGCTCAAGGCCCCTCCGCCCTGGTTTCGGGAATGCTGATCGGGTTGGAAGCTTCAGGCGTTCAGGTCGCGGAACTTCTGGCGCAGATCGAACTCGTCGGAAGTCACGCGACGCTCAATATCGGAAACGCGCCGGTCGAGGGAGCGGAAGCGGCTCTTGAGCTCGCCCGTGGTCCGGTTCGGCGAGCGCGCGACGCTGCGCCAGAATCGCTCCTCCTGCGGAGTCTCGAAGATCTTGTCGGGCATCGGCTTCAGCACCAGGGCCAGGATGACGTAGGTGACGACGATCGCCGGGAGGAACCCGAAGATCATGCCGAGGATCAGCGCCAGCCGAATGTAACGGACGCGGACATCGAAGTAGTTGGCGAGCCCGGCGCACACGCCGGCGATCCGCGCATTCTTCGTGTCGCGATAGAGGCGAAGCGGGTTGTTCGACCAGTGGAATTGCCTGTCATTCATGACCGCCTCCTCCAATCCGGCGCGGCGGCGTCGAGCAGCCGCTCCAGATTATCGATCCGCGCATGCAGCTGGTCGGCCATGTCGCTGAGCTCGGCGAGCGTGCGCTCGCTGTCCGCGGTCAGCATCTTCGCCTGCCGCCAGCGCGTGCCGTAGTGGAGAAACAGCCAGAGCGGCATCACCACCACGACCAGCAAAATTACGACCGCCCAAAAACCGCCGAGATCGATGGTGGTCGGTCCGCCGGGAATAAGGTGCATTTATTTGGCCTCGTTCTTCTGGGCGAGCCTGGCCTTGAGAGCGGCGAGCTCGCTATCGACCTGATGGGACGCCTCGAGCTCGGCGATCTCCTCGGCGACACCCTTGGGACGGATATCATAGACATCGACCCGGCCTTCGAGCTCGTCCAGCGCGCGCTCGACCTGCTCGAACCGCGAGAACGCGTCGGTCACGCGCTCGTCATAAAGGGTCGTGCGGATCTTCAGCCGGTTGGTCGCGGTCTTGTGGCGGGCGACCATCGTGGCTTCGCGCGCCTTGGCGTCGGCCAACTTCTGCTGCAGCTTGACGACATCTTCGCTCTGACGAGCCAGGCCCTCCTCGATCTGCTCCAGCTGCTTCGACATCGCTTCGATGTCTTGGCTGAGCCGCGCCTTGATCTGCAGGGCGCCCTTGGCCAGATCCTCGCGCTCCTTGGTGAGCGCCAGCTCGGCCTTAGCCTCCCACTCGTCGCGATCGCGGGAAAGAGAGGCGAGCTTGCGCTCCAGCTCCTTCTTCTCCGCGATGGTCCGAACCGCCGAGGAGCGGACTTCGACCAGCGTATCCTCCATTTCCTGGATGATCAGCCGGATGATCTTCTCGGGGTCCTGCGCACGGTCGAGGATGGAATTGAGGTTCGAGTTCACGATATCGCTGATGCGCGAGAAAACACCCATAACCCGATACTCCTTGCTTCAAGCCTTTCAAGCTTTCGATCCGTACAATTCACGTCTCGTGCCAAGTCGGGAATGTTCGATAAGTGTTTGTTCTAAAAAGAGAAAATATGACGCTTGCGAGAGGCGCCATCGATCGATAGCGTAAATCGCGACTTTTTGGTGGATTTCGTCACAAGCCGGAGCGCTTCCCGCTATGTCCCTCGACTCCTCCGATCTGCCGTCTCCGATCGGCCGGTCGCCCAGCTTCCTCGAATGCATGTCGACAATATCGCTGGTTGCACCGCTGACCAAGCCGGTACTGGTGATCGGCGAGCGCGGCACCGGCAAGGAGCTGGCGGCGGCCAGGCTCCACTATCTTTCCGCGCGCTGGAACCAGCCTTTCATCAAGCTCAATTGCGCCGCGCTCAGCGAGACGCTGCTGGAAACGGAGCTGTTCGGCCATGAGGCCGGGTCCTTCACCGGTGCGCAGCGGCGGCGGATCGGCCGGTTCGAGCTGGCGCATCGCGGCACGCTCTTCCTCGACGAGATCGCCAATGCGCCGATGACCGTGCAGGAATCCATCCTGCGCGTGGTCGAATACGGCACCTTCGAGCGCGTCGGCGGCTCGGAGACGGTCAAGGTCGATGTCCGGCTGGTCGCCGCCACCAATGTCGATCTGCCGGCCATGGCCGAAGCCGGCAAGTTCCGCGCCGATCTGCTCGACCGGCTGGCCTTCGATGTGGTGACCTTGCCGCCGCTGCGCGAGCGGCAGGACGATATCGAGCTGCTGGCCGAATATATGGCGGTGCAGATGACCAAGGAACTGAAGCGGGAGATGTTTTCCGGCTTCACGCCGAGGGCGATGCAGAGCCTGTGCGAGTATGATTGGCCCGGCAATGTGCGTGAGCTGCGCAACGTGGTCGAGCGTGCGGTCTATCGCGTCACCGATCCTGAGCAGCCGATCGACGACATCGTCTTCGATCCCTTCGCTTCGCCCTGGCGGCCCGCGGCACCGCCCGCGTCCGCCCCGTCCGTGGCCTTGCTGCCGCCCGAAAACAGTTCAGCCGTGACGGCAAACGGTGCCCCGCCGGTGCCGCTTTCGGTCGCCTATGATTTTGTCGAGCATATGCGGCAAACCGAGCGAGAGCTGCTGCGCTGCGCGCTCGAATGCAACGCGCACCACCAGAAGAACACGGCCAAGTTCCTGGGCATGACCTACCATCAGCTGCGCAATTACCTGCGCAAGCACGGCCTCATCGGCAACGATCAGCCTTCGGCCTGACCGCCGTCCGCGCGCGGCTCCATGAACTGCTTCTCGGCCAGCAGCCGCTCGAGCTTGCGCGACATCTCCTGGAACGGCCCCGGCGCATATTTGAGATCGCTCGTATAGAATTGCGCGAGCGAGGTGATGCCGCGCTTTTCCGCCTCCACCATCACTTCCGGCAGCGCGTTTCGGTACCGCTCCCAGCCCTTGATCTCACGATCGGCATAGAGCGACAGCAATTGCTCGTCGGAGGGCGCCTGATAGCGCTCGCGATGGATGAAGCTCCGTAACGGCAGCCGGTCGCGATTGGCCGGATCTTCATCGGGATAGCCCACGACCAGGGTCGTGATCGGCACGCAGGTCTCCGGCAGCTCCAGGAAATCCGCGATCTCCACGCAGGACATGAGTGTGGTGCCCATGTAGCAGATGCCGAGGCCGCGGGCCTGAAAGCCTAGCGCCGCCGACTGAGCGGTGATCGCCGCATCGATCGCGCCGACCATGAAGCTTTTGAAATTGTTGAAATTATCTCGCGCCTCGCGAAGCTTCAACCAGCGCCTTGTGCGGTTCGTATCGGCACAGAAAGTGACGAGCAGCGGCGCCTGCAGAATCATCGGCTGCTCGAAATGCAGCTTGTACAGCGCCTCCTTGCGGGCCGGATCCTCGGTCAGCACGATCGAGACCAGATTGAGGTTGCCCGAGGAGGAGGTTCCGGCGATCGCCTGGCGGCACACATCCTCGACCAACACAGGATCGATCGGATCGGGCTTGTAGCGCCGGATCGAGCGGTGTCGTCCAAGGAGATCGGTCAGGCCCGAGGTCAGCGCGTCGCTCATTGATCGCCCTCACAAGGCTGGGATATCGATATGATGGCAGGCGGCAGTGTGGCCGGCACCGTAATTCTTGAGCATCGGCTCCTCGGCGGCACAGATCTCCGTCGCCTTGGGGCAGCGTGTGCGGAAGCGGCAGCCCGAGGGCGGGTTCGCCGGCGACGGCAGATCGCCGGTCAGCCGCACGCGCGGCTTGGCCCGCTCGAGCTTTGGATCGGGCAGCGGCACGGCCGAGATCAGCGCTTGGCTGTAGGGATGGAGCGGCCGGCGATAGAAATCGTCGCGATCGGCGATCTCCATGACCTTGCCGAGATAGAGCACCATGACTCGATGGCTGATATGGCGCACGACCGAGAGATTGTGCGAGATGAAGAGGTACGAGAGACCGAGCCGGCCCTGCAGCTCCATCAGCAGATTGATGATCTGCGCCTGGACCGACACGTCGAGCGCCGAGACCGGCTCGTCGCAGACCAGCAATTGCGGCTTTAGGATAAGCGCCCGGGCGATGCCGATGCGCTGGCACTGTCCGCCCGAGAATTCGTGCGGATAGCGATCGAGCCAATGATGATGGCCGCCGACCAGGGTGACCGCCTCCGCCACGCGGGCGCGGCGCTGCTCGGCACTTTCGGTGGTCGAGAAATTCAGGAGCGGCCGCTCGACGATCTGGGCCACGGTCATGCGCGGATCGAGCGACGCCAGTGGATCCTGGAAGATGATCTGCATGTTGCGGCGTTCGAGCCTGAGCTTCTCGCCGTCGAGCTTGGAGAAATCCTGGCCGAGCCAGACGACCTTGCCGCCGGTCGGCTCGACCAGCCGCAAGGTGGCGCGGCAGAGCGTGGACTTGCCGCAGCCGGATTCACCGACGATGCCGAGCGTCTCGCCCTTGATGAGGTCGAAGCTGACCCCGTCGACCGCGCGCACGACACGCGCCGGACCGCCGAACAGGCTCTTGCGCTGCCCGAAATGAACCTGCAGGTCGCGGACCTGAAGCAGTGCCTCGCTCATAGATGCGCCTCGTGGCAGGCGAGGCTGCGCCCTTCGGCCGCTTGAATTTCGGGCCTGACCGTCGCGCAATGCGGCCGGCGGAATTCGCAGCGCGGCTCGAACGGGCAGCCCGGCGTCGGCAGCGCCAGCGAGGGCGGCTGTCCGGGGATGGTGTGCAGGATGCCGTGCGTCTTCTCGTCGAGCCGCGGCATCGATTGCAGCAGCCCTTTGGTGTAGGGATGCCTCGGATCGCTGAAAATCTGCTCGGCCGGCCCGCTTTCCATGACCCTGCCGCCATAGAGCACGATGACCCGGTCGCAGATCGAGGCGACGACGCCGAGATCATGCGTCACCAGTACCACGGTGGTGCCCATCCGCGCGGTCAGGTCCTTGATCAGGTCGAGGATCTGCGCCTGCACGGTCACATCGAGTGCCGTCGTCGGCTCGTCGGCGAACAGGATCGAGGGCTGGCAAAGCAGCGCCATCGAGATCATCACGCGCTGACGCATGCCGCCGGAGAATTCATGCGGATATTGCCGGATGCGCTTCTTGGCATCGGGGATGCTGACCTGCTCCAGCATGTCGATCGCGTGCCTGGTCGCCTCGGCCTCGCCCATGCCGCGATGCTTGACCAGCACCTCTGTCAATTGCGTCTGGACGCGCAGGAACGGGTTCAGCGAGGTCATCGGATCCTGGAAGATCATCGACATCGCGGCACCGCGGAAGCTGTCGAGCGCATTCTCGCGCAGCCCCAATATCTCCTGGCCGCGCAGCTTGACGCTGCCGCTCGCCTTGCCGTTCTTCGCCAGCAGACCCATGCTCGCCAGCAGGATCTGGCTCTTTCCGGAGCCCGATTCACCGACGATGCCGACGGTCTCGCCCGGCGCCAGCGCGAAGCTCACATCGTTGACGGCCGCGACGGTCCCGGCATCGACCCGGAACTGGATGCGCAGATCCTTGACCTCGAGAATGGGGGCCGAGAGCGCCGGCACCTGAACAGGCGCCGCCGTGGAAGCGAGTGTCGATGCCATTCTTCAGCGATCCTTGGGATCGAAGGCGTCGCGCAGGCCGTCCGCGACGAAATTGAGGCTGAACAGGGTCAGCGCCAGCGCCAGCCCGGGAAACTCGATCTGCCAGGGCGACGTGTCCATGGCCTCCGCCCCCGCGGCGATCAGCGTGCCCCAGCTCGATTGCGGCTCCTGCACGCCGAGGCCGAGATATGAGAGAAAGGATTCGCCGATGATCACTTCCGGCACGAGCAGGCTGGCGAAGACGATCACCGGCCCGATCGCGTTCGGAATGATGTGCCGCCGGACGATGGTCAGCGACCGCATGCCGCCGGCACGCGCCGCCTCGATGAACTCCTTCTGCTTCAGGCTCAGCGTCTGGCCGCGCACGATGACGGCGATGGTCAGCCAGATCAGCGAGCCGATGGCGATGAAGATCGCCAACATGCCGCGGCCGAGCAGCATGGTCAGCATGATGACGAAGAACAGGAATGGCAGCCCGTAGAGAATGTCGACGATCCGCATCATGGCCTGATCGACGGCGCCGCCGAAGAAGCCGGCGATCGAGCCGTAGCCGACGCCGATCACCACGGCGACGATCGTCGCCAGCACGCCGATCGTGAGCGAGGTTCGCCCGCCGATGAGCACGCGCATCAGCAGGTCGCGCCCGAGATCGTCCGTGCCGAACAGATGCCCGGAGGCGAAGGAAGGCGGAACGTTGATCGCGCCGAAATCGGCCTGGTTCGGATCGAAGGGCACGATGAGCGGACCGAACAGGCAGGCGAGAGCGATGAAGAGCAGAATGAAGATACCGACGACCGCCGCGTGATTCTTGCGCAGCCGGCCGAAACCGTCCTTGAACTTGCTGCGGCTCGGTGCCGGAGCCGCAGCGTCGGCACCAAGGCCGAGGCTCGCGTCACTCATAGCGCACCTTCGGATCGAGCAGGGAATAAGTCAGGTCGACCAGAAGGTTGGCGATGATGATGAGACCGCCATAGAAGATGACCGTTCCCATCACCAGCGTATAGTCGCGGTTCGATGCCGCCTCGACGAAGTAGCGGCCGATGCCGGGGATCGAGAAGGCGCGCTCGATCACGACCGAGCCGGTAACGATGCCGGCCGTCGCCGGCCCCAGATAGGCGATGGTTGGCAGCAGCCCGCCCAGCAGCGCATGGCGCCAGACCGTGAGGCGAACGCCGAGCCCCTTCGCCCGCGCCGTGCGGACATGGTTCGAGCGCAAGGATTCGATCATGCTGCCGCGGGTCAGCCGCGAGATCGCCGCGATCGGCGGTAGCGACAGGGCCAGGACCGGCAGCACCATATGCTGCCAGCCGCCATCCCAGCTCGCGACCGGCAACCAATGCAGCCACAGGGCAAAGACGAGCTGGAAAAGCGGGGCGGTGATGAAGGTCGGTACCGCGATGCCGACCATGCCGAAGGTCATAACCGCATAGTCGATGGGAGAATTCTGTCGAAGCGCCGCCACGGTCCCGATCGATATGCCGATGATGGCCGCGATCAGAAGGGCCCAGAGCCCGATCTGCGCGGAGATCGGGAAGCCGCGCAGAATCAGTTCCGAGACGGTGTAGTCGCGATATTTGAAGGACGGACCGAAATCCAGATGCATCACGCCCCAGAGATAGCGGCCGAACTGCTCATAGAGCGGCTCGTCGAGATGATAGGCCTTGTTGAGGTTGGCCATCACTTCCGGTGTGGCCTTGCGGTTCGCGTCGAACGGACCGCCGGGGGCAATGCGGATCATGAAGAAGGAAATGGCGATGATCGCGAACAGCGTCGGGATCGCCACCAGAAGCCGGCGCAGGAAATACCTCAGCATCGCGGCGCCTGATCCTCCTCGCCGTGCAAATTGGAAAAATAAGGCCCGTCTCTAGCAGGACTCGTCGATGCTGAGCAAGATTATTACAAGCATCTTGCATGGCGCTTTGTGACGCGGGGCAAAAACAAGAACGGCGCGGAGTTGCCCCCGCGCCGTCCAATGCCACAAACCAGGTTCGGTCTAGAACTTGATCTGCACCTTGGTCCAGATGAAGCGGCCGATCGGATCGTAGCCGCCACCGGTGATCGTCTGCGAGACCGAGACGCCGCCGGCAATGAAAGGCGGCTCCTTGTCGAGCAGATTGTCGACACCGATCGACACATGCATGTTCTTATAGTCGTAGCTACCGGACACATCCGTATAGAACTGACCCGGAGCATGGCACCCGAACTCGGTCGGCTCCGTGCAACCCTCTGAAGATTGCGAAGCCTGATCGGGCTTGACGCCGCCATAGTAGCGCTCGGTCATGGTCAACGACCAATTGTCCTTGGCGAAGGTGCCGGACAGTTGCGCCTTCCAGCGCGGCTCCGCCGTGTCGTTGTTCAGATCGTAGGTACCGGCATTCTGGGTTACCACGCCGCCCGTGATCTGGTTGTCGGACAGCAGATAGGTTGCCTGTCCGTCGATCGCAAACCGGCCGCCGAGCCCAGGCAGGCCGATCTTGTCGGAGTTGAACGCGTAGCTCAGGCCAATATCGATACCGTCGGTATTCTCGGCACCGAAGTTGATGAGCGGATCCGCGACCGAGATCAGCACGCCGTTGCCTGGGTTGCGGATGACGCCGGCGCAAGGATCGGCAAGGCCGGACGGGGAGGAGCCCGGCGTTTCGCACGCGTTGAGCGGGTCGTTGGCCAGCGCAATGGCGTTGCGGATCAGCACGGTATAGTAGTCGACGGTGACCGACAGGCCGGGCACCCAGCGCGGGGTGAAGACGCCGCCAAGGGTCCATTCCTGCGAATGTTCCGGCTTCAGGCCGGGATTGCCACCCTGGATGGTCGAGATCTGATTGAGCTTGTCGGAGAAGTTGGCGATCTGATTGGCGTTCAGGCCCGCCTTGGTCAGGTCGGCCACGCACTGCGCCGACGGGGTCTTGGTACCGCCCTTGGTATCGCAAGGATCGGAACCGGACGGCTCGTTGAGGAAGTCGCCACCGAACAGTTCCTTGACCTGCGGTGCCCGGAAGCCGGTCGAGTTGCTGCCGCGGAACCGGAAGTCATCGGTCACCGCCCAGTCGAGGCCGGCCTTGTAGGTCAGCGCCCGGCCAAAGGACGAGTAATAATCATATCGGCTCGACACGTCGAAGTTCAGGGTCTTGACGAAGGGTAGGTCCTTCAAGACCGGGATATTCAACTCGATGTAGCCGGAGCCGACATTGTAGGAACCCGAGCTCGGCGAAGCGTTCAAATTGGCGTCGCCCTGAACTTCAGTCGAGTCGGGCTGATCGAAAGTGCTCTCGTTGCGATACTCGAAACCGACAGAAGCCTGCAGCGGACCGGCCGGCAGCTGATAGATCGGGCCGGTGATGTTGCCGTAGTAATAGCCTTCCTCGATGTCGCTGGTGCGCGTGTTCGTGAAGGTCAAATACTTCGCCTGGGCCGGCGTCAGCGTGTTGAAGCCGAAGAAGTTGGCAAGGCAAGGATCGCTCGCCGGACCGTTCAGACCGGCGGCCTTGGCTTGAATGGTATTACACGACGCCAAACCCAATTCCTCGGCGGCATGCTCGAAATTGACTTCGTTGAACACGCGGGCGGTCACGGTCGACTTGCCGAAGACGTAGCCGGTTTCCCAGTCATACTTGTCGAGGATCGTGCCCTGCAAGGCCGCATGCAGGCGATAGGTATCCACATCTTCCGTGTAGAAACGATCACCGTTCTCGAAGCGGCGGGTCAGGAAGCTGGTGATATCCTGCTGGGCGGCGATAGGAAGGCCGCCCGCCGTGACGATGTTGCCCGCCACGGTCGGGTTTGCGAGATTCGGGATCGGAGCACCATCCGGGCCGAACAGGTTTACACCGCCGTTCTGCAGGAATTGCGGAACGAACAGGCCGCCCGGGAACTTGGTCGTGGCGACGTTGTTGCCCAACGGCTCCGGATTGAGCTGCTGCTGCGACGTGCGGTTGGTGTAGAACGCGTCGACAACGGCCGTGACATTCGGAAGAATGTCGTAATGACCGGCGAAGTTGACCTGATTGCGGTCGACCTCGCCCTGGATCAGCTGCTGCAGGGTCGTGTCGAAGAAGGGCGTGTTGCCGCCGCCCGGAACCCCGGTAATGATGCCCGGCGGGAAGATCGACGAGGCATTCGCCGGCGGCGTGTTGATATTGAAGGACTGACCACCAACACCGAAGTAGATCTTATTGGGGCCGATCCCGGCGAGCGCGCCAGGGACACGCGACGAGATTGCGGGATCGCCGAAATCGGAACCCGTATGCTGGTCCGAAGAATAGGCGCGGTCGCGCTGGAAGATCGGATCGGTGTGATCGTGGCTGACATTGATGATGATGTTGCCGCGATCGAAGTCGGAACCGAGCGTCGAGGAGACGCCGTAATGCATCCCGTCGCTCTTGTCGGTGATGCCGAAATCACCGTCGAACTCGAGACCGTTGAAGTGCTTCTTCAGCACGATGTTGATGACGCCGCCGATGGCGTCCGCACCGTAGATCGACGAGGCGCCGTCGCGCAGCACGTCGATATGGTCGATCATCTGAACCGGGATGTTCTGCAGATCGACTTCAACCTGGCTGGTCTGGTTGTCGGTCGCGACCATGCGCAGACCGTTGATCAGGACCAGGGTACGCTGGGCGCCGAGGTTGCGGAGGCCGACGACCGAGTCGCCGTTGCCGCCGTTGGTCTGCGCCGAAGACACGCCGCCCGCGAAGTCGACGGACGGCAGCTTCTTCAGAATGTCTTCCGCCGTGGTGGCGGAGGTCTTGGCGATGTCGTCGCTCGTCACGACCGTGATCGGGTTGGCGCTCGCGGCATCGGCATTCTTGATGCGCGTGCCGGTCACTTCGATCGTTTCGGTC
>DATLIZ010000035.1:0-196814 GCA_035539155.1 Aliidongia sp. | reverse complement strand
GGGATCAGTTGCCGGCGGAATAGGCGGGCTCGGCGGCGATCTCGGCAGCGATCTGCTGGTTCGCGGGAACGTAGGTCGAGCAGGCGACGGTGGTGCCCAGCACGGTGGCCAGGACGAAGAAGACGCGGGCGGCATTGGCGAAGGTGGTCATGATGATCTCCGTTTGTTGTTCGGTAACGAAGACATCGGCAGACAGGCCGCTTCTTTCCAATAAGCGTTTCGGTGATATTGATAAGGAACAACTATGACGCTTGGCATGAACATGGCGGTCCGGCGGCCGGTCTCGTCATATCAGCGCGGCGAAGATCGCCGGGCGCAAAGCGGGCTCAACTTGTATTAATTGATGGGTTTCATGGCTGGGGGTTGCCTCAGCGCCCGACCGCCCGCAAAAATTACCGGCGTACGCAGATGTTGACGTGGAGCTCCTGAATGATCGAATTGCGCCAGCTCAGATATTTCGTCGCCGTCGCGGAGGATCTGCATTTCTCCCGCGCCGCGGAACGGCTGCATATCGCCCAGCCGGCGCTGAGCATGCAGATCCTGGCGCTGGAGCGTCAGTTGGGCGCCCGGCTTCTCGACCGGACCAAGCGCAGCGTCTCATTGACCGCGGCGGGCGCCCTGTTCCTGGCCGAGGCGCAGCTCACGCTTCGGCAGGCCGAGCATACGGAGCTGGTCGGGCGCCAGGCCGGCCGCGGCGAGCTCGGGCGCATCGAGGTGGGGTATACCGGCTCGGTACCGTTCAGCGGCGTCATGTCGGGCACGATCCGGCGCTTCCGCCAAGCCCACCCCTCGGTCGATCTCGTGCTGACCGAGCTGAGCTCGCCCGACCAATATACCGGCCTCACCGACGGCTGGCTCGATGTCGGCTTCATCCGGACCGATTACGGCCACCGGCCGGCGAACATCAACCTCATCTCGATGATGAAGGAGCCCTATATCGTCGTGCTCAACCAGGCGCACGAGCTGGCGGCGCATCAGGCGATCCCGATCGCGGCCCTCGCCACCGAGCCGTTCATCATCTATTCGCCGTCCGGCGGCTCGTCGATGTTCAGCCCGGTCAACGAGATCTGCGAGCAGGCCGGCTTCGAGCCGCGCATGGCCCAGATCGTTCCGCAGGTGGCGACGATCGTCAATCTCGCCGCCGCCGGGCTCGGCGTGGCGCTGGTTCCGCGTTCGCTCAGCCATCTCCACATCGACGGCGTGGCCTACCGGCCGCTGGCGGATGTCGAGACCTTGTCCGAGCTCGCCTTCGCCCATCGCCGCGGCGAGCATGCACCGGCGGTCATGGCCTTCATTCACGAGGCACGGGCCTGTGCCGCCGAAATGCAGGAGATGGCGGCCGCCAACCCGGACCAGGAAGCCTGATCCGGGTCGTACGGGGCCGATCAGTCCTTGAGGATGCCCGCCTGCCTGGCGACGTGAGCCGCCAACGCGTCCATCAGCGGCGGCGACAGGCAATCATAGGGCTCCAGATGAAGCTCTCTCAGCCGGGCGCGGATACCGTCCATCTTGCTCGGATGCGTGCCGGTCTCGATGATGGAGGAGACGAAGGCGGCGAATTCCGGGGCAGCCCAGCCGGTCTCGTGCGAGAGCTCGGAATGGACGAAATCGAGCCCATAAAAGGCATGGTTCTTGTTCTCGATCCGGCCATACATGTGAACGCCGCAATCCTTGCAGGCATGGCGCTGGATGGTTGCCGACGGATCCACGATCTTGAGCTTGTCGCCGTTCGCGATTACCGAGACATTGTCCCGCGAGGTTACGGCGATGACCGCGAAGGTGGCGCCGGCGGGCTTCCAGCATTTGCTGCAGCCGCAGGCATGATTGTGCGCAATCTGCCCTTTGATCGCGACCTTGACCGGGTTCTGGGCGCATTTGCAGACGAGCGTTCCGCCGGCGAAATCTTTGGACCCCGCTTTCACGCCGTGATCTACGGACGGATGAATCGAAATCGCCTCTGACATTCATTCCTCCCAACATGGTGTTCCAGGTGCATGGCTTCGACACCATGGAACCTTCGAGGGGGACTTTTTCAGATTCGATCCGCGCTCCGCTATAGCACTTTCGCCCTGGTTCGCCGGGGGCTGTGAAGGGTTGACGGCGCCGGTGCGATATGTCCGGGACCGGGCACGGGCTGCGGCACGCCGACAGCCTCGACCTGCGGTTCCCGAGCGGCGGGCAGGGCTCCGTCCAACGCGCTTGAAGCGGCGCTCCGCCGGTTATAGGGTCCCGCCTCCGCAGAAGCAGGCTGATCGCCCATGTCGAACCCGATCCAGAACACTTTCCGCGCCGGCCCGGACGAGAACGGCCATTTCGGCGCCTATGGCGGCCGCTATGTCGCCGAGACGCTGATGCCGCTGGTGCTTGAGCTGGAACGGGCCTACGCCGCGACCAAGGCCGATCCCGGCTTCCAGCAGGAGCTCGATTATTATCTCGAGCATTACGTCGGCCGGCCGAGCCCGCTCTGGTATGCCAAGCGCATGACCGAGGCTTTGGGCGGCGCCAAGATCTATTTCAAGCGTGAAGAGCTCAATCACACCGGCGCGCACAAGATCAACCATTGCCTGGGCCAGGTGCTGCTCGCCCGGCGCATGGGCAAGACCCGCATCATCGCCGAGACGGGCGCCGGCCAGCACGGTGTGGCGACCGCGACCGTGTGCGCGCTCTTCGGCCTCAAATGCGTGATCTATATGGGCCAGACCGATATCGAGCGGCAGGCGCCCAACGTCTTCCGCATGCGGCTTTTGGGCGCGGAGGTGCGCAGCGTCACGTCCGGCACCGGCACGCTCAAGGATTCGGTCAACGAGGCGCTGCGCGACTGGGTCGCCAATGTCGACGACACCTTCTACATCCTCGGTACCGTCGCTGGCCCGCATCCCTACCCGGCCATGATCCGCGATTTCCAGAGCGTGATCGGCAACGAGCTCCGCGCGCAGATGCACAAGGCCGAGGGCCGGCTGCCCGATACGCTGGTCGCCTGCATCGGCGGCGGCTCCAACGCCATGGGGCTGTTTTATCCCTTCCTCGACGATCCTTCGGTCAAGATGTACGGCGTCGAGGCCGCCGGCTATGGCATCGAGACCGGCAAGCATGCCGCCTCGCTCAATGGCGGCGAGCCGGGCGTGCTGCACGGCAACCGAACCTATTGGCTGCAGGACGATGACGGCCAGATCCTCGACGCCCATTCGATCTCGGCCGGGCTCGACTATCCCGGCATCGGGCCCGAGCATGCGTGGCTGCATGATGTCGGCCGGGTCGATTACGTCTCGATCACCGACCAGGAGGCGCTCGACGCCTTCCAGCTCTGCACCAAGCTCGAAGGCATCATCCCGGCGCTCGAATCCTCGCATGCGGTCGCCTATGTCACCAAGCTGGCGCCGACCCTGCCAAAGGATAATCTGGTGGTGATCAACCTCTCCGGTCGGGGCGACAAGGACATCTTCTCGGTGGCCAAGCATTTCGGGGTCGAGCTGTGAGCGGCCGTATCGCGCGCCGGTTCGCGGCGCTCAAATCCGCCGGCCGCGCCGGCTTCGTCACCTTCGTCACCGCCGGCGATCCGGACATGGAGACGTTCGAGAGGATCCTGGCCGGACTGCCCGGGGCGGGAGCGGACCTGATCGAAATCGGCATGCCCTTCTCCGATCCCATGGCCGACGGCCCGGCGATCCAGGCGGCCGGGCTGCGCGCGCTCAAGGCCGGCACCAAGCTGCGCCAGGTCCTGGCCGCGGTCGCCCGCTTCCGCGCCGCGGACGCCGAGACGCCGATCGTGCTGATGGGCTATTTCAACCCGATCTGGAAATACGGTCCCGCGCAATTCTGCAAGGATGCCGTGCTCGCTGGCGCCGACGGGCTGATCATCGTCGATATTCCGCCCGAGGAGGCCGGCGAGCTCACGCCCCACGCCAAGGCGGCCGGGCTCGATATCATCCGCCTGACCGCGCCTACGACCGACGAGGCGCGCCTGCGTGTCGTGCTCGGTGATTCGGGCGGCTTCATCTATCACGTCGCCATCGCCGGCGTTACCGGCACCCGCTCGGCCGACGCCGCTGACGTAAAGATACTGGTTGATCGGTTCAGGCATCAGACCGACCTGCCGATCGCCGTCGGCTTCGGCATTCGCACGCCGGAGCAGGCGGCGGCGATCGCCCGCTTCGCCGATGCCGCCGTGGTCGGCTCGGCGCTGGTCGAAACCGTCGCCAAGCATCTCGACGAGACCGGCGCCGCCAAGCCCGGCCTCGCCGAGGCGATCCATGCCCAGGTTCGCGCGCTCGCCGCCGGCGTCCGCGGCGCCCGCACGGCCTGAAGAAATAAGAAGGATCCGCCGATGAGCTGGCTCACCAATGTCGTCCTGCCGCGTATCCGCGCCGTCGTCTCCAAGCGCGAGGTCCCGGACAATCTCTGGACCAAATGCCCGGCCTGCGGCCAGATGCTGTTCCAGCGCGAGCTGGAGCGGAACCTCCATGTCTGCCACGCCTGCGGCCATCACATGCGGATCGACGCCAAGCAGCGGCTGACGGTGCTGTTCGACGAGGGCGAGTTCACCAGGATCGAGCTGCCCAAGCCCGTGCTCGACCCGCTGCGCTTCCGCGACAGCAAGCGCTACACCGACCGGCTCAAGGAGGCCCAGGGCAAGCACGGCGCCGGCAGCGACGCGATTCAGGTGGCGCATGGCAAGATCGGCGGCCAGGACGCCGTCGTCGCTGCCTTCGAGTTCGGCTTCATGGGCGGCTCGATGGGCATGGCCGTGGGCGAGGCGATGCTGGTCGCGGCCCGGCTCGCGGTCATGCAGTCGGCTGCCTTCATCGTCGTTCCGGCCTCGGGTGGTGCCCGCATGCAGGAGGGCGTGCTCAGCCTGATGCAGATGCCGCGCACGACCATCGCGGTCGAGGAGGTGAAGGAGGCGGGCCTGCCCTACATCGTCCTCTTCACCGATCCCACGACCGGCGGCGTCTCCGCATCGTTCGCCATGCTGGGCGACATCATGATCTCGGAGCCGGGCGCCGTCATCGGCCTCACCGGCGCGCGCGTGATCGAGCAGACGATCCGCGAGAAGCTGCCGGAAGGCTTCCAGAAGGCGGAGTATCTGCTGGAGCACGGCATGATCGACATGATCGTGCGCCGCCACGATCTGCGCGCCACGCTCGGCCGGATCATCGGCTTGCTGCGCAAGCCGCTCGCCGCCTGAGTCATGAGTCGTTCGGACGCTATTCTCGATCGGCTGACGCGGCTCCATCCCAAGGCGATCGATCTCTCGCTCGGCCGGATACTGCGCCTGCTGCGGCAGCTCGGCGATCCGCATGAGCGCTTGCCGCCGGTCGTGCATGTCGCCGGCACCAACGGCAAGGGCTCGACCATCGCCACCTTGCGCGCCTGCCTGGAGGCGGCGAACTATCGCGTCCATGCCTTCACCTCGCCGCATCTCGTCCATTTCAACGAGCGCATCCGGCTCGCCGGACATCTGATCGAGGAGCCGGCGCTGGTCGCGCTCCTGGAGGAGGTCGAACGGGTGAATGCCGGCGAGCCCATCACCTTCTTCGAGATCACCAGTGCCGCGGCCTACCTCGCCTTCGCGCGGGCGCCCGCCGATATCGTGCTGCTGGAGACCGGGCTCGGCGGGCGCTACGACACGACCAACCTGATCGCGGCGCCGGCGGCGGCGGCGATCACCCCGGTCTCGATGGACCATATGCATTACCTGGGCGACACCATCGCCAAGATCGCCGGCGAGAAGGCCGGCATCCTCAAGGCCGGCCGGCCCGGCGTGATCGGCCCGCAGCTGCCTGAGGCGGAGGCGGTGATCGAGGCGCAGGCGGCAGAGCTGGCGGCGCCGCTCTATCGCTTCGGCCGGGAATGGCGCGCCGAGCCCACGGGAAACGGCTGGCGGTTCGAGGGCGAGAGCTGGCGCTGGGACCTGCCGCTGTCGCGCCTGCCCGGGCGGCATCAGATCGACAATGCCGGCGTCGCGCTCGCCGTGCTCGAGCGGCTCGACGGCTTTGCGCTCACCCGCGAACAGGTCGCGGCCGGGCTGGCGTCGGTCGAATGGCCGGCCCGGCTTCAGCACCTGACCCGCGGGCCGCTGGTGGAGGCACTGCCGCCCGGCTGGGAGCTCTGGCTCGATGGCGGCCATAACCGCGCCGGGGGCGAGGCGTTGGCCGAGCATGCCAAGGGCTGGCGCGACCGGCCGCTCTATGCCGTGTTCGGCACGCTCAACACCCGATCGCCTGCCGACATATTGGAACCGCTGGCGCCGCTCCTGGCCGGGCTGCAGGGTGTGGCGATCCCGGGCGAGGCGAATACGAACAGTGCCGAGACCGTCGCCGAGGCCGGCCGGGCGCTCGGTATTCCGTCGGCGCCGGCCGCCTCGGTCGACGCGGCCGTGGCGGCGATAGCGGATGGCGCCACTGGCCCGGCGCGTATCTTGGTATGCGGCTCGCTTTATCTCGCGGGTCATGTCCTGGCCGAAAACGGTTAAGATCTGGTAGGATGGCACCGGACGGGAGAACCCGATTGTCGACCCTGCTGTTTAGCCACGCCGCCTGTCTCGATCACGATCCAGGCGCCTTTCACCCCGAATGCCCGGCCCGGCTGACCGCCGTGCTGGAAGCTCTGCGCGCGTCGCAATTCGCCGCCTTGATCCGGCGCGAGGCGCCGCTCGCCGAGCTCGACGACATCGCCCGCGTCCATCCGCGCCGCCATGTCGATGCCGTGCTGAGCGCCGTGCCCGAACGCGGCTATCATCCGATCGACGGCGACACCATCCTGTCGCCCGGTTCCGGCATCGCCGCGCTGCGTGCCGCGGGCGGCGTGGTCGCGGCCGTCGACGCGGTGATGGCGGGCGAGGCCAAGAACGCCTTCTGCGCGGTGAGGCCCCCCGGCCATCATGCCGAGCCGGGCCAGGCCATGGGCTTCTGCCTGTTCAACAACATCGTCGTCGGCGCGCAGCGGGCGCGGGCGGTGCATGGCGCCGAACGCGTCGCCATCATCGATTTCGACGTGCATCACGGCAACGGCACCCAGGCCGTGGCCGAGCGGGACGAGGGCCTGTTCTACGCCTCGACGCACCAATCGCCGCTCTATCCCGGCACGGGTGCCGCCGAGGAGCGGGGGCTCGGCAACATCGTCAACGCGCCGCTTCGGGGCGGTGCCGGCAGCAACGAGTTCCGCCTCGCCTTCACCCATTGGATCATGCCCGAGCTGGAGAAGTTCGCGCCCGACCTGCTGATGATCTCGGCCGGCTTCGACGCGCATAAGGACGACCCGCTCGGCGGCCTGCGCCTCGATGAGAGCGACTATATCTGGGTCACCGGCCTCCTCGCCGAATATGCCGAGCGCGCCTGCGGCGGCCGCGTCGTCTCGGCGCTCGAAGGCGGCTATGATCTGCGCGCGCTCGCCACCAGCACAGCCGCGCACATCTCGGTCCTGATGTCGGCTTAGGGGGAGGAGCGGCTCGCCACGATCTCGGCGACCTCGCGATCCTCCAGCCCGGCGGCGACGCCGGCGCGGTCCTCGGCCGAGCGATTCTGGCTCATCTTCCATTTGCCTTCGAGCCGCGTGATCGGCAGCTCGAAGCCGACGATGCCGTTGAGCTGGGCGCGCACGAAGTCGGCGGGCGCGTCGCTCACCGCCCAGGGTGCCGCACGGCCGGCCTCGTGCACCTCGGTGAGGCGCGTCACCAGCGCCAGCAGCCGGTCCGGGTCGGTATAGAAGCTCAACGGGCCATAGGCGTGGATCGCGGCATAGTTCCAGGTCGGCACGACCTTGCCGCTCGCCCTCTTGGTCGCATAGAGCGAGGGCGAGATATAGGCGTCGGGCCCGAGAAAGATCGCCAGCGCCTCGCCCTCCACCGCCTGCCGCCCTTGCGGATTGGGCCTGGCCAGATGGCCCGACAGCGTGCCGTAGGGGCCGGACTCGGCATCGATCAGCATCGGCACGTGGCTCGCGATCAGCCCGTCCGGCCCGTGCGTCACCAGCGTGCCGAAGGCGATGCGCCGGATCGTCTCGTGCAGCAGCGGCACGCGATCTTCCTTGAACTGGACCGGCATATACATGGCGCTCTCCAATATGGGTCGGCGGATTATATCGTTCGATCGGCCCGGCGATGGAAGGGCGGCGGCCCTGTTCCGGACGCCGGGCGCCATGTGCCGTCCGCCGGCCTGGACAGCGCCCTTGCGCCGGGCTAGAGACGGCGCGCCCCCGATGCGGGGCGGTAAGAGGGACGCAGACATGACCGGATCGACCAAATTGGCCTTTCAGGAGGCGGTGGCCCAGCATCGCGCCGGCCGGCTCGACCGGGCCGAGACGGGCTATCGCCGCGTGGTCGAGGCCGAGCCCGATCACGCCGAGGGCCATCATCTGCTGGGCATGGTGCTGGTGCGCACCGGCCGGGCCGAGGCGGCGCTCGACTGCTTCGACCGCGCCATCGCTCTCGTGCCCCAGCAGGCCGGCTTTCGCGTCGATCGCGGCAGCGCGCTCGGCAATCTCGGCCGGCTCGACGAGGCGATCGAGAATTTCCGCCAGGCGATCGAGCTCGACCCCAAGAGCAGCGAGGCCCACGGCAATCTCGCCTTCGCGCTGGGGGCGCAGGGACGGCTGGAAGAGGCGGCGGAGCGCTATCGCCACCTGCTCGGCCGCGATCCCAAGAACGGCAGGGCGCATTACGGCCTCGGCTGCGCGCTGCTCGGCCTCGGCCGGCTGGAAACGGCGGTGCCCTGCTTCCGCGAGGCGATCCGGCTCAACCCCAATGCGCCGGAGATCCACAATAATCTCGGCATGACGCTGTTCCGCCTCGGCCGCCTGCCCGACGCCGCCCAGGCCTGGCAGAACGCGCTGCGCCTCCAGCCCGATTTCTACGAGGCGCGGCTGAATTTCGGCACGGCGCTCGGGCGGCTCGGCCGGCCCGATCTGGCGCTGGACCAGTTCAAGGCGGCGATCCGGCTCCGGCCCGACCGCGTCGATCCGCATCGCGGCCAGGGCGACGCCCTGATCAATCTCGGCCGCATGGACGAGGCGGCGGCGAGCTATCGCGCCGCCCTCGACCTCCGTCCGGAGGATGCCGTCCTCCACAACAATCTCGGCACCATCCTCGCCTCGCTCGACCGGCGCGACGAGGCGGTCGAAAGCTACGAGACCGCCCTCAGGCTCGATCCCGACAATCTCGGCACCCGCGCCAATCTGGCCGTGACCCGCCTGCGCGTGATCTATCCCGACGCGGCGGAGATCGAGCGCAGCCGCGCCGCCTACGCGGCCGATCTCACCGCGCTGCTCGCCGCCGCCGAGGCGCAGATCGCCGAGGGCAAGCGGCCGGCGCCGGAAGCCACCGGCGACGTCCCGCCCTTCTTCCTGGCATATCAGGGCCGCAACGACCGCGAGCTCCAGGCGCTGTACGGCCGCTTCGTCGGCGCCGTCGTGGCAGCCGCCCGGCCCGACTGGACCGAGGCGCCCGCGATCGAGCCGTCCGGCGCCAAGATCCGCGTCGGCATCCTGTCCTCGTCCTTCTGGGATCACGCGGTCTGGCGCATCGTGATCAAGGGCTGGCTCGCCGGCCTCGATCGCGAGCGGTTCGAGCTTTACGGCTATCATGTCGGCGCCGTCGCCGATGCCGAGACCGAGCGCGCGGCCGGGCTCTGCCACCGTTTCACCGGCGGCCGGCGGCCCCTCGACGCCTGGGCCGAGACGGTGCGGGCTGACAAGCTCAATGTGCTGATCTTTCCCGATATCGGCATGGATGCGCTGACCATCCGGCTCGCCGCCCTGCGCCTCGCGCCGGTTCAGGCGGCGAGCTGGGCGCATCCCGAGACGACCGGCCTCGCCACCATCGACGCCTTCCTGACCAGCGACCTCATGGAGCCGGCGGACGGCGAGGCGGCCTATACCGAAAAGCTCGTCCGCCTGCCCAATCTCGCCAGCTGCTACGAGCCGCCGCCGCTGGCGCCGGCCGAGGTGACTCGCGCCGCGCACGGCATTCCCGAGGATGCGGTGCTCTATTGGTGCTGCCAGTCGCTGTTCAAATATCTGCCGGCGCAAGACCGCCTCTTTGCCGAGATCGCCAAGCGCGTGCCGAACGCGCATTTCGCCTTCATCTCCTTCCAGCGCGGCCCGGCGATGACCGAGCTGTTCCGCGACCGGCTGGCCCAAGCCTTCGCCGCCGAAGGGCTCGACGCCGCGAAACACTGCACCTTCCTGCCGCGCCTCTCGGCTGCCGAGTTCGCGGGCTTCACCCGCCTCGCCGACATCTTCCTCGACAGCATCGGCTGGACCGGCGGCAACACCACGCTGGAGGCGCTCGGCGCCGGCCTGCCGGTGGTGACCCAGGCGGGCGCGCTCATGCGGGGCCGGCACAGCGCCGGGATTCTGACCATGCTCGGCCTGCCCGAGCTGATCGCCCAGGACGAAACCGGCTACGTCGAGCTCGCGGTGCGGCTCGGCACCGACGAAGCGGCGCGGCGCGATCTCGCCGGGCGGATCACGACCGGGCGGGACCGGCTCTATGGCGACAAGCAGGCGATCGCCGGGCTCGCCGCCTGGATCGAGGAAGCGGTCAAGCCGATGGGCTCGAAGGGCTGATCCGCCCCTCGAGGGATATGGTTTCAGGTCTTCGGCCTGTCCGGCACAGGCTTGGCGGCGCGCTCAGGAATCGTCGATCTCGTCCGGCTTCAGCGGCGGCAGGCCGAAGAAGTCGCGGATGCTGGCCAGGTCACGGCGCAGCTTCTCCGCCCGGATCTCGGACTCATCGTCCTCGTCCGGATCTTCCTCATCCTCGTCCTCGTCCTCCGGCACGTCGGCCCGCGGCGGGCTCCAGCCTTCCTCGAGATACCAGGAGGTGCCGCGCCAAAGCTCCCAGCGCGGTGTCACGCCGAGATCGCGGCAGATGCGGTTGAGGATATCGCCGACACGGCCTTGGCCGAGCTTGTCTTCCATTTCCGCATCGTCGAGCCGTTCGCTGAGATCGGCGTGCAGGCTCTCGCGATCGCATTCGCGACCAGCCTCCAGCGCCTCGGCCTCGATCAGCTTTTCGATCGCCTCGGTGACCTGCCGCTTGCGCCGGTTTCGCCGGGCCGCACCGATCGCGTGGCCGCGCTGCTTTCCAATGAGATCCAGCCGATCGGAAGCGAGCTTGGCCTTGAGCGCCAGGGTCAGGCGGATGGCGCGCGAGACGCGGCTGAAGGAGAGGGAGAGATCGGTATCGCCGGCCGCCGGTTGCGACGGAAGCGGCTCGCCCGCGGCCAAGGCGGCGGCGGTTCGGGCGGCAGCGGCCTGCGCCATGGCGGCGCGCGCCAGGGCCTCTTCCTTCAGCGCCCGGGCGATGGTCATGCCGATCTCGCTCAGCTCGTCGAGCGTCGCCATCGACGGATCGGCTGGCGCGGGGCGGGCACAGCTTTCCGCCCGAGCCCCGGCGGGGTCGGCTTGGGCCGTGGCCGCCGAGGCGGCGATCTGCTGTGCCATGTTCATCGAACAAATCATGAACAATCGCGGTCGGCTTGGTCAAGGGCCTCGCGCGCCCTGTGGAAAACTCCCGGCTCCGGTGAGCATCAGCGCTGCGACCGCGATATTCCAGACGAGCTGCGCCGAGAGGATGATGGCGAGATTGTCCGGCCGCAAATGCAGGTCCGACAGCCACAGTGCCGCGAGCGGCGCCAAGGCGCAGACCAGCCCGACCAGCCCGACCGCGCGCGGCATCGGGCCCGGCCGTCCGACGATGCCGATCGACCAGCACAGGGTCGCCAGCGACAGGGCGGACAGCGCCACCTTGGTGAAATCCTGGATGGCGACCCCGACCAGCTCGGTCACGGCGGCGTGGGAGGCGCCGCAATCGGCGGCGGCGAGGCAGCGATCGGCCAGATCCGGCGTCACGAACCCGTCGAGCGTCGCCGGGATGACCAGCACGATCGAGCCGGCGGCATAGGCCGAGAAGCCGGCGAGGATCGCGGCGCTGCGGAAGCCCAGGCGAGCGGAAACGCGGGCGAAGGCGACCGTCTGGATGAAGGCGACGAGCATCAGCGTGCCATGGATCAGCCGGTCCAGAGGCCCAAGCGAGCGGATCGCCTCGGCCGCCGCCTGCGCCTCGTGCGGGCCTTGCAGGGTCGGGTGATGCAGAATGGCGGCGAGCGACAGCAGCGCCGCCCCCGCGAGCACGGCGCCGGCGGCGATATCCGTCCGGTCCCTCGATCTGTCCAAGCTCATCTTGCCTCCGTGTGGTCGAGCCCGGCCTCAGTACGCGAACGGGCATGGAGACGGGGCGGATTTGGCGCTAGGCTCGTCCGCAACGAGACGAAGAGGCTGAAATGTCCGATATCGCCGAGCCGCCAGCGGAAATGCCGACTCCCGACCGCCGGGTGCAACGGACGCGCCGCGCGCTCGGCGACGCATTCAATGCGCTGGTCCTGGCCAAAGGCTATGACGCGGTCAGCGCCGCCGACATCGCCGCGCGCGCCGATGTCGGCCGTTCGACCTTCTATGAGCATTTCCAGGGCAAGGACGATCTGCTGGCGCACGGTTTGCGCCGGCTGCTGGTGCCCTTGGCCGATGCCTGCGTTTCAGGCGACCCCGATCCGCGTCTGGAAGCGCTGCTGGCGCATTTCTGGCAGAGCCGCCGAATGGCCCGCCCGATGATGACCGGCCGCACCCGCGCGGTGATGGCGGCGCAGCTTGCGGGGTTGATCGAGGAGCGGCTGGCGGCGGTTTGGCCGGTTGCGGCCGACGGGGAGCGGTTGCCGGATGCGCTGGTGGCGGTGCAACTTGCCCAGGGGCAGATCGGGCTGATCGAGGCGTGGTTGTCGGGGCGATATGGGGTGTCGGTGGGTGTGGTCGCGGGGAGCTTGCGGGCGGGGAGCTATGCGATGGCGCGGGCGCTGCGGGTTGGGTGAGCAAAGGCCCCAGAGGTGGCTCATTTCGATCAAGTGAGCAGACCTTCCCAGGCCGATGAGACCGGCAAAAAAGCAAGGAGACAGACGATGCGTGTGATGGTGCTCGTGAAGGCGACCGAAGACAGCGAAAAGGGCATTCTCCCCACGACCGAGTTGCTCGAAGCGATGGGCAGATATAATGGGGAACTGGTCAATGCCGGCATCCTGCGCGCCGCCGACGGCCTCAAGCCCTCCTCGCACGGCAAGCGTATCGCGTTCGACGGTACCGGCCGGACGGTCATCGAGGGACCCTTCGCCCAGACCCGCGAGCTGGTCGCCGGCTTCTGGCTGTGGGAAGTCAAGGACATGGACGAGGCGGTCGCCTGGGTGAAGCGCTGCCCCAATCCCATGCCGGGACCGAGCGAGATCGAAATCCGGCCGCTGTACGAGATGGCTGATTTCCAATGAGACGCCGACGCCGGCGGTCATGGAAATCCATGACTGGACGCGTGAGAAACAGAGCCTTGTGAAAAGGAGATATCTTGGCTGATCCGCGACGGAAACGCCGGTGGAGGGTCGCGCGCCGCGGCTTCGGGCTCCTGTTTCTGATCGGCGCGCTGTGCGTCGGCGCCCTGGCCTGCCCCGAGACCGCGTTCGCCTATCACACGAGCTATCGGCAGTTCGAAGTATGGTCCGACCGGCCGATCGACGGGGCGATCACCAGCATCATCGACGACACGACCCGACGCCTGCAACGCTCGGAACTCTACACGCCCGACCTGCAATTCCGGGTCTTCCTGTGCAATTCGACATGGCGGCTCGGGCTCTACGGGCTGTTTCAAACGGGGGTGGGCGGCATCACCTATCCCTGGCTCACATCGAACATCTACATCCGGGCCGCCGACATCGCCGAGAACCGGATTCTGCCGCCCCATCCGGGGCCGATCGCCGACGCGGAGCATCGCCCGCTGTCCTACTTCATCGCCCACGAAGCCACGCACATCATGCAGTCCAGGGCTTTCGGACGCCTGTTCGCGCTCCGCTATCCCGAATGGCTGAACGAGGGCTATGCCGATTATGTCGGCAAGGGCGGCGATTTCGACCTCGGCGAGAATCTGGATCTTCTGAAAGCCGGCAACCCCGCGCTCGACTATGCGCGCAGCGGGCTCTATCGCGGCTATCATCTGGAGGTGGCGTGGCTGCTGGACAGGCAGGGACGGTCGATCCGCTCGGTCTATGCCGATCCGCCGAGCGAGGTGGGGTTGATCGAGGCGCTCAAGCGGGGCGAGGGAACAGTTCCAGGATGACAAAGTGGATGCTGGCCCATCTCGTGCTGGCTAGTCGTCTTGCGGATGAGCGCGACCGCTTGAGGCGACCATATAGATGTCTATGAGTCTCAATGCCGCATCATATGACGCGGCCTTCGCCAAAATCTCAATCCCTGTACTTGGCCTATGGGTGTCTACTTCATAGATGAAGTACCCGGAATCATCTCCGAGCGCGTATGCTTCATTGTCTTCAAACGCATCGCGTGATATTGGGGCAATCGTGACTTCTCTGCCGTCGGGGAGCTTCGCGGAAAAGAGCATAGAACTGAAGACGCCCTTAGCAAAAGCGAAAGCCATTGCCGGCATGCAGCATAGTGCAATGCTGGCACATCAGCACATCGAAAGAGCCATGACCGAAGGTGACGGCAAAGTGTCCGAAAAGCATTGCATTGTTTTCCACTCCTATCGCGGAGAAAGGGTTTGTTGCCCAGACAACTACAAAAGAATTATGCGGAATATGGAGGCCGTGTGCAGAAACGTTGCTAGAGCATGGGACCTCATTCAGCCGCCCATAAGCTTCGATCCATCACGGGCTCGGTTTAGGGCATAGAACAAATTATCTGGATACAGAAAATGAATGTGAAGCATCTGATTGGCCCGCGAGCCCTATTTATACTTTCGGCTGCGATTGCGTTATCTGGCTTTCTCTCGATGCACGAATATGTACCGCAACCAGGTTTTGTGTGGAATGTTATGAACGGCCAGATATACCTAAATGACGAATGCCCACATCGCGCCATAACTCACGATAACCGTGGAATTATGCAGTTCGATGGATCTCCCGGGCCTGACTGGACGGAATGCGGCGCATCAATCCCATATAAATGGGTGCTTTTGGTGGCTGTCGTCGTGATGGCCGGTGCGGCTCTGAGCTATCGCCGGCCTCCCGGATAGGGCGCGCGCGCGCGATATCAACCCGAATGCGGAACGGCTTTCGCCTGTTACAATCCAAACTGAGACGCTACCGAATTTTTGGAGCAGATCCGCCGGATGGTGAAGTGGGGTAGTCTCGGAGATCCAGCCCACATCGAAGAGATAAAAGACCTCGCAGGGATGGAATCGGCATCGTCGGATCAACGGATGAGAAGCTCCGCCGCAATATGTCGGTAATGCACTGATTCAGCCGACCTCACGTTGTCCTCCCGACCACCGGCGCGGAGCCAGGGAAAAGACCAATTGCGCATTTTCGATGAGATCCAAGCCTTCGTCAGATCAGATCCGCCCCGCGCCCCCGCCTGTTGCAGCCCGCCGCCCCCGCGCATACACTCCGCCGCCCCGAGGCGAGAGATCCCAGAGCATGGCCGAAACCGTATTGCCCGACATTCCGTCGATGAGCTTCGAGCAGGCGCTCGAGGAGCTGGAGGGCATCGTCCGCCAGCTCGAGGCCGGGCGCTTCCGGCTCGACGAATCGATCAGCGCGTACGAGCGCGGGGCCGCGCTCAAGCGCCATTGCGAGACGAAGCTGGGCGAGGCCAAGGCCAAGGTCGAGAAGATCGCCCTCGCCGCCGACGGCACGATCAAACCGGAGACGCAAAATCTTGATTAGCTCGCTATGGACCAATCCCGGCGACCTCGCCGCCGCCATGGCCGATTCGGCGAAGGCCGTCGATGCCGTGATCGATCGGCTGCTGGCCCAGCCCGACGGGCCCGAGGCGCGGGTCTATGAGGCGATGCGCTATGCGGCGCTCGCACCGGGCAAGCGGCTCCGGCCGTTCCTCGTGCTGGCGAGCAGCCATCTCTTCGGCGTCTCGTCGAGGAGCGCGCTGCAGGCGGCGGTCGCGATCGAGATGGTCCACACCTATTCGCTCATCCATGACGATCTGCCGGCGATGGACGACAGCGATCTGCGCCGCGGCCGGCCGACCTGCCACAAGGCGTTCGACGACGCGACCGCGATCCTGGCCGGCGACGGGCTCCTGACCATGGCGTTCGAGGTGCTGGCCGATCCCGACACCCATGGCGATGCCGTGGTCAGGGCCGAGCTGGTGAGCGCGCTCGCCAAGGCGGCGGGGCCGGCCGGCATGGTCGGCGGGCAGATGATCGACCTGCTGGCCGAGCATGATGCGACGCTCGATATCGGCGCCATCACCCGGCTGCAGCGGCTGAAGACCGGCGCGCTCATCGCCTTTTCCTGCGAGGCCGGCGCCATCCTGGGCAAGAGCAGCCTCGACAATCGCAAGGCGCTGGTGGGCTATGCCCATGATCTGGGCTTGGCCTTCCAGATCGCCGACGATCTGCTCGATGCCGAGGGCACGGCGGCCGAGACCGGCAAATCGGTCCAGCGCGACGCCGAGGCCGGCAAGGCCACCTTCGTCTCGATCCTCGGGCTCGAGGGCGCGCGCAAGCAGGCGCGCGCGCTGGTCGAGCAGGCCGGCCGGCATCTGGAGCCGTTCGGCGACAAGGCCGATCTCCTGCGCAAGGCCGCCGATTTCGTCGTCGAGCGGCGCTCATGACGATGAAGCGGGACTAGCATGGACGGCGCACCCTCCCTGTCGGTCGGGCGACCGGACCGGCACGGAGAGCTGCGCGAGATCCTGCGGCTGAGCCTGCCGCTCGGCGCCGCCTACCTGACGCAGATGCTGATGGCGGCGACCGATACCATCATGATGGGAAGGCTGTCGGCCGGCGCGCTGGCGGCGGGCGGGCTCGGCAGCAACGTCGCCTTCATGATGATCATCGTGGCGCAAGGGCTGGCGGCCTCGATCCAGCCGATCGTGGCCCAGGCGCGCGGCGCCGGCGACCGCTCGGGCTTCGGCCGGACGCTGGCCGCCGGCCTCATCGCCATGGCGGTCTCCGCCGTGCCGATCATCCTGGTGCTGGTGCATGTCGACCGGCTGCTGCTGGCGGCGGGCGAGCCGCGCGAGATCGCCACGATGACGCTCGCCTACGAGCTCGCCTTCGTCTGGGGCGTGCCGGCCGGGCTGTGGCAGATGGCGCTCAGGAACTATCTGTCGGCGCTGGAGCGGCCGCACATCATCATGGTCGTGGTCATGCTCGCCTGCGGCATCAATTTCCTCCTGAACTGGGTGCTGATCTTCGGGCATCTGGGCCTGCCGGCGCTCGGCATCGCCGGCTCGGGCTACGCCACGGCGACGACCTGGAACCTGATGGCGCTCGCCTTCACCTTCTATATCTGGCGGGCCGGCCTGGTGCCGGCGGGATTCTTCGGCATGGCACTGAAGGAGATCGGGCGCGGCCTCGCAGGTTTGCTCCGGCTCGGCTGGCCGGTCTCGGCGATCTATCTGGTCGAGGTCGGGCTGTTCTCCGTCTCCTCGCTGCTGATGGGGCGGTTCGGGCCGGTGGCGCTCGCCGCCCACCAGATCTGCCTCGGCATCGCCTCCTTCACCTTCATGGTGCCGCTCTCTATCGGCCAGGCGGCGACGGTGCGGATCGGCTTCCATATCGGCGCCGGCCAGATCGTGCGCGCGCGCCGGACCGGATTCACCGCGCTCGCGCTCGGCATCGTCTTCATGTCGCTCATGTCGGGCGTGATCCTGCTGTTCGGCCGTTCGATCTTCCGGCTCTATCTCGATCCGGCCGATTCCGAGTTCGACGCGGTGCTGGATGTCGGCACGCAGCTGCTCGCCATCGCGGCGCTGTTCCAGGTGTTCGACGGCGCCCAGGTCGTGGCCGCCTGCGCGCTGCGCGGGCTCAAGGATATGCGCGCCTCGCTCATCGCCGCCTCGATCGGCTATTGGGGCTTGGGCCTGCCGATCGGCGTCGGCCTCGCCTTCGGGCTGGGGATGGGGCCGCCCGGCCTGTGGTGGGGCTTCGTCGCCGGCCTCGTCGTCGTCTCGATCCTGCTCAGCCTGCGCTTCCACCGGCGCACGGCGGCGATCATCGCCGCGGCGGGCGTGGCGCCGGCATGAACATGAAGAAGCGGGCGGACCAATTGCTGGTCGAGCGCGGTCTCGCCGACAGCCGCAGCCGCGCCCAGGCGCTGATCGCGGCCGGCCTGGTCATGCTCGATGCCGCGCCGGTCGGCAAGCCCGGCCGGATGGTGGCCGAGGATGCGGCGCTCGCCGTCACCGGCACCGACCACCCCTGGGCCTCGCGCGCCGGCCTGAAGCTCGCGGCCGCGCTCGATCGTTTCGATATCGATCCGACGGGCGCGACCGCGCTCGATATCGGCGCCTCGACCGGCGGTTTCACCGATGTGCTGCTGGCGCGCGGGGCCGCTCATGTCTATGCCGTCGATGTCGGCCATGACCAGCTCGTGCCGCGCTTGCGCGCCGATCCGCGCGTGACCGTGCTGGAACGGATGAATGCCCGGCTGCTGACCGCCGCCGAGGTGCCGGCGCCGGTCGGTCTCGTCACCTGCGATGCGAGCTTCATCGGGCTCGAAGCCGTGCTGCCGGCATCTTTGGCGCTGGCCGCGCCGGGTGCGCGGCTGGTCGCGCTGGTGAAGCCGCAATTCGAGGTCGGGCCGGGCCGCGTCGGCAAGGGCGGGATCGTGCGCGATCCGGATCTCCATGACGCGGTCTGCCGGCGGATCGAGGCTTGGCTCGGCGGCCTCGCCGGCTGGCGCGTGCTGGGCCTGGTACCGAGCCCGATCGAGGGCGGCGACGGCAATCGCGAATTCCTCATCGCCGGCGAGCGTGCCCGATGAACCGACGCCGCCCGCGCCCGATCTCGCGCCCGATCGAGACCGCCGAGCTCACAATCGAGCGGCTCGGCACCGACGGCGCCGGCCTCGCCCATCATGACGGCCGCATCCTGGCGGTGCCCGACGCGCTGCCGGGGGAGCGGGTGCGCGTGCGGATCGGCGCGGCCGTGACCTTGCTCGAACGGCATGGCGACAGCCCCGACCGGGTCACGCCGCCCTGCCCGCATTACGGCCCGTGCGGCGGCTGCTCGCTCCAGCATCTGGCGGCGGAACCCTATGCCGCCTTCAAGCGCGAGCTGGTGGTGGGCGCGCTCGCCCGTCAGGGGCTGGAGGCGCCGGTGCGCGCGGCGCTGATCAGCCCGCCCGCGAGCCGCCGCCGCGCCGGCCTGGAAGCGCGCCGGCTCGCTGGCGGCACGGTGCTGGGCTTTCACGGCCGGGCGAGCCACCACATCGTCGATCTCGCGGTCTGCCCGGTGCTGCGGCCGGAGCTCGTGTCGTTGCTGCCGGCCTTGCGCGATCTCTCAGGTGCGGTGCTGAAGCCGGGCGAGGCCGCCTCGATCCGGCTGACGCTCGGTGCGTCCGGCATCGATGTCGGGCTGGAGCTGCCGAGCGAGCCGGCGTTGGCGGCGCTGGAGCGCCTGTCCGGCTTCGCCCGGCCGCCGGTGGCGCGGGTCTGGTGGCGCGTCGCCGGATCGGCGCCCATGCTGGCGGCCCAGCCCGAGCCGTTCCGCGTCCGCTTCGGCGAGGTCGCGGTCGAGCTGCCGTTCGGCGCCTTCCTGCAGGCGACCGAGGAGGGCGAGGCGGCTCTCACCGACGCGGTGCGCGAGGGTGTGGGCCGGGCTCGGCGCATCGCCGATCTGTTCGCCGGCTCCGGCACCTTCACCATGGCACTGGCCGAGGGCCGCGTGCTGCACGCGGTCGAAGGCGACGCCGCTGCCGTGGCCGCCATCGCCGCCGCCGGCCGGCGCCATCAGCTCACCCAGGTCACGACCGAGCGGCGCGATCTCGAGGCGCGGCCGCTGCTGCCGCCCGAGCTCGCTGCCTATGACGCGGTGATCTTCGATCCGCCGCGCGCCGGCGCCCGCGCCCAGGCCGAGCTGCTGGCGCAATCGAGGGTGCCGATCGTCGTCGGCGTCTCGTGCAATCCGGCGACCTTCGCCCGCGACGCCGCGATCCTGGCGCAGGGCGGCTACCGGCTCGATTGGGTGCAGCCGGTCGACCAATTCCTCTGGTCCGGCCATGTCGAGCTGGTCGGCCGGTTCAGCCGCCGCGATTGACTCTGTCACGAGGGCGTGGCCAGGGTGGGTTTCCGGCTCGGAAGGATCGCCATGGCTCCCGAATTTCGACGCGGTTCGACCGTCTATGCCAAGGACGGCCGATCCTACAGGGTCGACGATGTCGAGGGCGGCATCGTCTATTGCTCGACGCCCGACGGGGCGGAGACCGAGTTTCCCGAGGCTGCCCTGGTGAGCGAGGCGGCCTGGGCCTTGCGCTCGGACGGCAGGCGCGATCTGCTCTATGCCCGGCTGAAACAGGCGCGGGCCTATCTGGCGCCCGCGGGCAAGCTCGACCGCGAGGCCGCGGCACAGATGCTGGCCAAGCTCGACCGGTTGTCGCCGGGCATCCTCGATTTCATCGCCTTCACCGCCGCCGAGCGGGTGACGACGGAGAATGGCGACCAGGCGATGCTGCCGCAATTGTCGATCGCCAAATGCCGCGGCGTGTTCGATGGGGCCACGCCCGAAGTGCGCGCGACCCTCGTCGCCGGCATCCTCGGCGCTCCGCCGGAAGCGCTGGTCGGCGCCGGCAGGCTCGGCGACAATCTGATGCGCGCCATGCTGGAAAAGGGCATGAAGGCGCATGAGGAAGCGTTCGAAAGCTTCCTCGATCGGCCTCGGCAGTAGGCGGTCAAGGCAGCGGCCGGTTGGTCACGTCCCCGCCGTCCATCAGCTCCCTTGGAACCGCCGCAGGAAGCCGCTGACATGGGCCATGATCTCGGCCTCGGCCACCGGCAGGCGCACCGCCATCTTGCACAGGCTGTGCTGCATGTCGTTGGCCGGGGCGGCGGCGAGGGCGGCCCCCTCGCCCGGTGCCGGTTTTGTGTCGGGCGCTTCGATCGAGGCGGGGGTGTCCAGCATCGGGCCGTCGAGATCGAGGAGATGGAGGAGATCGGGCGCCACCGCGTCGCGGCCGGTCAACGGCCCTTTGAGCCCGAAGATCTGGCGTAGCGTCGCCAGGATCGAGGTGTGGTCGAAGGGATAGGCCGAACCCGCCGGCGGCCGGGCGATTTGGCCGGGCGCTTTCAGATAGGGCGAGATGATGAGCGCGGGGACGCGCACGCCGTAGCGGTCGAAGCTGAAGCCTTCCGGCCCCGGTCCCGGATCGGGCGAGGCCGCGGCGGGCGGCGGGACATGGTCGAAGCAGCCGCCATGCTCGTCATAGGTGACGATGAACAGGGTCTCGGCCCAGCTCGGGCCGCTGCGCAGCGCATTGTAGATGGTGGCGATGAGTTGCTCGCCGTAATGGACGTTGTGCGGAGGGTGCTCGTCGTTGGGGATGAGATTGAGGGGCCCATCGGCGAAATAGCGCGGCTCGATGAAGCTGTAGTTCGGCAGCTTGCCGGAAGCCGCGTCCTTGGCGAACTCCTGCTCGAACAGGCGGAAATTGAGGAAGCCCGAGCTCCAGACATTCTCCAGCACCGCCGCCTGCGGCAGATCGTGGAAATAGATCTTCCAGCTCTTCTCGACCTCATCGAGCTGCTCGTAGATGGATTTCATCTTGAAGGGCAGCTTGTCCGGCTCGTTGTTGACATGGCCGCCGGCCGTGGCGCAATGGACGAAGCAGCGATTGGGCCAGGTCTGGCACGGCGCCGAGGCGTGCCAGCGATCGGAGCAGGTGAAGGTCGTGGCAAGCGTGCTTATGACCGGCACCTGCTCGGGCGTGAAGTAATGCATGACCGCGTCGGCCTGCTCGCCGGGGGTCTTCTGCGCCAGATAATCGAGGACGAAGCCCTGCATCGTCGCCGGCTTGGAGGTGTCGCCGCCGGCCCCGAAGATCTGGACGTTCATGTCGGGGAAGAGCTCGCCCGGATCGGGGTCCGGGATGGTCATGGTCTTGCGGTCGGCGCCGGGCGCGTTCCAGACGCGCACGACCGGGCCGTCCGGAGCGGTCGTGAGCGGGTTGGTCTCCTCGCCGCTCAGCCCGTCGAACCCGTCGCTCTTGGGATAGAGCCGGCCCAGCATGCAATCGAAGGAACGGTTCTCCAGCATCAGCACGACGACGTGGTTGATGGCGGCCATGGTGCTTTCCTCCCCAATCAGGCCCGGTCGAATTCCAGCACAAGATGGGCCGGAAAGGGCGTGCCCGCCATATCCACCTGTCCGGCAGGCCCAGCGGCCCGGCGCAGGTTTGGCTGCTTCAGCAACGGCTTCAGCAAAGCCGGGATCGACGCCCGGTTGATATGCGCGCCAAAGCAGGTATGGAGTCCGTAGCCCCACAGAATGTAATCCTCCCACGGCCGGTCGATGCGGAAACGGGTGGGGTCGGGCAGCTCCAGCCGGTCGAACATGGCCGAGAGATTGGCGGCGAAGACCATGGTCGATCGCGGGATCCTGCACGCGCGCAGCGTGTGGCGTGCGATCACCGTATCGCGCACGGCGCGGCGATAGATCACAGGGTTGATCGGATTGAAGCGCAGCGCCTCGAAGATATAGCGGCCGAGCAGCTCGTCATTGTCGGCCCGGGCCGCCGCTTGCGCGCCGGCGAGCGCGTCCGGCCGGTCGAGCAGCTGGTCGAGCGCCTGGATCGCCGCCTTGGAGATCGTCGGCACGGCGCCGATGATCAGCCCGATCAGATAGTTGCGGATGCCGAGATCGTCCATGCCGGGCAGGCCCGCCGCCTGCATGGCGAGGCAGCGCTGCAGCACGTCGTCGGGGCCGGACGAAGCCGCCTTGCGGACCTGGATCGCCTGGTCGAGATAGGCGCGGCAGGCGCGTGCCGCCGCCTCGACCTTGGCGTCGAGCCCGGCATCGGCATTGAGATCGATGAACAGGTACCAGAACATGAGCGTGGTCCAGTCGATCATCTCCTGCTCGGACGGGCCGGGCATGCCGAAATAGCGGCCGACCAGCCGGGCCGGCACCTTGAGGGTCAGATCCTGGGGCACGTCGATCCGGCCGGGAGCGGCGGCGACCAGCGACGACGCCGCCTCAGCCACGAACGGGCCGATGATCGCCGGCACGTCGGTGCGCCTGACGGCGAGGCGCATATTGGAGACGTCGCGGGTGTAAGTGGGTGAATCCTGCATGCCGAGGAAGAAATTCTGCCCGCCGGTGATCTCGATCATGCGCGGGCCGTAGACGACCTCGAAATCCTCCGCGCGGTTCAGCACCTCCTGGACGTCGCTGTAGCGCGTGACCAGCGCCGAGCCGCCATTGTCGTAGGCGGTGGCGAGCTTGCGGCCGATGACGAGATTGGGCAGGAAGGCGCGCAGGACGCCGAACGTCACACGCTGCCCCGCCGATGTCGTGAGGCGCTTCACGATCCGATCCTTGAAGCTGCCCGGTCCGGACAGGCTTCCGAGCGTTATGCCGGCGAGCCGGCCGAGATCGGCGACGCCGTCGGCGAGGATGAGCAGCCGGGTCGCCAGCACGGAAAGCAAATTCATATGCGGTATCCGTTCGTCAGGTCGGATCGACCGTTCCCATTGCGATCATGCGCAGCGCCGTCATGCTCGGAATGAAGAAATAATCGCCGCCGCGCGTCTCGACGAATTGCGGCGGCCGGTCGCAGATGAAGGGCGGCTTGCCCGAGGCGGGATCGGCGGGGATGACGAATTTCGAGCTGTCGTCATGATTGCCGACCAGCGGGCAGGTGTCGTTGCCGGCATTGAAATCGAGCCCGTACTGGATCCATTGCTGCTGCACGAACTCGAACTGCCGGAACAGGCTGGCGCAGACGGCGAGGAAGATGATGCCCTGCTCGCTGCCGCTCTCCTGGCCGAGTGCCGAGGCACCGTAAGGCAGGCCGCGGCGCAGGATGCGCCGGCGATTGTTCAGCACCGAGCCGTTCCAATCATTGGGATCGGTGGCACCGCCGGTCGGGTCGAGCATGTCGCGCGTGTTGGCGCGGCGAAGATGGGACGAGAGCGGGCATTTCAGCCCCTGGGGATCGTCGCGGTACTTGAAATCGACGTAGGAGCGCTCGATCGCGGCGATCGCCGCCTTGTTCCCGGCCGCGTGCGCGGCCTGCTCGCGCTTCTGAAAATCATGCCAGGCTTCGAGCGTCGGCGCCGCCATCACCGGGATGCCGTCGGGCCAGCGGCCGGAGATCTTGGCCATCAGGGTCGCGCGCGCCTCCTCCGGCTTGTCGATGCCCATGACGCGCTGATAGAGCGCCGCGGTCCGGTCGAGATAGTCATGGAAGACCGTGACATTCTCCTGAAGCTTGCGATAGGCCATGAAGGTGCCGTTGCGGATGAATTCCGGCGGCGGCGTGCCGCCCGAGACTTCCTGGGCCTCGTCGGGATAGCCCAGCAGGAACTCGCCGGTGGCGAGCGGCGCCCAGCTCTGGTCGGGCAGGATCTTGCCGCCGCCGACCGCCTCCGCCATCTCGGCATTCTCGGGATATTGGCCTTCGAAGACGGGATCGCCGAAGCCGTCGGTGAAGCCGAAATGCTCCTTGGGGGTCGGCATCATTTTGCCGTCCGGCCCCTGCACCAGCAGGGCCGAGCAATCCTGGTAGAGCGCCCGGTCCGGCCCGTTGCCCGGCAGCACCGTGACCTTGCCTTGGCTCTCCTGGGCCAGCGCCATGATGTGGCGCGTCGCCACCTCCAGCGCCTCGATCGGCGTGCCGTCGGGGTTCATCTGAGAAGTGAGCGAGATCAGCATATGGACGCGCTGATCGCCCGTGGAGTCCTGCCAAATCGGATCCCAGCACTCCTCCTTGTTGCGGCCCCTGAGATCGCCCAGGATGTTCGCTCGCGCGGCCATCCCGTCGATGAATTCCGGCGGCATCTGGGACAGGCTCGTGGTCGGCAGTTCGAGCGCCACCAGCCCGTAGAAGGTGAAGGCGACATTGTGCGCGACCTCGGGCCGGCGCTGGATCACCTGGCCGGGATAGCTTTCCTTCGATTGCCAGCGCGTCGCCGTGGTGATGTGCGGCAGGAGCCGCCACAGGAAGGCGCGCCCGGCGGCGGCCTCGGCGATATGGAGGAAGATGAAGCGGGCCTTGGGAAAGCCCTGCCGGCCGTATGGGCGCAGGATATTGCCCTGGACATCGGCGAGATCGATGCTGCGTGCCATGGCGGCTGTATCCTCAGGCTGCGCGGATGATGCCGGGCTCTTGGGTCGGCGCGTCGAGATCGCCCGGCCGGTGCTCGGCCAGGAACGCGCCGAACAGCCGGTGGATCTCGGCATCCTCCAGGCCTTGCGCCGCGATCGCCAGGCGCACGAATTTCTGCTGCAGATAAAGCGCCTTGAGGACGGAGCGCAGGTCCGAATCGGGGGCCGTCGGGAACGGCACCCGGCCGTTCCGGATCACGAGCTGATACGGAATGAATAGGAGGGCTGCGAACAGCACCAGCCCGAACGGGATCGCCGCATGCCAGGGCCAGCCGACGTCCGAATGGAGCAGGATGATCGCGGCGAGGGCGACCAGGACGACCCCGCCCACCACGGTCAGCAGCGTCGTCTTGAGCGAGGCGAAGGGCGGCGGATCGATCCAGTAATCGTTGAACGGCATGGTGGTGTCGATCTCGCACGCCATGACGTAGTCCGCGAAGCCGCCGGCATCCTTCACCGCGCCGAAGCCGACGCAATATTGAAAGATCTGCGTCAGCTCGGCCTGCATCGTCCCCCACAGCTCGGCCAGATAGGATCTGACCTCGGCCGGCTCGGCGCTCCGGGCGTCGAAATCGGCGGCGAACAGCAGATAGGGCGTGGAGAGCCGATCGTGCGGCTGCGCCAGCACCGGATTGACCTTGCGCAGCGCCATCAGCAGCGCGTTCATCGGGTTCCGGCCGTTATAGACGACATCGTCGATGACGACGAAGCGGGCGAAATGCGTCCGCTTCGCGCGCGCGAACGGGCTGCCGAGCCGGAGCCATTCGGTCGCTTCGGTCTGCCGGGCCGTGGGCAGCGTCGCCAGCGCCGACCTCACCATATGGATGGCCGAACTCTTCATCCCGTCATGCTCGACGAGCCGATCCTCGATCGGCGCCAGCACGGTCAGGAAATAATGGCCCCCGTCGAAACTCGGCATCGCGATCCCCTTGCGAGATTTTCGTTATGACCGGCGCGCCGGTCAGTGTCTCCGTTTCAACCGGCGCGCCGGTCAGTGTTTCGTCGCGACCGGCGCGCCGGTCAGTGCTTGCGGAACGGGCTGGGCGGGCGCCAGACCAGCTCGGCGGGCGGCGGCGTCACCGGCTTCGGCTTGTTCCAGGCGGCCTCGACGAAGGGAGCACGATTGAGGGCGGCGTTCTGGGCGTCGAGGCTCGCCTCGGGCGCGTAGCCGGGTGAGCCCAGATCGTTCTGAACGGCCGTGAGACCGGCGCGGAAGGCGGCGGCGAAGGCGGCCGGATCCGAGCCGGGATGGATTGCGGCGAGCGCCTTGATCTGCCGAAACACGCGCAGCGCCGCCTTCACGTCGCGCTGCGCCGAGCCCGGCGTCGCGTTGTAGTAATAATTGGTCGTGACCTGATTGAAGCGGATGTAATCCTTGAACGGCGTGATCGGGATCGATTCCGGATATTTCGTGCTCGAATACCAGAAATTGTTGAGCCCGTTCGGAATCCCGTCGGAAAAGGCGTCGATATACTGGTCCCAGGTACCGTTGAAATTGCTGCAGAACAGCATGTAGTCGTTGGCCAGCACCTGCCGGCCCTGCCCACGGTCGGGCCATTGGTCGCGCTTGATGATGACCCAGCGGGCGAAATGGATGAGCGACAAGCCGAGCAACCCGGACAGGGTTTCCGGCAGGCTGCGCGCGACCATGAACAGAAAACGGTTGATCCAGGTCCGCCATGGCTTCATCGGCGTGATCACGTTCATGGCATAGGCCTTGCCAGCAACATTCGACATCGAAGCTCCCCCGAACCCGCCGATGATCGCCACATGCGTGCTGTTCAACTTCAAGAGGATAGATGAAGCGGCGACGTCAATCCAGGTAGAAAAACGCCCGGCGTTGTGCGCGCGTTCCTTGGCGTCCGAATCCTGCGAAAATGGGCGAATCCTGTTCGTCGCCTAAAATTCGGGCAATTCCGGCCTGCGGCCCGGCTGAACCGGGCCGAGGGCACGGCCTTCCCCGGTGGCACGGCCCTTGCGGAAGGACGGGCAGTCGCCATTGCCCGTCGGTCAAATGAAACCCGCATCGCCCAAGCTCGCCCTTCAGGATATCCGGAAATCCTTCCCGACCCGCTCAGGCCCCGTGCGCGTGCTCGACGGGCTGACCTTCGATATTCTCGACGGCGATTTCGTCAGCATCATCGGGCCGAGCGGCTGCGGCAAGACGACGATCTTCAACGTCATCGCCGGGCTGGTCTCGCCCGACGACGGCACGCTCACCTATGAGGGCGAGCGCGTGCTCGGCCTGCGCGGGCGGGTCGGCTACATGATGCAGAAGGATCTGCTGCTGCCCTGGCGCACCGTGCTCGACAATGTCGTGCTCGGGCTCGAGGTGCGCGGCGCCGATCCGCGCGAGGCGCGCGACAAGGCGCGGCAATATCTCGACAGCTACGGCCTCGCCGGCTTCGAGAACGCCTATCCGCGCGCGCTGTCGGGCGGCATGCGCCAGCGCGCGGCCCTGATCCGCACGCTCATCGTCGATCCCGACATATTGCTGCTGGACGAGCCGTTCTCGGCGCTCGACTACCAGACCCGGCTCTATCTCGAAGGCGTGCTGATGGATGCCGTCGCCCGGTTCAACAAGACCGTGGTGCTGGTGACCCACGATATCGACGAGGCGGTGGCGCTGTCGCGCCGCGTCGTCGTGCTCAATCAGCGGCCGACCACGGTGAAGCGGGTCTACGACATCGACATCCGCGAGCATTCGCCGATCGGCGCCCGCAGCGATCCCAGATTCTCGGGATATTTCAAGAGCCTGTGCGGCGAGCTCGATATCCAGACCGGGCAGGTGACGGCATGATGTCGAAATTCGACACGGCGGCCGGGCGGGCGGCGATCCAGGTCGGGCTGATCGTGGCGCTGCTGGCGCTCTGGGAGATCGGGGTCCGGGTCGGGCTCGTCTCGGGCTTCCTGTTCGGCTCGCCCGCCGGCATCCTGCACGATGCCTGGGTGACGCTTGCCAGCGGCACGCTCTTCTACGACATCTGGATCACCGTCTATGAATCGATCCTGGGCTTCGTCATCGGCACGGCCTTGGGCTCGTTCCTGGGCCTGGCGCTCTGGTACTCGCGCTTCGTCGCGCGCACGGTCGAGCCGCTGATCGTCGCCTTCAACAGCGTGCCCAAGATCGCCTTCGCGCCGATCATCATCCTGTGGTTCGGCACCGGCCTCACCTCCAAGGTGGCGCTGGCGATCTCGTTGACCGCGATCGTGGCGCTGATCGCGGCCTACCAGGCGGCCAAGGAGGCCGATCCCGACCTGCTGTCGCTGATGCTGACCTTGGGCGCCAGCAAGAACCAGATCTTCTACAAGGTGGTCATTCCCTCGGCGCTCCCCGGCATCATCGCGACCTTCCGCATCAATGTCGGCTTCGGCCTTGTGGGCGCGGTCGTCGGCGAGTTCATCTCGTCGCAGCGCGGGCTCGGCCATCTGGTCTTCACCGCGTCGAGCTTCTACGACCTCAATACCGTCTGGCTCGGGCTGTTCACGCTGATGGCGATCGGCTTCGCGCTCTATTTCATCATCGATATCGTCGAGAAGCGGATGCTGCCCTGGAAGCTGGATCAGCATCGAACCGAGCTGCATGTTTAAAGGGGAACGGGCAATGGCTGGATTGCGCTCACTATTCTTGAATGGGGGCTTGGCGGCCCTTGTCCTGGCCGGTCCGGTGCAGGCGGCCGAGCCGGCGAAGGCGACGATCTCGCAGGCCTTCCAATCGATGCTCTACCTGCCGCTCTATGTCGGGCTCGACCAGGGCTTCTTCACCAAGGAAGGGCTCGATCTCACCAAGGAGACGGCGGGGGCGCCGACGGCGGCGCTTTCGGCGGTGCTGTCGGGCAGCGCGCAATTCTCGCTGCACGGCCCGGAATGGGCGGCGATCGCGGCGTCCAAGGGTGCGCCGGTCGAGCTCGTCGCCAATGTCGTGAACGGTGCCGCGGTCTGGATCGCGACCGCACCCGATTTTCCCTTTACCAGCGTCAAGGATCTCAAGGGCCAGACGGTGGTCACCGGCCAGATGCCGACCACCAGCACCTCGCTCTTCCTCAAGCTGATGAAGGAGAACGGCATCGACGCCGAGAAGGACCTGACCATGCTGCAGGTGCCGCTCGGCTCCGAGATCGGCCCGTTCATGGCCGGCCAGGCCAAGGTCGCGGTCATGTATGAGCCGGGGCTCGACCAGGCCGTCGCCAAGGGCATGAAGGTCGTGCTGGGCTTCCCCAAGCTCTACGGTCCCTATGAATTCTCGGCGATCGTCGCGCGCAAGGATGTCGATCCGGCGGTGGCGCAGAAGCTCGCGAACGGGCTCGAAGCGGCGATGCGCTACATCCATAGCGACACGGCCGGCACCGTCGCCATCGCCAAGAAGGAGTTCCCGACGCTCGATCCGGCCGTGGTCGAGGCGGCGGTCGAGCGCATGATCGCCGAGCATGTCTATCCCGACAGCGTCGAGATCACGCCGGCGGCCTTGAAGCTCGGCCTCGACACCCAGATCGCGCTCGGCAATCTCAGCGCCCAGCCTGACTTCGCCAGCTTCGTCGCGACGGAGTATTTCAAGAAGGCGGTCGTTAAATAGGTGGCGCGACGCCGATCTATTCGGGGCTGGTGGGGACGGCCCCTTTGACGCCAGGACGATCTGACGTTTGACGCGGCGGCCGGGTGCAGACATGTGCCCGGCCTATTTGCGTGTTCATTGCGACACGGCTTCGCCAGCAACGGCGAGCGGCTTTCGATGCTGCGCTGCCGCCGCCGTTCCTCTCTGTCACCCATGCGATAAATATCATCCCACGACGGCAGCGCCGAATTTGCGCGCAATTAACGATTGTCTTGTTCGCAATTTAATATGTTTTAACTTGCGCGAATAATCGTAACGGTGCACTCCAGTGTTGCGCTCAGGTGCAGCACCTTTGGCCGAAATCAGAATATTCTTCTGCTGAGCTCTTCCCCAGTCCGTCCGTAGGGCAGGCAGATAAGAGGCGCCGTTGTCGGTGCTGTCTGCGAACATTCCATCAGACCTACGCGCGCTTCGAGATATTCGATCAACTCTTCCAGGGGATGAGTCAGGATGAGAATGAATGCTTGGTTCCGGCCGGTTCGGGCGCGGAACGAGACGGTGAGTGCTTGCTCGCTCGCAGCCGCTCTCCTCATGAGTACCGCGCTCCCGGCCGAGGCCGCGACGCTCGCCAACGGGGCACAGGACCTCGGCGCCGTCGATGGCGCCACGCCGATGACCGCGACGGTTTGGCTCAAGGGTCACGACGACACGGCGTTCGATGCGGCGGTCGCCGATCGCTACGATCCGAAATCACCCGCCTATCACGTCTGGATGAGCCCCGATCAGATCGCGAACTTCGGCCCGACCAAAGCGGATGTAGCGAAGATGGAGACATCGCTGCGGGGCCGAGGTCTCAAGATCGTGCGCGTCTCGGAAGATGGTGCCGCGATCAAGGTGTCCGGCACCGCCGACAGGATCCAGGCGGCATTCGGGACCAGCATCCATGCCGGCGTCCTGGCCGGCCGCACCGTCTTCTTCAATCTGGCGGAGCCGAAGTATCAAGGGGCCAATCCGGAGCTGGTCGACGCCGTGACCGGCCTTTCCACCGTCGGCATGACTCCCTTCGCCGTGCGGCAGATGGATTTCGCGACCGGGGCGCCGAAGCCCGGCATCAGCCTCGCGGATACGAGCGACCCGCTGGCCGCGTTCACCACGGATTGCTTTCCGGGAAAGACCTCGGTGACGCTGAGCGGGCAGGTGTTCGTGGCCTCGGGACAGCAGGAAACCATCACTTATCAAGGGCCGAACTATCTATCCGCCAGCCTGAGCGACCCGTTCCCGCCCCAATGCGCTTACACCCCCGCGCAGGTCGCGGCCCATTACGGGCTCGATGCGGTCCATGCCAAGGGCTGGACCGGCAAAGGCCAGACGATCGTCATCGTCGATGCCTACGGCTCTCAGACGATTGCCAATGACGCCAACGCGTTCGCGCAACTGATGGGGTTGTCTCCGCTCACCGACGCCAACCTCGCGGTCGTCTTCCCGGACGGTGTGCCGGACTATGCGGCCGCGGACCCGGAACTCGTCGCGTCCTGGGCGCAAGAAACGTCGCTCGACGTGGAATGGGCTCATGCCATGGCGCCCGACGCCAAGATCGTGCTGCTGGCCATGCCCACTCAGGACGCCGACGAGCTCGCCTTCGGCATCAGCTATGCGGCGCAGCACAAGCTGGGCAACGTGATTTCCAACAGCTACGGCTTTCCGGAGGTGTCGACCGGTCCGGCGGTCGCGAATAATTTCAATAAGACGATCAAGAAGGCGGCGGCCGAAGGCATCGCGGTCAATGTCGCCACTGGTGATTCCGGCGACAATGGCGTCGGCACGCCGCGCGGTGCTGCCGCCATCCCGGCGGATTCGCCTTATGCGACCGCCGTCGGCGGCACCAGCATCAATGTTCCGAGCGATCAGGGCCTCGTCGACGCGGCCTGGGGCACCGTGGTCGCTCTCTTCGGATTGCACAGTCAGCCGCTCGATCCGCCCGAGCCCTTTCTCCAACAAGGCAGTGGCGGCGGCGAGAGCGTCGTTCTGGAGAAGCCCGGCTTCCAGAAGCAGCTTCCCGGCGTCGGCAGGCAGACTCCCGACGTGTCGGCGCTCGCCGATCCGCAGACAGGGGCGATCATCGTGACCGGATCGCAAATCGTGGTGATCGGCGGCACGAGCCTGGCCACGCCGATCTTCTCCGCCATCTGGGCCTTGGCCGATGAGGCGGCCGGCCAATCGCTGGGCCAGGCGGCACCGATCATCGCAAAGATGACGACAAACGCGATCCAGGACATCCAGCCGATCAGTGCGAGCGTGAACAACACGTCCGCCACGGTCGTCGTTCAGGGCGGGGAGACGATCACGGATACCCCGGCGGACTTGCTGGGGCTCTCCTCGACGCAGCCCGAGGGCTTTGTCGGCGCGCTCAACAACGCTATTTCTCTTCAGTTCGATGTCGGGTTCGGCGCCGATACGTCGCTGATGGCGACGGCCGGATGGGATAACGCGACCGGCTGGGGCCAGCCAAAGGGGCTCGCCTTCATTCGGGAGGCGGTCGAGCACGCGAAGAAGCCCACTTCCTGATCGGCATCTGAAGAGGCCGCCGTCCCTCCGCGGCTAGGAGGGCGGCGGCCGACGGAAAGCCCGCGTCCCGTCCCACCGGCGGGCGCGGGCTAGAGTCTGGTTGCTGTCATAGCCTCGGTCGGCGAACGGATGAAGCGGTTGTAGAGCGGATCAGAAGTGCATGGAGACCAGCAGCCGGACTTGGCTCTCCTGTTCCTCGTGGACGCCGAAGCTATTGTCGAAGGTGAGGCCGATGGTATAGCTGCCGACCTTGAGGCTGGCGCCGAGGCCGAGCTGCATGTGGTTGCGATCGACCGGGTCGCCCGGCACGGAGTAGGCCGGGCCGGACCCGGCGAGGTCGGCATAGGAAAGGCCGGCGCTGCTCGATCCCTGGAAATCATGCTCCAGCTCGGCCCTGAGGAACGGCAGGAACAGGCCCCAGTCGAACGGGATCGCGAGATCGCCCTTGAAGCCGAGCGTCGCGGTCAGGGTGGTCTGCGACTGGGCGAAGTAGGTCAGGGCCGCATGGCCGGGCGCGGTCTCGCTGAACCGGTCCAGGGTCGAGTCGCTATAGTCGAACCGGCCATAGGGCGTGAGCCGGATCGTGGCGGTCTTGTACTCGTAGCCGCCGGTCAGCGAGCCGAAGCTCTGCTCGCCGTTGCGATGACCATAGGCATAGCTGGTCGATCCGGTGATCAGGCGGGTCGAGTCGAAGTTGAGCGAGCCGTAGCCCAGCACCCCGTCGATGAAGGTGTCGGTCGACGGGTGGTAGCTGCCGTAGATCGCGGCACTGTAGCTGTCGGCAACACTCTTGGTACCGTCGGTGCCGACATCGCTCTGATCATGGCCATAGCCGCCGCCGAGACCGATGGTGAGGTGATCGTCCAGGCGATAATCCGCACCGGCGCTGATGCCGTCGGTGGTGAAGCTGAAGCCGGTGCGCTGGGCGACGGAGTTGCGCGCACCGAAATCGACGGCGCCGCCGGTCCAGAACGCCAGTTCCTTGGGCAGGATGCTCTCGCCGCCGCTGCCGCCGTCCAGACGCTTGGGCGCAGTCGGATCGGTGCTGGTGCCGGAGGCGGCGGCCGCCTGCAGCGGGTCGTTCTTGTTGACCCAACGCGCGTCGGCGGTGCCGGGCGTGAGCGGATTGCCGTCCGGATCGGTCGTGGCGTTGCTGCCGTTGGACATCCGGTCGCCGAAATTGACGCTGACGCTGTTGGACGAGCGGGCCGGGCCGTCGCCATGGAGCTGTTCCAGGCGCTGGTTGAAGTTGCCGATCTGGGCGCTGGCGAAGCGGCGGGCTTCCTCGACCTGGGCCGCGATCAGGCCGGCCACGTCGGTGTCGAGCGACACGTCGGGGCGCGGCGCCACCACGAAGATGATCTGGCCGGCCGCCGAGGTCGCGAACGCGTTCGCCAGGGTGTAGGTGATCGTCGCCGTGCCGACGAAGCCCGGGTTCGGCACGAACACGAGGTTGAAGGCGTGGCCGCTCGTGACCGTCTCGGCATAGGCCGACGAGATGCCGAGCAGTTCCGCGAACTGGTGCCGCGGCGCCAGGCTGCCGGTCTGGGTCGCGATCGCAACGATGGTCACGGTGCCGGCATTGGGCGGCTGGATGCTGACCAGGGTGGCCGAGGTGAACGGGCCGCCGGCGGCGCCGTCGGTGATGTTGACCGTGACGCTGCCGTTGCTGGTCGGCGACGGCGGCGGCGTCACGATCGTCTGAGTCGCTTGCGGCACCGGAACCGGACTGACCGTGATGGTCGCCGTCGCCGGCGCCGAGGTGCCGTAGACGTTGGAGACGGTGTAGGTGAAGGTGACTTTCGCCGCAGCCGTCTGATTGGCGGCCGGCGTATAGACGATGTTCTGGCCATTGACCACGGCGGTGCCGACACTGGGCGGCGTCGCGATGGCGACCGCGGTGAACGGACCGTTCAGCGCGCTCGCCGTCGCGTTCAGGGTGACCGGCGTGTTGGCCACCACCTGGGCTTCCAGCGGTTGGGCGACCGGCACCGCGAGCGGCGTCACGGTCACGCTGACCGTCCCGGCGGCGGAGGTGCCGCCCGGACCGGTCGCCGTGTAAGTAAAGCTGTCGGCACCGAAATAGTTGGTCGCGGGCGTGTAGAGGATGTTGAGGCCGCTGACCACGGCCGTGCCGTGGCTGGGGTTGCTCGCGACCGCGACGCTGGTGATCGGGCCGGTGACGCCGGCGGCGACGTTGATCGTGGCGCGGACGTTGGATGGCGTCGTCGCGGTGATCGCGCCCGCGACCGGAACCTGGGCCGCGGTCGACAAGGCGTAGGTCACGCTCGCATGATACGGGCCGGTGCCCGTGCTGCTGTCGGTCGCCTGGATCGTCGGGTTGTAGCTGCCGGCCGTGGTCGGCGTGCCCGCGATCACGCCGGTCGTGGCGTTCAGCGTCAGGCCCGGCGGCATTTGACCGCCCGCGACGGTGAAGTGGTAAGGCGCCACGCCGCCGGCAGCGCTGAGCGTCTGGCTGTAGGCGACATTGACCTGGGGTGCCGGCAGCGTCGCCGGGGTCAGCGTCACGGTCGCGGCCGTGATCGCGAGCGTATAGGCTTGGCTCACCGAGAAGCTGGTCGAATCGGTCGCCTTGATGGTGACCGGGAAGCTGCCGCCCGCGGTCGGCGTGCCCGAGAGCAGGCCGGCGGTCGACAGCGTGATGCCGGTCGGCAGGCTGCCGACGGTGACCGCGAAGCTGTAGGGGGCCGCGCCGCCGGATGCCGTCAGGGCCTGGCTGTAAGCGGCGGTGACGGCCCCGGTGGGCAGCGTCGATGGCGAGATCGCCAGGGTCGGTGCGGTTACCGTGATCGAGACGGTGCCGGGTGCCGAGGTGCCGGTCGTGTTGGTCGCGGTATAGGTGAAGCTGTCCGGCCCGGCGTAGCCGCGGGTCGGCGTGTAGGCGATCGCCGTGCCGCTCGCCGTTGCCGTGCCGTGCGACGCCGCCGCCGCCACCGCCACGGATGCCGCAGGGCCGCCACTGAGATTGAGCGTCACCGCGTTGGCGCTGGTATTGCCGGTCACGCTCTGGCTGACGGCGCCGGCGACGGGGGCGGCCAGAGGGGTCACCGAATTCGATGCCGAAGAAGCGATGCCGGTGCCGGCGGCATTCGTCGCCGTGACCGTGAAGCTATAGGGGGTGCCGTTGGCCAGGCCCGTGACCGTGATCGGCGCGGCCGTCGGGCCGCCGACCGTGCCGGTGAAGCCACCCGGACTTGACGTGGCCGTATAGGTCGTGATCGCCGAGCCGCCGTTCGAGACCGGTGCCGTGAACGTCACCGTCGCCTGGGCGTTGCCGGCGGTGGCGGTCCCGATCGTCGGCGCACCCGGGACGATACCGTTGATCGCTAGCGAGATCGTGCCGCTGGTGAAGTGGACGGGGGTACCCGTGCTGCCGTCGGTGCCGGTCACCGTGAAGCTGTAGGTCCCGGCCGTCGTCGGCGTGCCGGTGATCGCACCGCCGCTGCCGAGCGCCAGGCCCGGCGGCAGCGCACCGCTCGCCACGCTGGTATTGTAGGTATAGGGGGTGGCACCGCCACTCGCCGTCAGGCTTTGGCTATAGGCCGTGCCGACCGTGCCGGCCGCCAGCGTGGCCGGCGTGACCGTGACGGTCGGGGCGTTGACCGTGATCGAGACCGTGCCGGGAGCCGAGGTGCCGCCGGCGTTGGTCGCGGTGTAGGTAAAGCTGTCGCTGCCGATATAGCCGGCGGTCGGGGTGTAGGTGATCGAGGTGAGGTTGGCTGCTGCCGTGCCGTGCGATGCCGGCGTGGCGACCGCAACCGAGGTCGGCGCGCCGCCGCCGAGGTTGAGCGTAATCGGGTTGGCGCTACTGTCGTAGGTAACCGACGCAGCCGCAGCCGATGTGGTTGGCGGCATCACGTAGGTGTAGAGGCTGTTCGCTGCGTTGGTGCCGCCCGTGGTCGTGATCAGCACGCTCGCCGTGCCGGCGGCGTGGGCCGGCGTCGTCGCGGTGATGGTGATTGCGCTGACCACGGTCACGCCCGTCGCGGCCGTCCCGCCGACGGTGACGGCCGTGGCCCCGGTGAATCCGGTACCGGTGATCGTGACGGCGGTGCCGCCCACCGTGCTGCCCGAGGTCGGGGAGATGGCGCTCACCGTCGGCGGCGCCACATAGGTGAAGAGGCTGTTCGCCGCGTTGGTGCCGCCCGTGTTCGTGACCAGCACGCTCGCCGCGCCGGCCGAACCCGCCGGCGTCGTCGCGGTGATCGAGGTCGCGCTGACCACGGTCACGCCTGTCGCCGCCGCGCCGCCGATGGTGACGGCCGTCGCCCCGGTGAAGTTGGTGCCGGTGATCGTGACGGCGGTGCCGCCCAGCGCGCTTCCTGAACTGGGCGAGATGGCGCTCACCGTCGGCGGCGCCACATAGGTGAAGAGGCCGTTCCCCGCGTTGGTGCCGCCGAGGGTCGTCACCAGCACGCTCGCGGTGCCGGCTGAACCCGCCGGCGTCGTCGCGGTGATCGAGGTCGCACTGACCACGGTCACGCCCGTCGCCGCCGTGCCGCCGATGGTGACGGCCGTCGCCCCGGTGAATCCGGTGCCGGTGATGGTGACGGCGGTGCCGCCCAACGTGCTGCCTGAACTGGGCGAGATGGCGCTCACCGTCGGCGGCGCCACGTAGGTGAAGCGGCTGTTTGCCGCGTTGGTGCCGCCCGCGGTCGTGACCAGCACGCTCGCCGCGCCGGCCGAGCCCGCCGGCGTCGTCGCCGTGATGGTGGTCGCGCTGACCACGGTCACGCCCGTCGCCGCCGTGCCGCCGATGGTGACGGCCGTCGCCCCGGTGAATCCGGTGCCGGTGATCGTGACGGCGGTGCCGCCCGCCGTGCTGCCCGAGGTTGGCGAGATGGCGCTCACCGTCGGCGGCGCCACGTAGGTAAAGAGGCTGTTCGCCGCGTTGGTGCCGCCCGCGGTCGTGACTAGCACGCTCGCCGCGCCGGCCGAGCCCGCCGGCGTCGTCGCCGTGATCGAGGTCGCGCTGACCACGGTCACGCCCGTCGCCGCCGTGCCGCCGATGGTGACGGCGGTCGCCCCGGTGAAGTTGGTGCCGGTGATCGTGACCGCGGTGCCGCCTGCCGCGCCGCCCGAGGTCGGGGAGATGGCGCTCACCGTCGGCGGCGCCACGTAGGTGAAGAGGCTGTTCGCCGCGTTTGTGCCGCCCGTGGTCGTGACCAGCACGCTCGCCGTGCCGGTAGCGTGGGCCGGCGTCGTCGCGGTGATCGAGGTCGCACTGACCACGGTCACGCCCGTCGCTGCCGTGCCGCCGATGGTGACGGCCGTCGCCCCGGTGAATCCGGTGCCGGTGATCGTGACGGCGGTGCCGCCCGCCGTGCTGCCCGAGGTCGGGGAGATGGCGCTCACCGTCGGCGGCGCCACGTAGGTGAAGAGGCTGTTCGCCGCGTTGGTGCCGCCCGTGGTCGTCACCAGCACGCTCGCCGCGCCGGCCGAACCCGCCGGCGTCGTCGCGGTGATCGAGGTCGCGCTGACCACGGTCACGCCGGTCGCGGCCGTGCCGCCGATGGTGACGGCCGTGGCCCCGGTGAAGTTGGTGCCGGTGATCGTGACGGCGGTGCCGCCCGCCGTGCTGCCCGAGGTTGGGGAGATGGCGCCCACCGTCGGCGGCGCCACGTAGGTGAAGAGGCTGTTCGCCGCGTTTGTGCCGCCCGTGTTCGTGACCAGCACGCTCGCCGCGCCGGCCGAACCCGCCGGCGTCGTCGCGGTGATGGTGGTCGCGCTGACCACGGTCACGCCGGTCGCGGCCGTGCCGCCGATGGTGACGGCCGTCGCGCCGGTGAAGTTGGTGCCGGTGATCGTGACGCTAGTGCCGCCCAGCGTGCTGCCCGAGGTTGGCGAGATGGCGGTCACCGTCGGCGCGGTGGAGCCCGGTAGCGTGACCTGAATGTCGATTGGGGTGCTTGCGGTACCGCTCTCGCCCGGATCAATGTAAAGCCGCACGAAATCGCTGCCCGAGCCGACCAACTGGGTGATCGAGACGGCATAGATCGTCCTTTGGCCGTTGACCGGATCCGCATAGCCCGTCTGCGTAAAGGTATAATGCGTGCCGCTGTTGCCGACCGCGTTGACTGTCTCGGTCGTGCTGACGACCGTCTCATTCTGCGTGTGCAGGCCCTGATCATTGTCGTCGCAGGTACTGCCGGACTGGTCGATGTCGGTCAGCGTGATGGACGGCGTCGAGCCCGAGGCGGCGAAGACCACCGGACGTGGAGTGATGCAATTGGCATTCACGGTGGTGGCGAGCGCCGTGGACGGTAATACCGCGGCGCCGAGCAGGCCGAGCAGGCCGAGCAGGCCGAGCAGGAGCAGGCCTGGCAGCGCCGTTCGGCGCATCGCCCGACGGCCCAGAACCGCGATCGCAGTGGCAGCATTCTGTATTACGTGCCCAACATGCGTCATCGCCAAATCCCAAAGCCGCCCGAGGAAAACAAACCTGAAAGCAGCGTGTATTGGCATTCCTCGATTAACGGCGAAACCTTCACAGTTCCGCCGAAACGCCAGCCCCACCATCACTTCGACTTCGGCACTCCGTTCATGCCATTGGAGGTCCGAACGGTATCCGAAGTAGAAGCAGTCGGGAGACGATCAGACCACCGCAACACGACGCAGGCCGGACGCTGACTGCCGGCCAGAGGGCACGAGGTTCCGCTTAGGCATTAAACGCCCCCGGAAAAGGGCCATGACGGGAAGATATAACACATTTTCAACCTGCGGCGGAAAAAGCAAAAATATCAAAAAGGCCTTGTCGCTTTCGCATTGCGAAAATACTTGCCGCGCTGTGTTCGAAACACCCTCAGACGAGAGAAATTCTGCTCTTTAGGAGTCCATATATCTTTTTTTCTCTTGGGAGACATCGCAAGATTTCGGCGCGAAAAAACGCTAAGCCGTGACAAACGCGAGCGCCTGTCACGCGAGCTGATATGCCTGGAACGCCAGGAAAACGAAGCGCTATCCGTCGGACCCGACGGCCGAAGAATGGGATCGGATTGCGCCGTTGATTCCGAAGCCGGCCGGCGAGGTCGGCCGCGGGAGGTCGATTTTCGCGACGTGATCAGGGCGGTTCGCTACCTTGCCGGTCAAGCGGCGGCTGGCGGATGCTGCCGATCCATTTTGGCCTTGTCGCGGGCTCGAGCTCAGTCGTGGTCCGAGTACCGTCCGGGATGTAATCCCAGCGAAATGGCGCCGGCAGGTAAGGAAGCTGTCGGGCCTGCCTCTAATGGGTCTCCGGCGCCACCGGGGCTTCCAGCCGCGAGGGTAGCTGGACCATGACGGTCGTCCCCAGGCCCTTCTGGCTGTCGATCGACAAGCTGCCGCCATGGAGCTCGGCCAGGCGGACGGCGAGCGGCAATCCGAGGCCGGTGCCTTCATGCTTGCGGCCGAGGCCGTTGTCGGCCTGGCCGAACGGCTCCAGCGCCAGCTTGACCTCCTCGGGCGTCATGCCGGTGCCGGTGTCGGCGACGGCGATCTGGGCCGCCCCCGAGGCGGCGCGCTGCACGAAGATCCGGACGCTGCCGCCAGGCGCGGTGAATTTGATCGCGTTGGACAGCAGGTTCAGCACGATCTGCTTCACCCGCACCGAATCGCCCGTGATGACCGGGATCGACGGATCGACCGATTTCGACAGCGACACGCCGCCGGTCTTGGCGCGCGGGCCGAGCAAATTCATGACCTCGCGCAGGAGTTGCTCGACATCGATCGGCTCCTCGTCGAGATCCATCCGGCCGGCCTCGACCTTGGACAGGTCGAGCACGTCGTTGATGATGGTGAGGAGATGCGAGCCGGCGGTGTAGACGTGCCCGGCATAATTCTGCCAAGTCGGGCCTGGCGGCCCCGCGAGCCCGTCGCGCAGCATCTCCGAGAAGCCCAGGATGGCGTTGAGCGGCGTCCTGAGCTCGTGGCTCATATTGGCGAGGAAGGCCGATTTCGTCCGGCTCGCCGTCTCGGCGGCGATCTGCGCCTGGACCAGCCGCTCGGATTGGGCTTCGAGCGCCGCCGAGCGCTGCTCCAGATCGCGCGTGCGCGCCGCGACCATGGCTTCGAGCGTCTGGCTGTAGGTTTCGAGCTCGCGCCTGGCCTGATCGAGCTCGCCATAGAGCCTGGCGTTGGCGAGTGCGATCGCCGCCTGCGAGGCGAGCAGCTTCGCCAGCTCGACCCGGGCCTCGGTGAAGGCGCCGGTGACCAGGTCGTTTTCCAGATAGAGAGCGCCGGCGAAGCTGCCCTGATGCAGGATCGGCACGCACAGCACCGAGCGCGGCGTGCCGTCGGCGAAGCGCCGGTCGTGCCGGAATTGCGGCGCCCGCGACGCATCCTCGAGCACGACGCTTTCCGAGGTGCGGGCGACGAAATGCACGACGGGCGAGGAGAGCGGCGTGTCGTCGAGCGGGCGACCCAGCGCCATGAGCGCCGTCCGGTCGTCGATGCCGCGCAGCGCCGGCACGGTGAGGCCGGTCTCGTCGCTGAGCACCAGGGCCGCGAAGCGCGCGCCGGCATTCTCCATGGCGAGCCGCAGCAGCCGGTCGACCAGCCGGTCGAGCCGAAGCTCGCCCGACACGGCCTGCGCCATCTTGGCGACGGTGTCGATATCGAGCGCCTGGTCGCTGGCGGCGAGCGAAGGCGACCAGCTCTCGCCGCGTTCCAGCCGGCGCGCCAACTCGGCCCCGTGCAGGGATTCCATCTGCCTGAGCTTGGCCGTGGCGCCCCAGCGCCGATAGAGCTCGTAGGCGGTGCCGGTCGAGAAGCGCGCGAGTGCCGCGTGCCCGAGTTCCTGCTGGAACCGCGCCATGCGCTCCGCCGCCTGGCCGGCATCGAACAGAAACCCGCCCTGGGTCGCACGGTCGAGGGCGGTGGCGAAGAGCGCGCCGGCGGCGTCGTTCTTGCCGTCCAGCCGCGCCAGCTCGGCGTCGATCAACTCGACCCGATGCCCATGGTTGGCCGGCGCATAGCGCGCGAATTTCCGCAGCTTCTTCAGGATCTGCCCGATCCGCCGGCGCGCCTTGCGCTTCCCGGCCGCGTCGCGCCCGGGGATCAGGTCGATCAGCACCAGGCATTCGTAGTAGGGCATGACCACGGAGCCGGTCTGGCCGAGGATGAAATGCGACAGCGGCAGCCAGCGCTCGATGAAGCCCATCGCCTCGACCGGGCGGCCGAACAGCAATGCGATATGGGCGCGGTAGTAGAAATATGAGGAGATGGTGAGGCCGTTCTGCGGCAGCGGCGGCAGGTCGACGAACGAGAGCAGGGCGGGATAGGCCGTCTCGATCTCCTCATAGGCCTCGCCCATGAACACGTCGTAGGTCGTCAGCAGCAGCTCCAGGAACTGCCGGATCGCCGGCGTGCCGCGCCGGCGCGAGAAATCGAGCGCCTGTTCGGCGACCGCGCGCGCATCCTTGAGGCTGGGTTCGGTGAAATAGGCGTAGGAGGACTGGGTGCTGGAGAAATAATCGGCATATTCGAAATCGCCGATCTCGCGCGCCCGGAAATGCCCTTCGGCCAAGAGCGGGATGGAGCTGGCGATCGGGTCGACCCAATGCTTGATGAACAGCCCGAAGGCGAGCTTCTGGCGTTGGGCGCCGAAGCGGTTGCCGACCTCGACGGCCGCGCGCCCGAAGGCGTAGCCGGTGCGGATATCGCCCAGGGCCGCGGTCATGATTGTTGCCGCCGCCGTCATCAGGAAGCCCGATTCATAGGCGAGCCCCTTGCGGATCGACAGCAGTGTGCCTCTGAGCGCCACGAGCGCGAACAGGCTGGAGCCGGTGAGATATGCCGCCGACGAGGCGGTCATCAGCAGCCGCATGGTCTGGAGCGTCACCGGATCGGTCATGGCCGGCAGCTCGGTCAGCGCTTCGATGCCGCGGCCGAGCACGGCCAGGCGAATGCGGCCGACATCGATGAGGATGCGCGGCGTCGAGGCGACCGCCGGCAGGTCGGAGCCCAGAAGCCGGAGCGCCTCGCGTGCATGGGCGAGGGCGGCGCCGTGCTCGCTGCGCGCGGCGGCGGCCGCGGCTTCGATCTCGAGCAGGGCGGCGCGCTCGAGCGGCGTCTGCGCATAGGCGCGCGCCAGCCCGACCAGGCGGGTGGTGGCGGCGAAATCGCCGGCGAGGCGCGCGGCGTTCGCGGTCTCGCGATGCAGGTCGAGCCGCAGCAGCCGGTCGCCCTCGATGCCGGCGAGCAGGTCGAGCGCCGTCTCGAGAAAATGGAAGGCGGCCTCGAACGCCATGGCCTCGCGCGCCCGCTGCGCCGCCAGCCGGTTGAGCTGGATCAGCCGCAGCCTTTCCTCGTCGCGCTCGATCAGCGAGCGGCCGAGATTGAGGTGGGTGACGCCATCAAAGAGCGCGGCGTCGGTCATGTCACCGGCATCGATGCGGGCGAGCACGCGCTGGCCGAGGCGACGATGGATCTCCGGCCGCTCGCCGGTCGGCAGCAGCTCGTAAGCGGCCTGCTGGATCCGGTCATGGGCGAATTGCAGCCGATTGATCTGCTGGCCGTCGGCATCGGCCCGGATGAGGCCGCTGCGCAGCGCTGGCAGCAGATCGCCGGTCAATCGCGTCGCCCGCGTGCCGGTCAAGGCCGCCAGCGTGTCGAGGTCGAAACGGCTGCCGACCGAGGCGGCCAACGCCAACGCGTCCCGCGCCGCTTCCGGCAGGTCGCCCAGGCGCGAGGCGAGCAGGCTCGCGAGATCGTCGGCGGTATGGCATCGCCGGATCGTGTCGAGATCGGCGATCCAGGTGCCGGCGGCACCGTCGAACCGGATCATGCCGTCGCGCGCGAGGGCCGAGACCATCTGGCCCAGGAAGAACGGATTGCCGTCGCAGCGTTCGGTGAGAAGGCTCGCGAGCGGCAGCGCGTCCGCGGCCGGCCAGCCCAGCGCCTCGGCCATCCATTCGGCTGTCTCCGCGGCGCTGAGCGGACTGAGCGCCAGCGTGATCACCGGCACGATCGAGCCGAGCGAGGCAATGGCGAGCGGCAGCGGATCGTCGGGGACGACCTCACGATCGCGATAGGCGCCGACGACCATCAGCCCGGCCATGTCGGGATCGGTCAGGAGCGCCGTCAGCAGCTTGAGCGAGCCGCGATCGGCCCAGTGCAGATCGTCGAGGAACAGCACCAGCGGCTGCTCGCTGGCGAGCGCGGCGACGAAGCGCGACATGGTCGCCTGGAACCGGTTCTGGGAATCGTCCGTGGCGATGCCGGCGGCCGGGATGTCACCGAGGATAAGCCGCATCTCGGGCACGCTGTCGGCGATGATCGCGGCACTGTCGCCCAAGGCCGCGACCAGGCGCCGGCGCCAGCTCTGCAGCCGCTCCGGCCCTTCGCCCAATATGTGCCGGCAGAATTCCCGCAGCGCCTCGATGACCGCCCGATAGGGGATGTCGCGCCGGTTCTGGTCGAACTTGCCGCCGACGAAATAGCCGCTACGGCGGGCGGCGACGACGCCCAGCTCCTGGACCAGCGCCGATTTGCCGATGCCGGTGATGCCGGTGACCAGCACCAGCTCGGTCTGTCCGCGTGCGACCCGGTCGAAGCTGTCGGCGAGGCGGGCCCGCGCCTTGTCGCGGCCGATCACGCGCTGGGGCATGGCCAGATGCAGCGGCCGATCGAACCGGCCGAGCGCGAAGGGCGCCACGACCTCCTGATTGAGCCAGGCATCGAGGCAGGTGGCGAGGTCGCGGGCGACCCCTTCGGCGGTCTGGTAGCGCGCCTCGGGTGCCTTGGCGAGCAGCTTCAGCACGAGCAGTGCCACGACCGACGGCACCTGCGGGCGCAGCTCGTCGATCGCGGCCGGCTGGCGGGCGATATGGCTGTGGATCCAGCCCATCGCGTCGGCCGCCCGGAACGGCGGCGAGCCGGTCAGCATCTCGTGGAAGGTGATGCCGAGCGAATAGAGGTCGCTGCGCGGATCGATCGGCCGATTGAGCCGTCCGGTCTGCTCCGGCGAGAAATAGGCCGGATCGCCGCCGACCGGCGCCGAGCGACTGGGTGCAGCTCCCTCGCGCGGCACGCGGGCGGCGCGCGCGAGCCCGGTCAGCCGGACCGTCTGGCCGGGGCCGACCAGGATATTGGCCGGGCGGATATCCTGATGCGTGACCTCGGCCGCGTGCAAGGCCGCCAGCGCCGTCGCCATGTCGAGCGCCAGCCGCAGGAACAGGTCGAGCGCCATGCCGCCGGGCGGGATCCGGGCGCCGAGGAATTCGTACCGGTCGTCGACCACGACCAGCGCCGGCCCGGCGCTGGTTTCGGCGATGCCGAGCACCGGCGCCACCGGCGCCTTGTCGATCAATTCGCCGACCAGGCCCGCCTCGCGCTGAAGCGCTGCGTGCTCGACCGCCGGCTCGATGGCGAGGCGCAGCAGCACGGGGTATTTGTCGGCTGAACGGATGGCGCGATACCAGACGCGGTCGCGCGAGCGGGCGGCCAGATCGGTGACCTCGAAGCCGGGAACCGTCGGCCGGTCGGTCATCGGCGCGCCCGGCCCGAGAGGTTCCGGCGCCTCATATCCGTCCGCCCTGGAATCGCCCATTGCCTCTTCCGTCACTCGCGAGAACCGCATTGCCTGCCGGGCACAACCGAAATGATGGATTCGGTTGTGGCTCGCCAACAATGTCCGGACGAATCCTAAAGGAAGCGTTGGTCTCGAAATACGCCAAATCGTTGACGGAGTATAAGGGAAACCCGCATGTCGCGAAAGCGCGGCGGCTCGAGCCGGCCGAGAGGATATTCAACCGGCGTCCGCGAGCAGTGTTTCGACCAGCGTGACCACGCCGGCGGCCTCCTCGAAGCTGGCGAGCGGCGTCGGCCGCCCGGCGATGAGCTCGGCGAGCGCATCGAGCTGCCCCAGCCCGTCGCGCATGCCCTCGCTCGCCGCCTCGCCGTCGATGTCGAGCTTCAACCAATTATAGAGGCGGGCCTGACCGGTGCTGCCGATGATCAGCAGCTCGTTGCTGTCGTCCATGTCGCCCTCGACGGCACCGTCATAACGCACCGGGAGATCGCCGAAGCGCAAGGTGGCGGTGATCCTGTTCTCGGCGCGCGCCGGATCGAGCCGGTGGACCGTGCGGTCGAGCACGAAGCCCGGCCCGAACAGGCGCTGCAGCAGGAAGAAGAAGTGGGAGGCGACCTCGCGGGTGAAGCCGCCGCTCGGCGCGTCGGCGAGCCAGGCGGCACCCTGCTGCCAGGGGCGCGGCCATTTGGCGAAACGCAAGGTGAGCCGGATCTCGCGCACCGCGCCGATCCGGCCTTCTTGCAGCAGCCGGGCAAGTACTGCCGGGGCCGGCGCCGTGGCGAACGGGAAATTGACGGCGCTCGGCAGGCCCGCTTCCTCGACGATTCGGGCGGCCGCGTCAGCCTCGGCGACGGTGGCGGCGAGCGGCTTCTCGCACAGCAGCGGCAGCTTCAGCGCGGCCACCTGCCGGATCGCGTCGAGATGACCCTCCGGCGGCGAGGCGATATAGACGACGTCGAGGTCGGGCCGGCCGAGCAGCGCCTCGATGCTGGGTTCGCGCGGAATCGGCAGTGCCTCGGGGCGGGGATCGTAGGCGGCGACGGCGGTGAAGCCCGGATGCCGCTCGATCATGCCGAGCATGCGCCGCCCCATGATGCCGAGGCCAATGATTCCAATCCCGTAACTCAATTGCCCGTCTCCCGCTGATCGGCGGGCACTCTGCCACGCCCTCGGTTGACAGGCCAGCTTGGGCGGAGGCCAAATAGCGCCGGCTTGCCCGCTTGATGGGCGAAAGACCGAACGAACGAAAAAAGACGGGGAGGCAAGCGATGACGAATGGTGCGGGCGAGGCCGTGCTGGTTCCGGTATTGCCCAATCATCGCTTCGATGAGCAGGCGCTCGCGGCCTATTTGCGCGTGCATCTGCCGGGGTTCGAGGGCCCGCTTGCGATCCGGCAATTCCAGGGCGGCCAGTCCAACCCGACCTATCATTTGCAGACGCGTGACCGCGCCTACGTGCTGCGCAAGAAGCCGCCGGGCACGCTGCTCGCTTCCGCGCACGCGGTCGATCGCGAGTTCCGCGTGCTGCGGGCACTGTCCAAGACCGAGGTGCCGGTGCCGACGCCGCATCTGCTGTGCACGGACGAGAGCGTCATCGGCCAGATGTTCTACGTCATGGATCATGTGCCCGGCCGCGTGCTCGCCGATCCGATGCTGGCCGGTATCCCGCCCGCCGACCGCAGCGCCATCTACGATTCCATGAACGAGGTCTTCGCCAAGCTGCACCAGGTGGATTACCGGGCCGTGGGGCTCGAGGATTTCGGCCGGCCGGACGGCTATGCCGCCCGCCAGATCGCTCGCTGGTCCAAGCAATATGTCGCCTCTGACGTGCCCGATTGCCCGGCGATGAACCGCATCCTGGAATGGCTGCCGGCGAACGACCCGCATGACGATATCGCGGCCATCGTCCATGGCGATTACCGGCTCGGCAACCTCATCGTCCATCCGACCGAGCCGCGCGTGGTCGCGGTCTTGGATTGGGAGCTGGCGACGATCGGCCATCCGATCGCCGACCTCGCCTATAATTGCATGAACTACCACTCGACCCAGGGTTCGGGCCGGGGCTTCGCCGATGCCGACCTGCCGTCGCTCGGCATCCCGACCGAGGAGGAATATCTCGCATCCTATTGCCGGCGAACCGGCCGGGAATCGGTGCCGCACTGGTATTTCTACCTGGCCTTCGCCCATTTCCGCATCGCCGCGATCCTGGCCGGGGTCTATCGCCGCGGCCTCGACGGCAACGCCTCGGACCGGCAGGCGGTCGAGCGCGGGGCGGCCTATACCATGATGGCCGAAGCGGCCTGGTCGATCGCCCAGCGCGCTAGAGCCGGATCGAAATGAGTGGAAACCGCTCATTTCGTGAATCCGTCTCTATTCGAATAATTAGAGCACGAAAAAGAAAGAAAGGGAGGCAAGCATGGCCTATGAGGAAATTCTCTACGATGTGAGCGAACGCGTCGCCACCATCACGCTCAACCGGCCCGACCGGCTCAATGCCTGGACCGCGACGATGGATCTGGAGCTGCGCAATGCGGTCAAGGCAGCCGCCGCCGATGACGGCGTTCGCGCCATCATCCTTACCGGCGCCGGGCGCGGCTTCTGCGCCGGCGCCGATATGGGCAATCTCTCGAACGTCTCGAGCGGCGGCGGCCGGGTGGGGCCGGGGTTGCAGAGCGAGCCTGATTTCCTCGACGCTCCGGTGGGTTTCCGCGGCCGCGTCTCCTATTTCGCCGCCGTGCCCAAGCCGGTGATCGCCGCGGTGAATGGCCCGTGCGCCGGCATCGGCATGGTCGCCGCCCTGTTCTGCGACATCCGCTTCGCCAGCAGCGAGGCGCTGTTCACCACCGCCTTTTCGCGGCGCGGCCTCATCGCCGAATACGGCATCGCCTGGATCCTGCCGCAGCTCATCGGCCGGTCCTCGGCACTCGACCTGCTGCTGTCGGCGCGCAAGGTCGGCGGCGAGGAGGCGGCCCGGCTCGGCCTGGTCAGCCAGGTCGTGCCGCATGAGGAGCTGCTGCCGACGGTGCGCAACTATGCGCGCGAGCTGGTGGAGTATGTCTCGCCCCGCTCGATGGCGGTCATGAAGCGCCAGGTCTGGGGGGCCGCGTCGCAGAGCCTGGCCGAGGCGACCCGCATCGCCGAGGAGGAGATGGCGAAGAGCTTCCAAAGCCAGGATTTCAAGGAAGGCGTCTCCCACTTCGTCGAGAAGCGGAAGCCGGCCTTTACCGGAAAATAATAGCCGCCAGTTCGGCGATCGCCGCGTCGGCGCGGCCGATCTCGGTGCCTTCGATCGAGGCGATCGGCCGGAGGCCGAGGCTGTTGCTGAGAAAGGCGGCCTGCGCCCCGGCCAGATCCACGGGGTCGAGCGGCGTCTCGACGGCACCGGCTTCGAGCAGCAGCGACCGGGCGATGCCGGGCAACGCGCCGTCCGCCACGGGCGGCGTGTGCCAGACGCCGTGCTTCAGCACGAACAGATTGGCGATACTCGATTCGGCTAAGCGCCCCACCGTGTTCAGCAGGATCGCATCGTCGGCGCCCCGCGCGGCCGCTTCCCGCCGTGCCAGGATATTGTCGAGATAATTGAGCGTCTTGAGGCGCGACAGCGGCGACAGCTCGTTGCGGCGGGTGACGGCGGCGAAGATGAGCCGCGCCGGCGGTGCTGCCGGCGGCAGCGGTCCGGCGGTGATCAGCAGAGTCGGCGCCGGCCGTTCGGGCGGCAGGATGCCGCGCGGGCCGGGGCCGCGGCTCAAGGTCAGGCGTAGCGCCGCCTCACCCCGATCCTCGGCGATCATCAGCGCGCCGATCGCGTCTTCGATCTCGGCATTGGACCAGGGCAGGGGAATCCCGAGGAACGCGGCGGCGCCGCGCAGCCGGCGCAGATGGCGATCGAGATGCGATGCCGTGCCGGATCGCGCCCGGATGGTCTCGAACAGCCCGTCGCCGAGCGTGAAGCCGCGATCGGCCGGATCGATGCCGGCCGCGGCGGCGAGCAGCCCTCCGTTCAGCCAGACCGTCATGGCGCCTCACGCGGCAGGGCGGCGAGCAGCGGCCGGATCTTCACCATCATCTCCTCATGCTCCGCCATCGGGTCGGAATCGGCGACGATGCCGCCGCCGGCCTGGGCGACGATCTCGTCGCGGGTGATGGTGAGCGTGCGGATGGCGATGCTGCTGTCGAGCGCGCCGTCGAAGCCCAGCCACAGGATGCTGCCGCAATAGGGGCCGCGGCGGGCGACTTCGAGCTCGTCGATGAGCTGCATCGCCCGGATCTTGGGCGCGCCGGTGATCGAGCCGCCGGGAAAGGTCGCGCGCAGCAGGTCGATCGGACCGGCATCCGCGCGCAGCCGCGCCTCGACCACCGAAACCAGATGATGGACGTGGGCGAAGCTTTCGAGCCGGCACAGGCTCGGCACCGTGACGCTGCCCAAGGCCGCGACGCGGCTGAGATCGTTGCGCAGGAGATCGACGATCATCAGATTCTCGGCGCGGTCCTTGACGCTGGCCGCCAGTTCCTCGGCCAGGCGCCGATCCTCGTGCGGGGTCCGGCCGCGCGGGCGCGTGCCCTTGATCGGCCGGGTCTCGATCCTGCCGTCGGGCTCGAGTCGGAGGAACCGCTCGGGCGAGGCGCTGGCGATGGCGAGATCCGGTCCGCAGGCGAGATAGGCGCTGAACGGTGCCTTGGCGATGGCGCGCAGCGCGCCATAGAGTCCGGCCGGATGCAGGCCGGCCGGCCGCCGCATTCGGTGGCGCGCGGTGAAGTTCGCCTGATAGAGGTCGCCCGCCCTGATATGCTCGACGATGCGCGCGACGGCGTCGGCATAGGCGGCGGGCGTGAGATCGGCCGTCCAATCCGCGCGGGCGACCGGGACCGGCCAGGCCGGCGGCGGCTCGGCCAGCCGGCGCCGGATGGCGCCGGGCTCGGGGGCGCAGATCCAGGCGCGCCGTTCCTGCCGATCGAAGCCGATCAGCTTGTCGTAGAGGCCCATGACCATGTCCGGCATCGCCTGCGGATTGCCGTGACGGCTGCGCAGGCCTTGCAGCGCCAGCCCCAGCTCATAGCCGAGGAAGCCGACGGCGCCGCCGGTGAAGGGCAGCGGCGCCGGAGATGGCCGGCGGCGCTGGGCGAGCTCACGCTCGACCAGGGCGAGCGGTTCTTCCGCCGTCTCGACGCCGTCGACGAAGCTCTTGCCGCCGACCGCCGAGAGGATACGGAAGGGCTCGATCGCGAGATAGCTGAAGCGTCCGCGTGGATCGTCCTCGGACGCACTGTCGAGAAAGGCGACATAAGGATCGCCCGCCCAATACGCGAAAACGGCATCCGGTTCCCGATAGGGAATTTCCTCGATGATCATAGTATGCCGCTCACTTGATGGCGGGCTAAAATAACCGGACCGGACTTGTAAGGATTCCGGAGAGTTCCCCTAGATTGACACATGATATCCTGAAGATATCTAAAATTGGACACATCCATTGGTTGACCGTAAACACATTATTAACTAAGATCTTAGGTCAAGTCTGTGCATGCATTCTTGGTTGCAGGGGTCGAGTATCTGCATCATCTCCGAAGGGAGGCGTGCGGTGAGCGCTTATCGTTGTTACTGCCTCAATCAAAACGGGCGAATCGCGGATGTCGAGATCATCGAATGCAGCGATGATCGCGAGGTGCCGGGGCTCGTGGACGAGATGCTGATACGGCGCGGGCAGTTCGCCGCCATCGAGGCTTGGCGTCTAGACCGCATGGTCGTCAGACGGCCGCGCAAGGAATTGGGCGCCTTCAGCGTCGTGTGAGCCTCCCCGGCGCCAGTGCCGCCTCGGCGACTGCCATGTCGGCCGGGATGGATCCGCCCGTCGCGAGGGCGGCGGCGGCACGGCCGAGTGCCGGAGCGGTCTGAATCCCGTAGCCGCCCTGCCCGGCCAGCCAAAAAAATCCTTCGATATCGGGATCGAATCCCACGACCGGCGTCCGGTCGGCGACGAAGCTGCGCAAGCCCGCCCACGACCGGAGCACGCGCCGCACCGGCAGGTCGGCCGCCTGCTGCAGCCGGTCGATGCAGATGGCGATGTCGAGCTCCTCCGCCTGCGCGTCGCAGGGCGGGCTCGGCGTCTCGTCGCAGGGCGAGGCGAGCAGCCGGCCGGCATCCGGCTTGAAGTAGAAGGTTTCCTCGGCATCGATGACCATAGGCCAGCCATGAGGATCGGTGCCGGGCGGCGGATCGATGATGAGTGCCGTGCGGCGCAGCGGCATCAGGCCGATCGGCTTGGCGCCGGCCATGGCGCCCAGCGCCTCGGCCCAGGCGCCGGCGGCATTGACCAGGACCGCAGCCCTGATCGTGCCGGCCTTGGTCGTGATCTCCCAGGCGCCGCGGCGGCGCTCGACCGCCTCGACCCCGGCGTCGCACAGCAGCTCGGCGCCGCGGGCGCGGGCACCTCTGAGAAAGCCCTGATGCAGCCCGTGGACATCGATATCCATGGCGTCAGGCTCGTGTGCCGCGGCGGCGACGTAATCCGGCCGCAGGGCCGGCACCATCCGGAGCGCCTCGGCGGCTTCGACCAGCCGAATCCGGTCGCTGCCCGCCATATGGGCGGCGAGGCTGCTCTGCTGATCCGAGCGCGCGATGAACAGGCAGCCGAGCGGCGTCAGCAGCGGGTGCTCGGCGAAGCCTGCCGGCGGGGCGGTGAAAAAGGGCCGGCCGGCGCTGGTCAGCCGCCGGATCACGTCGTTGCCGTAGGTCTCGCTGTAGAGCGCCGCCGACCGGCCGGTGGTGTGGTAGCCGGGCTGGGCCTCGCGCTCGATCAGCAGGGTTCGGGCCCGGCCGGCCAGCTCATAGGCGAGCGATGCGCCGGCCATGCCGGCGCCGATGATGGCGAAATCGGTGTCGATGCTCATTCTACTCGGCCACGGTGGCGGCAAGGATCACGCTGAGATGGGCCAGCGGCCGGCCGGTCTCGGCCGCCCATTCGTTGAACTGCGCCTGGACCTTGGCGCGATCGGCCTTGCCCTTGGCCGGGCCGGCGACCACGCCTTGCGCGATCAGCGCGGTCGTGACCGAATTCGTCAGGATGAAGGTGTCCTTGCCGACCATGCGCAGGAAACGCGGCCCCGAATCGCCGCCGAGCTTGGCGAAGCGTTTGTCGAGCTCGGTCCAGAGCTCGACGATGCGGGTGCCGGGCCAAGGGGCGAGCCAATGACCGAAGCCGCCATGCTCGGCCGAGAGGGCGGCGAGGGTCGCGGCATTGTCGCGGATCGAGGCGAGCTTGCCCCAATGGCGGATGAGGCGCCTGTCTCCCATCAGCGCCTCGACCTCCTCGTCGGGCATGGCGGTGACGGCGCCCGGCACGAAGCCGTGGAAGACTTCCTCGAAGCTCGGCCATTTGGCGTCGACCATGCTGTGCTTGAGCCCGGCGCGGAACACGCGGAGGCAAAGCTGCGACAGGTAGCGGTCGTCGGGCCAGACGGCGAGGGCGGCCTCGTCGCGGATCTCGGGCAGGCGATGAGCGAGCTCGCCGGCGCCGATCCGCGCCTCGGCCGCCGCCAGGATCGGCGCGAAGCTCAATCGACGATCTCGACCGGCGCCATGCCGAGCCCGCCCGAGGTCGCGGCGCGGAGCTGGTCGAGCCGGTGCAGCACCGGTTCGAGCACGTTCAGCCGCTCCATGAGCCCGCCGATCTCGGCCTGGCTGGTGAGGCCGGTATCGAGGCCGGCGAGGAAGCGTTCGAGCGTCGAGCGCGGCAGCGGGAAGGCGCGCAACGCCACCTGGGTGCCGGCATCGACGCCGGCCGCCTGCTTGCCGAGATCGATCGCCGTATCGAAGCCGCCGAGCGTATCGACGAGCCCGCGCTCCTGCGCCTGCTGCCCGGTCCAGACCCGGCCGCGCGCCAGTTGCTCGGCCTTGACCGGGTCGAGATGCCGGCCCTCGGCGACATGGGCGACGAAGGTCTTGTAGGTATCGTCGAGCATGGCGGTGAAATGCTGCTTTTCCTCGGGCGTGAAGCCCGAGAGGCTGCTTTCGATATCAGCGCCCCGGCCGAAGGAGAGCGTGTCGTAGGAGACGCCGAGCTTGTCCCACAGGCCGCTCAGCACGAACTTGCCGGCGAAGACGCCGATCGAGCCGGTCAGGGTCGCGGGCTCGGCCACGATCTTGTCGGCCCCGGCGGCGATGTAGTAGCCGCCCGAGGCGGCCGTGTCGCCCATGCTGACGATCACCGGCTTCTTCGCCTCGCGCGCCTTCTGGACCGCGCGCCAGATGGTCTCGGACGCGACGCTGGAGCCGCCAGGGCTGTCGATGCGCAGGATGATCGCCTTGACCTGGGAATCGCGGATCGCCTCGTCGAAAGCGCGGACCATAGTGTCGGCGCCCACGACCTTGCTGTTGTCGAACGGGCCGTCGTTGCCAGCGCCGGACTGGATCGGGCCGATGGCGCGGATGACGGCGACGACCGTGTTGGCGGTGTCCTTCACGCGGACGGCGGCGACATAGGCGGCGGCATCCATCAGCTTGCCGTCGCCCGCCGTCTTGCGCGCCTCCTGCTCCAGCGCGTCGCGATAGCCGAGCTTGTCGATCAGATGCTTGTCGATCGCCTCCTGCGCCAGATAGGGGCCGCCATCGACGAGCTGCTTGACCCCGTCGGCCGGCATGCCGCGCTCCTTGCCGATGCCCTCAGTGACCTCGTCATAGATCGAGCCCAGCATCGATTCATAGGCGGTGCGGTCGGTGTCGGGGAGCTTGGTGTTGGTGAATTGCGTGGCCGCACTCTTGTACTCGGCGCGCCGGTCGAACTGCGCCTCGACGCCGACCTTGTCGAGCGTGCCCTTGAAGAACGGGATCTCGGCATGGATGCCGACGAGGGCGAGCGAGCCGCCCGGCTGCAGCCAGATCTTGTCGAAGGCGCTGGCGAGGTAATAGGAGCGCGTGCCGCCGCCGATCTCGCCGAAGGTCTCGGCGAAGACATAGGCGAACTTGCCCTTGGCGCGGAAGGCGGCGATCGCGTCGCGCAGCTCCTGGATCTGGCCGTAACCGAGCTGGACGCCGCCGGCGCGGGCGACCAGGCCCTTCACGCGCGCATCCTCGGCGCCGCGCTTCAAGGCCGTCACCAGCGTGCCGAAATTGACGGTCTTGTCGTTCAGCAGATGGTCGATCGGCAAAGCCCCTTCGACGATCGGCCGGTCGAAATCGATCTGCAGCACGGTGTTCTCGGCGATCGGTGTCGGCGCGCTGGTGACGCGCAGATGCAGCGCCGCATAGGTCAGAAACCCGAACAGCACGACCGAGAGAAAGCCGATGACGGCGAAGATCCACAGAATGACGCGCATGAGGGTTCCTGCCTAACGATCCAACCGGTGATAGTCGGTATTGGGCATCATATCCGTCGCCGAGGCCATGCGGTTTGACAAGTTGAAAAAAGCCGCAGTTTCAGCGAGATCGAAGATGTCGGGGGCGCTGAGGCCGACGGCTCTGAGCGCGTCCCGGTCGGCATCCTCGACCAGATGGGGCGTCGCCGTCAATTTCCAGGCGAAATCCAGCATCGCGCGTTGGCGGGTGTCGAGCTTGGCCACGCGATAGTTGAGGGCGATCATCTCGCCCAGCTCCGGATCGCCCGACAGGCGCCGCACCGCCTGGCCATGGGCGACCAGGCAGTAATAGCAGCGATTGGCGCTCGACACGACGACCGCGATCATCTCGCGCTCGAGCTTGGACAGACCCGACGGCGCCAGCATCAGCTCGTTGTACATGGCGATGAAGTTGCGCAGCCTGGCGGGCCGGAGGCTATAGGCATGATAGACGTTGGGCACGAAGCCCAGCTTCTCGACGCATTTGTCGAAGACGGATTTGAGATCGCCGTCGAGCGTGTCGGGATCGGCGACGCCGAGCTTGGAGATATGGTCGGGTTGTGGCATGGACGATTCCTCCTGGGGGCGGGGCGACCATAGCGCAGCCGAGGCGGGTCGGCGACAGGGGGAGGAGGGCGGCCGGATGAGCGAAGCATGGGGCGAGCGCCCGACATTCCGCCTGCTCGACGCGCTGGTCGAGGCCGAGATCGCGCAGGCCCGCGCCCTGGTCGGCGACCATCCGGCCCATCGGCTTTATCTCGAAGCCGGGCTCGCGGCGGCGCGGCAAGGTGCCGACCGGACCATTCTCATCGGCCGCGGCGGACGCGGCCTCATCCTCGGTATTCGCTTCGACCGGATCGGCGTGCGGACCGCGGTCGGCACGCTCGCCGAAGACGAGCTGCTGGCGCTCGGCGATATCCGCGGGGCGGCCGAGCTGCATCTCGCCGACGACCAGGCCGAGTTCCTGGCGCGGGCGCTCAGTCACCGGGTGGCGGCGCGGCGGATCCTGCGCCTCTATCGGCTGGACGGGCCGCCGGCACTGCCGCCCGATCCGCGCTGCCGGCTGCTCGGGTCGGAGGATTTTCGGGCGGTCGAGGATTTCTTCGGCCGCCATAATGCCGGAGCGATCTTCTCGCGCTGGATGCTGGCCCTGCCCTTCCTCGGCTGGTTCGAGGCGGAGCAGCTCGTCGCCTGCGGCGGGGTCGTAGCACAGGCCGACGGCCTCGCTCATCTCGGCAATTTTCTGACCCGTCCCGACCGGCGCGGCCGCGGCCTTGGACGCGCCGTCGCCGCCACCCTCGCCGCCCGGCTCATGGCCGAAGGCAATCGCACGCTGACGCTCGCCGCCGATGCCGACAATCCCGCTGCGGGCCGCGCCTATGAAGCCTTGGGATTCCGCTGCTTCGAAACCCGAAGCCGGCTCGATCTCGACGCCGCGGCATCGGGGGTATGATCAGGCTCTAAGCGAGCGCCAAGTCGACGGCCTGATCCTCGCTGAGATAGCGTCCCGCTTCCCGCAGCTCCTCTGCCCGTCCGGGCGGCAAGCGGTCATGCAGAACCGCTCTCAACGCGTCGAGCGCACGTCCTTCACTGACCGAGAGAGCCCCGTGATTGACCCGCTCGAAGTAGCCCCAGAGGCGTGCCGCCTCTTCCGGCCTGCCGGCCTTGGCGGCGCGCAGGGCCAAATGCGGGAACAGCCAGAGGACATGTTCATTCTCGCGGCAGAGCGGCATCGCCGTACGCGCGGCGATGAGCGCTTCGTCCAACTCGCCGCGCTCCGTGAGCATGCCGGCCAGACAGCCGGAAGCATGACCGACGAAGCGCGGGATACGCGCTCGCCGCGCCAGCTCCAATGCGTCTTTCACGGTCGCTATCGCCGCTTCGAGGTCTCCCTCGACCCATATCGCCTCGGCGAGGTTGCACGAGGCCGCCAATGCCGTCCGCGTGGAGTCCACCGCTTGGAACAAAGTCCTGGCCCGATCGAATTCGCGGCGCGCCTCGGGCCGTGATCCCGCCTCGGTATGAAGCACCCCGAAGCCCATCGCGCAGAGGCCGAGGCTGCGCTTGCTGGCCCCCCGTTCGAGCAAAAGCCGCGCTTCGGTCAGTGCCGCCTTTGCCGCCGCCGCATCGCCGGACAGCGCCAACAATTGACCCGTCATGGCCAGCGTCGTGCCACGCTCGACCGTATCGTTCAGGATGCCGAAGAGATCGGCCGCCCGGCGCAACGCGAAGACCGATCGCTCGAACGAGCGCTGCGGCATCAAATAGCCGACCGCCATCCAGACATAGGCCGCCACCTCGTCGGATGTTGCATCGGTCAGGGAAGACGCAGCCGTTTCCGCCCAGCGGCGTCCTTCGCCGTCGAGTCTCAATACATGCCACAGCGGCGTCGATTGACCGGTGATCGCGAGGCCGAGATCGAGATTGCCGTCCGTCCCGAAGCTCCAGCGCAAGGCCGCGCGGAGATCGGCCAGCAGCCAGGCGTAGCGGTCGCACCAGACGCCCTCGTTCGCTTCATGCCAATCCCGGATGGCGCTCTTGAATTTGTCCGCCACGCAGCGGGCATGCCGTTCGTGCAGCGCGCGTCTTTCGCCGGCATCTTCGAGCTTTTCAGCAGCATAGGTGCGGATGGTCTCCAGCAACCGATAGGGCAGCGGTGCGACCGGGTCGATCGATACCAGCGATTTGCGCACAAGCGTTATCAGAAGATCGCCGCACGCCGATCGGGGCAGTTCCTTGCCACTGGCGACGGCTTCGACCGCTTCCAGCGAGAACGGGCCAGGAAACACCGACAGCCGTCGCAGCATCATCCGCTCGGCCGGCGACAGGAGCGCATGGCTCCAATCGAGCGTCGCTTCAAGCGAGCGATGGCGGGGTTCCGCCGTCCGCGAGACGCTGTAGGGTAAGCTGAAGGATTGCTCCAACCTGGCGGCCGTCGTTTCCAGGCCGAGATCGGAAGCGAGGGCGCCGACCATCTCGACGGCGAGCGGCAGGCCATCGAGCCGCCGGCAGATGCCACCGGCCGCACGGATGGCCCTGTCGGTCAGCTCGAAATGCGGATCGGCCGCCTTGAGCCGGTCGACCAGCAGAGCCACGGCGGCGCCGGCGAGCATCTCCGCCGTCGAACCGAGATCGTCGGCCGGAACCGGCAACAGCGGCAGGCGATAGACCTGCTCGCCCTGACAGGCAAGCGACTCGCGGCTGGTGGCGAGCAGGCTGACCCGGGGCGCTTCGGCCAGGATCAGCTCGGCCAGCGGCGCCACGGCACCGAGCAAATGCTCGCAATTATCGAGCACGATCAGCAGCTCCCGCTCTTTCAGCCGGCGTGCCAACTGCTCGGGCTGCGGCCTGTCGCCTTTAAGCTCGATCCTGAGCGCGGTCGCGACCAGGGTCGACACCAGCGACGGATCTTCGAGCACCGAAAGATCGACGAAGACGGCACCATCGCGATAGCGACCACCGACCCCGTGAACGAGCTCGAGCGCAATGCGCGTCTTGCCGATACCGCCCGGTCCGGCGACCGTCACCAACCTGGCTCCTTCGAGCAGGGACCGGATCGTCGCCAGATCCTCCTCGCGGCCGAACAGGCGGCCGAACGGCCGGAGCAGAGACACCGCCGGCGCGGTTCGGCCCAAGGGTCCCACAAAGCGGTAGCCGAGCCGCGGCACCGTCACGATCCAGCCGGCCTCCTCGCCCAGCGCCTTGCGCAGCGCCGAGATGTGGACCTGGATATTGTGCTCTTCGACGACGAGGCCCGGCCAGACGCGTTCCAGCAGCTCGTCCTTGGTGACGAGCTCGCCTTCCGCCTCGACCAGCGCCGTCAGGATGCCGAGCGCCTTGACGCCGAGCGCCACCGGCAGGCAATCGGCGTCAAGGCCCCGGCCCGGCCGCAGCCGATACCGGCCGATCACATGCTCGTGTTTCGCCGTCATCATCCAGATTGGTCCGTCATCCGACCGCATCGAACCAAGCCGACGCGCAAAAACACGCGACAGTCTGCTGCACAGACAGCTATTCCTGCCACGTCGTCGGAGCGAAAATACGAGCGGCCAATCGTCGCCTGCTTCAGCAAGCCGGCCGGCGGCGCTCAAGCAAGCGCCAAGTCGATGGACTGTTCCTCGCTGAGATAGCGTCCCGCGTCCCTCAGCTCCTCCGTCCGTCCGGGCGGCAGGCGGTCGTGCAGAAGCGCGTCCAGCGCCTCGATCGCGCGTCTTTCATTGAGCTGGTGAGGCCCGCGATTGACATGATCGAAATAGCCCCAGAGGCGTGCCCCATCCTCCAGCCTGCCGGCCTTGGCGGCGCGCAGGGCCAGATGCGGGAACAGCCAGTGGAAATTTTCATCCTCGCGACAGCGCGGCATCGCCACGCGTGCAGCGGTGAGCGCCTCGTCCAGATCGCCGCGAACCGTGAGCATGCCGGCCAGATTGCCCAATGCGAAACCGATAAAGCGCGAAATACCCTCTTGCTGCGCCATATCCACCGCATCTCGTACGGTTGCTATCGCCGTTTCGAGGTCTTCCTCGGCCCACAGCTCGTCGGCGAGGTTACACAAGGCCAGCACTGTCAGCCGTGGAGAGTCCGCCGCTTGGAACCAGGCTCTGGCCCGATCGAATTCCCGGCGCGCCTCCGGCCCCGCTCCTTCTGCGAGATGAAGCAGCCCGAAACCCATCGCACAGCTGCCGAGGCTGCGCTTGGCGCCACTCTGTTCGAGCAAAAGCCGCGCCTCGGCCAGCACAGATTTTGCCGTCGCGGCATCGCCGAACATAGCCAGTAGCTGACCCAGCCTGGTCATGGCCGTGCCGCGTTCGATCCCGTTGTTCAAGATGCCGAACAAATCCGCCGCCCGGCGCAACGCGAAAGTCGCGCGCTCGAATGAGCGCTGAGGCATCAGATTGCCGACTGCGGCCCATATATGGGCCGCGACTTCGTCGGGTGTTTGCTCGGTCAGCGCCGCCGCCGCAATTTCCGCCCAGTGGCGTCCTTCGCCAGCGAGGCTCAATGTGGACCAGAGCGGCCGGGATCGGCCGGCGATCACGAGGCCGAGATCGAGGTCGCCATCCGGACCGAAGCTCCAGCGTAGGGCCGCGCGGAGATCGGCCAGCAGCCAAGCATAATTGCGGCGCCAGGCGCCCTCACCGATTGTGTGCCACTCCTCGGTGGATTGCTTCAATTTTCCCGCCACATAACGGGCATGCTGTTCGCGCAGTGAGCGCTGTTCACCGGCCTCCTCGAGCTTTTCAGCGGCATAGGTGCGGATCGTCTCGAGCAGCCGATAGGGCAATGGCGCGGCCGTATCGATCGAGACCAGCGATTTGCGCACGAGCCTCACTAAGAGATCGCTGCACGCCGGTCCGGGCAGCGCCTCGCTGCCGATGACGGCTCTGACCGTTTCCAGCGAGAACAGCCCGGGAAACACCGACAGCCGGCGCAGCATTATCTGCTCGGCCGGCGACAGCAGCGCATGGCTCCAATCGAGCGTCGCTTCGAGCGAGCGATGGCGCGGCGCTATGGTCCGGGTGACGCTATAAGGCAGGTTGAAAGGCTGTTCCAGCCTGGCGGCCATGGTCTCCAGGCCGAGATCCAGGGCGAGGGCGCCGATCATCTCGATCGCCAGCGGCAAGCCGTCGAGCCGCCGGCAGATGCAACCGACTGTACAGACCAAGGCGTCGGTGAGCTCGAAATGCGGATCGGCCGCCTTGAGCCGGTCGACCAGCAGCGCCACGGCGGAGCTGGCGAGGGCTTCCGCCGGCGAGCTTGGCTGATCGGACGGAACCAGCAGCAGCGGCAGGCGATAGACCTGCTCGCCCGCGCAGGTCAGCGGCTCGCGACTGGTGGCAAGCAGGCTGATCCCGGGTGCCTCGGCCAGGATGAGCTCGGCCAGCGGCGCCACCGCATCGAGCACATGCCCGCAATTATCGAGCAGGATCAGCAGCTCCCGCTCTTTCAGCCGGCGTGTCAGCTGCTCGGGCTTCGGGTTGCCCGTGAATTCGATCTGAAGCGCGGCCGCGACCAGGCTTACGGCCAGCGACGGATCCTCGAGCTCCGAAAGATCGATGAAGACGGCGCCGTCGCGATAGCGGCTGCCGATTTCATAAGCGAGCTCGAGGCCGATGCGCGTCTTGCCGATGCCGCCCGGCCCCGCGATCGTCACCAGCCGGGCTGTGTCGAGCAAGGACCGGATCGCCGCCAGATCCTCCTCGCGGCCGAAGAGGCGATTGAACGGCCGAGGCAGGGACATCATCGGCGCGGTTCGGCCCAAAGGCCCCACGAAGCGATAGCCGAGCCGCGGCACGGTCACGATCCATCCGGCCTCGTCGCCCAGTGCCTTGCGCAGCGCCGAGATATGGACCTGGATATTGTGCTCCTCGACGACGAGGCCCGGCCAGACCTGGGTCAGCAACTCGTCCTTGGTGACGAGACTCCCGCCCGCCTCGACCAGCGCCGTCAGGATGTCGAGCGCCTTGGCGCCGAGCACGACCGGAACACCGCCAGCGTATAGGCCGCGGCTCGGTTGCAGCCGGTACCGGCCGATCACATGCTCGGATTTCGTCATCACAGCCTAAATTAGTCTGTTATGCAGCTATCTCAAGCAATGCTGCTGCGATGCTCGGGATTTCGGGCACATTCTTGGCAGCGCAAAAATGCATGGCCGCTCAGTATAGATGCCATCTTCTTTCATGTCGTCGGAGCGAAAATACGAGCGGCCAATCGTCGCCTGCTTCAGCAGGCCGGCCGGCGGCGCTCAAGCGAGCGCCAAGTCGATGGCCAGATCCTCGTCGAGATAACATCCCGCTTCCCGCAGCTCATCCGCCCGCCCGGGGGACAAGCGGTCATGCAGAAGCGCTGTCAGCGCGTCGAGCGCGCCTCTTTCATTGACCTCGGGAGTCCGGCGGTTGAAATGATCGAAATAGCCCCAGAGGCGAGCCGCATCTTCCAGTCTGCCGGCCTTGGCGACGCGCAGGGCCAGATGCGGGAACAGCCAGTGGAGATATTCATCCTCGCGGCAGAGCGGCACTGCAGCGCGCGCGAGGGCGAGCGCCTCGTCCAGGTCGCCGCGGGCCGTGAGCATGCCGACCAGGCTGCCGGAAGTCTGACCGACACCCGTTATCGCCTCTCGCTGCGCCAGATCCAATGCTTCTCTCACGGTCGCTATCGCGGCTTCGAGGTCTCCTCCGGCCCATATCGCCTCGGCGAGGTTGCCCGAGACGATCACTGCCATTCGGATGGAGTCCGCCGCTTGGTACAAGGTTCTGGCCAGATCGAATTCGCGGCGCGCATCGGGCCATGAACCCGTTTCGAAATGAAGAGTCCCGAAGCCTAACGCACAGATGGCGAGGCTGCGCGTGCTGGCGCTGCCCTCGAGCAGAAGCCGCGCCTCGGCCAGCGCCGCGGTCGCCGCCGCGGCATCGCCGGTCATCGCCAGTCCCGCTCCCTTCGTGGCCAATGCCGCGCCGCGCTCGACCGTATCGTTCAGGATGCCGAATAGATCCGCGGCCCGGCTCAGCGCGAAGACGGAGCGTTCGAACGAGCGCGCCGACATCAGATATCCGACCGCCATCCACACTTGCGCCGCCACCTCGTCGGGGGTTTCCCGGGTCAGCGAAGACGCTGCCGTTTCCGCCCAATGGCGTCCTTCGGCATCGAGGTTCAACACAGGCCAGAGCGGCCTCGATTGGCCGACGATCACCAGGCCGAGATCGAGATCGCCATCCGGCCCGAAGCTCCAGCGCAAGGCCGCGCGGAGATCGGCCAGCAGCCAGGCGTAGCGGTCGCGCCAGAGGCCTTCGCCTGTGTCGTACCACTCCCGGGCAGCGCGGTCGAACTTGTCCGCCACATAGCGCGCATGCCGTTCGCGCAGCGAACGCTGTTCGTCGGCCTCTTCGAGCCTTTCCGCGGCGTAGGTGCGAATGGTCTCGAGCAGCCGATAAGGCAAGCGCGCGGTCGTGTCGATCGAGACCAATGATTTGCTGACGAGCCTGATCAGAAGGTCGCCGCACGCCGGTCGGGGCAGTTCCTCGCCACTGGCGACGGCTTCGACCGCGTCCAGCGAGAACGGCCCGGGAAACACCGACAGCCGGCGCAGCATCATCCGCTCGGCCGGCGACAGGAGCGCATGGCTCCAATCGAGCGTCGCTTCGAGCGAGCGATGGCGGGGTTCCGCCGTCCGCGAGACGCTGTGGGGCAGGTTGAAAGGCTGTTCCAGCCTGGCGGCCATCGTCTCCAGGCCGAGATCCAGAGCGACTGCTCCGACCATCTCGATGGCGAGCGGCAGTCCGTCGAGCCGCCGACAGATGCCGCCGACCGCGCGGACCGCCCTCTCGGTCAGCTCGAAATGCGGATCGGCCGCCTTGAGCCGGTCGACCAGCAGCGCCACGGCGGCGCTGGCGAGCGTCTCCGCCGGCGAGCCGAGATCGTCGGCCGGAACCGGCAATAGCGGCAGGCGATAGATCTGCTCGCCCCGACAGGCGAGCGGCTCTCGGCTGGTCGCGAGCAATCTCACCGACGGCGCCACGGTCAGGATCAGTTCAGCGAATGCCGCCGTCGCGTCGAGCACATGCTCGCAATTATCGAGCACGATCAACGTCGCTCGTCCTTTCAGCCGAGACGCCAGCTGAGCGGCGAACCCATCGTCCTTGAACGTGATTCCGAGCGCCGCCGCCGCCAGACTCGTCACCAACGACGGGTCTTGCAACACCGAGAAATCAACGAAGACCGCGTCGCCCATCTCGCGGGCGAGCTCTATAGCGATCCGCGTCTTGCCGATGCCGCCCGGCCCCGCGATCGTCACCAGATGCGAATGGTTCAGCAGCGAACGGATCGTCGCCAGGTCCTGCTCACGACCGAACAGGCGATTGAGCGGTCGCGGCAGGGAGGACGATGCTCCCGCCGGCGGCTCGTCCAAGGGTCCGGTAAAACGATAGCCGCGCTTGGGCAAGGTCACGATCCAGCCGGCATCCTCGCCCAGCGCCTTGCGCAGTGCCGAGACATGGACCTGGATGTTGTGCTCCTCGACGACGATACCGGGCCAGACACGGTCCAGCAGCTCGTCCTTGGTGACGAGATCGCCGCGCGCCTCGACCAGTGCCGTCAGGATGTCGAGCGCCTTGGTACCGAGCACGACCGGAACGCCGCCAGCGTAGAGGCCGCGGCTCGGCTGCAGCCGATACCGGCCGACGAGATGCTCGGATTTCGTCATTACCCACTAAATTGGTCTGTTGTGCGACTATCTCAAGCAATGCGGCTTCGAGCTATCTGTGCTTGGCGAGCCGATAGACGAAATGAAAGGGTTCCGGACGTTCGGCGATGACGACCGGCACCGTCTGGGCGCGAAAGCCGGTCGACCGGGCGCGCTCGATGAAGGCCGGCTCCTCGAAGCTGGACCAGACCAGCAGGTTCCCGCCCGGTTTCAGGCTGTCCCAGCACCGCCGCAGCCCGGTTCGGCCGTAGAGCGCATCGTTGCTCGGCGTGGAGAAGGCCCGCGGACCGTTATCGACATCGAGCACGATCAGATCCCAGCGGGCGGCCTCGCCCAGCAACGCCGCGACATTCTCGTTGACCAGGCTGACGGTCGCCGGCAAGCGCCGGAACAGTGCTGGGCCGGTATAGCGCCCGAACCAGTCGAGGATGGCGGCCGAAAGCTCGGCGACGGTGATGCGGCTTTCCGGGCCGAGATTGTCGATCAGGCTGGCGAGCGTGTAGCCGAGCCCAAGGCCGCCGACGAGGATTTCCGGGCTGTCGCCCAGCGTGATCTCGGCGCCGAGCCGGCCGAGCAGATCCTCGGATTCATGGCATTTGCCGTTCATCAGCTCCAGCCCGTTGACGCGGATCATGTGGAGCCCGTCCTGCTCATAGAGCTCGAACAGATTTTCCTCGACGGTCGCGGTCGCGAGGCGGATCCACATAGGCCCTCAGCCCTGCTGCGCCCGGTGCTGCATCAGGTGATCGGCCAGCACCACGGCCATCATGGCCTCGCCCACCGGCACGGCGCGGATGCCGACGCACGGATCGTGGCGGCCCTTGGTGATGATGGTGGTGTCCTGGCCGCCCACCGTCACCGTGCGCCGCTCCTTGAGGATCGAGCTGGTCGGCTTGACCGCGAAGCGCAGCACCAATTCCTGGCCGGTCGAGATGCCGCCCAGGATGCCGCCGGCCTGGTTCGACAGGAAATGCGGCCCGTCATTGCCCATCCGCATCTCGTCGGCATTGTCCTCGCCGCTCAGGGCGGCGGCCGCGAAGCCGGCACCGATCTCGACCCCCTTGACCGCGTTGATCGACATCATCGCGGACGCGAGATCCGCGTCGAGCTTGCCGTAGATCGGGTTGCCGAGCCCGGCCGGGACGCCCGAGGCCACGATCTCGATGATGGCACCGGTCGAGGAGCCGGCCTTGCGCACGCCGTCGAGATAATCGGCCCAGCGCGCCGCCGTCTCGGCATCCGGGCACCAGAAGGGGTTGCGCTCGGTCTCGTCCCAATCCCAGCGCGTCCGGTCGATCGCATGCGGACCGATCTGGACGAGCGCGCCGCGGATCGAGACGGCGGAGCCCAGCACCAGCCTCGCCACGGCACCGGCGGCGACGCGCGTCGCCGTCTCGCGCGCCGAGGAGCGGCCGCCGCCGCGATAGTCGCGGATGCCGTACTTGACCCAATAGGCATAGTCGGCATGGCCGGGGCGGAACTTGTCCTTGATCTCGCCATAGTCCTTGGAGCGCTGATCCGTGTTCTGGATCTCGAGCGCGATCGGCGTGCCGGTGGTCAGCCCCTCGAACACGCCGCTGAGGATGCGGACCTCGTCCGCCTCCTGCCGCTGGGTGGTGAAGCGCGACTGGCCCGGCTTGCGCCGATCGAGCCAATGCTGGATCTGCGCCTCGTCGAGGGCCAGGCGCGAGGGCACGCCGTCGACGACGCAGCCGATCGCCGGCCCGTGGCTCTCGCCCCAGCTGGTAAAGCGGAAGATCGCGCCGAAGCTGTTGCCGGCCATGGCGAGATCAGAGGCCGTTTGAAAATGCGCGGACAGCGCATTTTCGGTTCTGCGCCGGCCCACGCCCCCGCCCGGCCACCCATTCCAGGATACTGCCGTGGGTGGCCGGGCGGGGGCGTGGGCTGGTGCTGCCGCGCATTTTCAACGGCCTATCAGACGGTGGCGATGTCGGGTGCGTCGACCGCTTTCATGCCGACGACGTGATAGCCGCAATCGACGTGATGGACCTCGCCCGAGACGCCGGAGCTGAGGCCGCTCAGCATGTAGAGGCCGGCGCCCGCCACGTCCTCGGGCGAGACGTTGCGCTTCAGGGGCGAGTTGTACTGGTTCCATTTGAGGATGTAGTTGAAGTCGCTGATGCCCTTGGCCGCCAGCGTCTTGACCGGGCCGTAGGAGATCGCGTTGACGCGGATATTGTCGCGGCCGAGATCGACGGCGAGATATTTGACGCTCTGCTCCAGCGCCGCCTTGGCGACGCCCATGACGTTGTAGTTCGGCATGACCTTCTCGGCGCCGTAATAGGTCAGTGTCACCAGGCTGCCGCCGTTCGGCATCAGCAGGGCGGCACGCCGGCTGACGTCGGTGAAGGAGAAGCAGGAAATGTCGAGCGTGCGCAGGAAATTGGCGCGCGAGGTATCGGCGTAGCGGCCCTTCAGCTCCTCCTTGTCGGAATTGCCGATGGCGTGCAGCACGAAATCGAGGCTGCCCCAGCGCTCCTTGATGGCGGCGAAGGTGCGGTCGAGCGAGGCATCGTCGGTCACGTCGCATTCGAGCAGGAAATCGGTGCCGATGCTTTCCGCGAGCGGAGCCACGCGCTTGGCGAGGGCGTCGCCCTGATAGGTGAAGGCGAGCTCGGCGCCCTGGGCGTGGACGGCCTGAGCGATGCCCCAGGCGAGCGACATATGGTTGGCAACACCCATGATGAGACCGCGTTTACCGGCCATGAGGGCCGCGTTATTCGCCATTGGTCGGCTGCTCCTTGATGCGGATAGATCGGCTTCGTCCGGACGATACACGAAACCTCGGCGCGGCGGATAGCATGGGCACATTGCTGTTTGGAAGCCCGTCGGCATGGTAAGCAGGAGCAAAGGCCCCTGCGGCGAGGGGCAAGCAAGGTCCGATTGGGTCGAATCGACCTAATCGGTGAATCTTGGTCTCATTCAACAAATTAGAGACCGGTTCGGCAATCAGGCCGGATCGGCCTGATAGCATCGGGCTCTAGGGCCGGCATGATGAGCGACGCGAAGCAACATAACCTGTCCTTGCAGCTCTCTCGGCTGCGGCTTTTCCTTGTCCATGTGCTGCGGCGCTTCCGCGACGATGGCTGCCTCGCCGCCGCCGGCGCCTTGAGCTACACGACCCTCGTCTCGCTGGTGCCGCTGGTGGCGATCAGCCTCGCGGTGCTCTCGGCCTTCCCGATCTTCGACACGCTGCGCAGTCAGCTTTTGGGCTTCGTCTTCGATGCCTTCGTGCCCAGCATCGGCGGAACGGTCGAGCAATATATCAGCGCCTTCGCGGCCACTGCCGGACGCACCACGGCGGTGGGATTGATCGTGCTCGCCGTCACCTCGATCCTGCTGCTGGCGACGATCGAGGACCGGCTCGGCCAGATCTGGCGGGTCAATGCGCCCAGGCGCTGGAGCGTGCGTATCACCGTCTACTGGACCATCCTGACTCTGGGCCCGGTGCTGTTCGGCCTGGCCTTCTCGCTTTCGGGCACGCTCGGCGCCGTGTCGGAGGCGCTGGGCTTCTCCAATGTTTCGGAGCATGTGATCGGCCGTGGGCTGCGCGATCTGTCCGTGGTCGTGCCGATGGCGCTGGAGGCGCTCGGCCTCACCCTTTTCTACTGCCTCATCCCGCATTGCCCGGTGCGCTGGCGCGACGGGCTCCTGGGCGGGGTGGTGGCATCGGTGCTGCTGGAGATCTGCAAGGGCGGCTTCACCATCTTCATCGGCCATTACAATTCCTACGAGGCGATCTACGGCGCGCTGGCCGTCATCCCGATCTTCCTGCTCTGGATGTACCTGTCCTGGGGGGTGGTGCTGTTCGGCGCCGAGATCGCGGCGGCGGTGCCGCTCTGGGGCCTCGACGAGGCGCTGGCGGACGGCGCCGAGGTGACCGATCTCGATCTGGCGCTGCAGCTGCTCGAAGCGCTCTCGGCGCAGACGCGCCAGGGCGGCACGGCGCGGCTGCGCTGGCTCGCCCGGTCGGTGAAGGCGCCGATCGGCACGGTCGGCCGCTGCCTGGATCTCATGGTGGGAGCCGGCATCGTGGCGGCGACCGTCGATGGCGGCTTCGTGCTGGCACGGGATCTGGGAGCGGTCTCGCTGCTCGACCTGCAATCGGCGCTCGACAGCGATCTGCCCGGCCGGCGGCGGCGCAGCGGCCGGCACCGGCTCGATCAGCGGCTGACCGATGTACGCCGGGCCGAGATCGACGCGCTGTCCGTGCCGGTCGCGTCCGTGCTGGAGGATGGCGACCGGCATCCGGCCTCGATGTCGAGTTCGTAGGAAGCTTTCCTACTTGGCCGCCGCCGTCGCGGGCTGGGGCGTGCCGCCGGCCCAGGCCCAGCCGGTGATGAGCCAATGGCCGCCCGACTGTTTCAATGCCACGACCATCTGCGCCGCCTCGCTCATCGCGGCGCCCTTTTGCTTGAAGGCGAAGGTCGCGGGGACGACGAGATAGCCACGATCGCCGTTCACGTCCTCGCGCGTCGGCGTACCGAGCGTGACCGACTCGTCGGTCAAGCCTTCCTTGCCGCTATCCGCCATCAGATCCTTGCTCCATTGCTGCAAGGCATGAGCACCCGTCCAGAGATGGGGAGCGACCTCGTCGATGATGGCCACGCCGCCCGGCGCGAACGCCTTCGCGGCCGTCTTTTCATCGCCCTTGTCGAAGCTGTCGATGAATTGATGGATCGGCGCCATCAGCGGCGTCTCCGCGGCGGCGGCGGTCGCATAGAGCCCGAGGGCGACGCCGGCGCCCAACACCAAATATTTCATTGAATGCTCCACCGAGGCAGGTTGGTTTGGAACGCGACTTCAAAAAGCGGGCAGCTTGGAGATCTTATCGGCAAGCTTCGCCGCTTGATCAATGAAATCATAGAAATAGTGGACGAGTCGGCTGTCAATCCCCGACGCCGGGGGTGTTGCAGCCGTAGCTCGATTGCCGATCCGGCTTCAGTTGGTATGGGGCGGCCGGACCGAGTAATCGTGGCGCTTCGCCCAGGCCTCGACCAGGGCCGCGAAATCCGGGTCGCGCGCGTCCGGTAGGATGACCTTGAGGGTCACATATTGATCGCCCGGCACGGTGCCCGGCCCCGCCAGACCGCGCCCCTTGAGGCGCAGCACGGACCCCGTGTTCGAGCCTTTGGGGATCTTGAGCTGGACCAGGCCGGCCACGGTCGGCACGGTCACGGTGGCGCCCAGCACCGCTTCCGGCACGGTGACGGGCAGCTCCATATGGATGTCGCGGTCTTTCGTGGTGAAGAGCGGATGCGGCTCGACCGTGATCTCGACGAAGACATCGCCGTTGAGGCCGCCATTCTGCCCGAGACCGCCCTGGCCCTTGAGCCGCAGACTCTGGCCGTCGGTGGTGAGCGGCGGCACGGTCACGTCGAGCGCCCGCTCGTCATTGACGACGATACGCTTGCGCGCACCCTGCGCCGCCTCGACGAAGGTGACCGTCAGGGATTGATAGATGTCGGCGCCGCGGCGGCGCGGGCCGCCCGAGGTGCCGTCGTTGCGATAGCCCCAGCTGCGGCCGCCGAAGAACGCGTCCAGCCCCTCCTCGAAGCGCGAGGAGCTGCGCTGCTCGCTCGCGGCGGCGGCCTGCTTGATCTCGTGATCGTAGCGGCGGCGCTTGGTCTCGTCGGACAGCACGTCATAGGCGGCCGTGATATCCTTGAATCGCCGCGCGCTCGCCGGATTGTTCGGATGAAGATCGGGATGGAGCTCCTTGGCGAGCTTACGGTAGGCTCGTTTGATCTCGTCCTGCGTCGCGCGACGATCGACTTGCAGCGTTGCATATGGGTCCCACATGGCCGGCGATAATGACCTGATCGGGTTGATTTTTAGTGAATTGCATTAGCATCCTGACGGATATACAGGGTTGGCATTCGATCCTCGATCCGTCAATGAGAGTTTGAGGCGCCCCCATCATGGATATGAACGAGGCGACGGACCCTTTGGTTCTGTTCGATGATTGGTTCGAGGCGGCCAAGGCGGCCGAACCGAACGACCCGAACGCCATGTCGCTCGCCACCACGGCCGCGGACGGCATGCCGTCGGTGCGGATCGTCCTGCTCAAGGGCGTCGATGCGCGCGGATTCGTCTTCTATACCAATGTCGAAAGCCGCAAGGGGCTGGAGCTGGCGGCCAATGCCAATGCCGCCCTGTGCTTCCATTGGAAATCGCTGCGGCGGCAGATTCGGATCGAGGGTTCGGTCGAGCGGGTGACCGCGGCGGAGGCCGATGCCTATTATGCCAGCCGGCCGCGCGACAGCCGAATCGGTGCCTGGGCATCCGAGCAATCCCGGCCGCTCGCGAGCCGGGCCGAGTTCGAAGCGCGCATCCGCGAATTCGAGGCGCGCTATCCCGGCGATGCCGTGCCCCGCCCCGAACATTGGTCGGGCTATCGGGTCGTGCCTCGCTATTTCGAATTCTGGCAGGATCGGCCGTTCCGGCTGCATGACCGGATCGTCTTCACCGCCGAGGCCGGCGGGTGGCAGCGCGGCAGGCTCTATCCATGAGGACCCTCGCCGTGCTGGCGGTCCTCTGCCTCGGCATGGCCGGCTGCTCCGACTCGGCCGCCGACCAGGCTGCGGCCGGCCGCGCCGCCTATCGCCAGGGCTTCGACGCGCTCGATGCCCAGGACTACGCCAAGGCGGAAAACTATCTGACCGAGGCGCAAAGGCTGCTGCCCGACGATCCCTATGTGGCCCTCGATCTCGGTGTGACCTACCAGTCGCTCGGCGAGAAGGACAAGGCGCGGGCGGCTTATGAAAGGGTTCTCGAGATCGGCAAGGGCGTCCAGCCGGTGCGCGTCACCGATCCGCATGCCGCCGGCAAGAGCCTCGCCGACATCGCCGCCGCAAACATCGAAAGCCTTGCCCGTTAGAGCCCGATGCGATCATGTGGGTTCGACATGATCGCTGAATCGGTCTCTAAGCCTATGATTAAGACGGCGATTCAGATTTTAGGCCGGTTCGGCCTAAAATCATCGCGGTCTGGATACGATTTGTTAACGCGTTCGGGGTTAGAACAGCCTTCGCCGGGGTAAAAATATCCTGGCTGCGGTGGCACGAAGTGCCGTTGCTCGTTACCGACCCGGCCCATGAAGGGCCCTGTGCCGCAAAGGCGGCTCAGCTCATCCTTAAAGGATACTACGATGTCTGGCATTACTCTCGATTCGTCGTCACGCAATACCCTTCTCTCGCTGCAGAACGTCTCGCAGCTCTTCAATACCACCCAGGGTCAGCTCAACACCGGTAAGAAGGTCAACTCGGCCGCCGATGGCGCGACCGCGTTCTTCCAGGCCTCGGCTCTGTCCGACCGCGCTTCCGACATTCTCAACCGCAAGAGCAACGTCGACCAGTCGGTCCAGTCCCTTCAGACGGCGCTGACCGCGACCTCGGCCGTGACCGGCCTGCTGAAGCAGCTGCAAGCCGTCGAGCAGGGCGCCCGCGGTGCCTCGCTCAACCAGCGCATCGCCGCGACCCAGCAGTTCAAGGATATCGGCCAGCAGCTCTCGCAGCTGGTCAAGGACGCGTCGTTCCAGGGCCTCAACATCCTGACCTCGACCTCGTCGACGCTCTCGACGCAGTTCTCCGAGCGGACGGCCGCGACCTTCACCATCACGGGCTACAATCTCGTCGCCACCTCCACCAACAACGGCAAGACCCTGTTCACGCAGGCCGCGGTGTTCAAGTCCGACGGTAGCCTCAGCTTCAGCGCCCTGGTCGGCGATTCGACCCAGGCGAATGAGGTCAAGGGCTTCTCGTCCCTCGACTTGTCCGGCACGGCCGCCGGCCAGGGCACGGTCAAGGCGTCGATCGCGAATGCGATCTTTACCGGTACCGACAACCGCATCTCGAACGCGATCAACCAGCTCCGAGCCATCACCTCGGCGCTCGGCACGAACGTGACCATCCTGCAGTCCCGCTCGACCTTCAGCTCCAACTACGCCAACTCGCTGACCTCGGGCGCCAATGCGCTGACCCTCGCCGACCTCAATACCGAGGCAGCGAACTCCCAGGCCCTCCAGCTGCGTCAGCAGTTCGGCGTCCAGGCCCTCGTCAGCGCCAATACGCAGAACCAGTCGGTCCTGACGCTGCTCCGCGGCTAATCGACCTGACCTGTCACCGGCTGTCGCGCGCTCCACGCGCGGCGGCCGGCGATAGGCAACCCGCTCGTCGCAGGCGGGACAAAATTCCGATCGCGGGGATCGGAAAATGCTCTAAATTGGCGGGCATGGAAAAGCCCATCATTCTGCTGACCGGTGCCAGCCGCGGCATCGGCCACGCCACCGTCAAGCGTTTCAGCGACGATGGCTGGCGGGTCATCACCTGCTCCCGCGACGACGTGCCGCCCGAATGCAAGCGCGATCCGAACTGGACGCGGCATATCACGGCCGATCTCGCCGACGCAGACAATCTCGACGACTTCATCGCCGAGGTGAAGGACGAACTGGCCGGGGCACCGCTCCAGGCGCTCGTCAACAATGCCGGCGTCTCGCCCAAGGCGCCGTTCCAGGAGCGGCTCGGCTGCCTCAACGGCGATCTCGCCGACTGGCGCTCGGTCTTCCAGCTCAATTTCTTCACGCCCGTGACGCTCGGCCGCGCGCTGGCGCCGGCGCTCGCCCAAGGCAAGGGCGCCATCGTCAACGTCACCTCGATCGCGGGGCACAAGGTGCATCCCTTCGCCGGCTCCGCCTATGCTACCTCGAAGGCGGCGCTCTCGGCGCTGACGCGCGAGATGGCGGTCGAGTTCGCGCAGATCGGCGTGCGCGTCAATGCGGTCGCACCCGGCGAGATCGAGACCGCCATGCTCTCGCCCAACACGGACGTGCTGATCCCGCGCATTCCCTTGCAGAAGCTGGGCACGCCCGACGATGTCGCGGCGACGATCCTCTATCTGTGCAAGCCCGATTCGGTCTATATCACCGGGACCGAGATCTTCGTCACCGGCGGCCAGCACCTCTACTGAGGGTCAGCCTTCCACTGTCATTTATCCAAGCAGCGCCGGACGAAATCGTCGAGCCAGCGCAGCCGGTTGTCGAGCATCTCGATCTCGAAATCCAGCCAATGGGCGAAGAGCGGCTCGGCCGCGTCGTTGGCGCGCAGGTCGCTGTAGCGCTTGTGCTCGTCCTGCAGCAGGCTCGTGAGCAGCAGCACCTGATCGCGCCGATCCTCCGGCGCCAGGAGATGCAGGAAGCGCATCTTCAGCGCCACGACCAGCCGGTTGAGATCGGTGTTGGTCGCCCTGACGCCGGCCTTCAACAGCAGGATGAGATCCTTGCCGCCGGCTTCGGTCAGCTCCAGCCGGGGGTCCGGCTCGGCCGCATCGGCGGCGACGGGGGCGATCAGCGCCTCGATCCGCAGTACCTCGATCGAGCTGCCCATGAGGTCCAGCGACGGGCCGACGATACGGCTGGAAAAGCGCCGGACGTCGGACGCGAGCTCGGCATAGCGCAACGGCCGTTCCGCGAGCGCGCCTAAGGCCGCGATGCGGATGGCCTCGATCGGGATGAGGGAATTGTCGCGGTACATGCCTCAGGCAGCGCGGACGAGCATGAGCCGATTCCAGACCTCGCTCAGCGCCTCGACCAGCGTCTCGATCTGCGCATCGGTATGGAGCGGCGTCGGCGTGATGCGCAGCCGCTCGGCGCCGCGCGGCACGGTCGGATAGTTGATCGGCTGGATATAGATGTTGTGCCGCTCCAGGAGCTCGTCCGAGGCCTGCTTGCATAGGCGGGCATTACCGACCATGACCGGCACGATGTGGGTGTCGCCCGGCATGACCGGAATGCCGGTCTCGGCCAGGCGGCGCTTGACCCGGGCGACGCGCTCGCGATGCCGCTCGCGCTCGGCCTCGCTCGCCTTGAGATGAGCGATGCCCGCGCGTGCGCCGGCCGCGACATAGGGCGGCATCGAGGTCGTGAAGATGAAGCCCGAGGCGTAAGAGCGGACGAAATCGACCAGCTTGGCCGAGCTCGCGATATAGCCGCCGACGCAGCCGAAGGCCTTGCCGAGCGTGCCCTGGATCAGCGTCACGCGATCCATCAGCCCCTCGCGCTCGGCGACGCCGCCGCCGCGCGCGCCATACATGCCGACGGCGTGGACCTCGTCGAGATAGGTCATGGCGCCATGCGCATCGGCGACATCGCAGATCTCGCGGATGCGGCCGACATCGCCGTCCATCGAATAGACGCTTTCGAACGCCACCAGGCGCGCCGTGCCTTCCGGCGCCTCGCGCAGCAGCCGGTCGAGATCGTCCGGATCATTGTGCCGGAAGATCCGGCGCTCGGCGCCCGATTGCCGGATGCCCTCGATCATCGAATTGTGGTTGAGCGCGTCGGAAAAGATGATGCAGCGCGGCAGATACTTGCCGAGGGTCGAGAGCGCCGTCTCGTTGGCGACATAGCCCGAGGTGAAGATGAGCGCGGCTTCCTTGCCGTGAAGGTCCGCCAGCTCCTTTTCCAGCAGGATATGCTCGTGGCTGTTGCCGGAGATGTTGCGGGTGCCGCCGGCGCCGGCGCCGACCCGGTCGAGCGTGCCGTGGATCGCCGCCAGCACCTTCGGATGCTGGCCCATGCCGAGATAGTCGTTAGAGCACCACACCGTGATGTCGGCACGCTGCCCGTGATGATAGGCGGTCGGGAAATTGCCGGCCTTGCGCTCCAGCTCCGCGAATTGGCGGTAGCGGCCTTCGGTCCTGAGCGCCTCGATCCGCTCGGCAAAAAACTGTTCGTAATTCATCTTCCCGATCCTTTCCGGACTCTAATATGGACCGGAATCGGCGACGGCAATTCCGATTCCAGGTCCCACCCCCTGCAGATCCGCATGAACGGGGCGCATGCGTAGGCGATCAGCCTGCCCGTTTCGCCCAATCCTCGAAATCGTCCATCGCACGGCCGAGACGAGCATTGATCTGGGTCACATCCTCCTCGGTTACAATCAAGGGCGGACAAAGTGCCACGGAGTCGCCAAGCGGCCGGACGATCAGCCCGTGCGCCTGCGCGCGCTCGCCGAAGAAAGCGCCGGCGCCCTTGGCGGGCTCGAACGGCGCCTTGGTCGATTTGTCGCGGACCAGCTCGATGGCGCCGATCAGGCCGATGCCGCGCACCTCGCCGACATAGGGCCGTTCGGCGAAGCTTTGCAATGCCGCCTGGAACGGCTGCGATATGGCGCGGACATGGCTCAGAATGTCCCGGTCGCGATAGATCGCCAGCGTCTCGACGGCGACCGCGGCGCAAACCGGATGGGCCGAATAGGTGAAGCCATGGGCGAAGGTGCCGATCCGGCCGCTCTGGGCGACCAGCTCCGTCTGGATGCGCTCGCTGATCATCACGGCCGAGATCGGCAGGAAGGCGGCGGAAAGCTGCTTCGCCATGGTGATGATGTCGGGCTCAAGCCCGTAGGTCTCGGTGCCGAACATGTTGCCGGTGCGGCCGAAGCCGGTGATGACCTCGTCGGCGATCAACAGGATGTCGTATTTCTTCAGGATCGGCTGGATCTTCTGGAAATATGTGGCGGGTGGCACGATGACGCCGCCGGCGCCCTGCACCGGCTCGGCGATGAAGGCCGCGACCGTGTCCGGCCCCTCGCGTACGATCTGCGCCTCCAGGCTTTCGGCGAGCCGGGTCGCGAACGCCTCCTCGCTCTCGCCCGGCTTGCCGAAGCGGTAATGATGCGGGCAGTCGGTGTGCCGGATATTGGCGATCGGCAGATCGAAGTCGCGATGATTGTTGGGCAGGCCGGTCAGGCTGGCGGTCGCGACCGTGACGCCGTGATAGCCCTTCATCCGGGCGATGATCTTCTTCTTGCGGTAGAGGCCGCGCGAATTGTTGTAGTACCAGACCAGCTTGACCGCCGTGTCGTTCGCCTCAGACCCGGAATTGGCGAAGAACACCTTGGACATCGGCACCGGCGCCATGCCGATCAGCTTCTCGGCGAGCTCGCCCGCGACATCGTGCGATTTGGCGGCGAAGGTGTGATAGAAGGGCAGCTTGCGCATCTGCCGCGCCGCCGCCTCGACCAGCCGCTCCTCGTCGAAGCCGAGCGAGGCGCACCAGAGGCCGGCCATCGCCTCGATATATTCCTTGCCGTCCTCGTCCGTCACCGTCACGCCGCGGCTGCCGGTGATCACCAGCGGCCCCGTCTCCTCGAAGGTCTTGAGGTTGGTGTAGGGGTGCAGGACGAAGGCGCGGTCCCGGCTGGCGGCTGAGTTAGCCTTGAAACCCATGGTTGATTACCTCCGGACCGGGATCTTCCCGGATCCGCTGTGGTGACGATGGGGCCAGAGGATACTGGCGCCCGGCAGTATCCCCGATGATGGGTGAGGCGTCAAACTGCCGCCGCACCGACTTTGGGCCAAACGCGATATCTTGTTGCGCGACCGGCCTTCGATACGGCATCAAATTATGGTCTTGGCCTCGGGGGAAGTAAGGACATGCGCATCAGGGTGGCGGCGCTTGCGGCGGCAGCGTTCTCGGCGATCTCGGCATTGGGCGGTTTCGACGCGTCGGCGGCGGTGTTCCGCTGGGCCAATGACGGCGATGTGAACTCGCTCGATCCCTATGCCCGGAACGAGACATTCCTTTTGTCCTTCGATGCCAACATGTACGAGCCGTTGGTCCGGCGCGACCGGAACCTGAAGCTCGAGCCGGCGCTCGCGACCGAATGGTCACAGACGGCGCCCGACACCTGGCGCTTCAAGCTGCGCCAAGGGGTCAAATTCTCCGACGGCACGCCGTTCAATGCCGACGATGTCGAATTCTCCTATCAGCGCGTGCTCGACCCGAACTCCAACATCCGCAGCAACTTCTCGACGATCAAGGAGTTCCGGAAGGTCGACGAGTACACGATCGAGTTCGTGACCAAGGGGCCGGACCCGATCCTGCCCGAGGAGCTGACCAGCTGGACAATGATGTCCAAGGTCTGGTGCATCAAGAACCACGCCGAGAAGCCGGCCGATCTCAACAAGCCGAACGAGGAAGGCTTCGCCTCGCGCAACGCCATGGGCACCGGCCCGTTCATGGTGAAGGAGCGCGTGCCGGACGTGCGCACTGTGCTCGTGCCCAACCCCAATTGGTGGGACAAGCCGCAGCACAACATCACCGAGGCGATCTTCAATCGCATCCAGAATGAATCGACGCGGGTCGCCGCCCTGCTCTCGGGCGAGATCGATTTCATCTACACGGTGCCGCCGCAGGATGTGGAACGGATCGGCAATACGTCCGGTCTGAAGATCCTGAAGACGCCGGAGCTCAGGACCGTGTTCCTCGGCATGGACCAGTCGCGCGACGAACTCCTGGAATCGAACGTCAAGGGCAAGAACCCGTTCAAGGACATCAAGGTGCGCGAGGCGTTCTATCGCGCCATCGACATCAACACCATCAAGACCAAGGTCATGCGCGGCTTCTCGCAGCCGACGGCGGAAATGATCGCGCCCGGCATCAACGGCTTCGATCCGAAGCTCAACGAGCGGCCGGCCTACGACCCGGTGAAGTCGAAGGCGCTCCTGGTCGAGGCGGGTTATCCCGACGGGTTCGAGACCGGCATGGATTGCCCGAACGATCGCTACGTCAATGACGAGGCGATCTGCCAGGCGGTGGTGGCGATGCTGGCCAAGGTCGGCATCAAGGTCAATCTGCTGGCCCAGACCCGCGTCAAATACTTCGCCAAGATCAACCCGCCCGGCTACACGACCAGCTTCTACATGCTGGGCTGGACGCCGGCGACCTACGACGCGCACAACGCCATGGTGGCATTGATGGCGACGCGCAACGGCAACGGCCTCGGCGATTTCAACAATGGCGGCTTCTCCTACAAGGAGATCGACGACGGCATGCACGCGGTCCAGATCGAGACCGACAAGGAGAAGCGCCAGGCGCTGATCAGCGACGTGTTGAAATTCGTCAAGGACAATTACCTCTACATCCCGCTGCATCAGCAGGTCGTGGTCTGGGCCGCGCGCAACAATGTCGATGTCGCGCAGATGGCCGACAATTACTTCCCGCTGCGCTACGTCACGGTGAAGTAGCGGCGCCCGGGTTCCCGTGATCGCCTTCATCGCCCAGCGGCTGGTCCAATCGATCCTGGTGATGCTGGTGGTGGCGCTGGTCGCGTTCTCGCTGTTCCGCTTCGTCGGCGATCCGATCTCGGCCATGGTCGGCCAGGATACGCCGCAATCGGAACGCGAGGCGCTCCGGCACAGTCTCGGTCTCGACGCGCCGGTGCCGGTGCAGTTCGCTCATTTCGTCGAGCGGGCGGTGCAGGGCCAGTTCGGCCTGTCCTACCAGCTCGCGCGGCCGGTCAGCGACGTGATCCTGGAGAAGATGCCGGCGACGCTCGAATTGTCGCTGGCCGCGGCCGTGCTGTCGCTCGCCATCGGCGTGCCGATGGGCGTCTATACCGGGCTCCGGCGCGATTCCTGGTTGTCGCGGCTGTTCCTGGCGGTGTCGCTCGTCGGCGTGTCGCTGCCGACCTTCCTTATCGGCATCCTCATGATCCTGGTCTTTTCCGTCTGGCTCGGCTGGCTGCCTTCCTTCGGCCGCGGCAGCGTCGTCCAGCTCGGCTGGTGGTCGACCGGGTTCCTGACGCTCGAAGGCTGGCGCGCGCTCATCATGCCGGCGACGACGCTGGCGCTCTATCAGCTCACCCTCATCATGCGGCTGGTGCGCGCCGAGATGCTGGAGGTGCTGCGCACCGACTACATCAAGTTCGCCCGCGCGCGCGGGCTCTCCAGCCGCGCCGTCAATTTCGGCCACGCCTTGAAGAACACGCTGGTGCCGGTCATCACCATCACCGGCCTGCAGCTGGGCCAGCTCATCGCCTTCTCGCTCATCACCGAGACGGTGTTCCAATGGCCGGGCATGGGCCTCATGTTCATCCAGGCCGTGACCTTCGCCGACATTCCGGTGATGGCGGCATATCTGGTGCTGGTCGGGCTGTTCTTCGTCGTGATCAATCTCGTCGTCGACCTGCTCTATCATGTCGTCGATCCGCGCCTGCGCACCGAAGGAACGAGGAGTGCTCATGGCTGAGCGCGCCGCCATGGGCCGGTTGCGGCGCTTCGCCGACAGCGACCTCGCCTACAGCTTCCTGCATTCGCCCATCGCGATCGTCTCGGCCGTGGTGGCGCTGGCGATCATCTTCGGTGCGGTGTTCGCGCCGCTGGTGGCGCCCTACAACCCGTTCGACCTCGCCACCGTCAGCCTGCTCGACGCCTCCAACCCGCCGGCCTGGATCGAGGGCGGCGACCAGGCCCATCTGCTCGGCACCGACGGGCAGGGGCGCGACGTGCTCTCGGCGATCCTGTTCGGCTCGCGCGTCTCGCTGCTGGTGGGGGCGCTCTCGGTCGTCTTCGCCATGGTGCTGGGGATCGGCGCCGGCCTCCTAGCCGGCTGGCGCGGCGGGCTCATCGACGCCTTCATCATGCGCTCAGCCGACGTCCAGCTCTCCTTCCCGGCGATCCTGGTGGCGCTGCTGGTCGACGGTATCGCCCGCAGCCTGCTGCCGCACGAGCTCCAGGACCGGATCGCGGTCTGGGTGCTGGTGGTGGCGATCGGCCTCTCGGGCTGGGTCCAGTTCGCCCGCACCGTCCGCGGCTCGACCCTGGTCGAGCGCAACAAGGAATATATCCAGGCGGCGCGCATCATCGGCGTCCATCCGGCGCGCATCGTGCTGACCCATCTGCTGCCCAACGTCATGACGCCGGTGCTGGTGATCGCCACCATCTATCTCGCCAACGCGATCATCACCGAGGCGACGCTCTCCTTCCTCGGCGTCGGCGTGCCGCCGACCGAGCCGTCGCTCGGCACGCTCATCCGCGTCGGCAACAACTTCCTGTTCTCCGGCGAATGGTGGATCACGCTCTTCCCGTCGATCACGCTGGGACTGCTCATCCTGTCGGTCAATCTGCTCGGCGATTGGGTGCGCGACGCGCTCAACCCCCGCCTCCGATGACCGCGACGGCGCCGCTTCTCGAGGTCTCGCATCTGCGGATCGAGCTGCCGACCCGGCGGGGGACGCAGCTCGCCATCGACGATGTCAGCTTCTCGATCGGCGCCGGCGAGGTCCTGGGCGTGGTGGGCGAGTCGGGGGCCGGCAAGTCGCTCACCGCCGCCGCCATCATCAATCTGCTGGAGCCGCCGCTGCGCAAAGCCGGCGGCGAGATCCGGCTCGAAGGCGAGCGGATCGACAATCTCTCCTTCGACGCCATGCGGCGCATCCGCGGCAAGCGCATCGGCGCCATCTTCCAGGACCCGCTGACCAGCCTCGATCCGCTCTATACGGTCGGGCAGCAGCTGGTCGAGACCATCCGCACGCATCTGCCGCTCGGCGAGCGCGCGGCGCAGGCGCGGGCGGTCGAGCTGCTGGAGGAGGTCGGCATCCCGGCGGCGCGCGAGCGGATCGATGCCTATCCGCATCATTTCTCCGGCGGCATGCGCCAGCGCGTGGTCATCGCCCTGGCGCTCGCCGCCAATCCGCGCCTGGTCATCGCCGACGAGCCGACGACGGCGCTCGACGTCTCGACCCAGGCGCAGATCATCGCGCTCCTGAAGCGCCTGTGCCGCGAGCACGGCACGGCGGTGCTGCTGGTCACTCACGATATGGGCGTCATCGCCGAGACGGCCGATCGGGTCGCCGTCATGTATGCCGGGCGCATCGTCGAGATCGGGCCGGTGCGCGCGGTGGTGAAAGCGCCGCAACATCCCTATACGGTCGGGCTCATGGGCTCGATCCCGGCGATCGGCCACCGGCTCGAAAGGCTGCGCCAGATCGACGGCGCCATGCCGCGGCTGGGGGCGATCCCGGCCGGCTGCGCCTTCAACCCGCGCTGCCCGCGCGCCTTCGATCGCTGCCTGGTCGAACGGCCGGAGCTGATGCCGGCATCGGGAACGGAAGCGGCATGCTGGTTGCACGACCGGCCCGACCATGTCTGACACGATTCTCAAGGTCGAAGCGCTCGCCCGCGATTTCGACGTCTCGCCGTCCTGGCTGGCGCGCATGCTGTCCGGGTCCGGCCGGCGCGTGCTCAAGGCGGTCGATAATGTCAGCTTCGCGATCGAGCGGGGGGAGACCTTCTCGCTCGTCGGCGAAAGCGGCTGCGGCAAATCCACGGTGGCGCGGCTGATCGTCGGCCTCTATCGGCCGAGCGCCGGCAGGATCGTGATCGACGGCACCGACCGCTCGCTGCTCAAAAGCCGGGCGGCGGTGGCGCCGCTGCACCGCCGCGTGCAGATGATCTTCCAGGACCCCTATGCCAGCCTCAATCCGCGCTGGCGGGTGCGGGACATCATCGCCGAGCCGATCCGCACGCACCGGCTGGCGCGGGACGAGAGCGCCGTGCGCGACCGGGTCGACGAGCTGCTGCGCCAGGTGAGCCTCGGCACCGCCGATGGCGACAAGTTTCCGCACGCCTTCTCCGGCGGGCAGCGCCAGCGCATCTCGATCGCGCGGGCGCTTGCCTCGGAGCCGGAATTCCTGGTGCTCGACGAGCCGACCTCGGCGCTCGACGTGTCGGTACAGGCGCAGATCCTCAACCTCATGAAGGATCTGCAGCGCCGGCTCGGCCTCACCTATCTGTTCATCTCGCATAATCTGGCCGTGATCTTCCATGTCTCGGACCGGATCGGCGTCATGTATCTGGGCCGGCTGGTCGAGCTCGCCTCGACCGCGGAGCTGTTCGTCCGGCCGCGCCATCCCTATACGCGCCTGCTGCTCGACACGGTGCCGGACATCGAGATGACCGGGCGCAACCGCGCGCCGGTCTCGGGCGAGGTGCCGAACCCGATCGATCCGCCGCCCGGCTGCTCCTTCCATCCGCGCTGCCCGCTCGCCAACGAGCGCTGCCGGATCGAGCGGCCGCTGCTGCGGGTGGAAGGCGGCAGCCTGGTCGCCTGCCACGCGGTCGAGGAGGGGCGCGCGCCATGAGTGCCGACGATACGGTCGCCCTCGACAAGCTGAGATCGATCTGCCTGGCCCTGCCCGAGACGGACGAGAAGGAAACCTGGGACACGCCGACCTTTCGCGTGTGCACCAAGATCTTCGCCATGGCCTCCAGCCGCGGGGGCGTGCCCGCCGTCTGGTGCAAGGCGCCGCCCGGCGCACAGCAGATCCTGGTCGAGGCCGATCCCGAGCGGTTCTTCGCGCCGCCCTATGTCGGTCCCAAGGGCTGGGTCGGCATTCGCCTCGACGATCCCGATTGGGACGAGGTCGCAGCGCTCATCCGGCGCAGCTATCGCCTGAAGGCGCCGAAGCGCCTTGCCTCGCTCCTCCCGGAAGGGTAGAGAGCGCTAGAGCACGATCATATTGGCTGGAACAGCCAATATGTGAATCGTTCTCTAACTATTTGAATAGAGACGGATTCACGAAATGGGTGGATTCCACCCATTTCGATCCGGCTCTAGTCAGCGGCGCTCGGCGCCGGCCTCTCAAAGGGACGGCACCTTGCCGATGAACGTCGTCGCGGCTCTTCTCGGCGTGCTTGCGCTGATCATCTGTCTGAGCGTGGAGACGGCCGGGCTCGACGGGGCCGCCGAGCTGTTCCTGAATGGCCCGCTCTTGCCCGAGCCGGCCGATAGTCTGGCGCTCGGCCTTTACGGCTTGTTGCGCGATTGGCAGGTATTGATCGGGGCTTTCATCCTGCTGCTGGGCTTGCGGGCGTGGTTGCCGCACCAGGCCGCGCCACGCCCGGCGCTGCTGCCGGCGCTGGCGACTCCCGTCATGGAGCCGAGGCGCGACCGGCAGGAACGCGGCAGCGCCGTTCGCCGGCTCGATGCGGCACTCCGCCAACTCGAAGCCGCGATCGAGGCGGTCAGGCTCGAGGTGCGGAACTCGGTGCAGGGCAGCTTCATGGCGTTTCAGGTCAAGGGCCTGCTGGCCTTGCCGTCGCCCGGGCTCGAATCGCTCGGCCGCGATATCGGCATGCTCGAGCCCGAGGTGATCTATCTATTCTATCGCTTGCAGGCCAAGCTCGACGGCGTGCGCGCGGTCCAGGTCGAATGCACCGGCCAGCACATCGTGGCCTTGACCGAGGAGGTCGAGGTGATCATGCACCATCTGCGCCGGGCCTTCGAGGGCGGGGCGGCGGAGCATCTCATGTCGTGGCCGCCCCCGGTCACGCTTCCGGCGGCGGAACCCAGGCATCGGGTGCGTCAAGAAACGACTTGATCGCCTGATACTGCTCCGGCGTGAAGCTGCCCTGCCGGTGGGCTTGGTCGAGCACGTCGTACCAGGTCGCGAGCGCGTGGAGCTGGACGCCTTCCGCTTCGAGCGAGGCCAGGCTCGACGGGAAGATGCCGTAATGGAAGATCACGAAGCAATGGGCGGTGACGGCGCCGGCGGCACGGATCGCCTGGATGAAATTGAGCTTCGAGGTGCCTTCGGAGGCGAGATCCTCGACCAGCAGGACCCGGTCGCCCTCGGCGAACTGGCCTTCGATCTGGGCGTTCCGGCCGAAACCCTTGGGCTTCTTGCGGATATAGAGCATGGGCAGCGCCATGCGCTCGGCGATCCAGGCGGAGAAGGGGATGCCCGCGGTCTCGCCGCCGGCGACCGCGTCGAACGCCTCGAAGCCCGCCTTCCGCATGACGAGCTCGGTGCCCAGATCCATGAGCTTGGCGCGCGCGCGCGGGAACGAGATCAGCCGGCGGCAATCGACATAGACCGGGCTCTTGCGCCCCGAGGTCCAGGTGAACGGCTTGTCCGGGCTGAAATGCACCGACTTGGTTTCCAGCAGGATACGGGCGGTGATGTCGGCCGCCATCTTCTCGAAGCTCTCATCCATGCCCGCCTCCGCGAATGTTGGGGCGCTTTCTAATGAGGTTCAGCGGGTGGCGCAATCCTCATCTCGCATCGCAGATTTAGCTGTATGAGCCGGTCGCGCGGCTATACCTTGTGGGACGGATGGAACGATGCCCATAGGTAAGCGAGCATGAAGATCACGGCAGAGCAGCAGGAAGAGATCGAGCGGCTGCGCGGCGCCACGACGCCGACCCGGCGGGCGACGGTCGCCGCCCTCGAGGAGATCCTCTACGAAGCGATCCCGGTGCTCGATCACGGCTTCATCCGCGTCATCGATTACATGGGCGACGACAATGCCGTGGTGCAGGCGGCGCGCGTCTCCTACGGGCGCGGCACCAAGAAGGTCAGCGAGGATCGCGGCCTCATCCAGTATCTGATGCGCCATCGCCATTCGACGCCGTTCGAGATGTGCGAGATCAAGCTGCATGTGAAGCTGCCGATCTTCGTAGCGCGGCAATGGGTGCGGCACCGCACCGCCAATATCAACGAGATCTCGGCGCGCTACTCCATCCTCGATAATGAATTCTACGTGCCGGCGCCGGCTCAGCTCGCCGCCCAGTCCGCGGTCAACCGGCAAGGGCGCGGCGGCGTGCTCGAAGGGCCGGAGGCGGCGGCGGTAATGAAGCTGCTGCGCGACGATGCCGGCCAAGCCTATGCCCACTATGCCGAGATGCTGAACGAGGACGAGGCGGGCAATATCGTCGATCCGGCACGGCAGGGACTGGCGCGAGAACTTGCCCGCATGAATCTCTCGCTGAATTTCTACACGCAATGGTATTGGAAGACGGATCTGCACAATCTGATGCATTTCCTCAGCCTGCGCGCGGACCCGCATGCGCAATACGAGATCCGCGTCTATGCCGAGGCCATGACGGATGTGTTGGATCGCTGGGTCCCGCATACGGCCGAGGCGTTCCGGCAATATCGGCTGGGAGGCGCACACCTGTCGGCGCGGGCGCTCGAGGCGGTGAAGACGATGCTGGCAGGGGGAACCGCGACGGCGGAAAGCGCCGGCCTGACCAAGCGCGAATGGGCGGAGCTGATGTCGGTGCTGGGACGCGAAAGCTAGTCGGCGGTTACCCGGCGCGCGCGATCAGCGCGGGCTCGCGCCGCATCGCCAAGAGTTGGTCAAGTGTCTCCGGCAGATCGATGATTCGGCGTTTGGAAAAAGTCGCGGCGGCGCCGAACGTCGCGGCTGCCGGCAAGTAATCCTGGCCGCGCCCTTCGCCGCCGGCGCTGGAGACGGCGATCATGATCAAGTCCGGCATTTGCCGATGAAGGGTACGGATCAATTCCAGCCCATCCATATTCGGCATGACGATGTCGGCGATCAGGGCGTCGAACGAACTGGAAGTCGCGCGGCTAAGCGCGATCTGGCCGTCAAGAGCTACCTCGACGTAATGGCCGGCCTGTTCCAAGAGCTGCGACAGCGTATCGAGGAATGCCGTATCGTCGTCTGCAATCAGCACTCTGGCCATGCTATCGCCCCACGTGCCGCCAAAAAACCTGCGCCGGCTTTGCTCAACGCACAAGATAATATCTACGAGTCACTATTGACGCGCAAGAGTTTCGCTCGCGCGATTTCACGGGTTTTTTCGACGAATCCTTTTTTGTCACCGCTCGGCTAAGAATCGGGAAGGGGCGGGAGCGGGAAATGGGGCGCGCGCCAGCCCGGAAACCATGCGGGAGAGACGCGCGAATTCCATATTTCTATAGATGAATTGAGAAGCCGTTTATAAATCGTTGCGCGGGTCCCTTTGCCTACTCGACGACGATGCGCGGGGCCGGGCGGGCGCCGGTTCCGGCGGCGCCGACCTTGGCCCAGATCCGCTGGGCGATGGCGCGATAGGCCTCGCTGTGCGGCGAGGACGGATCGGCCAGCACGATCGGCGTGCCGGCATCCGAAGTCTCGCGAATGGCGATGTCGAGCGGTATTTCGCCCAGGAATTCGGTATTGAGCTTCTCCGCCTCGGCGCGGGCGCCGCCATGGCTGAAAATCTCGGTGCGATGGCCGCAATTCGGGCAGCAGAAATAGCTCATATTCTCGATGATGCCGAGCACCGGCACCTCGACCTTGCGGAACATGGCGAGGCCTTTGCGCGCGTCCAACAAGGCGATGTCCTGCGGGGTCGAGACGATGACGGCGCCGGCGAGCGGCACCGATTGGGCCATGGTCAGCTGCGCGTCGCCGGTGCCGGGCGGCATGTCGACCAGCAGGATGTCGAGAGCGCCCCAGGCGACATCGCGCAGCATCTGCTGCAGGGCGCCCATGACCATCGGGCCGCGCCAGATGGTCGGCGTGTCCTCGGGCACCAGGAAGCCGATCGACATGCAGGCGATGCCGTGCCGGCGCATCGGCTCCAGGATCTTGCCGTCGGCGGATTGCGGACGGCCGGTGATGCCGAGCATGCGCGGCATGGAAGGGCCATAGACATCGGCGTCGAGCAGCCCGACCTTGAGGCCGAGCATGCCGAGCGCCACCGCGAGGTTGGCGGTGGTGGTCGATTTGCCGACGCCGCCCTTGCCCGAGGCGATGGCGACGATGGCGCGGACATCGGGCACCAGCGATTGCCGCTGCGGCGCGCCCTGGCCATGGGGATGGGCGTGCGGCTGCTGCGGGCGGGCGGGGCCGCGGGTCGCGGTCAGCACGGCGGTGACCGAGAGCACGCCGGGCAGCGCGTCGACCGCGCGCTCGGCGGCCTTGCGCAGCGGCTCCAGCGCCGGGCCGCGAGCCGGATCGACCTCGATCGAGAAGCCAACATGGCCCTCGCGAATGGCGATGCCGGAGACCATGCCCAGGCTGACCACATCCTGCTTTCGGTCCGGGTCGATGACGCTCTTCAACGCCTGGAGGATCTGCTGCTCGGTGAGCTCGGCCATCATGCTGCCTTCCAATTGAGTGTCGCGCTTCTGTGCGCGAAAGACGAACAGGGGGTTCGCAGCCCCCGATGCTTTGATATAAGGGCCGCGCGGCACCACTAACAATGTGCTGCGACAGGTTGAAGGTACATCCGATATGCCTTGGAACGACAAAGGCGGGGGCGGTCCCTGGAACGGCAATGGCGGCCCCGGCCCCTGGGGGCGTGGTCCGTCGGGCGGCAATCGCGGCTCGAAGCCGCCCAATATCGAGGATCTGTTCAAGCAGGGCCAGGATCGGTTCCGCCAATTTCTCGGCGGCGGCAGCGGCCGGATCGCCGGGCTGGTCGTGCTCATCCTGCTGGCGCTCTGGGGGCTGAGCGGATTTTATTTCGTGGCACCCGACGAGCAGGGCGTCGTGCTGCGCTTCGGTGCCTATGAGGGCACGACACAGCCGGGGCTCCATTATCACCTGCCGGTGCCGATCGAGACCGTGCGCCGGCCCAAGGTGACTCGCGTCAACCGCACCGAGGTCGGCGTCACCGAGGCGAGCGGTGTGCGCGGCGCCGTGCACCAGGAAGTGCCGGAAGAGGCGCTGATGCTGACCGGCGACGAGAATATCGTCGACATCAACCTGTCGGTGCTGTGGGTGGTCAAGGATGCCCGCGCCTATCTCTTCAATATCCGAAATCCCGAGGCGACGGTGAAATCGGCGGCCGAAGCCGCTGTCCGCGAAGTGGTCGGCCGCACGCTGATCGCCAGCGTGCTCGCGGAAGGCCGCGGCCTGGTCGAGAACGATACGCAGCAATTGCTGCAGAAGATCCTCGATTCCTACGGCGCCGGCATCACGGTGACGCAGGTCCAGTTGCAGCGGGTCGATCCGCCCGAGCCGGTGATCGAGGCGTTCCGCGACGTGCAGCGTGCCCAGACCGATCTCGAGAGCGCGCGCAACGAGGCCGAGGCCTACCGCAACGACATCGTGCCGCGCGCCCGCGGTGCCGCCGAGCAGATCGAGCAGGATGCCGGCGCCTACAAGCAACAGATCATCGCCGGCGCCCAGGGCGACGCCCAGCGCTTCCTCTCGGTGCTGAATGCCTATCGCGCCGCCAAGGATGTGACGGCCGAACGGCTCTATCTGGAAACGATGGAACAGGTGCTGCGGAACGCCAACAAGATCCTGGTCGATAAATCGGCCGGCGTGGCGCCCTATCTACCGCTGCCCGCACCGGTACTCACCGGCAAGCCCCCAGCAGCACCGGCTGCTTCGACCCCGCCGGCGCTGCCGCCGGTGCCTTCCGTCACGACCGTGAGGCCCGGCCGATGAACCGCTCTCTTTTCGTCTCGCTGGCGGTCGGGGCCGTTGTCCTGGTCCTGGTCGCGTTCAACAGCTTCTTCATCGTCGATCAGACCAGCGAAGCGCTGGTCCTGCAGTTCGGCCAGCTGGTCCGACAGGTTCATACGCCGGGCCTGCAGGTCAAGATTCCGGTCGTGCAGAATGTCGTGATCTACAGCAATCAGTTGCTGAATTACGAACCGCCGCCGCAGGAGGTGATCGCGTCCGACCAGAAGCGCCTGGTGGTCGATGCCTTCGCCCGCTACCGAATCGTCAATCCGCTGGAATTCTTCCAGACGGTCGGGACCGAGGAGGCGGTGAGCCTCCGGCTCGGCGCCATCGTCAACGCCTCGATCCGGCGGGTGATCGGCAATATCGTGCTCGCCAAGCTGCTCTCGCCCGAGCGCGGCCAGATCATGGCCGAGATCCGCGACGAGGTCGCCGTCCAGACCAAATCCTTCGGCATCGAGCTGGTCGATATCCGCATCCGCCGCGCCGATCTGCCGCCGGAAAACAGCCAGGCGATCTACAATCGGATGAATTCCGAACGCACCCGCGAGGCGCGGGAGTTCCGCGCCAAGGGGGCCGAGCAGGCGCAGGGCATCCGCGCCCGCGCCGAGCGCGAGGTGACGGTGATCACCGCCGAGGCCAACCGCCAGTCGCAGGTGACGCGCGGCGAAGGCGACGCCGAAAGCATCAAGATCTATGCCGACGCCTTCGGCCAGGATCCCGATTTCTTCAGCTTCTACCGCACGCTCCAGGCCTATCGCGACTCGCTCGGCGACAAGGCCGCGGGCACGACGATGGTGCTGTCGCCCGATGACGATTTCTTCCGCTATTTCGACCGGCGCAAGGCCAAGCAGGCCACTCCCTGAGCCGCATGGACAGAATGCAAGATCTTTGGACCGCCCTCGCCCTCGTGCTCGTCATCGAGGGCGTCCTCTACGCGCTGTTTCCCCAGCCGATGAAGCGGGCCATGCTCGCCGTGCTGACCCAGCCGGAGCCGACGTTGCGGCTGGTCGGCCTCGCCGCCGTCCTGCTCGGCGTCGGTTTCGTCTGGGTCATCCGCCATCATTGAGAGCCATGCGGCCGCGCCGATCGGCCGCATGGCGGATATGGCCGGAAAGCCCGTCGATAGGGATCGGCATCGACGGGTTGGGAGCGAGTGATGCATCATCCCCGGATGGGCGTTGCGGCGAGCAAGGTCCCGGAAATCACCATCGGCTTCTGGATCATCAAGATCGCGGCCACGACCTTCGGCGAGACGGGCGGCGACGCGCTGTCGATGACGCTCGATCTCGGCTATGCGATCAGCAGCCTGCTCTTCATCGCCTTCTTCGCCGTCACCGCCATGGCCCAGATCCGGGCGAAGCACTTCCATCCCTTTCTCTATTGGGCGGTCATCGTCGCAACCACGACGGCCGGCACGACCATGGCGGATTTCGCCGACCGATCGTTGGGTGTGGGCTATGTCGGCGGCTCGCTCATCCTCTTCGGCCTGCTGCTGGCGGTGCTGGGGCTGTGGTGGCGCATCGAAGGCTCGGTCTCGGTCGACCATATCGCGACGCCGCGGGTCGAGGGCTTCTATTGGGCGACGATCCTGTTCTCGAACACGCTCGGCACGGCGCTCGGCGACTTCCTTGCCGATGATTCGGGGCTGGGATACGAGGGCGGCGCCCTGGTCTTCGCCGGATTGCTAACGATCATCGCTGCCGCCTATTTCTGGTCCGGCCTGTCGCGCGTATTGCTGTTCTGGCTCGCCTTCATCCTAACCCGGCCGCTCGGCGCCACGGTCGGCGACCTGCTCACCAAGCCGGTCGGCGATGGCGGCCTGTCGCTCGGCCGCATCGGCTCCTCGGCGATCATCCTGGCGCTTATCGTCGCCGCCATCCTGATCATCCCGCAGCGTGCCGGCGGGCATCCGGGCCGCGAGGCGGCATAGGCGGCCTAGGTGGCGCAGCGAGGCCGAGCGCGATTCCGGCCTCTATTCGAGCGTGATCCAGACGAGTGATTGACGGCATTTCCCGTCGCCGCCAGGCTCAACCTGGGGCAAAAATTTCATTTGTAATCATATAATAGATCTGTGAAATCCCACAGAAACAATGTGTTTGTACTTGTTATTCGACCATCATTGCCAATGATTTGTGTCTCTGGCCGAGGCCTCGACACCGCAGGTTGTCAACAATACTTGCCCGCATAAAAAATCAGTTTCTCGCGCAAAAAGGGGGTTCCATGTCAGCTTTGCGAAGGACGTTGGGTGCGGTCGAGGCGTTCGGCTTTTCGATGTCGATGATCGCGCCGACCATGGCGATGGCCTTCGGCACGACGCTGATGGCGCAGGCGGCCGGCAGGTCCGTGCCGCTGGCGTTCCTGCTGGGGGCGGTCGCGGTCGCTTTCGTCGGCCTGTCCTTCGTCGCGTTCGGCGGTCGCGTCGCCCACGCCGGATCCGCCTATGCCTATGTCGCGCAGGCGTTCGGCCCGCGCGCGGGCTTCGTCGCCGGATGGGCGCTTCTGCTCGCCTACGTCGTGCTCATGACCGCGGTTACGGCGCTGACCGGTAATTTCGTGGCGATCGGACTGGCGCATGTCGGCATCGAAGTGCCGGGCTTGTGGCTCGTGGTCGGGGCGGCGGTCTCGGTGGCGGCGACCTCGTTCGCCTGGAACGATATGCGGGTCGCCGGACGGCTGATGCTGCTCCTGGAGGCGATTTCGGTGGCGGCAATCCTCGGCCTGTCGATCGTGATCGTGACCCGGGCGCCGCTCTCCGCCTTGCCGTTGGCGCCCGATGCCGAGCATGGCTGGTCCGGCGTCGGCTATGGAATCGTCTTCGCGGTGCTGTCCTTCGCCGGTTTCGAGGGGGCGGCGACCTTGGGCGAGGAGGCCCATAATCCCAAGCGCGCGATCCCGCTGGCGGTCATGGCGACGATCGCCGTCACCGGCCTGTTCTTCGTCTTCGTTTCTTACGCCCAGGTCGTGGGCTTCGGGCTCGATCAGGTGCAGGCGCTGGCACAGTCCGAGGCGCCCCTCGACGATCTTTCGACCAAGTTCATCTCGGGCGGGTTTGCGGTCTTCTTCGATTTCGCGGCGGCCATCAGCGGGCTCGCCTGCGTCATTGGCGGGCTCTCCGCTTGCGCTCGCCTGCTTTACGCGCTGGGGCGCGCCGGCCTGTCGCCCGGCCTCGGCAAGGCGCATCCGCGGCACGGCACGCCGTCACGGGCGATCCTGGCCGTTGGCGCTCTCAATCTAGTCTTCCTCATCGTGCTGGCCGGCCCGGTCGGGGTGGTCGCCTATGCCGGCGATGCCGCGGCGCTCGGCACCTTGACGCTCATTCTCGTCTATATGAGCGTCACGGGCGGCGAAATGGTGGACGCGCTGCGCAATGGGCGCGTGGTCGGGAGCATCGTGGGCTTCCTGGGCACGATGCTGCTCCTCTGGCCGCTTTGGAACAGCGTCTATCCGGTGCCCGACTGGCCCGGCAACCTGTGGCCCTATCTCATCGCGGCCTGGTTGGCCGCCGGCCTTCTGCTGGTTCGCGTTCTGCCGTCGCTGGCCGAGACCGACATCGCCGCCTCGGAGGCCGCCGAATGAGTATCGATTCCAAGCTCGACCGCTCGAGGAGCACCCCCATGAACGACCCAGTGATCAAGGCCGAGACGATCGTCGCCCCTGCCGACATCGATCGAGCCGTCGCGACGCTCACCCTCGCCTTCAGCGCCGATCCCGTCGCGCGGTGGGTGTATGACGACGCCCATCGGTATCTCACCCACTTTCCTGCCTTCGTCCGGGCGTTCGGCGGCGAAGCCTTCGCGGCGGGGACCGCCTATGCGATCGCGGATGGCGCCGGCGCTGCGTTGTGGCTGCCGCCGGGACGCCATGTCGACGATGCGGCGCTCGGCGCGGTGCTGCAGGAAACGCTCACGCCGGAGAAATACGAGGCGCTCGGCGCCGTCTTCGGACAAATGGCGGCTTTTCATCCGGCCGAGCCGCACTGGTACTTGCCGCTCATCGGCATCGATACGTTCCATCAGAACAGGGGCCACGGCGCGGCGTTGATGCAGCATACCCTGCGCCAATGCGACCGGGAGCATGTAGCCGCCTATCTCGAATCCACGAATGCCCGCAACATCCCATTCTACCAGAGGCATGGTTTCGAGGTGCTGGGCTCGATCGCGGTGGATGCGTCGTACAGCATCGTCCCGATGCTGCGTGCCGCTCGCTGAGTCGTCTGGTCCTATAGTCATCGAGAAGGCGCCCGACAGCCGGGCACCTCCCTTATCCGCTGCGAGCGACCGATGCCGGCTGGATCAGCTCGGCGTTTCGGGCGAGGCGAAAAAGCGAGATCCGCCTCGCAAATCTATAGGTGTGTACCAAATATAATGTATCTTGGGGTTGTCATGTTCTGATCACATGGCGCCGGCTCGAGCGCACCGGCATCCTCAAGGCAAGATGGGGAGAAGACCGTGCAGGACGGAATGACGGCGCAAAGCGGCCTGGACCGGGAGACGCGCCTTCGCTTCATGCGCATCGATGCCGAAGCCTGCGAGCTGCTCCGGGCATTCTGGAAGGCGCTGGAACCCAATCTGCCGGCCGTGCTCGAGGGCTTCTATGGCCATTTGATCAAAGAACCCAATTTGGCCCGTATGCTGGGCCACGACATACCCCGCCTCAAGGCGGCCCAGACGGCGCATTGGGCGCGGCTGTTCGATGCGCGGTTCGATCTGGCCTATATGGAGGGGGTGCACACGATTGGCCTCATCCACAACAAGATCGGCCTGGAGCCACGCTGGTATATCGGCGGCTACAACTATGTCCTGGGCCAGCTCCTGGCGCTGGCGGTACGAACGAACCGCTGGCGATCGGATCGTCTGACCGCGCTGCTCCGCGCGATCACGGCGGCGGTGATGCTCGACATGGATATCGCCATCTCCACCTACCAGGAGGCGATGATGAAGGAGCGCGAGGCGCGGGCGGCCGCGAGCAACCTCGCGAATCTGTTCGAGGTCACAGTCCAGGGCGCGGTCGACAAGGTCGCGGAAGCGGCGGCCGATATTCAAAAATCCTCGATCAACATGGCCGAACGGCAGGAGACCGGCTCGCAAGGCTCGATCGCCGTCGCCGGGGCGGCCGAATCCACCCGCTCGCGTCTGATGACCTTGTCGGCGGCGGTGGAGGAGATGTCGGCTTCGATCAACGAGATCACGCGAAGCGTCACCGGTGCGGCTCGTGCCTCGACCGAGGCCGCGCAGGAGACCGAAGGCGTCGAGCGCGAGATCGGCGATCTCGCGCAATCGGCTCAAGAGATCGGGACGGTCGTGCAGCTCATCTCGCAAATCGCCGGCCAGACGAACCTTCTGGCTTTGAATGCGACGATCGAGGCGGCGCGTGCCGGCGATGCCGGCAAGGGATTCGCGGTCGTCGCTTCCGAGGTGAAGAACTTGGCGAGCCAGACGGCGCAGGCGACCATCGACATCACGCAGCGGATCGAGGCCATTCAAGGCCGAGCCGGCGGCGCCGTCGCCGCGGTGGCGCGCGTCCGTGAAACGATCGGCCGACTGGCGGAAATGTCGGGCGCCGTCGCCGCCGCCATCGAGGAGCAATCGGCGGTAACGGCGGACATCAGCCAAAATGTGAGCGGTGTGATGGTGGATGTCGATCAAGTCACCACGAGCATCGGCGCGATCACGCACTCGTCGGTGATTTCGTGCGGCCGTGCAATCTCGGTGCTGTGGGCGGCCGAAGATTTGAAAGTCATTGCCGGCGCGCTGAAGCGCGATGCGATCGAATTTCTCGATCGTATTCGGCTCTGACCAGCCGGGAGAACTCCGAGGATGAGATATCGCGTGACGGTGGCGGTGGATCAGGTCCGGATCGAGCTTTTCGAGAAGCTCGGTTTCAAGGATCATCACGAGTTCCGGAAATTGATCGCGGAGGCGAGCGCCGCCAAGCGCCGCCGCGTCACGGTCGATCTCTCGGGGCTCGCCGCGGTCGATTCCGCGGGACTGGGCTTGCTCGTCCTCCTCAACGACAAGGTGAAGCAGGACGGGGGCAGTGTCAGCCTGACCCGCCCCAACCAGACCGTGGCTCGTCTGCTCGCCATCGTCGAGTTCAACAAGCTCTTCGAGATCGAAGCGTGAGGACGATCGGCGCCCGCCATGCCGCAGCCTGACGCGGCCAGCCTCGTCGCCGCCTTGCGGCCGCCGGCGCGGGTTTATTTCGAGCCGGTTGGCGTTCTGCGCGATTGCATGGCGGGTTCGACGCTGCGCCTGTCGCTGCTCACGCCGACGGCCTATGACCTGCCGCTCGGAGAGATCGTCGCCGGGATCTTGCTGAACTGGATTCCGGTCCCGTCGCCGTTACGGTTCAGCATCGCCACCGTGGTCGATGAAGCGACCATCAACGCAATCGTCCACGGCAACCTGGCGATCTCCAGCCGCTGCCGCGGCAGCGTCGCGGGGCTCGGGCATTTGGACCGGCAACTCGCGTCGCGCCTGGCCGATCCCGCGGCATGTGCGAAACGATGCGACATCCGCATTCGTTGGAACCAGTCCCACATCTTCCTGCGCGTCAGCGACGAGGGTCACGGCTTTACATTCCAGGATAGCAGCGATTCGGCCGCGGCGCATGGTCGGGGCCGGTCGATCATCAGGGCGCTCACCGCCACGCACCGATGGGTGCGCGGCGGGCGCACGCTGGCACTGAAGCTTGCCAGATGAAGGATGAGCAGTCCGCCGATACCTCGGGTCGACGCTTCGAGCGAGACCTCGGGGCGATACGCGACTGCCGGATCCTGATCGTCGATGACGACATCATCTATCGCACCCATATCAGCCGGATCCTGGAAAATCGAGGCTTCACCAATATCGGGACGGCGGTCGGCGGCCGCGATGCCTTGGTCCAGATCGATCGGACTCCCCCGGACCTCGTCATCCTCGATATCGTCATGCCTGATCTTGATGGTTTCCAGGTGTGCGCTCACCTGCGGGCGAATCCGGCCTTCGCCGATCTGCCGATCCTCGTTCAAACCGGGCTCGATCGGACCGCGGATCGTGTTCGGGTGTTCGAATGCGGTGCGACCGATCTGGTATCCAAGCCGACGAATGAGCGGGAATTGATCGCCCGGATCTCGATCCACCTGGAAAACCGCCTGCTCATACAGGGTTTGACGAGCTATCAGCGACGGACCCAGGAGGAGCTGTCGCTTGCGCGGACAATGCAGCAGGCTATCCTGCCCTCTGCCAGTCAGCTCCACCGAATCGCGGAATGTTACGGTGTCGATGTGGCCGGATTCGTCGAACCCTGTTCCGAGATCGGTGGCGATCTCTGGGGAATCCGGGCCATTGACCAAACCAGATTCGGACTCTACCTGTTCGATTTCTGCGGGCACGGCGTGGCGGCCGCGCTCAATACCTTCCGAATCCAGACCCTGATCGGTGCACTCTGGGACTTCGCCGGCGACCCCTCGGTCTTCCTGGCGACGCTCGGCCTACGACTTTACGAGCTGCTGGAGCCAGGGCTGTTCGCCACCATGTTCTACGCGGCGATCGACAGCCGGCGCAAGGTGATGGATTTCGCGGCTGCCGGCGCGTCCGCTACCGTGGTGGTCGATGATGCGGGCGGCCCATCCCGTCTCCTCGACGGGTCCGGCCTGCCGCTCGGCATCACCGACGGCGCGCGGTATCCCTGTCGTCATGCGGCGCTGCCGTCGGGCTCCTCGCTTTTCCTGGTGAGCGACGCTCTTTTGGAAACGCGAGGCGCCGACGGGACGGCCCGGGGCGAGGCCGGGTTCGTCGCCCTTGCCGAGCGAAGCGCTCACGAAACCGGCGCGGCAGGAGCGATCGCCGCGATCGCGCGCGACTTCGAGCAGTGCCTATCCGGTCCGGCGGAGGATGATTTGACGGCCGTCTGCATGCGCTGGCGATCGCGGCGGCGAAAGGCGCCGGCGATTTGCTGACCAAGCCGGTCGATGATGGCGGTCGGTCGGCGAACCTATCCCCGCTTCGCCAGCTGCTTCAGCGCCTCGCCGTCGATGCGGTAGGGCAGCCAATCGTCGCGGTGGGTGATGCCGAGCCGGTGATAGAAGGCGCGGGCCGGGTTCCAGTCGAGCACGTTGAGATCGAGCCGGCGGGCGCCTTCGGCGACGGCGATGCGGGCGACCTCGACCATCAGCTTCTCGCCGATGCTCTTGCCGCGCGCCGCCGGCGAGACATAGAGATCTTCGAGATAGATGCCGGCGCGGCCCTCCCAGGTCGAATAATTGTAGAACCAGAGGGCGAAGCCGCACGGCGCGCCATTGAGCTCGGCGATGGCGCAGCCGAAGCGCGGCGTCGGGCCCCAGCCGTCGCGCAGGAGATCCGCCTCGGTCGCGACCACCGCGTCGGGCTGCTTCTCGAAGCGGGCGAGCTCGCGGATGAGCGCGAGGATGACGGGCACATCCTCCGGCACGGCGGCGCGGATGCGGATCTCGTCCATGGCGCTCACGGGTCGAGCAGCGCGCCGGTGCGCGTCGGCAGCACGACCGAGCCCACGATCTTGGCGATCGCCTGGCCGGGCCGGGCGAGCAGGCGGGTGCGGCGCGAGATGATGAGCCCGTCGGTGATGGTCCGGACCTCGGTGCGCGCCTTGGCCGGATCGTCGGCCAGCGGATCGACGATCTCGGCGATGAGGTCGCCCTTGGACACGCGGGCACCCAGCGCCTGCTTGTAGACGAGCAGGCCGGCCACCGGTGCGCGCAGCCAGTCGACCGCGGCGAGGCTGGTGCCGTCGCATTGGGCCGGCGGCAGCGGGCCGGGATCACCGGCGACGGCACCCTGCCGCATCATGTAGCGCATGAGGGCGGCGGCATCGGCCGAGGCCAGCTCGTCGCTGACATCGGCGCGGCCGCGCAGCTCGACCGTGGCGGCGAGGCTGGCATCGGGGATCGGATGCTCGGTGCCCATCACGGTGCGGAAGCGCGCCCACATGTTGCTGAAGATCTCGTCGAACGAGGCGCCGCCGGAATCGGCGGCCAGCATGGTCGCGCGCGAGCCGAGATCGGCCGAGAGATCGGCACCGTCGGGCCAGCGCGCCTCGCCCAGATAGAGATGCATCAGCGCGTCGTCGTCGCAATGGAGGTCGAGCACGATGTCGGCATCGATCGCATGCAGCATGAGCAGGCGGCGAAGGGCGGCGAGCTCGCCCTGCGGCGCGCTTTCTTCGAGGATCGCACGGCAGGTCGTGCGGATGAGGGCGACATTGGCGGCGGCGTCGGGGCCGAGCCTGCCCTTGAGCCGCTCGGCCGCCATCGGCACCAGATCGGCGAAGCCGCGATTGAAATTCTCGCCGCTATTGAGCTCGTAGCGGCCGAGGTGCGTGCCGTCCAGGACCTGGCCCATGCCGATCGGGTTGACCGCCGGCACCAGCACGATCTCGCCCAGAATCCGGCCTTCCCGCTCGGCGGCGTCGAGCAGGCCGATCAGATGCTGGGCGACCAGCATGGCCGGGATCTCGTCGGCATGGAGCGAGGCCTGGAGATAGATCTTGGGGGAGGCCCCGATCTCGCCCCAGCGATGCAGCTTCAGATGCCGCGACGTGCCCGGACTCTGGGCGGGAAGGGGCAGGGTCAGGATCGTCTTCATTGGTCCACCACGGGCAGGAACGGCATGAAATCGGTGATGTAGAGCCAGAAAATGGCGAAGGCCATGGTCAGGATCGTGATCGGGATGCCGGCGCGGCTGAATTCCCAGAAGCGCAGCTTGACGCCGCGATCGCCCGCGAGCTCGACGATGATGACGTTGGACAGGCTGCCGATCAGCAGGAAATTGCCGGCGAGCGTCGAGAGCAGCGCCAAGCCGTAGAGGGCACCCTGCGGCATGTCCTGCCATAGCTGCAGCAGCAGGATGACGAACGGGATGTTGCCGAAGGTGCAGCCCATGACCACGGTCAGCGGCGCCAGCACGATCAGGCTGTCGGGCAGGAGATGCGCATCCTGCAGCCCGTTGATGACGAGCGCCGGGAGCGCCGTCGAGCCGAGCGCCCCGGTCACGCCGAACAGGCACGAGACCAGCAGCAGCACCGGCCAATCGACCGTGGCGATCAGCCGCCGGCTGGTGATCTTGTGATTGACCAGCAGCAGGGCGGCGATGGCGAGCGCGAACACGTCCTTTTCCAGGCCGGTGCAGAACAGGACCAGCAGGGCGGCCAGCGCCAATATGCCCTTGTTGGTCTGGTTGCGGTCGTGGATGCGGGCCATCATCGCCGGCGGCGGCGAGGATTGGAAGAAGTCCGGGCTCAGCGCCAGCCGCCCGCGCCACAGCAGCGCCACCACGCCGAAGACGACGCCGAGCGCCACCAGGGCCGGGATGCCGCAGGCGAGAAGATATGTCGGCAGGCGGAGGCCGCCGAGCTGGCCGATCAGGATGGTCTGCGGGGCGCCGATCAGCGTCGCGGCCGAGCCGGCATTGGCCGCGGCGATGAAGGCGACGAGATAAGGCCGGGGGTCGAGGCCGCGCTGCCGCACCGTGTCGATCAGCAGCGGCGTCGCCGCCATGGCGAGAATGTCGTTGGCGAGGAAGGCGGCGAGGCCGCCCGAGACGGCGACGGTCAGGCCCAGAAGCCGCAGGGGCGAGCCGGTGGCGCCGGCGAGGCGGGCGAAGACGGCGTCGCAGAAGCCGGCGGTGACGAACTGCGCCGAGATGATCATCAGCGCAAACAGCAGCACCAGCGTCGGCATGTCGATGCGCGCGCCGATCTCGTCCAGCGTCAACGCTTCCGTGCCCAGGAGCGCGATCAGGCCGAGCAGGGCTATTCCCGTTCGATCGACTCTGAACCAGGGCAGCCGGCCCGCCGCCATCCCGATATAGGTGAACAGGAAGATGAAGTAGATCTTGACGGCGGTCATCTGGTCCCGGCGCAGGCGAACGGTGTTTTATCTCACCGATCCGCGCCGGCGGTTAAGCTGATTGTGCCCGGCGCGCGCGGATCGGGCGAAGCTTTTCGCCGCTGCGTTTTTGCTGCCACAGGGGTGGTTTCCGATCCCGCCCCTCGGGTAAGGTTAAGACATGTCGATTTCTCCTGGAATGCCCGAGCCGGCCTATCTCGCCGGGCTCAACGAGCCGCAGCGGCGCGCGGTGGAAACGCTGGACGGGCCGGTGCTGATGCTGGCCGGCGCCGGTACCGGCAAGACGCGGGCGCTCACCGCCCGGCTCGCCCATATCCTGATGACGCGCCGCGCCTTTCCGAGCCAACTCCTCGCCGTCACCTTCACCAATAAGGCCGCGCGCGAGATGCGCGACCGGCTGGAGCGGCTGATCGGCCCGGCGATCGAAGGCATCTGGCTCGGCACCTTCCATTCCCTGGCCGCCCGCATCCTGCGCCGCCATGCCGAGGCGGTCGGACTCAAGTCGAACTTCACCATCCTTGATACCGACGACCAGATCCGGCTGGTGAAGCAGCTCCTCGCGGCCGAAGGCATCGACGACAAGCGCTGGCCGGCGCGCGCCGTGCTGGGCGCGATCGAGCGCTGGAAGGATCGCGGCCTCGGCCCCGCCAAGATCGACACCGAGGAGGCGGGCGAGTTCGCCGGCGGCCGCATGGCGCTGCTCTACAAGCTCTACCAGGAGCGGCTGCAGGTGCTGAACGCCGCAGATTTCGGCGATCTCCTGCTGCACAACCTCACCATCTTCCAGGAGCAGCCGGATATCCTCGCCGACTACCAGCGCAAATTCCGCTATCTGCTGGTCGACGAGTATCAGGACACCAACGTCGCGCAATATCTGTGGCTGCGGCTCTTGGCGCAGGGCCATCGCAACATCTGCTGCGTCGGCGACGACGACCAGTCGATCTATGGCTGGCGCGGCGCCGAGGTCGGCAACATCCTGAAGTTCGAGCAGGATTTCCCCGGCGCCGTGGTCATCCGGCTGGAGCAGAATTACCGCTCGACGCCGGAGATCCTGGCCGCCGCCGGCCATCTCATCGCGCATAATGCCGGACGCCTCGGCAAGACGCTGTGGACCGCCGGAGCGGCCGGCGAGAAGGTGGTGGTCAACGGCGTCTGGGACAGCGAGGAGGAGGCGCGCTGGGTCGCCGACGAGATCGAGGCCGAGCAGCGGCGCGGCACAAGGCTCGCCGAGATCGCGGTGCTGATGCGCGCCGGTTTCCAGACCCGCGAGTTCGAAGAGCGCTTCATCACGCTCGGCATCCCCTATCGCGTCGTCGGCGGCCCGCGCTTCTACGAGCGGCAGGAGATCCGCGACGCGCTCGCCTATTTCCGGCTGGTGCATCAGCCCGACGACGATCTTGCCTTCGAGCGCATCGTCAACCTGCCCCGGCGCGGCATCGGCGCCGCCTCGATCCAGTCGCTGCATGCGATGGGCCGGGCGGGCGGCGTCTCGCTCAGCGCGGCGGCGAAGCAGCTCATCGCGACCGACGAGCTGAAGCCGGCGGCGCGCAAGGCGATCGGCACCTTCATCCGCGATCTCGACCGCTGGCGCGACCAGATCGACGCCATGCCGCATACCGAGCTTGCGCGCATCGTGCTCGACGAATCGGGCTACACCGCCATGTGGCAGGCCGATAAATCGCCGGACGCGCCGGGGCGCCTCGAAAATCTGCGTGAACTCATCGTCGCCATGGCCGAGTTCGACACGCTCGCGGGCTTCCTCGAGCATGTCAGCCTGGTCATGGACAATGCCGCCGATGCCGGCGGCGACCAGGTCAGCCTGATGACGCTGCATTCGGCCAAGGGGCTCGAATTCGATGTGGTGTTCCTGCCCGGCTGGGAGGAGGGGCTGTTCCCGCATCAGCGCGCGCTCGACGAGAGCGGCGGCGCCGGGCTCGAGGAGGAGCGCCGGCTTGCCTATGTCGGCCTCACCCGCGCGCGCCGCCGGGCTGCCATCAGCTTCGCCGCCAACCGGCGCATGTACGGGCAATGGCAGAGCGCTTTGCCCTCGCGCTTCGTCGACGAGCTGCCGCCCGACATGATCGAGCTCAACCAGGCACGCGGCCTCTACGGCTCGGCGGCGCCGGCCGGGCGCGGCACGATGTTCGACATCGAGACCGTGCCGTTCCGCGGCTTCCGCCAGCCGGTCTGGTCGACCGGCCGCACCATCGATGCGCGGGCGGCGCCGGCCGAGGGGCGCGAGATCAAGAAGGTCGGCGGCTTCAAGCCGGGCGACCGGGTGTTCCATCAGAAATTCGGCAACGGCACGGTGCGCGAGATCGACGACAACAAGCTCGTCATCGATTTCGATCAGGCCGGGGAGAAGAGAGTCATGGATAGTTTCGTGGAGAAGGCATGATCGGCGAAAGGCTGTGGCGCGTCGCGGTCGAGGCGCCGGACGAGCGGGCGGCGAACGGTTTCTCCGCCGTGCTGGAGAGTGTGGGCACCGCGATCGCCGCGTTCGAGCGCGAGCCCAAGGGCGCCTGGTCGGTCGAAGGCTTCGTCCAGGGCAAGCCGGAGCGGGCGCCGCTCGAAGCCGGGCTGGCGCTGGCCGCCCTGTCGCTCGGTGTCGAGGAGCCGGCGCTGACGCTCGAGCTGATGCCCGAGATCGACTGGCTCCGGCGCAATCAGGAAAGCTTTCCGCCGATGCGCATCGGCCGCTATTTCATCTATGGCAGTCATATCGCGAAGCCGGTGCCGGCCGGTGCTGTCGGGCTGCTGATCGATGCGGCGACGGCGTTCGGCACGGGCGAGCATGCGACCACGCATGGCTGCCTGCTGGCGCTCGACCGGCTGGTGCGGCGCGGGCGGCGTCGGCGCATCCTCGATATGGGCACGGGCACGGGCATCCTCGCCATCGCCGCGGCCAAGAGCTGGCGCGTGCCGGTGCTCGCCTGCGACATCGACCGCAATTCGGTCAAGGTGGCGGCCGAGAATGTGGCGCTGAACCGGGTCGCGGATCTGGTGACCTGCACCGCGAGCGACGGCTATGCGTCGGGGCTGGTGCGGGCGGGCGCGTCCTATGATCTGATTTTCGCCAATATCCTGGCGCGGCCGCTAGCGGCGATGGCGCCGGATCTGGCGCGGCATCTGGCGCCGGGCGGGGTCGCCATCCTGTCGGGGCTGCTGGCGGGGCAGGAAGCCTATGTCGCCGCCGCGCATCGCGCCCAGGGCCTGGCATTCCAGGGCCGGATCGCGCGCAATGGCTGGCACACGCTGATCTTTACCCGCTTACACGGGGTTGCTTGAGTCCGGCGACGCATCCGGACGCGCGGGGCCGATGGCCCGACGCGTCCGGATATGCGCAGAGAAAACGAGTGCTCAGGCCGCGCGCGGCTGGGTCTCGTTGGCAACCGAACGGGCCGGCTGGGCCGCGTGCGGGGCGGTCGGCTTGTCGAGCTTGACGAACGGGATGTCGCCGCGGCGCAGGCCGATATCGGCCAGCATGCGATCGTCCATCGCATAGAGCTCGTTGAGGACGCGCTGCCGTTCCTGCCAGCGGCGGAACACGGCAACGGCGTTGTTGAGGGTCGCGAACATGATCTACTCCTTGTGCGATGCAATATCCTGCATCGACGTTCCTTAATAAATGATCAGAAAGTGAGGCGTGGAAAGGTGTTGCAGCGCAGCGCAGAACTGTCCGCGGCGCATGCTGCCCGCCCTGTTCAATGCTGCGATGCACCAAACGCGGGACGGGCTTGTGTCTCAGCATCGGGATCTTTAGCCTCTGCTCCGGCCGGTCTAGGCCGGGTTTCGCAGCATGGCGGGGACGAGATGGCGAACGATACGGTCTATCGGGGTGATGCGGCCTTGACCGAGCTGCTGACACGCGCGGGCGCGCGGCACAGCGTCGAGGAGGTCCGGGCGATCGCCCGCGGCGTGCTGGGTGCGGCACCGATGCGCGATGCGAATGCCTGGTGCGTGCTGATCACACCCAAACCCTCGGCCGAACTCGCGGCCCAGCTCAACGCGCTCAAGGCCGAGATCGAGGCCGCTTCCCAGTCGAACCGCGCCGATGCCGCCGAGCAGGCGCGCCGGCTGGCCGCCGTGCGCGAGGGCATGGGCCGTCTCGGCATCGACGCCTATTTCGTGCCGCATGCCGACGAGTTCAACAACGAGATCACGCCGGCCTATGCCGACCGGCTCGCCTGGCTCACCGGCTTCACCGGCTCGGCCGGCGCCGCCGTGGTGCTGAAGGACAAGGCCGCCCTCTTCATCGACGGGCGCTACACGATCCAGGCGCGCGAGCAGTCCGACCCCAAGCTGTTCGCCCAGCCGCATCTGATCGAGGATCCGCCCGAGGCCTGGCTCGGCCGCACGCTTCAGCGCGGCCAGGTGCTGGGCTATGATTCCTGGCTGGTGAGCCCGGCCCTGGCCGAGCGCTTCCGGACTATGGCCGAGAAGACCGGCGCCGTGCTGCGCCCGGTCGAATGGAACCCGATCGATGCCGCCTGGGGCGCCACCCAGCCGGCCCGGCCGCTCGGGCCTGTGGTGCCGCATCCGGTCGAGTTCGCCGGCAAATCCTCAGCCGACAAGCGGCGCGAGATCGGCGAGGCGCTGGCCAAGGACGGGCGTGACGCCTTCGTCGTGACCGCGACCGACAGCCTCGCCTGGCTGCTCAACATCCGCGGCGCCGACGTGCCGCACACGCCGCTGGCGCTCGGCTACGCCATCCTGCACAAGGACGGCAATGTCGATCTGTTCATCGATCGCCGCAAGCTGACCCCCGGCATCGAGACCCATCTCGGCAACGGCGTCGCCGTCCGCGAGATCGGGGAACTGGCCGATGGGCTCGCCGCCCTCGAAGGCAAGCGCGTGCTGGTCGATCCCGACAAGAGTGCGGCCTGGATCTTCGACCGGCTCGACCAGGCGCGCGCGACCGCCGTGCGCGGCGCCGATCCGATCAGCCTGCCCAAGGCGATCAAGAACGCGGTCGAGCTCGAAGGCGCCCGCCAGTCGCACAAGCGCGACGGCGCCGCCATGACGCGCTTCCTGCATTGGCTCGACGGAAACGCCGTAGGGAAGTCCGAGATCGAGGTCTCGGACCGGCTGGAGCAGTTCCGCGTCAGCGGCGGCGGCGAGCGCTTCCGCGACATCAGCTTCGATTCGATCTCGGGTGCCGGTGCCAACGCCGCCCTGCCGCATTATCGGGCAGAGCCCGGTAAGGAGCGGACGATCGAGGGCGGCACTTTCTACCTGATCGATTCAGGCGCCCAATATCTCGACGGCACCACCGACATCACCCGTACGATCGCGATCGGCACGGTGACGGCGGAGATGAAGGACCGCTATACTCGCGTGCTCAAGGGCCATATCACCCTCGATCGCGCGACCTTCCCCAAGGGCACCACCGGCTCGCAGCTCGACGTGCTGGCGCGCCTGCCGCTGTGGGAGGCGGGCATCGATTTCGATCACGGCACCGGCCACGGCATCGGCAGCTATCTCGGCGTCCATGAAGGCCCGCACCGCATCGCCAAGGTGCCGAACGCCCAGGCGCTGCTGCCGGGCATGATCGTCTCGAACGAGCCCGGCTATTACAAGACCGGCGATTACGGCATCCGCATCGAGAATCTGATCATCGTCAAGCCGGTGAGCCTGCCCGGCGCCGAGCGCGAGATGTACGGCTTCGAATCGATCACCCTCTGCCCGATCGACAAGCGGCCGATCGATCTCGCCCTCATGACCAAGGAAGAGACCGACTGGCTCGACCACTATCACGCGCGGGTGCGCGCGGCGATCCTGCCGCAGCTCACGGACGAGGGCGAACGGCGTTGGCTGATCGAGGCGACGGAGCCGCTCAAAGGGTAAGGGCCATGCGCAAGGTCAATCTGGCCCAGGCCTTCGGGAGTTTCAGCGACTATTGGAACCCGAAGGTCGCGGGCGAGCTGAACGACTCGCTGGTCAAGCTGGCCAAATTCTCAGGCGCGTTCGACTGGCACCATCATGAGGTCGAGGACGAGCTGTTTCTCGTCGTCAGCGGCAAGCTGCGGATGGGGCTCCGCACCGGCGATGTCGATCTCGATCCGGGCGAGTTCATCATCGTCCCGCACGGCGTCGAGCATCGACCGGAGGCGCTCACCGAGGAATGCCACGTGCTCATGCTGGAGCCCAAGACGACGCTCAACACCGGCAATCTGGTGAATGAGCGCACGGTGCGCGAACTCGGCAGGCTCTGAGGTGGAGCGCTCTCGCTTCGGACGCTCCGGCCACCAGCGTCTATTTCAGGCACTCGATGAAAACGGTGAAGGCTTTGGCTTGATCGGCCGTGTCCGCGGTATGCTGCTCGGTCGTATTGGCGGCGGTCCGGTACTTGACGCCGTTGGTCTCTAGAAAATCCCGGACCACGGAGCTCTTCAGCGCGAAATTTACGTTCTGCGGAATGTCGCCGGTTGCGGCGGCGACCAGCAGAGCGCTCAGCTTCGCCGTCACGAGGCCGACGACGTGGCCGCTCGAATCGACCAGCGGTCCGCCGCTATTTCCCTGCTGGACAGGCGCCGAAATCTGCAGAAAGCGCGTGTCGTCGTGGACGCCCGAAAGGCCGCTTATCGTGCCCGTGGTGACGGTTGCATTGCTCGACATGGCCTTGCCGAGCGGATAGCCGACGACAACTATCGAGTCGCCCTGGCGCACCGAGCCGCCGTCTCGGAAGCTGGCGACCGAGCTGAAATTACGGTCGACGTGCAGCAGCACCAGATCGTTCTGATGGTCGCGCGCGACGATGCTGCCCGCGAGTGTCTCAGCACCGCTTCGGACGCGCACACCGTTGCAGCCGTTGAAGCCGTGCTCGTTGGTGACGATGTCCCCATGGGGGCCGACGATGAAGCCGGACAGCGAACCCTTGGCGCTGGCGCTGGCGAGCTGTGACGGCGACAGGCTGGGGGCCGTCACGGAGCCGCTGGCGAGCTGTGTCGCGCCGAGCTTGGCGCTCTTGACGAAGGAGACCATGCGCTCCTTCGGTGCAACGCCGATGTCGAAATTTATCGTTTCCGCCACCGGGTTCGACGCGCTGCGGATCTGCCATTTGGCATACCATTGTCCGGTATGGTTCGGCCCTGTGGTTCCGACCTTGTACCAGACCAGCCAATCATAGCCATCCATGGGCGGGTCTTCGGTATCGTTGCGCAGAACGATATCGGCATGGTCGAACAGATTGGTCTGCGACAGCGCGCCGGCGGCGTTGTCGAGGCTCTGCCGTTCAGATCTCATGAAGAAATCCATGGAGACGGGCGGCAACGGTGTCTTGAACTTCGCGGCCTCGACCGGACGCAGCCGGTCATCGTCGGGCAGAACGATCAACGCCCGTCCGCCGATTCGATCCTGTACTTGGCCGATGGCGGCGATCTGTTCGGCACCGAAGGCGCGGGCAGCGCCGAGCGCTTCGTCTGCCGTGTGATATTGGGTGCCGTTGACCCCGTAGCTCGACTGAGGTGCCGGTTTGGCGGCACAGCCCGCCAGGACAAGCAGGCAGGCGGCAAGAGTGAAGCCTCGGACCTTGGAAAGGTGCATGCTGCTACTCGAATGCTACCGCAAAGTTGATCAACCGTGGCGCGATGATATTAGAAATTATCCCAGGGTAAACTTACTCTTCGTAGATCTCATTGCACCCTTTGCTACCCGCCGATCAGCGTCAGGAACTCCGCCTCGGTCATGGTCTTGACGCCCAGCTCCTCGGCCTTCTTGGCCTTGGAGCCGGCATCGGCGCCGACGACGACGAGGTCGGTCTTGGCCGAGACCGAGCCGGTGACGTTGGCGCCCAGCGCCTCGGCGCGCGCCTTGGCCTCGTTGCGGGTGAGCTCGACCAGCGTGCCGGTGAACACGATCGTCTTGCCGGCCAGCGCCGCGTCGCCCGCGACCTTGGGGCCGACGAAATCGCCGACGGTGATGAAGCCCAGGAGATCGTCGAGGACTTCCCGATTGCGGGGCTCGGCGAAGAAGCCGATGAGATCGGCTGCTGTATCCGCGCCGATGCCGTTGATGTCGAGAAGGTGCCGGTAGGTTTCGCTTTCCGGAAGGATTTCCTTGGTTTCCGGGTCTGCCGCCTCGACCAGGGCCGTCCGGAGCTTCTCGAAGCCGATATAGTTGCGCGCCAGCAGCCGGGCGGTGGTCTGGCCGACCTGGGGGATGCCGAGCGCCAGGATGAAGCGGTCGAGCGGGATCTGCCGCCGCGCCTCGATGCCGTCGATCAGCTTGCGGGCACTGACGGCCCCCCAGCCTTCGCGCTGCTCGATATCCTCGGCCTTCAGGCGGAAGATGTCGGCGGGGCCGGCGATCAGCTTGTCCTCGTGGAATTCGACGATGGTCTTGGAGCCGAGTCCTTCGATGTCGAGCGCGTCGCGCGACACGAAATGCTTCAGCCGCTCGACCGCCTGCGCCGCGCAGACGAGGCCGCCGGTGCAGCGCCAGGCCGCCTCGCCCGGCTCGCGGATGGTGTGGGAGCCGCAGACCGGGCACATTTCCGGCATCTTGAAGGGCTCGCTGTCGGCGGGCCGTAGCTCCGGCAGGCTGCGCACGACCTGGGGGATCACGTCGCCGGCGCGCTGGATCACCACCATGTCGCCGACGCGGATATCCTTCTCGGCGATGTAATCCTCATTGTGCAGCGTGGCGCGGCCGACCATGACGCCGCCGACATTGATCGGCTGCAGCTCGGCCACCGGGGTCAGCTTGCCGGTGCGGCCGACCTGGATGATGATCCGCTCCAGCCGCGTCTTCGCCTGCTCGGGCGGGAATTTATGCGCGGTCGCCCAGCGCGGTGCGCGTGAGACGAAGCCCAGGCGCTGCTGCAGATCGAGCCGGTTCACCTTGTAGACGACGCCGTCGATGGTGAAGCCGAGCGTCGGGCGCGCGAGCTCGATCTCCTGATAGTACGCCATCATCTCGTCGACATTATGGACGATCCGGCTCGGCTCGTTGAGATGGAAGCCCCAGGATTTGATCGTCTCGCGCGCTTCCCACTGGGTCTTGCCCAAGGGTGCCGTCAGCTCGCCCCAGGCATAGCTGAAGAAGCGCAGCGGCCGGGCAGCGGTGATGGTGGGGTCGAGCTGGCGCAGGCTGCCGGCGGCGGCGTTGCGCGGATTGGCGAAGATCTTGCCGCCGGCCTGGCGCTGCCGTTCGTTGAGGTCGCGGAACGACGCGTCGGTCATATAGACCTCGCCGCGGATCTCGACGATCTCGGGCGCACTCTTCGGCAGTTGCTTCGGCACATCGTCGATAGTCTGGACGTTGGCCGTCACATCCTCGCCTTCCTGGCCGTCGCCGCGAGTCGCCGCCTGGACGAGCCTGCCATGCTCGTAGCGCAGCGAGCAGGACAGGCCGTCGATCTTCAGCTCGGCCACGAACTCGATGGTCGCCGTGGCGTCGGCCCGGAGCTCGCGCAGGAAATTACGGATGCCGTCGTAGAAATCCTGCACATCCTCGCGGGTGAAGGCGTTGCCGAGCGACAGCATGGGGATGGCGTGCTGGACCTTGCGGAAGCCCGCCGAGGGCGCCACGCCGACCTTACGAGTCGGGCTGTCGCTGCGCACCAGCTCGGGGAAACGCTCCTCCAGTGCCACCAGCTTGCGATAGAGCGCGTCATAGTCCGCGTCCGAAATCTCGGGCGCGTCCTCGGCATGGTATTTCTGCGCGTGGTGCTCGATGGTCGCGATCAGATCGGCGATCGCCTCGGCCGCTTCCGTCTCGGTGAGCGCATCCGGCGCGCTGTCGCTGTGCCCGGCCTTGGGCTGGCTCATCTTCTCGGCTCCGCTCAAATCGCCGATTTGGGATAGCCTAGGCCGAAAGCGCCGAAAAGGGCTTTGTCGCGCCGGATCTTGACTTCGGGCCCGGTCCCGGCCGATTTAGACGAGCCTTTTCGCTGTGAGCCCTACTTGCGCCAATCCCCTCAGCTCGACCTGCCCTTCGCCCCGCCGGCCCGGACCCGACGCGGCCGTCCGGCCGCGGCCCGGCCGGAGGACGAGGCGGTGCACGAGGCGGTGATGCTGCTGCGCCGGAACGGCTTCAAGGTCTATCGCTCGGGCGCCGATCACAAGGTCGGCGAGCGGCTGTTGACGACGGCTGCGCTGCTCGCCGTGGCGGAGAGCTATCGATAGGCTCGAAGCGTTCAGTGCGGGGTCGTTGCTCCGATTTTCATCAAGAACAACGGCACATATATAGCAGTAACTATTATCGATATAGAAGTAATTATTATTGAAATGGGTACAATGAACCTAAGTGTGCAAATAACCGGGTAGTTAATTTTTATCTTGTGTAAATATCTAGCTAATATCCACACATGCGAGCAGACATTTAGTGCCAAGCTCGCCACAAATACGATGATAACTAATTGAATGTCTCGGGATTCCAAGGGGATTTGGAAGTGCGGATTTACCGTGTATAAAATATACCACGGACAAGATAAAAGAGTAAATATGCTAAATATTGAAATGATATCGACGGTTTTATAAAATGGCCCTTTCCCGGGAATTCCATACTTTATCGTGTAGAATATAAATGCCATCAATATCGTGATAAATAGTATCACACCTAACGTAGAATATAGATTGGCTGCCGTAAATTTGCCGGACGCCGCGTAATTGGCAAGCGCGCCTATTGCGGGTCCTAATACCAAAAGCGGACCAATTTTCTTGAAAAATCGCGAAAAGCTTAATTCCTTCGAAATCTCGTCCATCGAGCGGCTCCGTGTCGAACTCGATGCCCCTCTATCACGCGGTTGAATGTCCGGCCAACGACTATCGGGAGGAGCCGTCGCCGGCCCCTCCCGCGCCGAACGTCAGTTCTGCAGTTCTTGGCGGGCGAAGTTCCGGAAGAGCTGCGCTTCCTGCGTCAGGGTGGCGATCTCCTCGGGGTGGACGACGCCCTTGAACTCGGCCTTGTCCAGGACGCGCTTGATCCGGTCGGCGAGCACGTCGCGCGACTGGGTCAGGCCGGTGAGCCGCTCCTCGCTCGCCTCGAACGCGGCCGGCAGGCCGGTCAGCGCCTTGGTCGAGGATTGGAGGGTCATGAGGCCCAGCTCCTGGAACGGCGCCGTGATCTCCTTGTAGGCGGCGGCGAGGGCGATGAGGCCGTCCCGGTCGGCGGCGACGGCCTTGGGCAGGGATTTGTTGGTCAGGAACTCGAACAGGACGCGGCCGTCATGGACATAATTGTCGGTGAAGCCGGCGAGCGCCAGGATGGTCGGCTTGACATCGGTGTGGTCGGACCAGACGGCGTCGGTCTGGCCGATCTTCGGCACGCCCGGACCGACGATGCCGAGCCAGGTGGTGCGGATATCCTTCTGAAAGTCGCCGTGATTATAGGCGAAGCCGCCATCGAGCTCGACGCAGGCGGTGCCGCTGGCGCAGGACGTCGTCTGGCCGGAGGCGAAGCCGAAGAAATCGTCGTTCTGATAGAAGTTGAAAGACGGGTTGCGGAGGGTATCCACGCTCAGCATGTGCAGGAAGCCCATGCCGGTCTGGTCGATCACGGACTGGCCGAGCGGCACCGTCTGGCCGGTGATCGGGTCTGCGACCGTCACCGCCATCAGATCCTGCTCGAGCTGGCGGGTCGTGGCCGAATCCTGCGCCGGGTTGCCGGTGATGTAGATGATCGGCGCCGAATCGGAATGCACCTTGAAGGGTGTGGTGTTGCCGCGCTGGGTCGCGACCAGGCGGCTGAGATCGGCATCGACCTCGCCGATCATGGCGTAGTCGCAGGTGATGCTGATGCCGTCGCAATTGGCCGGCGTCGGCGCGCTGCCGACGAAATGATCGCTTTCGTCGGTGGTGATGACGAAGAGCGTGTTGGTCTCGTCGATGCCGTCCTGCTTCAGCCGCGCGAAGAAGCTGGCGAAGGCGGCGTCATATTCCAAGAGCTGCGCCCGGTCGTTGAGCGAGCCCGGCGCCAGCGGGCCGGACAGGTTCTGATGGCCGTCATGGGCGTCGGACGCGTAGATGTTCACGACCGGTATGCCGGCTTCGAGATAGGCGGCGCCATAGGCGAGCGACACGGAAGGAACCAGCCCATCGAAGCCGGGAAAGCCCGGATTGCCCTTGGAATCGGCGATGACGGCGCCGGTGAGGTCGAGCAGCGGGAGCGACTTGCTGATCTGCGGCGCCACATTCTTGTGGCCGAAGAGGGCACTGAAGTTCTTGTAGCCGCCGGGCTCGTCGGGCAGCAGGTCGGGCGCGGCGAGCGGCGTCGCGCACAGCTTGCTGTTCTTGGCGCAGTGGATGGCGACGCCGACATAGTCGGTCGAGGCGAGGGCCGAGTTCGCTTCCGCCTCGGCGGCCTGCGGCGAGTTCGCGCCGAACACGGTGTCGATGTCGGCCCCGGTATTCTCCAGCACCGCATCGGCGATGCCGGCATAGGCAACATCACAGCCGGCCTTGGTGAAGACGGCCCAAGGCGCCGGCGCGTTCAGTCCCAGCTCGTTGACCAGCACCGGCACCGTGCTGGTCGAGGAGACCTTGTCGGTCCAGTAGACGAAGTCGGAGACGGAGCTGGTCGTGCCGGTCGGGCTATAGCGCAGGAAGCTGTTCGAGACGGCGGTGCCCAGCCGGTCGCTATAGACGCCGGTCTGGGTGGTGAGGAAGCCGTTCGCCGTGTGCGAGATCTGCACCGTGTGGTCGTTGCCCGACAGCACGCCCTCGTTCTTCATGAAATTGAGCAGGTTGGGCATCTGCTCCAGATCGGACGGCACGTTCGGCTCGTCGCGCTCCAGATGCAGATTGTCGAACTGCAGGAAGACGATGTGCTTGATCGTGCTGGAGGGCTGGCTGAGCGGGCAGGCGTTCGCGGCGAGCGCGGAATCCATCGCTGTGAAGGTGCCACCGGTGATGAGCAGCCCGGCAAGGGCGGCTCGTCTGATCTGACGCATGGCTGTGCTCCCCGTTGGTTGTAAGGCCTTATTTTAAAAACCAGGGGACGCTAACGGAGACGCCGTGACAGGCGTGTGATGGCCGTGCCATAGAAACATGACCAATTTCGGGACATATCGTGACAAGGAAAGGTTGAAGCGGCGGCGGCCTCGTAGGCCGCCTCGGCTCAACCGAGCGTTTGCCGGACCGCTTCGGTCAGCTCGCTTACCGTGAACGGCTTGCGCAGGATCATGGCGGCTTCGTCATGCAGCACGAAGTCGGTCGGGTCGAAGCCGCCGCTCATATAGATGAGGCGCAGCTCGCGGCGCTTCAGCTGGGCGACGGAGCCGATGGAGACCCCGTGCGGCGTGCCCGGCGGCATGCCGACATCGGTGAGGAGCAGATCGATCGCTTCCGGCCCGTCGATAACGGCCATCGCCGCGGCGAAGTCGCCCGCGGCCGTGACCCTATAGCCGGCGCTCTCGAGCATGCGAACGACGAGGCGCCGATAGGATTCGTCGTCTTCTACGACCAGAACGTGCCGCTGAACCGACAGGTTCATCTGTACGCCCCCATGCCTGATCCCAACCTGGACACCTCATCCTAGAGCAGGATCACATTGGCTGGAAGCGGCCAATACATGACTCGCGCTCTAACTATTTGAATAGAGACGGATTCGCGGAATGGGCGGGTCTCGCCCGTTCCGATCCGCCTTTCGTATGGCGGCAGCCGAATATCGAACGCCCATCCGCCGATACCGTTCACATTGGTGCCGCCGAAGCGTGAGCTCGAGTTGGTCCTCTCCCGCAATGGCCAAGGCCTTCCGAGACGGGCCAGTCGAGCGCGGCGTTATCACTCGGTAAGAATGGTCGTTCCGCGATCAGGCCGCTTCGCGCAGCCTCGCTTCCAGCCGGGCCGCGTCGATCGCCTCACCCTCGAAGCGAAGGTGATGCCCCTGCGCGCTCGTCCGCAGGACCTTGAATCGCAGCTCGCCCAGCCGGTCGACGAACAGCATGCCGATGTCGCCCTGCTGAAGCGGAAGCGTGCCGTCGAGCAGCGCGCCGCCGCCGGAGACATTGAGGATCCGGCCGGACAGCATCCGATCCCCGAGCTGCACCCGGCATTGCCAGGAGACGGAATACCGCGGCATCGTGCGGCGATCGACATCCACGGTCGAAGTCCGGACGATTTCGACAAGGCTGTGCTGAAGCGCGGCGACCGAACGGGTCATCGTTTCGGCGTCTTCCTGGACCGCGTTGGCTCGCTGGCCCGCGATCGCCGCCTCGGATGACACTTCGGCGATGCGTGCCGAGACTTCCTGGGCGGCGTGGGTGGTCTCGAGGACGTTCCGGGCGATCTCGCCGGTCGCGGCATTCTGCTCCTCAACCGCCGCCGCGATGGAGGTTGCGATCTCGTTGATCGAGCGGACGACATCGTTGACGCCGGACATGTTGCGGACGGCCTCCGCCGTGACGCGTTCGATTTCGTCGATCTGACGGCGTATCTCGTCGGTCGAACTGGCCGTCTGCCTGGCGAGTTCCTTCACCTCGCTCGCGACGACGGCAAATCCTTTGCCCGCTTCGCCGGCGCGCGCCGCTTCGATCGTCGCATTGAGCGCCAGCAGATTCGTCTGCGAGGCGATCTGCGCGATGATCGTCGTCACCTGCCCGACCTGCTCGACCGCGTCTGCGAGCGAGGTGATCGTCTGCTGCGCCCCGGCGCTCTGGCTGACGGCGACGCCCGTCGACGCGGTCGCGTTTGCGACTTGCTGACTGATCTCGCGGATCGAAGCCGAGAGTTGCTCGGTCGCTCCGCTGACGGCCTGTGCGTTCGCCAGCGCCTGCTCGGCCGCGGCGGCAACGGCCTGGGCGCTCGCGCTGACCCTGGTCGCCGACTGGTCCATGGCTTGTGCGGCCTCGCTCATCTTGACGGTGGTTCCGGCGACACGCGACACGGCCGCGCCGGTCTCCGCCTCGACCCTGTCCGCCATATCGAGCAAAGCGGTCTTGCGACTTTGCTCCGCCTCGAGCCGATGCTCCTCGATCTCGTCGCGCATCCGCGCCGCCTCGACGGCGTTGAACTTGAAGGCTTCGAGAGCGTGCGCCATGTCCCCGATCTCGTCATGCCGGTTCGCCGACGGAACCTCGACGGTCAGATCGCCGCTCGCAAGCGATCCCATCGCGCCGGTCATCGTCTTGATCGGGCGGATCATGCCCCAGCGCACGCCGGCAGCGCCTGCCAAGGTCATTGCGAGAACGATGCCCGAGACGATCCAAACGATCATCACGTACCCGGCTTCTTCCGCGGCCGCGGCCTTTTCCGTTTCTTCGGTCATGCGGTTGGCTTCGGTCACCACTCGGTCGATCTGGGTGCGATGCTCGGTATAGGCGGCGACAATCATCGCATAGGCGCTTTGCGCGGCCTCGGCATCGTGCTTGGCGAGAGCCGGCAGCAGCTTGTTCTCGGTGAGATCCCAGAAGACGAGCGCCGGCTTGTGCGCATCGGTCGTCAGGCTGCCGCGAACGGCGGGATCGAGATCCTGCTGCAGCCAATATTGGTGACGATCGTCATAATCCTTGTGCAGCTGACGCAGATGATCGCGCCTGGTGTCGAGGCTCGCGGGATCCTGCATCGCCAGATTGACCTCCAGGAAGGCTTCCAGGATGTATTCGGGCGGCGGCAGGATATCGGCGACGAGATCCTTGCCCAGCACGATCCGGTCATAGATCGGCCCGCCCACCTTGACGTGATCGAGGGCAACCATCCCGGTTGAAATTGCCGTGACGAAGCCAGCCACAACCAGAGTGCTGACGATATTCGCCAATGCGGATAGGCGCGGGAACTTGAACGCGGGCCTTGGCTCGCCGCCACTTCCACTAGGCTTCCGCGCGTCAGCAAGGCCGGCGGCGGTCGGCTCCTCGAGCATCTGCAGACCCCGTGAAACCACGGAACGGGATGGCGACATCATCGTGCCCTTCGACATAAAGCTAGTTGTACGTAATATCGAATAAGGCATGTCTGATTGACCAAACCCTTACAAATTGGTCGGTGCCACGACGATTTTTCTGCCTACGGCTTGAGAAAATCGCGTTTCGGTTGCAGGGACGGCGGCACTGGTGCGGATGGCACAGACATCTAACGGCATCGGCGCCTTGGGCGACCTTCCGATCAGCCATTCCGCATAGATCCTGCCGTCGCGATGCGCGGTAAGATCCAGCGATCGTTCGAAATTGCCTGGACTCAGCCGGGTGCCGGATGGAGGGACGCGGCCAGCAGGCTGTCCGCGGCGGCCCGCGCCTCCGCCGTGATGCTGGCGCCCGACAGCATGCGCGCGATCTCTTCCGAGCGTTCGCGCGGGTCGAGCGGCTCCACTCGGGTCACTGTCGTCGCCGCCTGCTGCAGCTTGGCGACGCGCCAATGCTGGGCGCCACGTGCCGCGACCTGGGGCGAGTGGGTCACGACCAGCACCTGCAACTCCTCGCCCAGGCGCTGCAGCCTTTCGCCGATGGCGGCGGCGACAGCGCCGCCGACGCCGGAATCGACCTCGTCGAAGACGATGGTCGGCACGCGCGAGACCCGCGCCAACACCAGCTTGAGCGCCAGCAGGAAGCGCGACAACTCGCCGCCGGACGCGATCTTGGCGAGCGGACCGGGTGCGGCACCGGGATTGGTCGCGACCTCGAAGGCGACCCGCTCGGCGCCGTCCGGTCCCCAATCCGCCTCGGCGAGCGGCTGCAGCAGCGTCGCGAAGCGCGCGCGGTCGAGCTTCAGCGGCGGCAGCTCGGCCTGGACCGCGCGATCGAGCCGCTGGGCGGTCTTCCGGCGCAATGCCGTCAGCCTATCGGCGGCGGCGCGATAATCCGCGCGCGCCTGCTGCTCGGCCGCGATCAGCCGCTTGAGCGCGGTGCCGCCATCCTCGAGCGCCCCCAGCCTGGCGACCAGCGTCGACAGCAGGGCAGCCAGGCCATCGACCGGCACGCCATGCTTGCGGGCGACGGTGCGCAGTTCGAACAGCCGCTCCTCGACCGTCTCCAGCCTGGTATCGTCGGCCTCCTCGTCGCGGCGGACGGTGTCGAGCAGGGCCAGGGCCTCGGTCGTCTCGACGATGGCGCGTTCGAGGGCCGCGATCACGCCTTCGAGTCGGCCGCCCGATTTGTCGCGCACCTTCTCCAGAAGCCGCGCGGCGTTGTTGAGCGCATGCTCGGCGCCGCGGTCGCCATCGAGCTCGTGCCAGGCGGCCGCCATCGCCTCAGCGATCTGGGCGCGATGCATCAGCAGCGTCCGGCGCTCGGCCAGCAGGCTTTCCTCGCCGGGCTCGGGCTTCAGCCGGTCGAGCTCGGTCACGGCGTGGCGGAGCCATTCCTCGTCGGCCTTGGCCTTGGCGATCTCGCCCTCGGCCGCCTCGCGCGCCCACCGAGCGTCGCGCCACGTCTGCCAGTGCCGTGCCACCGCCGCGACCGCCGCGGGCTCGGCGGCGAAGGCGTCGAGCAGGGTGCGATGACCGGCCGGGTCGAGCAGGCCGCGCTGCTCGAACTGTCCCTGGATCTCGACCAGCCCGTCGCCCAATTGCTTCATCAGCCCGATGCTGGCCGGCTGGTCGTTGACGAAGCCGCGCGAGCGGCCGTCGGCACCAACGATCCGGCGCAGCAGCAGCGTATCCTCGGCCTCCATCCCCTGATCGGCAAGAAACGCGCGCACGGTCTCGTTGCCGGCGATATCGAAGGCGGCGGTCACGATGGCCTGGTCGGCGCCGTGCCGCACGAGGCCGCTTTCCGCCCGCGCGCCCAAGGCGAGGCCGAGCGCGTCCAGCAGGATCGATTTGCCGGCGCCGGTCTCGCCGGTCAGGACCGAAAGATGCGGTGAAAAGGCGAGATCGAGCCGATCGATCAGCACCACGTCGCGGATCGTCAGGCTCAGCAGCATCGACGCGGATTCGGCAGCAGGGTCATGACGGTAGCGACCATAACCGGGAATGGCCGCCGAGTGCCAGTGCGGGGCGCTCCCGTCCTACCGCGTTTCGCTCAGAAAGGGTCGGCCGATTCGAGGATACGGGCGATCCAGTTCGGGGTCTCCTCCGGCGCCGCGCGCCCACCCTTCACCAGATCGTAGCTGTCCTGATACCACTCATTGTCCGGGAAATTATAGCCGAGCACGGCGGCATCCTTCTTCGCCTCCTCGGGCAATCCCACCGCGCTGTAGCATTCGACCAGCCGCGCCAGCGCCTCGGGCACGTGCGTGGTCGACTGATAGTTCTTCACGACGTTCTGGAAGCGGTTGATGGCGGCGATGTAGAGGCCTTGGCGCTCGTAATAGCGCCCGATCTCCATCTCCTTGCCGGCCAGATGGTCTTTGGTCAGGTCCAGCTTGAGCCGGGCGTCGCGGGCATATTTGCTGTCGGGAAAGCGGGTCACGACATCCTGCAGCGCCTTGGCGGCATTCTGCGTGTTGGCCTGGTCGCGCTGCACATCGACGATCTGCTCATAATAGGAGATCGCCTTGATGTAGTAGGCATAGGGGGTGTCGTGATTGCCCGGATGCAGCTGGATGAAGCGGTCGGCCGCGGCGATCGCCTCATCGTAATGGTTGTTCTCGTAATTCACGTAGGACTGCATCAGCTGGGCCTTGGTCGCCCAGATCGAATAGGGATGCTGGCGTTCGACCTCGTCGAAGATGCGCGCCGAGACCGACCAATTATGCTGTTCCATCTGGTCGACGGCGGCGTTGTAGAGGAATTCGACCGGCTGCTCTTTGTAATTGTCCTTGGGCGTGGAGTTGCAGCCCATCAGCACGAAGCACGCGGCCAGCGCCAGAACGCCCAGGCCGCGCGGAATTCGAAGAGTCACCATACCAGCAGGCCCAATTCCCGAATGTTCCCGGCCCGAACGAACGGGCGGATCAAGCCGGTCTCTTAGCACAAAGATTCACAGCGGGCGAGACGGCGGCTCTTCCGTCAGGCGGAAAGCGCGTGAGCCGGCTCGATCCAGGCCGCGTCGGTCTCGGCCAACTCCGTCCAACACCAGCTCGACTCGTCGGCGAAGAGAGTGGCGAGCAGCCGGCGGGTCAGTGCGTGGCTCGACCGCGTGCCGTTGAAGCGCGCAAGCAGCGGCGCGCCGGCGAGGTACAGATCGCCGATCGCGTCCAGCGCCTTGTGCCGCACGAACTCGTCGGCGTAGCGCAGGCCGCCGGCGTTCAGCACCGTGTCGCCATCGACGACGACGACATTCTCGAGCGAGCCGCCGAGGCCGCGGCCGGCGGCGCGCAACTGATCGACCTCATGCAGGAAGCCGAAGGTCCGTGCCCGGCTGATGTCGCGCTTGAAGGCGACGGGGTCGAGCGCCACGCTGACGGACTGATGCGCGATCGCCTTGCTGGCGAAATCGATCTCGAAGCCGATCGAGAAATGATCGTCCGGCAGCAGCTCGGCCGAAGCGGCGCCCTCGACGACGCGCACTTCCTTCAGCACCTTCATCACATGCCGCGTGCCGCTCTGCTGGACGATGCCGGCACACTCGATCAGGAAGACGAAGGGGGCGGCGGAGCCGTCCATCACCGGAACTTCCGGGCCGTCGAGCTCGATCACGCAATTATCGATGCCGCAACCGGCCAGTGCTGACATCAGATGCTCGATGGTCAGGATGGTCGTGCCTTCACCGTCGGTCAGCATGGTGCAGAGCGGTGACTCGACCGCGTTCGACCAGTGCGCGGGAATCTCGATGGAACGGCCTTCGATATCGATGCGACGGAACAGGATGCCGGTATCGGCCGGCGCCGGGCGCAGGGTGAGGGCGGCCTTAACCCCGGTGTGCAAGCCGACGCCGGTGCAGTGGATCGGGCTCTTCAGGGTCTTCTGCTGGACGGCTGCCAGGGTACGCATAAGGTATTCCCGTTCAATCTGGGCGGTAGGCTTTTGGACGGGTGAATGGGTAACAATCTCGGGAGAAAGAAACAAATCACTCTTTATTACCGATTGTTGCAATGGGCGGGATCAAAACATCGTCCAAAATCAAAAGCTTATGAGGCATATTTGAGATGCCGTCGCGACTGTCCACGCGTGCGTTTTGTGGCAACTCAACAAATTGGGGTAGTGGCGTAAGAAAAGGCGCCGCCGGAGGCCGGCGGCGCCATCGTTCGATCCGGTAAGAGGACGGATCAGTTGGCCTGGCGGCGCAGGAAAGCGGGGATGTCCAGATAGTCCTCTTCGCTGGTCGAGCCCTGCAGACGCTCGGCCGCATCGACGCCGATCCGGGTCCCGGCCTGCCGGGGCGCGCCCTGCTGGCCCGGTGCCTTCAAGGTCGGCTGCGGCCGGGAAGCGGGCCCCGGCGCGGGATGCCGACCGGCACCCATGATGCGCTGGAACAGGCTCTGGCCGGCCGGCTTCGGCTTGGGCATGGACGACTGTCTCGGCTGGGTCGCCCGCTGCGTGGCGAGCGGCTCGGCGTCGGTCTGGCCTTGGGCGCCCCGCGGCGGCATGACCGGGCGGGGAGCGATGAACACGTCCCGCTGGGCTTCGGCCGCGACGGCCGGCGCTTCCGCGGCGGCGGCCGGTTGGTGCGCGACCGGTGCGGGTTCCGGCGCCGAGGCGGTCCGGGCGAAGTTCGGCAGCGGCGCCGGCTCGGCCATGTGCGCCGCATTGGCCGCCGGGAACATGTCCGGTGCCGGCTGCTGCGGGACGGAGCCCACGACATGCAGGCCGGGGCGCGGCCGCTCGTTCGGCAACAAGGCGGCGGTGGCCGCGTTCATCATGCGGGCGACCTCGGCATCGATGCCGGTGGCGACCACGGAGATCCGCATCTTGCCTTCGAGCTTCTCGTCGAAGGTCGAGCCGAAGATGATGTTGGCCTCGGGATCGACTTCCTCGCGGATGCGGTTCGCCGCCTCGTCGACCTCGAACAGCGTCATGTCCATGCCGCCGGTGATGTTGATGAGCACGCCGCGCGCGCCCTTCATCGAGACATCGTCCAACAGCGGGTTCGAGATCGCCGCCTCGGCCGCGTCGATGGCGCGCTTCTCGCCCGAGGCCTCGCCGGTGCCCATCATCGCCTTGCCCATCTCGCTCATCACCGTGCGGATATCGGCGAAGTCGAGATTGATCAGGCCGGGCATGACCATGAGGTCGGTCACGCCGCGCACGCCGGCATGCAGCACGTCGTCGGCCATCTTGAAGGCCTCGGCGAAGGTCGTGCGCTCATTGGCGACGCGGAACAGGTTCTGGTTGGGGATGATCAGCAGCGTATCGACGAACTTCTGCAGCTCCTCGATGCCCGATTCCGCGAGCCGCATGCGGTGCGTGCCCTCGAAATGGAACGGCTTGGTGACGACGCCGACCGTCAGGATGCCGTTCTCGCGTGCCGCCCGGGCGATCACTGGCGCCGCACCCGTGCCCGTGCCGCCGCCCATGCCCGCGGTGATGAACACCATGTTCGAGCCCAGCATGTGCTGCATGATCTCTTCCATCGCCTCTTCGGCGGCGGCGCGGCCGACATCCGGGCGGGAGCCGGCGCCGAGACCGCGCGTGACCCCTTGGCCCAGCTGGATGCGCCGGTCGGCCAGCGAATGCTGGAGCGCCTGCGCGTCGGTGTTGCAGGCGAGGAACTCGCAGCCGACCAGGTTGGCACGGATCATGTTGTTGACGGCGTTGCCGCCGGCGCCGCCCACGCCCACCACGGTGATGCGGGGCTTCAGATCGGCGAATTCCTTTGGCGTGGTGAAATTGAGGGTCATGAGGTCCTCCGAATGGTCGCGGGCAGCGGGGCGGAATGGGATGGCGATGAAAACGGGCGGGGCGGGTCAGAGATTGTCACGGAGCCAGCTCCCGAAACGGCCGAGCACTCCTTTGGAGCGCCCGGCGATGCTAGGGTTTCGGCCTTGCGCCTCCGTTCGCTCGTCGGCGGCGAAGTGCAGCAGGCCGACAGTGGTGGCGAAGGCCGGGCCGCCGGTCGCTTCGGCCAGGCCGGCGACGCGCATCGGCCTTCCGACGCGCACCTGCTTGTCGAGGATCATGCCGGCGAGCTCGCGCGTGCCGGGCAGCTGGCTGGCGCCGCCCGTCAGCACGACCTGGCGCCCGGCGAGCTTGTCGAAGCCAGAATTTTCGAGCCGGTTGCGCACCATCTCGAAGGTCTCTTCGAGCCGGGGCGAGATGATGCCGATCAGGTGCGATTTCGGCACCTGGCTCGCCTGGCTCTCATCCTCCTCGCCCACCGCCGGCACGGTGATGGTCTCGCGCTCGTCGGCATGGGACGGGATGGCGCTGCCGAAGAGCGTCTTCATCCGCTCGGCATGGGCGATGGGCGTCGAGAGGCCGCGTGCGACATCGTTGGTGACGTGCACGCCGCCGATCGGGATCGTGTCGGCATAGACGATCGAGCCGTCGTAGAAGACCGCGATCGTGGTCGTGCCGCCGCCCATGTCGATGACCGTGGCGCCGAGCTCGACCTCGTCCTCGACCAGCGCCGAAAGGCCGGCGGCATAGGGCGATACGATCATGCCGGCGACTTCGAGATGGCAGCGCCCGACCGCGGCGACCGCGTTGCGCACGGCGGCCGAGGAGGCCGAGACGACATGCATGTTGACGCCCAGCCGGTCGCCGAACATGCCGCGCGGGTCGCGGATGCCGCGGCTACCGTCGATCGAGAATCCGACCGGGACGGAATGGATGATCTGCCGGTCGGGCGGCTCGCGATGGGCCAGGCCCTGGGTCAGCACCTTCTTCATCTCGGCATCGCCGATCTCGCGGCCGCCGACGCTGATCTCGATCGGCACGATGCGCGAGGGCGGGAAACCGCCGGAAAGGTTGATCACCACCTCGGTGATGGTCTCGCCCGCCATCTGCTCGGCGGCATGGACCGCGTTCAGCATCGAGGTCGCCGCCGCGTCGAGATCGACGATCTGGCCCGCGCGCATGCCGCGCGCCACCTGATGGCCGATGCCCAGGATGCGCGGCCCGCCCGCTTCCCGCCGCGCGATGAAGCAGCAGGTCTTGGTGGTGCCGATATCGATGGCGGCGAGCAGCGCGCCGCGCGGACGGGCGAGCGGTTTTTTCATGTGCTGCGCGCCGCCACGCGGGGATGCTTGGCCGGCGGCGGCTTCACCGGCTCCGGCGTCACCTTGATCACGGTCCGGTCGGGCAGGCGCAGATCGACCCGCTCGATATCGCGCGCCATCAGGCCGTGATCGCGGTCGATCTGGGCGAGGCGGCTCCAGGCGTCGGCATAATTGAGCTCGGGCAGCTCGACCACGATGCCGTTGTCGAGATGCAGGTCCCAGCGCCGCTCGGAGACGCGGACGGCGGCGGTGACGTGCTTCATCAGCGCCGGCTCGGTCTTGAGCGTGCCGATCAGCGCCTCGGCCGCCAGCGGCGCGCCGTCGCCGACGACCAGCAGCAGCTCCGAATAGCGCTCCAGATGCTCGGTCGTGACCACGACGCCTTCATGGTCGATGAGGGCGGTCTTGCCCTGGCGCTGCCACAGCGCCAGCGGCTTGCGCTCCGCGAGCTGGATATAGATCGTGTCGGGCAGGCGCCGCTCGACCAGGGCGGAACGGATCCAAGGCAGGGTTTCGAGCTGCTGCTTCACTCGCACCGGATCGATGCTGAGGATCGGCGTGCCGCGCGTGGCGCCCAGCATGCGCAGGATCTCGTCGCGGCCGGTCATGTCGCGGCCTTCGACCTGGATATCGGCGACGGCGAAGCCGACCGCCGCCGTGGCGGCGAGCGTGGCGCCGCTGAGGCGCGAGCCGTGGTCGAACCGGTCGGCGGCGGCGAGCCCGATGACCAGGAGCGCCAGGCACGAAGCGCCCGCCGCCAGCACCTTGACCGGATGCCGGGGCATATAGCGCTGGATGCGCCGCCGCAGGAGCTGCAGCCGCGCCGCGTCGAGGCTCTGCGCGGGCTTTACGCGTCCCATGCCGCGTTCTCCACCATCCAGGCGACCAGATCGGTATAGGAAATGCCGAAATGGCGCGCCGCATCGGGCACCAGCGAGGTCGACGTCATGCCGGGCTGGGTATTGACTTCGAGCAGATAGAGCCGGCCGGGCTCGCCCTCAGTATCGTCGTAGCGCAGATCGGCGCGCGCGGCGCCGCGGCAGCCCAGCGCCTTGTAGGCGCCGAGTGCCACCGCCATGGCCTGCTCGTAGGCGGCCGCATGGATCGGCGCCGGGATGATGTGCTCCGACCCGCCCTCGGCATATTTGGATTCGTAATCGTACCAGGTGCTGCGCGAGCGGATCTCGATCACGCCCAAGGGCCGGTCGCCCATCAGTGCCACGGTCAGCTCGCGGCCGGGCACGAAACGTTCGACCAGCATCTCGTCCTTCAGCTCCTCGGCGGCGATGATCCGGTTGTCGCCCTGGCGCATGATGATGACGCCGACCGAGGAACCTTCGTTGGTGGGTTTCACCACATAGGGCACCGGCATGACATTGCCGGCCATGATCTCGGCGCGGGTCGCGACCCTTCCTTCGGCGACGGGCAGGCCCGCCGCCTGGAACACGGCGCGCGCCATCGGCTTGTCCATGGCGACGGCGGAGGCGAGCCGGCCCGAATGGGTGTAGGGGATCTGCATCAGATTGAGGATGGCCTGGACATGGCCGTCCTCGCCGCCCTGGCCGTGGAGCGCGTTGAAGACCACGTCCGGACGCGGGTCGAGCGCCCGGATAAGCGCAGCCGGATCGCGCGGCGCGTCGATCTCGGTCACAGTATAGCCGGCGTCGCGGAGTGCCGCGGCGCAGCCCCGGCCGCTAGACAGCGAGACCTCGCGTTCGGCGGACCAGCCGCCCATGAGCACGGCCACATGCTTCATCGCGGCTGCTCCTCGATCGTGCGCAGCGGCAGGCCGATCCGCTTGATCTCCCAATCGAGCCTGATGCCGGAGCTCTCGAACACGCGGCGCCGAACTTCCTCGCCCAGCCCCTCGATATCGGCGGCGGTGGCGTCGCCGAGGTTGATCAGGAAGTTGGTGTGAAGCTCGGACACCATGGCCCCGCCGCGCGTGAGGCCGCGGCAGCCGGCGCGATCGATCTGCTCCCAGGCTTTGGCACCCGGCGGGTTGGCGAAGGTCGAGCCGCCGGTCCGGCTACGCACCGGCTGGGTGCCCTGCCGCTTCGACTGGATCTCCGCCATCCGCTCGGCGATGCGTGCGGGCGCGTCGGGTGCCGCCTGCAGCGTCGCATGCAGGAAGATCCAGTCCGCGGGGGCGGCGCAATGGCGGTAGCTCAGGCCCAGCTCGGCCGCGGTCGCCTCGATATGCCGGCCCCGCCCGTCGATCGCGGTCGCGGCCAGCAGGATGTTCGTGATCTCGCCGCCATAGGCGCCGGCATTCATGCGCAAGGCACCGCCGATCGTGCCCGGAATGCCGGACAGGAATTCGAGCCCGCCGAGGCCGGCCTGCGCCGCCGTCAGTGCGACATTGGCGTCGAGTGCTCCGGCGCCGGCATGGACGACATCGCCATGGACCGCGACTTCGGCGAAGGGCCGGCCGAGGCGGATGACCACGCCCGGCACGCCGCCGTCGCGGATGAGGAGGTTCGAGGCGACGCCGATCACGGTCACCGGCACGTCGTCCGGCTTCGCCGCCAGGAAATCGGTCAGATCCTGCATGTCGGCCGGGCGGAACATCACCTCGGCCGGACCGCCGACGCGGAACCAGGTGACGCCGGCGAGCGGAGCGTTCTCAGTCAGGCGGCCGCGCACGGCGGGCAATCGCTCGATCAGGCGGGACGGGCGGGGAGCGGTCATGATCATGCGCGCATCGCCTCCCCGGCCAGACGGTCGAGCTCGGCCGGCAAGGCGTTCGCCCAGTAGGTGATGGAGCCGGCGCCCAGGCAGACGACGAGATCGCCGGGCTTGGCGAGCTCGCGCACGATCGGCGCCAGCGCGTCCGAAGACGGCAGCTTCTGGACGTGGCGATGGCCGCGCGTCAGCAATCCTTCGACCAGCGCATCGCCGTCGATGCCGGGAAGCGGCGCCTCGCCCGCGGCATAGACATCGGCGACCAGCACCGTGTCGGCATCGTTGAAGCAGGTGCAGAAATCGTCGAACAGGCTGGCGAGGCGCGAATAGCGGTGCGGCTGGACCACGGCGATGACGTCGCCGCGCGCGGCCTGGCGGGCGGCGCGCAACACGGCGGCGATCTCGACCGGATGGTGGCCGTAATCGTCGATGACGGCGACGCCGCCCGATTCGCCGGTCTTGGTGAAGCGGCGCTTGACGCCCCGGAAGCTCGACAGCGCCGCGCGCAGCGTCTGGTCGTCGATGCCCATCTCGGCCGCGACCGCGATGGCGGCGAGCGAGTTCTGGACATTGTGCAGCCCGAACATCGGCAGCCGCACGCCCTCGATCACCCGGTTGGTGCCGGCGATGCGGTCGGTGACGGCCACGTCGTACTGGGCGCCGTCGGTGTTCGTGACGATGTTTACCGCGCGCACATCGGCCTGGGGCGACATGCCGTAGGTGATGATGCGGCGGTCGGCGACGCGCGGGATCATGCTCTGCACCACCGGATGGTCGATGCACAAAGCCGCGAAGCCGTAGAACGGGATGTTGGTGATGAAATTCTCGAAGGCGGCCTGGATCGCGTCGAAATTCTTGTAGAAATCGAGATGCTCGGGATCGATGTTGGTGACGATGCCGATCGTCGCCGGCAGCCGCGTGAAGGTGCCGTCGCTCTCGTCGGCCTCGACCACCATCCAGTCGCCGGCGCCGAGGCGCGCATTGGTGCCATAGGCGTTGATGATGCCGCCATTGATCACGGTCGGATCGAGCTGGGCGGTGTCGAGCACCTGCCCGACCAGCGACGTGGTCGTGGTCTTGCCGTGCGTGCCGGCGATGGCGATCGACCATTTGAGCCGCATGAGCTCGCCCAGCATCTCGGCCCGGCGCACCACGGCGAGCATGCGCTGGCGTGCGGCGACCAGCTCCGGATTGTCCGGACGGATCGCCGAGGACACGACCACGACCTGGGCGGATTCGAGGTTCTCGGCTGCATGACCGATCTTGACCGGAATGCCGAGGCCCCTCAAGCGCTGCGTGTTGCCGCTGTCGGCCACGTCGCTGCCCTGCACGGAATAGCCAAGGTTATGAAGGATCTCGGCGATGCCGGACATACCGATGCCACCGATGCCGACGAAATGGATCGTCCCGATCGTGAGCGGAAGGGCTCTCATCGGCCGGCCTCCGCTTCGACTCGGTCGACGAGGTCGGCGAGCTGCCGTGCCGCCGCCGGCTGACCCAGAGCATGGGCGGCGGCGGCGGCGCTGGCGAGCATGTCGGGGGCGTTCAAAAGCTTCTCCAGAAGGGCGGTCAGCGCCGGCGCGGTGAAGTCGCGCTCGGGCAGCAGCCAGGCGGCGCCGTGCTCGACCAGGATGCGGGCGTTCGCGGTCTGCTCGTCGGCGATGGCGGCGGCGAAGGGCACCAGGATCGCGGGCCGGCCGACGGCGGTGAGCTCCGCCGTGGTCGAGCCGCCGGCCCGGCAGATCATGAGATGGGCTTCGGCCAGGCGCACCGGCATGTCGTCGAAGAAGCGGCGGGTCACGACCGCAATGCCGCTGCCCTCATAGGCGGCGGTCACGGCGTCGAGATCCTCGGGCCGCACCTGCTGGCTGACCAGGAACCGGGCCTTCAGCGCCGGCGGAAGCGCCTTCAGCGCATCCGGCACCACGCGCGACAGGATGCGGGCGCCCTGGCTGCCACCGGTGATCAGCAGGCGCAGCTTGCCGGTATCGGCCGGCGCTTCGTAGGGATGCTCGCGCAGCGCCAGCAGGGCCGGGCGCACGGGATTGCCGGTCTGCACGATCTTGCCGCGATCGGCGGCGTCGAGCCCGGCCACCGTCTCGAACGCCGTCGCCACCCGGCGGACCCGGCGCGCCAGCATGCGGTTGGCTCGGCCGAGCACGGCGTTCTGCTCGTGGATGAGGCTCGGCAGCTTGAGCCGGGCGGCGGCCAGCATGGTCGGGACCGAGGGGTAGCCGCCGAAGCCCACGACGGCGCCTGGCGCCAGCTTCTTCAGGAGACGGCCGGCGGCGAGCGTGCCGGCGCCGATCTCGATCGCGGCGCGCAGCTTGCCGGCAATGCCGCCGCCGGGTCGGCCGGCCTGGACGCGATAGGTTTCCACACCTTCGACCGGGAAGGCATGGCCGCGCTTGTCGGTGACAAGCGCCACCGGGCGGCCACGGCCCATGAGCTCGCGCGCCAGCGCCTCGGCCGGAAAGAGATGGCCGCCGGTGCCGCCGGCGGCGAGGACGACCAGCCGCGTCATCCGAGCTCCCCCGTGCCGAAGCGGCGGCGCGTCAGCGCCAGCACCATGCCCATGCCGAGGCCGAGCGCCAGCAGCGAGGAGCCGCCATAGCTGAGGAAGGGCAGGGTCATCCCCTTGGTCGGCATCATGCTGAGCGAGGAGGCCATGTTGATGATCGCCTGCAGCCCGAACTGCACGAGCAGGCCGGTGCCGGCGAGCACGACATAGAGGTTGCGCTCGTTCAGCAGCCGCGCGAAGCCGCGCAGCACGATGAAGGCGAAGAGCGCGACGATGACGAGGCAGATGACCAGCCCGAACTCCTCGCCGGCGACGGCGAAGACGAAATCGGCATGGGCGTCGGGCAGGTAGTCCTTGATCGTGCCCTCGCCCGGCCCCACGCCCCAGAGGCCGCCATTGGTGAAGGCTTCGAGCGAGCGCTTCACCTGATAGGGCGTGCCGCCGGCATCGAAGAAGCCGTCGACGCGGGTATGGAAATGCGGGAAGACGAAATAGGCGCCCGTCACCAGCCCCATGCCGGCGAGGGCGAAGCCCGCGACCAGGATGATCGGCAGGCCGGCCAGGTAGAATTCGGCGAACCAGATCGCCGAGATGATCGCGGCCTGGCCGAGATCGGGTTGCTTCGCCAGCAGGCCCAGGATGACCGCATAGATCCCGCAGGCGACGAGAATGCCCGGGATCTTCGAATCCGGGTTCTTCTGCTCGGCGAACAGCCAGGCGCAGACGATGGCGAAGCAGGGCTTGACGAATTCCGAGGGCTGCAGCGTCAGGCCGGCAAGGCCGATCCAGCGGCGGGCGCCCTTGGTTTCGATGCCGATGACGAGCGTCGCCGCCAGCGCCAGCACGCCGAAGATGAGGCCGACCATGGCCAGCCGCCGGATCATGCGCGGCGATTGCAGCGAGATCGCGAACATGAGCGCGATGGTCAGCGGCATGAGCGCCAGCTGGTGCCGGACGAAATGCAGGCTGTCGAACCGGTCGCGCTCGGCCACGGCCGGGCTCGCCGCCAGGATCAGGATGATGCCGAAGCCGCACAGCGTGCCGAGCGCCAGGATCGTCCAGCGGTCGACGGTCCACCACCAGCGGCCGAACGCACTCTGGTCGGTGCGCGAGACCATCATGATGCGGCCTCCGCCAGATAGGTGCCGACCAAACGCCGGAACTCGTCGCCCCGGATCTCGAAATTCCGATACTGGTCGAAGGAGGCGCAGGCCGGCGACAGCAGCACGACGGGTGCCTCGGCCGGGTCGGTCCGGGCGGCATCGCCGGCGGCGCGGAGCGCGGGGCCGAGCGTGCCGCAGCGGCTGACCGGCACCGATCCTTCGAGCGTGGCGGCGAAGGCCTCGGTCGCCTCGCCGATGAGATAGGCATGGCGGATGCGCGGGAAATAATCGCGCAGCGGCTCGATGCCGCCGGCCTTGGCGACGCCGCCGGCGATCCAATAGATCGGCTCGTAGCAGCCGAGCGCCTTGGCCGCGGCATCGGCGTTGGTCGCCTTGGAATCATTGACGAAACGGAGCTTGCCGAGCCGCCCGACCAACTCCTGGCGATGGGCGAGGCCGGGAAAGCTCGCGATCGCCGCCGCGATCTCGGCCGGCGCCAGCCCGATCGAGCGGGCGGCGGCATAGGCGGCGGCGGCGTTCTGCCAATTATGCCGGCCCGGAAGCGACGGCACGGCGGCGAGGTCCATCACCGTCTCGGCCCGGCCCTCGCTATCGTCGATCAGGCGGCCGTCGAGCGCGTAGATGCCACCGGCGACGGCGCGCTCGGCGGAGATGCGGATGGTGCGCGCGGCGAGGCCGTCGGCCACGGTACGGCAATAATCGTCGTCGATCGCGACGATGGCGGTATCCGCCGCGGTCTGGTTGCGGAAGATCCGGCGCTTGGCCGCGACATAGCCCGCCATGTCGCCATGCCGGTCGAGATGGTCCGGCGTGACGTTGAGCAGGATCGCGACCGAGAACCGCGTCTCCTCGATCAAATCAAGCTGGAACGAGCTCATTTCGATGACGTAATGACCATCACCGCCGAGCGGCGGCAAGGACAAAACGGGTGTGCCAAGATTGCCCCCGACCGCGACCGGCTTGCCGGTCTTGGAAAGGATGTGGCCGATCAGGGCCGTCGTGGTCGATTTGCCATTGGTGCCGGTGATGCCGATGAACCCGGAGCCGGTATTCGCCAGCCACAGCAGCTCGATGTCGCCGATTACCGGCACGCTGGCTTCCTCGGCGCGGCGGGCGAGTGCGTGCGGCGTCGGGTGGGTGAGCGGAATGCCCGGGCTCATGACCAGGGCCGCCCATTGGGCGGGGTCGGCGGTGCCGAGATCGGTGAGCGCGATGCCGCGTGCCGCTGCCGCTTCGCGCGCGGCCGGCGAATCGTCCCAGGCCAGCACCCGGACGCCCGAGGCCTCGAGCGCTTCGACGGCGGCGAGGCCGGAGCGGGCGAGGCCCAGGACCGCGACGGGTCGGTTATGGAAGGGGAGACCCGTGATCATCTGAGCTTCAGCGTCGACAGGCCGACGATCGCGAGGACCGAGGCGATGATCCAGAAGCGGATGACGATGGTCGGCTCCTGCCAGCCCTTCTTCTCGAAATGATGGTGGATCGGCGCCATGCGGAAGACGCGGCGGCCGGTGAGCTTGAAGCTCGCCACCTGGACGATGACCGAGACGGTCTCGAGCACGAACACGCCGCCGATGATGGCGAGGACGATCTCGTTCTTGGTGATGACGGCGATGGTGCCGAGGGCGGCTCCGATCGAGAGCGAGCCGGTATCGCCCATGAAGACCATGGCCGGCGGCGCGTTAAACCAGAGAAAGCCCAGACCAGCACCGACCAGCGCGCCGCAGAAGACCGCGAGCTCGCCGGTGCCCGGCACATGATGGATCTGCAGGTAGTTGGCGAAGACGACGTTGCCGGCGAGATAGGCGATGAGGCCGAAGGAGGCGGCGGCGATCATCGAGGGCACGATGGCGAGTCCGTCGAGCCCGTCGGTGAGGTTGACGGCGTTCGAGGCGCCGACGACGACGAAGGTCGCCACCGGCACGATCATGACGCCGAGATCGAGCAGCACGTTCTTCAAGAACGGCACGGCGAAACGGGTATTGAGCGTGGGATCGGTGATCGTGACGATGGCGGTGCAGGCGATGCCCGCGATCAAGACCTCGACCAGCAGCTTGCGCCGGCCCGAAAGCCCGGCCGAGGAGCGCTTGGTGAGCTTGCGGTAATCATCGAAGAAGCCGACCACGCCGAAGCCGGCGGTGACCATGAGCGTGATCCAGACGAAGGCGTTCTGCAGATCGGCCCAGAGCAGCGTCGAGCCTTCCAGCGCCAGCAGGATGAGAAAGCCGCCCATGGTCGGCGTGCCGCGCTTGCGCACCAGATGGCTTTCCGGCCCGTCGAGGCGGATCGGCTGACCTTCGCCCTGCTTGCTCTTCAGCCAGGCGATGACGCGGGGCCCGAACGCGAAGCTGATGAAGAGCGCGGTCATGAGCGCGCCGCCGGTGCGAAAGGTCTCGTAGCGAAGCAGGTTGAAAGGGTGGAACGAGTCGCTCAGCGGCACCAGAAAGTTCAGCATGATGATCCTAGCTCCTCGTCCGGTTCGCGGCGGCGTCGCCGGCGAGGAGGGGTTTGACGATGTCGGCCATACGGCTGCCGAGCGAGCCCTTGACCGTGATCACGTCACCGGGCGCCAAGGCCGAGAGCACGGCGGCGGCGAGGTCGGCGGCGCTCTCGGCCCAGCCGCCGCGGCGGCTTTCGGGCAGTGCGTCGAAGAGATGCCGCATCAGCGGGCCGGCGGCGAAGACGAGATCGATGCCGGCGGCCTCGATCGGCTCGGCCAGCGCCTTATGGAGCGCCGGCGCTTCGGCGCCGAGCTCGCGCATGTCGCCCAGCACGGCGATGCGGCGGCGGGCGCCGGCATAGGAAAGCACGGCGAAGGCGGCGCGCATCGAGGCCGGGCTCGCATTGTAGCTTTCATCGATCAGCCGCGCCTCGCCGCCCGCGACGGCGATCGGCGCTTGGCGGCCGCGTCCGGCTAGGCCCTCAAAATTCGCCAGCGCCTCGGCGGCGAGGTCGAGATCGGCATCGAGCGCTGCGACCGCGGCGATGACCGCCAGGCTGTTCATGGCCAGGTGCCGGCCCGGCTGGCCCAGCCGATAGACGAAATCGCGGCCGTGGACCCGGGCCTTGATGCTGGTCCGATCCGGCTGCAGCGCCGCCTCCAGCAGCCGCACATCGGCGGACTCGTGGGCACCGAAGCCCACGATCCGGCTGAGCCCGCGCTCCTTCGCCGCCGCGGCCAGCCGGTCGAACATCGGATTGTCGCGATTGAGGATGGCCGTGCCCTGGCCGGTCATGCCGAGGAAGATCTCGGCCTTGGCGTCGGCGATGCCTTCGATGCCCTCGAAGAATTCGAGATGCGCCGGCTCGACCGTGGTGATGATGGCGATGTCCGGGCGCACCTGCCGCGTCCGCGCCGCGATCTCGCCCGGCTGGTTCATGCCCAGCTCGAACACGCCGAAGCGCGCCTCGCGCGGCATTCGCGCCAGGCTCAGCGGCACGCCCCAATGATTATTGTAGCTGGCGAGCGAGCGGTGGGTGCGGCCCTGCGGCGCGAGGGCGGTCGCCAGCATCTCCTTGGTGCCGGTCTTGCCGACGCTGCCGGTGACGGCGAGGATACGGGCCGTGCTGCGCCGGCGGGCGGCGTCGCCCAGCTTTTCCAAAGCGCTCTGGGTATCGTCGACCTGCACCAGCGGCGCATGCTCGGGCAGATCGCCCGGCAGGCGGGCGACGACGGCGCCGGCGGCGCCGCGCGCCAGCGCTTCGGTGATGTGGGCGTGGCCGTCGACGCGCGGCCCGACCAGGGCCACGAACAGGTCGCCCTGCTCCAGCGTGCGGCTGTCGATCGAGACGCCGGTCGCGGCCGAGGGCGGCGGACCGACGACCGCCCCGTCGACCGCGCCGACCAGCTCGGCGGGCGTCCAGAGCGGGGTGGGGGTCTCGCGCATCACCCCTCGCCGAGGCGGGCGGCGGTCGTGCGCGCGACGGTCGCGTCGTCGAAGGGATGCACCACGCCGGCGATGGTCTGGCCCTGCTCATGGCCCTTGCCGGCAATGACCAGCACGTCGCCGGCCGCGAGCCCGCGCATCGCGGTCTCGATCGCCTGCGCGCGGTCCCCGATATCGATGCCGCCGGGGCAGGCCGCCAGCACGGCGCGGCGGATGTCGGCCGGATCCTCGCTGCGCGGGTTGTCGTCGGTGACGATGGCGGTGTCGGCGAGACGGGCGACGATGGCGCCCATCTTCGGCCGCTTGGTCGGATCGCGGTCGCCGCCGGCGCCGAACACGCAGACGAGCTTGCCCGTCGCATGCGGCCGCAACGCGGTCAGCACCTTGTCCAACCCGTCGGGCGTATGGGCGTAATCGACGAAGACCGGGGCGCCCTTGACCGTCGCGACCTGCTCCAGCCGGCCGCGCACGACGGCGAGCTTGGCCACGCCGTCCAGCGCTGCGTCGGCATCGACGCCGGTGCCGACGGCGAGGCCGAGTGCCGCCAGCGCGTTCATCGCCTGGAAGCCGCCGGCGAGCGGCAGCAGGACCGAGCGGCGGCGGCCGAGAATGTCGAGCTCCAGCACTTGGCCGCCCTCGACGGCGCGCCGGTCGACAAGCCTGATCGCCTTGGCTTCGGTGCCGAAATCGATGATCGGGTGGCGCCCATGCCGGGCCGCCTCGGATGCCGCCTGGAATTCCGGGATGTCGGCGTTGATCACGGCGACGCCGCCCGGCGCCAGCACATGCTCGAACAGCCGAAGCTTCGCCGCCAGGTAGGCCGCCATCGTGCCGTGATAGTCGAGATGGTCCTGGGTCAGGTTGGTGAAGGCGGCGGCGGCGATGCGAACCCCGTCGAGCCGGTACTGATCGAGCCCGTGGGACGAGGCCTCCATGACCAGATGATCGACCCGGTCGCGGGCCAGTTCAGCCAGCACCTCATGCAGGATGACCGGGTCAGGGGTGGTCATGCTGCCGGCGCGCAGCCCGTCCGGCCCGTCGATGCCGAGCGTGCCGAGGGCGGCGGCGCGATGGCCGGCGACGCTCCAGATCTGCTTGGTGAAGGCGGCGGTCGAGGTCTTGCCGTTGGTGCCGGTGACGGCCGCGACCGTGGTCGGCTGGGCACCGTAGAAGCGGGCCGCGAGCAGGGCCAGCCGGCGGCGCGGATTGGCGTCGGCGAAGACCGGCACGGGCAGGTCGGCAAGGGCGCCGGCGGCCGCCTCGTCGGTCAGGATCGCGCTGGCGCCGCGGGCCAGCGCGTCGGCGATGAAGCTGCGCCCATCGGCCTTCGTGCCGGCGAGGGCGACGAACAGGCTGCCGGGACGGACCAGACGCGAATCCGCCGTGATCCCGGCGATGTCGGGGTCGGAGGCGGGCGAACGCGCCGGAATATGGCGAGGGCTCGCTTCCATGAACTCAGTTGACCGCAACTTGTTTGCTCGACCCCGGGATATCGATGGTGATCGCCCGATGGATCTCCGGCGTCTCTTCGATCGGCTTAATGCCGAAAAGTGGCGCCATTCGGGCGATGATCCGCGAGACCGCCGGCACCGCGGTCCAGCCGGCCGTGGCAAAGCCATAGGATTTCTTGGTGCCGTGCGGCTCGTCGATCGTCACGAACACCATATATTGTGGATCGTTGATCGGGAAGACCCCAATGAAGGAGGACAGCAACGCCTTCTTGGCGTAGCCATGGCCGAACACCTTCTCGGCGGTGCCGGTCTTGCCGCCGACCAGGTAGCCGGGGACGTCGCCGCCCTGCTTGGCCGTGCCGTCGGTCACGACCAGCCGCAGCAGCTTGCGCATCTCTTCCGAGGTGTGCTGCGTGACCACGCGCACGCCGGGCGGCACATAGCCTTCCGGCTGTTTCAGCAGCGTCGCCGGGCGCAGGATGCCGCCATCGACAATGGCATTGGCGGCGATCGCGGTCTGCAGCTGGCTCACCGACAGGCCATGGCCATAGGCGATGGTCATGGCGTTGATCTCGCGCCACGGGTTGGGCACGCGCGGCACGCCGACATCGGAAATCTCGATCTGCGGCGGATGCAGCAGGCCGAGCTTGTCGAGGAAGGCCCTCTGCGCCTCCGGGCCGCTCTCCATGACCATGCGGGCCGAGCCGATATTGCTCGACTCCATGAAGATCTCCGTTACCGACGCGGGCCGGTTGAACGGGTGATAGTCATGGATGATGAAGCGCCCGATATGGATCGGATCGGTATTGTAGATCGAGGTCAGCGTCGATTTGTGGCTGTCGAGCGCGAGCGCCGTATTAAAGATCTTGAAGACCGAGCCCATCTCGTAGAGCGCGTTGGTCGAGCGGTTGTAGACCGGGGCGGGCTCGCCCTTCTCGGCCGGCTGCACCATCGCCGATTTCGGGTCGTTCGGGTCGAAATCCGGCAGCGACACCATCGACAGCAACTCGCCGGTCTTCACGTCCATGACCAGGCCCGCGGCACCGACCGCGCTGAAATCGTCGATGGTCTTCTGCATCTCCTCCTTGACGATCGCCTGCAGGCGGACATCGATCGAGAGCTGCACCGGCTTGTTGCTGGAGGTGAGCGCGCTTTCGAAGGAGTGCTCGAACCCGGCCTGGCCCTTCTCGTCGGTATTGGTGAAGCCCACGACATGGGCGGCGAGCGGGCCGGCCGGATAGAGCCGCCGGTCCTCGCGTTGGAAATCGACGCCGGGAATGCCGAGGCCGAGCACGGCCGCCTGCTGGCCCGGCGTCAGGTGCCGATAGAGCCAGACGAAGCTCTTATCCTCGGTGAGGCGGCTCAGCAGCTCCGATTCCTTGGTGCCGGGCAGCACCTTGGCGAGCCCGTGCGCCGCTTCGACAGCGTTCGGGACGAGATGGGGGTTGGCGAAGAGCGACTGGCTTTCGAGCGTGGTCGCCAGCACGACGCCGTTGCGGTCGATAATGTCGGCGCGCGGGTAGTCGACCGGCTTCTGCGCCTGGGGCTGGGTCAGATGGACGAGATCGGCGTCGGGTGCCCTCAGCAGGCTGACCTGGGTCAGGCGCCCGCAGATCAGCGTGAAGGCGAACAGGAACACGCCGCCGGTCACGAGCAGCCGCTTGCGGCCGAGCGCCAGCGACCGGCCCGCGGGTGCGGCGGCATCGCCGGCCGGGGTCAGGTTCGGTCTGAAGTGCCGGGGACGGCAGGGGTTGTCGTCGTCCTCGAGGGGCGCCGCTTTCATCGCACGAGCCTCGGCTTGGCCGCAGCGCTCGACGGCGTGCGGCTGGGGGAAGGAGTCTCCGGCTTCAGCTCGGAGACCTGCATGGCGCGCAAGACGCTTTCGATGGAGGGATCGGCACCGGCGATGGCCGGCGGGTCGGCGCGCAGCGGCAGCGCGTCGAAATCGCCGAGCTGGCCCGGCGCCATCGGCTTCAGCTGCTCGGCGGCCAGATGGCGCTGCGCCAGGCCGGCGAGCTGCTGGCCTTGGGTCAGCATGCCCCATTCGCCCTTGAGCACATGCAGCTCGCGCTGATCGGCGTCGATGTCGCGATCGATCTTGGCGAGCTGCCCTTCGAGCGACTGCACGTCGTACTTGACCTCGAACAGGCCGAACAGCAGCGCACCGCAGAGGGTGAAGGCGGCCATCGTGGTCGGACGGATCATGGCGCGATCTCCCCTGGATGTGCGGCCGGCCAGGCCGGTGCGGCGGTGCGTTCGGCGACGCGCAGCTTGGCCGAGCGGGCACGGGGATTGCGCCGGATCTCGGCCTCGTCGGCGACGGTCGGCTTGCGCTGGGTCAGACGGAAGCTGGGCGCGCGCCGGGCCGTCGTCTCAGGCAGGTGGCGCGAGCCCGACGGCATCTCGCCGGCCCGCTCGCGCAGGAACTGCTTGATCACCCGGTCTTCGAGCGAATGGAACGAGACGATGGCAAGCCGGCCGCCGGCCTTGAGCAGCCGCTCGGCGGCGCTCAGGCCCTGCATCAGCTCGCCCAGCTCGTCATTGGTGTGGATGCGCAGCGCCTGGAAGGTCCGCGTCGCCGGATCGATGCCGTCGCGGCTCGCCTTCACCACCGAGCGGACGATGCGGGCGAGGGCCGCGGTGCGTTCGATCGGCGCTTCCTCGCGGGCGGCGACGATCGCCTTGGCGACACGGCGCGACAGCCGCTCCTCGCCATAGCGCCAGATGATGTCCGCGAGCTCGGCCTCGCCCAGCGTATTGACCAGCGTGGCGGCGCTCGGCCCGTCTTTTCCCATGCGCATGTCGAGAGGGCCGTCGAAGCGGAAGGAAAAGCCGCGGGTGGGGTCGTCGAGCTGCGGCGAGGAAACGCCGAGATCGAGCGCCACGCCGTCGACCGCGTCGATGCCGGCCGCACCCAGCAGCCGCTCCATCTGGCCGAACCTACCCTCGATCAGCGACAGGCGGCCCGGATATGAGGCGGCCAGGCGTTCGCCGGCGGCGATCGCGTTCGGATCGCGGTCGATGCCGACGACCCGGCAGGGAGCCGCTTCGAGCAGCGCGCGGCTATAGCCGCCGAGGCCGAAGGTGCCGTCGATGATGGTCTCGCCATCCTGGGGCGCCAGCGCCAGCACGACCTGATCGACGAGGACGGGGATATGATGGAGATCGCTCATGCGGCGGCTCCCCCTTGGCTGGCCGGCGGCAGGTTGGCGGCGGCGTTCTGCACCTGCTCGACACGCTCGCGATGGGCGGCGTAGTTCGCCGGCGCCCAGACCTGGAAGGTCCGGCCGGAGCCGACGAACAGCGCGATCTCATCGATTTGGGCGCGCTCGATCTGCTTGCGCGGCAGCATGATGCGGCCTTCCGGATCGAAGGGCAGCTCGATCGCGTCGTTGAACATGAGCTGAAGCCGCTGATATTCGGGCGTGAACTCGCCGAGCTGGTCGAGCCGCTCCTGCAACTTCTCGAGCCGGTCCGGGCCGCCGCCTTCGAGCGAAGGCGATTTGTCCGGCGGAAAGAAGAAGGCGACGTTCCCCGTGGGCGCGCCGAGGATCGAGCGGAAGGGAGCGGGCACAGAGACCCGCCCCTTCTTGTCGATCTTATTCTCGAACTGCCCCAGAAAAAGCGCCACGGAACATCCCCAACGGCATGTCCCATGACCGGCCTCCATCAGGCCCTGCGAAAGATGGACGTCCCCTCTGTCCAAGCTCCCTGTCATGGGACAGCTTGGGAGTAACATGGGAGATTATGGGAGTCAATGGGTTCGCCAGCCTAAAACGCCGAAAAACCGCTGTAGAGAGCCGTTCGTCGTGGGACAAGCACAGCAGCGGCCCAATGATCGCGGCGGGCTCTGCCGAAACACGGTCGAACTATTCTTGGGCTATGGAGGCGTTCTATTTGTTCCCTTTCTGTTCCTGATGGATCTCACCTGATCTCGGCATTTTCACTGGGCAGTGCAGGGCATTATCAGGCGCATCTCATAATTAAGATGAATCATTAATCTATTGTTAAGCATAATTTTGCCGCGACAGCGGCGCATTTTCGCCCTGCGGTGGCTGTTCTGCCAAGGAGATCAGGCTATTGGTGTGTGGCGGTGGTGAGCGTTTTATTGTGCGGGCTCGATCACGGCGCGGATTTTTATTGCCCCGCTCAACCGGCGGGCTGAAACGAACGCCTGCTCAGGCCCCGTCACCGACCGTGAAATAGATCTTATGGGTGCCGTTCGCGACGAAGAGCCGGAGTTTCCGCAACACATCCGTTCCGACCAGTAATGTCGGCGCCTCGACGGCCGTGGGCTTCAGATGTGTCCCGCTCGAAGACTCATGGCTGATGAGGTTATATTGTATCGTTCCGGCTGAAATGCGCTTCAGGCGAATGCCGCCGAATTCGAGCGTATCGAGGATGAGATCGTTTTCGCCCTGCTTGGTGATGCCGAGTGCGGAAAGTTCAGAAATATTGATCCTGCTGTAAGCGCTGCCCGGCGCCAGGATGGCTTTGACAGGATGACCATTTACCGACGCCTCGAACTGGCCGCCGAAATGAGTATCCTCGTAATCGAACTCGTAATGCTCAGGCGCCCAGTAGACGGCTTGATCTGGACAATGTTCCGGGGAGAACAGCCTGATCGTGCCTTTGGCAAGATCGAGTTCCAGATCGACGAGCCTCAGCACATTTTGGCCCAGCTCGATATCGATGCCTGGCGGCAGATCGATGACATCGAGGGTCGGCGACGCCACGGTCAGCTTTCCGAACACCAGCTTGTCGAGGGTAACGGTGTCCGCGAGGTATCCGGAACGCGGCGCCTTGCCTATATCCTTCAGAACCTTCTTGCCGATCTGGCTTCGACTCAGTGCAGGCTCGAACGCCGCCTGCAGGGTGTGGTTTTCGATGGTGACCGGAAACACCATTTGTTCCTGGTCGTTTGCTGCAACGGTCAATGAGCCATAGGCCTTGAGCTGGCAGTCCGCCGCGATGCTCTCTCCGGCCAGAAGCAGGCCCGCCGCCAGGACGAGCGCTCCGGATATCATCGACCAAGAGATGCGCATGACGTCGCCAACCTCGAATGTTCTGCTACCGACGGTAGATAACCGATCGTTCCGGCCGAGACAAGCCGATGAGAAACGCCAGACGGCCTGTAAGCCGGGTTCTGTCCCCGAACCGAGGTTCGTTGGATGACCATTCCTCTGGGACGCCTGTTACCAGGCGCCTCGCGCGACGCACCCGGATGACGGCGCGAAAGACCCGCCTGCCGGTCGCCTTGCTCCGAGAAGCGAAGCGCCGGCCAGCCATCCCTACTTGGTCTTGCTCCCGGTGGGGTTTACCAAGCCGTTCCCATTGCTGGGCCCGCGGTGCGCTCTTACCGCACCCTTTCACCCTTGCCGTCACGCCGGCCGAGGCCGGGCATGCTTGGGCGGTTTGCTTTCTGTGGCACTTTCCCTAAGGTCGCCCTCGCCGGGCGTTACCCGGCACCGTGTCTTCCGTGGAGCCCGGACTTTCCTCCCCCGCCGCGAAGGGCGAGGGCGGTCATCCAGCCGTCTGGCCGGGAGGGCTTACGGTGCCCACCCGCCGCCGTCAATGGTGGGGCACGGGCACAGCGTGAAAAAGCGCGGAAATTCGCGACAGGCACTCGGTGTCGAGCCGGCCATCGATCTTGCCCGGCCGATAATGGCGCTGAAAGGCGGCGGCGAGATCGGCATCGATCCCATGATCTCCCACCGCGTAACCGATGGCCGCGAGCGCCGGCTCCGGCGCCGCCGGCTCGACCGGGATCGACCAATCGGGCCAGAGCCCGACGCCTTCGGCGGCAAGCCAGGCCCAATCGAACAGCTCGCCCGGATCCTGCTTCCGGCCCGGCGCCACGTCGGAATGACCGAGCACGCGATGGGCGGGGATGGGATGACGCCCCACGATACCGAGGGCGAGTTCGCGCAGCGCTGCCATCTGCGCCGCCGGGAAGGGACGGTAGCCCCATTCATGGCCGGGATTGACCAGCTCGATGCCGATCGAGCGGCTGTTGACGTCGCGCTCGCCGGCCCAATAGGCGTGGCCGGCATGCCAGGCGCGCCGCTCCTCCGCGACCAGCCGATAGACGCTGCCGTCCTCGTCGACGAGCCAATGGCAGCTCACTTCCGCCGCGGGGTCGGTCAGGCGGGCGAGCGCCGCCTCGGCACTCGCCATCCCGGTATAGTGCAGGATCAGCATGTCGATCGGCGCGCCCGGACGGCGCGGCCCATGATTGGGCGAGGGCCGATCGTGGACGATCATGCTTCGATCTCGGCTCGCTTCATCTCCAGCTCGATCCAGCGGTCCTCGGCCTCGGCGATCTCGATCAATACCGCCTCGTGCCGCGCCGTGGCCTTGGCGAAGGCGTCGGGATCGCGGCTATAGAGGCCGGCATCGGCGAGTTGCGTCTCGAGCTTGCCCTTCTCGACCGTCAGCTTGTCGATGAGGGCCGGAAGCTTCGCCAGGTCCTGCTGCTCGCGAAATCCCAGCCGCGCCGCCTTGGGTCGGTCGGCGCGCGGCGCCGCCTTGGCCGAGACGGTGCGAGCGGCCGGCTTCGGCGGCCGCTGGCGCAGATAGTCGGTATAGCCGCCGACATATTCGGCGATGACGCCGTCGCCCTCGACCGCGATGACGCTGCCGACCAGCCGGTCGAGGAAGTCGCGGTCGTGGCTCACCAGCAGCAGCGTGCCCTCGTAATCGGCGAGCAGCTCCTCCAACAGGTCGAGCGTCTCCATGTCGAGATCGTTGGTCGGCTCGTCGAGCACGAGCAGGTTCGAGGGTTGGGCCAGCACCTTGGCCAGCAGCAGCCGGTTGCGCTCGCCGCCGCTCAGACTGTCGACCGGCTGCTGGGCCTGGCGGTCGTCGAACAGGAAGTCGCGCATGTAGGAGACGACATGGCGCGGCTGGCCCTGGACGAAGATCGTGTCGCCCTCCTTGCCGGCCAAATTCTCGCGCAGGCTGGCCTTGCCGTCGAGACCGAGCCGGCGCTGGTCGAAATAGGCGGGAATGAGATTGGTGCCGCGCCGGATCGTGCCGCTATCGGCCTCCAGCCCGCCGGTCAGCAGCTTCAACAGCGTCGATTTGCCCGCGCCGTTGGGGCCGATGATGCCGATCCGGTCGCCGCGCAGCACGCGGGTCGAGAAATCCTTGGCGATGACCCGCTCGCCGAAGCTCTTCGAGATGTGCTGGAACTCGACGACGAGCTGGCCGCCGGCCTGGGTCGCCGGGCCGGACAGCTTGACCATGCCGACCGAGGTGCGCTGCGCGCGCTCCTGGCGCAGCGCCAGGAGCGCGCGGACGCGGCCCATGTTGCGCGTGCGCCGGGCCGAGATGCCCTGGTGCAGCCAGACCGTCTCGCTCGCCAACTTCTTGTCGAGCCGGTCCTGCTCGGCCAGCTCGGCGGCGCGGATGCCCTCGACCCATTCGTCGAAGGCGTCATAGCCTTTGTCCATGCTCATGAGCCGGCCGCGATCGAGCCACAGCACGCGCTTGGCCACACGCTTCAGCAGGGCGCGATCATGGCTGATCAGCAGCAGCCCGCCGCGAAACTCCGCGAGCCGGCTTTCCAGCCATTCGATCGCAGGGATGTCGAGATGGTTGGTCGGCTCGTCGAGTAGGATGATCTCGGGATCGCCGACGAAAAGCCGGGCGAGCGACACGCGCCGCCCCTCGCCGCCCGAGAGATCGGTGAGCTTACGCGCGGGATCGAGCCCGATTTCGGACAGGATCGCCTCAACCTTGTAGCCTTCCCGCTCCAGCGTCTCGCCCGGCGCCAGGCCCAGCGCCACATGCTCGGCGATGGTCATGGTCGGATCGAACACCGGATCCTGCGGCATATAGACGACATGGGCACCCGGTTGCAGGAAGCGCTCGCCGCTATCGAGCTCGACCAGGCCGGCGAGCACCTTTAACAGGGTCGATTTGCCGCTGCCGTTGCGGCCGACCAGGCAGATGCGCTCGCCGCCGGCGATCGCGAGCGAGGCGCCCGAGAAGGTCGGGCGGCCACCGAAAGTCAGGAATGCGTCACGCAATGCGACGAGCGGCGGGGACGCCATCAGCCGGCCTCGTCCTCCGGCTCGTTGGCCGGCTTCAGCTTGTCGTAGGCGGCATTGATGCGGGCGAGCTTGGCCGTGGCGATCGAGACGAACTCCGCCGGCAGGCCCAGCGCCATGGTCCGGTCGGGATGGTTCTCGCGCACCAGCTCGCGCCAGCGTGCCTTGATGTCCGCGGGGGAGGCGTCGGGTGCGATCCCCAGGATCAGATAGGGATCGTCCTCGCCGGCCTCGCCGCCCAGATGAAAGGCGCGGATGCGGCGGTAATCGGTGGCGTCGAAGCCGAAAATTTGCGCGATGCGGGCGAGATAGTCGTCTTCGGACGGCGCGAAGGTGCCGTCGGCGCGCGCGATATAGAAGAGTGCCCCCAGCAGGTCCTCCAGCACCGGCCGGTTGCCGTCGAGCAGCTTCGCCGCCTGACGCGCGTAGGTGTCGGCGCCGGTCGTGCTGCGCCGGGCCAGGTCGAAGAAGAATTCGACATTGGCGCGCTCGGCCTCCGGGGCCTGGAACACTTCGTGGAAAGCCTCGATCTCGGAATCGGTGACGACGCCGTCGGCCTTCGCCATCTTGGCGCCGAGCGCGATGACGGCGATGGTGAAGCCCACCTGCTTGACGGCGGCCGGCCGCGCCTCGCCCGAGGCGCGCGCAGGCGCCTCCTCGAGCCCGAGCAGCGTGCCCCATTTGAGCTCGGCGACCTCGTCGCGGATGCGGCCCCAGATGCTCAATCAAATCTCCTCAACGTTCGGCCGGCATAGCTTCTGTGCCGGCCACCCGTCAAGACGGGCGCTTGCCGACCGGCCGCAGCCCTGCCTATCCTGCCGCAAATGACGGAGGAAGCCGAGGATGACAGCCGAGACGCCGCAATCATACGGCATCGCGATCGATATTCTGAAACAGCGCTTCGGCGAACAGGTTTCAACGGCGACGGCGATCCGCGAGCAGCACGGCCATGACGAATCCTATCATCCGGTCGAGGCGCCGGATGCGGTCTTCTTCGCCCGCTCGACCGAAGATGTCGTGGACGCGGCCAAGATCTGCAGCCAATACAAGATGCCGATGATCCCGTTCGGCACGGGCACGGCGCTCGAAGGCCATGTCGCGGCCCGGCGCGGCGGCCTTTCGATCGATCTCGGCCAGATGAACCGGGTGCTGCGCGTCTCGCCCGAAGATCTCGACTGCACGGTCGAGCCCGGGGTTCGCCGCAAGCAATTGAACGAGCATCTGCGCGACACCGGCCTGTTCTTCCCGATCGATCCGGGCGCCGACGCCTCGATCGGCGGGATGGCGGCGACGCGCGCGTCCGGCACAAATGCCGTGCGCTACGGCACGATGCGCGAGAATGTGCTGGCGCTCCAGGTCGTGCTGGCCGACGGGCGCGTGGTCAAGACCGCCAACCGCGCGCGCAAATCCTCGGCCGGCTATGACCTCACGCGCCTGTTCGTCGGTTCCGAAGGCACGCTCGGCATTATCACCGAGGTGACGCTGAAGCTGCACGGCATCCCCGAGGCGATCTCGGCCGCGATCTGCGTCTTTCCCACGATCGGCGCCGCCGTCGATACCGTGATCGCGACGATCCAGGCCGGCGTGCCGGTCGCGCGCATCGAGCTGTTGGACGAGGTCCAGATCGATGCCTGTAACCGCTACGACAAGCTCGATCTCAAGGTGGCGCCAACGCTCTTCTTCGAGTTCCACGGCTCCGAGGCGAGCGTCGCCGAGCAGGCCGAGACGGTCGCCGCCTTCGCGGCCGAGCAGGGCGGCGAGGGCTTTCGCTGGACGAGCTCGCCCGAGGAGCGCGCCAAGCTCTGGCAGGCGCGGCACAACGCGTTCTATGCCTGCCTCGGGCTCCGGCCGGGCGCCAAGGGCTGGGCCACCGATGTCTGCGTGCCGATTTCGAACCTGGCCGAGGCGATCGGCGAGACCAAGAAGGATCTCGCCAATGCCAGCATGCCGGTGCCGCTCGTCGGCCATGTCGGCGACGGGAATTTCCACCTGACCTTCGTGCTCGATCCCGACGATCCGGCCGAGTTCGAGGAGGCGACGCGGATCAATGACCGCATGGTCGAGCGGGCGCTGCGCCTCGGGGGCACCTGCACCGGCGAGCACGGCGTCGGCTACGGCAAGATGCGCTTCCTCGAAGCCGAGCACGGCGCCGAGGCGCTCAGCGTGATGGCCGGCATCAAGCGGACCCTCGATCCGGACAATCTCATGAATCCGGGCAAGATCGTCGCGGTCTGACCGAGGATGGCACCCGACGATGTGCTGACCCAGGGGCCGCTCGTGCTGTTCGACGGCGTCTGCAATCTGTGCAGCGCGTCCGCCCGGTTCCTGGTGACGCATGACCGGACCGGGCGGCTGCGTTTCGCAGCCATGCAGTCCGAGGCCGGGCGGACAGTGCTGCGCCGCCACGGCCTGCCGCTTGACGATTGGGATAGCTTCATCTTCCTCGATCGCGGCCGGCTGCATCTCAAATCCGATGCCGCTTTCGAGCTCGCCCGTTTTCTCAGAAGCCCGTGGCCGCTCTTGCGGATCGGCCGGGTGCTGCCGCGCCCGCTCGCCGATTGGCTCTACGATCGGGTGGCGCGGAACCGCTATGCGCTCTTCGGCCGGAAGGAACAGTGCATGGTGCCGAGCGCGGAGATTCGATCCAGGTTCCTGGCGTGACGGCGGGTATCCGGCTCACTCGGCCGGCTCAAGGCTCAACGTCGCCTCCAGTATCGCTCCCGATGCCTGTGTCAGCAGAGTAACGTCCCAGCTGTCCGGAACGGATGCGCCGAAGACCGATATCGGTCCGAAAGTCTGGGTGAGCTGGGCCTCGTCGCACATGGGCAGAAAGGTGGCGAGGACCCTCGGGTCGTAGAGGCGGAACAGCAGGGTTCGCCCGTCCTCGGTACGCACCCGGCTCAGCCGGCGAAAATGCGCGCGCAGCTCTTCGAGCGGCGCGGTGCTCCATAGCAGAATTCCCCAGCACTCGTCCTGCAACTCGTCGAACAGCCAGCCGAGCAGCGCACCGTCCGCATGAGGCTCGACGAGATAAGGAGCCGCCGAGGCGAGCTCCACAGCCGTATTACCCTGATAGAGCGATACGATCCGCTCCCGGGCGGCGAAGCGTCGGAGGGCGGGATAGATGCGGGTATCGCTTGCCGCATCGATCACGCAGAAGAGCCTGGCCTCCGGATCGCAGCCGACAAATGCCGGCGCCTGGCGCAGGCGCCGGAGATCGGCTGTAGGGTCAGACATCGGCAGCCTCGGCTTCGTCCAAGGGGGCCGAGGGACACTCCTCGCAGAACGGCATGCCCCTTTCCGCCGCATCGGTCAGCGCCAAGACCTGCGGAGTGGCTTCCTCGGGCGCTTCGGGCAGGATGCTGACAGGCGCCCTCTCGTCGGCGCTGGTCTGAATGCCGAGCACACGGAACATCCAACTCTGCTTTTCAGCCTGGTCGGCCACGACACCCTCTACACGCGCGACGATGGAATCTTTTATCGCGACAGGCTATCCGTGTACAGTAAGTATCGCGTCGGTTGTGCAAGGGGCGGTGGCTTGCCGCAGTGCGGCGCAGGTGGATCAGACGAACAGATTGGAGCTTCAACGATGTTGGCTACGCCTCCGAGCGGCGGGAAACGCAAGCGATCCGGTGACACCCCTCCCGCAAGGCAGGCGAAAAAGTCGCGCGGGGAGAATCCCGAAGAAAGCAAATACAAGGTAAATTTTGAACAGCAAAAAATTGGCGGCAGCGTAATTTTTTGCCAGAAGAATCAGAAAAGATTTCAGCTCGAAAAGCTTTACGGGCCAACCGATGCCGTCAATACGACAGGAACAACGCTTGGGACAAAGCAACGGCGCGGGCAACAGCCATATGTTCGACGGCGGAACCAGCAGATGCTGCGGCAAGTATCACAGATCCTGTTCAATGCTGTGAAATCCGAGGTCAAGAAGGAACAAGAGATCGAGGCGATGTTCATTAATGACCGGATGGTGCTCTCGGCCAACCTGCCCGCGTCGATCGACCTGATCACGGAAAAAATCGAGAATGCGGGAGACACCAAGGTCGTGGATTTCCTGCTTGCGCAGGGAACGGACAACGACCCCCGCATAATCGAGTTTCGAAGGAAGCTGATCGAGCGCACATCCCGAAGGCCGAAGGCCGATGAGCCGGATACGGAACAGCAGGTTAGGGCCATGCTGACCCGGATGAAGGATCTCAAGATCCAGGATGTGTTCGAAATCATCGATCTCGACGTCGGTTCGATCGCGCACAAGGATGTCGATACGTCGGATTATTTGGCCGGGGACGGTTACAAGGACAAGATCCTGCTGTTGCGCATGACCGGGGGCAACCAGCCGGCCGAGGCTGACGGTGGCGTGAAGCTGCATGCGGAGCAGGGGCTGATTCAGCTCGCCCTGCTCGCGAGCTCGAAACGGGACGAAATCAAGGCCAGCAAAATGACGATTTGCGGTGGCAAGCGTCCCTGCCAGGGCTGCCTCACCGCGCTCAAGCTTATGCGGGACCTCGGTTATGGCGGTCTGGAATTCAATGAGCGCCCCGGCATGTATTGGAGCATTTCATGCGAGACGATAGAGCGTCTTCTGATCCATGCGGACAATAACAACCTGACTTTTCAGGGCGGCAAAGCCGCGAGCGAATATTATGCGGATTTGCGGCTGGCGGCCAAGAAGCCGATAGATTCGCATGTAACGTTGAACAAATATAAAGGCGGTGCGGAGGATCAGGGTTTTAATAGTGATAGTGATACGGATACGGCCCATCTCGATCCGGAAAAAATCCGTAAGCAAATTGTTATTGATCTTGACGATCTTAAAGAAGAAATGCAATTATGTATTGCAATGGTTAAGGCAAAAAAAAGTATAGCTGCCGATGCGCTTGAAAAAGTGAAACATATACCTGACGTAATGACCACAATGATTGACGATCTTCAAATGACCAAAGAAATTCTGTCGGTATCGGTAAAAAAAATTCAATCAAATAAAAGAAAGCGTGGAAATTCGAAAAAGAAAATGAGAGGATATGATATCGAATTAGGAAATATCAGAATTCAATTTACAAAAATTGAAGATTTTATTTCAGAAATATTAAAAATCAAAGCCGATTTCGAAAATATTGTTGAAGGTCTGAGGCGGGCGGCTCTGGCCGAGAAGATGGACCTCGAAGAGAGTACGATTTCTTGATCGAGATCCGAAGGCGAGGCATAGAACGAGCATGGGTATGCTAACCATTTCGAATGCGCAGCTGAAGCGTTTCGATGAAATCCGGCGCGAGCAGTTCCTCGATCGGCTTGCGGAGGTGCTGAGAGAGGATTTTCCCGACGAAACTTCCGCATTGACGCCGGATGACCTGGACATCGTGGTGGCGATCATCGCCCATCAGGCCGAAGGGTTCGATATCACCTCGGAAGATTCGATCTTTGTATATACGGTAATGGCGATCTGCTTCGGCATGAACTTCCACGAACATCCCGCTATCGAGGACGCGCTGCTTTCAGGCGATCCGCCGGCGGACGAGGCGATATTGCAGGTGCCCTCCCTGCTCAACGCCGAGGATATCCGGGATCTGCTGTCGAATGCGCAATGGCCCGATCGCTTTCTGCGGGAAATCCGGGCGGATTCGGATAATCTATCGGCGCCGGAAGCCTGACGCTCAGGCCGCCTTGGCCGCCCGCTTCAGCACGCCGGCCGGGAGCGCGCGGGTCTCGCCGATATTGAGCAGCCAGGCATGGTCCTGGTCGTATCCCGCGGCCGTGGCGGCGGCGCGGAAGCGCTCGGGCGGCTCCAAAGGGGGTTCCTCGGTCATGATGATGGTGCCCCAATGCATGCCCATCACCCGCTCGGCGCCGAGGTCGCGGGCGATCTGGATCGCCTCCTCGGGATCGGCGTGGTTCATGTGCATGGCGGCGCGGGGCGCGTAGCAGCCGATGCCGAGCAGCGCCAGGTCGAACGGGCCGTAGCGCCTTCCGGTGTCGCGGAAGATTGCGCCATAGCCGGTGTCGCCGCCGAAATAGATCCGGCTCTCCGGGCTCTCCAGGATAAAGCCGGCCCAGAGCGTGCGGTTGCGGTCGATGAGGCCGCGCGCCGAGCGGTGGATCGCCGGCACGCAGGTGAGCTTTAGATCGTCGAGTGCGACATCCTGGTGCCAATCGAGCTCGGTCACATGGCGGAATCCGCGATGGCGGAAGAAGCGGCCGAGGCCGAGCGGCACCACCACCTGCATCCGGCGCCGGTTCGGCAGCGCCTCGATCGTGCGGGCGTCGAGATGGTCGTAGTGATTGTGCGAGACGATCAGCACGTCGATCCGCGGCAGATGCTCGACCGGCAGGCCCGGCGGCGAGAAGCGGCGCGGGCCGACGCCCTGGATGGGCGAGGCATATTCCGACAGGAACGGGTCGATCAGCACGTTCTTGCCGGCGATCCGCATCAGGAAGGCGGCATGGCCGAGCCAGGTCAGGCTGTCATGGCCCTCCGCCGCGTCGAGCCCGGCCAGCGCCTCGTCGAGGCTCAGCACGTGATGCTCGCCGACATCCGGGCGGACGACATGCATGCGCTGGCGCCAGATGAATTTGAGCACGCGATTGCGCCGGCGAAGGCGGGGCGGCGTGCCGTCCGGATTGCGAAAGCCCAATTCAGTATGATGAGACGGTCGCGCTGTCCGGCGCGCCCGGTCGATCTTGCCCGCAAAACCCATTGGCTTCAGTCCAATTCCTTGCCATCCAGATCGCGCTGGGTCCGCTCGGTGTCGGTCCGCGATTTGGTCAGATCTTCCTTGGATCGGCCGAAGCGAGTGCGGTTCTCCGCAGCCTGCGCGTCGGCCTTCGCCTTGTTCCGCGCTTTGCGAAACTTGTTCAGATTGACGACGTCGCCCATGGCGGGATCCTCGATCACAGATCTAGGAATGTAGTGAGCCTCGGTAAAGGATCAAATAATCTGTGGCCCATCCCCGGTCGAATGCCGGGTTCCGGACATGTCGCGAAAACATTTCAGCACGAAGACGCGAATGGCGCTCGACAGGTTGGTGGCGCGGGCCGCGTCGATCGTCTCGACCAGCCGGTTGACCGAGACGCCGCGCTGCTCGGCGATCTCCTTGAGGCCGAACCAGAACGCCTCTTCCAGCGAAACGCTGGTGCGATGGCCCGCGATCACGACGGATCGCTTGCGCATCGCCTCGGCGCCGCCGCCTTCCTCGTGATCGATCAGCTCGGCCCCAACATGCTTTCCGGACGCACCCAAAAGTCGAACTCCTCCTCAGTGAGAAAGCCCAATGCCATCGCCGCCTGCTTCAACGTGGTTCCCTCGGCATGCGCTTTCTTGGCCACCTTCGCGGCCTTGTCATAGCCGATATGCGGATTGAGCGCGGTCACCAGCATCAGCGATTCGTGCAGCAACCGCTCGATCCGGTCCTTTTGCGCCGTGATCCCGACGACGCAATTGTCGGTCAGGCTCTCGGCGGCATCGGCCAGCAGACGGATCGATTGCAACACGTTGAAGATGATCACCGGCTTGAAGACGTTGAGCTCCATATGCCCATTACTGCCGGCGATCGTCACCGTGACATGATTGCCCATCACCTGGCTTGCAACCATGGTCATGGCCTCGGCCTGGGTCGGGTTGACCTTTCCCGGCATGATCGAGGAGCCGGGCTCGTTCTCCGGCAGATGGATCTCGCCGAAGCCGCAGCGCGGGCCGGAGCCCAGCAACCGCAGATCGTTCGCGATCTTCATCGCCGAGGCGGCGATGGTGTTGAGCGCCCCCGACAGTTCCACCAGCGCGTCATGCGCCGCCAGCGCCTCGAACTTGTTCTCGGCCGTGACGAAGGGAAGCCCCGTCAGCTTCGCCACCTCCTCGGCGAAGCGCTGGGCGAAGCCCTCGGCCGCGTTGAGCCCGGTGCCGACGGCGGTGCCGCCCTGGGCCAGCTCGTAGATGCGCGGCAACGCCGACTCGACCCGCTTGATGCCGTTCTCGATCTGCTTGGCATAGGCCGAGAATTCCTGGCCGAGCGTGATCGGCGTCGCATCCTGGAGATGGGTCCGGCCGATCTTGACGATGTCCTTGAACTCGGCGGCCTTGGCGGCGAGTGCCTTCTGCAGGTGCTGCAGCGCCGGCAGCAGCTTGGTCTTGGCCTCGACGCCGGCGGCGATATGCATCGCGGTCGGGAAGCTGTCGTTCGAGGATTGACCGTAATTGACGTGGTCGTTCGGATGCACCGGCTTCTTCGAACCCATGGTGCCGCCCAGCATCTCGATCGCGCGGTTCGAGATCACCTCGTTGGCGTTCATGTTGGTCTGGGTGCCGGAGCCGGTCTGCCAGACGACCAGCGGGAAATGGTCGGTGAGCTTGCCTTCGATCACCTCGTCGGCGGCTTTGCCGATCGCCTCGGCCAGCGCCTTGTCGAGCTTGCCCAGCGCCTGGTTGGCGAGGGCCGAAGCCTTCTTCTGAATGCCGAGCGCGCGGACCAGGGCCGGTGGCATGCGCTCGCCGCCGATCTTGAAATTCTGCAGCGAACGCTGGGTCTGAGCACCCCAATAGCGGTCGGCGGGAACCGCCACCTCGCCCATCGTGTCGGTCTCGATCCTGGTGGCACTGGTCGACATCGCCCTGTCCTCTCGTCTCGGTCGTCGCCGCGGTATTGGCACCGGCAGCCTCGGAGGGCGCAACCTGCCACGACCGCCACGGCGGCGGCAATTCAGTTGCCGATATTGTTCCGCAACGGTCCGCCGACCGGGTCGGTCCGGTCCTCCATCAGCTTGATGAAGCTGGCTCTTTGCTCCGGCGTCACGGCGGCGAGGAAACGGGTGAGCGCCTCCGTGGTGGCGCCCTGGAAGGCCCGCCGATTGGCTGCCATCCGGTCGAGCAGATCCTCCAGCCGCGCCGCCTCCGGCTGCGGCTTGGCCAGCTCTTCCCAGATCTCCTCGGCCAGCGGCCGGTTCTGGGCCCCGAGCACGCCCTGGGCGGACCGGTAGGACCGTTTCAGCTCGCGGAACGGCTTGACCTCGTCCGGATCGAGGCCGAGTCGGCGCGCAATGGCGTCGAGCCGCCGCTCGGGGCCTGGGGGACCCGCCTCATGCGGCGGCGGCGCGATCCAGCGCGAATAGGCGATGCCGCCGGCCACGAAGAAATTGAGGCACAGCGACAGCACCAGCACGATCTCGAGCGGCCGGGGCAGGCGCAGCCGAGGCGCGGGGTTCGACGGTGCCTCAGCCAATCCCGTCGTCCAGCGTGCCGGATTGATAGAACAGATCGGTCGGGCTCTCGGACGCCGTTCCCGGGGCGCTCAAGGATTGCTCCGTCCGCACGCCCAGATCGAAACCGACCAGCGAGACCAGCACCAGGCTCGCCGCCATGGCGCCCCAGGCCATGAGCGCGCTCATGCCGTTCGTCCGGCGCGGCCGGAACGGCACCACCTTGGCCGGCAGCGCGTCGACCAATGCCTGGGCGCGGGCGACGATCCCGCCCGGCGCCGGTTCCGCCGCCATCGGCCGGCGCAGATCGAGCAGGAGGTCGAGCAGCTTCGGGTCGGCGGCAAGCGCTGCCTCGATCGCGGCGCTGCCGCTTTCGTCGAGCCGGCCGTCGAGATAGGCGGCGAGGGTCATCGCATCCGGCGGCGCAGCCGCGGGGGCCGAAGGCAGCGACCGCCACCGCTCGTAGAGCGTCCGGTCCGGCTCGAAAGGCGTCTCGTCGGTCATTCGCGAAATTCCCTAGCGTCTCGAGCCTCAAGCGGCCGAGACATCGACCCTGTCGGTTCTACGATCATCCGCCGCGATCCATCCCTGCGCATTCACACCGACTCCTGAAAATGTGCACGCAGCTTGACCATGGCCTTGTGATGGGTGCTGCGGACCGTCTGTGCATCGACGCCGAGCGCGTCCGCGATCTCAGGCACCTCCATCTCGCGCTCATAGAGCATGGTGATGACCAGTTGCTGGCGCGGCGACAGCAGCCCGTCCGGAATCTTGATCGGCTCGACATAGCTGGGCTCGATCGAGAAGGCGATCTCCGGCGTGTCGTCGAGCGTCTGGGTCGGCGCCCGGCGCCGGCGGAATGAATCATGGGCGACGCTGCGGGCGATGATGGTGAGCCAGGTCGAAATGCCCGCGCGCTTCGGATCGAACTGCCGCAGCAGCCGGAAATCGTCCTTGCACAGGCGGACGAAGACATCCTGAACGATATCCTCGATATCGCTGCCCTGGCCGGCGACCCGGCGCACGGCGGCGGCGATGAGCCTCGCATAGCGGGCGACGAATGCATCCCAGGATGCCTTGTTGCCGGCGACCAGGCTGGATAGGTCCTCCTGCTCCACCGTCAAAAGCGCTCCCACCGGCCTGATCCGTGAAAGGATATACGCGGTGCCCCGATACGGCATCCCAGGCGCGCGAAAATATTCCCGCCGCCGATGGCGGGGTGATCCGGATCGGCCCGCTGGCTATTTCTTGCGGAAAGTATCGAGCTTGACGACTTCGCCCGACTTGTCGCCCGGAGGGGGCTCCACCTTGTCCGCGTCAGGCTTGGCCGGCACCTCGACCAGGGCGGCCACGGGCTTGGCCGATGCCGCTTCGGGCTCCTCGGCGGTCTCCGGCCGGAACTCCAGACCGAACTTGACCGATGGATCGGCGAAGGCGGTGATCGCCGCCAGCGGCACGATCAGGCGTTGGGCTTGGCTGTGGAAGCTGAGCGTGACGGCGAATTTTTCCGTATCGACCTCGAGGCCCCAGAACTGATGCTCCAGCACGATGGTCATCTCGTGGGGATATTGCGCCCTGAGGAAATCCGGGATGTCGACACCAGGATGATCGGTGCGGAAGGTGACGTAGAAATGATGACCGCCCGGCAGGCCCCGCTCGGCGGTGATGGCGAGCGCGTCGCGGACCACGCTGCGGAGCGCGCTTTCGACCATCTTGTCATAGCGGAGGGTTGGTTTTGCCATATTGCGCTGAACTGCCGAGCCGTCTGAGCCATTGCGAGTGGGGGGCTTCTGTTGCCCGGTGCCCCCCGAACCGCGCTTACCTATTAGGCAGCGAGTGCAACGCTGTTGTCGTTGGCACTTGGTGTTTGACCCGATAACGGCGGTATCATGCCGAGCAAAAGGAGCACCTTTACCACGCACGTCGAAGCTGGATCGCCCCCAAACCGGCCAACCGATCCGGGATTTGGTGGAGGCGCCGGGCACTGCCCCCGGGTCCGTAACGCTTATTTCATACCCCGTTTATCGCCATAGTCGGTTGCCCGACAGTGTCAATATAAGTGTCGCTTGCTCCGCGCGCAACAACCGCCGGACACTTGACCGCGCGCCCTTCCGAATGGGACAAGCCGGCCCAAAGACCGCTTTGGACATTATATCGTCATGATCTTCACCGAGCCGCCCTCGCCGCCCTCCGCCCTGCGTGCCGCCATTCGCGCCGCCCACCGGCGGAACGAGACCGAGGCGGTGGAGGTGGCGCTGGGGTTGGCCCAGCCGACCGCGGAGGAGCTGGACCGGATCGCGGCCCGCGCCCGCGACCTCGTCGCCAAGGTTCGCGCCGGCCGCGTCGGCAAGGGCGGCATCGACGCCTTCCTCCATCAGTACGAGCTGTCCTCGACCGAAGGCGTGGTGCTGATGTGCCTGGCCGAAGCGCTGCTGCGCATCCCAGACGCCGAAACGGTCGATCGGCTCATCCGCGACAAGATCGGGCCGGCAGATTGGCAGAAGCATGTCGGCCAATCCTCCTCGCTCTTCGTCAACGCCTCGACCTGGGCGCTGATGCTGACCGGCCGGATGGTCAAGCTGGAAAACGGCCAGGGCGAGCCGGCGAGCCTGCTGAAGCGCCTGATCACGCGCTCCGGTGAGCCGGTCATCCGCCAGGCGGTGACGGCGGCCATGCGTATCCTCGGCCGGCAATTCGTCATGGGCCGGACTATCGACGAGGCGCTCGGCCGGGCGGCCCCCGCGGAAAAGACCGGTTACCGGCACTCTTATGACATGCTGGGCGAGGCCGCCCGCACCGCGGCGGATGCCGAGCGCTATTTCGACAGCTACCGCACGGCGATCGCCAAGATCGGTGCGGCGGTGAAAGGCCGTTCGATCGCCGATGCGCCGTCGATCTCGGTCAAGCTCTCCGCCCTCCACCCGCGCTACGAGCTGGCGCAGCGGGCGCGGGTGATGGAAGAGCTGCTGCCCAAGGTCAAGGCGCTGGCGCTCGATGCCAAGCGGCTCGCCATGGGCTTCACCGTCGATGCCGAGGAGGCCGATCGGCTCGATCTCTCGCTCGACCTGATCGAGGCGCTGGCCTTGGATCCCGATCTCGCCGGCTGGGACGGGCTCGGCCTCGCCGTCCAGGCCTATCAGATCCGCGCGCTGCCGGTGATCGATTACCTCGCCGATCTGGCGCGGCGCGGCCGGCGCCGGCTGATGGTGCGCCTCGTCAAGGGCGCCTATTGGGATACGGAGGTGAAGCGCGCCCAGGAGCGCGGGCTCGATTCATATCCGGTGTTCACGCGCAAGGCCTCGACCGATGTGAATTACCTCGCCTGCGCGCGGCGGATGCTGGCGGCGGGCGACGCCATCTATCCGATGTTCGCGACTCACAATGCGCTGAGCCTGGCCGCGATCGTCGAGCTTGCCGGCAATCGCACCGATTTCGAGTTCCAGCGGCTTCACGGCATGGGCGAGGCGCTCTACGAGCAGGTGGTCGGGTCGGACAAGCTCGCCCGGCCCTGCCGCGTCTATGCCCCGGTCGGCAGTCATGAGGATCTGCTGGCCTATCTCGTCCGCCGGCTGCTGGAGAACGGCGCCAACTCCTCCTTCGTCAACCGGCTGGTCGATGAGCGCGCGCCGATCGACGAGATCGTCGCCGACCCGATCGCCAAGCTGCGCGGTCTTGCGACGAGGCCGCACCCGCGCATTCCGCTGCCGCGCCAGCTTTATGGCACGCGGCTCAACAGCCGCGGCCGCGATCTGGCCGACATCCCGACCCTGCTCGAACTGCAGGCGGCGCTCGACAAGGCGGCCGAACGGACGGTCGCGGCCGCTCCCTTGATCGGCGGCGTGATGGGCAACGGAAAGCCGGTGCCGGCCCTCGACCCGTCCGACCGGCGCCGCACGATCGGCTCGGTGGTCACGGCCACGCGCGATGATGCCGCCGCCGCCATCGGGCGTGCGCAGCGGGCGCAACGTGCCTGGGACGAGGCCGGCGCCGAGCACCGCGCCCAGATCCTGGAGCGCGCGGCGGATACGCTCGAAGCGCGGCTCGCCGATTTCATGGCGCTCATCATCCGCGAAGGCGGCCGCACCGTCGGCAATGCCCTCGACGAGGTGCGGGAGGGCGTCGATTTCTGCCGCTACTATGCCCAGCAGGCCCGTGCGCAGTTCGGCACCGAGCCGCTGCCCGGTCCGACCGGCGAGCGCAACAGCTACCGGCTGCACGGGCGCGGCGTGTTCGTCTGTATCAGCCCGTGGAACTTTCCGCTGGCGATCTTCCTCGGGCAGGTGACGGCGGCGCTCGCCGCCGGCAATGCCGTGGTCGCGAAGCCCGCCGAGCAGACGCCGCTCGTCGCGATCGAGGCGGTCCGGCTGCTGCACGAGGCGGGCGTACCGGCCGATGCGCTGCATCTGCTGCCCGGCGACGGCTCGATCGGGGCGGCCCTGGTCGCCGATCCCCGCATCGCCGGCGTCGCCTTCACCGGCTCGACCGAGGTGGCGCAGATCATCAATCGGGTGCTGGCGGCGCGCAGCGGGCCGATCGTGCCGTTCATCGCCGAGACCGGCGGCGTCAACGTCATGATCGCCGACAGCTCGGCGCTGCCGGAGCAGGTCGTGGCCGACGTGCTGCGTTCGGCCTTCGATTCCGCCGGTCAGCGCTGCTCGGCGCTCCGCGTGCTGTTCGTCCAATCTGATATCGCCGACCAGCTGAGCACGATGCTGGCCGGTGCCTTGGCCGAGCTTCGGCTCGGCGATCCCGGCCTGATCGCGACCGATATCGGCCCGGTCATCGATCAGGAGGCGCGAGCCGCCCTCGATAGCCATGCCGACCGGATGGCGCGCGAGGCGAAGAAAGTGGCGCAGCTGACGCTGCCGCCCGGAACGGAGGAAGGCACCTTCTTCGCGCCGCGCATCTTCGAGATCGAGCGGCTGGATCAGTTGCCGGGCGAGGTGTTCGGTCCGATCCTCCATATCATCCGCTGGCCCGCGAGCCGTCTGCCGGAGATCCTCGGCGCCATCGACGCGATCGGCTATGGGCTCACGCTCGGCATCCACAGCCGGATCGACGAGACGGTGCGCCAGATCACCGACGCGGTGCGGGTCGGCAATATCTATGTCAACCGCAACATGGTTGGTGCCGTGGTCGGTGTGCAGCCCTTCGGCGGCGAGGGCCTGTCCGGCACCGGTCCCAAGGCCGGCGGCCCGCGCTACCTGGCGCGCTTCGCGGCCGAGCGCGTGATCTCGGTCGACACGACGGCGGCCGGCGGCAATGCCAGCCTGCTGTCGCTGGCCGAGGGCGAGCCGGCGTAACCGGCCGCCGTCACTCGGCCGCTGAAGGCTGGTCGCCGCCGACGAGCTCGCGGAAGCCCTTGCCCGTGAAGGGCTGCAACAACTGTCCGAAGAAGCCCGGCGCGATCCGGCCCTGTATGCCGATATCCGCGGGCGGCCGCCGGCTCGAATTGTGATAGGTGCCGAAGATCAGGTCCCAGAGGACGATGTTCTCGCCGTAGTTCCGGTTGCCTTCCTCGAGCACCTTGGAATGATGCCAGCGATGGAGGGCGGGCGTGGCGAAGACGAAATCCAGCGGCCCGGTCCGCACGGCGATGTTGCAATGGGTCAGCAGGCCGGTGACCGCGGTGATGCCGCTGATCCACAGGAAGACCGGCGTCGGCGCGCCCAGCAGATAGAGCGGCGTCTGGCTGAAGACGATCATGATGGCGGTATCGACGATATGAAAGCGGCCGGTATTCACCACCCACAGCCGCTCGACGCTGTGATGCAGGGCGTGAAACCGCCAAAGTCCCGGCAGTTCGTGGGCGGCGCGATGGGCGGCGTAGAGGCCGAGCTCGGCGATCACGAGCCCGAGGATGATCTGAACCGCCAGCGGCCATTGATGGGGCCAGAGAGAGGTCGGCGTCCGGGCCTCCGGGCCGATGACCTCGGCGGTCGCCATCGTGACCGAGATCAGGATGGCGGCGATGACCTGCACGACGCCCTTGTTGAACAGGGTGTGCGCGAGGTCGGTCAGGGTCTGGTGATCGTGGTCGAGCCAGCTCTTCTCATGGGGCATGACGCGCTCCAGCACGCCGATGCACAGGGCGATCGACAGATAGACGGCATTGAACCAGACGAGCGGCCGGTCGGAGGCCAGCGCCAGCCCGGTTCCCGCCAAGCCGGCGCAATAGAATAGCGGCCAGATCAGCCAGGACGCCAGAGTTCGAACCCGGCCGACATGCGGAGCCGACGCGATCAACATGCAGGTTTCCTTGTCGTACGGCGTCGGTAGATGACGAAGGCGGCCACCAGCTCGACCGTGATGATGCCGCCCGTGATGATCTCGCCCAGCGTCGCCAGCTCGTAATCGCCGTGCCGGAGCGCATAGCCGAGCCCGATCAGCGGGGCGTTCCAGGCGAGCGTGCCGAGCAGGGTGGCGACGAAGAACGCCTTCGCTTCGAGCCGCAGCACGCCGGCGGGCAAAGCGAGGTAGATCCGCGCGGTCGGGATGACCTGGCCGATGGCGGTCACCCAGAAATGGTTCTTCCGGTACGAATCGCCGAGCCGCCGATACACGGCCGGGCTCAGGAAGACATAGCGGCCGAAGCGGCCGACCGCCCTTTCGACACGGTCGGGACCGAGCGACCGGCCGAGCCCGTACCAGCAGAGCGCGCCCAGCACCGACCCGATGGTGGTGGCACCGATGGTCAAGGCCAAGGTCGAACTGTCGGACGCCATCGTCATGCCCAGGAACAACAGCAGGACATAGGACGGGATGATCGGCGTGATCTTCTCGGCGAAGGCGGCGGCTCCGGCACCGGTGATGCCGAGATGCAGCATGGTCGCGAAAGCGGGTGACAAGTGCACGAGACGGCTCCGGCGGAAGGTGAATGTGCGGCCTTGGGCCGGACGGTCCGGCGCTGGGCGACAAGCGGCGAGGCTGATATCTGTTGCTTCCTCGTCGTCCATCCAAGTGGAGATTGGCAGGATTGTCCTACGGCATTATTTCCAGGCGGATAAGCTGCGTTACGCCTGCAATTTTGGTTGAAAGGGATGCCACACCCTACCATCCGAATCGCCGATCCCGCCCGAAATTCGCGTAATTCGATACTGTCCCGCACCGCTGTGGCGCTGGCGCCACCCTGGCGAACCGCCTAAGCTCTCCCGGTCGCAACCTCCGGCTGACCGGCGCCCTTGCCAGAAGATATCGTCCATTCCGTCTGCCCGCATGACTGCCCCAGCACCTGCGCGCTCGAGGTCGAGCGGCTCGATGCGCGGACCATCGGCCGGGTCCGGGGCGGGCGCAAGGACGGGTACACGGCAGGCGTGATCTGCGCCAAGGTCGCGCGCTATGCCGAGCGGCAGCATCATCCCGACCGGCTGACCCGGCCGCTGCGGCGGATCGGCGACAAGGGGGCCGGCCGAGGCGCTTTCGTACCGATCGGCTGGGATGAGGCGCTCGATCTCGTCGCCGAGAAGCTGACGCTCGCGGCCCAGCGCCATGGCGGCGAGACGGTCTGGCCCTATTTCTATGCCGGCACCATGGGGCATGTGCAGCGCGACGGGATCGACCGGCTGCGCCATGTCATGAAATGGTCCCGCCAATTCTCGACCATCTGCGTCATGCTGGCTGATACCGGCTGGATGGCGGGTGTCGGCGTCAAGCGCGGCGTCGACAGCCGGGAGATCGCCGAAAGCGATCTCATCGTCGTCTGGGGCGGCAATCCGGTCTCGACCCAGATCAATGTCATGACCCATATCCAACGGGCGCGGAAGGAGCGCGGCGCCAAGCTGGTGGTGATCGACCCCTATCGCACCGGCACGGCCGAAGCCGCCGACATGCATCTCATGCTCCGGCCCGGTACCGACGCGGCACTCGCCTGCGCGGTCATGCATGTGCTGTTTCGCGACGATCTGGTCGACCGCGCCTATATGGCCCGCCACACCGACGCGCCTGAGGAGCTGGAGGCGCATGTCGCCGGCCGGGATCCGGGCTGGGCGGCAGAGATAACCGGCCTCTCGGTGGCGGAGATCGAGGTTTTCGCCCGGCTCTACGGCACGACCAGGCGCAGCTTCATCCGCTGCGGCTACGGCTTCACCCGCGGCCGCAACGGCTCCGCCCAGATGCATGCCGTCACCTGCCTGCCGGCAGTGACCGGCGCCTGGCAGCATCCGGGCGGCGGCGCGCTTTATAGCGGTGGCGCGCTCTACGGCCTCAACAAGCGAATGATCCAAGGGCTCGATCGTCTGGACCCGGCGATCCGTGCGCTCGATATGTCCCGTATCGGCCCGGCGCTGACCGGCGATAGGGATGCGCTCAAGGGCGGGCCGCCGGTGACCGCGATGCTGATCCAGAACACCAACCCGATGGTGGTGGCGCCGGACAGCGTCAAGGTTCGCGCGGGCTTCGCGCGCGACGATCTCTTCGTCGCGGTGCATGAGCAGTTCCTGACCGAGACCGCGGCGATGGCCGATATCGTGCTGCCCGCCACGACCATGCTGGAGCATGACGATATCTATACGGCTTCGGGCCACACCATGCTGCAGATCGCCCGCAAGGTGGTGGAGCCGCCGGGCGAGGCGCGCGAGAATCATTTCGTCCATCGAGCACTGGCCAAGCGGCTCGGGGCCGAGCATCCGGGGTTCGATCTCAGCGCCTGGGAGTTGATCGAGCGGACGCTCGCGGATTCGGGGCTACCGGCGGCGGAGAGCTTGCTCGACGGGCGTGGCCTCGACCGCGCGTTGCCGTTCGAGACGGCGCATTTTCTCGATGGGTTCGGCCATGCCGACCGCAAGTTCCATTTCAAGGCGGATTGGTCCGGCCTGGGACCGGCCGGCGCGGCGCTTTCAGCCCTGCCCGATCATAATCGGGTGATCGACGAGGCGACGGCGGAGAAGCCGTTCCGGCTGGTCGCCGCCCCCGCGCGCTCCTACCTCAACTCGACCTTCACCGAGACGCCGTCGAGCCGGGCGCGCGAGATCAGGCCGCGCGTGCTCATTCATCCGGACGATCTCGAAGCGCTCGGCGTCGACGAGGGCGCGCGCCTGCGCCTCGGCAACGAGCGGGGCTCGATCGTCATCCATGCTCATGCTTTCGACGGGGTCCAGCCCGGCGTCGTCATCGTTGAGAGCATTTGGCCGAATTCAGCGTTCGAGGAGGGGATCGGCATCAATGCGCTGACCAGCGCCGAGCCGGGGCTCCCGGCCGGCGGGGCGGTGTTTCACGATACGGCGATCTGGATCCGGCCGGCGCTCTGATGGCGCGCTTGCTGTCGTCAAATTTGGTGTGGCACTAGTTGAGACAGGCCGAAATCGGCCTGTCTCGGGGGTTGAAAGGAAATCCTATGGCCAAGGTAAGGAAAGCGGTCTTTCCAGTGGCGGGTCTCGGTACGCGATTCCTGCCCGCAACCAAGGCAATGCCTAAGGAGATGCTGACCGTCGTCGACAAGCCGGTCATCCAATACGCGTTGGAAGAGGCGCGGGACGCCGGCATCGAGGAATTCATCTTCGTCACCGGGCGCAACAAGACCGCGCTCGAGGATCATTTCGATGTCAGCTACGAGCTGCAGGACACGCTGCGCGAGCGCGGCAAGACCGCGGCCCTCGCGGAAATCGAGCGCTGGCTGCCCAGGCCGGGCCAGGTCGCCTCGGTCCGCCAGCAGCGGCCGCTCGGGCTCGGCCATGCCGTGCTGTGCGCCAAGACGCTGGTCGGCGACGAGCCCTTCGCGGTCATCCTGCCCGACGATCTGGTGCTGTCGAAGACGCCGTGCCTCGCCCAGATGATCGCGGCGCATGATCAGGTCGGCGGCAATCTCATCGCCGTCGTCGATGTCCCGCGCGAGCACACGCAGCGTTACGGCATCCTCGATGTCGGCAGCGACGACGGCAAGCTCGCGACCGTCAAGGGGCTGGTCGAGAAGCCGGCGCCCGATGTCGCTCCCTCGACCCTCTCGATCATCGGCCGCTACATCCTGCAGCCGGAGATCTTCGCCAAGCTGGAGCAGACGCCCAAGGGGACGGGGGGCGAGATCCAGCTCACCGACGGCATGATGCAGCTCGTCGGCGCCCAGCCTTTCCATGGGTTGCGCTTCGAGGGCAAGCGCTATGATTGCGGCGACAAGGTCGGCTTCCTCGAAGCGAATCTCGCCTTCGGCTTGGCGCGCGACGATGTGGCGCCTCAGCTCCGCGCCATTCTGCGCGAGCTGCTTTAATCCATTTTTGCGGAGCGATTCCGATGGCTGCCGATTTCGCGGGCAAGACAGAACACCGTTTCGACCCGACGATCCTGCGCGAATACGATATACGCGGCGTGATCGGCGAGACCCTGAATGCCGAGGACGCCTGGGCGATCGGCCGTTCCTACGGCGCCATCCTGGCCGAGGGCGGCGGCAAGTCGGCCGCCGTCGGCTATGACGGCCGGCTGAGCTCGCCGATGCTCGAAGAGGCCCTGGTGAAAGGCCTCACCGACAGCGGCATCGATGTGGTCCGAGTCGGCCGCGGTCCGACGCCCATGCTCTATTACGCGGCCGTCACGCAAGGCGTCGATGGCGGGCTCATGATCACCGGCTCGCACAATCCGCCGAACTATAATGGCTTCAAGATGATGCTGGGGAAGCGATCCTTCTACGGCAAGGACATCCAGCGCGTCGGCGAAGTCGCCGCCAAGGGCGCCTGGCCCAAGGGCAATGGGTCCGTCCGGAGCGTCTCGATCGCCGAGGAATATCTCGCTCGGCTGGTCAAGGATTATGACGGCGAAAAGTCGTTGACGGTGGTCTGGGACGCCGGCAACGGCGCCACCGGCGACGTGTTGGTCGAGCTGGTCAAGCGGCTGCCGGGTCGGCATGTGCTGCTGAACGAGGTGATCGACGGCACCTTCCCGGCCCATCATCCGGACCCGACGGAGCCGCACAACCTTATCCAGCTACAGGCGGCGGTGGCCGAGGAGAAGGCCGATCTCGGCATCGCCTTCGACGGCGACGGCGACCGGATCGGCGTCGTCGATGGTGCCGGCCGGATCCTGTGGGGCGATCAGCTCATGGTCGTGCTGTCCGAGGATGTGCTGAAGCGCCATCCGGGTGCCACCATCATCGCCGATGTCAAGGCGAGCCAGGTGCTGTTCGACGAGATCGGCCGCATGGGCGGCAAGCCGCTGATGTGGCGCACCGGCCATTCCCTGATCAAGTCCAAGATGGCGGAGATCAAGTCGCCGCTCGCCGGCGAGATGAGCGGCCACATCTTCTTCGCCGATCATTGGTACGGTTTCGACGACGCGCTTTACGCGGCGGTGCGTCTGCTCGGCATCCTCGGCCGGTCGCAATCGAGCATCGGCCAGATGCGCGACCGGCTGCCGAGCGTGATCAACACGCCGGAGCTGCGTTTCCCATGCAGCGAGACGCGGAAATTCGCCGTCATCGACGAGGTCAAGACGCGCCTGCGCCAGGCCGGCGCCGAGGTCAGCGATATCGACGGCGTCCGCGTCAACACCCCCGACGGCTGGTGGCTGCTGCGCGCCTCCAACACCCAGGATGTGCTCGTCGCCCGGGCCGAGGCCAAGAGCGAGGCCGGTCTTGAAAAACTGAAGCGTATCCTGGCGGCCGAGCTCACCCAGAGCGGGATCGAGCCGCCGAAGTTCTAGGAGCCGGATCGGAATGGGTGGGGACCCACCCATTTCGTGAATCCGTCTCCATTCAAATAGCTAAAAGAGGGCGCGATGAGTGATCATCGAGCCCCATTCGGTTTCGGATCGAGAGATCAGTCGCGCTTGGCGAGCTTGATGTTGCCCTTTTCGGGCGGCACGATCGCGCAAAGATGGCCCGACCGGTGCAACGACCGGCAGGCTTCCCGGGCTTGCTGCTCCGAAAAGCCCGAGAGGCGGGCACGATAGAGCCGCTCGCCGCGAGAAGGCTTCACGACTTCCGCTTCCTTGTCCTTGAAGCGCGTGCCGTGCAGCGCCTGCTCGGCCTGGCTCTCGCGGGAATAGGCGCCGAGCTGGATGCCCCAGTGCTCGGCCTGCACTGCCGGAACGATGCGGCCGGCGCCGTGCGGGGGCGCCTTGAGCGTCGCGCGTTCGATCGGCGCGGCCTCGGCCCGGCCGATCGGCGACAGGGCAGCCATAAGATGGGCGGCCTTGGCGGCAAGCTTGTGCGACGGAGCGGCGCCGGCGGCATCGGCGACCAGCACCGGATCGGTGCTCTGATGCGCGAAGCCGTTATCGAGCAGCCTCGCCATCAACTGGTCGCGCGCGGGCCCGGACTCGCCGCCCATGACCACGCCGAACAGTCGATGATCGCCGCGCACGGCCGAGGAGGCGAGGTTAAAGCCGGAGGCATTGGTGAAGCCGGTCTTGAGCCCGTCCATGCCCGGATAGCGATACATCAGCCGGTTATGGCCGACGATCGTCCGGCCGCGAAAGCTGAACTGGCGAGTCGAGAAATAGTGATACTGCTCCGGAAAGCGCTCATAGAGCGCCATGGCCAGCTTGACCAGATCGCGCGCGGTCGTCATCTGCTCCTCGTCGGGCAGGCCGGCCGCGTTCTTGAAGGTGGTGTTGGTCATGCCGAGCTCATGCGCCTTGGCGGTCATCAGCCGGGCGAAACCCGGCTCGGACCCGCCCAGCGCCTCGCCCATGACCGTCGCCGCGTCGTTCGCCGACAGCACGATCATGCCCAGCACGCAATCCTGCACGCTCACCGAGTCGCCGGCCTTGAGGCCGAGCTTGGTCGGCATCTTGTCGGCCGCCCATTCCGAGACCGGCAGGCGCTGGTCCCACTTCAGATGACCCTTCTCCATCGCGTCGAAGGCGAGATAGAGCGTCATCATCTTGGTCAGCGAAGCCGGGTAGTTCAGTTGATCGGCGTTGACTTCGTTGAGCACGTCGCCCGTCGTCTCGTCGATCACGATCGAGGCGTAGCCGGCCATCGCCGGCTGCGCAGCGCCGAGAGCGGTCGTTCCGAGCAGGAGCGCCGCGATGGCCGTGCCCCCACGCCACCGTACCGCCCGCCAAAATGGACTCGTCAACGCGAACTCTCCCCTGCCTTCAGACGTCCTGATAGATTCGACCGATAAAACCTTAAAAAATTACGATTTCTCTGTCCATGAAATTTTATGCAGCGCGACAAACAAACAGTGCGCGCTCACTTTCTTGGTCCTCTGTTCTTTTGCGCTGCACAAAATCGCGCTTGACGTGCGGAGGCGGTGGTCATATCTCATGGCATGTTGCGGCGCAGCAATGCCGACAGGAACGCCCCTAACCGGCCTCACGGAGGAGGAAGTTCATGACCAGCTCCAAGCCTTCGGCCGACTCAAAGCCGGCCAGCCGCAAGACGGAAAAGACGACATTGACGGTGGTCGGCAGCACTGCCGCCGCCGTTCCGGCCACCAAGCCCGTGGCGCCGGCCCCTGCGGCCAAAGCCGCAGCAACGCAGGCGCCCAAGGCGCAGGCCCCAGCCAAGCCCATCGCAACGCCACCCGCGGCCAAGGCCGCCGTGGCGCCGGCCCCAGCCAAGCCCATCGCGACGCCACCCGCGGCCAAAGCCGCCGTGGCGCCGGCACCGAAGGCCGTCGCGGCCAAGCCGACGACGCCCAAGCCCGCAGCGCCAGAGCTTCCGGCGCCGAAGCAGGCAGTATCACCACCGGTTCCCGCGGCAGGGACAATCATCACGCCGCCACAGTCGAAGCACGTTCAATCCGCGACCACGCATGTGCAACCAGAAACCGCAAAGGTGGAAAAAATGACTCCGACCATCAACGGCTATGACGAGCTGACCGCGATCAGCAAAGCCAATCTCGACGCCATCGTGCAGGCCAACAGGATCTTCGCCAAAGGCTTCGAGGAGATTTCCAAGGAAGTCTTCGGCTTGACGCAATCCTCGCTGGAATCAGCCGCTTCGACGGCCAAGGCGATGTTTGCCGCCAAGACGCTCAAGGACGTGGTCGAGCTCAATGCCGACTTCACGCGGACCCATTTCGACAAGATGCTCGCGAACTCGACCAAGCTCGGCGAGATGAGCGTCAAGCTGGCGACCGACACTATCGCGCCGATTACGGCGCGGGCGACAGCCACGGTCGAGAAGGCCGCCAAGCCGGCGGCGTAACGCCGCGGCGCGATGCCCTCAACCGCATGCCCTTCCACCGGGCATGAGAGATACGGCCTTCCGGCAACCGCCGGGAGGCCGTTTTCATTTGCGGGGATTTTACCGGCTAGGCCATCTGCGACTTTGGCGGACGGGCTTCGCTGTGGCATGCTGAGCGGACCGACATGGCCGCCATGATCGGCCCTGTTGTCGCAAATGCGGCCCTTGGGCGGGGCGGGTAGGACACTTATATCTGCATCTGCAGTCGATCATCGAGCAGCGCGACGGGCGCACCAGGCAAGGGCAATGAGCGACATCGAAAAACGCAACGACGACGAGCAATCGACCGGAATCGTCGTCAAGACCAAGCCGAAGACAAAGAAGCCCTCACTCTACAAGGTGCTCATGCTGAACGACGACTACACCCCGATGGAGTTCGTCGTTCATGTTTTGGAACGGTTTTTCAGTAAGAATCGCGACGAAGCGACCCGCATCATGATGCATGTGCATCGGCGGGGGGTCGGCGTGTGCGGCGTGTTCACCTATGAGGTGGCCGAGACGAAGGTCACCCAAGTGATGGATTTCGCCCGCCAGCACCAGCACCCTCTGCAATGCACTCTGGAGAAGGAATAGAGGCGAATGCTGTCGCGGAATCTGGAGAAGACGCTGCACCGGGCCTTGGCCTACGCCAACGAGCGCCGGCATGAATATGCGACGTTGGAGCATCTCCTCCTGTCTTTGACCGAGGATCAGGATGCGGTCGCCGTGCTGCGCGCCTGCACCGTCGATCTCGACCGGTTGCGCCGCGATCTTCTCAACTATGTCGACAACGACCTGACCAGCCTGGTCTCGAGCCACGTCGAGGACGCGAAGCCAACGGCGAGCTTCCAGCGCGTGCTGCAGCGCGCGGCGATCCATGTCCAGTCCTCGGGCCGCGAGGAAGTGACTGGCGCCAACGTGCTGGTCGCCATGTTCGCCGAGCGCGAGAGCCACGCCGTCTATTTCCTGCAGGAGCAGGAGATGACGCGGTTCGACGCGGTCAACTACATCTCGCACGGCATCGCCAAGGCGCCGGGCCGGTCCGAGACGCGCCGGGTCCAGGGCGCCGAGGAAGAGGCGCCGGCGGACAAATCGGCGAAGCGCGGCCATGACGCGCTCGACGCCTATTGCGTCAATCTCAACAAGAAGGCGCGGACCGGCAAGATCGACCCGCTGATCGGTCGCGAGGCCGAGGTCGAACGGACGATCCAGATCCTGTGCCGGCGCTCGAAGAACAACCCGCTCTATGTCGGCGATCCCGGTGTCGGCAAGACCGCCATCGCCGAAGGTCTGGCGCGCCGGATCGTCAATCAGGAAGTGCCGGAAGTCCTGCAGAACGCGGTCATCTATTCGCTCGACATGGGCTCGCTGTTGGCCGGCACGCGCTATCGCGGCGATTTCGAGGAGCGGCTGAAGGCGGTCCTGACCGAGCTCGAGGCCCAGCCGGGCGCCGTGCTGTTCATCGACGAGATCCATACCGTGATCGGTGCCGGCGCTACCAGCGGCGGTGCGATGGACGCCTCCAACCTGCTGAAGCCGGCCTTGGCCAGCGGCCAGATCCGCTGCATCGGCTCGACCACCTACAAGGAATACCGGAACTATTTCGAGAAGGACCGGGCCCTCGTCCGGCGCTTCCAGAAGATCGATGTCGCCGAGCCCTCGGTCGAGGATGCGGTCAAGATCCTGCGCGGCCTCAAGACCTATTACGAGAAGTACCACAAGGTCCGCTACACGTCCGACGCCATCCGCACGGCCGTGGAGCTGAGCGCCCGCTACATCAACGACCGCAAGTTGCCCGACAAGGCGATCGATGTCATCGACGAGGTCGGCGCCGCGCAGATGCTGGTGCCCGAGGCCAAGCGGCGCAAGATCATCACCGCCAAGGAGATCGAGGCGGTGATCGCGACCATGGCGCGCATCCCACCCAAGAGCGTGTCGCGCGACGACAAGGAAGTGCTGCAGAATCTGGAGCGCGACCTCAAGACCATGGTGTTCGGCCAGGACAGCGCCATCCACGCGTTGTCATCGGCGATCAAGCTCGCCCGTGCCGGCCTGCGCGAGCCGGAGAAGCCGATCGGCAACTACCTCTTCTCCGGCCCGACCGGCGTCGGCAAGACCGAGGTGGCGCGTCAGCTCGCCCGTACGCTCGGTATCGAGCTCATCCGCTTCGACATGTCGGAATATATGGAGCGGCACACCATCTCGCGGCTGATCGGCGCCCCTCCGGGCTATGTCGGATTCGACCAGGGCGGGCTGCTCACCGACGGCGTCGACCAGCATCCGCATTGCGTGCTGCTGCTGGACGAGATCGAGAAGGCGCATCCGGACCTGTTCAATATCCTTCTGCAGGTCATGGATTACGGCAAGCTCACCGACCATAACGGCAAGACGGTGGATTTCCGCAACGTCATCCTGATCATGACCACCAATGCGGGGGCGGCCGAGATGGCCAAGCGCGGCATCGGCTTCGGCAGCGAGGTCCGGGTCGGCGAGGATGAGGAGGCGATCAACCGCATGTTCACGCCGGAATTCCGTAACCGGCTGGACAGCATCATCTCCTTCGCGCCGCTCTCGGCCGAGACGATCCATCGCGTCGTCGACAAGTTCATCCTGCAGCTCGAGGTGCAACTCGCCGATCGCGGCGTCACCATCGAGCTCGACGAGGCGGCGCGGAAATGGCTGGCGGAGAAGGGCTACGACAAGCTCTATGGCGCCCGACCGCTGGGTCGCGTGATCCAGGAGAACATCAAGAAGCCGCTTGCCGAGGAGCTCCTGTTCGGCTCGCTCGCCAAGGGCGGCGTGGTCCAGGTGACGATGAAGGACGGCAAGCTCGATTTCTCCTTTGCCGACCGTCCGGCGCCCGAGCGGCCGGAAAATCCGGACATGGACGGGTCGGATTTGGAGCCGGTTCTGGTCGAGTAGCGGCCGGCACGACCGATCGGCTGATTCCCGGCTTAGCCGCCGCCTTCGCTTCGGCGAAGGCGGCGGTTTGCGTTTGCGGGCTCGAATGCCGCCGCTAACCCGTTCGGATCAAAGGATTTGCGTTTCGCGAAATCAGGCAGACGTATGTCGCCTCCCGCCTTGCCGGTCTCTCGGAATGGAATGCGAATTCAGAAGGAATCCCGATCGCCTTCGCGTATCGAGAGTCGTCATTATTCGTAAGTGACTGATTTATAACAACAGTCTTAGCGTTCCCGTGGCTGGCACGGTTCCTGCCAATGGAAGGGCAGGAATTCAAACGGGGATGGGACGAATGATTAAGTCGAAACTTTCGGCCGGGATGGTGGGTCTGGCGATCGCGATGGCGGCGAGCTGCGGTGCGGCGCGCGCGACGACCTTCGATTTCACGAGCACGGCCGAAGGCACGGTCCATGGCGGCGCCAACATCGAGAGCGGCACGGCCGGCTTTTCCACGAAATTCACGGTCGGCGGCCAGTCCGTTCTAGCCGAAGCTTTCTCCTTCGGGTCGAACGGCGCCGTCAGCAACGCGTTCATGGGGCAATATACCGGCGGCCATCTCGGGCTCGGCGTGACCGACAAGAGCGAGAACGGCTCGGCGTCGTCCCATACCGTCAGCAACGAGGGCAGCCAGACCGACTTCATCGTCTTCGCGCTGCCGTCCAACAGCTACGCCTCGCAAATCATCCTGAATGGTGGCTTCAACGGCGGGACCAACGCCGATATCTTCATCGGCTCGGGCACCGGTTCCAAGGGGACGTTGGGCAGTTTGAGCGCCTTCGCGGGGGTAAACATCGGCGATCTTACGAGCGGTTACGGCTTTTCCCAAGTGAATGGCGGCGGGGCCGGCGGCGAGTTCAAGGGCACCGACAGCGGCAACATCATCAATCTCAGCGGGACCTCGGACGAAACCTATCTGATCGTCGAGGCCTCGAACGTCGATAATTCGCGCGACCCGGACTTCTTCAAGCTCGGCTCGATCACCACGCAGACGGCCCCGGCCAAGGTCGCGGAGCCGGCAAGCCTGGCGCTGCTCGGCGCCGGCCTCGCGGGCCTGGCCTTCACGCGCCGCCGTCAGCTTCGCGGCTGAAACTGCTGAATGGCGTCCAGGGCGGTCCGCGCGAGCGGGCCGCCCTTTTTCGTGGCTACTCCGCCGTCTCTTCCTGGCGAAAGGGCGAGAGGGTGGCGAGTTCGGCCATCTGGTGCCGGATCGAGGCCCGCTCCTGGACGAGGAAACGCTCGATCGCCTCGGCGAAGGGCCGCTCGCGGATCCAGTGGGCGCTGTAGGTCTCCGCCGGCAGATAGCCGCGCTGGATCTTGTGGGTGCCTTGGGCGCCGGCCTCGACGCGCGCGAGCCCGTGCTCGATCGCGTAATCGATCGCCCGGTAGTAGCACGCCTCGAAATGCAGGAACTTGAAGTCGCCGAGCGCGCCCCAGTTCCGGCCATAGAGCGTGTCCGCGCCGCGCAGATTGAGCGCGCCGCACACTGGCGTGCCGTTCCGCTCGCCCATCACCAGCACGACTTTGTCGCCAAGCCGCTCGCCCAGGAGATCGAAGAAGGATCGGTTGAGATAGGCCGATCCCCATTTCCGGTCCGAGGTCGACAGGTAGAAATCGTAAAAGGCGTCCCAATGGCGGCGGGTGATCTCGGCACCGCTCAAGGTGCGGATCTCGATGCCGTGCTCGACCGCCTCGCGCCGCTCCTTGCGGATAGATTTGCGCTTGCGCGAATTGAGCGCACCCAGGAAGTCGTCGAAGCTCTTATAGCCCTCGTTCAGCCAGTGGAATTGCTGGCCGATCCGCTGGAGGAAACCGGCCGCGCCCAGCTTCTCCCATTCGGGCTTGGTCAGGAAGGTGACGTGGAGCGACGAGACGCCGCTCTGGCGCGCGAAGCTGACCATGCCTTCGATCAGCAGCGATTCCGCCTCGGCAGGGGCCTCGGGATGGATCAGCAGCCGCCTGCCAGGCACCGGCGTGAAGGGCACGGCGCACTGCATCTTGGGATAATAGCGCCCGCCGGCATTCTCGTAGGCCGAGGCCCAACCATGGTCGAAGACGTATTCGCCATAGGATTGGTTCTTCAGATAGAGCGGCGCGCAGGCGACGAGGCGGCCGGCCGGATCCGACAGCAGCAGATGCTGCGGCCGCCAGCCGGTCCGGCCGCCGACCGAGCCGCTATCCTCGAGCGCCGAAAGAAAGGCATAGGAAAGGAAGGGATTGTCGTTCCCTGCGCAGGCGTCCCATGCCGTTGCCTCGACAGCGGCGAGCTTGGGCGCGATCGTGAGGGTGAAGGTCTCGCCGGTTCCGTCCATGACCGCCTAGCATGCTGCAATGCGGCGGCCGCGCCAAGTCATCTCGGCGCGGCCTTTCTTCTCAGGAGCGAATCTCGAAGATCGCCTCGACCTCGACCGCGACATCGAAGGGCAGCACGTTGGTGCCGACCGCGGTGCGGGCATGGCGGCCCTTATCGCCGAAGACGTTGACGATGAGGTCGGAGCAGCCATTGACGATGCGCGGCTGCTCGACGAAGGTCGGTTCCGAATTGACGAAGCCGCCGAGTCGGACGCAGCGCGTGACCCGGTCGAAATCGTCGTTCACGACCTCCTTGATCCAGGCCAGGATGTTGAGGCCGCAGAGCTGGGCCGCCTTGACGCCGTCCTCGACCGAGATCTTGCCGCCGACCTTGCCGACATAGGGCCGTTCGCCCTGCCACTGGCAGATCTGGCCGGCCAAGAAGACGAGATTGCCGGTGATGACGAAGGGCACATAGTTGGCCGCCGGCGCGCCCGCCTTCGGCAGTTCAAGGCCCAGTTCGGCGACGCGGCCGGAAATCGTCTTGCTCATGCGCATGCTCCGTTGGCTTTGGTGAATGGCGCCGACCATAGCGGGCGGGGATAGCTCTTCCAAGCCTGCCATGGTTTCGCCCGGATGCATGGCTAGATAGAGCGGAAGTGTCGCAGCGGAGCCTTTTGCCGTAACACGGGTTCGGAAAGTGCTTTAGCGTTCCGCCGCACGATCAGGAGATGCACCCCCGCCATGCTTCCAAAGTTTCTCTCCGGCCTGCTCGCCGTCGCGTTCGGCCTCGTTCTGATTTCGCCAGGCCATGCCTCGAACTTGATCGGCGATACCAAGCGCCCCTTCAACGCCGATCGCACGGTCGTCAGCAACGGCAAGAGCTATAGCGGGCGCATCTATGCCGAGCCCGGCAAGCAGCGGCACGAGCAGAACGTCAACGGCATCGACATGGTGGCGATCCTCAGGGCCGACCGCGAGGTCGCCTGGCTGGTCCTGCCCGGCCTCCATATCTATACGGAATTTCCGTTCCCCAAGGCGGTGGCGGAGTTCGACGATCCGAAGCTGCTGGGTCCCGTCATCGGCACCGATACCGTCAGCGGCCTCAAATCCGTCGAGCATCGGATCGAGCGTCAGGGCTCGGACGGCTCGGCGCTCGATGGCTGGCTGTGGATGAGCGAGGACGGCATCGTCACCAAGCTCGACGGCAATTACACCTCGCCGCGCGGCAAGATGACGCCCGGAAGCCTGGCGCTGTCCAACATCCATCTCGGTCCGCAGGATCCGGCGCTCTTCGAGCTGCCGCCGGGCGCCAAGCTGCTGCCCTATGAGTCGCTCGAGCCGCTGCTCAACATGCGCCTGCCGACCAAGCATTGAGGGCCGCCGCGACCTTGGTCACGACGCCCGCCCAATCCCCGGCGCGGCGCTGACGGAAGAGGCGCGCGCTCGCGTACCAGGGGCTGTCCGGGCGCGCCATCATCCAGCGCCAATCCGGGGCGAAGGGCAGCATGATCCAGACCGGCCGGCCGAGGGCGCCGGCCAGATGCGCGATCGCGGTATCGACCGTGATCACCAGATCGAGGGCGGCGACCGCTTCGGCCAGTTGCTCGATATCGGCGAATTCCTCGCCCAGATCGGTAATCGTTCCCGCCGCGCGGAGGATGTCGAGCTCGCCCGGCGCCGCATCCTTCTGCAAGCTGACGAAACGCGCCCTTTCGTTGCCGAGCAGAGGCGCCAGCGTTGCCGCGGTCATGGAGCGGTTGCGGTCGTTCCGGTGCGAGCGCCGGCCGTGCCAGACGAGACCGACCGACGGCCGGGCGAGGCGACCGCGCCAGGCGTCCGCGCGCTCGGCATCGATTGAAAGATAGGGCGCGCCGTCGATCGTCTCGATCCTGGTGCCGAAAAGGCGCGGCAGATCGAGCAGCGGGATGCGGGCATCGAAGGCGGGCAGATTCTCGTCCGGCCCGACCACGGCATCCGCCCCCTCGACCTGGCGCATCAGGCTCTTGAGCGGCGGCTGGCATAGCAGCGTCACGGTCCCGGCGCCATAGGCCGAAAGCTGCTTCAGGAAGCGGGCGAACTGGATCGTGTCGCCCAGCCCTTGCTCGGCATGGACCAGCAGGCTCTTGCCTTCGAGCGACGATCCGTCCCAAAGCGGACCGGACAGACCGTGCGGGGGCACGGCATCGGCGCGCCAGCGCCAGGCGAAGCCCTCCCAGCCTTGCGCCAGATCGCCCAGCACCAGCCGGCTCACCCCGTCGTTGAAGCGGGCGATCGCGAGATCCGGAGCGGTGGCGAGCGCTGCCGCGTAATGGGTCAGCGATTCCTGCGGCCGGCCGCTTTCGGTGAGCGCGCGGCCGAGATTGACCAGCGCCTCCGCATGGTCGGGCTGGGCTGTGAGCAGCGCGCGATAAAGGGCGATGGCGTCGTCGAACCGGTTCTGCGCCTGGCGCGCATTGGCGAGGTTGAGCGTTACCTTGGCGTCGTCCGGCGCCAGACGCTGCGCCCGTTCCAGGGCTGCCGCGGCCTCGTCGGCACGGCCGAGCTCGATGAGGGCGGCGCCCAGATTCATCCGCGCCGGCACATGGTCCGGCTCGACCGCGAGCGCCCTGGTATAGAGCTCGACCGCCTCGTCATAGCGTTGGGCGCCGTGCAGCAGGATGCCAAGATTGTTGAGAGCGGCGACGTTGCTCTGCTCGATCTGGATCGCCCGGACATAGCAATGCGCGGCCTCGTCGATCCGGCCTGAAACGCGATAGGCCTCGCCCAGGTCATTGTGAAAGGACGAGACGCCGCCATCGATCGCGATCGCCGCCTCGATCAGCTCGATGGCCGGAATCATCTGGCCGAGGGTGAAGGCGATGGCGCCCAGGAGATGCAGGCTCGGCGCATGGTTCGGATCGAGGGCGAGGATCTGTTGATAGAGTGCTCCCGCTTCCCGCAGCCGCCCGGCGAGATGATGCTCGATCGCCCGGGCGTAGAGCGTGTCGATCGCCGCCATCAGGCCTCGGCCTGCCGTTCCCTGACCGGGAACAGCAGGATGCCGCCGATGAAGAGGAAGGGCATGACCGCCGCCAGCCCGGCGCGCTGGCTGTGAAAATAGCCGGTGAGCGTCGCCACCGCGAGCGGACCCATGAAGGCGGTGGCGCTGCCCGAGAGCGCGAACAGGCCGAAGAATTCGCCGACCATCTCGGGCGGGGCCAGCCGCGCCATCATGGTCCGGCTCGAGGCCAAGCCGGTGACGACGCTGAAGGCCGCGACGAAGCTGTTGAGATAGAAGACGCATTCCGGCAGCGACAGGCCGAGGAAGATCTTCGCATCGTCGACGGTCATGAACAGGATGCCGTGGGCAGAGATCGAGACCGTAACGAGATTGGCGAAAACGCCGGTGACGATGGCGGCGATCAGCGCCCGGCGCGAGCCCAGCCAATCGTCGAGCAGGCCGGCGAGATAGGATTCGATGCCGGCGACGACGCTGAGGGTGATGCCGAACAAGGTCAGCATCTTGAGGTCCCAGCCGAACACGCCGGCGGCATAGATGCCGGTGAAGACCAGGATGATGCCGAAGCCGTCATTGTAAATCATGCGGGCGATGATGAACTGCCCGACATTGCGGTAGCGGCGGAGCTGCAGGATCGTGTGCAGCAGCGTCGCGAGGCCCTGCCGGGCGGCTGCGATCGGCCGGAGGCCGGAGCCGGCATGGTCCGGCGTAAACAGGAAGAGCGGCAGGGCCCAGAGCAGGAACCACAGGCCGGTCAGCGGCCCGATCGCCCGCTCCGGCTCAGAGGCGGCGCGTTCGAGCCCGAAAAGCGGATGCTCGGCCCATTCCCAGGCGACCAGCACGAACAGGAACAGCAGCACGCCGGCGGCATTGCCGAGCGCCAGGCTGAGGCCGCTCAGCCGCCCGACATGGCGGCGCGACGCCAGCGCCGGCAACATGGCGTTGTGAAAGATGACGGAGAGATCGAAGAACACGCCGATGATGACGAGATCGACGAGGATCGGCATCACCGCGTCGCCCAAGCCGGGCCGGGCGAACCACAGGCAGGCCATCGCCGGCGCCCCGGCGAAGGTGCAAAGCAGGAGCCAGGGCTTGCGCCGGCCGCCGGCATCGGCGATGGCGCCGAAGATCGGGCCGAGCACCGCGAGGACGAGGCCGCCGACCGAGCTGGTATAGCCCCAGAGCTGCTGGCCGCGCACTGGGTCGCCGACCACCACATTGGTGAAGTAGGGCGCGAAAATGTAGATGTTGACCAGGATGAAGTAGGGGTTGCGCGCCCATTCATAGAGGGCCCAGCTCCATTGCCCGGCGGGGCTGGCGGGCTTGCCGCCGGCCAGCGAGAGCTCGGGAGAGAGGGCTTCGTCCGTCACCGTTCCGTCCACGCTCCAGCTCCCCCTTTGCCCGCTTCGCGGCGGCTTCGTTGGGAGTTACTAGAGCGTGGCGCGCAGAGAAGGGCAATATCTATCGGGCGCGCTCCGCCGCGACATCTATCGGGCGCGTGCCGCCGCGGCGGTGATCGCGTCGGCGAAGACCGGCACCAGCGCCACCGGGAAATCGTGGCCCATGCCGGGCACGATGCGCAGCTCGGCGCCGGCGATGGCGGCGGCCGTGTCGCGGCCGCCCGCGAGCGGCACCAGCGGATCATCCTCGCCATGCAGGACCACGGTCGGCGCCTTGACGCCGGCTAGCTTGGCCCGGCGGTCGCCATTGGCCACGATCGCCGCCGTCTGGCGCGCGGCGCCGGGCGGATAATAGGAACGCTGCGTATCAGCCAGGACCGATTGGCGCAGCGTCGCTTCGTCGGTCCGGTAGCCGGGGCTGCCCAGGGCGTACGAGATCCGGATCCCACGAGCAACCACAGCCTCGATGTCGTCGGCGGGCGGGGCCGGCGAGAACAGCGCGCCCATCGCTTCCGGCGTACCGTTCGGCACCTCGCGATTGCCCGTGGTCGACATGATCGATGTCAGCGACAGGGTCCGCTCCGGATGATTGGCGGCGACGAGCTGCGCGATCATGCCGCCCATCGAAGCGCCGACGATATGGGCGCGCTCGATGCCGAGCGCCGTGAGCAGGCCGACCGCGTCGGCGGCCATGTCGTCGAGCGAATACGGGGATGGGACGGGCGGCCCGCCGGCGAGCATGGCGAAGATGGCGCCCATATCGGGAATGCCGGCGGCGTCGAGCTTGCTCGACAGGCCAACGTCGCGATTGTCGAAGCGGATCGCTCGATAGCCGCGCGCCACCAGTTCCTCGCACAGCTCGACCGGCCAGCGCGTCATCTGCGCACCCAACCCCATGATCAGCAGCACGGCCGGGCGGTCGGCCGGCCCGAAGCTGTCATATTCGAACGAGAGCGCGCCCACTTGAATCTGCGGCATCCTGCATCCCCCAATATTCGGCTTCATGTCTCGGCGCGGACCGATATCCGCCCACCGCGCGCAAATAAGCACGCAGGCCGAAGCCCGGTTTCATCGACTATAGATCGGCAGGCCCGGGCCGCAACGGGATATTCTCGGGCGCCCCGCGGACGCCGTGCCCGCGATTCGACTGGTTCGAGCATCAGCCCGGCGCATATCGCGTTCCTGTCGGCGACGCATGGCCGCAAGGGCGCGCGTATGTTGACGTAGCGCTTGAAGTCGGTTAGGCCGGGATCTAGCATTAAGTGTGCCGAATTGTTCGGCGGCGCGGGATGTTTCCCCTTGGATCGGGAGGAATTTGTGACATTAGACCTCTCACGGCGCAGCTTCCTGAAGGCTGCAGGCGTGGGTGTCGCAGGAACGGCGTTGGGGGCCTTCGGGTTCAGCGCGGCTGAGGCGGCCGAAATCGCTCATGTCCGAGCCTTCAAGCTTGCGACCACCACCGAAACCCGCAACACCTGCACTTACTGCTCGGTCGCCTGCGGCATCATCATGTATGCCAAGGGCGATGTCCGCAAAGGGGAGCATGCCGTCATCACCCATATCGAGGGCGATGTCGACCACCCGACCAATCGCGGCACGCTCTGCCCCAAGGGGGCGGCGCTCAAGGATATCGTGGACGCCCCGACGCGGCTCCAATATCCGAGGATCCGCAAGCCGGGCTCCGACAAGTTCGAACGCGTCTCCTGGGACGAGGCGCTCGACCGCATCGCCCGTCATATGAAGGATGACCGCGACAAGAACTTCATCGCGAAGAACGACAAGGGCCTCACGGTCAATCGCTGGACGACGGTAGGCTTCCTCGCCGCCTCGGCCACGACCAACGAGACCGCGTTCATCACGCACAAGGTCGTCCGCAGCACAGGTATCGTCGCATTCGACAATCAGGCGCGAGTCTGACACGGCCCTACGGTGTCCAGTTTGGGCCCAACTTTCGGCCGTGGCGCGATGACGAATTCCTGGACCGATATCAAGAACACGGACCTGGTCGTCGTGATGGGCGGCAATGCAGCCGAGGCGCATCCCTGTGGATTCAAGTGGGTCACGGAGGCGAAGGCCGCCCGTGGCGCGAAGCTCATCGTCGTCGATCCGCGCTATACCAGAACCGCGTCGGTCTCGGACTTCTATGCCCCCATCCGCCAGGGCACGGACATCGCGTTCCTGCTCGGCGTGATCAAATACTGCATCGAGAACGACAAGGTGCAGTGGGAGTACACGAAGAACTTCACCAACGCCGCCTACATCGTCCGTGACGGGTTCTCCTACAAGGACGGGCTCTTCAACGGCTACGACGAGGCCAAGCGCGACTATGACCGGACCGAATGGGAATATGTGATCGGCGATGACGGCTTCGCCGCCGTCGACATGACGCTCCAGCATCCGCGCTGCGTGTGGAATCTGCTGAAGCAGCATGTCGCGATCTATACGCCCGAGATGGTCGAGCGCATCTGCGGCACGCCCAAGGAGAAATTCCTGAAGGTGGCCGAGATGATCTCGGAATGCTCCACGCCGACGAAGACCATGACCTCCATGTATGCGCTCGGCTGGACCCAGCATTCCAGCGGGTCGCAGAACATCCGCACCATGGCCATGCTGCAGCTCATCCTCGGCAATATCGGGGTCAGGGGCGGCGGCATGAACGCGCTGCGCGGCCATTCCAACATCCAGGGCTTGACCGATGTCGGCCTCATGTCGCACCTGCTGCCAGGATATCTGGACGCGCCGAGAGAGGTCGACGCCGATCTCAAGACCTATCTGAGCACAAGGCAATTCAAGCCGCTCAGGCCGAACCAGACCAGCTATTGGCAGAACTACAAGAAGTTCTTCGTCAGTCTGCAGAAGTCTATCTTCGGCGCTGCGGCCACGGCGGACAACGACTGGGCTTACGATTATCTGCCCAAGCTCGACGTGCCCAGCTACGACGTGCTGCGCATCTTCGATCTGATGTTCGAGGGCAAGGTCAACGGCTATTTCTGCCAGGGCTTCAACCCGCTTCTGGCCTTCCCGAACCGCGCCAAGGTAACCAAGTCGCTGTCCAACCTCAAATGGCTGGTGACGATGGATCCGCTCGATACGGAGACATCGCGGTTCTGGGAAAATCACGGCGACTATAACGACGTCGACACCGCCTCGATCCAGACCGAGGTGATCCAGCTACCGACGACCTGCTTCGCCGAGGAAGAAGGCTCGCTGACCAATTCCGGCCGGTGGCTGCAATGGCATTGGCCGGGCGGCACGCCGCCGGGCGAGGCCCAGCACGACAATTGGATCATGGGGCAGATCTTCGTGCGCCTGCGCGAGCTCTACCGCAAGGAAGGCGGTGCCTTCCCCGACCCGATCCTCAACATGACCTGGGACTACGCCGATCCGGACGAGCCGACGGCGGAGGAACTGGCCAAGGAGATCAACGGCAAGGCGCTCACCACGCTCACCGATCCGGCCGATCCGTCCAAGGTGATCGTCGAGGCAGGCAAGCTGCTGCTCAATTTCTCGCAGCTGCGTGACGACGGCTCGACCACGTCCGGCTGCTGGATCTATTCCGGCTGCTGGAACGAGGCGGGCAACAACATGGCCCGCCGCGACAATTCCGATCCGGACGATACCGGCACCTATCTCAAATGGTCTTTCGCCTGGCCGGTTAACCGGCGCACGCTCTATAACCGGGCGTCTGCCGATCTTCAGGGCAAGGCCTGGGATCCGACGCGCAAGATCATCGAATGGGATGGGAGCAAATGGGCTGGCTACGACGTGCCGGACATTGCCCCCAACGCCAAGCCCACGGAGGTCGGTCCCTTCATCATGACGCCGGAGGGAAGTGCCCGCCTGTTCGCCCGCCGGCTGATGCGCGACGGTCCGTTCCCGTCTCACTACGAGCCGTTCGAGGCGCCGATCGCCAACGTCCTGAACCCGAAGATTCAGGGCAATCCCGTCGCTCGGGTGTTCAAGGACGATTGGGCGCAGTTCGGTACCTCAGCGGAGTTCCCCTACGCGGCGACCTCATACCGGCTGACCGAGCATTTCCACTATTGGACCAAGCACAACAGGGTGAATGCGGCTCTCCAGCCCGAATTCTTTGTCGAGATCTCGGAAGAGCTCGCCAAGGAGAAGGGTATCGAGCTGGGCGGCTGGGTCCGGGTCTGGTCCAAGCGCGGCTCGGTCAAGGCCAAGGCGGTCGTCACCAAGCGCATCCGACCGCTCATCTGCGACGGCAAGCCCGTCCATGTCGTGGGCATCCCGCTGCATTGGGGCTTCATGGGGGCGGCGCGCAAGGGTTTCGGCCCGAACTCGCTCAGCCCCTTCGTCGGCGATGCCAATATCGAAACCCCTGAGTTCAAGGCGTTCCTGGTGAATATCGAACCTTCGTCCGGACCTGTGGGAGTCTGATCCGATGCTGTTCAACAACCCCCACACAGCCGCCGCCAACCCGCCCGTCAACGGCATGGTGAGCGACCTCGGCCAGGCGGACATCACCAAGCGCTCGGCGACCGGCAGCCTGCCGCCGCCTTCGCGCCAGCTGACGCCGCTCGCCAAGCTGATCGACGTGTCGAAATGCATCGGCTGCAAGGCCTGCCAATCGGCCTGCATCGAGTGGAACGACACCAACCCGGAGATCGAGGAGAATGTGGGGATCTACATGAACCCCCATGATCTCACCGAGAACATGTTCACGCTCATGCGCTTCAATGAGTGGATCAATCCGGAGACCGATCAGCTCGAATGGCTCATCCGCAAGGATGGCTGCATGCATTGCGCCGACCCGGGCTGCCTCAAGGCCTGCCCGTCGCCCGGCGCCATCGTGCAATATTCGAACGGTATCGTCGATTTCATCCATGAGAACTGTATCGGCTGCGGCTACTGCGTGAAGGGCTGTCCCTTCAACATCCCCCGCGTGTCCAAGACCGATCACAAGGCCTACAAATGCACCCTCTGTTCCGACCGCGTCGCGGTCGGTCAGGGGCCGGCTTGCGCCAAGGCGTGCCCGACCCAGGCGATCGTGTTCGGCACCAAGGACGACATGAAGAAATGGGCCGACGGGCGCATCGCCGACCTGAAGTCGCGCGGCTACAAGAACGCCGGCCTCTACGATCCGCCCGGCGTAGGCGGAACCCATGTGATGTATGTGCTGCATCACGCCGACAAGCCGGGGATCTATAACGACCTGCCCAATGACCCCAAGATCTCGGCCGTGGTCGAGACCTGGAAGGGCGTCACCAAATATGTCGGTCTCGCCGCCATGGGCATGGCGGCGGCGGCCAGCCTGTTCCACGGCGTCTTCGCCCGGCCCAACCGGGTCTCGGTCGAGGATGAGGAGAATGCCGAGAAGCTGATCGAGCCTATCGGCCATGGGGACAGGCCGGAGGATCGGCCCGGAGACCGGCCGTGAGCGCCGCTCACAAGCCGGGCGAGGGCATCCATCCGGGCAAGCCGCCGACGGTCGATCGCTACGATGTCGGCGCCCGGATCAATCACTGGATCACGGCGGCGAGCCTGATATTGCTGGCGCTTTCGGGCCTGGCGATGTTCCACCCGTCGCTGTTCTTCCTGACCGAGCTGTTCGGCGGCGGCCAGAACACCCGCAATTTCCATCCCTGGATCGGCGTGGTGCTGTTCTTCAGCTTCTCGATCCTGTTCATCCGCTTCTGGCCGGCCAATCTGTGGCAACGCGTCGATGTCGAGTGGCTGGCCCACGCCAAGGACCTAGTTCAGGGCCACGAAGAGAAGATGCCGGAGGTCGGCAAGTACAATGCCGGTCAGAAGTTCATCTTCTGGTCGATGTCGATCCTCATCATCGTGCTCATCTGCTCGGGCATCATCATCTGGGATCAATATTTCTATCCCTTCACCAGCATCCCGGTGAAGCGGATCGCAGTGCTGACGCATGCGATGGCGGCCGTCATCATCATCTGCGTCTGGATACTGCATCTCTATGCGGCCATTTGGGTGCGTGGTACCATGCGTGCCATGATCCAAGGCTCGGTGACCGGCGGCTGGGCCTGGCGGCATCACCGCAAATGGTTGAAGGAGCTGGTCGGCGGCGGTCCATCGGACAAGGGCGGCACAATCCATTGAACGACGTCCCCGATACCGCCATCCGGGCTCGATGAGGCGAAATGTCAGATCCGACGATTCAACCCGACCCGTCTCAGATCGGCGGGATCTCGCAGGCGCCGTTCGTTCGCCTGCCTGATCCCGCCTCCCTGTTCGCGCAGCGCTCGGCCCGCTTTGCCATGGCCGATCCGGCCGATCCGCTGGCGCCTTATCTCGCTTTCCTTTCGGCGCTCGCCAATGCGCAGGATGCTGTTCTCGCAGGCCTGTCCGATCCGGCGATGCCGGCCGAGGACGCGGTGGCGCGGGCGCGCGAATTCACCATGCCGCCGCTCGATCGCGGCCTGTTCAAGCCGGATGCGGCGCTGTGGCAGACCTTCGAGCGGCTGTTCGAGGCGCTAGACCCCGTTCCCAAGCCGGAGACGGCCCAGGCGGCGCTGGCCAAGCTCCGCGCCGCGGATCCGGCGGCGCTGTCCGCGATGGTGACGACCGTGCTGTCGAGCAGCATCCCGGCCGAAACCATGGCCGAGCATATCTATATCGCCGCCGGCCTGCAGGTGCATTTCGCCCGCATGGCCGCCCGGCTCGACCCGAAAAGGCTGGTGCCGATCGAAACCGGCATCTGCCCCGCCTGCGGCGGACCGCCGACCAGTTCCATGGTGGTCGGCTGGCCGGGCGCGGACGGTGCCCGATATGCCTTCTGCTCGCTCTGCGCCACGCTGTGGAACGAGGTCCGCATCAAATGCCTGGTCTGCGGCTCGACCAAGGGCATCAGCTATCGCGGGCTCGACGGCGATGCCGGCAAGATCAAGGCCGAATGCTGCGACGAGTGCGGTAGCTACGTGAAGATACTTTACGAGCACAAGGATGTCCGGCTCGATCCGGTGGCCGACGACGTGGCCAGCCTCGGGCTCGATATCTTGCTGCGCGACAGCACCTATCGCCGGGGCGGGTTCAATCCCTACCTGCAAGGCTATTGAGATGGCAGCGGATGACACCGCCGGCATCGTCCAGTTGCGGACCTTGCCGTCGGTCGATCTGGTCCTGAAGAGCCCGTCCGCCCAGCCGCTGCTGGCGCGCTTCGGCAGGACGGCCTCGACCCAGGCGATCCGGTCGGCGCTGCAAAGCGCGCGCGACGCCGCGCGCAGCGTGTCGGCCGCCGTCCCCACGGCGGAGGAGATCGCGATCCGGGCCTTCGGCGCGCTCGATGCGGGCGACCGCTCGAGCCTGCGCCCGCTCTTCAACCTGACCGGCACGGTGCTGCACACCAATCTCGGCCGCGCGGCCTTGGCCGAAGCGGCGATCGAGGCCGCGACCGAGGCGATGCGCCATGCCGTGGCGCTCGAATTCGATCTATCGACCGGCAAGCGCGGCGAGCGCGACGATCATGTCCGGGCATTGCTGTGCGAGCTCACCGGGGCCGAGGACGCGACCATCGTCAACAACAACGCCGCCGCCGTGCTCCTGGCTCTCAACACGCTGGCGCAGGGGCGCGAGGCGATCGTCTCGCGCGGCGAGCTGATCGAGATCGGCGGCGCCTTCCGCATGCCCGACATCATGGCCCGCGCCGGCGCCAGGCTGGTCGAGGTCGGCACCACCAACCGCACCCATCCGGGCGATTATCGCGCGGCACTCGGGCCGGAGACCGGGATCATCCTCAAGGTACATACCTCCAACTACCGCATCCAGGGCTTCACCGCCGAGGTCGGCGGGGCGGAGCTGGCGGCGATCGGACGCGAGGCCGGCGTGCCGCTGATGAACGATCTGGGCTCGGGCACGCTGGTCGATCTCGCGCGCTGGGGCCTGCAGAAGGAGCCGACCGTGCGCGAGGCGGTGGCCGAGGGTGCCGCCATCGTCACCTTCTCCGGCGACAAGCTGCTGGGCGGGCCGCAGGCGGGATTCATCGTGGGGGCCGCCGAGCAGATCCGGGCGATCAACCGCAATCCGATGAAGCGCGCGCTTCGGGTCGACAAGATCCGGCTGGCCGCGATCGAGGCGACGCTGAAGCTCTATCGCGATCCCGACCGGCTTGCCGCGACCCTGCCGACGCTCGGCATGCTCGGCCGCCCGCTCGCCGAGATCGAGGCGCAGGCCCGGCGGATTCAGCCGACGATTGCGGCGGCACTCGGTATGGGTTTCACGGTCGAGCTTTGCGCTTGCCGAAGCCAGATCGGTTCCGGCGCGCTGCCGCTCGACTCGATCCCGAGCGCCGGCCTGTCGATCCTGGCCGAGACCGGCCCCGACCGGCTCGCCGCGGCGCTTCGGGCACTGCCCATGCCGGTCATCGGCCGGATCGAGGATGGCGCGCTCAAGCTCGATCTGCGCTGTCTCGGCGACGAGGCGGCCTTTCTGGCCAATCTCTCGGCGCTCCGTACTTCGTCTCATGATGCGCTGGCTTGACCGCCTGACCGGCTCGCGCGCGCGTCCCGATCCGATGGCCGAAGCGCTGGCGGCGGCGCGCGGCGGCGATTACGAGACGGCGCTCGCGATCTGGGAGCCGCTCGCCCGGACCGGCGTGGCGCGGGCGCAGAACAATATCGGCGCCTGCTTTTCCGAAGGGCTGGGCGTCGAGCGCGACGCGGCGCTCGCGCTCAAATGGCTCAATCTCGCCGCCGAGGGCGGCGATCCGGTCGGCAGGCGCAATCTCGCCGCCGCCTATTTCAACGGCTTCGGCGTCGAGAGCGATTTCGCCCGCGCGGCCGAGCTCTATCGCGCCGCCGCCGAGCAGGGCGACGGGCCGGCCCAGGACATGCTGAGCTGGATGCTGCTCGAAGGCGAGGTGATCGCACCCGATCCGGCCGAGGCGCGGCGTTGGGCCGAGGCCGCGGCGGAGAACGGCGTCGCCGCCGCCATGACGCGCCTCGGCATGCTCTATCACGACGCCATCGGCGTTGCGCGCGATCCGGTGCGGGCCGTTTCCTGGTGGCGGCGCGGGGCCGAGCGCGGCGATGCCGACGGCCAGGCCATGCTCGGTGCCGCCCTTCATCTCGGCGGCGGGGTCGCCCGTGACGGCGTCGCGGCACTCGCCTGGCTGATACGCGCCCAGGCCGGGCGCAGCGCGCTCGCCGCACGGTTCGTCGAGGCGGCGCGGGCGTCGCTTTCGCCCGCCGAGATCACCGAGGCCGAGCAGCGAGCGCAAGCGCCGCTGCCGGCGCCCGCGTCATGATCATCGGCACGGCCGGCCATATCGATCATGGCAAAACGGCGCTCGTCAAAACCCTCACCGGCGTCGATACCGATCGGCTCAAGGAGGAAAAGGCCCGCGGCATCACCATCGAACTGGGCTTCGCCTATCTCGCGACCGAGGATGGGCACAGCCTCGGCTTCGTCGATGTGCCGGGCCATGAGCGCTTCGTTCACACCATGCTCGCCGGCGCCAGCGGCATCGATTTCGCCCTGCTCGTGGTCGCGGCCGATGACGGGCCGAAGCCGCAGACGCTGGAGCATCTGGCGATCATCGATCTGCTCGGCATCCGGCAAGGGCTGGTGACGCTGACCAAGGCCGACTTGGTCCCGCCCGAGCGGCTGGCCCAGGTGACGGCGGAGATCGCGGCGCTGATCGCGGGAACAGTACTGGACGGGGCGGAGATCCTGCCGGTCTCGGCCTTCACCGGCCAAGGCATCGATCTGCTGCGCGCGCGTCTCGACAGGGCCGCGGGTGCCGTGACGGATCGCGATGCCGAGAACCGCTTCCGGCTGGCGGTCGACCGCTCCTTTACCCTCGCCGGCGCCGGCACCATCGTTACCGGCACGGTGCTGTCCGGCACGGTCCAGGTCGGCGATCGGGTGTTGGTCAGCCCGTCGGGCCTGTCGGCGCGCGTGCGCTCGATTCATGCGCAGAACCGCCCGGCCGAGACCGGTCGGGCAGGCGAGCGCTGCGCGCTCAACCTCGCCGGCGAGGGGATCGCCAAGGAGGCGATCCGGCGCGGCGACATCGTGCTCGATCCGGTGCTGCATGCGCCCACCGACCGCATCGACGCCGCCCTCCGCATTCTGCCGGGGGAACCGAAGCCGATCGGGCAATGGTTTCCGGTCCGGCTGCACCATGCCTCGACCGAGCTCGGCGGCCATATCGTGCTGCTCGGTGACGAGGTGATCGAGCCGGGCGGCGAGGCGCGGATACAGCTCGTGCTCGACCGGCCGATCGCCGCCGCGATCGGCGATCGTTATGTCGTCCGCGATGTCTCGGCACAGCGTACGATCGGCGGCGGCCGCTTTCTCGATCTGCGCGCGCCGGCGCGGAAGCGGCGTTCGCCGGAACGGCTGCAGCAGCTCGAGGCGCTGTCGCTCGCCGATCCGGTCGCGTCGTTCGCGGCCTTGCTGCGGGTGCCGCCCTATGCAGCGGACCTCGCCGGTTTCGCCCGCGACCGTGCCCTGTCGGCCGGGCAGACCGAGGCGCTCGCGGCAAGGCTGGGCCTCGTCCGGCTCGCCGGCGGCGAAGGGCTGACGGCGCTTTCGGCCGAACGCTGGCATCTCTTCGGCGAGGGCGTTCTGGCATCGCTCGCCACCTATCATGCGGAAAATCCCGATCTGCAAGGTATGGGACGCGAGCGGCTGCGGCTGCAATCGGTGCCGCGCCTGCCGATGCCGGCCTTCGTCACCGCGCTGCAGATGATGGTGCGGGCGGGTGACGTGGTGCTGGACGGCTCGTTCGTGCGCCTGTCGTCTCATCAGGTGCGGCTGATGCGGGAGGACGAGGCGGCATGGCTGCGGGTCGAGCCGCTGCTGGGCGGCGCCGAGCGATTTCGGCCGCCGCGCGTGCGCGACATCGCCGGCCTGCTGGGCTTGGCCGAGGCCGATGTGCGCCGGCTGCTGAAGCTGGTCGGGCGCATGGGCTGGGCCGACGAGGTGGCGCACGACCATTTCTTCCTGCGCCCGACCGTGGCCGAGATGGTCGGGATCGCGGCCCGGCTCACGGCGTCCGCGGAAGCGGGTCAGTTTACCGCGGCGCAATTCCGCGACGAGGTTGAAAGCGGCCGCAAGGTCGCGATCCAGATCCTGGATTTCCTCGACCGTCACGGCGTCACGCTGCGCCGGGGCGATCTCAGGCGCGTGAACCGGCATCGGCTGGATTTATTCGGCCCGTTCGAGCTAGGGTCCGCCGGCCCGGATCAAACCGATTCAAATGGAAGAGAATCGTCCCTGGTGGGGCGTCCGGACTTCAAATCCGGGTGGGGCAGCGAGACTGTCCCGGGTGGGTTCGACTCCCGCTCTCTTCCGCCAAACTCCCCGGATGGGCATTGATGGCCGCACCCTGCGAAACCGATTTCGACGATTGGCTGGTCCGGACCTTCGCCGAGACCGGTTCGTTCACCGTGCTGATTTTCCTGGTCGGGATCGGCGAGACCAGCGTCTCGCCGCTGCGCTCGGCGCATCTTCATATCGTCGGCGACGAGACGCGCTGGCCCGAGATGATCGGGCTTTTCGCCGGCGCCCGGGTCGATTGGGACGGCGCCGCCTTCTTCCGCGCCGATGCCGGCGGCCTGGTCGAGGATGCGATCGCGAAGCAGCGCCTCGCCTCGCTCACGCGCCATCTCCACGAGAATCGCAAGCTGCTCAATGACGGCGAATTCTTCGACCGCGACGGGTTGCGGCTGAAGCTCGAAGAGATCAAGCCGAACTGAGGTTCGGGCTCAGACGATCCGAACCTGAGGCGCGCCCGCGGCGACCCGGCCGATCAGCCGTGCCTTCGGATATCCAGCACCCTCGATCAGGTCGAGCAAGCCCGCCGCGCGCTCGGGGGCGCAGGCGACGAGCAGGCCGCCCGAGGTCTGCGGGTCGGTCAGCAGGTGCCGCTGCCATAGCGGCCGTTCCGTCGGCAGGACAACGCCCTCGCCATAGCTCGCCCAATTGCGGTTCGAGGCGCCGGTGACGAAACCAACTTCGGCGAGTTCGGCGGCGCGGGCGAGCAACGGCAGCTTGTCGAACTCGATCTCGATGGTGACGCCGGCGCCGCGCGCCATCTCCAGTCCATGGCCGAGCAGGCCGAAGCCGGTCACGTCGGTGATGGCATGGACGTCCGGGTCGGCGGAGAGCTCGCCACCGATCTTGTTCAGGAGCGTGGTCGAGGCGATCATCTCGGCATAGGCGCCGTCCGGTAGCTTTTCCTTCTTGATCGCGGCCGAATAGATGCCGATGCCCAGGCCCTTGGTCAGGATCAGCGCGTCGCCCGGCCTGGCGCCGGAATTGCGGCGGACCGCTTCCGGGCTGCAGATGCCGATGACGGCCAGGCCGTAGATCGGCTCTGGCGCGTCGATCGAATGGCCGCCGGCGACCGGAATGCCGGCCTCGGCGCAGACCGAGGCGCCGCCCAGCAGGATCTCGCGGATGGTCTCGGCCGGTAGCTTGTCGATCGGCATGCCCAGGATGGCGAGCGCCATGATCGGCCGGCCGCCCATGGCATAGACGTCCGAAAGCGCGTTGGCGGCGGCGATCCGGCCGAAATCGCGCGGGTCGTCGACCATCGGCATGAAGAAGTCGGTGGTGGCGATGACGCAGGTGCGCTCGTCGAGCTGCCAGACGGCGGCGTCGTCGCCGGTCTCGGTGCCGACCAGCAGCTGGGCGTAGCCGGCGGTCGCCGGCTGGTCGGCCAGCAGCTTCTGGAGCACGGAGGGAGCGAGCTTGCAGCCGCAGCCGCCGCCATGGGCGAGGCTGGTGAGACGGGGGGAGTCGGTCATGATCGAACCTCGATACAGCACGGAGGCCCGCACCATCGAAACGCCCCGTGCCGCTGTCAAGCCGCGCATCGCCGCCGCGCTCTTTTGTCGGTTTCGGGAACCAGGGTCAGACGACGAGCGCGGACCTGGCCGAGCTATCCAGCAGCAGCGTTCCCGACGGCCCGTAGTGACGCTGCGAGACGGCGAAGTGCTGGGCGGCGGCGTGGAGATCGCGCATCCGCCGCTGGAGTGGCGAATTGTCGTAGAGCGCGCTGCCGCCGCCGAGGGTGAAACAGGTATCGGCGACCCGCACGCAGGTCGTGGCGATCCAGACCGAGCTCTGAATCCCCTGTATCAGCTGCGTCTCGTCATTCAGCGTGCCGGCCTTCGCATGGCGCCAATGGCTCGCCATCTGAACCTCATGGAAGGCTCGGGCTGCCCGAAGGTCGGCTTCGATGCGGCCGAGCTCGTGCCGGAACACTTCCGATTCCCGCATCGGGGTGGCGGCGCGCTGTTGGCGCCGGCCGGAATTCGCCATCTGAACCAGATCGTCCAGCGCTCCCTCGGCGATGCCGATGGCGACGGCGTTGTGCATGATCGAGATGAGCTGCCGCGGTGCGTAATAGAGCGGGCCCGGCAGGCAGGATTGGTCGCTGGCCATATCGAGGAAATACCCCTGAGGCACGAATGTGTCGTCGAGGGCCACATGATGGCTGCCGGTCCCCCGAAGGCCGGCCACGTACCAGGTATCCTCGATGCGCCATTGACGCGCCGGCAACACGGCAACACGGACGAGCGGCGCGCCTTCGGCAGGTCCGGGCAGCGGCTTGCCGTCCTCATGCATGATGCAGGCGCCATAGATCCAATCGGCATGCTGGCAGCCGCTGGCGAAGGGCCAGCGCCCGGTCACCCGCCAGCCGCCATCGACCTTCTCGGCCTTGCCCATCGGGGCGGCCGAGGCGGCGAAGATCACATCCGGACCGTGGCGATAGATCTCATCATAGGTTTCGCGCGGATGAAGGGCCGGAAAGACCGCGGAGCCGGCGCCGATCACCGCGGCCCAGCCGACGGAGCCCTCGATCCTGCAAAGAAGCGTGATGATGTCGAGCGCTTCCCGAAGATCCAGCTCAAGACCGCCATGGCTCTTGGGTACCAACATGCGAAAGAGGCCTGCCGACCGCAGCGTCTCGATCAGATCGACGGGAATCCGCCGTCCGGCTTCGATCTCCGGCGCGCGCGCGGCGATGGCGGGCGCCAACTCCTGGATATCGGCAAGCAGGCGGTCGAAAGCGTCGATCATCGTGGCATCTCCGAGGGTAAACAAGGAAAAGTTGCGACTCCTATGTTGCTTCGGCGTGTCACAGGCGGGAAAATCGGTTACAGCCGTAACCGCTATCGCCCCCGAAAGGTCAGGATGCGGGCACCGAGCCGGCACTTCTTTGATCTGAAACCAAAATGTTTCTATCCAGAAAGTTTTGGAAAGTTCAAACTCTAGCGATAAGCGCGAATTGGGGGCTTCAAATGATCAAGAAACTCGCAGCGGAATTCATCGGCACGGCGTGGCTGGTTCTCGGCGGTTGTGGCTCGGCAGTCCTGGCGGCGGCGTTTCCCAGCCTGGGCATCGGCTTCGTCGGCGTATCGCTGGCGTTCGGGTTGACCGTCCTGACCATGGCCTATGCCATCGGCCATGTCTCGGGCTGCCATCTCAATCCGGCGGTATCGGTCGGGCTCTGGGCCGGTGGGCGTTTCAAGGCAGCCGATCTGCCGGGCTACATCGTGGCGCAGGTTCTGGGCGGCATCGCGGGGGCGGCCATCCTCTATGTGATCGCGAGCGGCCATGCGGGCTTCGATCTCGGTGCCGGCTTCGCCAGCAACGGCTACGACGCACACTCGCCGGGCGGTTACTCGATGGCGGCGAGCTTCACCTGCGAGCTCGTCATGAGCTTCGCCTTTCTGTTCGTCATCATGGGAGCGACCCATGGCAATGCGCCGCGCGGCTTCGCGCCCTTGGCGATCGGCCTCTGCCTGACGCTCATCCATCTGATCAGCATTCCGGTCACCAACACGTCGGTGAACCCGGCCCGCAGCACCGGCCCCGCTCTCTTCGTCGGCGGTTGGGCGATCGAGCAGCTCTGGCTGTTCTGGCTCGCGCCCATCATCGGCGGCGCCATCGGCGGCATCGTCTATCGCTGGGTCAGCAAGGACGATCCCATACCCTTGGAGGTCTCGGGCGGCACCTGACCCGCGCCGAACCGCGGCTGTTTGAATGAGACGGATTCACGGAATGGGTGGTTTCCACCCATTCCGATCCGGCTTTAGTGGCTGTGCAAACGGAAGAAAGCCCGCATACGGTCGAGCAACTGGCCTGAAGGAACCGCGTTGACGCCGACGCTGGCGGCGACGCTGCGATCGATCAGCGCCTGGCCCCGACGGGCCGAGGCTTCGAAGTCGTGCAGCAGCTGCGGCTCCTCGGTCAGGAGCGGCGCCAGATGCTCCTTCTTCAGCTCGTAAACCACGCAGCGGGTCAACGCCTTGACGCCCGCGGAATGGCCCGCGCCGGTAAGCAGGCCGATCTCGCCGATATAGTCGCCGGGGCCGATCCGGCCGATCCTGGTCGAAGCGCCATCCGCGGACCGGCTCACTTCGAGCACGCCCGACGCGACGATGAAGAGCGAAGCCTCCTTGTCTCCCTCGGCGAACAAGGTTTCTCCCGGCTGCAGTCCCCGCCGGGTGATCTGGCCGGCCAGCCAATCCCGGCATTGGAGCGGCAGCGCTTCGAAGAGCGCGATGTCCAGGATCTTCCGCATCTGGTCCGGCGTGTCGGCGCCGTTCTCGGCCATGGCGGGAAGACGTCCCGCTATCATGCCGGCGGATCGGAACTGGCGCAGCACCTCTTTCAGCAAGGTGCTCTTGGTGCGCCAGAGCGCGCCGCTGGTCGCCACCGAAAACGAGATTTCATAATCGTTCATGCGCTTGCCGATCCGCGTCAGGGCCGCGGACGGGGCCGGCGTTTCCAACACATCGGGGCAGAGCAGAATCGCCCATTGCAGGAGCTCGAAGACGCGTTCCGGCGCGAGCACCGCATCGCACGACACATGGACCACGTCGCTGCGGCGGGTGGTGGGAACGCTCCGGTTGATGAGCCGGGACTTGGCCACGACGCTGTTGGGAACTGTCGCGATGTCGTTGCCGAAGGTCTTGATCTGGACCGAGCGCCAATTGACCTGGATGATCTCGCCCTCGATCGGCCCCTCGAACCAGACCAGATCGCCGATGGTATAGGGCCGTTCGATGCCGACGGCGATCCCGGCGAAGACGTCGGCAAGCGTATTCTGCAGCGCGAGGCCGAGCACGATGGCGATGATGCCGGAGGTGGCGACGAGGCCGCCGATCGGAAAGCCGAATACCGTCTTCACGATGGTGAGGAGCACGGCCAGATAGATGAGCGCGCCGATCAGGTCGGGAAACAGCCTGCCTTCGCCGGAGAATTGCTTGATGAGGGTGGTCGCGCGCGTCAGCTCGACGGAAAGGCGCGCGCCGAGCAACCACCAGAGCGTGACGATGACCTGCTGCGCCACTCGGCCGGGCGCCATCTCTTCGACGAACCGGGGCTCCAGCGGCGAGCCGGCGGTATAGACTACCGCAACCGTCAGCAGCGCGAAGATCACGGCGCTCGATGCGATTCGCATCCAGACCGGACGGCCCATGATCAGCCACCAATTGAGAATCGATAAACCGATCAGGACGCCCGCGATGATAGGACCCGCGTCGTTGATCAATCCGTTTCTCCTTTGGCATGGACGCGCCGTGACGTGCGCGCCGAGGGGCGCTCGACGACCGCGCGATCACCGGCTGACGGCTTGCTTCTGCCGCGGCGGGATGTAGAGAAATGCTATGCCAGACTGAGGCGGGAAAGCCAACTCGCCATGCGATGGTGGCGGGGGGGGCGAGGAAGGCAGCAGCGACACGGTCAGGTTGGGAGGGCGCCCAGCGGCCATGCCGCGATCTCAATGTATGCCAGACGCGAGGCAGGATCGAAGCGCAGCGTGAGCGTCGCGCGGATCTCGGATCTCTCATAGCGGCAGCCAAGTTCATCCGATACCGTCGGCGGTCCTAACAGTCGATCCACCTCCTGCCGGTCCATGTGGCTGCGGAGTTCGAAGGGCAACGTATCTTCGTAGGGGCCGTATCCATGCGCCGCCCGGACGTGGATTTGAATGGCGACGACACGATTCCCTTCCGCCACGAGGTTCATCCCGCCCGCCGGGGAGCCGTAATGTTGGGTGGAGGGAGAAGCGGCGTACCGGTCGGTCAGCGAGTATTTCCGGATGATGCGGCGGGTTTCCGGCGAATCCGGCCTCAAGCCCAAGGCGCTCAGGAAATCCAGCGGCGCGTTCCTGCCGCGAAAGACGATGAAGCCCTTTTCCGGCCAGGGCGGTCCGGGGGCGAACTGCCCTGCGTACGGGATGAAATCCGGCGACCGGAACAAGGGTAAAGCCGCATCGGTGACATAGCACCAGATAATGAAGATGGCGCGCGGGCTTTCCATCAAGGACTGCATGATATTTCGGAAGACGATCGACGACACCTCGATACTGAAGGGGTTGAAGAAGTACAGAACACAATTGCCCGCCGGTATGTCGAACAGGGTGGCGTCGGCGTTGGTTACGACCAGTCGCCGATTGCCGGTCTTCGTGCCGTAAAGCTCGACGTTTCTTTTGGCGATCTCGGCCAATTGCGGCGAGAACTCGACGCCGATGATCTGCTTAAATCCGTATTCGGCCGCGTTGAGCAGCGCCCGCCCCTTGCCGCAGCCGAAATCGACGAAGGTGTAGTCGCTGAGATCGCGCGGCAGGCATTGCATCGAGCTAAAAAACAGCTTGGCCGGCGTCGCCATGTAGGTAATGCCGAAAATCTTGTTTTCGCTTTCGAAACTCAGTTCGTCGAGTTGGGCCCGCCCGCTCGTGTCGGTTCCGAAGCGACGGTCCAATGCGGTCTCTTCGCGCCACTCGCGCCATCTGCGCAGAACGCGGAGCGGCGAGCCGCGCAGCCTTCGCCGAGCCAGGTGCGAGAGGCCGGCACCGAGACGGCGAAGGACCCGGGTGGGGGAAGGGTCGAGGGAAGCCGGTCGGAATTGCATGGCCCGTTCTTTTCCTTCGAGAGGACCGGGCTCGCGCCCGAAGGCGAAATGGGCGCTGCGGTCCTTTGAGCTATCCTCCATGAGAATCTGCCTGCCGACAATAATTGGGTGAACAGGTCTCGGAAGCGCTCCCCCGATTGTGCGATATTCAAAACAGTCCGCTTCGTGATCGATTGGCGATGGTCGTTGCAGGCTCCGGCGTCGAATGCTGGCCCCTGAGAGCCCCGCGTTGATTTGGATCAACGCCCCTCGGGCTGGCTTGGCCGACGATGCAATCCATTTCTCGTGAGGTCGTTGTTGCCTCGATGCTGCGCGGATTTACGGAGGCTGCACATGGACGACACGATCAGAATGAAAATCCTCTCCCTGTTGGACCAGCACCGGAACATGACGCTCGCCACCCTCAGGCCGGATGGTTGGCCGCAGGCGACAACAGTCGGATATGCGAACGAAGGTCTGACGCTCTACTTCCTCTGCGGCCCGGACAGCCAGAAAGCCGACAACCTCGCGCGCGACGATCGGGTGTCGCTGACCATCGACGACGACACGTCCCAGGTGATGGAGATTACCGGCCTATCCATGGCGGCGCGCGCCCAGGTCGTGGTCGATCCAGCCGAAGCGGAGAAGGCCTTACGGTTGCTCTGGCAGAGGTACCCACCGCAGACCGGCACCCTGCCACCGCTGCCAACCCCGGCGGACGTCCGTATATTCCGGATAAAGCCGACGGTGATCTCCGTGTTGGACTATTCCAAGGGCTTTGGACATACCGATCTCGTCACGTGCTAGGGCCGCCGATGCGCCGGGCGTGATCCGAGACGCCGCCAATCGATCTTAACGGTTGTCCGTAATCAACCGTCCAGGGCGGTTTGACCCGCGGCTCCGAAATGACTGTTTTTCTGAGGTTGTAGGGGACCGACCGCCCCAGCTCCCAAGCTGGGGCGGATCGTCGTGTGGTTTGGGGCGATTAGCGTGTCGCCCGTGTCATTTCGCCTTTCGTTTCTTCAGCTGTGCGGTTGTGCTTACGAGCAACCGCTGGTCGAGCCGCAGGTGTCGCATTTAAGGCAGGTGCCGTTGCGCACGAGCGTGAAGTTCCCGCATTCGCCGCAGCTGTCGCCTTCATACCCCTTCATCCTGGCTTCGCGGATTTGCTGGATCCGGCTGTTGCCCGGGCCAGTCTGGACCTGCGCATGGATGTGGGCATGCGCGTGGTCGGGACCCGGGCCGATATCGGCGTCGAGCGCCAGCGCCACGGCCGTCTGGCCGGCATAGGCCGTGGCGGAGACGCCGCCTTGCAGCACGCGCAGCTTGTTGCGGACGAAGCCGGAGCTGACGCCGCGCTGGATCTCGGCCAGTTGGGCCGTGACCTGCTCGGCCGCGCGATTGCCGTCCTTGGGTAGGTTGCCCTCCTCATGGCCCTTGCCGACCGTGTCGGGCATGAGGTCGGCCGGCTGGACATGCGCCAGATCGTTGCGACCGAGATAGGAGATAGCGAGCTCGCGGAAGATATAATCCACGATCGAGGTCGCCATCTTGATCGTGTCGTTGCCCTCGACCATGCCCGCCGGCTCGAAGCGGGTGAAAGTGAAGGCCTCCACGAACTCTTCCAGCGGCACGCCGTACTGCAGCGCGATCGAGACGGCGATGGCGAAATTGTTCATCAGCGAGCGGAAGGCCGAGCCTTCCTTGTGCATGTCGATGAACAGCTCGGCCAGCCCGCCATCCTCGTACTCGCCGGTGCGGAGATAGACCTTGTGGCCGCCGATGATCGCCTTCTGGGTATAGCCCTTACGCCGCTGCGGCAGACGCCGGCGCTCGCCCTTCTGCAGGAAGCGCTCGACCACCCGCTCGACCACGATCGGCGCGCGCTGGGCCGGGGTGAGGGCGGCGAACTCCTCGGCCGCATCCTCGTTCTCCTCGTCGTCGATGAGCGAGGAGGAGAGTGGCTGCGACAGCTTCGAGCCGTCGCGATAGAGCGCGTTCGCCTTGATGCACAGGCGCCAGCTCAGCATGTAGGCGTTCTTGCAATCCTCGACCGTGGCCGCGTTCGGCATATTGATGGTCTTGGAGATGGCGCCCGAGATGAAGGGCTGGGATGCCGCCATCATGCGGATATGGCTTTCGACGCTGAGGAAACGCTTGCCGATCCGGCCGCACGGGTTGGCGCAATCGAACACCGGCAGATGCTCGTCCTTGAGGTAGGGCGCTCCTTCGAGCGTCATGGCGCCGCAGACATGGGTGTTGGCGGCCTCGATCTCGCCCTTGCCGAAGCCGAGCTCGGCCAGCAGGTCGAATCCTGCATCGCCCAGCCTCTCGGCCGGGATGCCCAGCGTGCCGGTGCAGAATTCCTCGCCCAGCGTCCATCTGTTGAAGACGAACTTGATGTCGAAGGCGTTGGCGAGGCCGGCCTCGATCTTCTCGATCTCGGCTGAGCCGAAGCCCTTGGCCCGGAGCGTCTCGTGATTGATATGCGGCGCCCCGCGCAGGGTGCCGTGGCCGACGGCATAGCGGATCATCGCCTCGATCTCGTCGGCGCCGTAGCCCAGCGTCTCCAAGGCCACCGGCACGATCCGGTTGATGATCTTGAAATAGCCGCCGCCCGCCAGCTTCTTGAACTTAACCAGCGCGAAATCGGGCTCGATGCCGGTCGTGTCGCAATCCATGACTAGGCCGATGGTGCCGGTCGGCGCCACCACGGTCGCCTGGGCGTTGCGGTAGCCATGGGCCTCGCCCAGAGCCAGCGCCTCGTCCCAGGCGCAGGACGCCGCCGCGGCGATGCCGGCATCCGGGCACTCGTTGCGCTCGAACGGCACGGGCGTCACCGTCAGCCCCTCATAGCCGGTGCGGGCGCCGTGGGCGGCGCGGCGATGGTTGCGCATCACCCGCAGCATGGCGTCGCGGTTCTTGGCGAAGCCCGGAAAGGGGCCGAGTTCCTTCGCCATCTCGGCCGAGGTGCGATAGGCGATGCCGGTCATGACCGCGCTGATCGCGGCGCAGAATTGCCGGCCGGCCTCGCTGTCGTAGCTCAAGCCGTTCGCCATCAGGAGGCCGCCGAGATTGGCATAGCCGAGGCCGAGCGTGCGGAACTCGTAGGAGAGCTGGGCGATCTCGCGCGACGGGAACTGCGCCATCAGCACCGAGATCTCGAGCACGATGGTCCAGAGCCGGACCGCATGCTCGAAGGACGGCGTGTCGAACTCGCCGTCGACGAGGCGGAAGGACAAGAGGTTAAGCGAGGCCAGATTGCACGCCGTGTCGTCCAGGAACATATATTCCGAGCACGGGTTCGACGCGTTGATGCGGCCGCTCTCGGGGCAGGTATGCCACTCGTTGATGGTGGTGTCGTACTGGACGCCCGGATCGGCGGAGGCCCAGGCGGCGTAGCCGATCTTCTCCCACAGGTCGCGCGCCTTCAGCGTCTTCGACACCTTGCCGTCGATGCGGCGGGTGAGCTGCCACTCGCCGTCGGCCAGCACCTGTTCGATGAAGCGGTTGCTGAGCCGGACCGAATTGTTGGAATTCTGGCCGGCGACGGTGAGATAGGCCTCGCTGTCCCAATCCGTGTCATAGACCTTGAAGTCGAGCGCTTCGTAGCCCTGGCGGGCATAATGGATGACGCGCTGGACGTAATTCTCCGGCAGCATCGCCTTGCGCGCGCCGCGGATGGCCTGCTTCAGGGGCGCGTTCTTCTGCGGATCGAAGGCGCCGTCGCCGAGATCCGGCCGCGCCTCGCGGCAGGCGGCCATGATCGCGTTCAAATGCTTGTTGGCGAGCTTGGAGCCGGCGACCAGCGCGGCCACCTTCTGCTCCTCGTTCACCTTCCAATCGATATAGTTCTCGATATCGGGATGGTCGATGTCGACCGTTACCATCTTGGCCGCGCGCCGCGTGGTCCCGCCCGACTTGATGGCGCCCGCCGCACGGTCGCCGATCTTGAGGAAGCTCATGAGGCCGGAGGAACGGCCGCCGCCCGACAGCTTCTCGTTCTCGCCGCGCAGCTTGGAGAAGTTCGAGCCGGTGCCCGAGCCGTATTTGAAGAGCCGCGCTTCGCGCACCCACAGATCCATGATGCCGCCCTCATTGACGAGGTCGTCGGCGACCGACTGGATGAAGCAGGCATGGGGCTGCGGATGCTCATAGGCGCTCAGCGAGGCGACGAGCTTGCCGGTCTCGGGATCGATATAGAAATGGCCCTGGGCCGGGCCGTCGATGCCATAGGCCCAGTGCAGGCCGGTATTGAACCATTGCGGCGAGTTGGGCGCCGCCATCTGGCGCGCCAGCATGACCCGCATCTCGTCATGGAATGCGCGGGCATCGGCCTCGTCGTCGAAATAGCCGCCCCTCCAGCCCCAGTAGGTCCAGGTGCCGGCGAGGCGGTCGAACACCTGCTTGGCCGAGCGCTCGGAAACGTAGCGCTCCTTCTCCGGCAGGCTCTCGAGCTTCTTCTCGTCGGCGACGTGGCGGCGCAGCCAGGCAGGAACGCCCTTTTCCGCGACCGGGCGCAGATGCGCAGGCACACCGGCCTTGCGGAAATATTTCTGCGCCAGGATGTCCGAGGCGACCTGCGAGAAATCCCGCGGCACTTCCATGTCGTCCAGGCGGAACACCACCGACCCGTCGGGATTGCGGATCTCGCTGCTCGTGAGGGTGAAGTCGATCCCCGCGTAAGGGTCCTGGCCGTCGATGGTAAAGCGTCGGGCGATCCGCATGGTTTCTGAACCCCTGTTGTTGCTCTCTATATATAGGTCCTGACTCATGAACCCCGGGCCCCCGCCGAGGCCTCGGTTTTTGACCGCAGCCCCTACATCTTGAGTCAGGTCGGTCAGATTGCCACAAAATACGGCGTGATCAAGGATATTTACGCGATCATTCCAGCAAAAGATCTCTTGCCAGGCGCGTCTACCCGTGAATCGTCGGATGCCTATATGTGGGAGGCCGATCGGCGGGCAGTCCCAACCCCGGAAAGAAAGTTCCCGGGCGGTCGGAAAAAATCGTCAAAACGCTATTGACTTGGTTCTCCGGCCAGCCGTATAAGCCTGCCTCCGCGACGCCGAGGGGCCAGCCGGTCCTGACGGGAAGCGAAAGTTTTGTTCTTTGACATTGTTGGTAGTGGGAGGGATGCGCAGGCGGCGGCGTGCATGTGATGCGCTGTTGACTGTGTATCTTAGGAAGAATGTCCTTTGATATACTTTGCGACGGGGTCATCTCTGCTTGGGGCTTCTGGAAA
>DATLIZ010000034.1:0-19541 GCA_035539155.1 Aliidongia sp. | reverse complement strand
CACGCCGACGGTGCGCTGGGCGGAAGCCTTCATCAGCAACAAGGAATGGGGTGCCTTGCATCTCGGCTTCGGCGGCACCGCGGGCTATCTGACCAACGAAATGGATCTGTCCGGCACCTTCTATGCCGGTTACGAAAACGTTTCGGATACCGACGGCGGCTTCTCGTTCCGCCAGCGGGGCGATGCCATCCATCTGGCTGGTGCCGCCAACGCGCAGACCGGTGTCCCGGCCGGTGCCGGCAATACCTTCATCAGTTCGCCCAACGGCGCCTTCGGCCCGGCGGTCGGCAGCGTGTTCTTCTTCTTCGACGGCAAGGTCCGCGACGATCGTCTGCGCTACGACTCGCCGATGTGGAACGGCTTCCAGTTCTCGACTTCGGCCATCGATGGCGGCGCCTACGACTTCGCGCTCCGCTACGGCGGCAATTGGTGGGGCACCATTGTTCAGGCCGGTGCCGCGGTCACGCTCGCGACCAGCCTCAACCACGCGGCACCCAACGCCTACGCCTATTCGAACGGCGTCCCGACGGCGGCCAATGCCTTGGTCGGCCAGGGCGGCACCCCGCCGATCATTACCGGCCCGTCGGCCAACGGCTCGACCCAGTATAACGGCTCGATCTCGATGCTCCATCCGAGCGGCGTCAATCTGACGCTGGCCGGCGGCTACCAGGACGTGATCTACCAGGATCCGCTGCACAGGAATATCAGCCCGGATCTGTTCTACGCCAAGCTCGGCTGGAAGACCCCGGTTCCGTGGTTCAGCCTAGGCCCGACGGCCTTCGCGGTCAGCTTCGCCGAGAATGACGAGCTGCTCTATGCCGGCGACCATGCCAAGGATTACGGCGTGCTGTTCGAGCAGGAAATCAATCCGGCCTCGGCCTCGCTCTTCGTCAGCTACCATCATCAGACTCTGGAACGTGACTTCGGCTCCTACGCGCCGATCGATCTGGTCACGGCCGGCGGTATCGTCCGGTTCTAGAATGTAACAAGTGGGGGACGGGTTGCCGCTTGCGTCGTCTCGGCGCAAGCCGCCCGGAAGCCAAAGGAGAGTGACGTGGTCAAGGGTATTCGGTTGACCGGTGGGTGGGCGGCATCCGCAGCCCTGCTCGCCGGCTTGGCGGTGCTGCTCGGGGCGTGCAGCGGCATCAGGCCGGCCCCCCTCATCACGCCGCCCAGCGAGATGAGCGATCGCCCCGGTCTGATCAGCGGACCGACCGGCGAGATCGTCATCTACGAACGCAAGTAATCGTACTTCAGGAACAATGCCGCCGGCATGGGTTGTCCGTGCCGGCGGCTTTGCTTATTGAGCGGCTTCTCCGCAATGGCGCCGCCAGATCCGGCGATAGGCTGCTTCCATGCTCCGGGCGAAACGCTCGGCATCCATCAGGGACGACGCCCGCATCCGCGCTCGCATCCCGGCGCGTAATTCCTCCAGACGGTCGATATCTAGAGCAAGCGCAGCCGCGAGGCCGACATAGGCGTCGGCGTCGGCGGCGATGAGCTCGGTCAGGTGCAGATCCGTCAGCAGGCTGGCGCCGACACGGGACGCATGGCGCGTTCCGGCAAGGGTGATGACCGGCACCCCCATCCACAGCGCCTCGCAACTCGTGGTCGTGCCATTGTAGGGCTCGGGGTCGAGTGCGATATCGATCTCGCCATATAGGGCCAGATGATCGACCGGCGACAGGGTGGCCGCGCGCAGATCCAGCCGTTCCGGCCCGATGCCGAGCCGCGCGAAAATGCTCCGATACCGATCCTGCACGGGAAGCTCGACCAAAGGTTTCGCCTTGAGCAGCAGGCTGCTGTCCGGCACCGCGTGCAGGATGGCCGCCCAGCGTGCCAAAATCCCGTCATTGAGCTTGGCGAGGTTGTTGAACGAGCCGAAGGTGACGCGTCCCTTCGACCGGGCCGGCGGTGGCGTTACCGCCGCTGCGTCCAGGGGTGGCCGATAGCACAGGAAACCGCCATCGAGATATTCGATCCGCTCGGTCGCGCCCTGGTCCGGAGGATCGGCAATGCGATCGCTGAGGCGGTAATCGATGGCGTCGAGACCGGTCCAATGCGGATAGCCGAGCCAGGATATCTGGACGGGCGCGGGCCTCCGGGCGAACAGCAGCATCTGACCGCCATTGGTATGGCCGGCGAGATCGATCAGGAGATCGATGCGATCGGCCCGGATCCGCTCGGCGGCGGCCGCTTCGTCCAGCGCCGAGATCGATATCCAATGATCGGCGCGCGCCTGCAGGCGGCTCGTGAGCTCATCCGGCCGGCCGACCTTGGCGTAGCAGAAGCTCTCGATCTGCGTGCGGTCATGCCGATCGAGCAGGGGCTCGAAGAATTGGCCGACCGGATGTTGTCGGAAATCGCCCGATACATAGCCCACGCGCAACGGCCGGTCGGCAGAGCGGTCATTGTCATGGCGGGCCGAGCGGATCGTCCTGCCATGAAGTTCATCCCAGCGGCGATGCTCGGCGGCGAGCAAATCGGCCGAGCGGTCCGGGAGATAATTGAGGTTCAGCAGCAGGCTGCTATGGGCAAGGGCGAAGCCCGGCTCGGCCTGCAGGGCCCGGCGATAGCAGCGATCGGCCTCCTCGATCCGGCCGAAGCCGCTCAGCGCATTGCCGAGATTGTGCTCGGTCGTGACGGCCGCCGGATCAAGACGCAGCGCCTCGCCATAATGGTTGGCGGCGTCGCTCATCCGGCCCTGGGCCGCCCGGATGTTGCCGAGCACATGATGCGCCGCCGGCAATTGCGCATCGAGCCGGACGGCATCTTGGGCGGCCGCGGCAGCCGCATCCAGGCGCCCCAGCCCGTGAAGCGCGCCGGCCAGGTCGGCAAGGGCTCCGGCCGAGCGCGGAGACAGCCGTACGGCCTCGCGCAATGCCGTTTCCGCCTCATCGAGCCGGCCGAGCCCGAGCAGAGCGTTGCCCAGATTCGCGTGGGCGTCGGCCTGGCTTGGACGGCGAAGCGAGATCTCGCGGAAACAGGGCTCGGCCTCGGCTAGCCGGCCGCGCCGGGCAAGCGCCACGCCTAGATGCTGGAGGGCGGCGATATCTTTCGGGTCCCGCGTGGCGGCGGCGCGATATTGCTCGATCGCGTCGTCTGGCCTGCCAGTCGAATCGAGAGCCGTGGCGAGCGTCAAATGGTAGGCGGCCGGGGCCGGATCGATCGCCACGGCACGGCGCAGCGGTTCGAGCGCCAGATCGAAACGGCGGGCCTGTAGGGCGATCAGGCCGAGCGCGTGGAGGCTTTCGGCATGATGCGGCTCGGTTGCCAGGATGTGGCGATAGAGCCGAACGGCCTCGTCGAGCCGTCCGGCTTGCTGATGGGCCTTTGCCTGCCTGAAGGATTGGAACAGCGGTCCCGCCAGCCGTGCCACGCCGATGCTCCCGATCCGGCTCTACTTGGATAGGTAGATTACGATTCACGGGTTGGCCGGTTCCAGCCAGTCCGATCGTACTCTGGAAAACCGATGCCCCCGCCGAGGGACTGGGCGGGGGCATGGTCGATCAAATGTGACCCGGCTGCAAGCCGGGGACGGGGTCAGAAGCTGTAGGAGACGAACGCCGACAGGAAGTCACGATCGTAGAGCGTATTCTCGAACGGGTTGCCGCCGATCTGGAAATTGTACACATAGCCCACGCCCCACTGCAGATTCTGCAGGTAGCTGAAATTGAGGTTGAAGCCGAGCTGTGCGGCGTGGGCGACGAACGACCCGGCACCGACCGGGCTGTTGCCGCCGATGCCCCAGGAGAAGGCGATCGAGGGCGTCATATCGATGCCCGCCGGCATGGTGTGCGGCATGTCGAAGGTGGCGAGCGCGTCCATGCCGTAGGAAACCTGCGTCGCGAGCTGGGTACTGGCGATCAGGCCGGAAGAGGTGCCGACCAACGGCACGCCTTCGAACGAGAAGGCCGAGGCGCCGGTCGTGCCCTGGGACTGGAAGAGGCCGGCATTCTTCGGGAAGTCATGGACATAGACGAGGCCTGCTTCGGCCACCAGCACGGTCGATCCGATCGGGGTGCCCGGAATATTGTTCCAGAGCTTGGTGACCGACGCCTGCACCTGGCTGACCGGGAAGCGCTTGGACGGGTTGAAGGTCGAGTTCAGGCCGGCCGGAGCGTTGCCGATGGCCTGGCGGACCGGATCGCTGTGCTCGCCTTGGCACAAGGCGGAGTTCGGTCCGGTCGTGCCCAGGATGCCGAGAATGCCGCCGCTGCTGCACAGCGCCGGCTCATCGACGATGAGCTCGATATCCGACAGCGACATCAGGATCGGCTGGTTGAAGCGGTGCGAGACCTCGCCCTGGAACTGGAGATTGTCCGGGCCGACGAAGCTGAAGCTGCCGCCGATGAGATGGATATGTTCCGGATAGGTGAGCGAGACCGAGGACGTGCCGGTGTAGGAGATGGACGGGGCGGGCGGGAACAATCCCGGCGCCAGGATGCTGCTGAGGAACGCCTGGTTGCCGGCAAGGCCAGCCGCCGAACCGGTGCGGAAATTGAGAAACGGCGTGCGGCTGGCGTAGGTCTCGGCATAGGCGCCGAACTCGGCATCGTCGAGCTGCGGCACGGTCAGGCGCGCGGCGAAGCCCGCCTCGTCGGAGAGGTTGTGCGCGTCGGACGCGCTGCCCTGGGGCTGGATGCGGCCGAAGGTGGCGTCCGGCGGCCGGACGAAATTGAGGTTGGTGAGGAAGGGCGCCGTCGTCGCCGAGCCTTCGACGATGAACCGTCCGCCCGGCGAGACGAGGTCGTTCGCCTCGAGGAAGGTGCCTTGCCCGTCGAGCAGATCATGAGCGTTCAGAAACTGGTAGTAGGCCTCGAAGCTTACGTTGGCGAATGGCGAGACTTTGAAGTCGATCGCCGGAATCGGCAGGATGACATCCTTGAGCTCGGTACCCGGCGAGTGGGCCGCGGTCGCATCGATCGGCGCCACCGTGTTGATGCCGCCCTGGATGAAGGTGCTCTCGCCCCAATTGATCACCTGATTGCCGATACGCACCGTGGCCGGGGCGCCGAACATGTCGAACTTCTGGTCGACGAAGGCATCCAGCAGCCGGACGGCGCGGCCCGACGCGTCGATCGAGCCGTGGGGCAGGGGGCGGAAATCGGCATTGGAGCCGGTCGCGAGCACCGTATCGTAGAAGGCGGTACCGCGGACGAAGATCGTGGTCTCGCCATTCTTGATCACAAGCTCTTCGGTGATGCGATTCGGCTGCGAGGTCAGATCCCCCTGCCGAAAATTGAGATCACCGTCGAGCATCGTCTCGGTGCCGTTCGGATTGCCGGTCGCCGGGCCGCCGAAATGCCGAAAATCCTGCGATGAGGTTCGCACCGTGGCCCCGGCCGAGATGGTCGTATCCAGATTGCCCGTCCAGCCGTCGCCGATCGTGAAATCGAAGGCAAGGGCAGGCTGGATGGCGATCCCGGCGGCGAGCGCCACCGAGGCGCAGGCGGTTGTCGTGCGAAGATGACGCCGAATTGTTCTAGACATTTCTAACCCCCTAATATTGTTATTTGCCTGTTTGGCGTTTGTTTGTTCGGCTTTGTATTTTTTATTATTGTCCAGATATCGCGAAGGCGCGGCGAAAGATCCCCCAATAGCTGACCGGAAGCAGGCGTTGCACGATGTCGATCAGCCGCGCGTCGGCGCCGATCAGGATCCGCCTTTCGCGCCGCTTGATCCCCCTCAAGATGCGCTCGGCCGCGGCGGCCGGGCTGGTTCGCGCCACGCGCTTGAAGCCGTCCGCGGCGGCTTTGGCGGCGGCCTGATCAATCCCGCTCGATACCCGCGCATGCATGGCGATATCGGTGGCGATGCCGCCGGGATGGACGACCGAGAGGCTGACATTGGTGCCCGCCAATTCATGCCGCAATACTTCGGAAAAGCCGCGCACGGCGAATTTGCTGGCGCTGTAGGCGCATTGCCCGACGGGAGCGATCAACCCGAAGACGCTCGACAAATTGACGATATGGGCGGCCTGCTCGCGCTTGAGGGCCGGCATGAACGCCTTGGTCGCCCGCACCACGCCCCAGAAATTTATGTCCATCAGCCATTCGATGTCGTCGAGCGACACCTCGTCGAAGCTGCCCATGAGCGCGACGCCGGCATTGTTCACCAGGAGAGAGACGCGGCCGTGCGTTTCGAGCACGGCTTGGGGCAGCTCGCTCACCGCGTTTCGATCGCCCATGTCGATCACGTGGCTGGACACGCGGACCCCCCGCGCCTCGACCGCCGCCGCGGCCTCCGCCAGCTTTTCGGTGTCCCGGTCGACCAAGGCGAGGCTCATGCCCTCGTCGGCCAGACAGAAGGCCAACGCTCGTCCGATCCCGTGCGCCGCGCCCGTGACCACGGCGACGCCTCCCCGAAGCGCGAGATTCATCGATCCCCCGACCGACATTCAAGCGAATAGCATTGTTCTATCACTGCTTTTGCAACCCGACCACAGCGAGCGCCGGGGTTCGGAACAGTCTGACGAGGGGTGAGTGATTTTTGCCCCACCTCATAGTAAACTGTACGCGCGCCGATTTCGGCGCGGCGCGGCCGTGTGAATGAACCACAAGCCTGGGTCGCAAGTGCCACCGTAACCCCCCTTGGCGCGGCTTCGTATTTCTCCCGGCTGCGCGAGATCGCGCCGGAGAGGCTGGCCGCGTTGGATCTGTTACGCTAAGGTGAACACCTTAAAGTCGTCAAGAGGGCTTGGTGTAGGGATGGACGGTGAAACGCCGAGCACCAAGACGCGCGTTTTGCTTGTATGCCGGCAGCTATTCAATGAGCGCGGCATCGCCAACACGACGACTGCGGAGATCGCCGCCAAGGCCGGCATCAACGAGGGCAATCTCTATTACTATTTCAAACGCAAGGAGCAGATCGTCCGGACGCTGTTCGACGAGTTCGAGCAGGTCTTGGAAAGTGTCGCCACCGAGGGTTTGAGCAAGCCGTCGGATCCCCAGCGCTATTCGCGCTATATGCGCGGCTGGTTCGAGCTGATGTGGGATTACCGCTTCATCTATCGCGATGCCGGCACGCTCTATCGCGTGGCCCCCTCGATACGCCAGCGCACAGTGCACCTGACCGACCGTGGCCAGCAGAACGTCCGGCGCGTGCTCCTCGACATGAACGATCTCGGCATCCTGCGCGCGCCGGCGGCCGAGATCGATCGGCTGGTCATCAATTCCTGGATGATCGCGACCTATTGGATCGATTATCTGCAGTCGCGCGAAGGTGTCGAGGAGATCACGCAAGCCCATATCGACTGGGGCTACACGCAGGTGCAGAGCCTGTTCCGGCCCTATCTCGCTCTGCCGTCGCGCCGCCCGTCACGACGGATGGCGCCGGCGCCGGTAGTCGCGCGGGCACAGCCCGGTGAATCGCCGAAAGAAGGTGGCGAAATACTGGCTGGTGGAAAAGCCGAGGGTAAGCGCGATGTCGGTAACCGATAGAAAGGGCTGGTCCAGCAACTCCTGCGCTTTGAGCAACCGCCGGCGCGCCCGGTAGTCGGCGGGAGTGTGGCCGGTCTCGGCCCGGAACAATTGATGGAATTGGACGAGTCCCATATCTGCGGCCGTCGCCAGCTCCGCCACCGAAAGCGGCTCGGCCAGCCGATCTTCGACCAGCGCCAATGCCGTGGCGATGCGTTCGCTCGGCGGCGGTCGCTCCACCGCTCGGTCGGGGCCGGTCGCGCGCAGCAGCTCGGCGATCAGACTGTGCAGGCTCGCCCGCGCGGCCCAGGAGGCGAAGCCGTCGCTCCGGCGATGCTCTTCGATCAGCCGGTCGAACAGCAGCGGCATCACGGGCGTGCCGCGCATGACCCGCCCGGCCGCCTGGGCGAGAGCGTCTGCTATCGCGTTGCTGGCCGCGCGCGGCAGGCCGCGAAGACCGGTCGTCCGGTCGAGGCGCAGGGTCATCCAGCAGAGCTCGCCCGGCGTCGCGGCACGGCCCGGGCTGGTCGGCCACCAATCGGGCCCGGCGATGAACAGGTCGGCGGCCGCCAGCCGGCAGGTTTGGTTGCGGCCCTGCCATTCTTCGCTGCCACGGAGAATGTAGACGATTTCGAACATTTGCCCGGTCTTGTCGCGACGGGATCGTTCGAGATCGAGTGCTGCGCGCGAAGCACGGCCGAGCGAAGCGAGTTCCGGCAGCAGTGTCGAGCCGTGCGGCGACTCGGCGCTCAACCACACGGATTGACCCTTTTTTGTAACTTCCTGTCGATCGGCGGGCGCTATTGCGGATCGGCGGCGATGGCTTGTCATCTTCTCACTTGATAAAGATGCAACGTTCAAGATTGTGCAAGTTAGGATATCGAACGACAAGGACATTCCGTCGGGATAAGGTGAGCACCTTAAAAATGGTCGGCTCGGCATCTGGCACGAGACCGGCGATAAAAATGGGGAGAGACGATGCGGAGGATTTTCCACGCCTGCGGTATGCTGGCTGCAGCGACCGCGTTTTCGGTCACGGCCGAGGCGGCCGACATCGGCGATCTGGGCAAGACGCTGACGCCGCTGGGGGCGGTCAAGACGGGCAATGCCGACGGATCGATTCCGGCTTGGGACGGCGGCATCACCAAGCCGCCGGCGGGCTACACGCCAGGGCAGCATTATGTCGACCCCTATGCGGGCGACAAGCCGCTCTTCACCATCACGCCCGACAATGTTGATAAATATGCCGACAAGCTGGCTGCCGGCACGATCGCCAAGTTAAAGGCCTATCCGGCTTTCAAGGTCGTGGTCTATCCGACCCATCGCAGCTTCTCGGCGCCGCAATATGTCTATGACGGCGCGCTCGAGAACGCCCAGAAGGCCAAGATGTCGGCTGACGGCAACACCGTCACCGGTGCCGCCCATACCTCACCGTTCCCGTTGGCCAAGACCGGGAACGAGGCGATCTGGAACCACATCCTGCGCTGGCGCGGAACCCAGCTCAAGAACCACACCATGGCGGCGGCCGTCACCGAAAGCGGCTCCTACACCGAGCAGAAGATCGATCTGAAGATCATTTTTCCGATCGATTTTCCCGGCAACGAGCCGACCACGGTCAATGCCTATTTCTATGCCGAGACGGTGTCGCCAGCGCGCACCGCCGGCGACATCACGCTGGTTCACGAGTTTACCGACCCGTCGGTCGAGGAGCGCCAGGCCTGGACCTACAATCCCGGCCAGCGCCGGGTCCGTCGGGCGCCGGAAGTGAGCTACGACAATCCGATCGCGGCCTATGACAGCCTGGCCACGACCGACGATTTCGACATGTATAACGGTGCCACCGATCGGTACGACTGGAAGCTGGTAGGCACCAAGGAAATCTACGTGCCCTACAACGACTATACGTTGCAGGACCCGAAGCACGAATATGCCGAGATCGTCAAGCCGCTGACCCTCAATCCCGATCTCTGCCGGTGGGAGCTGCATCGGGTCCGTGTCGTCGAGGCGACGCTGAAGCCCGATGCCCATCACGTCTATGCCAAGCGCGTCTTCTATCTCGACGAGGACAGCTGGTTCGCCCTCATCACCGAGGCCTATGACGGCCACGGCCAGCTATGGCGGACGCACACGACCTATCCGATCAATTTCTACGACACGCCCATCTTCAGTTCCGCCGCCCAGGAATATAGTGATCTACTGGCGCGGCGCTACACGGTGACGGGATTGTTCGGTCAGGATCCGGTGCCGACCTACACGGGCACCGACCTGCAGGTTGCGGATTTCGCGCCGGAAGTGCTTCGTCGGTCCGGTCGATAGCAGAGGTAGTTTAGGCATGGTTCGAACGCTGACTGCGTTCGTGTTCGCAGCCCTGCTGACTGTCGCGGTTGGTACCGCGCAGGCGGCGGGGCCGGACACGAAAGCGACGGCGCGGCCGCATGTATCGCTGATGCTGGGTATCGCCCGCATCGGCGATCGGCTGATCGCCGTCGGTGAGAGAGGGAGCGTCCTGCTCTCGGATGATAGCGGCAACACCTGGCGGAGCGCGCCGACGGGAAGCGAGGCGACGCTCACCCATATCACCGTCGTCGGCCCTAAGAGCGCTTACGCCGTCGGCTGGGACGCAACGATCCTGCGCACCGACGATGCCGGCGAAAGCTGGGTCAAGCAGCATGAGGACACGTCGCAGGATAATGGCCTGTTCGCCGTCGTGGGACTGCCCAACGGGCATGCGCTGGCGGCCGGAACCTACGGCCTGTTCTACGAGACTGAGGACGGCAAAGCCTGGAAGGACCTGCACAACGACACGCTCGATCCCGACGCCCACACCAACGCGCTGGTGACGCCGTCGGCCGACCGCATCCTGCTCGCCGGCGAGGCGGGCAACCTCTATCTCAGCGAGGATGCCGGCAAGGCCTGGAAGCATCTCGACTTCCCCTATAAGGGCTCGCTGTTCGGAGCACTCGCCCTCGGTGCCGACGATTGGCTCGTCTTCGGGCTGCGCGGCCATGCGTTCCGGACCCAGGATGCCGGTGCGCATTGGGCGTCGCTGCCGACCGACACGCCGGTCGGCCTCATGGGCGGGGCCGTGCTCGCGGACGGGCGGGTCGTCCTGGTCGGCTCCGGCGGCACGGTCGTCGTCTCCGATGCCGGCGTCACACGGTTCTCGGCGCTGCCGCAGCCGCAGCACCAGACGCTGAGCGACGTGATCCAGGCGCCCGACGGCAGCGTGATCGCCGTCGGAGATGCCGGCATCTCGACCGACGAATCGAGCTTCGTGCATATCGCCGTGCCCGCTAAGGTGGCAGTCAAGCAATGAAAGAAAACGCAATTCTTCACGGCGTCCGCACGCTCGAAAATGTCGTCTTCGGCGCGCGCCGGCTGATCATCGGCCTGTTCGTGCTGGCCACCATCTTCTTCGCCTGGGAGGCCACCCACCTCAAGCTCGATGCCGGGCTCGCCAAGCTGGTGCCGGCGGGCCATCCCTTCATCCAGACCCAGGACAAGTACGGCAAGCTGTTCGGCGGCGGCAACCCGCTGCTGATCGCCATTCAGAACAAGAACGGCAGCATCTTCACGCCCGACTTCTTCGATACGCTGAAGAAGGTCAATGACGAGGTCTTCTACCTGCCCGGCGTCGATCGCTCGTCGCTGGTCTCGCTGTTCTCGCCCAACGTCATCGTCATCGAGATCAGCGAGGAAGGGCTGCATGGCGAGCCCGTCATCCCGAAGGATTTCAAGCCGACGGCAGAGGGCTTCGAGCACGTCAAGGCGAACATCCTCAAGGGGCGCGGCCTGTTCGGCCGGCTGGTCTCGAGCGATTTCACGACGGCGGTGGTGGCGGTCCGGCTGCTCGAGCATGATCCGCGCACCGGCGCGCGGCTCGACTATATCGACCTCGCCCATCGCATCGAAGCCGATGTGAAGCAGAAATACGAGGCGGCCAACCCGAACGTCGACATCCATATCGTGGGCTTCGCCCGCGCGGTCGGCGAGATCGCGGACGGCGCCAAATATGTCGTGCTGTTCTTCGGCATCGCGCTCGCCATCACGGCCTTCCTGCTCTATCGGGTTAGCCATCATTGGTGGCTGATGCTGGCGCCGCTGATCTGCTCTCTATCGGCGGTCATCTGGCAGCTAGGTCTCATCACCATGTTCGGCTATGGCATCGACGTGCTGTCGGTGCTGATCCCGTTCCTGATCATGTCGATCGGCGTCAGCCACGGCGTGCAAATGATCCTCTCGACCGGCCAGCTCGCAGCGGCGGGGCAGGACACCTACCACGCCGCGCGGCACAGCTTCCGGCGCCTGTTCCTGCCGGGCGCGGTGGCGCTCATCACCGGCGTCATCACCTTCCTCACGATCACCACGATCAAGATCCCGGTCATCCGCGAGCTGGCGGCGACGGCGACCATCGGCATCGGCGCGCTCGCCTTCACCAATCTGATCTGGCTGCCGCTGATGGTCAGCTACGCCAAGATCAACGAGCGGACGATCCGGCGCATGCAGACGGCGCTCGATCGGCGGGAGAAATTCTGGCACCTGCTGGCCATCCTGGTACAGCCGCGCTATGCGGTGGTGCTGTCGATCGGCGCCATCATCATCGCCTTCGGCGCCTATATGGAGGCGCAGAATCTGGTGGTGGGCGACCTCAATCGCGGCCGGCCGGAGCTCAGGCCGAACAGCCGCTACAACCAGGACACCGCGTTCGTCGCCGATCATTTCGGCCTCAGCACCGATACGCTGGCGATCTATGCCACCGGCCCGGCCGATGCCTGCCTGACCAAGGCCAATATCCAGGCGGTCGACGAGTTCGTCGGCGCCATGCGCTTCGTGCCCGGCGTGCACGGCACGGATGCCGAGTCGAGCTTCATGAAGAGCACGACCATGGTCGTGAACGAAGGCGATATCCGATGGAAGGTGCTATCGCACGATTCCCATGTGCTGGGCGAGGCGACCGGCGGCGATATCGGCAGCGGCATGTCCAATCCGGACTGCTCGGTGATGCTGGTCAATCTGTTCCTCGAGGACCATAAGGCGGCGACGATCGCGAGCGTGGTCCAGGCGGCCGAGAGTTACATCGCCAACCACCCCAACCCGGTGATGCATTTCGAGCTGGCCGGCGGCAGCGCCGGCGTCGACGCCGCTACCAACGACGCGGTCGATGCCGCCCAGATCCCGATGATGGTGCTGGTCTATACGGCGGTCATCCTGATCTGCGCCGTCACCTTCCGATCGGTCCGGGCGGTCATCTGCATCATCGTGCCGCTGGGGCTGGTCTCGCTCATCGCCAATGCGGCGATGGCGCTGCTCGGCATCGGCCTCAAGACCGCGACCCTGCCGGTGGCGGCCTTGGGCGTCGGCATCGGCGTCGATTACGGCATCTACAAGTTCAGCCGCCTCAGCCATTACATGAGCACGGGGATGTCGTTGCAGGACGCCTATGTTCAGACATTACGCGAGACGGGCAGTGCCGTGATCTTCACCGGTCTCACCCTCTCGGTCGGCGTCGCGACCTGGGTGTTCTCGCCGCTGCAGTTCCAGGCGGATATGGGGCTGCTGCTGACGCTGATGTTCTTCATGAACATGGTCGGCGCCATCATCCTGCTGCCGGCGCTCATCGGCGTTATGCAGATCATCAAGCCGCAGCGCGCCGAGGATATGGCGCGGTCGAGCATGCTGCATCAGCACTAGGCCGCGATGACTTTAGGTCGAGTCGGCCTAAAGTCTGAATCGCTGCCTAATTCATAGGATTAGAGACAAGTCTCTAAAAGACGGGGCCGCCGCCCCGTCTCTCAGAACAGGATATCGTCGAGCAGATCTTCCGTGCTCTGCGCCGCCGGCGTCACCGCCGGAACAGCCTGGCCGAACTTGCCGTGGATCGCCCGCTCGCTGGCCATGGTGTAGTCCGTGGTGGTCAGCGACAACATCTTCTCCTTGAGCGCCGCAAAATCGGCGCCGCGCGGCTCCGGGCCGCCGAGCTTGTTCAGCGCTTCCGCAGCGCCGATGAGCGCCGCGCGGGTCTCGTCATGAAAGGTGATGCTGCCCTTGGTGTCGTCGAGCAAACCTGCGACCCGATCGCTGTCCCGCTCCAGGGCCGTGAGGCCTTCGCCCAACGCCTGGCCGGCCGTGCCGAGCCGTCCGGCCGCCTCGGTCATGCCGTCCGCAAGGCCGGTAGGGTCGATATCGGCACCGTCCTGCCGCTGCGCTTCGGTCAACGAGGCGGCGGTGGCGACGACTTCCTGCAGTCGCGCCATGACGATCTCTACATCCTCGCCGGTGCTGTTGGCATAGGTGCGCAGCTCCTGGGCGATGATGCTGAGCGGCAGGCCTTCGACGCCGAGGCGACCGCATTTGAAGGTGGTGTTGAGTCCCATCAGGCGGATATCGGCTTCGATCGAGCGAACCATGTCGACATGCGCGCCCAGCCCCTCGACCGATTTCGACACGGATTGCACGACCCGGTCGGCCTCCGCGCGCGCCGTGGTGTAACCGTTGGTGAGCGCGTGGGCGTGACTCACTTCCCGCTCTAGCTCGGTGAGGAAAGTGCCGTGCTCGTCGCCGGAGGCGCCTAGCGCCTTCCGGGCCAGCCCGACGATATCGCGCGTATCGCGGGCGAGCGCCTGCAAGGCGGCGATGACGCGGCGGACCTCCTGATCGAAATCCTTGGCGGCGTTCGATAGCTGTGCCGCCTGTAGGCGACAGACGAGGCCGATGAGCGCGTGCTGATGGTCGCCATCCAGCCCGTGCCACCAGATATGGTCGGCGCTGTCGCCATGCTGGTCATGCCGCAGCAGCCGGCGCAGGGCTTCGAGCGCATATTCGACATGCTCGACGCGCTGGCGCGTGATGTCGGCGATCTGAAGGGCGGAGATCGCTTCGCCGATGCGCTGGCTGACCTTGCGGGATTTCTCGCCCACGGTCGCGGCGGCCGCGGCGGCGGTGTTGCGGTGGGCGGTGACGGAATCGAGATGCTCCCTGAGCCGGCGCGGCACCGAACGGACCGCCTCGGCCTGCCGCTTCTCGAAGTCGAGCTGGACCGCGCCCGCGGTCCGCACGCTGTCGGTCAGGGCGGCGAGTTCCTTGCCGAAATCGGCGAGGCTAGCCTGCGCCAGTTTCGACAGGCGCCCGATCTCGCCGGTGAACACGGCGAAATCGGCAGCGCCCGTGGAAAGGTGGGAGGCCGCGATCTTGGCGTTGATGGCGAGGACGTCGACCGCCTTCACCGTCGCCGTCAAATGGCCGACACGGCTCGCGAGCTCGCCATTCAGCCGGCCGAGCCGATCGAGCGTCGTCTTCTTGTCGCCGAGGCTGCCGGCGAGCAGCGAGATGTGCGCTGCGGCATCCGAGAGGTTTTGGGTGGCGCCGCGGATCTCGTCGCTGTCGAGCTGAGCCAGCACCCCATCGCACCGCCCGGTGATCCCGTTCAGGGATTCGATCGACACGCCCAGGCGATCCCCGATCGCCAGAAATTTTTCTTCCGTCGATTGGAAGGCGCGCGTGATCGAGCCGGAAATGTCGGTCAGTGATTTCAGCGTCGATCCCGTTCCGTCCATCTGTCGCTCTCGATCGTCGATTGAATGTCGTTTTGAACGGACCGATGAGTTGTTCGGCATTTTAGCTTTATACAGTCTGTGTCGCCAAACCGTAAAGGCTCGCTCAGTCGACTTATATCGACGTCAAGTGGTTAATAATCAGTATAGTTAACATATTCTGAGCAGGTGGCTGATATTCGTGAATGATTGGTGTATTTCGGCCTTTACTGTCCTTTTCGTTCAGATGTTAACCCGCGATTTACGTGCGCATGATCTGTTGATTTCGCGGGATTGGGAATGAGGACTGGCGGAATGCGAGATGGAAGCGAGATTCATTCGCTGGTTCTGGACAGCGCGCTGACCATTCGAGATATCGAACCGGTGCGCGGCAGGATCATGGCAGCGCTCGGCAGCTTCGATGCCGTAACGATCGATTGCCGCTCGGCGAGCGAGATCGATCTGAGCCTGGTCCAGCTGCTTCTGGCCGCCCGGTGCAGCGCGCGCGCTGCGGGCAAGACACTTACACTCTTCGGTCCGGTCGACGGGCCACTCCTCGACGTGCTGGCACGCGGCGGCTTTCTCGGCGCGGCCGAGCCCTCCGCCGCCGCGGTCGAGGATTTCTGGCGTAATGGAGTTGCCGCGGAATGACCAAGACAGTGCTCAGCGTCGATGATTCGGCGAGCGTTCGGCAGATGGTGAAGCTCACCCTTTCGGGCGCAGGCTATCAGGTGGTCGAGGCGGGAAACGGAGCCGAAGGGCTGGCCAAGGCCAAGAGTACCGCGGTCGACATGATCGTGACCGATCTCAACATGCCGGTCATGGACGGGATCTCGATGATCCGTGAAGTCCGCAAGCTGCCGAACTGCAAGGGCGTGCCGATCATCCTGCTCACGACCGAATCCGACAGCGAGAAGAAGGCCGAGGCGCGCGGCGCCGGCGCCACCGGCTGGATCACCAAGCCGTTCCAGCAGGAGCAACTGCTGGCCGTGGTGAAGAAGGTCATCGGCGGATGAGCGTCGATCCCGCCGACATGTTTCGCCAGGAAGCGCAGGAGCTCCTGGAGGTGCTCGAGCAGAATCTGCTCGATCTCGGCCTGACACCCGACGACCAGGATCTGATCGGCAGCGCCTTCCGCGCGCTTCATACGATCAAGGGTTCGGGCGCCATGTTCGGCTTCGACCGGGTCGCCGCCTTCACCCATCACGTCGAGACCGCGTTCGACCAGGTCCGTAAGGGCAAGGTGGCACCCAGCCCGGCGCTGATCCAGGTGGCGCTCGCCGCCAAGGATCATATGCGGATGCTGATCGAGCAGCCGGAGCAGGCGAACGACGCCGCCGGCGATGCGATCCTCAAGGATCTGCAGCAGGTCGTCGACGGCGTCGAAGCGCCGGCCGAGACGGCCCCGGCGCCGTCGGCAGAAATCAAGCCGGAAGGCCTCGTGACCTGGCGCCTGCGCTTCCGCCTCGCCAAGGATTCGATGGCGATGGGGACGAATCCGCTGCTGCTGCTCGATGAGTTGCGCGAGCTCGGTCAAGCCACGGTCACGGCGCTTACGGACGAAATTCCGTCGATCGAAGAGATCGATCCGAATTGCTGCTACCTCGCTTGGGACGTGAAGCTCACGACCGATCGGCCGCAAAGCGCCATCGAGGAAGTCTTCATGTTCGTGATCGACGACATGGAGTTCGATCTGCAGCGGATTGATGCAACGCCGGTCGAGACGACCGCTATCGCCGCGCCAGGCACGGTACAGCCGGTCGAGGAAGTGGCCCACGCCGCGCCGGCCGGGCTTCAGAAGCGCCGCGAGCCGCCGAGCGCGAAGACGGCGGCCGGCAGCATCCGCGTTCCGGCCGAACGGCTCGACGAGCTGATGGATCGGGTCGGCGAGCTGGTGATCGCCCAGGCGCGTCTGCGCCAGGTCGCGGCCTCGAGCCATGACGGCCAGGTGAAGTCGGTGGCCGAGGAGGTCGAGCGGCTGGTGCTGGAGCTGCGCGACACCACCATGGGCATCCGCATGCTGCCGATCGGCTCGCTGTTCGGTCGCTTCCGCCGGCTTGTCCATGATCTCTCGAGCGAGCTCGGCAAGTCGGTCGAGCTGGTGACGATCGGCGAGGAGACCGAGCTCGACAAGACGGTGGTCGAGCGGCTGAACGATCCGCTGGTTCACCTTATTCGCAATTCGATCGACCATGGGCTGGAGCTGCCCGAGGTCCGGCTCCAAGCCGGCAAGGCGGCGCAGGGCAGGGTGGTGCTGACCGCGCGCCATGCCGGCGCCCAGGTGCTGATCTCGATCACCGACGACGGCCGCGGCCTCGACCGCGACCGCATCCGCGCCCGCGCCGAGGAGAACGGCCTGATCGTGCCCGGCACCAAGCTCACCGACAACGAGCTATTCCAGGTGCTGTTCCAGCCCGGCTTCTCGACCGCGCGCGAGGTCACCAGCATTTCCGGCCGCGGCGTCGGCATGGATGTGGTCAAGCGCACAATCGAAAGCCTGCGCGGCACCATCGACATGACCAGCCGTCCGGGCGGCGGTACCGAGGTGACGCTGCGCCTGCCGCTGACCCTCGCCATCATCGATGGGCTGTTGATCCGGGTCGGATCGGGCCGCTACGTCATCCCGCTGTCGGCGGTCGAGGAATGCGTCGAGCTCTCGCCCGAGGAGGATGCCCGCTCGCGCGGTCGCAGCTTCCTCAATATCCGCGACGAGCTGGTGCCGTTCCTACGCCTGCGCGAGCTGTTCAACGCCACGACGGCGGTCGATCCCTACCCGAAGGTCGTGATCGTCTCCTCGGGTGATCTGCGCGTCGGTCTCGTGGTCGACCAGGTCATCGGCGACCACCAGACCGTGATCAAATCCCTGTCCCGGCTCCATGCCGATGTCGGGACCTTTTCCGGCGCCACCATCTTGGGCGACGGCACCGTGGCTCTCATCCTCGATGTCGCTAACCTGGTCGAGTTCGGCCAGGTGCGCGAGGAAAAGCTCAAGGCGGCGAGCTAGAAGGACATTCGCTGATGGCCCGATGGAATGGCGACCGCTCGATCGAGATCGTAACGCTCAATCTGGATGGCGAGATCTTCGCGATCGATGCCGCCCATGTGCGCGAGATCCTCGATCTCGTCCCGATCACCGAGGTGCCGCACAGCCAGCCCTTCGTCAACGGGCTGATCAATGTGCGCGGCAAGGTCGTGCCGCTGGCCGATCTGCGCCTGTGTTTCGGCATGGAGCAGCATCCGCCGACCATCGACACGCGCATCATTGTGATCGAGATCGAACTCGACGGCGAGCCGACCACGGTCGGACTGCGCGCCGACAAGGTCTATGAGGTGACGGAAGTGGCGGCCGCTTCGCTCGAGGAGACGCCGCGCATCGGCATGCGCTGGCGGCCCGAATTCATCCGATGCATCGGTAAGCGCGGCGATGATTTCATCGTCGTGCTGGATATCGGCCGCATTTTCACGCGCTTCGCCCGGACGATGCCGGCCGAAGCCGACACACCCGAACGTTTGAGCGCCTGAGCCGGCGGTGGATTCGATCGAGAGGCACCCTACGATGCGCGTTACGATAAAGCTGAAGCTCGGGCTGGCCTTCGCCGGCATCATCCTGCTGTCGATGGTGATCGCGGGGCTGGGCGTCAACGGCCTGGCGTCGCTCAATACGACCTTGGACACCCTGATCCAGGGACCGGTGCAGCGGCAGCAGCTTGCGACCAGGCTCGGCGCAGATGTGCTCCGTGTGGTGCGCGCCGAGAAGAATCTGGTCATGGCCGAGAACAAGGAGCAACTCGACCGCGATAATGCCGAGCTGATCTCGCGACGGCGGGATATCGATAGCCGGCTGGAAAAGGCCGAGGCCACGGCGAGCATCGAAGGCAAGCCGAAATGGGCGGCTTTCCACGCCTCGTGGCAGCAATACAGCCTGCTGCAGGACAAGATGATCGATCTGGCGCTCCACGGCCAGCAGGCCCAGGCGCGCGATCTCTCGAACGGCGATGCGCGCCGGCTGGTGACCGACGCCGAAAAGCAGCTCGGCGATCTCGACGATCTCAATCAGGGGAAGATGACCACGGCCGAGCGGAACGCCGGCGAAGCCTACGACAATGCGCGCAATGTCCTGATCGCCGCCGTGACGATCTCGTTGCTGCTCGCGATCGGCGCTGGCGTCTGGATCTCGATGACGATCAGCCGAGGTCTCGGCCGGGCCGGCAACCTCGCCCAGGCGGTCGCCGGCGGCGACCTCACCCAGACGATCGAAAATCCGTCGCAGGACGAGATCGGCGACCTCATCGGCCATGTCAACACCATGGTCGACAAGCTTCGCGGTGTCGTGTCCGAGGCGATGAGCGCGGCGGAGAATGTGTCGGCGGGGAGCCAGGAGCTGTCGGCGAGCTCGGAGGAGCTGTCGCAGGGTGCGACCGAGCAGGCGTCGTCGACCGAGGAGGCTTCAGCCTCGATGGAAGAGATGGCGGCGAACATCAAGCAGAATGCCGACAATGCGTCGCAGACCGAGAAGATCGCGCGGCAGTCGGCGAGCGATGCGCAGCTGAGCGGCGAGGCGGTCGGGCGCGCGGTCGATGCGATGCAGACG
>DATLIZ010000033.1:0-316165 GCA_035539155.1 Aliidongia sp. | reverse complement strand
CTGCGCCTTCTGCGGCGGCGCCAACGCCCCGCTCGTCGCCGGCAATGGCGACACCTTCGTCGACACCAACAACACCTACGCCAACAACGTCACCTACGGCGGCCTCGGCGTTCAGCTGTTCGATAACGATACCAAGTACTTTTCATGCGCCAGCAACAAGTGCGACACGAACCCGATGCTGGTCAACCCGGCGGCAAGCAACTTCGCCGTTCAGGCGAACAGCCCGACGATCGGATACGGCCAAGTCGTAAGCCTCCTGCAGGCCTCCCCCGTCTTTGCCGGCGCCTGCTCAAGCCTCTTCACCACCTGCCCCGGAAACACGGGGCCGACGGTGACAAGCCTGACCCCGACGAGCGGCCCGGCCGCGGGCGGCACCTCGGTGACGATCGCCGGCTCCGGCTTCACAGGCGCGAGCTCGGTCAAGTTCGGCGGCGTCTCCGGGACCGGCATCTCCGTCGTAAATGACGACCAGATCACCGTGACCGCGCCGGCAGGTTCCGCAGGCTTGGTCGACATCACGGTGACCACCCCCAACGGCACCAGCCCCACGAGCGCGAGCGACGAATTCACCTATGCAGCCCTCACCGCACCGCCCGTGACCGGACCGGTCACCGCGACAGTCGGCTACGGCAGCGTCAGCAATGCCATCGCCCTCAATCTGAGCGGCGGCCCCGCGACTTCCGTCTCGATCGCGTCGGCGCCGGCGCATGGCGCCGCAACGGCGAGCGGCACCAGCATCCGATATACGCCGGCAGCGGGCTTTTTCGGCGGCGACAGCTTCACCTACAAGGCCGCCAACACGGCAGGAACCTCGACCGCGGCGACGATCTCGATCAATGTTCCGGCACCGACGGTCTCGGTCGCACCAACCACGCTCGCGGGCGGGACGGTCGGCACCGCCTACAGCCAAAGCCTCGCGGCGAGCGGCGGGCAAGGGCCCTACACCTTCTCGACGACGCTCGCCAGCGGCACGCTGCCCGGCGGCTTGGCGCTCAGCAGCAACGGCACGATCAGCGGCACCCCGACCACCGTCGGCACTTTCTCCTTCACGGTGAAGGGGACCGACAGCAGCGCCCCCACGCATGCCAGCTTCACCAGCGGCACTATTTCGCTGATCATCGCAGCCCCTGGAACGCCGATCGTGGCCACCATCAGCCCGGCGAGCGGCCCGACCTTCGGCGGCAATGCGGTGACGATCACGGGAGCCAATCTCAACGGCGCTACCGGGGTCAAGTTCGGAACCGTCGCCGCAACCGGCGTCACGGTGGTGAGCGCCGGCAAGATCGTGGCGACAGTGCCGGGTGGCGCCGTCGGCACCGTCGATGTCAGGGTGACGACCGCCCTGGGCACCAGCCCCGCGAGCGCGCTCGATCACTATACTTACGTCGTTCCCGATACGATCGCGGGCCATGCCTACATCTATCAGAGCACGCTCGGCACGGCCGGCACTGCAGGCACCGACAATTCCCATCTCAGCCATCCCGGCGCCGGCGCCGTCGATGTCGCCAACGGGCACCTGCTCGTTGCCGACACGGGCAATCACCGGATCCAGATCATCGACACCGACGCGCTGACCGTGGTCGGGACGATCGGCGTTCCCGGCGTGAGCGGCAGCGACAACGCCCATCTCAATCAGCCGGGCGGCGTGGAGTGCGACAATGCCGGCCACATCCTGGTCGCCGATACCGGCAATCACCGTATCCAGATCTTCGATGCGAAGAGCTTGACCTATGCCGGAACGCTCGGCGTGAGCGGCGTCGCCGGCACGGGCAACGACCATTTCAACCTTCCCGCCAGCATCCATATGAACGCGGCCGCCCACCAGCTCTATGTCGCCGACAGCGGCAACCATCGGATCCAGATCTTCAACGCCCAGGCCGGCACTTATATCGGCACGATCGGCAGCGCCGGCGTGTCCGGCAGCGACAACGCTCATTTCAATCAGCCGCGCGATGCCGAGATCAACCAGAGCACCAATCAGATCATGGTGGCGGATAGCGGAAACGGCCGCGTGCAGCTGTTCGAAGCCGACAGCTTCACCTATGATTCGACGATCGGCGGCCCCACGGTGAGCCCTGCCGACAATCTCTATTTCTCGACGCCGGTCACCGCCGCCTTCGATCCCACGACCAACCTCGTCCTGGTCACCGATGCCGGCCTCGACGATCGGGTCGAGGTGCTCGACGCGCTCAGCTATAATTACGTGCTGACGCTCGGCACCACCGCGTCGAGCGGCACGGCCAACACCCAGTTCGCCGGCCCCGTCGGTGCCACGATCGATCCGATCCATGCCCGGCTGTTTCTCAGCGATCGGCAGAACAACCGGGTGCAGGTCTTTTCCATCGAGGCGCCGTTCGAATTCGCCGCGGTTCTTCCCGGCTCGCGCTCGGTGCAGCTCGACAATACGGCGACGATCTTCGCCAGCATGATCAATTCCGGCTCGAATGCTCTCGACGGCTGCCGGATCTCGTTGCCCGCCAACGCGCCCGCCGGGCTGACGATGGACTACCAGACGACCGATCCAGCCACCAACATTCCCGTCGGCGCGATCAACATGCCGGCCACGATTCCCGGCAACAACGGCGTACAGACCTTTCTGCTCTCCTTCCGGGGCACGACGGCGTTCAATGCATCGAACATGACGCTCGACTATGGCTGCAGCGGTGTGGCCCCGGCGCCTGTCACCGTCGGCGTGGACACCATCGATCTGGCGATGTCTGAGGCTGCGGTCCCCGACATCATCGCCTTGGCGGCAACGGCGACCGACAACGGGATCGTCGTGGTTCCGACTGGCGGCAGGGGCGCCTTCGCGCTCGCCAGCGCCAATGTCGGCGTGGCGGCGTCGCTCACGGTTTCGGTCGATACCGGCACGGCAACACTGCCCGTGACGGCGACGCTTTGTCAGACGAATCCGGCGACCAGCCAGTGCCTCACCACCCCGGCCGGCTCGGTCGCCGTGAATATCGCGGCTGACGCGACGCCGACATTCTCGATCTTCCTGCAATCGACGGGGCCCATCCCGCTCTCACCGGGTGCCTCGCGGATCTTTGTCCGCTTCATGGATGCCAGCGGCGCGCCGCACGGCTCGAGCAGCGTCGCGATCGAGACCCAGTAACCGGCCTCGTAAGCTGCTCCGGGCGAGCGCAAGCGCAGCCCGGAGCAAGGGGGCACGACTTCAGCGATGAGCGTAATAGTTGCTGACGCTGCTCAGGTAATAGTCGAAATCGCTCGGCGTGAGGCTGCCACTCTTCTCGATATCGACAAAGGTGAGAAGGACGCCGGTGACCAGGGTCCCGGTATCACGGAGCTTCTGTATGGCGGCGCGGACCGCCGATCGCGGCGTGCTTTGCCACCGGACCAGGAAGAGCGTCGTGTCCGCGGCGTGCGCGAGCCAGAGCGCGTCCGATACCGCGATGAGCGGCGGGGAATCGATGAAAATGTAATCGTAGCGGCTGCGCGCCGCCTCGAAAAATTCGGCGCTGAGATCGAAATTGGCGCGATCCTGAGCCGTCACCGACGCCCGATCGGCAGGAATGTAATGGAGGCCGGAACTTTCGTGGACCTGGACCACCTCTTCCATGGTCGCCTTCGCCTCGATCAAATCGCCGAAGCCCGGGCGGTTGGTATCGGCGCCGAGCAGACGCCCCACGGACGGCTTCCTGAGGTCGGCGTCGATGAGCAATGTCTTGCGGCCGGCCGCGGCCACGCTCATCGCGAGGGAAACGGCGCAGCTGGTCTTGCCCTCCATGGGCAAGGACGAGGTCAGCAGCACGACCTGTCCCCGCCGCTGGGGATCGACCGTGAGGGCAAGGCTGTTGCGGATCATCCGGACGCGCTCCGAATAGTGAGAGCGCGGCAGCCGGGTGATCTGGTTGTGCAGCCCGACCTTGCGAGCGTTCCGGCGGACAAGCGGGACGATGCCGAGGCCGGGCGCATTACAGGCCTTCTCGACCTGGGCGAGGGTATCGAAGCCTCTCGATGCGAAGCCCATGACGAGCGCCAGCATGACGGCGAGACCGGTCGATCCCACAAGCCCGCCGGCGACGATGAGCGGCTTGTTCGGGAAATAGGGATAGATCGGCATGATGACGTCGCCGATAATCCGCCCATCCGGCTGCTGCAGCGTCTCCTGGGCGGATAGCTGCCTCACGCGGGTGAGAAATGCCGTATAGACCGTCTTGTTCGCCTCGACATCGGCTTCGAGGAAATGGAGGTTCGAGGCCGCACTTTCCTGATGCTGCACCCCGACCTTGGTCGCCTGCAGCGCTGCGAGGATCTGGTCTTCCTGCGATTTGGTGGCGCTGATCTCGGCCGCGGCCGATTTCACCATCCTGCCGACCTCGGCCTTCAACTGGCCTTCCGTGGTGGCGATCTGAAGCTGGATCTCGGCGACCTTGGGATAGGCGTCGCCGAAGGTGGCGCGGAACTCGGACTGCTGCTGGAGCAGATCCTGCTCCTTCGCCCGAAGGCGGTCATAGGCCGGCGAGGTGACGAGCGTGCCCACATCCCTGCCCGCGGGGTCTTCGAGCAGCGCCTGAAGCGCCCGCAGCCGTGCCTGCTTGTCGGTGACCTGCGACCGGGTGGTGATCAGCTTGCCGGTGAGGTCGGTGATCTGCTGCGAAATGACCGCGGGGCTGTCGGGCCCGATCATGGAGGAATTGTCGCGGTAGGAGCGCAGAGCCTCCTCGGAGGCCTTCAATTTCGTGGCGAGAGTGTCGAGCTCGGCCGTGACCGACGAGTTGGCGTCCCTGACGCTCGAGGCTTTCTGGACGATTTGGCGATCGAGATAGGCGCGGGTATGGGCATTGGCGATCTTGACGGCCAGTGCCGGATCCGAAGCCGCCACCCGCACGGTCACCACGTAGGAACGGCCGTCATTGATGACGGACAACATTCCGAGATAGCGGGTGATCGCGGCGTTGAGCCTGGCCTCCGGCGTCTCGGAGCTCGGGGCCGTTTGACCGGCGCCGAGGATCTCCGCGGCACCGCTCTTAAGGGCGGCCCGAATAGCGATCAGCGCCCGATCGAGCATGTTGTCGGGCACGAGCGGCTTGAAGTAGCGCGAAGCATTCGGATCGAAATCCGGGGTGTTCTCCAGATCCAGGCTAGTCACGACCTGACGGGCCAGATCGTCGCTCCACAGGATGGCCATCTGGTTATGGATGAGGCTGGAATCCACGAACATGCTCTGGGTCGCCAGCGTCTGAACATCGTTGACCTGCGCGTTATGCGGATCGATGAGAAGATTGAGCTCGACCCGATAGAGCGGCTTCAGATGAGCGGCTACCAGAGCGGTAAGACCCGTGCACAGCACCACGAAGGCGAGGATGAGATAGCGCCGCCGCCGCAACATGTTCAGGATGTTCGCAATAGTATCCGAACCGGTCGAGGGCGGCTGCGGCGTAAGATCTTCAATGAATGTCATGGGAGCTTCCGATCTCTGGGCCGCCTACGCTATAGCGGCACCCATTCTTAAAAGAATTTCGTCGCGATGAGATGCACGTCATAATGATCGCCTTTGGCCGTCGCACATCCCCTACGAGAGGTCGACGACAAATGAAACGCTCGATAATTGTAGAACCGATATTGCATCGAGGATGCCATGGCGCGGCTTTTATAGACAGCCTACTGAGAGTCACCGTCACGGCGCGGCCCGGCGGCGGGTGCGCGCCGTTGCCTATCGAGATCGGCAGGGTTCCGAACGGTGTCTCGCCATCCGATCGCCGCATCCCTCCGCCCGAAGGAATCGGCTTCGCGCAACGGACGGCGAAACCGCCGAGGAGCCGACTCACGCGCCAACGCGGGCACATCCTAGGCACGAACTCCTGCCCGGACGACCAGCACGACTTACCATCAGATACGATATGGAGCTTTGAAATACGCTCACGCCTTCGTTGAATCACGCGCCGAGACAATCCGCAAGCTGAAACCATGCCTATCACTCGATGACCTGTCGAAAATATATCACATATTTCGGACTGGACTCAATCTTCCGTCACCGACCGAAGATCGTCATCCCGGATCGCGCTCATTGGGTAGGCCGATTCAATCGGTATGGTTGCATCCTGGGACGCGTTGACTTCGGCCCCGAGATCGACCGCGATTGTTTTACATCAGCGATGTGCTATTTTTGGTAATTTGATGGGACGCTTACATTAACCATGAAGATAAAATCGCCGGCGATACTCTTCGATGGCGTCATAAGCAGCTTAAATGGTGCCCGGCATGACAGCTGCCGGGCGAAGGCGCAAGCCGTTCTTGTCGCGCTCCAGAGGGAGGTGATGATTTTCAGCCTTGCCGATGCTATACCTTCGTCAGCTAACGCTTTGACACGTCGCGGGCGGGGATTTGACCCGACATTTGCCTTGAACGGCAAGCTCGAAAATGAGAGCGCCGAAATACCCAGATTTGAAGCCCATCAATTTTACCGCGTAATAATTGTGTGAGCCGCCCCATGTCGTTAGTTTCCGTCGTCATCCCGACCTTGAATCGGCCGAAGCTGGTCGTGCGCGCGCTCGCCAGCGTGTTCGCCCAGACCTATCCGGAGATCGAGGTCATCGTCATCGTCGATGGACCTGACCACGAGACCATTGCCGCTCTTCGGCAGATAGGCGACCCGCGCCTGCAGGTGATCGTAAATCCGCGATCGCTGACGGCGGCGGGAGCGCGCAACGTCGGCATCGATCGGGCGAAGGGCGATTGGATCGCCTTTCTCGACGATGACGATGAGTGGCTCCCGACCAAGCTGGCGAGGCAGATGGAGGTCGCCGCGGACCATGGTCTCGCGGTCATCAGCTGCCTCAGCCGCGTCGTGACGCCGCGAGATTCCTTTATCCGGCCCAAGATAATCTACGACAACGCGATCCCGATCGATGATTACCTGTTCGATCGGCGCTGGCCTTTCGGTCCGTTGAGCTTCGTTCAGACCTCGAGCTATCTGCTGCCGCGCGCGGTTTTCGAAAAGATCCGCTTCAGAACCGACAATCCACATGACGACTGGGACCTGCTCTTGCGCCTGTCGAAGCAATTGGAGGTGCAGGTGGTGACCGTGCCGGAGGTCCTCGCCATTCTTTATGTCGAGGATGGGCGGCCGTCATTAAGCAAGAGCGGCTCCTGGCTGGCGTCCCTGCTGTGGATAGACAGCATGCGCCCGATGCTGACGCGCCGCGCCTATAGCGGCTTCTGCCTAAGCGTCGTGGGGCCGCGGGCCGCGAAGGAACGGGAATACAGGGCGATCCCTCTCCTGCTTCATCGTGCCTTCAAATACGGATCGCCGAGGCTCTGGCGCGTTGCAACCTTCATGGGCCTCTGGCTGGTGCCGCACGAGTTGTTCCGGCGCATCAGAGGCGTCATCTCGCCTTAAGAGCCCGATCCCTCACACACGCTGATACACAGCCGCGATCAATGCGGGGTAGTCGGCGATGTTGTATCTTTCGAGATAGACCTGTCGCGCGCCGCGACCCAGGCGATGGCGCAGTTCGATATCGGTGATGCATTTGACCAACGCGGCGGCCAAGCCGTCGACATCGCCCGGCGAGACGACGAGTGCCGAGACGCCATCCTCCACCACCTCGGCCTGGGCACCTACCGGCGTGCAGACAAGGCAAAGGCCGAATGCCATGCCCTCGAGCAGCGCCATCGCCATTTCCTCGGCATAGGACGGCAGGACCAGAATATCGGCGCTTTCGAGCAGCGCCCGGATGGGTTTCTCGGTCAGCCATCCGGGAAAGTCGATGCGATCCCTGAGGCCAGCCTGTTCCGCCTGCGTCTCGAACCCGGCTTGATTGTTGCCGCCGCCCGCCAAGGTCGCCCTCCAGCGCAGGCCAGCCACCTCCGGCCGGGCCAAGGCATCGATCAGGTCATGGACGCCCTTGCGGCGCTCCAACAGGCCGAGAAACAGGATATGAGGCTCGGCCCCCACTGCCTTGGCATCATCCCGCACGAGCTTCGCCGGCCCCGGAACGGCATTGGGAACAATGTCGATACGCTCGCGCGGAACCCCGATCAGATTGGCGGCCATATCGGCCGCCGGCCGTCCGAGAGCGATCACCCTGGCGGCATGCAGATACATCGACTTCACCCGCGCCTGCATCCATGGGCCCAGGGCCGAATAATATGCCGCATATTTCGGATCATGAAGCTGGATCACATAGTCCAGCCCCAGCAATCGTCCGACATAGGCAATGATCAGCTTTCGCACCGTGCTGCTGTTGGCCGCCAGGTGAATGTGGAGAAGCGGGCGCTTCGGTGCGGATCTGATGATCTGGAAAATGCTGCGCACCAGAAAGAATGGCCAGACGATCCGCCTGTATTTGGGACCCCGCGTATCGATCACCTGCATGGGCGGGCGCGCCTGCTCGTTCCAGGCCGTCAGGACATAGCCCACCATCCGCCCGATACCGCCGCCATTTTCCAGGCCGCCGCCGGCCACCATCAAAATGGGCCGGTCGGCCTTCGCCGATCTGGGTAGGTTCGTTTGGGCACGCGGCGCCGAAAAGACCGTCTGATTATGTTCAGGCAATCTGGATACCTCAATGGTTGCCGGTATTTTCAATTCGTACGAGAGTTAACTACTTTGTGACGCGAACGATAAGCTTGCGGACCAAATTGAATCCCCTTCGGCAGGCCGACAGGACTACAATGACAAGCGATGATATCACAGCCTGCACCCGAAACTGAAATCGGAATGCGAGCCGATCCCTTGTCGGGCTGCAATCACCCGCCATCGTGCGGCTTGCCGCGGCTTTTTCCTGTTGGGTAGCAGGGAGTCACCCGTTATAGCTGTATTTAAACAGCAATGCCAGACCGATTCTACAAAACGTACCCGCGTATGAACGACCATCATTTCAGGCTGGCAATCACAGAATTGACGACGCGTACTGATGTGTTACTCTCCGCCTTATAGTTTCGAGCTTTTTTCTCAAGATGTGCAAATCTCACGCGGATTAACTCGCCTTAGGAGAACTTGAGATTGTTTAATGTCGTTATTATAGGGGCCGGACCCTACGGATTGTCTTGTTCGGCTTGCTTGCGGAGCCTTGGTGTCGATCACGCCATCTTCGGACAGCCGATGCAGACCTGGCAGGAAGCAATGCCGAAGGGCATGCATTTGAAGTCCGATGGCTTCGCCTCGAATCTGAGGGATCTCGATCGGCGGCTGTCGCTGGGCACCTATTGCGCTCAACGCGGCCTGCCTTATGCGGATACGGGGCTGCCGGTGCCGCTCGAGACCTTCGTATCTTACGGGCTCGATTTCCAGGCCTCGGCCGTTCCGCATCTCGATCGCCGTTCCGTCTCGAGCGTGACCTGGGAAGATGGTCGATTTTTACTTCGCCTGGAGGACGGTTCCGCGGTTACCGCACGGCGGGTTATCGTCGCCGTCGGCATCACCTATTTCCGGCACCTCCCCGCAGAGCTCGCGTCTCTCCCGCGCGAGCTGGTCTCGCACACCGGGGAACATCACGATCTCGATCGGTTCCGCGGCAAGTCCGTGACGGTCATGGGCGCCGGTGCATCCGCCCTCGATACCGCGATGCTGCTGCATGAGGCAGGCGCCGAGGTCCAGCTCCTGGCCCGCCGTGCCGCCATCGCCTTTCACGACAAGGGCCCCTCGGTACGGCCCCTCAAGGAACGGATCCGCAATCCGCGCACCACGATAGGCCCGGGCTGGCGCTCGGTCTTCTATGCCAGGGCACCGGGTGTCTATCGCCAACTTCCGGAATGGCTGCGGCTGCGCCAGGTCCAGCGTGTGCTCGGCCCAGCACCGGGATGGTTCGTTCGCGACCGGGTCGAGGGGCGCTTTCCGTTCCATCTGGGCGCCACCATGAAGTCGGCAACCGTGCGCGGCGATCGTATCGCCCTCACCATCGTGGACAGCGATGGACGTGAAAAGGAGCTGGTTCAGGATCATGTGCTTGCGGGAACCGGGTATCGGCCCGACATCGATCGGGTAGCGCCACTCTCGGGGAAACTCCGCGCGGCAATTAGCCGCACTGGTCTCGTGCCGTTGCTGTCGAGCAATTTCGAATCATCGGTTCCGGGTCTTTATTTCGTCGGCCCGATCGCGGCCAATAATTTCGGGCCCGTCATGCGTTTCGCCTGCGGGAGCGACTGGGTCGCACCCCGTATCGCCCGGCATATTTCCCGATATGGCAAGGCGGTTTCCGCCGGCGAATTCATGCCTTCATCGGGCGCACGGGCAACGAGCGAGAATTCAGCGCTATGACAACCAAATCTCGGCGTCCCGTAGCGTTGATCGCGACGGCCTGCCGGTGGGTTTCGACGGTTCGGCTGGCAAAGGCGCTGAGTTCCGTCGGCTTCGATGTCGGCTTCCTCGGACCGGCCGATCATCCGATCGATGCCGCTTCGATCGACTGCAGCCGGGCGGTTCTGAGCGGGCTTTGGCCGTCCCGATCGCTGAAGACGGCGATCGAGGCGGTCAAGCCCGACATCGTCATTCCTGCCGACGAAATGATCCTGCTCCTGCTGCATCAGCTTCATCGGAGCAGCCCCGGCTTGCGCGATCTCATCGAGCGATCGCTGGGCGCGCCGGAAAATTACGCGAAGACCTTGTCGCGGGTGGCGCTGGCCGAAATCGCCCGCGAGGAAGGCGTGGCCATACCGTCGACCCTACGGCTCACATCCGAGCGGGATCCCGCCCAGATGGGCTCCCGCCTGGAATTGCCGGCCTATGTGAAGGTCGACGCATCCTGGGGCGGCGCCGGCGTCATTCGGGTGGACACGGTCGAGGATTGCGCACGCGCCTATCGGCGTCTCCGCAGCTTCCTCGGCATTCCTCGCACCGTATGGCGCCTCGCCGCTCATGGCGACGCGACCCGCCTGCCGCTGCGCCGAGCACGATTGGACATCAGCGTCCAGTCCGGCGTGGATGGTGCCCCGGCGAACTGCGCCGTGACGGCATGGCGGGGAGAGATGCTCGCCTGCATCGAGGCCGTGGCATTGCAGACTAGAGGCCCGACGGGCTCTTCCACGGTCATCCGGATACTGCGCGACCAGCCGATGCACGAGACCTGCCGACGGCTGGTCAAGAGGCTCGGCCTTTCCGGCCTCATCGGCTTCGATTTCATCATCGAGAAAGCGACCGGGCGCGCGGTTCTGATCGAGCTCAATCCCCGAGCGACGCAAACCTGCCATCTCCGGCTCGGTAAGGGCGCGGATCCCCCGGAGGCGCTCCGGGCCGCCGTCACCGGCGAACCCGAGCAGGACGCCGTACCGATGTGCGAAAGCGATATCATCGAGCTGTTTCCGCAAGAGCGGCTCGGGAACACCGACACCGCGCAGGCCACCGACCGGGTGCGACCGATCGAGCTGCCGGCGACCAATCGATAGCCGGCCAGGCGGTCGGCACGCAGCGAGGAGTCGGCATCGGCCGGCAATCGGACAAGATCTTCCCGTTGGGCGCGATCTGATCACATTATCACAGTGATAGCGAGAGTTACCGCCCCGACCGCACAAGATTACCCCTGGTGAAGGAGCCAACTTCGATCTCGAGCTTGCATTTTAACGGATTTCGCCGCTTGCCTCGTCCGCTATTGCTAGCCACCCGCGGAATATTATACAATCGCATGCGGTAGCGAGATTAGACCAATAGGAACCAACCCCTTATCGATATTCAACCCCTCATAAGCTGACTCGTCCTAAAGCGTTGATAAGTCATAAATTTTTCTACACCTTTTCCGAGCATGACGGCCGTGGGTTATTTTGTTAATTTGACTTGGTTTTGAGCGATGATAGGCAGACACTCAGACCGACCGTAGCGTGGACATTCATCGTAAAGATTACGCCGATTTGTAACGTGAAAAATGATAACTCTGAAATTAGCCAGCTGAATTAAGAATGAGCCGAGGAGCAAATTCATATGAAGGTGGTACTATTCTGCGGTGGCATGGGATTGAGGCTACGGGATTATTCTGAACAGGTTCCGAAGCCGATGGTCCCGATCGGATACCGCCCGATCCTGTGGCACGTCATGAAATATTTTGCTCATTTCGGTCATCGCGACTTTATCCTCTGCCTCGGTTACCGCGGTGATCTCATCAAACAATTTTTTTTGAATTATAGCGAATGCCTGTCGAATGACTTTGTTCTGTCCGATGGTGGTAAGAAGGTAGAACTTACCAACAGCGACATACATGACTGGAACATTACGTTTGCTGAGACTGGCCTCCGATCGAATATTGGAGAAAGGCTCCGCGCGGTAGAGAAATATCTCGGCGACGACGAAATGTTTCTGGCGAACTACTCCGACGGCTTGACGGATCTCGATTTCGGAAACTATCTCGACTTTGCGCGCCAGCACGACAAGGTCGCGACCTTCCTCAGCGTCAAGCCGAACCAGAGCTATCATGTCGCCACGACCGATTCCAATGGGCTGGTCACCAGCATCAACGAAGTGACGCAGGCCGGCATCCGGATCAATGCCGGCTTCTTCGTTCTGAAAAGGGAAATTTTCAGCTATATGCGGCCCGGCGACGAGCTTGTCATCGAGCCGTTCCAGCAGTTGATCAGAGAACAGCAATTGGCCGCCCACGAGTATGACGGCTTCTTTGCCTCGATGGACACGTTCAAGGACAAGCAGCAGCTGGACAGTCTTTATGAAGGCGGACATCCGCCATGGGAGGTCTGGAGAGACGCGGACGGCGATCCTAGGAAATAGCCGCCCGCAGCCGGTTCCTCCGTCCGGGCTTACGGCCCGGCAAGCCTGCCGCACGCACATACGCAAGCCTTTGCACGGCCCTCGCGGCCAAGACGAAAGAGACATCGTGGGCTATCCTTTCCGAAGGGCCACAAAATGACGGAACGCGCAAGCAGACAGAAGAAGGTGGCGTTCTTCGGGCACTTCGATTCCAGTAACTTCGGCAACGAAAGTTCGCTGCAGGCGATTCTCTACCACCTGCGCTGCTTCTTTCCGGATTCGGAAGTCACCTGCATTTGCACCGGCCCCGAAGCCACGGTCGCAACGCATCACATCGATGCCATTCCGATTTCAGGGAACTTCCTTAGATCCTGGATGCCTCGAAATCCGCTGACCAAAATACTCCGGAAGTTTTGCGTCGCGGCCTTCAACGAACCCTATCAGTGGGTAAAAGGATTTTTCACGCTCCGGCGCACCGACATTCTGATCATCCCGGGAACCGGGCTGCTGACGGACGCCTATGGGCTTTTGAGCTGGGGACCTTACGGCCTGTTCAAATGGTCGATGATCGCTAAGCTTTGCCGGTGCAAATTGGCCTTGGTCAGCATAGGTGCCGGCCCAATTCATACCACCCCGGGTCGATATTTGCTGAAGACGATTCTTTCTTTGGCGGATTTTCGATCCTATCGGGACAGCTCGACCGTTCAATTCCTCGAAAGCGTCGGCTTTCGAACGGATGCCGATGAAGTCTATCCGGACTTGGCCTTCAGCCTGCCGGAGGCCATCATACCACGGCAGAATACGCGGGACGGCCGCAGATCCGTTGTCGGCCTGGGCGTCATGGAGTATCCCGGAAGGTACAGTACGCCGGGAGAAAGCAACACGATCTATTCCGCCTATCTGGAGAATCTGGCTCAGGTCGTCGAATGGCTGCTGGACCGGAACTATGATGTCAGGCTGTTGAGCGGCGATCTTTCGGACATGCAAGCGCGGCAGGATTTTAGGCGCCTGTTGAAGGAGCGCTTATCGGCGGATGACGAGACCCATATTTTCGACGAACCCGTCCATTCCGTTGAAGATGTGCTGTCGCAAATAGGGGCGACCGATATCGTTGTGGCAACGCGGTTTCACAATATTCTACTATCGTTTCTTTGCACGAAACCGGTTATTTCCATTTCTTTCCATCACAAATGCGACTCCCTGATGAGCGCCATGGGGATGTCGGCCTATTGCCTCGACATGGGAAAATGGGAAGCGTCCAGCCTGATCGAGAAATTCCAGGACATAGAGAAGAATTCCGACCGCATAAAGCTCTTGATCCGAGAGAAGGCACAGCAATTTCGAGAAAATCTGGATCGGCAATATGAACTCATTTTCAGTACCATCTGACGGCGCTCCCGCCCCCCAGGGTAAGATAGGCTTTATATCGGGCCCGCTCCGGCCGGTGAAAATAGCATCAGCAAAAGACGACGCGTCGCGGTCAGCGGCGCTCGGAGGGCGACTGCAGAGCCTTCACATGCCGTTTCCAATATGCCGACCGCGATCAGTTCAACCAAACCGAACAATGCTCTGCGGAATGCGCCGGTTTTCTACCGGACATCGATGCCGAGCTGCCGACCGCGGACAGATTAAGCTGGCGCTGCCCGAGGCGGTTCTCTATTTTGAGGATGTTTTGAGCCGCTTCGAGCTCAATCGCCGTGGCGGCGGAGCTTTTGCCGGTCCGATAATCCGGTGCACTTACCGGTGGGGAGAATACCGGGTTAGATTGTTATTATCTTTCATTCAGATCGCCCAGTCATATTCAGGAGACGGGCCTTGAAGGTCCTGCTACTCATCCCTCACAAGCTTGCAGGCGACCGCCATCTGGCGGTCCGCAAAAGCGAGCGCCCGCAGGCGGATTATGACGCGCTGGCGGAGGAGCTCCGCGCGGTATATGGCGCGCAAGTCGATATTCTGGATTTGAACATGGTCGCGTCCGATCGCGGCTGGATGGTGCGCCTGGTCCGCCGGCTTTTCGGCTTCAACTGGGCATTGGCGATGCTCGGCTATCAGCGCTGCGGCCGATATGATGCCGTGTTCGCGCATAGCGAAATCGTCGGCCTGCCGTTTGCCATGCTGATCTCGACGATGTCGCGGCGGCCGCGTTTCGCCATGAACGCCTATTACATCACCGGCAAACGCAATGCCTTGTGGTATCGGGTCTTCCGTGCGCACAGGCATATAGACAAGATCTTCACGCTCGTCAGAAGGCAGTACGACGCCGCGCGCGAGGAGTTGCGGATATCCGAGAGCAAGCTCGTTCAGCTCAATACTTGCGGCTTTGTCGACGCCAAATTCTTCGGCGCCGCCCTCACGCAGACCGTCAACGAGAACCAGATCTGCTCCGCGGGGCTCGAGTTCCGTGACTATGAGACGCTGCTCAAGGCCGTCGCGCGTCTTCCCGACGTCAAGCTCAAGATCGATCCCGGCTCGCCCTGGTCGCTCCATAAGAGCGGGATCGACCGCATGTCCATTCCGCCCAATGCCGAAATCTGCCATATGGAGATGGGTGCGGTCCGGCACCTCTATGCAGAATCCGCCGCCGTGGTCATTCCGCTCTTCATCAACCCGATCGGCGCCGGGATGACGACGCTAGTCGAGGCGATGTCGATGGGCAAGCCGGTCATCGTCACGCGATCGAAAGATAATACCTACGCCGGCATGACGGATATCATCGACGGCGACAATGTCCTGCTGGTGAATGCCGGCGACGTGGACGGGCTGAGCAAGGCGATCGAGCGCGTGATAGGCGATGCCGAGCTGCGCCGCCGCATCGGTGCCAACGGCCGGAAGTGGGCCGAGGAGCATGCCGGGCGCCAGCCATGGCTGGACATCGTCGTGAGCGCGCTCGGCGGCTCGGCATGGTCCGAGAACCATCGCGGTCGACCTGAAGCAGGTCTCGGGCACCTTTGTGGAGATTAGCGGCGCGCCCAACCGGGGAGGCGGACGCGGCGGCGCGCGATCGCGCCCGTCCCGCCGGCATCGCAGTGGGTAAGGAGCGGGCTTAGCATGGGACTGGGAAACGCGGCGGCGCTCGATGAGCGTCTCTCTCGCGACGAGGCCGACGGGAAGGCGATGATGGCGCTGATCGAGGAACTGTTCCCGATCTGCCGCAGCATCACCGGGAATGGCGTGCGCCAGACGCTGAATATCCTGCGGCACCATGTTCCGCTCGATATCCATGAGGTTCCGTCCGGCACGAAGGTTCTCGATTGGGTGGTTCCGCCCGAGTGGAATATCCGCGCGGCCTATATCGCCCGCGAAGACGGCACACCGGTCGTCGATTTCGCGGCCAACAATCTGCATATCCTGCAATATAGCCGGCCGATCGATGCGGTCATGACGCTCGAGGAGTTGCGCCCGCACCTCTACACCTTCCCCGATCAGCCGGACTGGATCCCGTATCGCACATCCTATTATTCGGAGAATTGGGGGTTCTGCCTCAGCGAGCGCCAGCTATCGACTCTCGCCGATGAACGCTACCGCGTGGTCATCGATGCCGATCTGGCGCCGGGGCATCTCAGCTATGGCGAGCTCTTGATCCCGGGCGAGACCGACAGGACAGTCCTCTTCTCCTGCCATGTTTGCCATCCCTCGCTCGCCAACGACAATCTTTCCGGGATCGCGGTCGCGACCATGCTGGCGCGCCATATCCGGGCGCTTCGGCCGCGCTGCAGCTATCGCTTTCTCTTCATCCCCGGCACGATCGGGTCGCTGACCTGGCTGGCGCGCAACGAGCATGAGGTCGGGCGGGTCACCCACGGCCTCGTCCTCTCGTGCCTCGGCGATGCCGGCGGCATGACCTACAAGCAAAGCCGGCGTGGGAGCGCCCAGATCGACCGCATCGCCGCCCATGTGCTCAGCCACGATACGGTGGCTCACCGCATCCGGCCGTTCATTCCTTATGGCTATGACGAGCGGCAATATTGCTCGCCCGGCTTCGATCTGCCGGTCGGCTGCCTCATGCGCACGCCCAACGGCGAATATCCCGAATATCACAGCTCGGCCGACAATCTGTCGCTGCTGCGCCCGGAAAGCCTCGTTCATTCGCTCTCCGTGCTGCAGCGGATCGTCGACGCCATAGAAGGCGATGCCGTCTATCGCAGCCTCAATCCGAAGGGCGAGCCGCAACTCGGCCGGCGCGGGCTGTATGCCGCGATCGGCGGACAGAGCGCCGCGAGCTTCGACCAGATGACGCTGCTCTGGGTCCTGAATCTCGCCGACGGGCGGCACTCATTGCTCGACATGGCCGAGCGCGCCGGGCTGCCCTTTCAGAAGATCCGGGCAGCCGCGGATGCGCTCATCGCCGCCGAGTTGCTCGAACCCGTGGCACCAAACGATTGCTGATCAAGGAACAGACAGCGGCGCACAGAACCAATCACCATTTCGAATTGTGAATCTCCGAACCTAAAAATTTATTGCGAGGCGAACATGGCGGGAATGCGGGTATTGGTCACCGGAGTCGACGGATATATCGGCGCCGTTCTGGGGCCGCGGCTGTTGGAGCAGGGTTTCGACGTCGTCGGCATCGATTGCGGCTTCTACCGCGACGGCTGGCTGTTCAACGATCCGCGCCCGCGCCCGCTCACCATCACCAAGGATGTGCGGCGGATCACGGCGAAGGATGTCGAGGGCTTCGACGCGGTCGTGCACCTCGCCGAGCTGTCGAACGATCCGCTCGGCGAGATGAACGAGCGGATAACTTACGAGATCAACCATCAGGGCTCGGTCTCGCTGGCACGGGCGTGCAAGGAGGCCGGCGTTCCCCGGCTGGTCTATACCTCCTCCTGCAGCGTCTACGGCGCGGCCGCGGACGGCAGCGAGCGCAACGAGCAGTCGGAGCCGGCACCGCAGACGGCCTATGCGCGCTGCAAGGTCATGGTCGAGCGCGATGTCGGCGCGCTCGCTGATGCGCATTTCTCGCCCGTGTTCCTGCGCAACGCCACGGCCTTCGGCGCCAGCCCGCGCATGCGCTTCGACATCGTGCTCAACAACCTCGCCGGCTTCGCCTGGACGACCAAGGAAATCAAGATGACGAGCGACGGCACGCCGTGGCGGCCGCTCGTGCATGTCGAGGACATTGCCCAGGCGATCATCCTGGCGTTGAAGGCGCCGCGCGAAGCGATCCATAACGAGATCTTCAACGTCGGCGATGACGAGCAGAATTATCGCATCCGTGAGATCGCCACCATCGTCGGCGAGGCGTTCGAGGGCTGTGCGGTCACTTTCGGGCCGCCGAGCGGCGACAATCGCAGCTATCGCACCTCCTTCGGCAAGATTCATCGCCACCTGCCCGAGTTTCGGTGCGAATGGTCGGCCGCGCGCGGGGCGCATCAACTGCGGGAAATCTTCGAGCGGGTGCAGATGACGGGCGACATGTTCGCCTTCCGCGGCTTCACGCGCCTCAAGCAGCTGACGCATCTCGTCGCCACGCGCCAGATCGATGCCGATTTCTTCTGGGGTGCAGCGGCGGCCGCCACGAGCGAGAAGGGCGAGCCTGCATGATCTTCGCCACGACGACGGTCGAAGGCGCACGGCTGATCGACATTGAGCCCAAGGAGGATGAACGGGGCTTCTTCGCGCGAACCTGGTGCCGGCAAGAGTTGGCGGCGCAGGGGCTGGATATCGAGGTGGCGCAGGAGAGCATCTCCTACAACCGGCGTCGCGGCACGCTGCGCGGCCTCCATTTCCAGCGGCCGCCGCATGCCGAGACCAAGATCGTCCGCTGCACAAGGGGGGCGATCTTCGACGTGATCGTCGATCTGCGGTCGGACTCTCCGAGCTTCCTGCGCTGGGAATCGTTCGAGCTGACGGCCGAGAACCATCGCGCGCTCTATATACCGCAAGGCTTCGCCCATGGCTTTCAGACCCTCGCGGACGATACCGAGATCGCCTACCAGATCTCGGCCTTCCATATCCCGGGCGCGGCCGACGGCCATCGCTACGACGATCCGGCGTTCGGCATCCCGTGGCCGATCCCGGTGGCCACGATCAGCGAGCGCGACCTCCAATGGCCGGCGTTCGAGGCCGGTATACCGGCCTCGTAGAAGGCCTATATCAGAATACGATCTTCCTGGCGTAGAAGGCCTCGGCCAGACCTTCGGGGGCGTTGCAGCCGAGGCCGCGCAGCCGGGCCATGCCAAGAAAGGTCTCGTCGGAAAACCAGCCCCGTCCTTGCTGGCTCGCGAAATGCTGATTGATCAGCTCGATCTTCCGCAGCGTTTGAACCCGGGTCAGCGGGATGAAGAAATTGGGGTTACCGAGATCGCCGTCATATTTCGGGATCTCGTATTCGAGCACGAGATGATCGCGGAACGTGTTGTAGGTCAGCTGCGACAGCAGGCGATGGTCCTGATGCGCGTCGCCCTGCGCATGGGTCAGCACCAGCGACGGCTTGAACTCGCGCTTGATCGCCTCGAAGCAATCCTTGACCTCGGCGCCCTGGAACGGGAAATAGCCGTCGCGGAACCCCATGACGTCGATCTGCTTTTCGGCGACGCCGTCGAGGAAGGCGGCAGCACTGCTCCGTGCCTCGGCCGCGCGCACCTCGTTGCCGCTGAAGGCGATCCAGCGGACGACGAGATCCGGCATTTCCGCGGCCAGACGCAGAACCGTCCCGCCGCAACCGATCTCGATATCGTCGGAATGAGCGCCCAGGCAGAGCAGCTTCAGCGGCTCCTGCCGCTGCGAGAAAATCAGAGGAAGCAAACCGCTGCTCCTTGCTACAGGACCGACACATCCGGGATCGGCACGACGAACTTGCCGCCCCAATCGCGGATATAGGCGAGCTGGGCCATGATCTCGTCCCGCAGATTCCAGGGCATGATCATGACGTAGTCGGGCTTGGTCTCGGCGATCTTCTCGGGCGAGAAGATGGGAATATGGGTCCCCGGCAGATATTTGCCCTGCTTATGCGGATTGCGATCGACGGTGTAATCGAGAAAATCGGCCCGTATGCCGCAATAATTGAGCAGCGTATTGGCCTTGCCCGGCGCGCCGTAACCGGCGATCGACTTGCCCGTCTTCTTCGCCTCGATCAGGAAGCTCAGCAGCTTGCGCTTGGTGGTCCGAACCTGCTCGCCGAAGCTCGCATAGGTCTCGAGCCGGTCCAGCCCGACCTCGCGCTCGCGCTGCATGACCGCCAGCGCCGCCGTCGTCGTCGGATGGGTTTCGTCGCCGGCATGGCAGGCGAAGATGCGCAGCGAGCCGCCATGCGTCCACAGCTCCTCGATGTCGAAGATGCGCATGCCGTGCGCGGCGAAGATCTTCTCGACCGTGAGCGCTCCGAAATAGGAGAAATGCTCATGGTAGATCTGATCGAACTGATTGCCTTCCATCGTCTTGAGCAAATGCGGGAACTCGATCGTGCAGACGCCGGTCGGCTTCAGCAGGATGCCGATGCCTTCGACGAACGAGCTCGGATCCGTGACCTGGGCCAGAACATTGTTGCCGAGGACGAGATCGGCCTGGACGCCCGTCGCCGCCAGCTCGCGCGCCGTTTCGCGGCCGAAGAACCGGATCAGGGTCGGCACCCCGCGCGCTTCCGCCGTCGCCGCGATATTGGCCGCCGGATCGATGCCGAGGACGGGGACGCCGGCCTTCACGAAATATTGCAGCAGATATCCGTCATTGCTGCCGACCTCGATCACCTTGCTCGCCGGCCCGAGACCGAGCCGCGCCGTCATGGTCTCGACATAGCGGCGCGCATGATCGAGCCAGGCGTCCGAGAAGCCCGAGAAATAGGCGTAGTCGGAGAAGATGTTCTCGGGCGCCACATATTCCTGGAGCTGCACGAGCAGGCAGTCGCGACAGATATAGGCGACCAGCGGATAGAACGGCTCCATCGAATTGAGCTGGTCTTCCGCGAGAAAGCTCTCACAAAGGGGCGACATGCCCAGATTGACGAATTCCACAAGGGGGCCGTGACAGAACCGGCAGTCGGTGTCGTCGCTCATCAGGGCAAAAAATCCCTCTTCAGGACAGAAGCTCAGCTCGTTCAGGACAGAAGCTCAGCTCGTCGCCGCTTCGCGTCTCACGATGTTGTCTGCCGCTAAGCCGATAAGAACGCTAATTCTCTTCGCCTTCAGCGTCAATCGGTGCCACCGCTCCTCCGGAGGTGGAGCGATGGCACCCGTTCAATACGCCGTTTTCTGGAACCAGACGCGGAAGGCCGTCAGAAAGATGATTTTCAGGTCGAACATCAGAGACCAACGCTCGATATATTCCAGATCGTACTGGACCCTGCAGTTCATCTTTTCAACCGTGTCGGTCTCGCCGCGATGGCCACTCACCTGCGCCCAACCGGTGATGCCCGGCTTGACGTTGTGCCGCGCGAAATAACCGTCGACGACTTGCCCGTAATGGTCGTTATGAGGCACGGCGTGCGGCCGGGGACCGACCAGGGACATATCCCCCGCCAGAACGTTCAGGAGCTGGGGCAACTCGTCGAGACTGGTCCGGCGGATAAATCGGCCCACCCGGGTCACCCGCGGATCGTCCTTCGTCGCCTGCCGTAGCACCGGGTCATTCGGCCCGCTCGTACGCATGCTTCTGAACTTGTAGACATCGAACGCTTCATTGTTGAAGCCGGACCGCTTCTGGCGGAACAGGATCGGGCCCGGCGTGTCGAGACGGATGGCGATGGCGACGCCGATCATGACGGGCGTCAAAAGCGCCAGCATCAGCGTGCCCAGCACCAGATCCTCCACCCGCTTGAGCCAATCCATCTGAACATCGACGCGATCATTGGCGACCGTGACGATCTGCACGCCTTGGATGGAATTCACGTTGGACGAAAGCGACGAGATCAGCTTATGGGGAATGAGATCGACCCGAACCGGTGCCTGCCTCAGCTTCGTCACCAGCTCGAGGATGCGCCTTTCGGCCGACCAGGGAATGGTCACGATCACACGATCGATGGCGTGCCGGCGAATATAGGCGAGCAGATCGTCCGTGTTTCCCTTTACCTCATAGCCGCTCTGGCTCGCGGGCAGCCTTGTCTTGCGGTCGTCGAAGATGCCGACGACCAGCACTTCGGGCGCCAAGGCCGAGGTGAACTTCTCCAAGGCCATTTGCGCGCCCGGCCCGGTGCAGACGATGGCGACCTTCTCGCGCAGATGCCCGGCCTTCATGATCCGGGCGATGAACACCGTCACGCCGTGATGGTAAGCATTGAGCAGGACGGCAGACATCGCCCAGCTCAGCAGCATCCAGCCGCGCGACGTGTCTGTGAACTCGCCCGTTATGAAGCCGATGCCCATGGTGCCGAGGACGGCGCCGCCGACCCCCAGCATCACCGAATTGAAGGCGAGGCCGGGACGCTGCAGTGCAGCCCTCGTATAGGCGCTGGTGAGCTGAAAGCCCCATAGGGTCAAGATGCAGTTGATCTCGACGAAGGCACGTTCGGCGGCACTCCACGGCCGGTCGTCGAGATAGAGGTGATGACAGATAATCGGTGCCAGCAGCAGCAGCACTAGGTCGCCCAGGACAGAGGCAATCTGGATGGAGGACCAGACGCGATGCGCTCGACGCCGGCCGGCCCCCCTGGCGTTTTCGCCTGTCCTGGCGATTTCCGCGTCGAGAGAATTGCGGCGCAGCGTCTCGATGCTGACATCGTCGGCGCGAGCGTGCCGGACCTCGGCGATCTTATCCTGTGCGGGAACCGTGCCGTCCCGTAGCCCTGCAAGTTCCACGGCACCGGGCACGGCGAAACGAATGAAGTTCTGCTCTTGCATGCCATTCACCATAAATTAGGAATTTTGCGTGCAATCCAAACGGCATCTAATTCAACCAAGCGTATATATTTCGCGTTCTTCCCATTAAAACACGTCAGAGATTGCCCGTCTGTTATATTGGGCCACCTGATCTTATATAGCCCGCACCATAGCACAGCAATTTGCGGTGCACAATCGCGCGAACCTAAACTTCTAGCTTCCCGCCCTCTCCGAGCAAGTCAGGGGGCTTCCTCCACATCATAAGTTGTAGACGCACCCAATCACCGGCCTTCGGCTGCTGCTCAACCTCGCCTCCAAGGCGAAAGCGCAGCCCATGCCCGGGCACGCTGCTTGACCTTCCGCCGGCTCCATATGGATAACGGTCTCTGTACATCCAAGCGCCTCAGACATATGGTGCGCGACACGGGGCGCAGCGTTGCGGGACGGCGCCACGGTCGTTTGCAGCCAATCCATTCTCGATCAGGTCAAGCCACGTGATTTGAAACGGCGAAGGACGCAAGTTTTCATGGCATTTCGCCTTCCCTCATTATCCCCTGTCACATGGATGACCTTTGAAAAAGTAACTCAGCAAGTTCTTTGGCTTGTTATTTTCATTATTCTCGCCCCTATTCTCGGCCCGCGCCCTTACGGCCTCTACTCGATCGTGATGTTTTTCGTGGGTGTGTGCGAGCTAATCCTGCTCGAAGGGTCGATCGAAGCGCTCGTCACCATAGAGGAACTAGATTATTTACATATGACCACGGCCAACCTGACGAATGGCGGGATCGGGCTGGTGTTCGCCCTGATTATCGCGGCACTGGCACCCATCGTCGGGATTATATTTCAGGACGATGAAATAAGATCGCTTATGTGGGCGCTGTCGCCGCTGCCGTTGCTGTCGTCATTGTCTGCGACTCCGCTCGCGATACTACGGCGTTCTTTGAACTATAAGCGCTTGGCTATTCGCTCGATCACCGGCCTCGTGATCGGCGGCATACTCGGTATCGCTATGGCAGTTTCCGGATTTGGCGTCTGGGCGCTCGCCTTTCAGGTACTCGGGCAACGCGCCGCGGAGTTCGCGATTGCGTGGGTATCGGCTCCGGTCCGAATGGGATTCAGATGGTCGGGCGTCCATTTCCGCGAGCTGAGCCCGATCGGCATGAACGTCTTTACCGGGCTCATCATGAGCTTTCTGGGCGGCCAGCTGCCGCGCATTATGTTCGGCTACATCCTCGGCCCCACCGAGCTCGGCCTGTTCGCTTTGGCAAACCGCTTTCAAGAGCTCATCATCCAGACGACGGTTCAGCCGCTGACGGCTGTCGGCCGCATCGAGCTGAGGGATTCGAAGCCCGGTTCCGCCGAATTCGAGCACACCTTCGTCAAGGTGATGCAGAACGTGTCGCTCCTGTCGTTTCCCATCTTCCTGGGCGGCGCCGCCCTGGTGCCCGACCTGTTCCATATCTGGCTCGATCAGCGCTGGACAGACGGTGTGATTCCCACCCAGGCCATCTTGCTGGGCGGCATTCCGCTGGCCCTGTTCTACTGTATCGATTCGGCGTTTTTCGCGGCGAACCTATCGCGAATCTTTGCGTGGACGGCGACGGTTCAAACGATATCGATCTCGTTGACCGTGTTTTGCGTGGCGCCCTGGGGCTTGGACCTGACCTGCCTCGCGCTCGCCGTCCGCCCTTGGCTGCTGCTGCCGATATTCCTGGTCTTGCTTCGCCGATCCTGCAAGCTGCCCTTGTGGGGAATGTTGTCTTCGCCGATCCGCTCGCTCATCGGCGCGACGATGATGGGCGTTATCATAAGCCTGCCCTATCTGCGGCCGGCCTGGCTCCATGAGGTGCCTACCTTCCTTCTTCTGATTGCGATCGGCACCGCCTTCTATTTCGTTTTTCTCTACGGCTTTTTATGGAATCAACTAAAGACGCTTATGAATTCCCTGTTCCTCCATCAATCCCGCGAGACCAATGCGAACGGGTCGCTCAATAGCTGAAGCGCCTTCGCCTATCCGGCCAGATGCCGGACCAGCTCGCGCGTATAGAGCGGCAGCTCGGCCTCGCTCAGCACGCAGATCCTGAGCTCGCGCAGCGCCCAATCGTCCGCCAGCTCGATGATATCGAAATCCATGCCGCGCTGGCTGCGCCGCGCCGTCGTCTCCGGCACGACGCCGATGCCGACATGGCATTCCACCAGCCGGCAGATCGCATCGAAGCTGCGGAGCTGAACGCGCAGCTTCAGGCGCTGGCCGATCCGCTCGGCCTTTTCCGACAGGAAGCGCTGCAGCGCGCTCGACCGGTCGAGCCCGACGAAATCCTCGTCGAGCGCGTCGACGAACAGCATGCGCGCCCGCCCGGCGAGCTTGTGGCCGGGCGGAACGATGACGACGAAGCGGTCGGTGCGGAACGGAAAGCTTTCGAGCCCGGCCCAATCGACCGTGCCGGCGACGATGCCGATATCGGCCATGCCGTCGGCGACGGCCGCCACGATCTCGTCGCTCAGCCGCTCCTCCAGATCGATATTGACCTGGGGATGGGCGGCGAGGAATGCGCTCAGCGGCTCGGGCAGGAATTCGGTCAAGGCGTTGGTGTTGGAGAGCAGCCGGATATGGCCGCGCAGCCCGTCGGCATATTCGCCGAGCTCGCCGCGCATGCGCTCGGCCTGGCGCAGCATGATGCGCGCATGGTGCAGCAGCGTACGCCCGGCCGGCGTCGGCTGCACCCCCTGCCGTTCGCGCCGCAGGAGAGGCGTGCCGAGCGTCAGCTCCATGTTGCGGATGCGCGTGCTGGCGGCGGCGAGCGCCAGATGCATGCGCTCGGCTCCGCGCGTGATGCTGCCGGCCTCGACCACGCGCATGAACAGGCTGAGATCGGTCAGATCGAACCGCATGCCGGAGGACCCTTCGTGAACAACGAAGGCACAATACGCGAAACGCTGATTGTTCGACGAGAAAATCGCGCTCACCATTCGTATTCGGCGAATTATTGAACAGGCTCGGGGGCGAACTCGGCCGGGGTGTCGGAATTGACAGCCCCTCGGCCCGGTTCTATCTCTCGGGCCCGGACGCGCCGCCGGCACCTGTTTTCGAGGCTTCCCCATGCCTAGTGTGAACCGCCCCCTGTCGCCGCATCTTCAGGTATATCGGCCGCAGCTGACCTCCATCCTGTCGATCAGCCACCGGTTGATGGGGCTGGCCTTGAGCGTCGGCACCGTCTTCCTGGTTTGGCAGCTCGTGGCCGCCGCTTCCGGGCCGGCGGAATATGCGACCTTCCAGGGTCTGGCCGGCTCGTGGCTCGGCCTTCTGCTACTGGTCGGCTGGTCCTTCGCCCTCTTCTATCACCTCGCCAACGGCATCCGGCATCTGGTCTGGGACGCCGGCTACGGCTTCGATCTCGCCACGACTTATCGCTCGGGCCAGATCGTCGTGGTCGCCGCGATCGCGCTCACCGTGATCGCGTGGATCGTGGCGCTGGGCATCTGGGGAGGCCGTTGATGAACGACCCGCATATGCGCACCCCCTTGGGCCGGGTCTACGGCCTCGGCTCCGCCCGCGACGGGGCCGGCGCCTGGTGGGGCATGCGGTTGAGCTCGATCGCGCTCGTGCCGCTCTCGCTCTGGTGGGTGATCGCGATCATCGCCCATGCCGGCGCCGACTATGCCGAGTTCCGTCATTGGGTGGCGAGCCCGGTGCCGGCGATCCTGCTGATCCTGACCCTGGGCGTCACCTGCTATCACCTGGCCCACGGCGTCCAGGAGGTGGTCGAGGACTATGTTCACACCGAGGCGGCGAAGATCGCCATCCTCATCGCCGTCAAATTCGGCGCCGTGGTGCTGGCCGTGGCCGGCATCTTCTCGGTGCTGCGCATCGCCTTCGGGAGCTGACTATGGCCGAGGCCTACAAGATCATCGATCACGCCTATGACGTGGTCGTCGTCGGCGCCGGCGGCGCCGGCCTGCGCGCGACGCTCGGCATGGGCGCCGCGGGCTTGAAGACCGCCTGCATCACCAAGGTGTTCCCGACCCGCAGCCACACGGTGGCGGCCCAGGGCGGCATCAGCGCGGCGCTCGGCAATATGGGCGAGGATGATTGGCGCTGGCACATGTACGACACCGTCAAGGGGTCGGACTGGCTGGGCGATCAGGACGCCATCGAATATATGTGCCGCAACGCCATTCCGGCGGTGATCGAGCTCGAGCATTTCGGCGTGCCCTTCTCGCGCACGCCCGAAGGCAAGATCTATCAGCGCCCATTCGGCGGCCACACGACCGAGTTCGGCAAATCCATGGCGAAGCGCGCCTGCGCCGCCGCCGACCGCACCGGCCACGCCATGATCCACACGCTCTATCAGCAGTGCCTCCGGCACAATGCCGAGTTCTTCGTCGAGTATTTCGCGCTCGACCTGATCATGGACGACGAAGGCGCCTGCCGCGGCGTCATGGCCTGGGACCTCCAGGACGGCACGCTGCACCGGTTCCGCGCGCATATGGTCGTGCTCGCGACCGGCGGCTACGGCCGCGCCTATTTCTCCTGCACCTCGGCCCATACCTGCACCGGCGACGGCAACGGCATGGTGCTGCGCGCCGGCCTGCCGCTCGAGGATATGGAATTCGTGCAGTTCCACCCGACCGGCATCTACGGCGCCGGCTGCCTCATCACCGAGGGCGCGCGCGGCGAAGGCGGCTACGTCACCAACTCCGAGGGCGAGCGCTTCATGGAGCGTTACGCGCCCTCGGCCAAGGATCTGGCCTCGCGCGATGTCGTCAGCCGCGCCATGACCATCGAGATCCGCGAAGGCCGCGGCTGCGGGCCGGAGAAGGATCACATCATGCTCCATCTGGAGCATCTCGATCCCAAGGTGCTGCATGAGCGGCTGCCCGGCATCTCCGAGACGGCCAAGATCTTCGCCGGCGTCGACGTCACCAAGCAGCCGATCCCGATCCTGCCGACCGTGCATTACAATATGGGCGGGATTCCGACCAATTATCACGGCGAAGCGCTCAGGCCGACCGCCGACGATCCCGACCGGATCGTCCCCGGCCTCATGGCCGTGGGCGAGGCCGCCTGCGTCTCGGTCCATGGCGCCAACCGGCTCGGCACCAATTCACTGCTCGATCTCGTCGTATTCGGCCGCGCCGCCGCCCATCGCGCCGCCGAGGTGGTGAAGCCCGGCACGCCGCACAAGCCGCTGTCGGCCAATGCCGGCGACGAGGCGATCGCCCGCTTCGACCGCATCCGCAACGCCAGCGGCAAGACCAAGGCATCGGAGATCCGGCTCGCCATGCAGCGGACCATGCAGAATCACGCCGCCGTGTTCCGCACGACCGATCTCCTGGCCGAAGGCGTCTCGAAGATCCATGAGGTCGCGTCGCGCAAAGACGATCTCTCGGTCAGCGACCGCTCGCTGGTCTGGAATTCAGACCTGGTCGAGGCGCTGGAGCTCGATAACCTGCTGGGCCAGGCCGTGGTGACGCTGCATTCCGCCGCCAACCGGTTGGAGAGCCGCGGCGCCCATGCGCATGAGGATCATCCGGACCGCGACGACAAGGAATGGATGAAGCACACGGTCGCCTGGCTCGACCCGACCGGCAAGGAAGTCACGATCGGCTATCGCCCCGTCCATCTCTACACCTTGTCGAACGAGGTCGAGGTGTTCCCGCCCAAGGCGCGCGTCTATTGATCGCCCTCATTCTCATCGAGACCGTAAGGACCCCGTCCCATGGTTGAGTTCACTCTGCCGGCCAATTCCAAGGTCAAGGAAGGCCGTATCTTCCGCGCGGCACCCGACGCCAAGCGCGTGCGCGCCTTCAAGCTCTATCGCTGGAATCCCGATGACGGGCAGAACCCGCATCTCGACACGTACGAGGTCGATCTCGATGCCTGCGGCCCGATGGTTCTGGACGCGCTGATCAAGATCAAGAACGAGATCGACACCACGGTCACGTTCCGCCGCTCCTGCCGCGAGGGCATCTGCGGCTCCTGCGCCATGAATATCGACGGCACCAACACGCTCGCCTGCCTGAAGCCGATCGAGGATGTGAAAGGCGAGGTCCGAATCTACCCGCTGCCGCATATGCCGGTAGTCAAGGATCTGGTTCCGGACCTGACCCATGTCTATGCGCAGTACGCCTCGATCAAGCCGTGGCTGCAGGCCGATTCGGCGCCGCCGCCCGATCGCGAGCGGTCGCAATCGATCGAGGAGCGCGAGAAGCTCGAAGGGTTGTGGGAGTGCATCCTGTGTTTCTGCTGCTCGACCAGCTGCCCGAGCTATTGGTGGAACGGCGAGCGCTATCTAGGCCCGGCCATCCTGCTGCAAGCCTATCGCTGGATCGCCGACAGCCGCGACGAGGCGACCGGCGACCGGCTCGACCAGCTCGAGGACCCGTTCCGGCTCTATCGCTGCCACACCATCATGAACTGCACCCGCACCTGCCCCAAGGGCCTGAACCCGGCCAAGGCGATCGGCGAGATCAAGAAGCTGATGGTGACGCGCAAGTTCGCATAAGGATAAGCGCGATCAGGCCGATCGGGCCTGATCGCGTCCATCAGCCAAGCTGGATTAATCTGCGGGTTGCTCCGCGGCGGCGGCTGCCGCTGCCGCGGCCTTCGATTTCGTGGTGCGGGCGGGGCGCACGGGACGGTTGTTCCGCATCTCCGCCAGCTTCGCGACCTTGCGCGCATCGATCTCGGCCTTGACCAGCGGAAGGAGCGTCACCGCTTGCAGCCGCTGGCTTTCAGTGCCTGTCTCTCCCAGCCTTTGGGCATTGCTGGACAGGTTAGTGAGCTCGGCATCGCTCATGCCCGGAAGCCTCTGCGACAGGTCCATTCCATTCTCCCTCTGACGGTCCACGGCAACAGGATCGATCCCAGTGTCGCGCCGCCGGTCGGCGCGGCGTCGAAGACGCTCATTCGCTAACCCGAAATATAAACACTTGGTTCACGAACAAACGCCCCGCGCCTCGATGAGACGCGGGGCGATGGTAGGCTCGGAACATCATCGTCGGCGCCTTGCGGGGACTACCCGCGCAGCACCGTCGATAATTCCTCGGCCGGCGTCACACAAGGTGATGCCGGCCGGCGATCAATCCAGAACCTTTAGATTGTCGGCCGACATCTTGCCGCTCTTGCGGTCGGAGACCAGGTCGAAGCCGACCTTCTGGCCCTCGCGCAGATCGCCCAAGCCGGAGCGCTCCACGGCGCTGATATGGACGAACGCGTCATTGCCGCCATCATCCCGCGCAATGAAGCCGAAGCCCTTTTGCAGGTTGAACCATTTCACGGTTCCCGTAGTCATGGGGAAACCCTCTCACAAACGTAGTTGTAGCTTGCCCGCAAGCTGCGGACTGTCGAAATCGCATTTTTCAGGTGAAGAGATTGTCAGCGGCGCGCGGTATTTCTAGGCGCAAAGCCAAATCATCTGACCGTCTATCGACCCATCATATATGCGCCCCGAAAAAAAAGATTACAAGCGGGTTTTCCGATTTTCTTCGAAAGGCTGAATTAATTGAGCGGCGTGGGAACGCTATTGGACCGAATCCGCAGGCAGCATATGGATACCGGATCTATCTATCCGGACGGCATGGCACCCGGTGCGGTCCGCTCGGCCTCGCCCGGACCAATGCCGCTTTGACCGGCGGCGCGGAAATCCGCTATGCTGGCTGCGATGGGAATGGAGCTTCCCGACAACCGCCCGCAAGGGCTGATGGCTCCTGTCGCGAGGGCGCGGAGCGCCCGCCGGCGGCAGGGAGTCGTTCAGACCGAACCCGCCGCCCGGCGGGTTTTTTGTTGTCCTCGATCGGGTCGGAAACCGGATAGAGAAAGGGCATCCAGGTGGGTTTCTTCATCGTTTTTCTTGGCGGCGGATTGGGTTCGGCGATACGGCACGGCTGCAATATCGCCGCCTTCAGGCTCGTCGGCATGGGCTATCCGTTCGGTACCTTCTGCATCAACGTCATGGGCTCGTTCCTGATGGGGGCCATCACCGAATATTTCGCGCTCAAGGCCGGGCTCAGCCAACCGCTGCGGCTGTTCCTCACCACCGGCATCCTCGGCGGCTTCACCACCTTCTCGACCTTCTCGCTCGAAACCGGCCTGCTTTATCAGCGCGGCGAGGCCGGCGCCGCGCTGATCTATGCGGCAGGCTCGGTCGTGGTGGGCGTCGGCGCGCTCTTCGCGGGCCTGGCCATCGTCCGAGCGGTTGCGGGATAGCGGGAGGGCCGCCCTATCGGCCCGGTGCTTGCTCTGTTCGCCCTTACCCCTCGATAGCGGATCGGCCGCTGTCCGCCAGCCCATTGGAAGAAGCATGACCCAGCTCGATGAGAAACAGATCGGCGACCTCGTAGGAGCCGTTCACAGCGTCGAGTTGACGCCCGCCCAGGCAGCAAATGCCGCGCGAATGCTCATGGCGGCGCTCGCCGCGGCCGAGGCGGCACGGCTCGTCTGCGGCGGCTCGTTCTTCGACACCGAGCCCGCCAATTTCATACCGGCGTTGGCGCGGGGAGCGCTGCGATGAACACGGATGCCGCGCTTCTGACGCTCGCCGAGGCGGTCGCCGCCGTCCGCAAGCGCGAGATCTCCGCGCGCGCCCTCACCGAAGCCTGCCTCGCCCGCATCGAACGGCTGCAGCCGGTCCTGAACTGCTTCATCCGCATCGATGCGGACCGGGCGCTCGCGGCGGCCGATGCAGCGGACCAGGCGACGGCGCGCGGCGAGGCGCTCGGCCCGCTCCATGGCGTGCCGCTCGCGCATAAGGACATGTTCTACCGCGCCGGCACGGTCGCCACCTGCGGCTCGAAGATCCGCAGCGATTTCGTGCCCGGCCATACCGCGACCGTGCTGGAGCGGCTCGACGCGGCCGGCGCCATCTCGCTCGGCATGCTCAACATGGCCGAGTTCGCGGTCGGTCCGACCGGCCATAACACCCATTGGGGCGATTGCCGCAATGCCTGGAACCCCGCCCATATCGCCGGCGGCTCGTCGAGCGGGTCGGGAGCCGCGACCGCAGCCCGGCTCTGCTTCGGCGCCCTCGGTTCGGATACGGGCGGCTCGATCCGGACGCCGGCCGCCGTCAACGGCCTGTTCGGGCTGAAGCCGACCACCGGGCGTGTCAGCCGCCATGGCGCCATGGGCCTGTCCTTCACGCTCGACACGGTCGGGCCCTTGGCCCGGACGGCGGAGGATTGCGCGCTGCTGTTCTCGATCATCGCCGGCGCCGATCCGAAGGACCCGACCAGCGCGCAGTCGAAGCCGGTGACGCTTCCGCCAAGGCTCGACGGCGACATCGCCGGCCTTCGCATCGGCGTGCCGCGCCGGCCGCCGGCGCTCGACCCGGAGATCGAGGCGAAACGGGTCGAAAGCCTGGCCGTGCTCGAAGGTCTGGGCGCCCGGCTGGTCGAGCTCGACGTGCCGGAAGACGGCATCCTCGCCGACCTCGGTAATCTCGTCATGGGCGTCGAGGCCGCGACGCTGCATCTCCAATGGCTGCGCGAACGGCCGGAGGACTACCAGCCGCAGGTACTCGGCCGGCTGTTGCCCGGCCTGTCCTATCCGGGCGTGGCTTATCTGGAGGCGCTGCAGGCCCGGCCGCACTATCTGACGCAATTCACCACCGCCGTGCTCGACCAATGCGACGCGTTGCATTGGCCGGTCCTGCCGATGAAGGTGCCGACGCGCGCCGCGACCGATATCGGCGCCGGAGACGGCATGCAGGACATGATCCGGCGGCTTTCAGCCTTCACCCGTCCGCTGAATTATCTTGGATTGCCAGGCCTCGCCATGCCGGTGGGATTCGACGAAGACGGAATGCCGGTCTCGTTCCAGCTGATCGGCCGCCCGTTCGACGAGCTGACCCTGCTGCGCATCGGCCATGCCGTCGACCAGGCGACCGGCATCAGCCGGCGCACGCCGCCGGTATAGAGCCTGATTAAGGCAGATATTCAGCGTAGATTGAGCCGCGAGATCGAGCCGTCGCTGTCGATCTCGCGGATCGCATCGGCGATGAGGCCGGCGACCGAGAGACGCTGGATCTTGGCGCAGGCCGCCGCCTCCTCGGTGGCGGCGATCGAATCGGTGGCGATGAACGCGTCGAGCCGCGACTTGGCGATGCGCTCGACCGCGCCCGGCGACAGCACGGCATGGGTGACATAGGCCGAGACCGAGAGCGCGCCGGCATCGAGCAATGCCGCGGCGGCATTGCACAGCGTGCCGGCCGAATCGGCGATGTCGTCGACCATCACGCAGTGCCGCCCCTCGACATCGCCGATGATGTTCATGACCTCGGACACGCCGGCGGCCGGGCGGCGCTTGTCGATGATGGCGAGATCGTGCATCCGGCCGTTGGCGAGGCGCCCGAGCAGCCGGCGCGCGCGCACCACGCCGCCGATATCGGGCGAGACGATGGTGACGCCGTCAATGTTCCGGCCCCATCTGCGCTGCACGTCGGCGGCGAAAAGCGGCGCCGCCTCCAGGTGATCGACCGGTATGTCGAAGAAGCCCTGGATCTGACCGGCGTGGAGATCGAGCGTCAGCAGCCGGTCGATACCGGCCGCCACCATCATGTTCGCCACCAGCTTGGCCGAGATCGGCGTGCGCGGACCGCTCTTGCGGTCCTGCCTTGCATAGCCGAAATAGGGCAGCACCGCAGTGATGCGCCGCGCCGAGCCGCGCTTCAGCGTGTCGGCGGCGATCAGCAGCTCCATCAGCGTGTCGTTCGACGGCGTCGAGGTCGGCTGGATGATGTAGACATCCTCGCCGCGCACATTCTCGTGGATCTCGACATGCTGCTCGAGATCGGCGAAACGCCGGAGCGTCGCTTCGATCGGCGACAAACCCAGCGCTGCCGTCACCTCGCGCCCAAGGGCGGGGTTGGCGGTGCCGATCAGGACCTTCATCGCGAGCTGCCTCGAAGCTTCGTGCCGTCAGGCGCCGGATATAGCATTGCGGGTGCGAAATGGCAGCATGATCGTCGCAGGACTGTCATGCGGAAGCGTGCGTCGCCGAAGGCGGCTCAGCGATCTGCCCGGCGGAGCCCGTGCACGGTCAGGAGCGCGCAGGTGAAGAGCAGGATGGCGCCCGTCTGATGGGCCGCCGCGAGGGGGATCGGCACGACCAGCAGCAGGGTCGAAATGCCGAGTACCACCTGGATGAAGACCATGGCCAGCATCAGATCGAGCGGCAGCCTTGCCGCACGCGGCAGGGGCCGGCCCCGGGCCGCCAGCCATAGCAGAATGACCGCGCACAGCGTCGAGATCGCGAGCCAGCGATGGTCGAAGCTGACCGCCGTGATGTTCTCGAACGGGTTGAGCCACCAGGGCTGCAGCAGGAAATAGCCGTCCGGCACGAGCTTGCCGTCCATCAGCGGGAAGCTGTTGTAGGTAAGCCCGGCATGAAGCCCGGCCATGAAGCCGCCGGCGAGCAGGGTCAGGGTGGCGAGGCCGAGTACCGCCCGGGCGGCGGGCCGGAGCAGCCCCGGCTCGAAACCCTTGACGCCGCGATCGAGCAGACCGGCGGCCAGCCAGATGACGTAGCCGTAGATCGCCACGGCCAAGGCCAGGTGCGCGGTCAGCCGGTATTGGCTGACGCTGGTGCGGACGGACAGGCCGCTCTTGACCATGTACCAGCCGAGCACGCCCTGCAGCCCGACCAGCACCGGCACGGCGAGATAGCGCAGCGCCTGGTCGCGGCGGATCCGCCCCTGCGCCAGGAAAACCAGCGGCGGCAGGATGGCGACCAGCCCGATCAGCCGGCCCCAGAGCCTGTGGACATATTCCCAGAAGAAGATCGACTTGAACTCGTCGAGGCTCATGCCGGCATGGAGCTCGGCATATTGCGGGATCTGCTTGTAGCTGTCGAAGGCGGCGGCCCAGGCGGCGTCGCTCAAGGGCGGCAGCGTGCCGCTGACCGGCTGCCATTCGGTGATCGACAGCCCCGATTCGGTGAGGCGCGTGATGCCGCCGATCACGACCATCAGCAGGATCATGGCCGCCGTGACGATCAGCCAGGCGACGACCGGTCGGTCGCTGCGGCGAGCGGGCTGGGCGATGGCGGCGGTGAGGGTCACGGCAGATCCATGGTTCGGCGGAAATCGCGCCGATGTTATGGATGAGCGACGCGGTTGCAAGGAAATTGCGGCAGCGCGGCGCTTAGCCTCGAGCCCCGGCGCGCGATTGGCGCTCCCGAGTCATGAGTATGTCTCAATTCATGCGTATGTATAGAATCGAGGTGATCAGGTCGATCCGGCCTGATCGAACCCGGCACTATTGCAGGCGAAACTCCGCATCGGCCCAGCGTATCTCCGCCGGCCCCACGATGCCGGCGCTGGCGACCCTGACGGAATGCAGCCGGCCATCGAGATTGGTGGACCAGAAATCCAGGAATTTGCGCAGGATCGGAAAGTCGGGCGCCAGATCCAGATTCTGCCAGATATAGCTTTGCAACAGCTCGGGAAAGTCCGGCATCTGGTACAGGATTTCGGCGGTGGTCAATCTGTACTGGTCGACGATCAAGCGGACATGTCCCATCCGGGGCCTCCTTCACATCACAGTAACAAACCAAGCGTGCTTGAAATCGGTTCCCGAGTCATTAAAAATGATGCGAATCAAATGATTAGCAGCACGCCGCGAAGAGTGCTAACAATTGCTGCAAGTTTTACTTGGCAAGAGGGCGGTTCTCGCCGCACATACTATGGCGCAAGGGCACGAACCTCCGGAGATCGAGGTCATGAGCGACGAGACGGCAGCCGACGGCGAGGCCTCATCCCTCGGGCGCGGCTTCATGTTGTGGCAGATCACGAATGGTTGGCAACGCTCGGTGCGCGCTGCCCTCGCTTCCTCCGGCCTGACCTATGTCCAGGTCGTGCTACTGGCGGGCCTGCAAGCGCGCATTGCGGCGGGCGACAAGGTGAGCCAGGCGGGCCTCGCCCAGTCGCTCGGTGCCGATGTCATGATGACCTCGCAGGTGCTGCGCACGCTGGAGGCGGGCGGGCTGGTCCGGCGTGATCGCGATCCGCAGGATACGCGCGCGCGCACCCTCGCCCTGACCTCGACAGGCGCAGCGAAGCTCGAAGCGGCCAAGCCGCTGCTCGATCAGGTCGACGACGCCTTCTTCGACGTGCTCGGCCGCAAGGAAGACCGCTTCATCAAGTCGCTGCGCAAGCTATGGCGAAAGCGTCGGCTGGTCGGCATGTCGGGCAATGGCGCCGATGCGGAGGCACCGGCGCCGAAGCCCGCCGCCAAATCGAAACCGGCGGCGCGGGCGAAGCCGAAAAAGGCCGAGAAGCCGGAAAAGCCGGCCGTCAAGCGGACGGCCAAGACCAAGGTCGCCGCCGCCGGCGAATGACGGCAGACGGCTAGAGCCGGATCGGGTTGGGTGGAATTGCATAAGCGATCCACCCAACCCGTGAATCCGTCTCTATTCAAATAGTTAGAGTACGATTCACGCATTGGCTGTTTCCAGCCAATGCGATCGTGCTCTAAGGCCGCCTGCCCTATACTATTCGCGCTTAGCGGGCTGTCACAACGTCATGTAGCGGGCGCGGGCGCCGCGCTCGATCGACGCGGCGATCAGCCGGTCGATGCCGAGGCTGTCCCGGAGCAGCTCCAGGATGCGCAGCTCCTCCTCGGTCGCCTCGCCATCGGTCGCGACCACGTCGCAGGCGAGCGCATAGGCGGTTTCATAAAGACGCGTCGGCAGTGCGGCCTTGATGTTTTCGAGCCCGGTCTCGAGCCCGTCGGGATTGCCCAGGAGCTCCGCGCATTCGCCCAGCGTCGCCTCGAGCTTGCTGCGGTCATAGTCGCGGAAGATCGGCAGGTAGCTGACGATCTCGCCGATCGTGCGCAGCTCCGCATCGGTCATGTCTTCATCGGCGGCCGACACCAGGAACATGGTCTCGATCAGCGCGGCGTGGTGGGTAATCATGCTCAGCTCGTCCATCCGTTGGATATTCGGGGGCGACTATAGCGGCGAGCCGGCCGGCTCGGGCGAATTTTCCGCATCCGCCGCAGCAATCCTCGCATCGAGGAAGGCGCGCGTGCCCGCCACCGCCTCGGCCAAGCCCACGCGCTGGACCGTGACGCCTTCGGGAAAGGCGCTGGTGAGCCGGGTCGGCATCATCGGGTCAAGCAGCACGAACACGCCGCTGTCGCCCTCGCGCCGGATCAGCCGGCCGAAGGCCTGGCGCAGCTTGAGGCGGGTCAGCATGTCGTCATAGCCGCGGCTGCCGAAGCTCTTGCGCCGCGCGCGATGCAGAATGTCCGGCCGCGGCCAGGGCACCCGATCGAACACGATGAGCCGGAGCGAGCGGCCCGGCACGTCGACGCCGTCGCGCACCGCATCCGTGCCGAGCAGACAAGCATCCTCCTCGGTCCGGAAGATGTCGATGAGCGTGCCGACATCGAGCCCGTCGAGATGCTGCGACAAAAGCTGCACTCCGGCATCGTCGAGCGGCTCGGCGATGCGGTCGCGCACGCCCTTCAAGCGCGAGATCGCGGTGAAGAGACCGAGCGCCCCGCCGCGCGCCGCCAGGAACAGCTCGCGATAGGCAGAAGCGACCTGATCGAGATCGTCCTTGCGGACATCGGTCACGACGTAGCAGCGCGTCTGCGCGGCATAATCGAAGGGCGACGGCACCCGCGCCCGGATCGCCGGATTGGGCAGATGCGCGCCGCCGGTCCGCATCTCGGCGGCACTCCAGCCGACCGCCTCGTCCTCGGTCGCGTCCGTGAGCGTCGCCGAGGTCACGACCACGCCATGGGCCGGCACCACCACGCTGGCGACGAACGGCACGGTCGGATCGATCCAGTGCCGGTGCAGCCCGACATCGGTGTCGCGCCCCTCGGCCCGGCTGATCGAGAACCAGTCGACCATGGTCTCGGGCGTGTCGCGCGGCAAATCGGCGAGCATGCTGCGCCACGCCTTGAGCGGCAGGACCAGGCGCCGGCCGAGACTGCGGATCATCGCCTCGATGCGGTTGCGCGTCGGCGTGTCGAGATCGCCCGCTTCCTCGACCAGGCGCTTCTCCAGAAATCCCACCAGCCATTTCGCCGGCGTCTCCAGTGCCGCCAGCGCCGCATCGGCGGCAATGGCCGCTTCCAGCACGCCGTCGATCAGCGGATGCCGGTCGCTTTCGAGATCATAGGCCGAATCGCGATTGGGCGCGCGCGCCTGCACCTGCTGATGGATGAGCGCCAGCAGCGCCTCGATCGCCTGGCGCGGCTCGCCCGACGCCACCCGGTGCAGCCAACCCTCGCCCGGCAAGGCCGCTCCCGCGACCAGCAGCGCCTGGAGGCGGTCGATCGCCGGCTCGCTGTCGGCGATCATGTCCTCGATGCGTCGCCGCAGGCCTCGGGCCCGGCCGGTGCCGCTTTCGACGCCGAGCAGCCAGCGCCGGAGCTCGATCGTGGCCAGGCCGGATAGATGCGCGGAAAAGGCGCTGTCGGCGGCATCGAAGACGTGATGGCCCTCGTCGAACACGTAATGGGCCGGCAGATACGCATCGTCGAGCCCGCCCAGCGCCGCCTGCACCATGACCAGCGCGTGGTTGGCGACGACGATGTCGGCCCGGCGCGCGCGCCGCACGCTGTGCTCGATGAAGCAGCAGTTATAATGCGGGCAGCCCGAATAGATGCACTCGCCGCGCCGGTCGGCGAGGCCGGCTGTCTGCGCACGGCCGAGCAGATCGACGAGCCAGCCCGGTAGGTCGCTGCCGACAAGGGCTCCGTCCTTGGTCGCGAGCGCCCAGCGCGCCATGATGCCGAGGCCGATCGCATCGCTCGGCCGGCCACCGGCGGCGCGGGCGGCATCCTCGAAATTCAGCAGGCACAGATAATTCTCGCGACCCTTGCGGACGACGACACGCTCGGCCTTCTCGGCCGGATCGCGATAGAGCCGGTCGAGCTCGCCATCGATCTGAGCCTGCAGGTTGCGGGTATATGTCGAGACCCAGACCGGGCCGCCATTGCGCTCGGCCCACAGGCTCGCAGGCGCCAGATAGCCCAGCGTCTTGCCGACGCCGGTACCGGCCTCGGCCAGCACCACGGTCGGCTCGTCCGGCATCTGGCGCGGCACGAAGGCGGCGGAGACGGCCGAGGCGTAATCGGCCTGCTGCGGCCGCGCCTCCGAGACGGAAGCACCCTCGGCGCGGGCATGGCGTGGCGCGTGCCGGATGAGTTCGGCCAGCCGATGCCGCGCCTCGGCCGGCTCGACCGGGAAATGAGTGGGCGGCTCGACCGGGCCGGCCTCGGCCCATTCCGGCAGATGCCGCCAGATCTCGAGCCCGCGGATGCCCGGCCGGCCGATCGCCGGCCCGGCGCCGAGGGCGGCCAGCACCGACGGCCCCCAGGCCCAGCCGCCGGCCGCCATCAGCCGAGCGAGATCAGTGAGACGCTGCGATCCCTGCCGCATCACCGATTCGAGCAGGGCCGGCACCGCGTCGGTCAGGGCCACGGCCTGTTCCTCGACATTGTCCGGCAGCTCGCGCCCGAGGGCGGCGGCAAGGCCGCGCGGCGTCGGCAGGCAGAAGCGGCCGGGCAGCGCGAAGGCGAACAGCTCCAGAAGATCGAAGGCCGCGATCTCGCCGATGCCGAGCCGGCGAGAGACGGCGCGGCCATGGACGAGCAAGGCGGGCGTCCGCCTGAGCCGCCGCGCCGCTTCGGCGAGGTTGATCGTCTCGACCTCGCCGTCCGGCGACAGCCACACGGCATGGCGTGTGCTCAAGACGATGGCGGGGGCCTCGGGAGGTGCGACGAGCGGGCGGGGACTGGGATCGGCCGACATGGCGCGACTATAGGCCGGACCTCCGTCCGAAGAAATCGCGTTACGTGGAAGCCCAAAACCGCTACATGGGAAGGAAGCTCGGACGGCGCGGCGCAATCCGCAACGGGCCGCGCGAGACCCGAAACCCCAGATGGTGAGCTGCTGTCCGCCGCTAAACATAAAAGAGGCCCGAGCACAATCGCTGGCCCCCTGATCACCGTAGGGCTCTTGGCAGGTGCCGCCTATCTTCTCTATCGCTCGTTGAAGAATGTCGAGCTGGTGAAGCTGTGGCACGAGCTGCACGAATTTCCGCCTTCGGCCATCGCCCTCGCCATCCTACTGACGGCGGCGAGCCATCTCGCCCTCACCAGCTACGATTATATCGGCGTCCGCTATATCCGCCGGCATCTCTCCTATGGGCGGGTGGCGCTGGCCGCCTTCACCGCCTATTCGATCAGCCATTCGCTGGGCTTCGCCGCGGTCACCGGCGGCGCCGTGCGCTACCGGATGTATTCGCGCTGGGGCTTCAGCGCGGTCGAGGTGGCGCAGATCATGGCGATGGCCGGCATCACCCTGTTCCTCGGCATGTTCCTGATCGGCGGCATCGCCCTGCTGATGGATGGCGGCCAGGTGCAGGCCTGGACCGACCTGCCGAGCGAAGGCATCAACGCCTTGGGCGTGATGTGCCTCGCCGTCGTGTTCTTCTACGGCACGATCGGCTTCATCCGGCGCGATCCGCTGGTGCTCTGGCGCTTCAAGCTCGCCGTGCCGAGTCCGCTTTTCGCCGGCGTCCAGATCGCCGTCTCCGGCCTCGACTGGCTGATCGTGGCGAGCGTGCTCTATGTGCTGCTGCCGCCCAACGACGTCTTCACCTTCCCGACCTTCCTAGGCGTGTTCGTCGTGGCCTATCTGCTCGGCATCATCTCGAACGTGCCGGGCGGCCTGGGCGTGTTCGAGAGCGTCATTCTGGTCACACTCCAGCAATCGGTGCCGACCGAAACGATCGTGAGCTCGCTCCTGGTCTATCGCGGCGTCTATCACCTGCTGCCGCTGGCCGTGGGCGGGACCATCTTCCTCGTGACCGAGCTGCGCCGCACCCGCTCGAAATTCAATCCGACGCCGCGGCACGAGCCCGCCGCTTATCGCGCTAAGCACAGCCGGTAACTCTCAGACCCGGCCGGCCTCGGCGAATTCCCAGTAAAGCTCGCGCGCCCGCCGGAAGACCGGCCCGGGCTCGAGCCAGCGCTCTTCGAGGCGCGACAAGGGCTGGAGCTTGGCGAGGCTGCTGGTCGCGAAGATCTCGTCGGCGGCCCGGAGGTCGGCGATATCGAGCGAGCATTCGACCAGCTCGGCGCCGGCATGGCGCAGCAGCTTGATCACGCGCTGCCGGGTGATGCCGTTGAGGAAGCAGCCGTTCGGCACCGGCGTCTGCACCACCCCGTCCTTGACCATGAACAGATTGGCCGTTGTGAATTCCGAGACATGGCCGAGCGGGTCGAGCATGACGGCATTGTCGAAGCCCAAGCGCCGCGCCTCGGCCTCGGCGCGTCCGTAATTGGGATGGAGGCAGGCGGCCTTCGCCGCGGTCGGCGCGCACTCCGGGCCGGGGCAGCGATAGCGCGACAAATTGGCCGAGAAGCCGCTCGGCGGCGGCAAGGGCGCGTCATGGACCGCGAGCGCGAAGCGTGTCGAGCCGGGATCGGCGGCGACGCTGCCGGCCTCGGCCCAGAACATCGGCCTGATATAGAGTTCGGCACCGGCCGCGAAACGGCCGATCCCGTCGCGTGCGATATCCTCGATCTCGCCGGGCGACAGCATCGGGCCGAGGCCGAGCAGCTTGGCCGACTGGACCACCCGCTCGCAATGGAGATCGAGGTCGGGCGCCATGCCGCCGAAGGCGCGCGCACCGTCGAAAACGACCGAGCCTTGCCACATGGCGTGGCTCATCGGGCCGATCAGGGGCGGGTTGCCCGCTTGCCAGTTGCCGTCGACATAGGTCCAGGATGCCATGGCTCGAGTCTCCATTGTAAGGACAGGAAACGTCGCCGGAGGTCGTTGATCGCATCCGGTCGAATGGCCGATACCGAAGAAATCATAGGCAGGGTTTGCATCCCGATGAAAGGGGCATGCGTAGCCATGAGGCGATGGTCCTACCCGAGGTCGTTGCGCCGCAACGACGGCGGGCGTACCCTCGCCGGGCCATGGCCGAAGACCTGATCTTTCATATGTGCCGCCGCGAAGAGTGGCTGGCGGCAAACGCGCGCGGCGCTTATCCCGGCTCCAGCCAGGATCAGGCGGACGGGTTCATCCATTTCTCCACGCGCGGGCAGATCGTCGAGAGTGCGGCGCGGCATCGCGCCGGCCAGGACGGGCTCGTCCTGCTCGCGGTCGATCCGGCCGCCCTCGGCCCGACCTTGAAATGGGAGCCGTCGCGCAACGGCCAGCTTTTTCCGCACCTCTATGGCGAACTGCCGGTCAGCGCCGTGAGCTGGTGCCACGATCTGCCGCTCGGACCCGACGGGCGCCATCGCTTTCCCCGCCTGGAATAGAGTCGCTGCCGTGCCGTCGATCGTCTCATTCGCCCTGCCGCTGCTGCGGCTTCTGCCGCCGGAACGGGCCCATCGGCTGACCATCCGGGCGCTGGCGGCCAATTGGGCGCCGCGGGCCGCCACCGCGGACGATGCGATCCTGGCGACCCGCGTCTGGGACATGAGCTTTCCCAACCCGGTCGGCCTCGCCGCCGGTTTCGACAAGAATGCCGAGGTTCCGGACGCGATGCTGCGCTGGGGTTTCGGCTTCGTCGAGGTCGGTTCGGTCACGCCGCGGCCGCAAGCCGGCAACCCGAAGCCGCGGCTCTTTCGCTTGCCCCGCGACGAGGCGGTCATCAACCGGATGGGCTTCAATAATGACGGGCTCGACGCGGTCGAGGCCCGGCTCGAGGCGCGGCGCCGAGAGGGCATCCTGGGCGCCAATCTCGGCAAGAATCGCGACAGCGCCAGCGCCGCCGCCGATTACAGCGCGGGGGTCGCCCGCCTCGCCGCCCTCTCCGACTATCTCGTCATCAACGTCTCCTCACCCAACACGCCGGGCCTGCGCGACCTGCAGCGGCGCAGCGATGCCTCGATGCTGGTCGCTGCCGTGATCGAAACGCGCAATGGGCTGAAGCTCGACCGGCCGCCGCCTCTGCTGCTCAAGATCGCGCCCGATCTCACGCCGCAGGATTGCGAGGACATCGCCGCGGTGGCCCTCGAATCCGGCATCGACGGGCTGATCGTCTCCAATACCACCGTGGCCCGCCCGGCCGAGCTCGCCAGCGCCGACGCGCATGAGCCGGGCGGCCTCTCCGGCCGGCCGTTGTTCGAGCCGTCGACCCGGCTCCTCGCCGAAATGTACCGGCTGACCGGCGGCAAGCTGCCGCTGATCGGCGTCGGCGGCATCGGCTCGGGGTCGGACGCCTATCTCAAGATCCGCGCCGGCGCTTCGCTGGTGCAGCTCTATACGGCACTGGCGTATCACGGGCCGGCCCTTATCGACCGGATCAAGCGCGAGCTGGCGGCGCTGTTGCGGCGCGACGGCTTCGCCAGCGTGGCGGCGGCCGTCGGCACCGGCGCCGATCGCGTGCCGTCCCGGCTCGACCGCCAGGGAGCGTGAGCATGAGAGAGGACGAGGATGAGCGGCCGAAGCATGCCAAGACGCCGCTGAAGGATTTGACCCCGCTTTCGATCACCGAGCTGGAAGACTATATCGCCGGCCTCAATGCCGAGATCGCGCGCGCCCGTGCTGCCATCGACGCGAAGAAGGGCCATCGCAGCGGCGCCGAAGGCTTGTTCAAACGGTAGGAAATCTCCCGACAATCCGCGGTCGGGCCGGCGCCGGACCCGAAAAGGCGTAACCGTGCATTCTCAAGATGCGTCTCTCTCCCCCTCATCTCAGGAGCTCGACATGAAAGGCAAAACCGCGATCGTCACCGGGTCGACCAGCGGCATCGGCCACGGCATCGCCAGCTCGCTGGCGGCAGCCGGCTGCAACATTCTCTTGAACGGGTTCGGCGACGCGACGGAGATCGAGAAGATCCGGGCGGATCTGGCCAAGACCCATGGCGTGAAGGTCGGTTATTCCGGCGCCGACATGTCGAAGCCCGCCGATATCCGCCAGATGGTGGCGCAGTCGGTCGAGGAACTGGGGGCGGCCGACATTCTGGTCAACAATGCCGGCATCCAGTTCACCGCCCCGGTCGAGGAATTCCCCGACGACAAATGGGATTCGATCATCGCGATCAATCTCTCGGCCGCCTTTCACGGCGCCAAGGCGGCGATCCCGCATATGAAAAAGGCCGGCTGGGGCCGGATCATCAACATCGCCTCCGCCCACGGTCTCGTCGCCAGCACGCACAAGGTCGCCTATGTCGCGGCCAAGCACGGCATCGTCGGCCTGACCAAGGTGGTGGCGCTGGAGAATGCCAATGACGGCATCACTTGCAACGCCATCTGTCCGGGCTGGGTGCTGACGCCGCTGGTGAAAAAGCAGATCGAGGACCGCGCCAAGGCGAACGGCACGAGCGTCGCCGCGGAAGAGACGGCCCTTCTGAGCGAGAAGCAGCCCATGCACAGCTTCGTGACGCCCGAGCAGCTCGGTGGCCTCGCCGTGTTCCTGTGCAGCGAAAGCGGATCGACCATGACCGGCACCGCCCTTTCCATGGATGGCGGTTGGGTCGCTCAATAGGCTAATATCGAACTCATGCTTAGGATCCGCATCAACCGGCGCACCCTCTCGAACGGTCCGAAACCGGAGCGATCGGAAGGCGGTCGCTGAATGCGAGCGATGTCGGCCGAAGACTTCCGGCTTCGGCCGACACACGTCACCGAGGGATCGGGAGACCGATCAGGCGGCCTGCTGCTCGATCACCTTGGGCTGGCTCTCGGACGAGCCGCCGCCGATCGCGATCTTGCGGGGCTTCAGCTGCTCCGGCACTTCGCGGACCAGCTCGATATCGAGCAGGCCGTTGACCAGGCTGGCGCCGTTCACCTTGATGTGATCGGCGAGCTGGAAGCGGCGCTCGAACGCCCGGCCGGCGATGCCGCGATGCAGGTACTGGCGGCTCTTGTCGTCTTCCTTCGCCGTCCCGGTCACGGTCAACGTGTTTTCATGGACGGTGATATCGATCTCGTCGACGCTGAAACCCGCGACCGCCATGGTCACGCGGTAAGCTTCCTCACCAACCTTCTCGATATTGTAAGGCGGGTAGCTGAAGGTGGATTCGTCGACACGGGTCGCGGAATCGACCAGCCGCGCCAGGCGATCGAAACCGACGGTCGAACGGAACAGGGGGGAAAGATCATAGGTACGCATGGTCACATCCTCATCAAGAGCAATATGAAGCTAGTCGAGACGCCGCTGAATCGCCTGCGACAGGCCGAAAGCGGTTCACGCGACGTGCCGAACCCACATCGGGCATCCGGCGAAGAGTCACATAATCAGTCCGTTTCCGGCTTCAAGAGGGCGGCGGCATGAGCGGGATCGCCGCCGGCACGGCTTTCTTCAGCCGCACCTATGACGAGGCGATGTCGCTGCTGCTCGAGGCGCGGAACTATGCGGCGGTCGGCGAGTTCCGCCATCGGCGCGCGATGGCGCCGGCCGACCGGCTGCTGCTCTGCTGCGAGACGATGCGCCTGACCGCGCGCCTGACGCATGTCATGGCCTGGCTCCTGGCGCAGCGCGCCGTCCATGCCGGCGAGATCACGCTGGAAGCGTCGGCGGATGAACCCTATGTGCTCGGTGGCCAGACGACCTGCCTCAGCGAGAGCCAAGGCATCGAGCAAGTCGGCGATGATTGGCTGAACGAGCTGCTCGACCGCAGCAAGCGGCTCTACCAGCGCGTCTCGCGTCTCGATGAGATGGTCCGGCGCGAGGTCGGGCGCCCCATCGAAGAAAATCCAGCCTGAATGCCGATCGTTTCGGCTTCGTAGTGATTTACCGAGATCAGACCAGCTGCTTGCGCATCTCGATCATGGTCGGTTCCGTCCAGCCGGGATGGGCCGAGCGGCTGATCTCGACGAAGCCGCGACGGGAAAAAAGCTCGAAATTTTCCGGTAGCGAGACGCGGACGCCGAGCGTCACTGCCGGCTTGCCGAGCCGTCGGGCCTGGGCCTCGACCCACTCGACGAGCGCACCCGCGATACCGCGCTGGCGGAATTGCGGCAGCACGGAAAGCCGGCCGAGATAGAGCGAGTCGTCCCGCGGCTGCCATAGCACGGCACCCGCCGGCTCGTCTTCGAGCACGGCCAAGCCGGCTCCGCCCACGGCGAGCACGGCGCCGATGCTGTCGACGGTTTCCTTGCCGGCACCGGAAGGAGGGACGAGCGCGCTTCGAGAAGCGAAGCTATCGTGAATCAGGCGAAGAACGAGCGACGCATCGGACGGCCCAGCCGCCCGAACGACGGGACCGCTCAAGTACCTGACTTGATGCCGAAACTGCCGAAGCGCTTGTTGAAGCGCGCGAGCTGGCCGCCCGTATCGTTCAGCCGCTGCTGACCGCCGGTCCAGGCGGGATGCGACTTCGGATCGATGTCGAGCCGCAGCGTCTCACCCGGCTTGCCGTAGGTCGAGCGGGTCTGATAGCTCGAACCATCGGTCATGACGATGGTGATCTCGTGGTAGTCGGGATGAATATCGGCTTTCATGGCATCACTTCCGGAAACGAGCCGCGTGTCATATCAACAGTCGCCCGCGGATGCAACCCCGCCGACTCCGCAAGCCGGCATGCGCGGCGCCTTGCACCCGGTGCGGGATACAACCATCTGAGCCCTGCCGGTGCAACCTGCCGGCGATGGGCAAGGGGCAGGTCGTGGCGGAACCGGTGAAAAAAACCACGAACGTCGCGGCGCTCAGATTATTGCTGCCGTTTCTCGCCCCCTATCGCGGTCGCGTGGCGGGAGCTGCGGTAGCACTCATGGTCGCGGCCGGATCGGTGCTGCTGCTCGGACCCGGCGTGCGCCAGCTCGTCGATCGCGGCTTCGCCGGCGGCAGCATGGCCGAGCTCAACCGGACCGTGCTCGTGCTGTTCGGGCTGGTGGCCATGCTCGCCATCGCCACCTGCACCCGCTTCTTCCTCGTCTCCTGGCTCGGCGAACGGCTCGCGGCCGATCTCCGCCGCGCCGTCTATGAGCGCATGCTCGATTTGTCGCCGAGCTTCTTCGAGACGGCGCGCACCGGCGAGATTCTGTCGCGGCTGACCGCCGACACCTCGATCCTGCAGACCGTGATCGGCTCGGCCTTGTCGCAATGGCTGCGCAATCTGCTGATGCTGACGGGCGCGCTCGTCATGCTGGTCGTCACCAGCGCCAAGCTCGCGGCCCTGGTGATCGCGGTCGTGCCCCTCGTGGTGGTACCGCTCGCCATCTTCGGCCGGCGCGAGAAGCGCCTGTCGCGCGCGGCGCAGGACCGCGTCGCCGATGTTGGCGCCTATGCCGAGGAGACGCTGAACGCCATCCGCACCGTGCAGTCCTTCACCCACGAACGGGTCGACCGCTCCCGCTTCGGCCAAGCGGTCGAGAAATCGGTCGCGACCGCGGTTCGCCGCATCCGCAACCGCTCCTTCCTGATCCTGACCGTGTTCCTCCTGGGTTTCGGCGCCATCACCTTCTGCCTCTGGGTCGGCGGACGCGCGGTGCTGGCCGGCGAGATGAGCGGCGGCCAGCTCTCCGCCTTCATTTTCTATGCGGTGCTGGTCGCGAGCGCCGGCGGCACGATCAGCGAGCTGTGGGGCGAGATCCAGCGCGCCGCGGGTGCGGCCGAGCGGCTGGTCGAGCTGCTGCGCGAGGAGCCGGCGATCAAGAGCCCGGCATCCCCGGTCCAGCTCCCTTCGCCCGCCATCGGCCGCGTCGCCTTCGAGAACGTCACCTTCCGCTATCCGGCCCGCCCCGACCGCTCGGCGCTGGACAGCTTCTCGCTCACGGTCGAGCCGGGCGAGACGGTGGCGCTGGTAGGGCCGTCGGGCGCCGGCAAAACCACCGTCTTCCAGCTGTTGCTGCGCTTCTACGATCCCGACGACGGCACCGTCCGCATCGACGGCGTCGATCTGGCCCAAGCCGATCCGGCCGAGCTGCGCCGACGCATCGGCCTCGTGCCGCAGGATCCGGTGATCTTCAGCGCCAATGGCTGGGAGAATATCCGCTACGGCCGGCCGGACGCCACCGACGAGGAGGTCCGCGCCGCCGCCGAGGCCGCCTCGGCCGCCGAATTCCTCGACCGGCTGCCGGAAGGCTTCGACACCTTCCTCGGCGAGAAGGGCGTCAGGCTCTCGGGCGGCCAGCGCCAGCGCATCGCCATCGCCCGCGCCATCCTGCGCAACGCGCCGATCCTGCTGCTCGACGAGGCGACGAGCGCGCTCGATGCCGAATCCGAGCGCGCCGTGCAGCAGGCGCTGGAAACCCTCGCCGCCGGCCGCACCACACTGGTGATCGCCCACCGGCTCGCGACCGTGCGCAAAGCCGACCGCATCGTGGTCATCGAGCAGGGCAAGGTGGTGGCGACCGGCCGCCATGCCGATCTCGTCGGCGAGGGCGGCCTCTATGCGCGCCTGGCCAGGCTGCAATTTTCCGACGCGGCGGAGTGAAATCGGAAATTATGCCGATCATTGCGAATTCGAAACGACCAAGGCCAGCATTGCCAAGCCCGATCATAGTCTTACAGGAGTATGTGGCGCGAAACTCGAATCGGGCGCTAAATGGGCCAAATCGACATAACAATCGTCCGCTGAGCTGCCTCGACCGTCGCACCCGTCAACCACGGAGGCTGCCGTGCTTGGTCTACCGCTCGGATATCTTTCGCGCCACCCGATCCGCGGCCTTGGCGCCATCGCGCGCAATCCACGCGAGACGTGGAACCGAATTTACGACGAGTATGTGTACGCCTCCGAACGCCGTCAGCCGCAATTCGCCTACGAGGCCGTGGCCGACTGGGAACGACGGCTGCACGATGTCCTCGGCGTGACCTGGCCGTGCGAAGCAAGCCCGGAGGTCCCGCTGCTGTGGCCGTCCATTGTCGATACATTGTCGGCGAAGGGTATCGAGATCGGTCCGGAAAGCTATTTCCATTGGAACGACGGCGACCCGGCTCTCATCCGAGCCATCTGGTGTCTCGTGCGCCATTTGAGGCCGGCCAAAGTTGTCGAGACCGGCGTGGCCCATGGCGTCTCCTCCCGTTTCATCCTGGAAGCGCTGAAGATGAACGGCGCGGGGCGGCTCTGGAGCATCGATCTTCCGCCCATCGAGCATGCTTGGCAGGACCATGTCGGCATCGCGGTGGGCGACGAGCATCGCGACCGCTGGCAATTGATCAGAGGAGCGAGCCGGGGACATCTCCGCCCCTTGCTGGCTGAGCTCGAGAGCATCGATCTCTTCGTCCATGACAGCCTGCATAGCGCTCGAAACGTCAGGTTCGAGCTGGATCACGCCTGGGATGTTCTAACGCCCGGCGGCGCCATCATCGTCGACGATATCGACGCCAATTCCGGCTTTCGTTCCTTCCTCGACGCCCATCGTGGTTATTTTTCGCTCGTTTGCGAGGCGGAGCCGGTCCGTCCCGATCTCCGCCGCTTCAACCAAAGGGGGCTCTTCGGCATCATTCTGAAGACGCCACCGAGCGGGCAGGCGTAAGGAACTTGCCCGGAGCCTCAGTCGCCGGGCGCCCACCTCCGGCGGGCTCGGCTTTCGCGCCATGCGGCGCGCGCTCGCCGTCGCTCGCGATACCAAATCCCGAGGATTCGGTATCAGGACGCGTATTCCGCCCGGACCTGCTGGCGCAGCGCATCGATGACGACGAGCTGGCCGTTGCGCATGACGTGCCAGAAGCCCCAGCCATTGCAGGAGGGGGCGCCCAGCGCTGCGGCGGCAACCTGGTGGATCGAGCCCTTGGTGTCGTCGGAGATGATCGTGCCGTCGGGCCGGACCTTGGCGGTACGGCGGCGGGTCGCATCCCACATCACCTCGCCGGGGGCGACGATGCCGCGCTCGACCAGCGTGCCGAAAGGGACGCGGGGCTCGTTGCGCTTGGATTGGATGCTGAGCAGCTCGGCGCCGCCGATCGGCTCGACCGCGGCGATCCGTTCGCGCGCGAGCCTTGCATAGTCCTCGTTCTGCTCGATGCCGACGAAGCGCCGGCCCAGCCGCCGTGCCACGGCGCCAGTGGTGCCGGTGCCGAAGAACGGGTCGAGCACCGTGTCGCCGGGCTTCGACGCCGCCATCAGCACGCGATGCAGCAGCGCCTCCGGTTTCTGGGTCGGATGCGCCTTGCGCCCGTCGAGCTTCAGCCGCTCCGGCCCGCCGCACAGCGGGATGACCCAGTCGCTGCGCATCTGCAGATCCTCGTTGAGCGCCTTCATCGTATCGTAGTTGAAGGTGTATTTGGCGCTCTTGTCGCGCGAGGCCCAGATCAGCGTCTCATGCGCGTTGGTGAAGCGCCGGCCGCGGAAATTCGGCATCGGGTTGGTCTTGCGCCAGATGATGTCGTTCAGGATCCAGAAGCCCAGATCCTGGAGAATGGCGCCGACCCGGAAGATATTGTGATAGGAGCCGATGACCCAGAAGCTGCCGTCCGGTTTCAGCACGCGGCGGATCTCGGTGATCCAGTCGCGGGTGAAACGGTCATAGGCGGCGAAATCGTCAAACTTGTCCCAGTCATCGTCGACACCGTCGACAACGGAGTTGTTGGGCCGCCGCAAATCGGTGCCAAGCTGCAAATAATAGGGCGGGTCCGCGAACACCATATCGATGGTGCCCGCCGGCATGGCGCGCAGAATTTCGATGCAATTACCGACCAGCACCGAGTCGGTTTCGAGCGTACGGATCCGTTCCATGGTGGAATTCATGAGCGACACCGAGTCGCTCGTCAATGGCGAGCGTTGCGTTGCCGGGCCGCCAATGGGAAAGTGAGTCTTCTTTGCCATAGTGCGACGGAGTTCTCATGACCGTAGAAGCCCGTGCCATCGATCTCGGCAGCGTCACGCTGCATGTCGTCGAGGCGGGCGAAGGCCCGCTGGTGCTGCTAGTCCATGGCTGGCCCGAATGCCATCGTTCCTGGCGGCACCAGATCGCGGCCCTGGCCGAGGCCGGCTACCGTGTCGTGGCCCCGGATCTCAGGGGCTTCGGCCAATCCTCCTGCCCCGAGGCGATCGAGGATTACACTCAGCTCCACATGGTCGGCGACATGGTGGCGCTGGTCGCGGCGCTCGGCGAAGAGCGGGCCGTCATCGTCGGCCATGACTGGGGCGCGCCCATCGCCTGGAATTCCGCCCTCTTGAGGCCGGATATCTTCCATGCCGTCGCCGGCCTGTCGGTGCCCTATTCGCCGCGCAATCGGGGTCCCACGACCCAGGTCATGCGCGAGATGGGCATGGAAAACTATTACATGATGTATTTCCAGCAGGTGGGGCCGCCGGAGGCGGAACTCGAGCGCGACATCGCCGCGTCGCTGCGCCGAATCCTGTGGTCGGCCTCGGGCGAGATGCCGCCCGATCACGCCGCCATCCCCAATGTCGAAGCCGGCGGCTTCCTCGCCCGCCTGCCCGATCCGCCAGGATTGCCTTCCTTCGTCTCGGACGAGGATTTCGCCGTGCTGACAGAATCCTTCAAGCGCACGGGCTTCCGGCCCGGCCTCAACCTCTACCGCAATCTCGATCGCAACTGGGCATTGCTGGCGCCCTGGCACCAGGCGCCGATCCGATCGCCGTCGCTCTTCATCGCCGGGACGCGTGACCTGACCATCCGCAATCCCGCCGGGAAGAACTCGCTCGCCCGGCTGCGCGATGCGCTGCCCGGCTTGCGCGGGCTGCACCTGATCGAGGGTGCCGGCCATTGGATTCAGCAGGAACGGCCGCGCGAGGTGAACGAGGCGCTGCTGACCTTCCTCGACGGGCTTTGAAAATTATTCGGCGGCCTCGCGGCCCAGCAGCCATTCGCGGACCGGCGCGAAGCTGCGGCGGTGATGCGGCGTGATGCCGTGCAGCGCGATGGCGGCGCGATGCTCAGGCGTCGGATAGCCGGCATTGCGCTCCCAGCCATAACGATCATGGCGCAGGCCGAGGCTGGCCATGGCCCGGTCGCGCGTCACCTTGGCGATGACCGAGGCGGCGGCGATCGAGAACGACAGCGCATCGCCGCCGATCAGCGTCTCGACCCGGCAATCAAGGGCCGGTCCGCGATTGCCGTCGACGAGAGCCACGTCCGGCACGACGCCCAGCGCCGCCACCGCCCGCCGCATGGCGAGCATCGAGGCCTGCAGAATGTTGATCGCGTCGATCTCGGCGACGCTGGCCGCACCGATGCCGATGCGTGCCACCCGGCGCAGCACGATTGCATATTCGACGCGCGCCTCGGCGCACAGCGCCTTGGAATCATCGAGACCCGCGAGCGCGCGGGGCAGCCGGCGCCTATCCAGGATTACCGCGGCCGCGACCACCGGACCGGCCAGCGGGCCGCGTCCGACCTCGTCGACCCCGGCGACCAATCCGCCCAGACGCTTTTCGTGAAAAAAATCCGGCATCGCTCCCCCGTGGCCGGAGCATGACCAGTGATGGACGGGATTTCAAGCACTGCCACCACATCTGGGGCATGGCGAGGCAACCGGGGAAAGACTGTATCCAATTCAGTCGAATTATTGGACCCTCGCGACACCGGCAGCGTTGCCCAGCATCGATTTTTCCGCTTATAGTACTCCGCGATCCGGCTCTGCGCCGGGCGCACCGCCCCCGAGGAGGGGCCGCTAACTGTATGTCGGACCGATTATACGTCTATAAGACGCCTCTCTCCCGAATACTCGAAATTGCACTCATCCTGCTGATTACCATCGGCTTTGCCCTGCTCTGGCAGATGGCGCTTCCGGCAATTTCTTCCAGCTATCTCGTCGTCGCTCTGCTCATCTTCGGCTTCACCCTGGTGCCCCGCCTGGGCGATCGTCTCGCGCAGCGGCGTGGTGCGCCCATGATGACGCGCGCCGAACGGACCCGCCGGTATCTGAGCGAATTGGGACCGATCGGCATGGCTCGTTCCGACTCCTATCCCGCCTTTTCGAGCGGACAACGGCGTGGCGGCGGCCGCAGCCTGCGGCGCTAGCTAGGACGCCCTCGAGGCGGGGCCGCCAAACCCTGCCTGGGGTAACTGCCCTCTCGTCCGCGTCCAGCCACGGCGGGGACGCGCCCCAAGCGTCCCCATCGTTCAAAGCAGGGGCGCTGCGGCGATGCTCGCCTTTTGCCGCATGGCCATGAAGGCTCCCGAGGGCTCCGTTTTTATCGGCTGGCGAACCTTCTTAAATTAATTTTTCGTGACTTCCTGAGAATCTTGGGGCTCGCGCTTGCCGATTTTCTCCGAAGGGTATCAAGGTGGCCTATAAATACGTCGGCCCAACGTACGAAAAGCTGCGGACCAAGACCCATATTGTTGCAATTCTGCTGTTGATCGGCTTTATCCTCTCAAGTGAACTTGGCTTATTCGAAGATTTGGCTAGCTTTAATCAAGCCTATCCGACCTTGTATATCGATGAAGTGATTGGGGGCCTCGTCTGGAGCGCTCTCGCGTTTTTCTGCATCACGGTACGAGCGAAACCTGCTGAACCTTTCGCGGCACTGGATCAGGTTTCGATACGATCTTCCAGGCGCCTCTTCCCACTCGAACGGGCGATCATCGTCGGCGCATTTGCCGGTGGTTTCTGGGTGATGGCGAAATTCTCGATCTTTGAGCGCATATTGGCTCTCGATCTGGCCCACCCCGCGTGGCGTGTGGACGATTGGGCGTTCGGTTGTGTCCTCGCCGCATTAGGCCTTGCCTGGCTCGCCTCGCGACGCGCCCGGGAGCTCGTGGTCCTTCGTGCCATCGCGACCTATTCCGTCGCGCTCGAGCAATCGAACCGGCAGCTGGCGAGCCGCGCCAAGGCGCTCGAAGAAATGACCGAAGATTTGGCGCGGGCCTGCGAGGCGGCAAAAACAGCGGATCGGCTGAAGACCGAAATTCTCGGCAATATGAGCCACGAACTCCGCACGCCGCTCAACGCGGTCATCGGCTTTTCGGAACTGATATCGGGCGAGACCCATGGGCCGCTGCAGCCTTCCTATAAGGAATATGCGGATATCATCGGCACTAGTGCACGGGAATTGTTGCGATTGCTCGGCGATCTTCTGGAGCTGTCAAAGATCAAATCGGAAGCGGCCGTACCGCGACATGAGCTCGCGGATCTGACCGAACTCGTCAATTCATCGGTCGGCAAGTTTCGTGCCGAGGCCGCGGCGACGGGGATTGCTCTCTCGATCGAGCAGCCCACGGCGCTCTTGGCCGCGATCGATACGTCGATGCTGGGACGATTGATCAGCAGCCTTCTGTCGAACGCGGTGAAGTTCACGCCCGCAGGCGGAAAGATCGACGTGCGGCTCGCTCCGATATCGGGCGGCGGCAAATGGATCGAAATATCGATCTCGGATACGGGTATCGGAATGACCGAAGCCGAAATCGCCAAAGCGCTCCAGCCGTTCGGGCAGGTGGATGGCTCGGCCACCCGCAGATACCAAGGAGCCGGGCTGGGATTGGCCTTGGCGAAGGCGATAGCGGAGTTTCACGGCGGCGAGCTCGCCGTGACGAGCGCGCCCGGCCAAGGAACCGCGGTAAGCGTCCGCCTGCCGGTGCTCGCACCGACTGCCGACCTTGGATCTCTCGCGGCCGACGCGATGCAGATGAGCGCTTGAGGCGCCAGGGACAGTCTAGACGGGCCAGAGGCGGGTTAAAGTAGGCTGAGCTGGTCGCCCTTGCGGGGCGGTGGCCGGAAATTGCCGGTGTCCAGACGGCTGCCGTCGCGCCGATCGAAGCCCAGCCGCTGCGCCGCCAGGCGGAAGCGCTGGGCGAGGAGATCGGCATAGGCGCCGCCGCCGCGCATCCGATCGCCCCATTGGCTCGAATTGAGCTTGCCCGCGCGGGTGTCGCGGACAAGGTTCAGCACGTGCTGGGCCCGGAGCGGCGCATTCGCCTCCAGCCATTCGGTGAAGAGATCCTTGATCTCGAGCGGCAGGCGCAGCAGCACATAGCCGGCCGTCCGGGCGCCCTGCCCGCGCGCCGCCTCGAGCACGGCTTCGAGCTCGTGGTCGTTGAGGCCCGGAATCATCGGCGCCGCCAGCACGCCCACGGGAATACCGGCGCTGTTCAGCGCGCCTATCGTCTCCAGCCGGCGTTCGGGCGTGGCGGCCCGCGGTTCCATTCGCCGGGCAAGCGCGCGATCGAGCGTCGTTACCGAGATCGCGACATTCGCCAGCCGCCGCCGCGCCATGTCGGCCAGCAGCTCGATATCCCGCTGGATCAAGGCCCCCTTGGTGACGATCGTCACCGGGTGGTTGAAAGCGCTCAGCACCTCCAGCACCTGCCTGGTAATGCCGAGCTTGCGCTCGACCGGCTGATAGGGATCGGTATTGGTGCCGAGCCCCATGGGCCGGCATTGATAGCCGGGCTTCGACAGCTCGGCCGTCAGCAACTCGGCCGCCCGAGGCTTGTAGAACAGCCGGCTTTCGAAATCGAGGCCGGGCGACAGGCCGAGATAGGCGTGGGTCGGCCGGGCGAAGCAATAGATGCAGCCATGCTCGCAGCCGCGATAGGGATTGATCGAACGGTCGAAGCCGACATCGGGCGATTGATTTCGCGCGATGATAGTGCGTGTGGTATCTTCGGTCAGGCTGGTTTCGAGGGGCATGACGGACTCGTCCGCCGTGCCCCAGCCATCGTCGAAGACGGCACGATCATAGCCTTCGAACCGGCCGACAGCATTGCTGACGGCACCGCGCCCCTTGGTCGCCATTTTGCGCTCGATCTCGCTCATAGGGCACATAATAGCATCAAATCACGAACATATAAAGAACAAATGGCTGCGACTCGTGTACACCCGCTATGAGAACAAATCGGGGACATCGAGCGTCGCACGGAACGATCGCCAAGCGCGCTTGGCAATCTCGGTTCCAGATTCCGCTGCCGGTTGCGGAGAAGCCAGAAGCATGAGAGGCCCGTCCGGCGATGCCGGGCGGCCCCTCATATCCTGGTATGATTCAGACCAGTGCGTTCCCGCCGCGATCGCGCCAGGGTAGACGGCCCGCTTCGTCGGATGCGCCAGGATTGCCGGGCGCTGTCGGCCATCACCGGCCAGGCGCCGGCGAGCAGAGCGACATCCTTCTGCACCCGGCGCCCGCCACAGGACATGGAGGGCATATCGCTCAGCACCGCGACTCAGGCCTCGGGGGCCTGACGAGGAAGGAGAGCATCACGAACGGCGTCAGGCCGCCGATCGCGAGCTCGACCGCGCCCAGCCCCCGGGAGATATCGCTGCCGGCCCGCCAGAGCCGCTCGGCGGGCTTCAGTTCACCTTCATGGGTGAGGTGCGCCTTGTGCTCCGCCGGGTGCTCGTGGAAGAACGACATCACCGGGCTGTTGGCGACGAAGGGCGTGATGCTGTCGGCCTCGTAGGACACGAATTTAAGCGCGCCGATCCAGAGGAAAATGATCGCGATGGCGATGCGTATCGCATTCATATGCATGGCGATCTCCTGTGATGACGACAGGAAAAACCGCGCTCGCACTCGAGGTCGGTTGATGGCCGGGCAGCGCGATGATATGGCCGGAAGGATCAAACGAGCGGAGCGGCGCTGTGGTCCAGGCAGGCGAAGATGTTCTGAGCGAATTGGCGCCCCTGCCGCGCGTCCGTCCCGAGCATCGCCGAGGCGGTGGGCTATCAGTCGGAAGCGGCCTTCAGCCGCACCTTCCAGCGGCGCTAGGGCATCCGCCCGGGCGAGGCCCGGCGCAGCATTGATGATATCGGCGGCGTGCGAATGGGGCCTGGCCGGCATCGCGGCTCTGCGCGATCGGGTTTCGGTGTTCGTGATCGTCGATGTGCTGTCTTTTTCCACTGCGGTGGACGTGGCGCTCGCGCGCGGCGCCGTCATCTATCCGGTCCCGGACGAAGACACCGCAGAGGCGGGCCGGACGGCGAGCCGCCTCGGGGCCATGCTGGCACAGAAGCGGCGGGTGGCGGCGCCCGGGCAATTCAGCCTGTCGCCGGCGAGCCTGCTCGGCGTCCCGCCGGGGCTGAAGCTGGTGCTGCCCTCGCCCAACGGCGCACGACTGTCGCTCGCCGGCGGCGATCGCCCGGTCCTCGCCGGTTGCCTGCGCAATGCCGCCGCCGTCGCCCGAGCGGCCCGCGACCTCGCCGGCACCGGCATGGTCGCCGTGATTCCGGCCGGCGAGAGATGGCCGGGCGGCAGCTTGCGCCCGGCGATAGAGGATCTCCTCGGCGCCGGCGCCATTCTTCATCATCTCGACCGCCCCTGCTCGCCCGAGGCGCAGATCGCGCGCGACGCCTATCGCTCGGCCGGCACCGAATTGGCGGCCCTGATCCGCGGCTCGGTATCCGGCCGCGAGCTGATCGAACGCGGCTTTCCCCGCGATGTCGAGCTGGCTACGGCAGAAGAGGTGAGCGGGCAAGCGCCCCTGCTCATCGAAGGCGCCTACCGCGCCGGTTAGCGCAGATGCTCCTGCAGGCGCGGCATCAGCTCGACGAAATTGCAGGGACGGAAGCGGTTGTCGAGCTGGTGCTTGAGAATGTCTTCCCAGGCGTCGCGGCAGGCGCTGGGCGAGCCCGGCAGCGCGAAGAGATAGGTGCCGCCGGCGACGCCGGCCGTGGCGCGGGACTGGATCGTCGAGGTGCCGATCTTCTGGAAGCTGAGCCAGCGGAACAGCTCGCCGAAGCCAGGGATTTCCTTATCATAGACGGCGTGGAACGCCTCGGGCGTGACATCGCGGCCGGTGACCCCGGTGCCGCCGGTCGCGAGCACGACATCGATCTCGGCATCGGCGATCCAGCCCTTGAGCGCCGCTTCGATGGCGGACTGGTCGTCCTTGACGATGCGGCGGGCGGCGACCTTGTGGCCGTCGCGCCCGATCAGCTCGGCCAAGGTATTGCCCGATTTATCGTCGGCTTCGGTCCGCGTGTCGGAAACCGTCAATATCGCGATATTGACCGGCAGGAACGGACGGCTGTCATCGAGACGCGGCATGCTGGCGGCCTTTGGGTGTCGTTTCGTCGATCGACACATAAGTCGGCCATTGGTTCGCGGCAAGCGCGTCGAGGTCCGAGGCGGGCTGCCCCAGCCGCTGCCGGTAGATCCACATGTTGGTCAGCACCCGCTCGACGTAGAGCCGGTTTTCCTGATGCGGCAGCGTCTCGATGAAGAGCAGCGGATCGCGCGGATATTGCGCCTGGGTCTGCCAGCGGGTGAGCGCCGAGGTGCCGCTCTGATAGGCGGCCAGCATCAGGATCAGATTGCCGTTGATCTGCTGATGCTCGATCAGCAGCTTCACATATTCCTGGCCGAGGCTGAGATTCACGACCGGATCGACGAGCTCGCTGGCGCTGTGCAGCGGGAAGCCCGCCTGGCGCGCGACCGACTTGGCGGTCGCCGGCATGAGCTGCATCAGGCCGGCGGCACCGGAATTGTTCTGCGCCTCCGCGTCGAACTGGCTTTCCTGCAGCATGAGCGCGAACAGCAGGGCGCGGTCGACCGAGAAGCCGTCGCGCGGCTGCCAGCGCGGCACCGGATAGCGCGCATCGACATGGCGGGCATCCGTTCCCGGCCGCTGGCCGAGCGCCAGGCAGAGCGACGGCATGTTGGCGAGGTCGGCGAGCGCCATGACGGCGGAGGCGAGCTTGCTCGGGCTGCGCGTCGAGAGCGCGCGCAGTTCGGCCTCGGCCCGGTCGATCTCGCGCACCTGGACGAGGGCCAGCGCCCGATTGCCGGCCGGCTGGCTCTGTAGCTGCGCGATCTCCGCCTTGCTCAAGGGCTTCGGCCCGATCTGCGCCGTTTCGGTCAAGCCCAGCGTATGGCGCGCGAGCATGCCGTAGAAGGTCCGCGGCTCGTCGGCCGCGAGCGCGAACCAGTAATCGACCTTCTGCGGCTCCTTGAGCATGAGATGCGCGCGCCCCGCCCAGAAGGCGCCGGCGGCGACATACCAGCTCGGCGTGCCCGGCGCCCGCGCCACGGCCTCGAAATCGGCCACGGCCGATGCCCAATTCTGCGAGCGCCAGGCGGCGAGGCCGGCCTCGAAGCGCGGCGGCGCCTCGAGTCCAAGCGAGCGCGGCTCGGCCGGCAGCTTCTCGTCGGCATTCTGGGGCTGATCGTCGACGGCCGGAACCGCGGTCGCCTGCGCGCTCGCCGGCTGCGGCTTGGGCAGAGCGGCCCTGGGCGCGCGCTTCTTGGCGACCGCCCAGACCGCACGCGCCTCCGGCAGATCGGCATAATGCTCGAGCCAGTCGCGCGCCTCGGCGAAGCTCACCTGATAGTGCGGGCTCAGATAGCGCTGCGCCAGCACGGAGCCCAGTAGCACCTTGTCCTTGAGCAGCGCGATCTCGGCATCGGCCGCCTTCCAGTTCGCTTGGTCCTGGTAGGTGAAGATGGCCGCGTAACGCGCCGCGTCCGCCGACCCCAGGACGGTCGGGATGCTGAGCGCCGCGTCGACGACGTTCTGACTCGTCGCTTCCGCGGCATGCGCCGACGCCGAGAGGTTCGGAACGACCGAAATACCCCCCGAAAAAATCGCGCAAAGGATCGCTTTAGACCAAGTCCTGACGGGCCGGTCCTTGTGGCGTGCTCCAATCATGCCCAAAGGGGTAAAGCAGATTTTCAGGTCGAGCAAGCAAAAAATTTTTAACGCTTTTTTTACGCCGGTATTATTTCGAGTAACACCGGCTTTCATCCTAGTTAACTTGGATTTGTCCTATTTTTAGACTTGATGGATAGTAGATCTGCCCAAGCATCGCGCTTGCGATCCGGCGATCGAAGCAAATAGGACGGATGATACATGGCCATTGCTTGAAGCGGTGTGGCGAGCCCTGGTATCTCCAGCGCCATCCATCGGCCGCGAAGCCTTGTGATGCCTGCGCTTCCGGGAACCAGGGCCGCGCTCGCCGTGCCGCCCACCATTATTAGGAGGCGAGGATCAACCAGCGCGATATGTCGCTCGACGAAGGGGCGACAAATCGCCACTTCGGCCTCGGTCGGCTTGCGATTCCCCGGCGGCCGCCAGAACAGCACGTTGGTGATATAGGCGGAGGTGCGATCGAGCCCGATCGTCGCCAGCATGCGGTCGAGCAGCTGCCCCGAGACGCCGACGAAGGGGCGGCCGATGCGATCCTCGTCGGCGCCCGGCGCTTCGCCGATGAACATGAGCCTCGATAGCGGATTGCCGTCGGCGAAGACCGTGTTGGTCGCCGTATGCTTCAGCGAACAGCCCTCGAAAGCGGCGACCGCGCGGCCGAGTTCCTCCACGGTCGTGGCCGCCATCGCCGCCGCCCGCGCCTCGGCGATCGCCGTCGCCGGCGAATCGGGTCCGAGCCGCGGCCCTGCGGGGACGGCCGGTGCTGCGGCCGGCGGCGAAGCCGGACGCGCCGGGGCAGGCGCCGCGCGCGCGGAATTGCGCTCGGCCAGGCGCCGTTCCGTCTCGGCGAACCGGTCGACCGGCTCCTCGCCGATCGCCTCGTCGGCACCCGCGGCGAGATACCATTGCAGCAGCGCCTCGAGCGCCCGATCATCATTCATCCGACAAGCCATCCCGCTGTAGGCGTTCGGCATCGACGCCGTTATATAGGTCATATAGAGGCAAGATCGGGCCGTTGCGCCAGCGTGGCGTGCAAGGCCGACGGGGAGGCTCGATGGTTCGTGAGAGCATGGAATATGACGTGGTCGTCGTCGGCGGCGGCCCGGCGGGACTGAGCGCAGCGATCCGGCTGAAGCAACTGGCGGCTGGGGCGGGCGCTGAGATCGCGGTCTGCGTGCTGGAGAAGGGCTCCGAGATCGGCGCCCACATCCTGTCGGGCGCGGTGATGGACCCGATCGCGCTCAACGAGCTGATTCCGGACTGGAGGGAGAAGGGGGCGCCGCTCAACGTGCCGGTGACCGAGGATCGCTTCCTGATGCTGACCGAGACCGGCGGCATGCGGATCCCGAACGCGCTGATGCCGCCGCTGCTCAGCAATCACGGCAATTACATCATCAGCCTCGGCAATGTCTGCCGCTGGCTGGCGCAGCAGGCCGAGGCGCTGGGGGTCGAGATCTTCCCGGGCTTCGCCGCGGCCGAGGTGCTCTATCACGAGGATGGCAGCGTCAAGGGCGTCGCCACCGGCGACATGGGCATCGCCCGCGACGGCGAGCACAAGGACAGCTACACGCCCGGCGTCGAGCTGCACGCCAAATACACCTTCTTCGCCGAGGGCGCGCGCGGCTCGCTGACCAAGACCCTGTTCGAGCGCTTCAAGCTGCGCCAGGGCGTCGAGCCGCAGAAATACGGCATCGGCATCAAGGAGCTGTGGCAGATCGACCCGGCCAAGCATCAATTGGGGCTGGTCGTCCATAGCCAGGGCTGGCCCATGGACAAGAAGGCCGGCGACGGCTCCTTCATGTACCATCTCGAAGACAATCAGGTCGCGATCGGCTTCGTCGTCAATCTCGGCTACGAGAATCCCTATCTCTCGCCCTATGACGAGTTCCAGCGCTTCAAGCACCATCCGATGGTGCGGCCCTATTTCGAGGGCGGCAAGCGCATCGCCTATGGCGCGCGCGCCATCAACGAGGGCGGCCTGCAATCGGTGCCGAAGCTGGTCTTCCCCGGCGGGGCGCTGATCGGCTGTGCCGCGGGCTTCGTCAACGTGCCCCGCATCAAGGGCTCGCACAATGCGATGAAGACCGGGATGCTGGCGGCCGAGGCGGCGTTCGCCGCCCTCCAGGCTGGCTCCGAGGGGCATGACGAACTCGCCGCATATCCCGAGGCCTGGCGCAACTCCTGGGTCTATGAGGATCTCTACAAGGTCCGCAACGTCAAGCCGGGTCTCAAATGGGGCCTGTGGCTCGGCAGCGCCCACGCCTTCATCCATATGTGGCTCAACAATCTGGGGCTGGGCGCCCTGGTGCCCTGGACGCTGAAGCATGGCAAGCCGGACAACGAGACACTGAAGCCGGCGGCCGAGTGCGAGAAGATCGTTTATCCCAAGCCGGACGGAAAGCTCAGCTTCGACAAGCTCTCCTCCGTGTTCATCTCGAACACCAATCACGAGGAGGATCAGCCGATCCATCTGACGCTCAAGGACCCGTCGATCCCGATCTCGGTCAACCTCGCCGAGTACGACGCGCCCGAACAGCGCTACTGCCCCGCAGGCGTCTATGAGATCGTCCGCGCCGATGACGGCTCTAATCCGAGGCTGCAGATCAACGCGCAAAATTGCGTCCACTGCAAGACCTGCGACATCAAGGACCCCACCCAGAACATAAATTGGGTGGTTCCGGAAGGCGGCGGCGGCCCCAACTACCCGAACATGTGATATGGAAGGGGTTCGTCGCCGGCGGGATCGACCAGCCGGACGTTCAGGGCCGAACGGGAAAAGTATATGGACGACACCGATGCAGCGGGCCGGAGCCGCTTGGTAGCGCGGCATGGAAGCCTGCTGATCCTGACGATGCTGGCGCTGCTCGGCTGCACCGACGCGCGCGGACAGCGTGTCGCCGCCGATGATGGTGCCGCCCTCTCCGCTCCCGCCGTCGATGCCGATGCCGTGACCGTGGACATGCCCGCACCGCCCCGCGCCATCGGCGTCAACACCATCGGCGCCTACCTGTCGGGCCATATCGCCCAGCAGGAGCAGAACTACCCCTCCGCCCTCGCCTTCTACCAGAATGCGCTCGCCCATGATCCGCAAGATCCGGCCATCGGCGAACGCGTGCTGGCGCTGTCGATCAACGAGGGTCGCTTCGACATCGCGGCACCGCTGGCGGCGAAGCTGGCCGAGCATGACAGCACGCCGCTCGCCACGCTGGTCCAGACGATCGAGCTCGCCAAGGCGGGCAAGATCGACAAGGCGCTCGACGCCGCCGACCATCTGCCGCGGCAGGGCTACCATCTGTTCGCCGGCTCCTTCGCCCGCGCCTGGCTGCGCGCCGCCGACCCGCAGCAGGCCGGCAAGGCCGTGGCCGAGCTCGCCGTGTTCGGGCAGGACAAGCAGCTGCTCGGGCTGAAGACCATCCACACCGCCCTCATCCTCGATCTCGACGGCGATACCGAGGCTGCCGATGCCGGCTACCACGCGCTGCTCGGCAAGGGCGATCTGCCGCTGCGGCTGGTCGAGCTGGCCGGGAATTTCTTCGAGCGCCAGGGCAAGACCGAGGAGGCCAAGGCGCTCTATCAGCGCTACGCCGACCAGGGCGCCGATACCGGCGGCATCGTGCCCACCCTGTCACTGAACGGGCCGCCGCCGCGCCTCATCGCCAGCGCGCAGGCGGGACTGGCCGAGGCGATGTTCGATCTGGCGAGCCTTCTGGGCGAGGCCGACGCGCCGGAAGTGGCCATGCTGAGCGTGCGGCTGGCGCTGGAGCTCAAGCCGAACTTCCCGCTGGCCCAGATCGTGCTGGGCGACATCATGAGCACGGAGCACCGGCCGAAGGACGCGGTCGCCGCCTACAAGGCCGTCGAGGCGGGCACGCGCTTCGCCTGGACCGCCCGGCTGCGCCAGGCCGCCGCCATGACCCAGGACGGCGACAAGGAAGGGGCCGAGACCTTGCTCACGGCCATGGCGGCCGAGCGGCCCGACCGCGCCGAGCCGCTGATCGAGCTCGCGGACAGCCTGCGCAGCCGCGAGCAATTCACCCGCGCCGCCCAGGCCTATACCGATGCGCTGAACCGGATCGGCGACAAGCAGACCGACCGCGACTGGTCGCTCTATTTCAGCCGCGGCATCTGCCATGAGCGCGAGGGCAATTGGCCGGCGGCCGAGGCCGATCTGCGCAAGGCGCTGGACATGAAGCCGAACGAGGCCGCGATCCTCAACTATCTCGGCTACTCGATGGTCGACCGCAAGGAAAGGCTGCCCGAGGCGCTGAAGCTGATCAAGCAGGCGGTCGAGATCAAGCCGTCGGACGGCTTCATCGTCGACAGCCTGGGCTGGGCCTATTATCGGCTGGGCGACTACAAGAACGCCCAGGGCACGCTCGAACGCGCGGTCGAGCTGCAGCCGGCCGATCCCGAGATCAACGACCATCTGGGCGACGCCTATTGGCAGGGTGGCCGACGCGAGGAGGCTCGGCTGCAATGGCACCGGGCGCTCGATCTCAATCCGACCCCGGATCTGGCCAAGCAGATCGCCGGCAAGCTCGATCACCCCCCGCGCGGGGTCACGAGCGCCGCCGCGACCCGTGGCGGCGGCTGACCCCACCCTCGAGATGCAGCCATGACGATCGTCAGCCGGCCGGCGCCGGCCAAGCTCAACTTGACCCTCGAGGTCGTCGGCAAGCGCGCCGACGGCTACCATCTGCTCGACAGCCTGGTCGCCTTCACCGCCTATGGCGACACCGTCGAGGCGCGGCCGGGGAGCGGGCTGTCGCTCGCCATGGACGGGCCATTCGGCACCAGGCTCGCCGGCGACACGGCCGAGAATCTGGTGCTGCGTGCCGCCCGGACGCTCGCCGAAGCGGCCGGCGTCAAAGCCGATGCCGCCTTGCATCTGACCAAGCGCCTGCCGATCGCCTCCGGTATCGGCGGCGGGTCGAGCGATGCCGCCGCCGCCTTGCTGGCGCTGGCCGCGCTGTGGCGCATCGATCCGGCGCCGGAAGATCTCGCCCGGCTGGCGCTGACGCTCGGCGCCGATGTGCCGGTCTGCCTCAAGCACCGGCCGGCGCGGCTGCAGGGCATCGGCGACCGCGTCGATCCGGCGCCCATCCTGCCCGCGGCACCGATCCTGCTGGTCAATCCCGGCATCGGCCTGCCCACGCCCTCGGTCTTCAAGGCGCGGCAGGGCGCTTTCTCGGCCGGCGCCGGGGCGCACGGCGTGCTGACCGAGCCGCCCGCCGATGTCGAGGCGTTGGCCCTGGCCCTCCGCCGCCACGGCAACGATCTCACCCAAGCCGCGATCGGCCTTCTGCCCGCAATCGCCGAGATCCTGGCGGCACTCGAAGCCCTACCCGGCTGTCTCCTGGCCCGGATGAGCGGCAGCGGCGCCACCTGCTTCGCCCTCTTCCGCGACGCGGCTTCGGCGCAGGCCGCCGAAGCCTCCCTGAGCACGCGTCACCCCGGCTGGTGGGCAGTCGCGACCCGGCTGCAATCGGACGGCTGACCCGCCCCAGGCGCGGCTTGAAGCGGCGAAACGATATCGCTAAGGTGGCCGCCCTTCCGGATATTGGGGCGTAGCCAAGCGGTAAGGCAGCGGATTTTGATTCCGCCATTCGGAGGTTCGATCCCTCCCGCCCCAGCCAGGAAAGCAGTGAGTTGGTCCCTCGCGCCGTTCTGGCTGTCGATCTCCGTCGTCGGGGGGAAGGCGCCAGATGCAGCCAGGCCTCACGGGTCTCGAATCCGACTTTCAGTTCAAGCCGTTTGCCTGATACGCCGAGCGGAAGGCCATAACGGCCGCCGCCTCAGCAATAACAAGGCCCGCTATTTGGTTCCCGGCAAGATCACTGCCGAACGCGGCATGAACCGATCTTTAACGCCGATTTGCTGTCATGCCTCTGATCAAACGAGGTCTTTGCGATCCGACAAGATTGACGGATCCCGATGCACTGCTCGGTCGAGGAGATTGGGAACAGCCATGCGTAGACGAGATTTTCTCGCCGGCAGCGGCGCCGCGGCGGCGCTTCTAACGACCCGCAACGGTCACGCCACGGTCCGGTCGCAAGTGCTCAGGCTCGGTTTCGTCTATACGCGCAATTCCCAGATGGGAACCGGTGCAGCGGAGTTCGGCAGGCTGGTCGAGCAGAATTGCGGCGGCCGCGTCCGGGTCGAGCTCTACCCCTCGGGGTCCGCCGGCGGCGAGCTGGAAATGGTCCAGGACATCAGCGCCGGCACGCTCGACATGAGCTTCACGTCGAGTGCGGTCTTTTCCACCATCTCGCCCGATCTCAGCATCTTCGACATCCCGTTCCTGTTCCGCGACGTGGCTCATGCCCGCGCCGTGCTCGACAGCGATATCGGCAAGACGGCACTGGCCAAGATGGCGCCCAAAGGCATTGTCGGCCTCGCCTGGGGCGAGAACGGCCTGCGCCACATCACGACCGCAAGCAAGCCGGTGCGCACCCCTGCGGACCTCAAGGGCATGAAGATCCGCGTGCCGCAATCGGAGGTGATGGTGGCCGGGTTCAAAGCCTTCGGCGCCGATGCCCAATCGCTGGGGTTTCCGGATCTTTATCCGGCACTCGCCTCGGGAACCTTTCAGGCCCAGGAAAATCCGGTCGCCGTCATCGCCTCGGCGAATTTCGACAAGGTGCAGCGCTATCTCTGTCTGACCGGTCACGTCTATTCGCCGGCCGCCCTCCTCATCTCGAAGCGGGCCTTCGATCGGCTGACGCCGGAGGATCAGCAGGCCGTGCGCGCGGCCGCTATCGTCGGCGGGAACGCCTCGCGTGACTTTGCCGACCGCTCCGACAAGAGCGGCATCGACGAGCTGCGCCGTCGCGGCATGACCATTATCGAGGATGTCGATCGGCCGGCCTTCGTTGCCGCTCTATCCGGGGTCGAGGGCGATTTCGAAAAGAAGTTCGGGAAGGAAAACATCGATGCCATCCGCGCCTTCGGCAAGTAGAGAGACTGCCATGTCCTTGTTCACGATAATAAACCGGATAAGCCTGCGCGGCCGCATCATTGCCGGTTTTGGTCTGCTGGTCCTGCTGATCGCCGGAATCTCGATCTTCAACGACAGCCATGTGCGCGAAGTTCGGGATAACGTCACGCGCATCGACAGCGCCGCAACCGCCTCGGACGTGGCGAGCGACTTCGCGCGCGACTTGCTGAGCCTGCGCCGCGTCATCGTCAACTATGTGCGCTCCGGCTCCGCCACCGATCGGGCCGCCTCGCTGGCGGCGTTCGAGCCGGTCAATCAGAGGCTGGAAAAGCTCAGTGGGATCGTGGGCGCGCGCAGCGACATTCTTCGCAGCGGCTTCGCCACCTATCGCGCCGATTTCGATCGCCTGGACGGCGAGCTGAAGAAGCGGCAGGGCGCGCTTTCCGCCGTGAACGCGACCGATGTCAGGCTGAACAACATGATGTCCACGCTCACGGTGGACCTCAATGCCGCCGGCGACCCGGCCGCGCCGCCGGTTCTGCGGCTCGATCAGGCCGCCCAATCGCTGCTTGCGGTGACCTATCGCTATCTGGCCAACCAGTCTCCGGGAGACCTCGACATCATCGCCACGGAACGGGATCGGATCGGGCGGGAGCTCGCCGCGCTGAAGGCAGCACCTCCCGCCGGCGCCGGGCTGGGGCCGATGCTCGAGACGGTGCCGCCGCAGGTCGACAAGTATCTCGCTGCCGTCGAGCTGCTGGTCGGCTCGGTCAAGGCGGCCGAGGAAGATTTCGCCGAACTAGTGAAGACCGGCGTCAAGCTGGGCGAGGATGCGGACACGCTCCGGGCCGAAAATTTGAAGATCCGCAATGACAGCATCGGCGGCACGCTGCTGACCGCCGAACGCGTTCTTTCGTCCGGGATGATCGCCTCGATCGGCGGCGTCCTGCTCGGCATCGTGCTCGCGGCCCTGGTCAGCGTTTCGATCACCGCCCTCATCAAGCGGATCACCAAGGTCATGTCCGCTCTGGCCGATGGCCAATTGACGATCGAGATTCCCGATATCGGCCGCCGCGATCAAATCGGCGACATGGCTCGGGCAGTCGAGGTATTCAAAGGCAATGCCATCCGCATCAAGGAGGTCGAGTCCGAGCAGGTGCAGATCGCAGAACGGACAGAGCTCGAGCGCAAGGCCGCCCTGGCCGAAATGGCGGCACGGCTGGAAAGCACCGTCAAGAGCATCGCCGATTCGGTCAAGCAGTCCGCCATGCTGATGCATGACAGCGCCTCGACCATGACCGACGCGGCTGAGCGGACCAAGACGCGGTCGTCGGCGGTGGCGGCCGCCTCCGAGGAGGCCTCCGTCAATGTTCAGACGGTCGCATCGGCGGCCGAGGAACTGACGGCATCGATCAGCGAGATCGGACGGCAGGCGCAAAGCTCGACCACCATCGCGGCCCGCGCGGCGAGCCAGGCATCAGACACCAACACGACGATGGACAGCCTGTCCCGTGCCGCCGACCGCATTGGCGAAGTGGTCAAGCTGATCAACGACATTGCTTCGCAAACCAATCTGCTGGCGCTGAACGCGACGATCGAAGCGGCACGCGCCGGGGATGCCGGCAAGGGCTTCGCCGTGGTCGCCTCGGAGGTCAAGAGCCTGGCCGGGCAGACGGCTCGCGCCACCGAAGAGATTGCCGCGCAGATCTCGGCCATTCAGAACGAGACCAAGCAGGCGGCAAACGCCATCAAGGGCATTGCCGGCGTGATTTCGGAAATCAACGAGATCGCGTCCTCGACCGCCGCCGCCGTCGAACAGCAAAGCGGCGCCACCGCCGAGATCGCTCGTAATGTCCAGCAAGCCGCCGTCGGCACCGATGAGGTCTCCAGCAATATCAGCGGCGTGCTCGAGGCGGCCGCCGAGACCGGCCAGCACGCTAAGGTGGCGCTCGACAATTCGGATCGGTTGTCGCATCAGGCCGGCAGCCTGGAACAGGCGGTCCAGTCCTTTCTTGACGGCATCAGAGCGGCGTGAACACGGATAGTCGTAACGGCCCCGCCGGACCTGAGGTACCGTCCGCGCCTTCTATAGCTTCTGGAACACCGGCGACGATGCGATCCTGACGCTGGCGCAGATCAGCTCGACGCCTGCAGGCCCGGGGAGTCGGGGTCGATCCCCGCTTTCACCGCCGCCGCCTTCAACATCTGGCTGCATCGCATCGCCGTCAGGTGACCGAATGCGCCCTGCGCCGGAAACAGCCAGCGCGACGGTCGTTCGCTGGGCAGGAAGAGGTGCCGATATTCGAGATAGGCGTCCAGCGCCGACCGCGCCGCCTGATCGATCGGCAGCAGCGCCGCCTGGTGGCGCCGCCTACGGACCCTGACAGCCATTTCGTCGCTCGCCAGCCCGCCATGCGGCAGGCACACCAAGGCCTGGATGGAAAGGCGGGTCGCATGCATCAAGCGGAGGATCGCGATCAGCCTGAGCCCGTCGGGACTGGTATCGCCGATCACAGCCTGGATGAGAGCGCCAATCTCCGCATCCGAAAGCCCTGCCGATTCGGGCTCCGCCTGCTGGTCGCCGGATCGTTCATCGCTCGGCTCACGCCGGGCAGGCCACAAGCGCGACCCGGCATCCTCTGCCTTGGCGCCTTCGGCCGGCACGGCCTCATCGAGCCGCCCATCGGTCAAACGCGAGCCATCGGCCGTCCGGCCGTCATTGGCTGCGGTCATGAACCTGGCCGTCATCACTCAACTCCTCAACGGATGCAGGCGCGCTTATCGATAGCTTGGCGCAGGACCCGTCACCGAAGTTGTTAAAGTGGCATTACCACTCTATTTCAATTCGATCGGAATGAGGTTACAGCTGAAACAGCGACAAGATGCCGCCGCGATAACAAGCATTATATTCTCGGATTATGCGGATCCAGCCGAGATCGATTTAAATACAGCACGTATTCCCATAAGTGAATGAGATTTTTTTGGTACAATAACCTCACGCGGCATTGCCCGAAGGGGCGCCGGGCCGGCTTCTCTTCACAATGCGGATGCGTTTAACCATCCGGTACAGGACCGGATCGAGGCCCGACCGGCAATCCCGACGACCGTCGGCGCCCGATCGAAAGCGGCCTGATCCGGGAGCGGGCGCTATAGGCAGCGCCGGTGTCGTCCCTTCTCGAAAGAAAATGCGCGGGCGGTGATCCATTCCGTCCTTTTGAACGTATCAGAGGGATCGCCGTCTCCTTGGTGCCTTGATGAGTCTGATTTACACTGCCAGCCGATGGGTCGAACGAACGCCCATCCCCGACCCGTTGACCGAGCTCGGCATCCGCTATCTGGTCAACCGGACGAGCCGACAGCTGGCGCGCGGCGAGCCGATTTCGGCCGAAGCGGGATTCGCCGCCGGCATGATACATCGGCCGATCGCGGAATTTCCCGAGGCCGCCAACCACCAGCACTACGAGTTGCCGCCGGAATTCTTCCGGCTGGTGCTCGGTCCGCGGCGAAAATATTCCTGCTGCCTCTATGGCGGCGGCGCGCGGACGCTGGCGGAAGCCGAGACGCATGCGCTGGCGGAGACGGCGCATCATGCCGATCTGATCGACGGCCAGACCATTCTGGAGCTGGGCTGCGGCTGGGGTTCGCTGTCGCTTTGGATGGCCGAGCGCTTTCCCCATGCCCGCATCACCGCCGTCTCCAACGCCCGGTCCCAGCGCCTCCATATCGAGGCGCTGGCACGCGAACGCGGGCTGGTAAATCTTACGGTCGTCACCGCCGACATGAATGATTTCGTGCCGGTAGCCCGGTTCGATCGCATCGTCTCGGTGGAGATGTTCGAGCATATGGCCAGCTGGCCCACACTGCTCGGCCGCATCCGCGGCTGGCTCCTGCCGCATGGGCGGCTGTTCCTGCACGTGTTCAGCCATCGCGACACGCCTTATCGCTTCGACCATCTGAACGAACGGGACTGGATCGCACGGCATTTCTTCACCGGCGGCATCATGCCGAGCCACGGGCTGATCCGACGCTTTCCCACGCTGTTCGAGGTCGAGGCGGAGTGGCGCTGGAACGGCCAGCACTATCAGCAGACGGCCCTCGACTGGCTGGCGAATTTCGATCGGCAGCGGACGGCGATCCGGCCCCTGCTGGATCGTGTCTACGGTCCCGCGGCACCCTTGTGGCATCGGCGCTGGCGCCTGTTTTTCCTATCCACCGCCGGACTGTTCGGCGCATCAAAGGGAGCTGAATGGGGCGTCAGCCACTATCGATTGCGCGCCACCTGAAAGATGTTGCATCGCAATATCGTCGATAAATCGCCCGCGATGCACGGAAAAGAACTGACAAGAATGTAAATATTACACGGTCACCTCGGTCGAACTCAATAAATACAGGCCTAACCACCGAGGAGAATCAATCAAGAGTGTCAGTTTCATAAAGCTTCATTAATTTTAAGATGATGCGTCGCACCCCTCATGATAAACATTTCATTAACGACCGCGGTGTCGGCCAGCCGGAAGCGCGCTCGTCCTCGTTCGACCACATCTCCAAGGGGAGGGGAAAGTGACTCGGTACGACCAGGTGTTGTCGGTGATCGACCAGCTCTACGAAGCGGCGGCACATCCCGATTTCTGGAAGCGCGCGATCGATGCGGTCACGGAGGTCACCGGTGCCCATAGCGCGGTCTGCTTCATTCAGGATACCAAGCAGAATCTCGTGAAGCTCGGCGTCACCACCAACGTCGATATCGAACATTGCCGCCGTTACGAAGAGGTGCATGCCGGCGAGTTCGGTCGCTTGGCCCTGGGCGGCAGGATAGGCCAGATCTATACGAAGGCGGGTTCCTTCATCCGCCGCGAAGAGCTGATGCGCACCCCGATCTATCACGATCTGGTCCGGCCGATGGGCATTCATTACAGCGTCGGCACCTCGCAATGGCTGGGCAAGAACACGTTTGGTTTCGCCCAATTCTCCCGTCCGGAGACGGTCGAGGATTTCGATTCCGACGACGACAAGGTCGTGGAATGGCTGCTGCCGCATCTCAACCGCGCGCTGCAGCTGCATCTACGCCTGTCCGCCGACAGCATGCGCAACGCCGCGATGGCCCAAGCGGTCGACCGGCTGGCGATCGGCGTCATCCTGGTCGACGAGTTCGGCCTCGTCGTTCAGTGCAATCGCCGGGCGAGCGAGATCGTCGCCGATGCCGACGGGCTCAGCCTGGGGCCGAACGGCCCGACGGCGGCCAACACCGTCGAGGCGACCCGGCTGCGTCACCTCATCGCCGATGCCGTCGCCAAGGGCAACGGACGCGGCACCGGCACCGGCGGCTACATGTCGATCAGCCGGCCGTCGATGCAGCGGCCCTATTCGATCCTGGTCTCGCCGCTGCGCGTCCAATGTTTCTGGCAGGAGAACGGGCGGGTGCCCTACGCCGCCCTTTTCGTCAACGACCCGGAAGCCGGCGAATCGACCGATGCCGAGGCGTTGCAGCGGCTCTTCCGCCTCACCCCGCGCGAGGCCGAGGTGGCGATCACCGTCTCGCGCGGCTGCGGGCTCCAGGCATCCGCCGACGAGCTCGGCGTCAGCCTGACCACCGTGCGCACGCATCTTCAACGCATTTTCGAGAAGACCGACACCAGGCGGCAATCCGATCTGGTGCGGCTGCTCGGCACCAGTCTTGGCCAGATCAGGGCGGATTAGCGCCCGACACCACAACCCTGGCCGAGCGTACCGTTACAAGTAACTACTAGTCCGATCCAAATATTATGTATGGTGGATACAAATAATTATTGCCTGAACTGCCCATATTTTTGCCCAGGGCAGTTCGTACCGCAACGCCTTTAGATCAACGACAGTCTTCGCGCCGATCGGAATATCCCAATTTCGAAGGATCGCACGGCCATGAGCCTCACAGGATCACACCACCTGTTCGGTGGCATCAGCGAGTCGGGAATCGACCATTTCCTCGACGTGTTCTTCACCGCGCGCCCGCATCTGCTCGCTTACGGGACATCGGTTTACGCAACCAACCAGAACTTGGTCACGCTGATCGACACGTCGAGCCTGCCGTCGTTCCTGCTCGGGCTGAACCTGCTCGTCCAGTTCGACATCCCGCATGTCGACATCACGCCGAAGAACAGTGCGGCCGAGCTGCTGCCGCCGGGAACCGACCAGTTCACGATCTATTCCGACGTCCTCATCAGGTTTCTGTGCGGCACGCCGGCGCAGAGCCGAACCGGCGACAAGGGCGCCCATGAGATCACGCTCAAGCTGCAGCTCGCCGCCCTCTGCGCGCCGCGCGTGATCGATTCGACACCGGGCTCGGGCTCGATCGGCCTCACCCTGGTCGCGCTCAAGATCGTCGGCGACACTGGCGTCGCCATCGAGCAGATCCTGGAATGCATCCTGACCGCGCTCCTGCGCTGGGCGCTCGGCCAAGTCAGCATCCCGTTCAATGTTTTCACCTTGGACGGCATCTCGCTCACGCTGCAGCAGGGACCCGTTGCCGCGGCGAACCAGATCGAGGTCTTCGGCGACATCAGCTAGGGAGATGCAACATGCCCGATATCACCTTGGCTGCGGACCAGACCGCGGTCACCCGCCTGCTTCATGATGCCGAGACCTTGCTCGGCACCCGATCGGCCTCGAATTCAGGTAGTTTCGGCCCCTTCGTCGCCTCTTACGGCGTCAGCGCGTCTCTTTCGGGCGGCACGGTCACGCTCACCCCGCCAAAGACCATCGGGCTCGCGAATATCGCCCTCAATTACAGCCTCAACCTCTCCTTCGGCATCGATCTCAACAGCTTCCTGCCGAATTTTTGCATTCCCCAGGTCTGCGTGCATATTCCCTGCGTCGGCACGATCTGCACGCCGCAGATCTGCATCAGCTGGCCGACCATCTCGATCCCCTTCAGCTTTTCGGACTCCCTGAATTTCTCCGCGGATTTTGAGGTCCTGCCGCAATTGAGCGGCGGCAACTGGATCATCGACGTGAAGATCCTCTCGGTGCCGGCCCTCGATCTCAGCGTCGCCGCCGCGGCGATCCTCGCAGCACTCGGCCTCGCGATCGGCGCCGCGGTCGCCTGGGTGCCCTTCATCGGGCCGCTGCTCGCCGGCCTCGTCGCAGCAATTCTCGCCGGCATCGGAATCGCCGGCATCACCGGCCTCCTCGGTCCGCTGCTGACCCTGATCCTCTCGGGCCTGACCCTCAAGATCTATGAGGAGCCGGCGATCCAGCAGGTGCTGCCGTCCGCCGGCCCCCACGATCCGGCGGTCTCGATCGATGTCACCGCACTCGATTGCGTGGTGCAGCAGACCGACAAGGCCGAGCTCGTCATCACCGCCAGCATCGCCGCCTAGACCGCGATGACTTTAGGTCGAACCGACCTAAAGTCTGAATCGCTGTCTAGTTCATATGGTTAGAGACTGATTCAGACATTAAGTCGAAATGACTTAATGTCATCAGGCTCTAGGTTTGATCTCTTCGAGGAGAGTGAGATGAACAGTCTCGACAGCCGCTATCTCCGCCAGGGCGATACTTTCGGGCATCGCTTCACCCATCCGGGCACCCACCATTATGCCGTGGGGGCGCCGGGCGGCCTGGCACCCGCCGGCCATCATGCCGCCTTCGAGATCGTGGTCGCGGCGGAAAAGGGCGCTACCTCGCAGACCCATTACGTCACGGTCAGCCACGCGAACGGCGCCTTCTGCGTCGAGCCGGCCAAATTGAGCATCAAGAACAACGATGTGGTTCTGTGGTCCACGGCCGGCGCCGCGACGCCGGCCTTCTCGGTGGAGGGCGGATCGAAGGCGGCCCGTTTCGCCAGCGCGGAGCTTCCGGCCAACAGCCTCTATTCCCACGCCTTCGGCGTCACCGGCGAGTTCGAATGGCGCGATGCGCACGATCCGAAGCTCGGCGGGTTCATCACGGTGACGGCTCCCCCGCCCTGCCATACCGAGGCGCATCGCACGGCCTATCTCAAGACGCTGAGCGAGGCGAGCCTGGTCATGATCGACGCGCCCAAGGCGCATCCGAAGAAGGTCAAGGTGGTGCTGGGGCAGACGGTGTTCTTCGCCGTGCGCAGCGGGCACGGGATCAGCATCGTCGACCGGACCCTGCTGACCGGGGCCGCGGCCTTCCTCAACCCGCAACCCCTGCCGCCCTGAATTTAAAGCGTCGGAAACCCCAGCGCCGCGCGGAAACGGTTCTTGAGATGGACCCCGTCGCGCGGCGGCAGGACGCGCGGCGGATTCTCCGCCGCGATCTCGATGACGGCGCAGGTCGGGCCCGACCGCGCCGAGATTGCGGCCTTGACCGTGCCGAGCCCGCTCATCTCGCTCACGCGCAGGACATGCGGAAAGCCGCAGGCCTTAGCGACCTGCTCCAGCCGCACGCCGGCCGCGGTGTGGCTCTCCTGCATGCCGGTCTCGCCGTAGCGGCTATTGTCGAGCACGGCGATGGTGAGGTTCCTCGGCTGCTTCACGCCGATGGTGGCGAGCGCGCCCATGCCCATCAGCAGCTCGCCGTCGCCGGTCACCACCAGCACGCGTCGATCCGGCTGCGCCAGCGCCAGGCCGAGCCCGACGGTGGCGGCACTGCCCATCGCGGCCCAGAGATAGAAATTCCGGTCATCGTCCCCCGCCGCCATCGTGTCGTAGCTGGGCGAGCCCAGGCCGGTGACGACCAGCAGATCGGCGGGACGGTCGCGGAGCAATTCGGCCACGACCTGCCGGCGTTCGAGCGCGCTCACTTGGTCCACTCCTTCTTGCCGATCAGCCTTTGTCCGAGCAGCACCGCCGTGCCGCCATCGCCGTTGAACGCCATGTCCGCCGCCCCTTGGACCAGCGGCGCCACATCCGCGGGCACATCGGCGCGCCAGGTGCGGATGCCCATCAGCCGCAGAGACGCCTCGGTCGCCTGGCCCATCGGGTTTTGCCACGGATTGAACTCGGCCCAATCGCCGCGCATGGTCACCAGCATCAGCAGCGGAAACCGGCAGCAGGATTGAAGCGCCAGCGTGTTGATGCAATTGCCGACGCCGCTCGACTGCATCAGCAGCACGCCGCGCTGGCCGCCGAGCCAGGCGCCGAGCAGATAGCCGATGCCCTCCTCCTCGGTCGTCAGCACGGTCGCATTCATGCCGGGATCGGCCTGGGCGGCCTTGATGAGCGCCGAATGGCCGGCATCCGGCACATAGGCGACCTGGCGAACATCGCTCGCCTTGAGGATATCGAAGATTGCGGCCGGCCAATCCTCGGCCGCCGCCTCGCTCGCACCTATGCCCATGAAGCCGATCCCCGCTATACCGATGACAAAGCGATCATAAGATCGTCAGACAATCAGGCCAAGGAGGCAACGCGTGACAGACGAGACTTTCGACCCGGCGCGGCATCGCCTCGCCGAAACCCGCTGGTTCGAGGATTTCCGGGTGGACGAGCAGTTCGTCCTGCCGAGCCGGACCGTGACCGACGCTCATTTCATGGCATTCCAGGCGCTGTCCGGCGACAATCACCCGATCCATTACGATGTCGAATTCTGCCGCGCGCACGGCCATCGCGGTTTGCTCGCCCATGGGCTGCAGGTGATGTGCTTCACAGCGGCCGGCGCCGGCCAGTTTCCGCATCAGGTCGAGGAGTCGCTGCTGGGTTTCATCGAGCAATCCTCGAAATTCCGCCGACCCGTCTATAGCGGCGACACGCTCTACCCGCTGCTGGCCATCACCGAGCTGGTTCCGCAGCGCACCACCGGCATCCTCGTCATGCGCGCGACCCTTCACAATCAAGCCCGCCAGCTGGTGCTGGAAGGCGAGCACAAATATCTGCTGCGCAAGCGGAGCCCGGCGGAAAGCGGTTCGCCGTAAAGGATATGTTGAGGGCTGGCCGATACGGTCGCCTATCATGAGCATGACCAGCCTCGATATTGCACCGCGCAAGGCGCGGGACCGGACAGGCCCCGAAGCCCCGTCCTTTATCGAAGATTTCGGCCCTTGGACGCAATTTCGGATCCCCGAGGACCGTTCCGGCTGGAACCATCAGTGTCGCCGCTTTTACCAGTATTGGCTCGACATCGCTCCACCGGGCCGCCTGCCCGGCCGCCAGCATGTCTCTCCGGGCGATATCGTCTCGCTGCTGCCGCGCGTCTGGATGCTGGATGTCGTGCGCGCGCCCCTGCGCTTCCGCTACCGGCTGGTCGGCACCGGCGAAGTCGCGACCCTCGGACTCGATGCGACCGGCCACTGGCTCGACGAGGTGCATCCGGAGTCCGTGACCGACCCGGCGCTGAATGACCGCTACCGCTTCATGGTCGAGACCGGCCGGCCGACCTGGCGCCGCGGCCCGGTGCGCTGGGGGCACGACAAAAGCCATCGCCTGGTCGAGAATTGCATGGTGCCGCTCGCCGCCGACGGCCGCACCGTCGATATCATCTTCGCCTTCTCGATGCTGTTCCACGACGACGGAACCGCGGTCCTGGTCTGAGCTTAGCTCCTGGAGACCCCACAGCTCGGGCAGTTCGGATCGCGCGGCACGCGGACGCGATAGAAGCTCGTCCGCAGCGAATCATAGATCATCAGGCTGCCGCTGAGGCTTTCGCCGAGCCCCAACAACTCCTTCAGCACCTCGGTCGCCTGCAGCGTGCCGACGACGCCGGCGACCGCGCCCAAGATTCCCGCCTCCTCGCAGCGCGGCGTCGAGCCGGGCGGCGGCGCCTCCGGGAAGAGGCAGCGATAGCAGGGGTGCTCGGGCCCGGCATGCGGCTTGAAGGTCGAGAGCTGGCCTTCGAACCGCAGCAGGGCGCCGGAGACGAAGATCTTGCCGGCGCGGACGCAGGCATCGTTGACCAGATAACGCGTGGCGAAATTGTCCGAGCCGTCGGCGACCAGATCATAGGGCGCCACCAACCGGTCGACATTCGCCTCGGTCAGTCGCTCGGCATGGAGTTGGACCTTCAGCTCGGGATCGATCGCCCGGATCGCGTCGCCCGCGCTGTCGGTCTTGAGCCGGCCGATATCGGCGTTGCGATGGATGATCTGGCGCTGGAGATTGGACAGCTCGACCTGATCGTCATCGACGATGCCGAGCGTGCCCACCCCCGCCGCCGCCAGATAGAGCAGCAGCGGGGCGCCGAGCCCGCCCGCACCGATCACCAGCACCTTGGCCGCGAGCAGCCGCTCCTGCCCCGCCTCGCCGACCTCGTCGAGGATCAGATGGCGGGCGTAGCGGTGGAACTGCGCGTCGGTGAGTTCCGCCAAATCAGAGCCCTTCGAACAGCGCCGTCGAGAGATAACGCTCGGCGAAGCTCGGGATGATCGCCACGATCAGCTTGCCTTCCATGTCGGGCCGGGCGCCGACCTCGAGCGCCGCCGCGATCGCCGCCCCCGACGAGATGCCGACCGGCAGCCCTTCGAGCTTGGCCGCCTCGCGCGCCAGCCGGAAGGCGCGGTCGTTCGAGACGCGCACGACCTCGTCGATCTGCTTGGTGTCGAGATTGCCCGGCACGAAGCCGGCACCGATGCCCTGGATCTTGTGCGGGCCGGGCGCGCCGCCGGAGAGGACGGGGCTGTCCTCGGGCTCGACCGCGACGACCTTGAGGCCGGGCCGGCGCGGCCGCAGCACCTGGGCGATACCGGTGAGCGTGCCGCCGGTGCCGACGCCGCTGATCACGACATCGACCTTGCCCGCCGTATCGGTCCAGATCTCCTCGGCCGTGGTCGCGCGATGGATCGCCGGATTGGCCGGATTCTCGAATTGCTGCAGCATGATCGCATTCGGGATCTCGCGCAGCAGCTCCTCCGCCTTGGCGATGGCGCCCTTCATGCCGGCGGTAGGCGGTGTCAGCTCCAGCTCGGCTCCCAGGAGCTTCAGCATCTTGCGACGCTCGACCGACATGCTCTCGGGCATGGTCAGGATCAGGCGATAGCCCTTGGCGGCGCAGACGAAGGCGAGCGCGATGCCGGTATTGCCCGAGGTCGGCTCGACGATGACGGCGCCCGGCTTGATCCGCCCATCGGCCTCGGCCGCCTCGATCATCGCCTTGCCGATACGGTCCTTGACCGAGGAGAGCGGATTGAAGAACTCGCACTTGGCGACGATGTCGGCCTTGATGCCGTATTGCTGCGTGAGCTTGGGCAACCGGACCAGCGGCGTGGCACCGATCGTGTCCAGGATGCTGTCATAGATCTTGCCCCGGAATTCAGGCTTCGACTCGGCGGCCATGGAAGGCTCCTCGAAAAGTCAGACGGTACCGGCCCGCCCCCGGACCGACAAGGAATGCTGGATTTTAGGCATCGCGCCAAGACCCTGCCAAGAGGCCAACCCACCCTGACATGGAGGCCTTTCATTTGTTTCACAAGCCGGTCGCGAGCAAAACCCCGGCTTACCCGCTGCGCGGGCCGGTGCCGGTCGAGCCGTAGCCGCCCGATCCGCGCTCGCTCGCCTCGGCGAAGCTCGTGACCAGGCGGAATTGCGGCCTGGCGACACGGGTGAAAACGAGCTGGGCGATCCGCTCGCCGGGCATGATCTCGATTGGGGCGGAGCCCGGCGGGTTGCGGTTCCAGGCCGAGACGAACAGCTCGCCCTGATAATCGGCATCGACGACGCCGACGCCATTGCCCAGCACCAGCCCGCGCTTATGGCCCATGCCCGAGCGCGGATAGACCAGCGCCGCCCAGTCGCCGTCGCCGATCGACAAGGCGAAGCCAGCCGGAATCAACACCGCCGGTGCCTGCGCCTCGATCAAGCGGGGTTCGGCCACGCAGGCATGGAGATCGAGCCCGGCCGCCAGCGCCGAGCCCCAATGCGGGAAGCCCCATTCTTCGAGACGGGTATCGAGCAGCTTGAGCTCGACCGCCGGTGCCGCACCGCTCATGGCTTGACCGCCAACGCGGCGGCGATCCGGTCGGCCAGCCGATCGGCGAGCGCGCGCTTCTGCATTCGCGGCCAGTCCTCGACCCCCTCGCGCGTCACCAGATGCGCCTGGTTGAGATCGCCGCCGAAGGTGCCGGTGCCGGGCGAGACATCGTTGGCGACGATCCAATCGCAGCCCTTGCGAGCGAGCTTGTCCCGGGCATAAGCCACGACATTGCCGGTTTCGGCGGCGAAGCCTACGACCAGCCGCGGCCGGCCCGGCCCCTCGGCCGAGAGCGTCGCCAGAATGTCGGGATTTTCGACCAGCCGCAGGGTCGGCGGCCCGTCGGCGCCCTTCTTGAGCTTGGTCTCGGCCGGCGCCTCGGCGCGCCAATCGGCGACGGCGGCCGCAGCGACGGCGACATCGACCGGCAGTGCCGCCTGGCAGGCTGCCAGCATCTCGCGCGCCGTTTCGACCCGCACCAGATCCACTCCCGCCGGCACCGGCTCATGCGTCGGCCCCGCGACCAGCACGACCGAAGCGCCGCGATCGGCGAGCGAGGCGGCGATGGCGTGACCCTGCTTGCCCGAGGAGCGGTTGCCGAGAAAGCGCACCGGATCGAGCGGCTCGAAGGTCGGGCCGCTCGTCACCAGCGCGCGCTTGCCGGCGAGCGGCCGGCCGCGACGGAAGAAGCTTTCGATCGCGGCCACGATCTCCAGCGGCTCGGCCATCCGCCCGGCCCCGACCTCGCCGCAGGCGAGCTCGCCGCCATTGGGGCCGATGCGCAGCACGCCGCGCGATTGCAGCAGCGCCATGTTGGCCTGGGTCGCGGCGTGCGCCCACATCATCATGTTCATGGCCGGCGCCACCAGCACCGGCTTGTCGGTGGCGAGCAGCGTGGTCGCCGCCAGATCGTCGGCCATGCCCGCGGCCATGCGCGCCATGAGATCGGCGGTCGCCGGCGCCACGACCAAGAGGTCGGCTTCGCGCGACAGGCGGATATGGCCCATCTCGCTCTCGTCGGTGAGCGACCAGAGATCGGTATAGACCTTGTCTTCCGTCAGGCTCGCGACCGAGAGCGGCGTCACGAATTCCTGCGCCGCCTTGGTCATGACCCCGCGCACCGAGGCGCCGCGCTCCTTCAGCCGCCGGATGAGGTCGAGCGATTTATAGGCGGCGATGCCGCCGGCGATGATGAGCAGAATCCTGCGGGCTTCGAGCGTGCGTTCCATGGCGCCGGAGCATACGGGATTTCCCTAGGAAAGCGCCAGACCGCGATGACTTTAGGTCGATTCGACCTAAAGTCTGAATCGCTGTCTTTTCATATGTTTAGAGACTGATTCAGACATTAGGTCGTTTCGACCTAATGTCATCAGGCTCTATTGCTGTCCCGGCTTGGGCAGCGTCGCCGATGCGGTCGCCGGCTCGCGCAGATGCCGGCCGAGAAATTCCAGCACCTCGGGCAAGGCGGCCGACCAGGTGCCCCAATCATGGCCGCCATCGATCAGCTTGGTCTCGACCGGAATATGGTCCGCCTCCAGCCGGCGCTGCATCTCGGCCTGTTCCTGATCGAGATGGAAATCGTCGCCGCGCCCGCAGATCAGCAGGACCGCCGGATGCGGCCCGGATGCGGCCATATGGTCGACCGCCTGGGCCGGCGCGTTGTCCCAGAAACGGCGCGGCTCGAACGGATCGCCGAAGGCGCCCTGGAACAGGCGCTGGAAACGGCCGTTGCGGGCCGGATCCATCTGCATGTCCGGCTTCATCCAGGTCCAGAACGCGCCGCTCATGGCCGCCACCGCGACATAGCGCTGGGGATGGCCGAAGGCGAAGTCGAACGCGCCGAAGCCGCCCATCGAATAGCCGGCCACGGCGCGGGCCGTGCGGGCCGAGCGCGCCGGATAGTGTTGCTCGACCCAGTCGGGCAGGTCGCGTTCAAGCGCCGTGCCCATGGCGCCCATGCCGCTCGGTGGCGAATCGACGTACCAGGAATTATGCGCATCGGGCATGACGATGATCGTCTTGGGCATCCGGTGCTCGGCGATCAGCCTATCGGCCACCGCCTGAACATGGCCCTGATCGACCCAGTCGAGCCCCACCCCGTCGGCGCCATGCAGCAGATATATTACCGGCAGCTTGGCGCCGGCATCGATGTTGGCCGGCAGATAGATGGCATAGTTGATCTCATGGCCGAGGGCGCGGCTCATGAAGCTTTCGGACCGCCGCACCTCGCTCGGCGCCGCGAGCGCCAGGGCCGGCGTCAGCGCCAGGGCGAGGGCGAGAAGGCCGGCGCGGATCAATCGAGCGCCGCCAGCGCGTCCGGCGAAACTTCGAAAAGCGGCACGCCATCCGCCTCGACCGCCGTGCCGCTCAGCCGGATCGCATCGCCCGCGATCGGCATCACGGCGGGCCCGATCGGGCCGCCGCCCCGGTCGGCCAGGATGAACCAGCGTGCCTGCCCATCCTCGCCCTTGGTCACGAACAGCGGCGGAATGCCGCCGAAAATGCAGAGCGAGGCGCAGCCCTTGTGGACCTTGCCGTCGCCCGGATTCATGGCTCCCGCATAGCATTTGGTGTCCACCACCTCGCCATCCATGACAAAATCGCCGATCTTGCGGGGCGCCGATGCCGCTGGAAGCGTGCCGTCCTGGCGCGCCGGCATCTGATCGAGTTGCAGCACGGTGAGATCGCCGCGCATGATGGGGTAACCTCGCACTTCGACCAGTTGGCCGTCCAGCCCATCGAGCCCATCGGGCGCGCCCTCCTTGCCCACGCCGACCAGCAGCACGACCGGCTCCGGCCCGTCCATGACCCGCACCATCGGATAGGGCCGGGCGACGAAGCGGCCGGTATAGGCTGCCTCTCCCACCCCCCACATTCCGGTCGGATGCGCCGGCTGGGCGCGGAAGACGAGGAAGGCCGCCACGACATCCAGCACCAGCAGGCAGGCGACGGCGGCGATAAGAAATCCGCGCAGCCCGCGCGGCAACTTCAGATAGCCGACATAGAAGGGCGGCATTTCTCAGGCCTCCACGGGAACGGGCTCGACCCGCGTGCCCGGCGGCAGCGGCCTCGGATCGACCAGCACCAAGCCCCCGGCGAGGCGCAGCCGATATGTGGCCACCTTGTCGGTGAAGGGCGGCGGCGCGCAGCCATCCTCGGGCCGGAACTGAAAGCCGTGCCAGGGACAGGTGATGCAGCCATCGATGATCCGCCCCTCGCCGAGCGGACCGTTCTGATGGGCGCAGACATTGACGACCGCCGAGAGCTTGCCTTGATGGCGGAAGATGGCGATGCGCTCGCCCTCCTGCGGCGTCACGATTCTCGCCCGCCCTTCGGGAATGGTCGCCGCCGGGCCGGCTTCGAGCCAATCCCTGCCCGGACTCGGTTGATCGTGCGCGTGCGTGTGTGCAGCGGCGAGCCCATGCAGCGCGGCCACGACGAGAAAGGCGCCGCCGAGCAGCAGCGGCAGCAGGACCGAGCGGTCGCTCTGTATGGCGCCGAGCGCCACATGCATGATCAGCAGCGCATAGGCCGGATAGACCAGCATATGGATCGCCTTCCAGACCGGCGGGCTCAGCATGGTCAGCCAGAAATCATGGCTGGTCGCGGCCATGACGAACAGGATGGCGAGGGCCACGAGGCCGAGCGCCTCGAACGGAAAACCTATGAAGCTGCCGTAATGCGCACTGCTGGACAGCACCGAGACCAGCGGATCGAGCTTGCCCTGGCCGTGGTACCAGTCGAGCACCAGCCAGGAATGGACGAGGGCCAGGCAGAAGGTCAGCACGCCGAAATGGCGGCGATTATAGAGCAGCGGCAGGAACCGCCGGTCGAGCCGGGCGAGCGGCCCGATCGACAGAATGATGGTCAGCATCAGGAAGACGGCGCTGCCGACCGCGCGGATACGCAGGATCTCCCAGGTCACCGGCCGGTCGGTCGGCCAGAGGCGAGGCGCCAGCAGCAGAAAGCAGATCAGGTAGAGCGCTACGCCGGCGATCAGCACCCCGTCATAGACGAGCTTGTGCCGATTCCATTGTACCGCGCGAAAGCCGGCGCTCATCGCGCCCCCGAGGCGATCTCGGGCGAGGCCGGCGGCCGCAGGGCCAGCGCTGCTATGAAACCGATCGCGACGAGGACGGGCAGCACCAGCCAAACGCGCCCGTGCCAGCGCCGATGCGCTCGCCTCATCGCGGCATACCCAGGCAGCGGCGCAGCACATAGGGCCAGAGCCCGATCACCCCCGGAATCATCAACAGGCGCGCGCCCCATGTCACATGGCCGGGATTGGCGAGCGCGCGCCCGATCCCCAGACTGGCGAACCAGAGCGCCAGCACCAACCCTATGAGCCCGTAAAGCTCGATCCCATGGACGATCAGCCGTGCCGCCTGCATCCCGCCTCCCGGTTCCGACCTTGGTGATTAGAGCGCCATCTCCTTCTCCGGTCGAGGAGAAACCCCGCCGACCGACGGCGCCGCCGATGCATCCGGCGCCCGCGCCCAAGGCGTGGATTTATACCAGGTAACCAGCTCCGCAACCGCGAGGGTGGCGGCGAACATTGCCGCATTGACCAGGATCTGCGCGCCTAGCCCGTCGCCAATCTCGTCGAACGCCATTGCGCCGAGATAGGCGAGCACGATGCCCGATAGGAATACCGACAGCGACTGTTGGCCGCAGCGTGTGATCGGCCGCGCCGCCGGTCCTTGAATCAGGTGCAGCCGGCCGCGCAGCAGATAGACGGTGACGTAGGCGAGCGCCAGGAAATGCAGATATTGCAGCGGATCGAGCATGGTCTTGTCGGCGTGATCGAGGATCCAGGCCTCGACCGCGTCCAGCCCGGGCACGTTCATGAAGATCGCCGGCACGGTCGTGGCGACGCCGAAGGCGAGATAGGCGGCCGCCAGCCAGAAGATCCGCCGGTCGGCGGGCGGCGGGCTCACCCATTTGATGCTGAGCGAATAGCCGCTGAAGAACAGGAGCTGCCAGCAGAAGGGATCGAAGAACCAGCCGCGTGGCTCGCCGGGCTCGGTCGGCAGGTTCCAGCCGAACCAGTTGGCGGCGGCCCAGAGCGCCACCGACAGAACCGGCACGGTCCAGGGATGGATTCTGGAAAGCGCCATCGCCGCCGGCACCATCGCCAGCACCGCGATGTAGACCGGCAGGATGTCGAGATAATGCGGCACGTAGGAGAGCGTCGCGATGCCGAGCAATGCCGGCCGGGGCGAACCGAAGAAATAATTGAGCGAGAACAGCGCCACATGGTCGGCCTCCTCGCCCAGGATCCGATCGGCGGCCACCGCCAGCGCGGCGACGATCATGACGATGACCAACTGCGCCAGATAGAGCTGCCAGATGCGGAGAGCGATGCGCGCCGAGCCCATCAGCCAGCCGCGTCGGCGATAAACGCCGCCAAAGGCGAGGCCGACGGCGTAGCCGGACACGAAGACGAACATGTTGGCGGCGTCGCTGAAGCCGAAGCGCGCCGGAATCCAATCGGCCAGCCAATCGCCTCTGGTATGGCTGACCAGAATGATGAAGAGCGACAGGCCGCGAAAGAAATCCAGACGCGGGTCGCGGAACTTGACGGCGGCGGCGATCGACATCTTCCCTCTGTAGCAGACAGACAGGGAATTTAGCGCGCTCGTGTCCCTTTCCCATCCGTCCTTTTCGAAGAACGGTACGTCGTCCGGGCATGTAACCTTTAGGGAGATTGGAATTCAAGGCGATCCGCAGCAGGATATCGCTCGAAATATGCGGCGTGGCCGTGCGTAGCGTTCACGTCCGTCTCAGCGCGGTTGGTTGCGCCGGGTACCACCGCCCATATAGTGCCGCTCAGGGCGATAGCCCCACCATGTTTTGAAGGCGGACAAGAACCGCTCGAAACGTTGCCTGACCCGTGCCATCTCCGGCCCCTGATACGCGCTTGCCGTGTCCCGCTTGCCGGGACGCTGAAGTAACGGGTGAGAAGCTAGTTCTAATCCACGGCGAAACAGGGAATTTCCGATGGCAACATTAAGGCGGGACAGGTCGCCTCAGGGCTGTGCCAAAAGCGCCACAGCGATCAGCCGCCATTCCTCCTCGAACGCTATCGCAGGACGGGAGCGGCCGGCGCGGCGATACCAGTAGTCGGCGTTGCCGAGATCGCCCTCCCGGCGGTGGAGATAGGCGTGGACCCAGGCGCCAGCCGGCCCGTCGTCCCGCTGCGCGCAATCATGCGCCGTGGCCCACTCGCCCCGTGCATCTCACCATAGCGCTTCCACGGCGGGACCGATCCCGGCCGGCGGGCGTTCATTCGTCAAGCTCTTGCTGAAACTGTCGAAACTCACTTTCGACTCCCGTCCGGGTCGTACGCCGGCTTGGTCAATATCGCCTATCCTGATAGTGTCGCATCTTGGTACAGGAGTGAATGATGTCCAACAAGCCGGCGAATTGGGATCAGAAGGTACTGGACTATGTCGCGGCGGTCGGCACGCACGAGACGGCGCTGATGCGGAAGCTGCGGGCGGAAACCGCCGCCATGCCCGAAGCCAACATGCAGATCGGCGCCGACCAAGGTCAGTTCCTGGCCTTTCTGATCAAGCTCACCGGTGCGAGGCGCGCACTCGAGATCGGCACCTTCACCGGCTATTCGGCCTTGGCCGTGGCCGGCGCGCTGCCGGAGGACGGCACGCTCCTGTGCTGCGACGTGAGCGAGCAATGGACCTCGATCGGCCGCCGCTATTGGCGCGAGGCCGGGCTCGACCACAAGATCGAGCTGCGCATCGCGCCGGCGACCGAGACGCTGGCGACGTTCGAGCCCGACAGCTTCGATTTCGCCTTCATCGACGCCGACAAGACCAATTACGACGCCTATTACGAAGCGTGCCTGAAGCTGGTCCGGCCGGGCGGGGTGATCGCCATCGACAATGTGCTCTGGAGCGGCGCCGTCGCCGATCCGGCGGAGAATGGCGAATCGACCCTGGCGCTTCGCGCCCTCAATGCCAAGATACATGACGACAGCCGCATCGACTCCTGCCTGACCACTATCGGTGATGGGTTGACCCTGGTGCGACGACAACGCTGATCCATGAACATATCCGACACGACCGATATCCCGCTCCAGGTGAGCGACGAACCCGCTGTCCACCACGGCCCTTGGTGGCTCGCCTCGATCACAGCGCTCGGCATCGTGTTCGGCGATATCGGCACTTCGCCGCTCTATGCGCTGAAGATCGCGCTCGCGGCGAGCGCGCATCCGCTGCAGCCGACCCGCTACGACGTGCTGGGCGTGGTGAGCCTGATCGCCTGGGCGCTCACCATCGTCGTCGCCTTGAAATACGTCGTGCTCGTGCTGCGCGCCGACAATGAGGGCGAGGGCGGCATTCTGGCGCTCCTGTCGCTGGTCTCGGCGAACTACAAGCACGCGATGCGCAAGCTGCCCTTTCTGCTGCTGCTCGGCATCTGCGGCGCGGGCCTGCTCTATGGCGACGGAGTCATCACGCCGGCCGTGTCGGTGCTGTCGGCGATGGAGGGCCTCAAGGTCGCGACCCCCGCCTTCGATCCCTGGGTGCTGCCGATGACGCTCGGCATCCTCATCGGGCTGTTCCTGATCCAGCGACGCGGTACCGCCGAGATCGGCCGCTGGTTCGGACCGATCATGCTGCTCTGGTTCTTCGCCATCGGCGCGCTCGGCGTTTACGGCATCGTCCAGGATCCGGTCGTGCTGGAAGCGCTCGACCCGCATCGCGGCGTGGCGTTTCTGATCGACAATCCGACCGTCGCCTTCGGCGTGTTCGGCGCCGTCTTCCTGGCGCTGACCGGCGGCGAGGCGCTCTATGCCGATATGGGCCATGTCGGCGCGCCCTCGATCCGGCGCGCCTGGTTCTGGCTCGTCTTCCCCGCGCTCCTGCTCAGCTATTTCGGCCAGGGCGGCCTGCTGCTGGCGCATCCGGACGCGATCGACAACCCCTTCTACAAGCTGGCGCCGCCCGCGCTGCTGCTGCCGATGATCGCGCTCGCCGCCTGCGCCACCGTGATCGCGAGCCAGGCGCTGATCTCCGGCGTGTTCTCGCTGACGCGCCAGGCGATCCAGATGCGCCTGTCGCCGCGCATGGCGGTGTTGCCGACCTCGAGCCGGGCCTACGGCCAGATCTATGTCAGCCTGGTCAATTGGGGGCTGATGACGGCGACGCTCGCCGTGGTCATCGCCTTCAAGACCTCGGATAATCTGGCCGCGGCCTACGGCATCGCCGTATCCGGCACGATGCTGATCACGACCATCCTGCTCTACCGGGTCATGCGCGACAAATGGCACTGGCCGATGACGCTCTCCGTGCCGGTGACCTGCCTGTTCGCCATGATCGACGGCACCTTCCTCGTCGCCAACGGCCTGAAGGTCACCGAGGGCGGCTGGCTGCCGCTGGCGATCGGCGGCTTCGTCGCCTTCACCATGATCGCCTGGCGCATCGGCAATATCGAGGTGCAGCAGCGGCTGGCCGAGAACTCCATGCCGTTCGAGGATTTCATCGCCCAGATCGACCGCATGCTGGTCGCCCGATTACCTGGCACCGGCGTGTTCGTGACGCGTATGGCCGACACCGCCTCGCCCATGCTGCTGCACCATGTCGAGACCAACCGGGTGCTGCACGAGGATGTGATCCTGCTGACCGTGGTGCCGACCAAGCGGCCGCGCGTGCCCGCCTCCGAGCGGCTGGAGGTCCAGGAGATCGGCCACGGCTTCCACCGCATCGTGGTCAAGATCGGCTTCATGCAGCGGCCCGACATCCCGGCGGCGCTCCGGGCCTGCACCCGCCTCGGCCTCGATTTCTGCACCGACAATCTGCACTATTACATCGCGCATGAGAGCCTGGTCAGGCGCCCCAAGGATTCAGCACTCTGGGGTCCGGTCTGGTTCGCCTTCAACATTATGCATCGCATGGGATTGAGGGCGTCCGACTATTTCCATCTGCCGCCGAAATCGGTGATGGAAGTGGGCTTCCGGCTGGAGATCTGATCGGATCCGCCCGCATCTCGCGATGCCGGTTGATCGTTGCGCGATCAGAACGGATAGCTGATGCCTGAGAAGACAGCGGTACCTTCGCTGCCATAACCGACATCTACATAGCCGACCAGAAATGGGCTTGCGACAGCGCGGAAGCCCATCCCACCGACCGCATGCAGGTGGTTTACCGGATTGTCTCCAAGTCGCGAGAAGACTTGGCCGGTATCGATGAACGGCGCCAGTTCAAGGATGAGATCGGTCGAGAAGAGACGCAGGCTGAGAACCTCCCGCCTCAGCTCGACGCTGGCGGCGAATAGATTGCGATCGACGAAGCGGTCTTCGCCGTACCCCCTCAGGGGCTGCTGCTCGCCGATCACCGAGCGATCGCCGCCGAGGCTGCTCAACGCCCAGAACGGCGCCTCGCTGCCGCCTGTCGGCATGTATCGGAGCGCCGTGTGCAGGGCGAGCGTCGTTTTCTCGCCGATCGGCGAATAGGAGCGGAAATCGACGCTCGCGACGGTATAGGAGGTCGAGCTCGCGAGACTTCGGTCGCTTATCCCGACGAGACCGACGAGCTGCAGCCCATGGCGCGGAACGGTGAGCGAATCCCGCGTGTCGTAGCTGACCTGAAAGCGGTTGAACAGCTCGTGCGTGGTGTCGAGCCCGCGCAGCCGAGGGAAGCTCTGCTCGATGGAAGTGACTCCGTGCAGCGACCCCGGCTCCACCTCGACCAGACGAGGCCGCGCGATATAGGCGAGCTGCCAAGCATGGGAAAGATTGAAGCCGATCTGCGCTTCCACATAGGCTTGTTCGTTGGTGTAGTTCGTCTGGGCATCGAGGGACGTACGGTTCCCCAGCCCGAAGAAGCGAGCCGAACCGCTGCGGTCATAGACTATTCTGGTGGAAGCGGACCAATCGCCCTGGCGCGTCAGCCCGGTCGAATAGAGCGCATCGAGCTCCCGCTCGACACGCTGCTTGGCACCGATCACGCCATACCATTGCGTGTCCTCCGATGGATAGTCGAAGATCCTGCCCCGCGCCCCGAACCCAAAGTCCGAACTCCGAATGATATCGGGCGCGATCACGCGGCGAACCTGATGATCGGCATCGGTGGTCAGGAACACAGGCAGGAGGCCGAGGGTGGTTCCGCTATTGGGGTCGGTTCCAACTTCCGGAATGGGAATGAAAGGAAGATCGGACAATGCCGTCCAAGCGGGCGGATCATCGGCCCTCGCCGGCCAAACGATGGCCGGACACCCCAGGACCAGGGCAAGGCACATCACGAATGCTGCTTTCCCCGGATGTCGAAGCAAGCCGATCGATCGATGCAGCATTGAGATCAGTCCAACAAATAATTGATTTGGCACGCTACGGTTAGATCAGCGGCATCGATCGGCAGCTTTCCGAGCATTGTCGCAGATTAAGGACGTTACGACGTGAACGGCGTTGACTTGTATCAAGGCCACACCACGGTAGAGCGTGCTTACCGCCGGTCTGCGGCTTTGAGGGCGTCTCGGCAAATGTGAGCCGATACGGATAATCTCGCGCCGAAGCGTCGATGAACGCGAGCCGCGACGCGCTCCGATTTCGCCATGATGAAGGAGATCGCCCCCGGCTCTATAAACGCGAGGACGCGGTGAAGGGCGCCTCCGAAGCTTGGCCCAATTCCTAGACGGGACATCATGGGACGATATCGGTCCTCGACATCTTCAAGCGCGAGGGCACCCCATGCCGCAAGGTTCGCTACTACATGGTCTTCGACGAGATGACCTCGACCAATTACGTGCCGAATTGGTGCCGCACCACCGAAGGGGAATGGAAGGTCTTCTGACCCGACGGACCGGCGGTTCCCGACCAAGAATAAGCGCCCCCTCCCGTCGAAGGTACGGAACACTCACCGTGGATAACATCTATTCTCAGAACTTTATACCCAAAGCACTTGGAGCAATACTTACCACTAGCTTCAATCTCCTGCAAAGGATGTGGGTTTCCGGCTGGAGATCTGCTTAGATCCGCCCGCATCTTGCGATGCGGGCGGGTATTACAGGCTGCTTACTCGTGATCTTCCGCGTCGAACTCGGCCGCGACCGGCGTGATCGTGCCGAACAGCCCGTCGGCATGATTGTTGATGCCCGCGGCGAAATAGAGGCTCAGCGGCGAGCCGGCTGTACCGCCATTGCCGAACTCGATCCCCAGGAGACCGGGAATGACCAGCGTATCCCCCTTGGCGTCGAGCATGAAGCCGAGGAACTGGCCGCTCGTCGGATTGAAAGCCGCGATGGCGCCGCTGCCCTGGTTGCCGATCAGCAGAGTGTGGCTGAAGGTGCCGAAATCCTGCGGCGCCAGTTCGACACCCCAAGGCGCATTGAACCAGGGGCCTTTTTCCAGGGAAGCGATCGCCCTGCCGCGCAGATCATAGAGGACGACGAAGCCCCGGCCGGTGCCGTCGACCGCGGCGGTCTTGGCGCCGTTCTGCTCGGCGTAAGTGACGACGATATTCGGACCGACCGCCTGCACGTTATAGGGCGCGAAGCCCGCGACGGGGCTCCTGGTGAAATCGTCGACGCGCTTATAGTTCGCATCGAAGACCTCGACGGCGCCACTATGGAAATTCGCCGCGAGAAGAAAATGCCGATCGTCGATCACGGCCCAGGTCAAACCGGTAAAGTTCGCCTTCCTGGCCGATTCATCCACCTTGAGGACGGCCGTATGCAGATTCACCGTCGGATTCCAGGCGGCGATCGTGCCGTCCTGAGTCGCAAAAATGAACGGGGCGGCGGTCGCCGTATTGCCGGCAGTGATATCGAAATCCGTGCTGCCGTTGAAGATGGTGCCGGTCGGGTGCGAGACGCCCTTGCCGGTCGGCGTGGGAATCGTGATGAACGGCAACATCGTGAAGACGCCGCCCTGGCCCAGATAGAGGCTGGACGTGCCGGTGGCTTGGTTGTCCACCCACCATTCGCTCGCAGCACTCCGCGACAAGCCCCACGGACTCTTGAGGTTCGGGTCGACGGTCACCGCCCCCTGATTGGCGAGGTCGGAGACAAGGTTGGTCTGAGTATAATGCTGGGCAAAGGCGGGTGCCGTCGACAGGAACGGCATCGCAGCCAATACTGCAAAAGCACAAGATTTAAACCATGAACGCATTGGAACATTCCTCGGATCGCTAAATTGAGCACAGACGTTTCATCGGCGGGCGCGGAGCGCCCGGCCGGATCGGCGCTCGGCGGCATTCGCGGCCAAGCGGCCTCAGGATGTGCGGCTGTAACTCGGAGCAGATCGAGCCACCTCTTAGCTGAAGCGGCAGCTCGGGACTTGATCTGCAGAAATTTTGGACAGCATGTTCAAATCATAATGGATCAAATATTGACGAACGACTATCTGTATTTGACGAGTACTGAAATATGACACGCCTGACTTGGTGCTCCGATCCCTGAATGGGTTATAGGGTGCGTTATTCAGGCTGGGCCGTCGAGATCCTGCGCAGGGACGGTGAGATGCTCCATGCCGGTCGCAGCCATGCCTCTTCTCCTATGATGATGACCTTAATCTATGGCCGGCAGGCCACCTCGTCGAGGCGCAGAATGCCGTCCGCATATGTCTTAAAATAGGCAAGGTGCGCACCGAGCCCGAAGATCGAATGGGGATGATAGAGATAGGCGGCGGCATATCCTCGGCGAGCAGCCGCTTCCATGTCTGCCTGATCAATTGGGGGCTGATGACGGCGTTCGAGGATTTCGCCCAGAACAGATCCGCCCGCATCTTCCGATGCGGGCGGGGTATCAGACCGCGATGACTTTAAGCCGGACGACCTAAAGTCCAAATCGGTGGATTTTGACCGCTAAAGGCCGCTTATTCGTGGTCTTCCGCATCCAGCTCGGCCGCCACCGGCGTGAGCGTGCCGAAGAGGCCGTCCTGGTAATTGTTGATGCCGGCCGAGAAATAGAGGGACAGCGGCGATCCGGCCGTCTGGCCGTTGCCGAACTCGATGCCCCAAAGGTTGGAGATGACCAGCGTCTTGCCGGACGCATCGAGCATGTTGCCGAGGAACTGGCCGGTGGTCGGGTTGAAAGCGGCGATAGTGCCGCTGCCCCGATTGGCGATCAGCAGGGCGTGGCTGAAGGTGCCGAAATCCTGCGGCGCCAGCGCGACGCCCCAAGGCGCGTTGAACCAGGGGCCATTCTGCAGAGAGGTCACGGCCCGGCCGCGCAGATCGTAGACGATCACGAAGCCCTTGCCGGTGCCTTCGACCGCCAGGGTCTTGGCACTGTTCTGCTCGGCATAGGTCACGATGATATTCGCGCCCACGGCCTGCACATTATAGGGGGCGAAACCCCGGACCGGGCTCTCGGCGAAATCGCCGACCCGCGTGAAGTCCGCATCGAAGGTCTCGACGGCGCCGCTGTGGAAATTCGGCGCGAACAGGAAATGCCGACCGTCTATAACGGCCCAGGTCAAGCCGCCGAAGATCGCCTTTCTCGCCGATTCATTCACCTTGATCACGGCCGTGGTCGGCTTCACCGCCGGATTCCAGGCGGAGATCGTGCCGTCCGCAGTGGCGAAGATGAAGGGCGCCGCCGTCGAGGCATTGCCCGCGACGAGATCGAAATCCTGGCTGCCGTTGAAGATGATGCCGGTCGGCGTCGCGGTGCCTGTGCCGCTCGCCGTCGGGATCGTGACCTCCGGCAGGCTGGCGAAGATATGGCCCTGGCCGTCATAGAGATTGGAGGTGCCCGTGCCTTCGCTGTTCACCCACCATTCGCTGGACGCGCTCCGCGCCAATCCCCAGGCATTCTTGAGATTGGGGTCGACCGTGACCGCGCCCTGATTGGCAAGGTCGGAGACGAGATTGGTCTGGGTATATTGCTGGGCGAACGCGGTCGCCGCCATCATGGGCAGTGCCGCCGCTGCGGCAAGAACATAAGATTTCAACCAAGAGCGCATTGGAGCGTCCTCCTCGGATCGCTAAATCGAGCACGAAAAATCCTTGGGGAGACGAAGGTCACCCGGGCGGATCGGCTCTCGACAGCGTCGCTGGCGAGCAGCCTGGAGATGTGCGCAGATAGGTCGAAGGCCGGCCGGACCGCCTATCGAGAAGGCGGAGGTCGACTGCTTCGAGTGGGCTTTTTAGAAAAACCAGGCATGAAGTTCAATTCACGGCCGGTAACATATCTTTGAGCGCCAAAAGCTCAGCGACCGCCGGCCCCGGCATCGAGCCCGGGCGAACCAATCCTCGTGCAATATTCAGGGTCTGGCGGAAGAACTAGCCCGGCGCCGCCTCGCTCGCCGGGAAATCGAGCTCGACCTTGGCGCCGTTGGGATCGAGGAAGAACATCTGCCACAGCCCGCCGCCGGCCAGCCGGCGCAGATCATATTCGACGCCGCGCGCCTTCAGCCGCTCGACCGTCCCGGCAAGGTCCTGGGCGGCGAAGGCCATATGGTCGATGACGCCGTGACGCTGCGCCGGCAGCGAACGGCCGCCCACGACATGCAATACCGCGCGGCCGCCGCAATAGAGCCAGGCGCCGGGGAAATCGAACGGCGGACGCGGGCCGGTCTCGAGCCCGAGCAGATCCCGGTAGAAATCGACCGTACCGTCGAGATCCTGGGCGAGGACGGTGAAATGCTCCATGCCGGTCGCGGCCATGTCTTCTTCTCCTGAGCTGATGCGCCGACTTTATGGCCGGTTGGTCACCCCGTCGAGCCGCAGAATGCCGTCGGGGTATGTCTTAAAGCCGACAAGGTGCGCGCTGAGCCCGAAGATCGAGCGGGCATGATAGAGATAGACGATCGGCGCATCCTCGGCGAGCAGCCGCACCGCCTCGTCATACTTCGCCTTGCGCACGGGCATGTCCGGGGTCGCGCGCGCCGCGGCCAGGATCGCCGCCAGCGCGTCGCTGCAATAATGCCCGTCGTTGCCGGCCGCCCCGCAGGCGAGCAGCGGCGAGATGTTGAGATCGGGATCGACCCGCCCGCTCCAGCCGACCAGATCGGCCTCGAAATCGCCGCGCCGGGCGCGGTCGAGCATGGTGATGAACTCGCTCGTCACCAGCTTCACCTCGATGCCGATCTCGGCCAGCATGGCCTGGATCATCTGGCCTTCCTGCTGCGCCAGCGGATCCGGCGGCATCAGCAGCTCGAATCCCAGATGGGACACGCCGGCCTGGGCGAGCTTGGCCTTCGCCGCCGCCACGTCGCGCGCCGGCACCGGCAGCGCTGGGTCGTACCAGGGCGAGCTCGGGGCGAAGGGCTGGTTGCCCGCCTCGTAGCGCTCGTCGAACACGACCTCGTTCAGGGCATTGCGGTCGATCGCCAGGCTGATCGCCTGCCGCACCAGCGGATTGGCGAAGGCCGGCAGCGCGTGCGGGCCATTGGCGATATTGAAGGTGAGGCCCGAATAGCTGAGGCCCGCGCCCTCGGCCACCGCAAGCGCCGGATCGGCCTTGATCTCGGCCACGGCCCCTGGCGGCAGCCGGTCGACGATATCGACCTGATGCGCCTTGAGATTGGTCAGCCGCACCGTGCCGTCCGGCATCGGCGCATAGATCAGCCGGTCGAACTTATAGGCATCGGCCCGCCAATAGCCGGGATCGCGGTCGAGCACGATCCAGTCCTGCGCCACCCGCTCGGTGAAGCGATAAGGACCGGCGCAGACCGGATGCTGGCCGAACTGTTCGCCCTCGGCCCGTGCCGCCTTGGGGCTCACCATCATGCCGGCCCGGTCGGTGAAGAGCGCCAGCAGCGGCACCGACGGCTCCCTGAGATGCAGCGTCACCGCGAGCGGGCCGGTGACCTCGACATGGTCGAGGACGGCGATCTCGCTCCGCCGGCGCGAGCCGGGGAGCGTCATCTCGCGCTCGAGATTGAATTTCACCGCCTCGGCGTCGAACGGCTCGCCATCCTGGAACCGGACGCCCTCGCGCAGCTCGAGGCTGAGTGCCAGCCCGTCCGCCGACCAGCGCCAGCGCACGGCCAGCATCGGCACGATGGCGCCCTCGGTATCGATATCGACCAGCTTGTCGCATACCGATTGCAGCACGTGCCGGCCGACGAAGCTCCAATTGAGCGCCGGATCGAGCGTGTCGGGATCGTCCTGAAGGGCGATGCGCAACTCGCTCGCCGCCGCGGGCAGGGCGAGCAGCAGCGCCGTCAGAGCGAGGAGCGCCGTCCTCATGGCCGGATATAGCTCCAGCCCTGCTCCTGGAGCTCGACCAGCCGGACCACGCCGGACGGCACCTCCGCCGCCTCGGGCACCAGAACCACATGCTTGCCCTCGCTCGCCTCGGCGGCGACGAGGGTGTTGTGGCAGGCCGAGAGCTTCAGCGTCGGCAGCTTCTCGTGGAGTGCTTCCAGCCGCGCCTTCACCGGCGAGATATCCTCGCGCAGCATGGCGAGGCCCGGCCCGTAAGCGACCAGCTCGATCTCCACCGTCTCGCCGCGCTTGGCGTAGAGATCGGCGGCGTTGGCGATATTGCCGAGCGCCAGATTCATCAAGGCGGAGTCGCTCGAATCGATCTGCACGGCCAGCCGATGATGCTTGGGCGTCTCGGCGGCGGCACCGAGCCCGAGGATCAGGAGCAGCGCCAGAAGACCGGTCAGAAAACGAGGCATCGGGCGCTCCGGCAAGTTGAACCGGCCTCGACGCTAAAGCGAATCCGGTGGAATGCCAACGGGCTCGGCTGCAACGAACGGAACTACGGCTGTAGCTGGGAAGGGCCATTCTGAAATCTTCGGGCAATGCACCGACCATAGCGTCGCCGAGACGCAAACGACGCGAGATGGACCGATGCCCGCCGACAGCCGAGATCGCACGACCGACCGCCTGACATCACTGATATGGAGCGAGGGTAAGCACGATCGGGCGCGCGTGGCGCTGATCAGTGGCGGCGAAATCTGGACCCGCGCACGGCTCTTCGGGCTCGCCGAGCAGATGATCCGCGCCTTCGCCCAGGCCGGGCTTTCGGCCGGCGATCGCGTCATCCTCCATATGCGCAACCGCCCCGAATTCGTCGCGGCCTACCTCGCCTGCTTCAAGGCGGGCCTCGTCGCGGTCTCGATCAATCCGCGGCTGAAGCTCGCCGAGATCAAGCCGCTCCTGGAGCGCACCGAACCGGCGCTCTATATCGGCCAGGCCGATCTCTATGCCGAGGCGGACCGGCTATCGGGCACGGGGCTGGCCGTCGACCGGCATGTCCTGGTCGATTCCGGCCCGGCCTGGCAGAGATTCCTCGGCTCCGACCTGCCACTCCCGGCCGCGGCGGAATTCCCCGCTTCAGCGCCGGCTTTGCTGCTTCCCACCTCCGGCACGAGCGGGTTGCCCAAGCTCGCGGTCCATACCCGCGGCACGCTCGCAAGCATGATCGCCGCCACGACGACCTCGCGCACCGACAGGGACAGCTATACGCTCCTGTCGTCGCCGGTCGCGCATGCCTTGGCCTGCCTCTATTTCCTCGGCACCATCGCCTATGGCGAGGCCATCAATCTGCTCGACGGTTTCGATGCCGGCCGCGTGCTGGACGAGATCGCGCACGGCCGCGCCCACAGGCTCGCGACGCTTCCCTACATGGTCGGCGCCCTGGCCGAAGAGCAGCTGGCGCGGCCGCGAAATGTCGACGCGCTCCAGCTCTGCGTCACGGCCGGAGACACGCTGCCGCCGCAGATGCGCGCCCGCTTCGAGCAGGCCTTCGGCCCGAAGCTGATGGAATCCTTTGGCGCTACGGAAGCCGCCGGCTGCTTCACGCCCGGCCGCGGCAGCTTCAGCCTCAGCAACGCGGCCGAGTTCAGGCTGCTCGACCCGGACGGGCGGGTGATCCCCGACGGCAAGGAAGGCGAGCTCAGTCTCCGCGGCCCGATCGTGGTCGTGGGCTATTGGGAAAGCCCCGCGCGGATCCGTCCGCTGAGCCCCGGCGGCTGGTTCGATACCGGCGACCTCGTCCGTCAGGTGGCACCGGGCGAGTTCGTCTATGTTTCGCGCATCAAGGACATCATCATCCGCGCCGGCTCGAACATAGCGCCGGCCGAGATCGAGAAGGCGCTGCTCGATCTGCCGGCGGTCTCGGCCGCCATGGTCGTCGGCATTCCCGATCAGGCCATCGGACAGCGGGTCGCGGCGTTCATCGAGCTGAAGAACGGGGCGGCGAACAGCAATTTGCGGCACCTGATCGGTGACCTGTCGAAATCGCTCGCCGACTACAAGCTGCCGGAGATGCTGAAGATCGTGGACAGCCTGCCGCGCAACAACAATGGCAAGCTCGATCGCGCCGCCATGCGGGCGAATGTTCCTTCGGTCTGGGATCTCGATCTTCGCGCGTCATAGCGGGAAGAATTCGCCGCGGGCGGCCTTCAGGCCGATCCCGCGATTGACGCGCCGCGACAGGCTCTGTTTCATGACGCCCCATGCGCGCCCGCCTGATTCTCCTCGCCTTTCTGCTGCTCGCGAGCCTGCCCGCCTGGGCCAGGCCCGGCGATCTCGTCATCGGCATGTCGCAGTTCCCGTCGAGCCTCCATGCCGACATCGATTCCGAGGTGGTGAAATCCTATGTGCTGGGCTTCGTCGTCCGGCACATCACCGCCTACGACAAGGATTGGCGCAATAGCTGCCTGCTCTGCACCGAGCTGCCGACGCTGGAGAACGGCCTCGCCCGCATCGAGGATCTGCCCGGCGGCGGGCAGGGCATGGCGGTCACGATCAAGCTCAAGCCCGGCCTCGCCTGGGGCGATGGCGAGCCGGTCACGGCGCGCGACATCGCCTTCACCTGGCGCCTGGGCCACGATCCGCGCTCGGGCTTCAGCAACGTCCACCCCTGGAGCCGCGCCAGCCGGGTCGAAATCGTCGACGATCTGACGGCGGTCCTTCATCTCGACAAGATCATGACCTCGTTCGACGAATGGGACGAGATCCTGCCGGAGCATATCGAGGGGCCGGTCGCCGCCAGGAGCGCCGGCGACTACATCAAGCAAACCCTCTATAACCGTGCGCCGACGACGGCCGGGCTCTATGACGGCCCCTTCCTCATCACCGGCTACAAATCCGGCGCCGAGATCATCCTGGAGCCCAACCCGCATTGGCCCGGCACCAAGCCCGGTTTCCAGCGGATCATCCTGAAGCTCATCGACAATACCGCGGCGCTGGCCGCCAACCTGCTGTCGGGCGATGTCGACATGGTCGTGGGCGAAGGCGTCGGCCTGTCGATCGACCAGGCGCTGCAGATCCGCAAGCAGCATCCCGACCAGTTCACCTACATCTTCCGCCCGAACCTGACCTTCGAGCATGTCGATCTGCAGAAGGACAATCCGATCCTGGCCGATCTGCGCGTGCGCCGGGCGCTGCTCTACGCGCTCGACCGCAAGACCCTGACCGACAAGCTGTCGCAAGGGCTGCAACCGGTCGCCGCAAGCTGGGTGAGCCCGCTCAACCCCAATTTCAGCCCCGACGCGCCCGGCTATCCCTACGATCCGGCCAAGGCCAAGACACTCTTGGCCGAGGCGGGCTGGACGCCGGGCGACGACGGCATCTGCCGCAACGCGAAGGGCGAACGGCTCAGCTTCGAGCTCATGACCACATCCGGCAACCGCTTGCGCGAATTGCAGGAGCAGGTGCTGCAGAGCTGGTGGAAGGCCGCCTGCATCGAGACCAACATCAAGAACGAGCCGCCGCGCACGCTCTTCGGCGAGACGATGAAGAAGCGCACCTATGGCGGCGCCGTCATGTACGGCTTCACCTATACCGTCACCGGCTCGCCCCGGCTCACGCTCGGCACCGATATGATCCCACGGCCGGAAAACAATTACGGCGGCGTCAATTTCACCGGCTTCTCGAACCCGGAGATGGATGCCGACATCGAAGCGGTCGAAAGCGAGCTCGATCCGGTGAAGCGTCATGCGCTCTGGGCCGACATGCAGCGCATCTTCGCGACCGAGCTGCCGGCCCTGCCGCTGTTCTTCCGCTCCGACGCCCACATCATCCCGAAATGGCTCAAGGGCTACGAGCCGACCGGCCATGCCGATTACGGCACCTTCTGGGCCGAGAATTGGCACCGCGAATGACCGAACCCCTGCTCGCGGTCGAGCACCTGACCGTGGCCTTTCCCGCCGAGGGAAAGACGCGGCACCCGGTCGCCGGCATCTCCTACACGCTCGAGGCCGGGCGCACGCTGGGCGTGGTCGGCGAAAGCGGCTCGGGCAAGTCGCTGACCGCCCTCTCGCTGCTGGGCCTGGTGCCGCCGCCCGGCCGGGTGCTGGGCTCGATCAAATTCGCCGGCCAGGAGCTGATCGGTGCGACACCCGCGACCTGGCGCGATCTGCGCGGTGATCGCATCGCCATGATCTTCCAGGAGCCGATGACCGCGCTCAACCCGGTGATGACGGTCGGCCGCCAGATCGCCGAGGTGCTGACCCGGCATCGCGGGATGAGCCGGCGCATGGCGAGCGGCGAGGCGGTCGGACTGCTCGACGCGGTCGGCATCCCCTCGCCCAAGCAGCGCGCCGAAGCCTATCCGCATCAGCTCTCGGGCGGCATGCGCCAGCGCGCGATGATCGCGATGGCGCTCGCCTGCCGGCCGGCGCTCTTGATCGCGGACGAGCCGACCACGGCCCTCGATGTCACCATCCAGGCGCAGATCCTCGACCTGATGCAGGCGCTTCAGGCCGAGATCGGCATGGCCATCCAATTCATCAGCCATAATCTCGCCGTCGTCTCGGAGATCGCCGACGAGATCATCGTCATCTATGCCGGCCGGGTAGTCGAGCGCGCGGCGGCCGCGACATTGTTCGACCGCCCGCGCCACCCCTATACGCAAGGGCTGATCGCGACGCTGCCCGATCCCGACAAGCGCGTCGACATGCTGCCGGTGATCCGCGGCGGCGTGCCCGACATCGACGCCGCCATCCCGGGTTGCCGCTTCGCCGATCGCTGCCCGCGCGCCGACGCGGACTGCCGGGCGACGGAGCCGGCGCTGGAAGCGATCGAGCCCGGCCATCTCGTCGCCTGTTTCAAGGCTGGGTCATGAGCGCGCTCGTCGAGCTCGACCAAGTGAGCGCCCATTTCACCGTGCGCGGCAGCGGCTGGTTCGGCGGCGCCAAGCAGGTGCTGCGCGCGGTCGATGCCGTGAGCCTCGCCATCGGCGAGGGCGAGACGCTGGCGCTCGTCGGTGAAAGCGGCAGTGGCAAGAGCACGCTCGGCCAGATGGTCGCGGGCCTGCGCGCACCGACGCTGGGCAGCTTGCGCTTCCGCGGCGGCCCGTTCGCGACCAAGGCGGCCCGGCGCGCGATCCAGCTCGTGTTCCAGGACCCGTTCTCGGCCCTGGATCCGCGCATGCCGGTCTCCAGCCTCATCGCCGAGCCGCTCGTGATCCAAGGCATCGGCACCCAAGCCGAACGCCGCACCCGCGCCGCCCTGCTGGTCGAGCAGGTCGGGCTGCCGCGCGACTCGCTCAACCGCTATCCGCACGAATTCAGCGGCGGCCAGCGCCAGCGCATCGCGATCGCCCGCGCGCTGGCGCCGGAACCGGCGCTCATCGTCGCCGACGAGCCGCTGTCGGCGCTCGACGTATCGATCCAGAGCCAGATCCTCAATCTGCTGAAATCGATCCAGGAGGAGCGCAGGCTCAGCTACCTCTTCATCAGCCATGATCTGGGCGTGGTGAACCATCTGGCCGATCGTGTCGCGGTGCTCTATCTGGGTAAGCTGGTCGAGCTGGCGCCGCGCGCCGAGCTGTTCGCCCGGCCGAGCCATCCCTACACCCAGGCGCTGCTCGACGCCGTGCCGCGCATCGGCCGGGCCCGGCGCCGGCAGGTGGCTCTCTCCGGCGAGATGCCGAGCCCGCTCGCCCCGCCGCCCGGCTGCGTGTTCCACACGCGCTGCCCCAAGGCCCAGGCGATCTGCCGCGCCGAGATCCCGCTGCTGGCGCCGGCCCCCGGGCGGCCGGACCAGCTCGCCGCCTGCCATTTCAAGGAGTGAGCGTCATGCTTCGCTTCATCCTTCGCCGCACGGCGCAGACATTCCTGGTCCTGCTGGTCATGTCCTTCGTCATCTACAGCCTTATCGGGCTGATGCCGGGCGATCCGATCGACGTCATGATCGCCGGCAACCCCGGCGTGACCCCGGCCATGGTGGCGCATCTGCGCGAGATCTACGGCCTCGACCAGCCGCTGCCGCTGCGCTACTGGCATTGGCTGATGGCCGCCCTCGGCGGCGATTTGGGATTCTCGCGCACCCATTCGCAGCCTGTGCTCGAAGTGCTGGGGCCGGCGCTGGCACAGACGGCCAAGCTGATGCTGACCGGCTGGAGCTTGAGCGTCGTGCTCGCCTTTATCCTCGGCACTCTCGCGGCATTGAAGCCGGGCGGCAAGCTCGACGCCGCCATCGGCCTCTTCACCTTTGCCGGCATCTCGGTGCCGGTATTCTGGCTGGCGCTGATCCTGGTGCTGGTCTTCGCGGTGACGCTGCATTGGCTGCCGGCGAGCGGCATGGCCGGGATCGACGATGGCGGCATCGTCGATCAGCTCCGCCATTTGGCGCTGCCGGTACTGACGCTGGCGCTCGCCAATACCGGCACCTTCACCCGCTATGTCCGCGCCGCCATGATCGAGACGATGCGCATGGATTTCATCCGGACGGCGCGCGCCAAGGGCTTGAGCGAGCCCCGGATCGTCATCGGCCACGCGCTCCGCAACGCGCTCATCCCGGTCGTCACCATCATGGCGCTGAGCTTCGGCACGCTCTTTTCGGGGGCACTCGTGACCGAGACCATGTTCGCGCAGTTCGGCATGGGCAAGATGATCTACGACGCCATCCTCGGCAACGACTACAACCTCGCGCTGAGCGGCCTCTTGTTCGCGACCCTGGTGACGCTCGCCAGCAACCTCGCGGCCGACCTCGCCTATGGCTGGCTTGACCCTAGGATCTCGCTGCGATGACCGCCATCGACACCGGCGCGATCGACCAGGCCAGCTCGGTCTGGCAGCTCCGCTGGCGCCGCTTCCGCCGGCACCGCACGGCGATGGCGAGCCTGGTCCTGCTCGCGGCCCTGCTGCTGTTCGTGGCCGCCGCCGGCCCGCTGGCCGCGCTGCAGGGCCTCGACCCGGACGCGACCGACCTGCTGTCGCGCTATGATTCGCCCTCCGCCGCCCATTGGCTCGGCACCGACGAGGCCGGGCGCGACGAGCTGCTGCGCCTCATGTATGGCGGGCAGATGTCGCTGCTGGTCGGCATCATCGCGACGCTGGTCGGCGGCACGGTCGGGCTCGCGATCGGGCTCGCGGCGGGATATGCCGGGGGCCGTATCGACGCGCTCCTCATGCGCACGACCGACGGCATCATCGCCCTGCCGCTACTGCCGCTGCTGATCGTGCTAGGTGCCGTCGACCTCACCAAGCTCGGCTTCTCGTCTCAATTCGCCCATTCGGGGGCGGCGGGATTCTGGCGCATCGTGGTCATCATCGCCCTCGTCGACTGGACCGCGATGGCGCGCCTCGTGCGCGCCGCCGCCTTGAGCATGAAGGAGCGCGATTTCGTGCAGGCGGCGCGGGCGAGCGGCGCCGGGCCGCTCTATATCGTCTTCGCCCACATCCTGCCCAACGTCACGACGCCGATCATCGTCGCCGGCACGCTCACCATCGGCCGGGTCATCCTGTTCGAATCGGTGCTGAGCTTCCTAGGCTTCGGCATCGTGCCGCCGACGCCGAGCTGGGGCAACATGCTGAACAACGCCCAGGAGTTCGTCACCACCGATCCGGGCCTGGCGATCTATCCCGGCCTGCTGATCTTCCTGACCGTGATCGCGGTCAATTTCCTGGGCGACGGGCTGCAGCACGCTTTCGATCCGCGCTCGGAGCGGTAGGGGACTACCGCAGACATCCGCAGGGTTCAGAATTTCTTCGGCAAGCCTGCCTGTTTCAGCACGCTATTCGCAGTGTGCCGAGATTTGATGGCATTATCGACCGTGAAGTGCCGCTCGGAATGCGGACTTTTCCAAATCTCGTGATCGCCCTTGCCGTGCCGGACAAACTCGCAGCCGGCCTCTCGAAGGAGCTTCCTAAGCTCCGGCGTGAAGCTGTCCATTTAAGCGCAGAGCCGTACCTTCGCGAACTGCTCGTATATGACCGCGAGCGGGACCTCGGAGAAATCGCGGTCGTTGACCCGCGGATCGCCGTTCAGCTCGAGCAACTCGGGGATCATGACCTGCAGCTTCTTCAGCAGCTCGGCCGGCGTAGCGGCTTCCGTCGCAAGCCCAGGGACATCCTCGCTCGTGGCCACGAAAACATCCGCTTCCGGGTCCCAAACAGCGTGGACCAGGATCGAGCGTCTATCCATCAACCTCTCCCGGCAGCACGGCGCTTCTTTCGCGCATTGCGTCTCATACTGTACAATCCAGTTTGTACGATATCACGCAGGCCGATTCGGCAACGTCAAGAATCCGACCGAACCGCGCGCCCGATTTTTCGCCTCGCAAGCCCCAGGCGCCGAGAGAGGGATCGACGCCCCCGTCTCGAATAGGATCGGCGGCCGCAAGAATAAGCGTGGACCCTCGGCCGCGCGGGACGCTATTCCTGCGCCCGAGAGTGTTTCGAAACAGGGTGCCGATGACGGACAGCACGATCGAGGAGCAGCCCGAGACGCAGTCGCCGCTGCCTCGGCCGCTCAGGATGGGCGAGCATTTGCGGCTGGCGTTCAGGGATCTCGATATGGGGTTCGCCGACTGGCGCAAATGGCTGCTGTTGGGGCTGAACGACATCCGGCAGCGCTATCGCCGGTCGCGCCTGGGGCAGTTCTGGATCACGATGAGCATGGCCGTGACGATCCTGTCGCTGGGGCTCGTCTATTCTTACCTGTTCCGGACCCCGATCCATCAATATCTGCCCTACCTGGCGGTCAGCCTGGTGGTCTGGGGGCTGATACTGTCGATCGTGACCGAATCCTGCGCCGTCTTCACCAGTGCCGAAGGCTATATCCGCCAGGTGCCGATGCCGCGCTCGGTCTTCGTCCATCGCATGCTGGTTCGCAATCTGGTGAGCCTCGCGCACAATGCGCTGATCCTGCCGCCGGTCTTCCTGTGGTTCGGCGTGCCGGTCGGCTGGAGCTTGCCGCTGGCGCTGCCCGGCGTGGTGCTGCTGATCGTCAACGGCATCTGGGTCGGGCTGCTGCTCGGCACCATCTGCGCCCGCTTCCGCGATCTGCCGCAGATTATCACCAGCCTGATGCAGGTCGTCTTTTTCGTCACGCCGATCATGTGGCAGCCGGCGCAGATCCCGCCGCATCTCTCCTGGCTGATCGACCTCAATCCGTTCGCGAGCTTCCTCGCCATCATCCGCGATCCCCTGCTGGGTACGCCGCCGCCGGCCGGGGCCTGGATGATGGCCGGGCTGGTGACGGTGCTAGGGCCGCTCGGCACGCTGCCTATCTTCGCCCGCTTCCGCGCCCGCATCGTCTACTGGCTGTAAGAGACCTGATGACCTCGATCATCCTCGACCGCGTGACGGTCGATTTCCCGATCTACGATGCGCGCGCCCGCTCGCTCAAGACCGAGATCATGCGCCGGACGGTCGGCGGCCATATCGAGCTGCGCGAAGATAACCGCCGCCTCTCGGTCATGGCGCTGCGCGATGTCAGCATGGCGCTCGGCGAAGGCGACCGGCTGGCGGTGATCGGCCGCAACGGCGCCGGCAAATCGACCTTGCTGCGGGTGCTCTCGGGCGTCTACGAGCCGCCCGTCGGCACGGTCCGGATCGACGGCACCGTCTCGTCGCTCACCGATCTCACCATGGGCATGGACCCGGAAGCGACCGGCTATGACAACATCATGCTCCGCAGCATCTTCCTCGGCGTCTCGGTCGAGCAGGCGCGCCGCTCGGTCGCCGACATCGAGGAATTCACCGAGCTCGGCGATTTCCTCGATCTGCCGATGCGCACATATTCGAGCGGCATGATGCTGCGCCTCGCCTTCGCGGTCAGCACGGCGGTGACGCCCAACATCCTGGTCATGGACGAGGTCATCAGCACCGGCGACACGATCTTCATGGCCAAGGCCGAGGCGCGGCTCAACCGGCTGATCGACAAGACCCACATCCTGGTTCTCGCCTCGCACGATTCGGCCACGCTGCGGCGGCTCTGCAACCGGGGGGTATTGCTCCGGGAAGGCCGCATCGCCGCGTTCGGCCCGATCGAAGAGGTGCTGAAAGCCTACGAAACCCCGGTCTGATCAAAGCTTCAGGTAGAGTTCTGTTGAATCGACAAATCGGAGGTTTTAATCTCCGGCACGGGCCGCCGCGGCCCGAGCCGGAGGAGAACCTTTGCGATGACGGAACCGAGAACGGGCAAGTTCGGCCGGGCGCCCCGCCGGCACGATCCGGCCGTGCCGCATCTGAGCAAGATCGCCGCCGGCCTGGTGCAGACGCCGCCGCCCGACGAGATCGATTGGACCAAGGGTCTGCCCGACGATCTCGGCACGATGCTGAACGACAAGCTCGGCTGCTGCACCTGCGCCGCCTTCTACCATGCGCTGCAGATCTGGAGCGGCAATACCGGCACGATGCTGAATCCGGCGGACGCGGATGTCGCCGCCCTTTATAGCGAGGTGTTCGGCTACGACCCATCGAAACCCGGCAACGGGCCGGGCGGCGACGCCCAGACGCTCCTCACCCATGTGCTGAAGCAGGGCGCGCCGCTCGGCGGCGAGCGCGTCAGGATCGCCGCCTTCGTCGAGGTCAACCCGACCGATCTCGATGACGTGAAGCGGGCGATCCGCGATTGCGGCGTCACCTATATCGGCTTCAACGTGCCCCGCAATTTCCTGGACGCGGACGGCGAGGCGCCGCCGGTGTGGCAGCTCGATCCGCATCTCCAGCCGATCATCGGCTCGCACGCCGTGATCCTGGCCGGCTATGGCGCCGACGGCGCCAAGGTGATCTCTTGGGGCCGGCACTACACGATGAGCTGGCCCTTCTTCGGCCGCTATGTCGACGAGGCCTACGCCATCGCCGACCATAGCTGGCTCGGCGCCAAGAAAACCACGCCGGGCGGCCTGTCCCTGGCCGCGCTCGAAGCCGAGATGCGGGTGCTCCATGCCGCTGGGGTGCGGCCGGCGGTCACGGCTTGATCGGATTGCGGGATGCGCTGGGTGGTTTTCGGTCCGTCCGCTTCTGGGTCAGAAGGTCTGGCATCGGACATCGGCCGAGGGTCTAAGCGTGTTCAGCGCATATTAGGCGCAGAACGAGAAATTCCTATACTGGCTAATACCTACGCTGACCAACGGGCGAGATCACTTCATTGCTTGCCCTGGAACGTGGTTTTTGTGGCGGCCGGGGCCTGGACGCTGTTTCGACACTGGCCAGCCAGATCACATGGCGCGCGCCGCTGCGGCCGGCCTTGGCTCGGACCCGATGCTCCTCGACCGCAAAACCCATCTTGTGCAGCAGCTTGGTGAAATGCGGGTCGGGCGCGGCCGACCAGACGGCCAGCACGCCGCCGGGCTTGAGTGCCGCCTGGGCCAGACCGAGCCCGACCGCGTCGTAGAGGCTGTCATTGGCGGCGCGCGTCAACCCGGCCGGGCCGTTGTCGATATCGAGCAGGATGGCGTCATAGGCCGAGCGTGCGGACCGGATCAACTGGCCGACATCGCCCTGATGCAAGGTTACTCTGGGATCGTCCAGGCTGGCGCCGTGCAGTTCCGCCATCGGTCCGCGCGCCCAGGCGATCACCGCCGGGACCAGCTCGGCCACGGTGATGCCGGCATCGGGCCCGGCCGCGCCCAAGGCGGCACGCAGGGTGAAACCCATGCCGAGGCCGCCGATCAGGATATGCGCGTTGCGGCGACGGTTGATCCTTGCGCAGGAGAGCGTCGCCAGCGCTTCCTCGGAACCGCTCAAGCGGCTGTTCATCAGCTCGTTATGGCCGAGCATGATCGAGAATTCGGCGCCACGCCGCATCAAGCGCAGCTCCTCCTTGCCGCCGGGGATGCTCGATGTGTCGAGCTTGATCCAGGGGATCATCGCCGGGCGGAGGCCTAGTTCCGAGCCTTGCGCGCGGCGTAGCGCGCGTCCCGCGCGGCCTTGCGCGCCGCCTCTTCCTCGACGCCGCGCAGCGCTTCGCTTTCCTTGGCGAGGCGGTCGGCCTCCGCTTTGGCGAGTTTGGCCGCGGCCGCATCGGCCAGCCTGGCTCGGCGTGCCGCATCGCGCTCCGCCGCCTTGGCTTCACGGGCGGCCAAGACAGCCTGGCGCTCGGCCAGCTTGGCCGGATCTTCCGCCGTCTGCGTCACGGCCTGGAATTTCTCGATCACCGCCACGCGCGCGGCCTTGGCCCTGTTCAGGCGGTCCGCGAAATTCTCCGGCTTGAACCCGCTCATGCATTTCTATCCGAGTTGTGATTCTCTATCGCCCACTAGGCAGAGTTTCCAGGGCGTCACAAGGAGAATCGGGTGCCCGCATGGCGGCCCTTCCGACAGCGCGTTTTATCTGCCGATCTCGTGCACGAGAAATGTCCAGCATTGAAAAGGTAAAACCGCCCCCACACAGCCCCGGTGTCTACCGGGCCAGCCCATGATCGACCGACCTCGCGGCCCAGGCGCTAAGGTGAAGAGTTCGTAAGGAAAAGCCCTTACGGACATGACCGAATATCGCTCGAGGCGGCTTCCGGCGAAACTCCCCCCATCGAACCCATGGTGGCTCGACGGAGACAGAGAATGCTGCAGCCTTTCGTCAAACAGCCGAACCGCTCCCTGCCCTACGCCGCCCGTGCCGCGGCGGAGGACGCGCTGGCGCCGGTCGAGGCGCAGGGCACCAACCATCGTTTCGTCGCCGACCAGGCGCTCTTCGTCGAAGGGGCCGAGGCCCATTACTGCTACAAGATCCTCTCCGGCGCCGTTCGAATTTGCCAGACCATGCCCGATGGGCGCCGCCAGGTGACGAATTTCCTGCTGGCCGGCGACATGGTCGGCTTCGATCTGGAAGAGCAGCACCTTTTCACCGTCGAGGCCGTGGTCGAGAGCATCGTGCGGCGCTATCCCAAACCCTCGCTCGACCGGCTGATGAACGAGAGCCCGCGCGCGGCCCAGCAGATGCTGTCGATGGCCGTCCGCCAACTCGCCTCGGCGCAGAAGCAGATGCTCGTGCTCGGCTGCAAGAGCGCCATGGAGCGGCTGGCCGGCTTCCTGTTCGACCAGGCCGGCGGCAATACCGAGCGGCGCGCGGATGCCTGCGTCACGCTGCTGATGAACCGCGCCGACATCGCCGACCATCTGGGCCTGACCGTCGAGACCGTGAGCCGGCTCTTCACCAAGCTGCGCCGCGACCAGATCATCGAGCTTTCGACCGCGCAATGCGTCGTCATCCGCGACTGGAACGCGCTCGCCGAGCTGTGCGAGAGCGCCACCTGATCCTGAAGCACCTTCAGTACACGCGTCCGTAGCACTTTCACATCCCGGCGACCGAAGCACTTTTTACGCCAAGAGATTGCCGCCGCCATCCAATCGATGATTGCTGCGGTGCGGCACGGCCGTTAACCTCGATCCCGCCCTTCAGCAGCGATCGAGGATGACCTTGCCCCTTCGCCCGCCTCTCCTGCCCTTGATCGCGGCCCGCAAGCCCGGCATCGCCGGCGGGGCCGCGGCAATCCGCCGGATCTTCCGCGGCCCCGCCGGCGCTTAAAACCTTGGCCGCATGACCGATACCGTAACCGACGGGCTCGGCCGCGAACCGGGCCGGATGCTGGCCGGGCTGTGGCCGCTCGCCGCCATCCTCAGCGTCCAGCTCAGCACCGCCCTCTCGCGGCCGGTGATGGCCGAGATCGGCGTCACCGGCACGGTCTGGCTCAGGCTGGTCTGGGCCGGCCTGTTCCTGGCGATCCTGTCGCGGCCCAAGATCCTGCTCTACAGCCGCGCGCAATGGGCGGCCTCGATCATGCTGGGCCTCGTCACGGCCGGAATGACGCTTGCCTATTTCGCCGCCATGAACCGGATGCCGATCGGGCTCGCGACCTCGATCGATTATCTGGGCCCGCTCGCCATCGCGGTCGGGGGCTTGCGCCGTGCGCGCGACCTGCTCTGGACCGTGCTCGCTGTCGCGGGCGTCGCCTGCGTGCTGCGCACCGAGGGCGGCTGGGCCGCCGACCCGATCGGCATCGCCTGCGCCGGCCTGTCGGCGATCGGGTGGGCCGGCTACATCATCCTGACCAAGCGCGTCGGCCGGCTGTTTGCCGGGATGGAGGGGTTGGCGATCGCGATCATCGTCGCCGCCGCCGCCCTCACCGTGCCGGCCGTGGCGGCGACGCCCATCTGGACCGCGCATGCGGTTGCCGAGACGGCCGGCCTCGCCGTGCTGGCGCCGCTCGCCACTTTCTCGCTGGAGATGGTGGCGCTCAGGCGGATGGCGATGCGCACCTTCGGCATCCTGATGAGCGTGGAGCCCGCCGTCTCCGCCCTCATCGGCTATCTGGTGCTCGACGAGCTGCTGGAAGCCCAGCAGATCGCCGGCATCCTCTTCGTCACCATCGCCAGCATCGGCGCCGTCACCGAGGAGAGGCGGCAGCCGGCCGGCCCTTCGTAGCGCTCCCGTACCAGCGACAAAATTTCCATTCCACCGGCTGGCGTTGACAGCATCCGGGGGTTTTGGCAGTTTCGGCCAAGGGGATGATTGCGATGGCCCCGTGAGGCTATGGCCGAAATATCGCGTCCAACTCCAACTCGACGGAGAGGACGCTTGGCTGCGCCTGATACCATCACCGCCTCACAGCTTTCACGCCTCGTCGGCACCCCCGATGCCCCGGTCATCATCGATGTGCGGTCCAAGGAGGACCGTGCCGCCGACCCCCGGGCGATCCCGGCGAGCCTGCCGCGCGACGCCCGGATGGTCGCGACCTGGACGCCCGACTATGCCGATCGGGCCGTGGCGGTCGCGGATCGGGACGGCGGCGAGCTGAGCCAGGGCGCCGCCGCCTGGCTGCGCCAGGCCGGCGCGCGGGCGGAATATCTCGAAGGCGGGTTCGAGGCCTGGCTCGCGGCCGGCGGATTGCTGATCCGCTCGGATCAGGTTCCCCGGCGCACCCCGCAAGGCAGGACCGTCTGGGTCACGCGCGCCCGCCCCAAGATCGACCGCATCGCCTGCCCCTGGCTGATCCGCCGCTTCATCGACCCGCAAGCGGTCTTCCTATTCGTGGCGTCGTCGGAAGTGGTGGGCGTGGCCGAGCGTTTCGGCGCCACCTCGTTCGACATGGACGGCGATTTCTGGAGCCATCGCGGCGAGGCGTGCACCTTCGACACCATGCTCGATGAATTCGGCCTCGATTCGCCTGCGCTCGCCCGGCTGGCCGTGATCGTCCGCGGCGCCGATACCGGCAGGCTCGATATCGCGCCCGAAGCCTCGGGGCTGCTCGCGGCCTCCCTCGGCCTGTCGCGGATGTACCGCAACGACCTCGCCCAGCTCGATGCGGCGATGCCCCTCTATGACGCCTTCTATCGCTGGGCGCGCGACGCCGTGAACGAGACCCATAAATGAGCCTCCCCCGCAAGCTGCTCGCCGTCTGCGTGATTTTGATCGGTGGCGCGGCACTACTCTATGAACTCGCCCTGCCCGGCCTGTCCAGCGCGCGCCCGGAACCGCCGCAGGCGGAAGTCGCGGTCGCGACCTGGCTGCTGCATCACAGCGTTCCCGACGCGGCGAAAGCGGAACGCGACCCGCTCGGCGCCGATCCGGCCGACATCGCCGCCGGCCATGATCTCTTCCAGAAGAATTGCGAGATCTGCCACGGCTATGACGGCAACGGCACGACCCAGATCGGCAGTACCGAGTTTCCGCGCGCGCCGGTCCTGAAAACGCTGCTGCCGTCGCTAACCGACGGCGAGATCTTCTATCATGTCCGCAACGGCATCCGGAACACAGGCATGCCGGCCTGGAGCTTTCCCGACCGGCAGATGTGGCAGCTCGTGCGCTTCATGCGCAACCTGCCGACGACGGCACCGATCCCCGCCGCACTGCCCGCCGGCCATCCCGATATGGGCGACCGCCATTATGTCGGCTCGGAAAGCTGCAAATCCTGCCATGCCGAGATCTATGCGCGCTGGCAGAAGACGCCGATGGCGAACGTCGTGCGTGATCCGCATCAGCATCCCGACGCGATCATCCCCGATTTCTCCAAGCCCGATCCGCTGCTGACCTTTTCCAAGGACGATGTCTCCTTCGTCTATGGCAGCGTCTGGAAGCAGCGCTATTTCAAGAAGGTCGGCGACGACTATTTCCCGCTGCCGGCCCAATGGGACGTGACCCACAAGATCTGGCGCCCCTATTTCGTCGAGAATGGCGGCGACTGGTGGTCGACGCTGTTTCCGCCCGATAATTTCCAGCGGCCGACGGGCCAGCTCTGCGATGGCTGCCATTCCGTCAATTACGACATCGCGACCAAGCAGGTGACCGAATGGAACGTCGGCTGCGAGGCCTGCCACGGGCCGGCGAGCGAGCATGTGAAGAACCCGATCCGGGCGACGGTGATCAATCCGGCACGCCTCGATTACGTGAAGGCGAACGATACCTGCATCCAGTGCCATTCCCAGGGCCGCCCGCTCGGCGACAACAAGGTCGACGGCAAATATTACGACTGGCCGGTGGGCTTCCATATGGGCGCCAATCTCAGCGACTATTGGCAGCTCGAGCCGCACACGCTCGGCAAGCTGAGCTTCACCCATTTTCCCGACGGCACGGCTCATAAGAACCGGATGCAGGGCAACGACTTCTCGCAGAGCCTGATGTATACGCGCGGCGTCACCTGCTTCAGCTGCCACGATGTCCACGGCACGGACAATCCGGCGGAGCTGCGCGCGCCGGTGGCGGAGATCTGCATGGAATGCCATGCGCCCAACGGCCAGAACGGTCCGCGCGCGGCCTCGATCGAGGAGCATACGCACCACAAGCCGGGCAGCCCCGGCAGCGAATGCGTCGCCTGCCACATGCCGAAGATCGAGCAGACGGTGGCGGATGTGAATGTTCACGCCCACACGTTCCGGTTCATTACCCCGGCCGAGACGGAGGCGTATAAGATCCCCAATCCCTGCACCAATTGCCACAAGGACAAATCCAATGAATGGGCAAATAACGCCCTCAAATCCTGGACGAACCGGTCCCCTTGGCGGATGAACGACTAATACCAAATCCGGGTAAGTGGAACTTACCCGGGCCTCAGTCGCCGGGCGCCCACCTCCGTGGGCTTGGCTTTCGCGCCATGCGGCGCGCGCTCGCCGTCGCTCGCGATACCAAATCCGATGAGCTGTCATCTTCGGGATTTGGTATAGCCCTGCGCCGGTACCGCTGGTGCCCGCTCCTCCTGCTCGGCTACGCGGTGCCGGCGCTGGCCGGCCCGCCCTTCGTGACCGACGACCCGGAGCCGCCCGACCTCGGGCGGTGGGAAGTCAATTACGCCGTGACGAACACGGTCTCGAAGGATGGCGAGGCCGGCATGGCCCCGCTCGTCGATGCCAATTACGGGGCACTGCCCGACCTCCAGCTCCATATCCAGCCGCAAATGGCCTATGTGCGCACCCCGAAAGGCATCCAGTTCGGCCCGGGCGATACCGAGATCGGCGTCAAATACCGCTTCGTCGAGGAGGATGAGGCGGGCTGGGTGCCCATGATCAGCCTCTACCCGCTGATCGAGCTGCCGACCGGAGACGAAAAGCGCGGCCTCGGTGCCGGCGTGGCGCGGACCTTCGTGCCGCTCTGGGCGCAGAAGAGCTTCGGCAAATGGACCGTCTATGGCGGGGGCGGATACGGCATCAATCCCGGCGCCGGCAAGAATGCCTGGTTCCTCGGCGGCGTCGGCCTCTATCAGCTGACGGACGCGCTCCAGCTCGGCGGCGAGGCGTTCCAGCAGACGGCCGAAGCACCGGGCGACAAGGATTCGCCCGGCTTCAATCTGGGCGGCAGCTACAAGCTGGCCGAGGATGTGAGCCTGTTGTTCTCGGCCGGGCGCGGCCTCGCCAACGCCTCGTCGAGCAACCGATTCTCATCCTATCTGGCGCTTCAGGTGATCTATTGACGGGTCAGAACGGCAGTTCCGGCTCGGCCATGACCGCGTCCGCGCCTTCGATCTGGAGCATGCGCCGCTTGGTCTCGACGCCGCCGGGCGCGGAGAAGCCGCCCATCTTGCCACCCGCCGCGAGCACGCGATGGCACGGCACCACCGGCGCGAAGGGATTCTGCCCGAGCGCCTGGCCGACATCGCGGGCCAGCAACGGATCGCCCAGCCGCTTCGCGATCTCGCCATAGGTCAGCGTCTCGCCCGGCGGAATGGCGCGGGCGATCTGGTAGACCCGGACGTTGAAATCCGGCACGCCGGTCATGTCGAGCGCGACCTCACGCAGATCGCGCTTCTCGCCCTCGAGCAGCGCCTGGATGCCTTCGATCGCGCGGGCGATCTCGGGCGGCGGCGCCGTTTCCTCGGCGCCGGGGCAGCGCTTCCGCAGCAGCACCATGGTGCCGTTCGGCTTCGATGCCGGCAGCAGCACCGTCCGGATGCCATGCAGGCCCCAGCCGATGCCGCATTGGCCGATCGCCGTGTCGAAGAGCGCGATTCCAATCATGAAGGTTATTTGGGCAGGCCCTCCGTCCGCTTCAATCGCCCATGACGAATGCCGGAGCAAGCCCGTCCCAGCCCTTCATTCTTTAACCGCTCGCTGAATGCCAAGCAAAAGCCGATAATAGTAGGGATCTAATCCATCGAACCAGAACCGGGATGATCAATGAATCTATATTGCTTTGCCGCTCCATGGTAGCCCAAGATCGTGCCCGCGACACTTATCAGGACCACCGCCCCCAAAATGATCCGCCGTTTAGAGAAATTACGGATAGGCGCAATACAATATATAATAGTAAACGCCGTCACCGATGCCTGAATTGCCAGGACAGTTAAATATCTTTGGAATGTCATGCCGTGTTGATACGGAGTCCAATCTGGACCCTCATTTATGGCCAGATTGAAATCCGAAGGTACAAGATAATCAAAACAAAACCATGTCACTATAGAGATCAACGGCAACATCAGCCCAAAAAATAAATGCGAATACAGGCCAAACCGGGGCGCAAGGATATATGTTGTCACGCCATGAACAAATTGCGCCAAGCCAAACACAAGGAGCACCCCAAGGACGGACAAAAATCCCAGTATCGGCGGGAATGCAGCCATCATAAAAATGGCGTTACTTTTGGTTCTATCGGGATTTCCATGTACAAAATCGATAAATATCAGTTGAGTGATGAGAATTGCCGATACAGCCAAGGCTGCAAAGGCAGCAACCCATAGTAGACTTTTGGCATATGAAAATGTAAGGCCAGCACGATCCATCGTTCTTGCTTTCAAAAGATCTGCATTTGAATTCATACCGCGCCCATCATCGAGACCAACCACACACTACCTTTGAGAGGTTTCATTTTCGGCCGCATAAGCCGTTTCTCGGTCCCGGCCTGGCTGCCCTCGGCGCGCGCCCCGCCGCCGGTGAAGGCGGCGTCCGACGGGCGAGCAGATCCGACAGGTAGCGGTCGACATCGATCCAGCTTGCTTGCAACCCTGTCATTTTAGCGCCTCCCGGTCCCATGATCCGGCTGGCGCCCGGCCGCCGGTTTGACCAAGCTCATAACAACAGGTCGCGAGGAATGACATGCAGGACTCACTGAAGGGATGCCGAATCGTCGTCCCGGAGACGCGCGAGCTCGATCTGCTCGCCCAGATGATCGAGGCGGCGGACGGCACGGTCATCCGCTGCCCGATGGTCGCGATCATCGACGCGCCCGATCCGGCCCCGATCGAGGCCTGGATTCGCCGCTTCATCGACCGGCCGTGCGACGATCTCATCCTGCTGACCGGCGAAGGGCTGCGCCGGCTCGACAAGCTCGCCCAGGCGGCCGGCATCGCCGAGCCGTTCCGCGCCGCGCTCGCCCATCCACGCAAGATCACGCGCGGCCCCAAGCCGGCGAAGGCGCTGCGCGAGCTCGGCCTCGACCCCGATCTCCGCGCGGCCGAGCCCACCACCGACGGCATCATCGCGGCGCTGTCCGCCGAGACTCTCGCCGGCCGCCGCATCGGCGTGCAGCTCTATCCCGACAGCGCGCACGACAAGCTACTGAATTTCCTGACCGATGGCGGCGCCGAGCCCGATCCGGTGCTGCCCTACGCCTACGCCTCGGCCGCCGATGCCGAACGGGTCATAGCCACGATCGATGCGATGGCGAGCGATCAGGTCGATGTCATCGCCTTCACCAGCTCGCCCCAGGTGCGCCGCCTGTTCGATGTCGCGCGCGAGAGCGGCCGCGAGGCGGCGCTGGCCTCGGCGCTCGCCCGCCTCAAGGTCGCGGCCGTCGGCCCGGTCGTGGCGGCGGAGCTCGAGGGCCGCGGCGTCGCCATCGCGATCATGCCGCCCGACGCCTATTTCATGAAGCCGCTCGTGCGCGCCATCGCCGCCGCCATCGATCCGGCGCCCTGAATGCGCATCCTGTTCGTGCATCAGAACATGCCGGGCCAGTTCAAGCATCTGGCGCCGCAGCTCGCCGCGCGCGGCCATGAGGTGAGCTTCATCACGCGCAAGGCCGAGGGCAGCGCCAAGGGCGTCCGCCGTCTCGTCTACGAACCGGCGCGCGAGGTGGCGCCATCCACCCACCACTATCTGATCCAGATGGAGAGCGCCGTGCTCAACGGCCAGGCGGTGGCGCGGCTGGCGCTCAAGCTGGAGGCGGATCAGGAACGGCCGGACGTGATCGTGGCCCATCCGGGCTGGGGCGAGACGCTCTATCTCAAGGATGTCTGGCCCCGGGTGCCGCTGCTGCATTATTGCGAGTTCTACTATCGCGCCCATGGGCTCGACGTGAATTTCGATCCGGGCGACCCCTTCACCTTCGACGAGACCTGCCGGCTGCGCACGCGCAACGCGCACCAGCTCCTGTCGCTCGAAGCCTGCGACCGCGGCATCAGCCCGACCGAATGGCAGCGCCGGACCCACCCCGAACCTTATCGAGGCAAGATCGAGACGATCTTCGACGGCATCGACACGGATCGCCTGAAGCCCGACCCGACGGCGCGCTTCGCCCTGCCGGACGGCCGCGTGCTCACCGCCGAGGACGAGATCGTGACCTACGTCTCGCGCAACCTCGAACCCTATCGCGGCTTCCACAGCTTCATCCGTGCGCTTCCAGCCCTGCTGGCGAAGCGGCCGGCGGCCCAGATCGTCATCGCCGGCGGCGACGATGTCAGCTATGGCCGCCGCGCGCCCGCCGGCAGGAACTGGCGCGAGCATATGCTGGCCGAGGTGCCGCTCGATCCGCAGCGGGTGCATTTCACCGGCACGCTGCCCTATGACCGCTATCTGGACCTTCTGCGGATCTCGTCGCTGCACCTCTATCTGACGGTGCCGTTCGTGCTGTCCTGGTCGATGGTCGAGGCGATGTCGACGGGCTGCCTGATCCTCGGTTCCTCGACGCCGCCGGTCGAGGAGTTCCTGGAGGATGGCAGCAACGGCGTCACCGTCGACATGCTCGACCCAGCCGCCATCGCCGCCCGCGCCGCCGAGATGCTGGCCGCCGGATCGAAGCTAGACCCGCTGCGCCGGGCCGCGCGCGAGACGGTGCTGGAACGCTGCGCGCTCGCCCGCTGCCTGCCGCGGCAATTGGCGCTCGTGACCGGGATGGCGGGGTGATTCGACCGATCAGAAACGGCCCAACCCGTCAGTCTCGGAAATATGCCGAGATTTCCGGGAAGAACCGCGACGGATCCTCGATCCAAGGCACGTGGCCCTTATTGGCGTAAAGGCTCAGTTGGGAACCGGGGATCTGGGCGTGCAGGAGCTGAGCCTCCTGATAGGGACAGATCCAATCCACCGTCCCATTGATGATGAGCGTCTTGGCCTTGATGTTCCCGAGTTCCTTGGTTTGATCTCGCGGCGTGCTTTGCTGCGCGTCATCCTGGGCGTTCGCCGCATAGGAAGAGAGATGGGTGCCTGCAAAGGATGCGGCCAGTTTCGGCGCAAACCGGACCGGATCGGAGACGTAGAGCGGAAGTACCGTGCTCAAATATTTCTCGAAGTCCGCGTCGGACGCGACCGGGCCGTCATTGCTCTCTGCCTTGATTTCTTCTTGGACGGCGGCGCGGTAATGGGGATCATCGGCCCATAGTGTGAGATAGCTATGGATGTTGTCGCCCTCCCGATCGCCGAGCACGCGCGCGTCGATCAATGCCAGCTTGCGCAGATGCTCCGGATGGCGTTCGGCATATTCGATGGCAATCGTGCCCCCGTCGGAATGGCCCATCAAGTCGATCGTGTCGAGCCCCAGGGCCGCCCGCAATTGGTCGATATCGTCGGCCATGACGGTCTGAGACATGCGCGCCCGATCGGCCGGACGGGAAGAGCCGCCGCTGCCGCGCATATCGATGAACAGGAGCGTCAAATGCCGCGCGAGCGGAGCCAACCCCTTCTGGAGATAGCTCGACCCGGACCCCCAGCCCGGGGTGGCGACGAAGACAAGCGGGCCGTGCCCGGCAACGACGTAATGGAGGCGGACATCGCCGATGTCGATATCATGCGGACCCGCGGCCAAGTTGGCGTTTTGGCTGTTCGCAAAAGAGGGTTGGGCAAATATCAGCAGGGCGGCAGCGAGAACGGTTGCCAGGCGCATAACTTCCCCTTTCTTGTTAGGCACCAGCGCGCCGCGCGGCCCACGATGCTTGAATGAGGATGTGCTGCCTATCTGCCCGAAGTTACAATTTTACGACGAGTGTGCCCATTTTCTAATTACAGATGTAATATTGGGACAATACACCTGCTTAGCTAACATGGTGTTTGGCAATTCTTGGGCGATTCCCCTTAACAGCGCCCGCAACATCATCCCGGATCGATCAGACGGTCGGCTCCCATTTGCCCGGGATCAGCTCGGCTTCATCCTCGCCCGGCCAGGGCGGCATGGTGATCGCGACCGCCGCCAGCGCCTCGTCCGGACCGGCGCGGAACTGGAAGCTTGTGCCGACCGGGATCGAGAGGCAGGTGCCGGGCGCGACCGGCACGATCTCTTCGCGGGGGCCGTCCGACCGCCACATCTCGCCCCGGCCGGCGAAGAAATACCAGATCTCCTCGATCGTCCGGTGGCGGACGGCGCGCGCGGTCAGCCCGGCCCGCAGCGTGAAATGGGCCATGCTGCCGCCCTCCCGCGAGAGCAGGATGCGAACCTCGGACCCGTCCGGGGCGAGCACGTCCGGCAGCGCCGGCAGCGTCATGGTCTCGAAGGGTTTCATGGCAGCGGCTCCCATTTCCGATCGGCTGCGGTGAGCTTGGCCGGATCGGCGGGCCCGGCGCAACCTTCCGACTTGTCGCAGCGCCGGTTCCGAATAGAGACAAATTATCCCGATATTCCATCTAAAATTCGTTGGATTTACATGGTAATCCCATCCATCCAATACTGAACAAGCGCCCATTCCCGCCCGGATAGAACTGCCTTGCCGCGCCGCAATATTTTATAAATCGCGTCCCGAGCGGCCTCGCAGGCCGGACGAAATACGCGGAGAGTGCGGATGGCAACAACGCGCAGCGCCGGTCAGCAAGTGCTGGATCAAGCGACCAGCCGATTCTGGCAAGGCATGCTGTTGGCGGGAGGGCTCACCGCCGCCGTCAATCTCCTGATGCTGCTGGTTCCGATCTACGATCTGCAGATCTATGACCGCGTCATGACCACGCGCAGCGTCGAAACGCTGGCGACCTTGACCATCGCCGTGGTCGTCGGCATGGGCGTCTGCGCCTTCTTCGATTATCTGCGCTCGCTCGTCTTCGTCATCATGTCCGACCGGTTCAGCCGCAAGCTGACCGTGGTGACGCTGGAAGCGGCCCTCGCCGGCAGCCTCAAGGGCAGCACCGCCGGCGCCTCGCAGGCGATGCGCGACTTGGCCGACATCAAGAGCTTCATCGCCAGCCCCGATGTCCAGATCCCGCTCGAATTCGTCTGGACGCCGGTCTACATCCTGCTGCTGTTCTTCCTGCATCCCTATTTCGGCCTGTTCGGCATCGCCTGCGCATCCTTCCTGATGCTGCTGTCGTGGCTCACCGACGCGCTGACCCGGGCGAAGCTGGCCGAGGCCAACGACAGCCAGGTCCGCGCCTTCGCCGAGATCAGCTCGACCGTCCGCCATGCCGAGGCGGTCGAGGGCATGGGCATGCTGCCGGCGATCGCGCGGCGCTGGCAGCGCCGGCAGATCGAGGTGGTCGAGCGTTTCAACGCGCCGCTCCGCACGGTCAAGCTGCTGGCCGCCATCACCAAATCCTCGCGCCTGCTGATGGCCGGCATGGTGATCGCGATCGGCGCGCTCGTGATCATGGCGAACGCCGCCTCGCCCGGCGCCATCATGGCCGCGAGCCTGATCGTGGCCCGCACCCTTTCGCCCTTCGACCGGCTGATCAGCGGCTGGCGCCGCTGGGTCTATATCGCCGGGGCCTATAAGCGCATCCACGCGCTGCTCGGTGGCGCCTCGGCGGCCCGCGGCAGCGAGCCGATGCCGGCGACCGACGGCAGGCTCAGCGTCGACCGGCTGCTGTTCATTCCGGCGCAATCGACCAAGCCCGTCATTCGCGGCATGTCCTTCACGGTCGAGCCGGGCGAGGTCGTCGGCATCATCGGCCCGTCCGCCGCCGGCAAATCGACGCTGGCGCGGCTCGTCTCGGGCCTGTTTGAGCCGAGCTCGGGCGGCATCTATCTCGACGGCATCTCGACCTTCCTGTGGGAGCGCGAAAGCTTCGGCCAGGCCGTGGGCTATCTGCCGCAATCGGTGTCGCTCATGGAAGGCACGGTGCGCGAGAACATCGCCCGCATGACCGATGCCGATCCGCGCGACGTGATCGCCGCCGCCCGCAAGGCCGGCGTCCATGAGATGATCGGCCGGCTGCCCTTCGGCTACGAGACCCAGGTCGGCGACACCGGCTACAGCCTGAGCGGCGGCCAGCGCCAGCGCATCGCCCTTGCCCGCGCGCTTTTCGGCAATCCCAAGCTGCTCATCCTCGACGAGCCCAACGCCAACCTCGACGGTGCCGGCGAGCAGGCGCTGCTCGCCGCGATCACCGCGGCCAAGGCGATGGGGACGACCGTGCTGCTGATCGCGCACCGGCCCTCGATCATCGCCGTCTGCGACAAGGTGATGGTGATGAAGGACGGCCAGATCGACCAGTTCGGGCCGCGCGACGAGGTGATGAAGACCATCACCATTCCGCGTCCGGCCGAGCAGCCGCGCCTGGTGACGGCATGAGCCTCTTTCCCGTGAAGCCGGCGACCGGCACCGCCCTCCAGCTCGTCGCCCCCTGGCAGGCCAGGCTCGCCGCCGAGGCGCCCGAGCCGTCGCTGAAGCGGGTCGGCACGATCGCGACCCTCGGCCTCGTCATGGTCTTCGGCGGCCTGCTCACCTGGGGCTGCCTGTTCGATCTCGACGCCGCCGCCGTGGCCGGCGGCACGGTCGTGGTCGAAAGCAGCCGCAAGACCATCGACCATCTCGAAGGCGGCATCCTGCGCGAGCTGCTGGTCGACGAAGGCGACCATGTCAAGAAGGGTCAGCCGCTGCTGCGGCTCGACGCGGTCCAGTCCGATGCCGCCCTCGGCGAGCAGACGAGCCAGTTCCGCGCCCTTCTCGTCCATTCGGCCCGGCTGCGTGCCGAGCAGCGCGACGAGCGCGAGATGAGCCTGCCGCCCGAGCTGCAGGCGATCGCGGGCGAACCCGATGTCGCCAAGCTCATCACCGCCGAGCGCGAGCTGTTCCACCAGCGGCTCCAGACCTTCGACAATACCGTCGATGTCCAGCGCAAGAAGATCGACCAGCTCAACGAGCAGATCGCCTCGTTCAAGGTGCAGATCGCGGCGACCAAGGAGCGCGAGCACTACACCGCCGACGAGCTCGTCGGCGTCAAGAGCCTGTTCGACAAGGGGTTCGAGACCAAGCCGCGGATGCTCGACCTGCAATCGCAACTGGCCGACGTCAAGGGCAAGCTGGGCGAGCTCAGCGGCAACATCGCTCAGTCGCAGCAGATGATCGCCGGCGCCGAGCTCGAGATCCTAGGCGCCCGGCAGCAGCGCCAGTCGGATGCCGGAACCTCGCTCCAGGATACCTCGGCGCAGCTGGCCGCGCTCCGCGAGCGGCTGACCGCCTCCGCCGACATCTCGCATCGGCGCACCATCGTGTCGCCGCAGGACGGCATCATCACCGACATGCATTATCACACGCTCGGCGCCGTCATCCCGCCGGCCCAGCCGATCCTCGACATCGTGCCGGTCAATGACGACATGATCGTCGAGGCGCAGATCCTGCCGATCGATATCGAGCATGTGAAGCTCGGCGAGCCGGCCAATGTCCGCCTGCTCGCCTACAAGCAGCACAAGGTGCCGATCCTGCAGGGCACCGTCACCTACGTCTCGGCGGACAAGCTGACCGACCCCAAGGGCCAGGATTATTTCCTCGCGCGGATCACTCTGCCGGCCTCGGATTTCGCCAATCTGCACAACGTCACCATGCGCCCGGGCATGCCGTGCGAAGTGATGGTCCTGCGCGGCGAGCGCAAGGCGATCGACTATTTCATCTCGCCGATCCTGGAAAGCACGCGCCGCGCCTTCCGTGAAGACTGACGGTGGTGTCGAGATAGGTTTAAGTTACACCTATCTAAGGTAGAAAGAGAAGATAAGCAAGATTCAGTATAGTCTCTAACTCATTGAGTCGACGCACTATTACTTTAAGATGAGCTTGAGAATAAAATTTTACTGATATATCGTTTCGCCTGGCAGACATAGATACAATAACAAAGAAGTCGCCGCAGTATTGTATTGAATCCTCTGAGTTCACTTAATTTGAGGAATACCATGGCAACAATCATTGGCGGCGCCTTCGACGAGGTGCTTCACGGAACCAACGGCAGCGATCTGATCATCGACAATGGTGGGAACGACACCATTCTCGGCGGCGGCGGCAACGATACCGTGCTGGGCGGTACCGGATCGATCAACCTGACCGAGGCCAACGGCAACAACGTCATCACCGGCGGCCACGGCAACGACATCATGTCGCTCGGCAACGGCAACAACTTCGTCGGCGGCGACGGCCCCGACCATGCCGGCTCCGGCAACGATCACATCACCGCCGGCAACGGCAACGACACGATCGAAGGCGGCAGCGGCCACGACACGATCAAGGCCGGCAACGGCAACGATGTCTATGACGGCCATGGCGGCACCGACCATGTGACTTTCGGCAACGGCAACGACGCGATCAATGCCAACGACGCCACCGTCGATGCCAAGCTCGGCAACGGCAGCAACACCATCGACGCCGGCTCCATGGACAGCCACTTCACCGCCGGCAACGGCGCCAACCTGTTCACCGGCGGCACCGCCAACGACACGGTCGATTTCGGCAACGGCGCCAACGTCATTCATGGCGGCCTCGGCAACGACAGCATCACCGTCGGCAACGGCGACAATCTCATCCAGTCGAGCCTGGGCAACGACACGATCACCGCCGGCAACGGCAACAACGTGATCGACGGCGGCAAGGGCGACGACGTCATCCACACCGGCAACGGCAACAACTCCTATGTCGGCGATGTCGGCAACGACCACATCACCATGGGCAACGGCAACGACACGGTCATCGCCGGCAGCGGCGACACGACCGTGCATCTGGGCGACGGCAACGATGTCGTCCAGGGCGGCAGCGGCAGCCTGAAACTGTGGCTGGGTGCCGGCACCGACACGGTCCATCTCGGCTCTGGCGACGCCACCGTCCATATCGGCACCGGCGCCGAGACCATCACCGCCGGCACGGGCAGCGACAGCTTCGTGTTCAGCGGCGGCGGCGGCAAGGACGTCATCATGGACTTCAAGGCGGGCGAGGACGTGCTGGTCATCGCCAAGCACATCAACGGCACCAACATCTCGAACGTGCACGATCTGCTGAACCATCTCAGCACCGACGCGCACGGCAACGCGGTGCTCGATCTCGGCCACGGCGACACAGTCACGCTCCACAACGTCTCCGTCCACGATATCGAGCAGCATCCGAATCAGTTCTTCGCCGTTCACTAACAATTCGTCGAGCAAACTAGGACCGGGCCGGAATCTCAGCCTTGGGGGATACCGGCCCGGCCCAACCCGCGAAAGAGAGCATGCCCGAAGATTTGCTCGTCCTTGCCGACACGGTCTTGACGGCCCGACTGCAGGCGATCGGCCCGGCGGCCGTTCTGGCCGCCTGGGATGCCAACGAGATTCCGCGCCGCCTCACCGCCAAGCTCGACGGTGTCGCCGTGCCGCGCCCCTATAGCCGCCTGCTGGTGCCGACGCTGCGCGGCCGGCAGCGGGCGATCGCCGTGGTGATGTGGCCCAATGCCGCCTATTCCACCGGCACACTCACCTTTCATGACGAGGAAGACCGGATCGTCGCCAGCGTCTCGCCCGCGCATAACGGCATCGAGCCGTTCGACGCCGTCACCCTCCTCGCCGGCCTCGATCCGGGCGCCCGCATCCGCACCATCATGCTGCTGGTCGAGGCCGCCCAGAACGCGCCCATCCTGCGCGACGACCCGGAAGTCGCGCGCGCCTGCCGCGAGGCCGCCCTGCAATTGGCGCCGCAGCCGCGCCCGATGGTGCCGCTCGCCGACCTTTCGCCCGAGCTGGTGCTGTGCGAAACCGCGATCGACGCCAATTTCAGCGCCGTCAACGCCGTCATGCTGGTCGGCCAAGGCTGGGTCCGCCGCCTGCCCGGCCGGCCGCAGCGCTCCACCCTCCGCCAGGGCGACCGGCTGCATCTCGCGATCGGGCGCCGCCAGCTCGAAAGCGGGGCGCTGGTGGTCATGAGCGGCCGCGGCGGCATGACCTGCCGGCGCCTGCAGCCCGGCCGGAACCAGACGCGCCCGAGCCTGATCGAATGGCTGGAACATGCGCGGCCGCCCGTCGCCCTTCGCGACTATGTCGCCCGCGCCGTCGCCGACGGCGCCGCGGCGGCACCGGCGATCCTGGCCGAGCTGCAGGTGCTGACGCCCTTGCCGCCGCGCGCCGTCACCGTTCAGGGCCGGCCGATCGCGGCCGAGATCCAGCTGGCGATGGGCTTTCCCATGCCCGGCCTGTTCGCCGCCGGCTGGGTTTCCGATCCGCATCGGCTGGTCGCCGGCGTGCGCGCCATCGATGTCACCGGCGAGACCAGGCCGCTCCAGAGCCTGCCGCAGCGCTTTCCCTATCAGCCCAAGGGCAACGAGCCGCCCCGGCCCGACGCCACCGGCTTCGTGCTGTTCGAGGATTGGCCGGCGCCGCCGTCGCTGCCGCGCCTGCAATTCCGTTTCGAGCTTTTGCTGCGTTCCGGCGCGCGGGTCGAGCTGGTCGCCCCGACCCAGCCGTCGGACCTGGCGGAAGCGCGCCGGCAACTCCTGGCTTCGGTGCCGGCGCGCTTCGCCTCGACAGAGATCATCGAGCAGGCGATCGCCCCTGCCGTCGGCCCCCTCCAGGCGGCGCTGATGGCGGCGCGCCAGGCGCCCGAGATCGTCGAGATCGGCCGCCCGGTCGCCGATCCCTGGATCAGCATCATCATTCCGCTTTACAAGAACCTCGACTTCCTGCGCTTCCAGATCGGCGCCTTCGCGGTCGATCCGGCCTTCCGCGAGGCCGAGATCATCTATGTGCTCGACAGTCCCGAGCAGTGCCACGATGTCGAGCATCTGCTGCGCGGCCTGCATCTGCTCTACGATCTGCCGATGCGGCTGGTCGTGAACTCGGCCAATCACGGCTATGCCGCCGCCAATAATGCCGGTGCGGCCATCGCCACTGGCCGCCATCTGCTGCTGCTCAATTCCGATGTGGTGCCGGAGCGGCCGGGCTGGCTCGACACCATGGCGGCCGCGCTGGAAAGCGATCAGGCGGTGAGTGCCGTCGGTCCCAAGCTCATGTTCGAGGACGGCTCGCTGCAGCATGCCGGCCTGTGCTTCGGCCGACGCCCGACGGGCGGCTGGATGAACCAGCATTACTTCAAGGGCTATCCCCGGTTCTGGCCGGCGGCACAGAAGCGGCGCGAGGTGCCTGGCGTCACCGGCGCCTGCTTCATGGTCCGGGCCGAGCGCTATCGCGCCGTCGGCGGCCTGACCGAGGACTACGTCATCGGCGATTACGAGGACAGCGACCTCTGCCTCAAGCTCCGGCGCGAAGGCGGACGCATCCTGTACGAGCCGCGCGCCGAGCTCTATCACCTGGAGCGGCAATCGATCAGCCAGCACGAGGGCTACACCACCAGCCTCGCCTCGGAATATAATTCGTGGCTGCACGCCCGGCGCTGGTCCGCCGAGATGGCGGATCTCACCGACCGGTTCGGGAGCGCGATGTGAGCGCGCTGCCGCAAGCCGCCGCCGCCGAGGATCTCGTGCCGGCGCTCACCGACTTCGTCGCGCGCTGCCGGTTCCTGCCGATCCCGCCGCCCGAGCTGCATTTCGCCGGCGACGGCGATTTCCGCGCGATCGGCGCCGAATTCCTCGGCTGGTTCGTCGGCATGGGCGGGATGCGTTCGACCGACAAGGTGCTGGAGATCGGTTGCGGCGTCGGCCGCATGGCGATCCCGCTGACGCAATATCTCGATCCGGCCCAGGGCTCCTATGACGGGCTCGACCCGGTCGCGGCCGGCATCGATTGGTGCGCCGGCGCGATCAGCGGCACCTATCCGAACTTCACCTTCCGCCATCTCGATATCCGCAGCGACGTCTATAATCCGGAAGGCACGCTCGACCCGACCACGCTGGCACTCCCCTGCGAGACGGCGGCCTATGATTTCGTCTATCTGACCTCGGTCTTCACCCATCTCCGCGCCGATTGCGTCGCCCGCTACGCCACCGAGATCGCGCGGGTGCTGAAGCCGGGCGGCCGCTGCTTCGCGACATTCTTCCTGATGAACGAGACCGCCCGCCGCGCGATCGAGGCCGGCGGCTGCCGCCTCGCCTTCGCGGCCACGGGCGACGGGCCCGAATTCCTCGCCGACCCGGCCTATCCGAGCGCCGCCGTGGCGCAGACCGAGGATTTCATCCTCCACGCCTTCGGCCAGGCCGGGCTCCACCCCGGCGGCCCGATCCGCTACGGCGCCTGGTCCGGCCGCTCGTCCGACATCTATCAGGACATCATCCTTTTCCAGAAGAGGGCGCCGTGAGCGAGCTCAGGATCCTGCAGGTCTGCCACAATCATCCGAGCCTGCATCCGGGCGGCACCGAGATCTTCGCCCACGACCTCTTCACCGCCTTCAAATCGGTGCCCGGCATCGCCTCCGCCTTCCTCGCCTGCGTCAGCGGCCTGCATCGCGACCCGAAGCCCGGCACGCGGCTGCAGGCGATGGGCCATAATGGCGACGAGATGCTGCTCTGGTCCGGCCATTACGACCGCTTCTACCAGAGCCAGGTCGATCTCTACGGCGTGGTGCCGGAGCTGGCGCAATTCCTGCGCAATTTCCGGCCGGACATCGTCCATGTCCATCACACGCAACTGCTCGGCATGGAGATGCTGTTCCTTATCCGGCGGGTGCTGCCGCAGGCGCGCATCGTCTATACGCTCCATGATTACTTCCCGATCTGCGCCCATGAAGGCCAGATGGTGACGACCAAGGATCACACGCTCTGCGAGCGCGCCTCGCCCGATGCCTGCCATGGCTGCTTCCCCAAGGCGAGCCCGGACAAGTTCGTGTTGCGCGAGACGCACATCAAGAACATGTTCCGGATGGTCGACCAGTTCCTGGCGCCGAGCAAGTTCCTGGAGCAGCGCTATATCGCCTGGGGTCTGGCACCCGAGCGCATCCGCATCATGCGCAACGGAAGGCCGGCGCTGCCGCCGCAGCGCTCGCGCGAGCCCGGGCGCGCCAACGTCTTCGCCACCTTCGGCAATGTCAGCCCGTTCAAGGGCACGCTGGTGGCGCTCGACGCGGCGGCGCGGGTGGCGGCCGGCGGCAAGAGCGATTTCGAGCTGCGCATCCATGGCGGCATGCCGTTCCAGACCGACGCCTTCCGCGCCAAGTTCGAGGCGGCGCTCGAGGCGGCGCCGGCGGCCCGCCATCTCGGCGCCTATGATTCGGGCCGGCGGCCGGCGCTCATGGCCTCGGTCGATTGGGTGATCGTGCCGTCGATCTGGTGGGAAAACGCGCCGCTCGTCATCTCCGAGGCGTTCCAGGCCGGCAAGCCCGTGCTGTGCAGCGATATCGGCGGCATGGCCGAGATGGTCGAGGACGGGGTCAACGGCCTGCATTTCCGCGCCGGCGATCCGGCCGACCTCGCCCGCGTGATGCGCCGGGCCCTCAGCGAGCGCAACCTTCGCGCCAAGCTCGCCGAGGGCATCCCCGCCGTCCCCAGCATCGCCGATTGCGCCTTCGAGCATCTGAAGCTCTACGGCGCGCTGCGCGACCAGGCGGACACGACGCCGATGCTCGCCGACCATACCGAACGCGCCCCCGGACCCGCTGCCGTCGTCCAGCTGGGAAGGCCGCATTGAGGAATCCGGACATGCAGATCGTGCAGAAAGAGCCCGTCCGCCTGCTGAAGCTCGCGGACATCAAGATCGAAGGCCGCATCGACGCGATCGAGGAAGGCAAGGTCTATGGCTGGGTCTGGGACCGGCTCCGGCCGGAAGACCGGCTGACGGTCGAGATCCGGCTGGGCGAGCGCGTGCTTGCCACCTGCATCGCCGATCAGCGCCGCGAGGATCTGGCCGGCAACGGCGTCGGCGACGGCGGCCACGCCTTCGTGGCCGAGCTGGCCGAGATGCCGGCGCCGGGCGAGATCGGCGCCGTCGTCGCCCATGTCACCTCGCCCAGCTCGGAAAGCACGGCGACGCTCCGGCCGCGCCTCGATGCCGGCGTCCCGCCCGAGAACATCCTGGCCCAGCCGATCACCCGCATCGCCGAGCTGCTCGAAGCCTCGCTCACCGGCAACCGCCAGATCCAGCTCGGCCAGCAGGCGCTCGCCCGCGAGCTGCGCACGCTCACGACCCAGACCGCCCCCGACGGCGCCGCCGCCCAGGCCAAGGCCGAGATCGAATCAACGCAGAAGGCGCTGGGCAGCCAGATCGAGGCGCTGGAGATCTTCAATCTCCGCCTCGACGGCACCTTGGCCGAGCTCAGCACCAAGCTCGCCCGGCTCGAGCGCACCCGCGCCGCCGAGATCAGCCTGCGCCGGATGGTTTGGGCGGTCGGCGCGCTGGCGCTCATCGCGGTAGCCGCGAGCGCGTTCGCGATCGTGACGGTGGCGGTGTAGGCTACCAGCTCGTCCGCACGTCCTTGGTGAGGTAACGCGCCGTCGCCGGGCACAGATGGGCGAACTCTTCCGTCGCCGCGATCTCGGCCGGCGCGGCATGCTGATCGGCGGCGCCGTAGCCGAGCGCCTCGAAGAAGGGAGCGGCATCCGTCGTGAGCAGATGCAGCCGCCTCGCACCATGGGCGCCGGCCAGGCGCTCCAGCGTCGAGGCGATCGCCTTGCCGTATCGCTGCCTGCGATAGGCCGGCGCCACCACGATCGATCGGATGAGGCGATCATCGCCCTCCCCCTCCCAGCCGCCGAAACCGACGGGCTCGCCGAGCGTCGTCTCGAAGCGAAACAGGTGCCGACCGGGCCGGGCGAGATCCGCTGTCGGCAGCCCGGCGGCGGCGAGCGTCGCCGCCATCGCGTCCCGCTGGCCCGCCGGCAACGGGATGGCGACCACGACCGGCTCGCCATCCTCCTTGACGAAAGCCGTTCTCTGCGGCGCCTCGAGCAGGTCGAGCACGAGCTCGGACGGCCGGCAGAGCTTCGCGCCGCGCGGCGTGAGGATGATCGGCCGGTTGAGCAGGATCGGATGCTGGGCGACCGCATCGAGCAAGGCATTGTCGCTCACATCCGGATCGCCGAGCCCGAGCGCGTCGAACGGCGTGCCCTTCCGGCGCAGCAGCGACTGCAGCGGCCCGCCCGTGCGCGCGGCCAGCCCCCTCAGCACATCACGCGGCGGCGGCGTCTTCAGATATTCGACGATCCGCGGCTCGATGCCGGCATTGCGGATGAGCGCCAGCGCGTTGCGCGAGGTGCCGCAATCGGGATTGTGATAGATCGTGACGCTCATGCCCGCGCTCCCCGCTCGTACCAGCCGCGCGACGCCAGCACGAGGCGAACCACCGACAGCATGACCGGCACCTCGATCAGCACGCCGACGACGGTCGCGAGCGCCGCCCCCGAGCGGAACCCGAACAGGCCGATCGCCGTTGCCACCGCCAACTCGAAGAAGTTGGAGGCGCCGATCAGCGCCGACGGGCCGGCGACGCGGAAATCGACGCCGAGCCGGCGATTGAGCCAATAGGCGAGGCCGGCATTGAGATAGACCTGGATCAGGATCGGCACCGCCAGCAACAGGATCACCATCGGCTGCGCCACGATCTCCTCGCCCTGCAGGCCGAACAGCAGCACGAGGGTCGCGAGCAGCGCCGCGAGCGAAACCGGCCCGAGGCGGCGGAGCGTGCGGGCGAGGGCCGCCGGAGAACGCGCCAGCAGCGCGCGCCGCCAAAGCTGCGCCGCCGCGACCGGCAGCAGGATATAGAGCAGGACCGAGAGGATGAGCGTCGGCCAGGGCACGGCGATCGAGGATATTCCCAGCAGCAGCGCCACGATCGGCGCGAAGGCGACCAACATGATCGCATCGTTGAGCGCCACCTGGCTCAGCGTGAAATGCGGCTCGCCGTCGAGCAGGTTCGACCAGACGAACACCATCGCCGTGCACGGCGCCGCCGCCAGCAGGATGAGGCCGGCGATATAGCTGTCGATCTGTCCCGCCGGCAGGTAGGGCCGGAAGAGATAGCCGACGAACAGCCAGCCCAGCGCCGCCATCGAGAACGGCTTCACCGCCCAATTGACGAAGAGCGTGACGCCGACGCCGCGCCAATGCCGCGCCACCTGGCCCAGGGCGGCGAGATCGATCTTGAGCAGCATCGGCACGATCATCAGCCAGACCAGCAAGGCGACCGGCAGGTTGACCTCAGCCACCGTGGCGCCGCCGAGCAGGCGGAACGGCGCCGGCAGGAACTGGCCGAGCAGGATGCCGGCGAGGATGGACAGCGCGACCCAGAGCGACAGGTAGCGCTCGACCGGCCCCAGGCTCGGCGCCGCCGGCCGCGCGGCGCTCTCGGCCGTCGCCGTCACGATCCGGCCGGCCCGCAGCAGGATTTGGCGGCCGGCGCCGGCGCGCAGCAGGCGGCGGGCTCCTGGCCGGGATTGCTGCCGATGGCCGGGCCGTTGCCGCCATAGACGGTGCTGTCGCCATGGGTCAGGAAGGTTTCCCAGGCGAGCCCCTGCGGATCGGTGATCCAGGATTTTTCCGAGCGCGCATAGCAGCAGACGGTATCGCCCTCCTCCAGCACCGGCGCATCGGCGGCCTCAAGGCGCCCATAGATCTCGGCGAGCTCTCCCGCATCCTCGGCCTGGATGCCGAGATGATGAACGCCGGCCCCGCCCCGACCCTCGGAGATGGCGAAATTGACGCGCGGATCCTCCAGCATCCATTTCGCGTAGTCGGGCTTCACCACGGTCGGCGCCGCCGCGAACAGGGTCGAATAGAACCGGATCGAGGCGGCGAGATCCTCGACGCCCATATGCACATGCAGACGCTTCATGCTGTCCTCCGATCGGTTGGCGCGGGGGTGGAGATCGAGCCGGGCTGGCAGACCGGGCCGCAGGCGGCGCCGGCGCCGCAGCAATTCTCGGTGAGATAGCCGACGAGCCCGTTCATCGCCGCGAAATCGGCCGCATAGATCAGCTGGCGGCTGAGCCGGCGCTGGGTGATCAGCCCGGCATGGGCGAGCTGCTGCAGATGGAAGGTCAACGAGGAAGGCGGCAGGCCCAGCGTCTCGGCGATGATCCCGGCAGCGACGCCGTCCGGCCCACGCTGCACCAGCAGGCGGAACACCGCCAGCCGCGTTTCATGGGCAAGCGCGCCCAAACCCGTGATCGCTTCCTTAGCTTCCATGCGGCCGCTCCATATTTCGACGAAACTCGAAATAGCAGGAGGGCGGGCGGGAAGTCAACGATATTTCGGGAAATATCGAAATAATCAAACCCTGCTATCCCCGACCATCCGATTGAGCGCTCTCTCTCACGCACTGGTGCCGACGAAGCTTCTCTCACGTCAATGCACCGAAAACTGCGGCCGGAGCTGGACAAGGATCTCAGCGGTCTTGGCGTACCGTTCCGTTAGCCCGGCATATACAGGGAGGCCCATATGGCCGGTCGCTATATCAAACAGATAGGCGGCAATTGCTGGCGCAGTCGCATGCTCATCCATCAACATCACGTAAGCCTTCGCCGCGTAGCGGTCATACTCATCCTCGGCGCCCACTAGGTCTTGAACGCCGATTGGGTCCCATTCCTTCATCAAGATCTCGCGTACCTTCTCCCGGTATTCGCGAGATAGATATTTACGCCTTCCGTTGCTCATCTTCCCCCACGTCATGCCGCATAGTCCGCGCATCGAAGCTATTTTTGAATGCTTGCAGGCCACGCCAACATTCTGGGCAGCGAGACCAGCGCGCCTATCGACAGTAATGTCGACATAGCTTGTTATGGCTGATTAGGGCTGAAAAACACAATTCATCAATCGGAGGTTTCGGCATGGCGAAAACGGCGACCTGCGCCTGCGGTCGGCTCACGGTCCAATGCATAAGCGAGCCCCTGCTCGTTTCGCTGTGCCATTGCCTCGCCTGCCAGAAGCGGACGGGCAGCAGCTTCGGGATCGCGGCCTTCTTTCGGCGTGGCGATGTAACGGCAACGGGGCCGGCGCGGAGCTTCACCCGCCCCTCCGACAGCGGCCATGACGTGACCTTCCATTTCTGCCCGGATTGCGGCTCGACACTCTTCTAGGAGCCGCGCCGGAAGCCGGACATGATCGCGGCCGCGGGGGGCGCCTTCGCCGATCCGGCCATCCCGCCGCCCTCGCAGGCGGTCGACAAGGAATTCGCCCATCCCTGGGCTTTTATCCTGCGCTGACATGCCGACCGATGCATTTCGACCGTCGTCACTGGGACAAGCACGGCCATCACGGCGGAATTGACGTTTCAAAGTCCGGGGCTGTGGACAAGTCGCTTGACTGACGACAGATCATATGTTCTTGTTTCGTTCATGAACGCGACAACGCAGATCGCCGCTTCGGCGGCCACGGCCCAAGCCGACCCCATCGGGGCTCGGGCGGAGAGCCGTGCCTGCGACCCGGTCGAGGAGATGACCGGGCGGCATCTGATCATACTCAAGGAGCTGGCCGAGATCGGCATGGACCTGGCGCGGACCATCCGGCAGCAGGCCGAGGCGGCACCCGAGAAGGCGGCCGAGCTTGCCCAGGGCTTCGCGCATGTCGCCAAGGCGGTGCGCCAGACCGTGGCGCTCGAGGCGAAGCTCGCCGAAGGGCCGCTCGCACCGGCGCGCCGGACCCTGCGTCGGCGCAAGAAGCAGATCCGCCGGACGGTCGAGCGGGCGATCGTGGACCAGATGGAAGGGTTCTCGCTCGGTCTCGCGCTGTGCGATCTGCATGAGCGCCTCGATGGCGAGCGGTTCGACGAGGACATCCTCGACCTGCCGCCGAAGCAGGTCATCGAGCGCATCTGCAAGCTGCTCGGCGTCAAGCCCGACTGGGAGCACTGGCGGGACGAGGAGTGGGCGGTCGAGGAACGCGCGGCGGAAACGGAGCGCGCGGCTGAAGCGAAGCCCGAGGCGGAACGGGTCTGGAAGCCGCTTCCACCCATTCCGATCACGCTGCATCTCAATCCCGTCGCCGGCATGGTCCGGCCGCCGCCGGCCGCTTCCGGCCACGATCCGCCACGCCGGCGAGACGGCTGACCGGCATCTCCAGCCCTCGATGATCCAATAGAAGCAGTGCAGACGCCGCCCGGCCGCTCGCGAGAGCGGCGCGGGACGGCTTCGCTTGCTAGACCGCGATGACTTTAGGTCGAATCGACCTAAAGTCTGAATCGCTGTCTAACTTATATGTTTAGGGACTGATTCAGACATTAAGTCGGCTCGACTTAATGTCATCAGGCCCTAGAAGCTCATGAACTCGTGCGCCGTGGCGGCGGAGAGGTGAACATGGTCCGGCTGGGCGCCGGCCTCGCTGTCGGACCAGCCCTGGTCGCTGAACCCGTCATGCAGCACCTGATGCATGATCTCGGTCGCGGTCTTGTTGGTGAGCGCGCCGGCCAGCTCGTCGGCGGAGAGATGGCTGGCATTGTCGGTGAAGAAATTGGTCAGCGTCACGATCCCGTCGTTCTTGGCGCCGTCGAAATGGATCGTGAGATCGTTGCCGACCCGCTCGATCCCGTCGGTGCCGGCCGTCCAGCTCTCGTGATTGACGGCGCCCTTGGTGGCGCCGAAAGCGACCAGCTCATCGCCGGCGCCGAGGTTGAAGTGATCGATCGTCGCCTGCTGCCAGATCGCGGCATGGCCCGCGGCGTCGGTCTGATAGAGCGCGATGTCGGTCTGGCCGGTGCCGGCATGGATGTTGAAGGTGCCGCCCTGCTCGCCGGCGATGCCGCCGACCTCGACCTTCGATTCGCCGCTGCCGAGCGTGATGTCGGCATGGCCCCAGCCGGCGATGATGTTGTTGGCGCCGTTGCCGGCGTGGATGGTGACGTTGGCCTTGCCGGTGAAGGTGAAATCGTCGGCGCCGTTGCCGGCGGTGTAGTTGATGCTCTGGAAGTTGCCGGTGATGGTGGTTTCCTTGGCGCCGTCGCCCAGATCGAGGGTGATGTCCTGCCCGGCCGGCGCATCGCCGCGCGTGCTCTGGTGGATGTCGATCGTGTCGGCGCCGTCACCGGTGGTGATGTTGGTGTGGGTATAGGCGTCGACCATCTCGATCGTATTGGCGCCGCCGGCGAGGTTGGCCGTCATGGTCGTGACGATGCCGTTCCAGTGATTGCCCGGATCGGTGATGGTGAGATCGGTGCCGCCGGTGCCGGCCGTGACGTTGGCATGGGCATAGACGCCGTCGAGCTCGATGCCGTTGCTGCCGTTGCCGACCGCGACCGAGACGCTCGACCAGGCCTGGTCGTAGACCGGGATATTCTCGGGGATGGTGGCGCCGGCCTTGGCGTCGAAATAGAGCCCGTCGGCGGCATAGTGATGGTCGGCATCGCCGACGCTGATGGTGTTATCGCCGTTGCCGGCGGTAATGGCGAAGCTGTTGTCGCCGAGCGAGCCGTTGCTGTCGAGCCCGAGATGGATGGTGTCGTTGCCGTCGCCGACCGCGATCGAGCCGCGCTTGGCGCCTTCGATATCGACGCTCTGATCGAGCGTGTCGGCCGAGCCGGCGGCGTTATGGGTCATGTCGAGATGGACCTCGACCCAGTTCTTCATGGTCAGCGACGCGCCGTCGAAGGAATCGATGGCGACGTTCTTGACCGTGTTCCAGGCCGAGGCGAGGTTGAAGGTGACATCCTGCTGCCCCGAGCCGTCGGCAGCGGGCGTGATCGAATATTGCACGTCGCTCGCCGGCACGAGAATGAAGGGCGCGCCGCCGGTGGTGCTGGCGAAGGCGAGGTTGCTGGGGCCGCCGATGTCCGGGTTCGGCGCTGTACCGCCGCCCACCACATTCGAAAGATCGCCGCTGCCGCCGGTGCCGGTGAGCGAGAAGGTCGTGGCGCCGGGCTGACCGAGCTTCGAGGGATCGGTCAGGAACTGGAAGTCCTGTCCGCTGGAATCGGCCCCGAGCGACAATTGGAATTCAAGCTGCATGTTCGCCTCCTTCAAACCGGCCGGCGGCCGGCCTTGTCGTTGATATTTCTAATGTTCCAGCTCGATGAAGCGCGGTGCCTGGGTCGGCGTCAGCGCCAGGGCGGCCGCCCCCGACGGCTTCACCGACAGCGGGCGGGATTGGGCGGTTACGCTCCAGGCGGCGACGACGCGATGCCCATCGGCGCCCCGGAACAGCAGGGCGCTGGCATCCTTCCCGGCACCTGGGGCGTCGCCCTCGTAATGCGCGCCGGCGAGCCGCTTGAAGAGCTCGCCCACGGCCTTGGCCGCCGGCTTCTCGGCCCCGTCATGATCGAGCAGGCCGAAATTATGTTCCTTGTTGCCCCGGTCGGTGCCGTCATCCTGCCAGTCGTACCAGATGGCGATCGGCACATGCTCGTGGATGGCGGTCAGCAGCATGGCCTGAGCGAGCTCGCCCTGCCGCTCCGGGCTCGGCCCCTTGGCCCAGCTCGACCAGCCCCATTCGCCATAGAGGATCGGCGCCTCGGCCAGGTGGCCGTTATGGCTGGCACGCCGCATCATCGCCCTGAGCGTGTCGGCATCGGCCGAGACCGTCGAGGGATCGGTGCTGCGATAGGGATGGACCGTCAACCCGTCCAGGCAATCGAAATCGCCGGCCGCCAGCATGTGCTGGATATAGGTGCCGGCACCGGGCACCTGACTCGGCAGCTGGGCGAGCGCCGGCCCGACGATGGTCGCCTTCGGCACCGCCTCGCGCATCGCATGGCAGGTCGCGGCCTCGAGCTTGCCATAGGCCTCCGCATCCGGATGCGGACGCCAGGCGCCCCAATCGGGCTCGTTCCAGATCTCGAAGATCGGCTGGGCGTCCTCGAAGCGCTTGGCCGCGGCCGCCGCGAACTTGGCGAAGGCCGCGACCGCTTCCGGCGTCGCAGGCGAGGCCAGCACCTTGTGGGTTTCCCCCGTATGCTCGGTCACCTCGATCTCGGGCTCGTAATTCTTGTTCGAGGAATCGAGGATGAGCATGGGCCGGAGCCCGGCCTCGCGGACCTCGCCGACGAATTTATCGATATGGGACCAATCATAGATGCCGGGTGTCGTCTCGACCGCGGACCAGCGCAGATCCGTGCGCACGATGTGGAAGCCCATCGCCTTGATCCGGGCGAGGTCGGCGGCATGGCCGTCGAGGAAATGGACATTCACGCCCGCCCCGCCTTCGAGCACGCCGGACGGCAGCGCCGCCCAGGTCGGAGCGGCCGCCAGCATCCCGAACGCAAGGAGTGGCGGCCGCCAGCACATCAGGCCGTCTTCCGCTGTTCGACCCAGTTGAGGTCGTGCATGCGGTTGGCGACGCCGTTCAGATCGAGGAACAGCTTCATCTTGCCGTACATCTCGCGATACCGCGTGTTGAACCGGTCGAAGAGCTCCTGATGCCAGTAATCCTCGATGCGGAACGGCTTCTCGCTGGTGATGTCGTGACGCGGCAGGCACAGCAGGTCGACCAGCTCGCGCAGGCGGCTGTCGAGGGTCATGTAGATCGCCGGCTTGCCGTTGGCGACCGCCATGGCGTTGCCATGGAGGCGCGTGCCGATCATCACGTCGAGATTGCGCATCAGCACCTCGTAGTCGAGCGCCGAGGAGCCGAAGAACATCCGCTTCTGGTAGAGCTTGATCATCGGATCGTCCTTGCCCTGGAACCACCCGCTGTCGGTCAGGGTCTTATAGGCTTCGTCCAGCCGGTCGAGCAGCTTGTGGTAATAGATCTTCTCCTCGACCTCGGACTGGCTGACGATCGTCAGATTGTACTTCTTGGCCAGATCCAGGATCGCCTCGCGCTGCATCATCAGGCCGCGCGCGACATTCTCGGCATAGAGCCGGCTCAGCGAGCGGGTCAGCGAGAAACCGACATTTCGGACCTGATCCAGCGGGCCGATATCGATCCGGAGGTCCGGGTCGTTGTGGCGCATGAAGCTGGGGCAGCCGATCACATCGACATTCTTGATGCCGTGATCGTTCAGCACCTCGGCCGTGAAGGCGCCGCGAACGCCGACCGAAGCGGCGCGATCGGCCATGCAGGCCATGATCCGCTTGGTCTCGTCGCTGAGATTGACCTTCTCGTAGCGCGGCGCCTGGGCGCCGATCGAGAAGCCGATGATCGGCAGCTTGATCTTCTCGATGAAGGTGCCGACATTGCCCCACACCATCTTTTCATGGATGCAGTTCGAACCGCGGAAGATGCAGTAATCGAACTCGGCATTGTAGCGGGCGATCGCCTCGTCGGTGGTCTTGACGTCGATCAGCACGCTTTCGCAATGATCGAAATCCATCAGCTTCAACGACGCCTCGGTGACGAACATATCGCCCGAATTATAGGCGTACTTGGCATCCTTGGCCGGATTGCCGTCGTCCCAATAGCGAACGCTGTCGCGATTGTAGATCAGGCCCTGCGGGAAAATGAAAAGTATACGTTTGCCCATGGTCGGTATCCTAGTTCTTGGTTGCGTTGCTGCCGGGAGCGCCGGCCGGGCATTTCGTTTCGAGGAAGTCGACGAGCGGGCGGCAGGATTGCCGCCATTGCCATCTGCTCGCCCGGTCGGCCGCGGCGGCGCTCACCGCAGCCAATCTCTCTGGGTCGTTGGCCAGGCGCTGCAGCGTCGCGAGCATCTCGCGCTGCAAGGTCTGGTCATCGCCATTGTGGAAAAGATAGCCGTCGACATCATGCTCGACGGCTTCCTTGACGGCGCCGACATCGGTGGCGAGCACGACCACGCCGAGGCGCATCGCCTCGAGCACGGTCAGCGGCACGCCTTCGAAATGCGACGGCAGCACGAGAATATCGGCCCAGCCATAGAGCTCGCTCAGATGCTCGGGATCACGCACGGCGGGCTCGACCAGGTTGGCGATCGGTGCCAGCTCGGCATCGGCCCCGTCCTGGGCCAGGATTTGGCCGCCGACCACGCGCCATTCCACCGGCAGCTTGGCCTCGGTGCAGATCTGGGCGAGGTGGGCGACGCGATAGAGCCCCTTCTGGCGGTCGAACCGGCCGAGATAGAGGCAGCGCAGCTTGCGCCCCTTCAAGGGCGGGCGCGCGGCGAGGATGGAGGCGACCGCCTCCTCCGTCATCGGATAGGAGGGCGCGTTCGGCACATGCATCAGCTTCTCGGTCGGAACCCCGAGCGCCACGCAGGTCGAATGCAGATTCTCCGAAATGACCAGGATCTGGTCATAGCAATGCTCGTAGCCCAGCGTCTGATAGACGAAGCCCACCGGCTGGCCGTGGCGTGAGGCGTCGATCAGATGGAGATGGGCGACCGAGGCGATGCCGAGCCGGCGCAGCTCGCCCATGATGCCGTGGGCATCGGCCGAGTGGCAGTTCACCACCGCCTGCATGGCGCCCAGCAGACCGAGCGCCCGAGCGTGATCGCCATTGGCGGCCCAGGCCGGGAAGCCGGCGCCGAAATATTTGCCGTCCGGGGTCCAGGCGCCGATGCCGGGATCGTCGAGGAAGTTGATGGTCTCGAAGATGTCGGTGAGATCATCGAGATCGCCGACGCTCGAGGCGGCGAAGACGAAGAGATGCGGCGTCCAGCCCGACGCCCTGAGCTCGCGCGCGACCGCGCGGGCAACCTTCTCGACCCCGCCGAACTGGGCCACCGGCAGGATGAAGCCGACATGGCGCTCGCCCGGCAGCGGCAGCATCGGATGCAGCGGACCCACTTCCAGGATGTCGCGCACGGCGAGCGGCAGCTTAGGCTTGGGCGTCACCACCGCTTCGCGCCAGCTGAAGCCGCGCTCGTCGGCCTGGGCATGCCACCAGGCATGGAGATCGGAGAAGCAGGACAGGAACTCGTGCATGCCCGCCGTCCAGATCTCGGCGAAATGGGTCGGCACCACCGCCTCGACGCTGAGCTCGAACAGGCGCGGATCGGGACGGGCCCGGCCGAGCGACATGGTCCAGGAGCGATCAGGATCGGACAGGCAGGCGGTGAGGAGATCGGCCTGAACCATGACGAGGCCGGCGAGCGCATGCAGGTCGAGCGGATGCTCGGGCGTGCCGAGCGTGAAGCCCAGCGCCTGCGGCTTGCCGTCATTGACCGCCTCGGCGACCGCGAAATTATGCTGGCGCAGCGAATCCTCGAGCCGCCAGAAGGTCCAGTTGGCGAGCTTCAACCGGGTGAGATAGCTCAAGAAGGTCGGATGCGTGACCGCGACATAGGAGGGGCAGGGATAGCGCCGCCCGTCGATGCGGGACAGGCGCAGCATCGCGCGGAACTCTTCCCAACTGACGATGCGGTCGAGCCGGGTCGGATCGGAGGTCAGCGCCACCACCATGCGGTCGGCGAGGATGATGGCGTAGCGCGGCGCCTCCTCGTGCTCGAGCCGGAGCAGGTTGGGCGGGGCGTAGAGCTTCTTGTGCTTGCGCCGCATGTAGCCGACGATCTCGGCCCGATCGCGCTCGGAATTGCGCAGCATGCTCTCGCGCCGCTTGCGGTAGCGGAAGCCTACCGCCGGGCCGTGCACGCCGCGGAAGCCGGCGCCGGCCGATTGCAGCCAGAAATCCCAATCCTCGAACCCGAGCCGCATCGATTCGTCGTAGCGGATGCCGGCATCGAAGATGCTCCGCCGGACCAGGCTGCCGGCCTCGCAGGTATTCTCCAGCAGATGCTGAAGCAGCGAATAGTCGCCGCCGACATCGTAATTATAGGCCTCGCCGAACATGTCGATGTCGGGATAGACCCAGCCCGCCTCCGGATGCTCGCACAGGACCCGCCAGGATTTGGCGATGAAGTCGGGATAGAGCCGGTTGTCGGCGTCGAGGAAATAGATCGCCTGCAGCTCCGGCCAGACCGCGAGCGCGAAATCGACGCCGGTGTTGCGGGCAGCACTCAGGCCGCCATTGCGCTGCCGGATGACCGCGACCCGCTCCGGCTCGGACCGGGCGAAGGCGAGTGCTGCATCGTAGGAGCCCGGATAGGGGCAGCCGTCATTGACGATGACGATGCGCAGCTCGACCGGCCCCTTCTGGTCGAGGGCGGACAGGATCGCCTCGACCACCAGCTCCGTATGCTTGAACAGCGGCACGACCACGGCGATGACGGCGGTCGTCGCGGCGACGGCGCGCGAATGGATGACGGGAGTGACCGAGCCTTCGGGCATGGCGTTATGTCCCTATCAACCGACCAGCGCGGCGAAATCGAGCCACCAGGCCCAGGCGAAGGCATTCGATTTGCCCGGCGGCACGCGGGTCGCGACATAGAGGTCGGCATCGACCGGGAAAGTCCGGTCCATGAACACGGTGACGCCGCTCTCGCTGTTGGGCGGTACCAGCGTCCAGCCGGAGAAATTGCCGGTCTTGGCGTCGCTGCCGGAATTGGGGAAGCCGTCGAAGGTCGTGCCGGGCGGCAGCACCATCATGGCGTACTCGATCGGCTGCGCGTCGGGATGGTTGGTCTTGACCGTGGCGAAGAGCTGGCGCGCATCGGCCGGGCAGCCGCTCGGGATCATGGCGACGGCGACATGGTCCTCGACCGGATGGAGCTGAAACACGCCCTGGTCGTTGATCGGGGCCAGAAGATCGTAATCGACCACCTTCTCGGCGGGGGCGACCAGCTTGGCGCCGCGGCGGACCGCGGCCGAGACCGGCCGGCGTTCGAGATGGAGGCCCTGGCCGGCCACGGCCGGATCCGACTTCTGCCGGGCCGAGCGAGTGCGGCGCAGGCCGGGCAGGCCCGACCAGGCGCGTAGCGCCACGGTGCGCTGAACGATCGCCGTGTCGTTGACCTTGAGCCAGCATTCCTTGACCAGGCGCTGATCGGTGAGCGATAGGCTGGGCGCCGATTTGGGGCCGCCTTCCCAGCGTACCGACAGTACCACCGTGCGGCGCGGCCCGACCACGGCATGCGGCAGGTCGAGCCGGAGCCAGCCGGGCTTGAGCTGCGCCGAGCGAAGCGACCAGACGGCGAGCTGCTCGCTATCCTCGAGCGTCGACAGCGTCACCTGCAGCCGGCCGCTGTCGCCGATGCCGGCCGAATGGACATGAAGCTCGACCGCGGCCAGACCGAGCGACGGCACCGGCAGCAGCTGCTCGATGCGGAAGCGCTCCTTGCCCTGCGGGTAGATGGCGATATGGCTGGGCTCCGCGGAATAGAGCAGCTGCTCCTCCGGCAGATGGACCTGGGCGATATAGTCGGAGAGCTGCGAGAAGGTGATCTGCGCTTCCTCATGCATGCCCCTGAGCGCCGCCAGCTCCCTCTGCAGCTGCACGATGCGCCGGGCGTCGGCCGTCTGCTGCTCGACCAGCCGCTCGCACAGGCTGGCGAAGAACTGGCCCTGCTCCTTGCTCCAGTCGCGGATCTGGATGCGATTGCCGAAGGAGGGGCGGCCGTCGGGCGCCACCTGTTTCCACCAATCCTCCAGCCGGGACAGTTCCTCGTCCGCTGCGTCCGACATGGAGACCAGCGCCATGCACGCATTGGGCGCGTAGGGCAGCTTGGAGGCCGGCGCCGTGGCACCGCCCTCGCTCAAGCGCTTCAACCGGCCCTTCTGCCCTTCGCCGATGCCGAAGGTGAAGATCTCGAGATGCTGCGGCGGAACCAGCTTGCGCCAGTGGACGGCATCCGCCTCGCCCGTGATGATCTTGGGCTGGGGCGCCATCAGGGCGGAGAGGCTGGGGGCCGAGACCTCGAGAAGCATGATTTGACTGGCTCCGTTCAACGGGTTGGGGGGTCAGTCCGCCGCCAACGCGGTCGGGCGGCGAGCCCAGCGCGCGGCGGTCGCGACGATCGTATCGATGTCGGAAATCTCGGGCTGCCAGCGCAGCACCGCCATCGCCCGGCGCGCATCGGCGACGAGCACGGGCGGATCGCCCGCCCGGCGCGGACGCTCGCGGCAGGGAACCCGGAGGCCGGTGACGCGCTCGACCGCGTCGATCACCTCGCGGACCGAATGGCCGCTGCCGGTGCCGAGGTTGAGCGCCATGGGCGGCGCGCTGTCGAGCAGCATCTCGACCGCGCGGATATGGGCGGAAGCCAGATCCTGGACATGGATGTAGTCGCGGATGCAGGTGCCGTCGGCGGTGGGGTAGTCCGTGCCGTAGATGTCGATCGCGGCACGCCGGCCCAACGCCGCGTCGATGACGAGCGGGATCAGATGCGTTTCCGGATCATGCCGTTCGCCCAGCTCGCCCTCGGGATCGGCGCCGGCCGCATTGAAATAGCGCAGTGCCGCGTAGCGCAGCCCGTGCGCCTGATGCTGCCAGGCGAGCGCGCGCTCGCCCATCAGCTTGCTTTCGCCATAAGCATTGATCGGCGCCTGCGGATGGGTCTCGTCGAGCGGCAGGCGCTGCGGCGTGCCGTAGGTGGCGCAGGTCGAGGAGAAGACGAAGCGCTTGACCCCGGCCTCGGCCATGGCATCGAGCAGCTCGAAGGTCTTGGCGGCGTTGTTGCGGAAATATTTCGCCGGCTCGGCCATGGATTCGCCGACATTGATGAAGGCGGCAAAATGCATGACGGCGACGATTCGATGCGCCCGCAGGGTATCGAGCACATGTGCGCGATCGCCGATATCACCCCGCACCAGCGGCCCCCAGCGGACCGCATCCTCGTGGCCGTGGCTGAGATCGTCGTAAACGACGGGCTGATAGCCGCCCTTCGCCAGCGCCTTGCAGGCATGGCTGCCGATATAGCCGGCGCCGCCGGCGACCAGGATAGCGCCCTTCATGGTGCAGTGCGATCCAAGGGAAGGACGGAAGAAGGAGCAGCGAAGCTCCGGATCGAACCGATCTTTGTCTTAGCTAAATCGTGTTCGACCACTGCGTCCCCCATGCATTCCGGTCAGATGCGGCTCGCAGGCTAGGAAATTGTGCCCCTTCAGGCAACCTGTATTGGGCAGTCGGTGGGTTCAATCCCATCGTGACTTGAAAGAAGCATCCGTTATATTTAGATCTATGTCATCTCTACTATAGAAGATAATTGCGCGAATTTTACCGCCAAATTGTGCCGAATGGTGCGATGCGGCAAGGATCCGGACCGGCCGGGCTCGTTGGCGCCCGATAAGCGTTCCCTATGATGATCTCGGTACCGCAAGTTTTAGATCAATTGATCAAAAACGCATCGCTTTAATTACGCTCGGGATTTAGGTAATACGGAGCAATCCGGCGTCAGAACTGGATATAGCCCTCGATATTTGGAGGACCCATGAAACTATTTAGTGCGATTGCACTCGCTTTCGCCGGCTCGGCCGCTCTGGCCGCACCGGCTTTCGCAGCGGACTCGCCTGCGCCGGGCGGGCAGCCCAGCTCGATCATCGTTCACATGCCGAACGGCAAGACCGCCGTTATCCCGGCCGACAGCAAGATGGCGCAGCATCTGATGGCCGACCCGGAGTCCAAGCCGCTCAAGGAAGGCATCATCGTCTACGTTGTGAACGGCAAGAGCTTTTTCGTGTTCGATCACAAGATGTCGAACGGCAAGATGATGAGCCAGGCTCTGATGGACTACGACGCCCCGGAAGGCGGCGGCTGACAGGGCTTTGAAATCCGCGCCGCCCGGTTCGCCGGGCGGCGCGTTTCTTCGCCCCAATCAGACCGGCGCAGGATTGCGCTCGGTAAAGCCGGCCTGATGCCAATAGGGATAAGCCTGCGGCAGCGCGCTCGCCGCATCGAGCTTGGCGACCTGCTCCTTCGTCAGATTCCAGCCGACAGCGCCCAGATTCTGGCGTAGCTGCTCCTCGTTACGCGCGCCGATGATCACGTTCGACACGGTCGGCCGCTGCAGCAGCCAGTTGAGCGCGATCTGCGGGACGGTCTTGCCGGTCTCTTCGGCGACCGCATCGAGCGCATCCACGACGCGGAACAAATATTCATCATCGACCGGCGGCCCCTTGTCGGCGGTCTTATGCAGCCGGCTCTGGTCCGGCAGCTTCTGGCCGCGCCGGATCTTGCCGGTGAGGCGCCCCCAGCCGAGCGGGCTCCAGACCACCGCGCCAACGCCCTGATCGAGACCGAGCGGCATCAGTTCCCACTCGTAATCGCGGCCGATCAGCGAATAGTAAGCCTGGTTGGCGACATAGCGCGAATAGCCGTAACGGTCCGAGACCGAAAGCGACTTCATCAGATGCCAGCCGGAGAAGTTCGAGACGCCGATATAGCGGATCTTACCGGCGCGGACGAGGTCGTCGAGCGTCGACAGCACTTCCTCGGCCGGGGTCTGCGCGTCGAAACCATGGAGTTGGAACAGATCGATATAATCGGTGCCGAGCCGCTTCAGCGCCGCTTCGCAGGCGCGGATCAGATGGTAGCGCGACGAACCGACATCGTTGGGCTCGGCACCGGCGCGAAAGGTCGCCTTGGTCGAGATGATGGCCCGGTCGCGGCGACCCTTGAGCGCCTCGCCCAGGATGCTTTCGGCGGCGCCGCCGGAATAGACGTCGGCCGAATCGAACATGGAGAGGCCGGCATCGAGGCAGATATCGACAAGGCGCCGCGCCTCCGCCACATCGGTCGAGCCCCAGGCCGAAAAGAACTCTCCTTTGCCGCCGAACGTGCCGGTGCCGAAGCTCAGCACCGGCACCTTGAAGCCGGATGCGCCAAGACGACGATATTCCATATCGGTAACTCCCTTGCCCGTCAGTGCGAATGAGATGACAAGGCTCGGCGAACGAGGCCAGCGAGACAAGCGCGATAACGTCGCCCCTCGACGCGCTTTTCGAAGAGGTTGATAAGTTTCGGCAGTTCTCCGGAGAATTCCGCATCCCATGCCCCGCGCCCCGCAGTCACAGCCGGCCCTGCCGGACCTCGCCAGCGAATGGCTGGAGGCCGACGGGCTGGGCGGTTTCGCCTCCGGCACCGTGGGCGGCGTCCGCACCCGCCGTTATCACGCGCTGCTGCTGACCGCCACGACGCCGCCGACCGGCCGGGTCGTCCTGGTCAACGATATCGATGCCTGGATCGAGGCCGACGGCAGGTCCATGGCGCTTGCGTCCCACCGCTACGGGCCGGATATCCTCTATCCGGACGGGCAGCGGCGCCTCGCCGGTTTCACGCGCGAGCCCTGGCCCTCCTGGAGCTTCCGGCTCGAAACCGGCCAGCGGATCAGCCAGGAGCTGTTCGTCGACCGCGACGGCTGCGAGACGGTGCTGCGTTGGCGGCTGCTGGAGGGGGCGCCGGTGCGGCTGATCGTCCGTCCGCTGCTGTCCGGACGGGATTATCATGCGCTTCAGCGCGAGAGCGTTCATTTCGAGTTTCGCGCAACCGTCCAAGGCGGCAATATCGCCTGGCGGCCTTATCCGAACCTTCCCTCGATCGCGGCATTCTCCAACGGGACCTACCGCCATGAGCCGGACTGGTATCGCAATTTCATCTATGCCGAGGAAGCGGCCCGCGGCCTCGACGCGGTCGAGGATCTGGCATCGCCCGGCCTGTTCACCTGGGAGCTCGGGCCGGAGGAACCGGCCGTGCTGACTTTCAGAACGGGGGACGGGCTCTTCGCGCGCGGCGCCGCCCACGCCGCCCGGCTGGCCGAGAGCGAGGCGGCCCGGCGCGCCGTTCTGCCTCGGCCCTTCGGCCGCTCGGTCGAAGCCTATCTGGTCGACCGCTATCCCGGCCGGACCATTCTCGCGGGCTTTCCCTGGTTCACCGATTGGGGACGCGACAGCTTCATCGCCCTACGGGGCCTGTGCCTTGCAACCGGCCGTCTGGACGATGCCGAGCGCATCCTGGCCGGCTGGGCCGGCACCGTCTCGCAAGGCATGCTGCCGAACCGCTTCCCGGATACGGGCGACGCGCCCGAATATAACTCCGTCGATGCGGCGCTCTGGTACATCGTCGCCTGTCACGATTTCCTTGAGGCGGCCGAATCCGCGGGTCGACCGGTTACGCTGATCGGCGACACGCTCCGCGCGGCAGTCGAGGCGATCATTGCCGGCTACGCGGCCGGGACGCGCTTCGGCATCGGCCTCGACGCCGACGGGCTGCTGCGCGCCGGCGAGCCGGGGGTGCAACTCACCTGGATGGACGCCAAGGTCGGAGATCGGGTCGTGACGCCGCGCATCGGCAAGCCGGTCGAGGTCCAGGCGCTGTGGCTGAATGCGCTCAGCATCGCCGGCGTCTGGACCGATCGCTGGCGGGAAATCGAGGCGCGTGGCCGGGCGAGCTTCCTCGAACGCTTCCCCGACCCCGAATCCGGCGGCCTCTTCGATGTCGTCGATGTCGATCACGTGAAGGGCACGGTCGACCGGTCGGTCCGGCCGAACCAGATCTTCGCGGTTGGCGGCCTGCCCTACCCCCTCCTCGACGGCGCGCTCGCCCGCTCCATCGTGGCGTTGGTGGACGCGAAGCTGCTGACCCCGTTCGGGCTGCGCACGCTCGATCCGGCGGACCCGCGCTATGCCGGGCGCTATGAAGGCGGCCCGTGCGAACGCGACGCCGCCTATCATCAGGGCACCGTCTGGCCTTGGCTGATCGGCGCCTTCGCCGAGGCGTGGCTCCGGATCGAAGGTGACGGCCCAGCTGCCCGGAGTCGGGCGCGCGAGCGGTTCCTGACGCCGCTCTTCGCCCATCTCGAGGTGGCTGGGCTCGGCCATGTCTCGGAAATCTTCGATGGCGACGCGCCGCACCGGCCGCGCGGCACCCCGTTTCAGGCCTGGTCGCTCGGCGAGCTGATTCGGCTCGACATCTTGACGGCAAGATCCTTGGAGCCCGCGCATGCCTGAAAGCATTACCCGCGAGACCGAGACCGAGATCACCGCGACGGTCGAGGGGCGGCGTCTGAAAGCCGTCAAGCTCGACAAGAGCTGGCGCCGGTGGGGGCCTTATCTCAGCGAACGGCAATGGGGCACGGTACGCGAGGATTACAGCGCCGGCGGCACCGCCTGGGATTATCTCCCGCACGATCATGCCCGCAGCCGCGCCTATCGCTGGGGCGAGGACGGGCTCGGCGGCTTCGGCGATTGCGATCTCAATCTCTGCCTGGGATTGGCGCTATGGAATGGTCGCGACCCGATGCTCAAGGAAAGGCTGTTCGGCCTGACCAACAGCCAGGGCAATCACGGCGAGGATGTGAAGGAACTCTACTACTATCTCGACGGCACGCCGACCCACGCCTACATGCGGATGCTCTACAAATATCCGCAAGGCGCGTTCCCCTATGCGCACCTGATCGAGGAGAATGCGCGCCGCGGCTCGGCCCTGCCGGAGTACGAGCTGATCGATACCGGCCTGTTCGACGAAGCCCGTTATTTCGATGTCGAGATCGAATACGCCAAGGCCGATCCGGACGACATCCTGATGCTGGTGACGGTGACCAACCGCGGGCCGGACACCGCCGAACTGCATGTATTGCCGCAGCTCTGGGCGCGCAATTTCTGGTCCTGGCGGTCCGTCGAGCGCCATCCGATCCTATCCATGATCGACCAGGGCACGGTGCTGGTCCGCCATCCCGACCTGCCGGAGATGCGCCTGGTCGCCGACGGCGAGTGCGATCTGCTCTTCTGCGACAACGACACCAATATGCGTCGGCTCTACGGGATGGACGTGCCCGGCTATTTCAAGGACGGGATCAACGACTATGTCGTCGATGGCGACACGGCGGCGGTCAATCCGGCGCGCGAAGGCTCGAAGCTCGCCGCGCATTACCGCCTGAGGATACCGCCCCAGGGCAAGGCGCAGGTCCGGATTCGCCTGGCCGCCGGGCCGGCGCATGGCGATTTCGACACGATCATGGCGGCGCGGCGGACCGACGCCGACGAATTCTACGGGGCGCTGCAGCAGGATATCGCCGATGCCGATGCCCGGCTGGTACAGCGCCAAGCCTTCGCCGGCATGCTGTGGTCGAAGCAGTTCTACTACATCGACATACCGCAATGGCTGAAGGGAGATCCCGCCCAACCGACGCCGCCGGAAGGTCATCAGACCGGCCGGAACGCCGACTGGTTCCATCTCAACAACGCCGACATCATCTCGATGCCGGACAAGTGGGAATTCCCCTGGTACGCGGCCTGGGACCTGGCCTTCCACTGCGTGACCTTCGCGCGGATCGATCCCGAATTCGCCAAGAGCCAGCTCGTTCTGCTCACGCGCGAATGGTACATGCACCCGAACGGTCAGCTGCCGGCCTATGAATGGGCGTTCGGCGACGTGAACCCGCCGGTCCATGCCTGCGCCGTCTGGCGCGTCTACCGCATGGATCGCGCCCAGAATGGCGGCGTCGGCGACCGCGCCTTCCTGGAACGCGTGTTCCACAAGCTGATGCTGAACTTCACCTGGTGGGTGAACCGCAAGGACAGCGAAGGCCGGAACATCTTCGAAGGCGGCTTCCTCGGCCTCGACAATATCGGCATCTTCGACCGCTCGGCGCCGCTGCCGACCGGCGGCTATATCCAGCAATCCGACGGCACCGCCTGGATGGCGATGTACACGCTCGATCTCATGCGCATCGCGCTGGAGCTGGCGCTCGACAATCCGGTCTATGAGGACATCGCCACCAAGTTCTTCGAGCATTTCCTCTATATCGCCGAGGCCATGACCCATATGGGCGGCGACGATATGGGCCTGTGGGACGAGACCGACCAATTCTACTACGACGTGCTGCGCCTGCCCGGCGGCGAGCGGGTGCCGCTGCGCGTGCGCTCGATGGTCGGGCTCATCCCGCTCTTCGCCGTCGAGGTGCTCGACAGCCATATGATGGAAAGGCTGCCGGACTTCGCCACCCGACTGAACTGGTTCCTCGATTACCGGCCGGATCTGGCGCTGCTGGTCTCGCGCTGGATGGATAAATCGGGCGAGGAGCGCCATCTGCTATCGCTGCTGCGCGGCCACCGGCTGAAGCAGCTCTTGCGGCGCATGCTCGACGAGACCGAGTTCCTGTCCGATTATGGCGTGCGCGCCGTGTCGAAATTCCATGAGCAGCATCCCTATGTCTTCGAGCATGCCGGGCAGCAATTCAGCATCGGCTATGTCCCCGGGGAATCGACGACCGAGCTGTTCGGCGGCAATTCGAACTGGCGCGGACCGGTCTGGATGCCGGTCAATTATCTCATCATCGAGGCGCTGCTGGAGCATCACCAATATTACGGCGAGGATTTCAAGGTCGAATGCCCGGTCGGCTCGGGGTCCTACATGAACCTGAAGGAAGTGGCGCAGGAGCTGGCCACGCGCCTCGCGCGCCTGTTCCTACGCGACGCCGAGGGAAGACGGCCCGTTCTCGGCCGGAACGAACGGCTGCAGACCGACCCGGCCTTCCGCGACCTTGTGCTCTTCCATGAATATTTCCATGGCGATACCGGACGCGGTTTGGGGGCTTCGCATCAGACCGGCTGGACCGGTCTCGTCGCCCTGCTGCTGGAGCCGAAATCTTGTGACGCCATCATGGCCGAGCAGCCGTTGGCAACCGACGAGATCACCGGAGGAGCATGGGGATGAGCGACAGCGAGGGCAAGATTCTGCGCGGCCAGCCAGCCCTGGTCACGGGCGCCAATTCCGGCATCGGCAAGGCGGTGGCGCTGGCGCTCGGCCGGGCCGGCGCCGATGTCGCGGTCAATTACGTGACCGGTCCGGAGGCCGCGGACGAGGTCGTCCAGGCGATCCGGCAAATGGGCGGCAAGGCGATTTCCATCCCCGCCGACGTGAGCCAGGAAAACCAGGTCGAGGCGATGTTCGCCAAGGCGATCGAGGAATTCGGCACGCTCCACATCCTGGTCAACAATGCCGGCATGCAGCGCGACGCCTCGATCGACGAGATGACGCTCGCACAGTGGAACGCGGTGATCGGCGTCAATCTGACCGGTCAGTTCCTGTGCGCGCGGGCGGCGATCCGGGAATTCAAGCGGCGCGGCGTCGACACCGCCCTCTCCGCCGCGGCCGGCAAGATCATCTGCATGAGTTCGGTCCATGAGGTCATTCCCTGGGCCGGCCATGTCAATTACGCGGCCTCCAAGGGCGGCGTCATGATGATGATGAAGACGCTGGCCCAGGAGGTGGCGCCGCACCGCATCCGCGTGAACTCGATCGGGCCGGGCGCCATCCGCACGCCGATCAACACCGCCGCCTGGAGCACCAAGGAGGCCTATGACAAGCTGATGCAGCTCGTTCCCTATGGCCGGATCGGCGAGCCCGAGGATATCGGGCGGGCCGCCGTCTGGCTCGCCTCGGACGCGGCCGACTACGTCACCGGCACCACGCTGTTCGTCGATGGCGGCATGTGCCTCTACCCGGGCTTCGCCGATAATGGCTGACGCAATTTCAACCATGCATGCGAGGGTGCTTCGATCCGGCGCCTATGCGGCGGCGCGGGAAGCGCTTATCATCGTCCTGAAACAGCCGGGGAGCATCGTGACTCTTCGGCGAACGGGCTTGGCTGGGCGGGCAAAGCGCCGCCATCCCGGCCCGCAACCGACGGCTGCGCCAAAGCGCGCTTCTTTCCTACAATCGGTCGGCCCTGTCGATCTGCCAGTGATTCAAAGGGCTGGAATTTTCGCCTCGGCGCAGGCTCTGCCCGCCCGGCTAGAGCAAGATCCGATCAGGTCGAATCGGCCTAGTCGGTGAATCTTGCTCTAACTCAACAAATTGGAGGCCGATTCAGCTGTCAGGCCGGATCGGCTTGATAGCATCGGGCTCTAGAGGAGATCACATCATGAACCCGTTGAAGCAGCTCGAACAGTATGGCCAATCGGTCTGGCTCGACTTCATGCGGCGCAACCTCATCGGCGCCGAGCTCGACAAGCTGATCCGGGAAGACGGGTTGAAGGGCATCACCTCGAACCCGTCGATCTTCGAGAAGGCGATCGGCCACAGCGCCGATTACGACGGGCAGTTCGCCGAGCTGACCGGCGCCGGCGACATGAGCGCCGGGTCGCTCTACGAGGCGCTCGCCATTCACGACATCCAGATGGCGGCCGACGCGCTGCGTCCGACCTACGACGCCACCAAGAAGCGCGACGGCTATATCAGCCTCGAAGTCTCGCCCTATCTGGCGAACGACACGGAGGCGACGATCGCCGAGGCGCGGCGGCTGTGGCAGCGGGTCGGCAAGCCCAATCTGATGGTCAAGGTGCCGGGCACCAAGGCCGGCATCCCCGCGATCGAGCAGCTCATCTCCGAAGGCATCAACATCAATGTGACGCTGCTCTTCGCCGAGGAGGTCTATGCCGAGGTCGCCGAGGCCTACATCACCGGGCTCGAGCGCTATGTGCGCTCGCACGGCGATCTCGGCCACATCGCCTCGGTCGCGAGCTTCTTCATCAGCCGCATCGACACGCTGGCCGACAAGGAGATCGACGCCAAGGGCGGGGCCGCGACCCAGCTCAAGGGCAAGATCGCCATCGCCAATGCCAAGCTCACTTACCAGCGCTACAAGCAGCTGTTCGGCAATGACCGCTGGGCCGCCCTGGCCAAGCACGGCGCGCAGACGCAGCGGCTGCTCTGGGCCTCGACCGGCACCAAGAACCCGGCCTATAGCGACGTGCTCTATGTCGAGGAACTGATCGGCGCCGATACGGTCAACACCATGCCGGTGCCGACCATGGATGCGTTCCGCGACCATGGCAAGCCGCGCAACGCGATCGAGGAGAACGTGGCCGCGGCCCAGAAGGTGATGGACGGGCTGGCCCAGGCCGGCATCTCCATGGCAGCGATCACGGCCAAGCTGGTCGAGGACGGCGTGCAGCTCTTCGCCGACGCGTTCGATCAGCTGCTGGGCGCGGTCGAGGGCAAGCGCGTGAAGGCGCTGGGCGGCAGGCTCAACGGCATGACCGTCTCGCTGCCCGATCCGCTGAAGCAACAGGTCGAGGCCGAGATCGAAGCCTGGCGCCATGGCGGCAAGATCCGCCGGCTCTGGGCCAAGGATTCGACGCTCTGGACCGGCGCCGACGAGAATAAGTGGCTGGGCTGGCTCGGCATCGTCGAGGCGCAGCAGAAGGAGCTGCCGGCGCTGCAGAAGCTGTCCGAAGAAGCCAAGCGCTACGGCTCGGTGCTGCTGCTCGGCATGGGCGGATCGAGCCTCGGGCCCGAGGTGCTGGGCGAAACCTTCGGGCATCTGCCCAACCGTCCGGCGCTGCACGTGCTCGATTCGACCGATCCGACCCAGATCCGCGCCTTTCAAGCCAAGATCGATCTGGCCGATACGCTGTTCATCGTCTCGTCCAAATCGGGCGGCACGCTCGAGCCCAACATCCTGAAGCAATATTTCTTCGATCAGGTCGAGAAGAAGATCGGCAAGGAGGAAGCCGGCAAGCGCTTCGTCGCCGTGACCGATCCCGGCTCGAAGATGCAGCAGGTGGCCGAGCGCGACCATTTCTCGCATATCTTCATGGGCGAGCCGACCATCGGCGGCCGCTACTCCGTGCTGTCGGCCTTCGGCACCGTGCCGGCCGCCGCCATGGGGCTCGATCTCGACAAGCTGCTGAAGACGACGCAGATCATGGAACGGGCCTGCGGACCGGACGTGCCGCCGGCGCTCAATCCCGGCTTGCAGCTGGGCGTCGTCCTGGGTGTCGCCGCCAACCATGGCCGCGACAAGGTGACGATCCTCACCGGGCCGGGCCTCGAGGATTTCGGCGCCTGGGCCGAGCAGCTGCTGGCGGAATCGACCGGCAAGGTCGGCAAGGGGCTGATCCCGGTCGATGCCGAGCCGATCGGCGATCCCGCCGTCTACGGCAAGGACCGGGTCTTCGTCTATCTGTCGCTCGCCGGCAAGACCGATCCGCAAGCGACGGCGCTCGCCGATCTGGAGCGGAGCGGCCAGCCGGTCGTTCGCATCACCCTCGCCGACACCTATCAGATCGGCCAGGAATTCTTCCGCTGGGAGATCGCCACCGCGGTGGCGGGCTCGGTCCTGGGCATCCACACCTTCAATCAGCCGGATGTCGAGGAAAGCAAGATCGCGACGCGCAAGCTGACCGAGGCCTATGAGGAAAGCGGCAAGCTGCCGCCGGAGACGCCGATCCTGGAGGGCGACGGCTTCCGCCTCTATGCCGATGCGCGCAACACCGAGGCACTGGCGTCGGCCGCTAAGGGCAAGACCCTCGAGGCCTATCTCAAGGCGCATTTCGATCGGATCCAGCCCGGCGACTATGCCGGCCTGCTCGCCTATGTGCAGCGGTCGGAACCGACCATCGAGCTGATGCGGCAGGCCCGTCTCGCCATCCGCAACAACCGCAAGGTCGCGACCTGCGTCGGCTTCGGCCCGCGCTTCCTGCACTCGACCGGCCAGGCCTACAAGGGCGGGCCGAACAGCGGCGTGTTCCTGCAGATCACCTGCGACGATCCCGAGGACCTGGCCGTGCCCGGCCAGAAATACACGTTCGGCATCGTCAAGGCGGCGCAGGCACGCGGCGATTTCGACGTGCTGGCGGCGCGCGGGCGCCGGGCGCTCCGGGTCCATCTGACCGGATCGAGCCTCGGCGGCTCGAATCTGGTCGGCGATCTGGAGAAGCTGCTCGCCGCCATTCGCTCGTCCCTCGCCTGAACCGAACTCAGCTAGCTAGGAGTACTGACAATGCAGATGGGAATGATCGGCCTCGGCCGGATGGGCGGCAACATCGTTCGGCGGCTGATTGCCCATGGCCATAGCTGCGTCGTCTATGACCGCGACTCGAAACCGATCGAGGAGCTGGTGCAGGAAAAGGCGACCGGCGCCCAAGGGCTCGAGGACATGGTCCGGAAGCTCGAAGCGCCGCGCGTGGTCTGGGTCATGCTGCCGGCCGGCAAGATCACCGAGGAGACGGTGATGAAGCTGGCCGACCTCATGGACAAGGGCGACATCATCATCGATGGCGGCAACAGCTTCTGGCAGGACGATATCCGCCGGGCCGAAGCCCTGAAGCCGCGCGGCATCCGCTATGTCGATGTCGGCACCTCGGGTGGCGTCTGGGGGCGCGAGCGCGGCTATTGCATGATGGTCGGCGGCGACAAGGAAGCAGTCGACCATATCGACCCGATCCTCGGCGCGCTGGCACCGGGGCTGGGCACCATCGACCGCACCAAGCGGCCCGACGGCGCCGACAGCCGGCCCGAGCGCGGCTATATGCATTGCGGCCGCACCGGCGCCGGCCATTTCGTCAAGATGGTCCATAACGGCATCGAGTACGGGTTGATGCAGGCCTATGCCGAAGGCTTCGACATCATGAAGAACGCCAACTCGGAATCGCTGCCGGAAAATCACCGCTTCGACCTCAATCTGGGCGATATCGCCGAGGTCTGGCGGCGCGGCAGCGTCGTCTCGTCCTGGCTCTTGGACCTGACCGCGATCTCGCTCGCCCATGATGCCAAGCTCGACGGCTTCACCGGCTCGGTCGAGGATTCGGGCGAAGGCCGCTGGACGATCCAGGCAGCGATCGACGAGGCGGTGCCGGCCGACGTGCTGTCGGCGGCGCTTTACACCCGCTTCCGCTCGCGCCAGAACCATACCTTCGCCGAGAAGCTGCTCTCGGCCATGCGCAACCAGTTCGGCGGCCATATCGAGAAGCATTGAGCATGGCGGCGGAACAACAGAGCCAGGAGCGGTCCGAATCGGCGCCGCCCTGCGCCATGGTCATCTTCGGGGCGAGCGGCGACCTCACTAAGCGCCTGCTCGTCCCGGCGCTCTACAACCTCAAGCGCACCGGCCTGCTGCCCGAGCAGTTCTATCTGCTCGGCGTCGACCGGATGGAACGGGATGTCGAGGAGTTCCGCAAGGATCTGGCCGGCGCCGTCGACAGTTTCGCGCGCAATCGCAGCACGGAATCGGGCCAGCTCGATTCCGTCGCCTGGGACGGGCTCGCCGGGGCGATCGACTATCTCGCGGCCGATTTCGGTGATGCCAAGACCTTCGAGATCATCGCCGAGCGGCTGGAGCGGGCCGCCCGGGAGCACGGCACGGAGGGCAATGCGCTCTTCTACCTGGCCGTCGCCGACCGGTTCTTCGCCCCGCTCGTCGGCAAGCTCGGCGAGGCCGGCCTCACCCGCGAGGGCGACGACGGCAAGGGCTGGCGCCGGGTCATCATCGAGAAGCCGTTCGGGCACGACTACGCCTCGGCCCATGCGCTCAACAGCTCGATCCTGGAGACGCTCGACGAGACGCAGATCTACCGGATCGATCACTATCTGGGCAAGGAGACGGTCCAGAACATCATGGTCTTCCGTTTCGCCAACGGCATCTTCGAGCCGCTGTGGAATCGCGACCATATCGATCACATCCAGATTACCGTCGCCGAGACGGTCGGCGTCGAGCAGCGCGGCGGCTTTTACGATCGGGCCGGCGCACTCCGCGACATGGTGCCGAACCATCTGTTCCAGCTCCTCTCCATGACCGCGATGGAGCCGCCCAACAATTTTTCGGCCGACGCCGTGCGCACGGAGAAGGTCAAGGCGCTGGGCGCGGCCCATCTCGCCGATGGCGGCGATCCTCGCCTGAGCGGCGTGCGCGGCCAATATGCCGCCGGTGCGGCGGCGGGCCGGTCCTACCGGGCCTATCGCGAGGAGCCGAACGTGGCGCCGACCTCGACGACCGAGACCTTCGTCGCGATGAAGCTCAACATCGATAATTGGCGTTGGGCCGGCATGCCGTTCTATCTGCGCACCGGCAAGGCGCTGAAGCGGCGGGCGAGCGAGATCGTGGTGCAGTTCAAGCGGGCGCCCTTCAGCCTGTTCCGCGACACGCCGGTCGACCGGATGACCGCCAACCGGCTCACCCTCCAGATCCAGCCCGAGGAAGGCATCGCGATGGAGTTCGGCGCCAAGATCCCCGGCCCCAGAGTGTCGCTCGGCCGCGTCTCGATGAACTTCCAATACAAGGATTATTTCGAGGTGGCACCCAGCACCGGCTACGAGACGCTGGTCTATGACTGCATGATCGGCGACGCCACCCTGTTCCAGCGCGCGGACTCGGTCGAGGCCGGCTGGAGCGTGGTGCAGCCGCTGATCGATCTCTGGACCGCCGAGCCCAATTTCAATCTTCAAACATACGAAGCCGGCAGCGCCGGTCCCCAGAATGCGGACGAGCTGCTCGCCCGCGACGGGCGCGTCTGGCGCACCCTAGTGTGATGGTGGGATGAGGAAGCGCTGCGTTCGGCCGGGAGCGATGCCATGAGAGAGAACGTCACCATTGCCGAGAATCCCGAGCGGCTGGCCGAACAGGCCGCCGAATTCCTGATCGAGGCCGTGTCGACCGGCGGGCGGCGCAGCGTCTGCCTGTCCGGCGGCTCGACCCCCAAGCGGCTCTACGAGCTGCTCGCCTCGCCCCCCTATCGCGACCGGGTGCCGTGGGATCGCGTGCATTGGTTCTGGGGCGACGAGCGCTTCGTGCCGCCCGATCATCCGGACAGCAATTACGGCATGACCCGCCGCGCCATGCTGGCGGTGGCGCCGGTGCCGCCGGGGCATGTCCATCCGGTGCCGACCACCCTCGGCACACCCGAGGAGGCAGCCGCTGCGTACGAACGCACGCTCAAGGACTATTACGGCCGCGCCGAGCTCGATCCGGGCCAGCCGCTCTTCGACGTGACGCTGCTCGGGCTCGGCGAGGACGGTCATACCGCCTCGCTCTTTCCCGGCGTCGCGGCGCTCGACGAGAAAGAAAGCTGGACCGCCGCCATCATCGGCGCCAAGCCGGAGCCGCGCATCTCGCTCACGCTGCCGGCGCTCGACTCTTCGCGCCACGTCGTGTTCCTGGTCGCGGGCAAGGCCAAGTTCCCGGTGCTGCAGCGGCTCGACCAGGGCGAAGATCTGCCGGCGGGGCGCGTCCGCCCGATCGGGACCTTGCATTGGATGATGGATCGGAGCGCCGAGACCGGCAGCTGAGACGGGGAAAGGAATGACCGAGATGGAAACGGCACCGCGGCGGATTTCGCTGTTGCTGAGCGATGTCGACGGCACGCTCGTCACCAAGAAGAAGGAGCTGACGCCGCGCGCGGTGGGGGCCGTGCGCTCGCTGCGCGAGGCCGGGATCGGCTTCGCCATCACCTCCAGCCGTCCGCCCGCTGGCCTCGCCCATCTGGTCGAGCCCTTGAGCCTTACCACGCCGCTCGCCGGTTTCAACGGCGGGCTGGTCGTCGATGAGGCCGGCAAGGTGCTGCGCAAGATCGCGCTCGGTCCCGAGGAGGCCCGGCAGACGATCGACGAACTGGCGCGGCGCAAGATCGATATCTGGGTGTTCTACGGCAATGACTGGCTGATCACCGATCCCAACGGCGCCTATGTCGCCCATGAGCAGATGACGATTCGCTACGCACCGAACGTCGTCGAGGATTTCAGCCCCTATCTCGACGGCGTCTGCAAGATCGTGGGCTCCGGCCGCGATCCGGAAGCGCTGAGGCAGGCGGAAGCCGCGCTGCACACGATCCTCGGAGATCGCGCCGCGGCCTCGCTGTCGCAGCCCTATTATCTCGATATCACCCATGCGCTCGCCAACAAGGGCTCGGCCGTCGTCGCCAATGCCGAGCTTCTGGGCATCCCGACCAGCGAGATCGCCACGATCGGCGATATGGAGAACGACGTCGCGATGTTCGCGAAGAGCGGCTTCTCGATCGCCATGGGCAACGCCACGCCGGACGTGAAGGCTCGCGCCATGGCCGTGACCGCCAGCAACGAGGAAGATGGTTTCGCCCTGGCGGTCGAGCGGTTCGTGCTGCCTTTCGGGCCACGCTGACCGGCGGCACCATCACTCTCACGTTGCTTTTCCTATACGCCACCGCTACCTTGCGTAGCATTGTTATGCAAGCATCTTGGCGGTCTGTTCATGGCATCCCGTATCGCACGTTTGATTCCGCCGGTTCTTCTGGCAGGAGCCTTGGCCGGCTGCTCCGGCATCAAGGAAGTCCCTTATGATCATGGCGGTTCGGCGCCGGTGAAGACCATTGGTCTCCTGCCGCCCGCCATGAGCACAAAACGCCCGGCGGTTGTGCTGGCATCGACGGTCGGCAACAGTTTCGGCCTGGTCGGCGCTCTGGTTAACGGCGCGATGCGGTCGGCCCGCGAAGACCGGATGGAAGCGCTCTTCACCGCCCAGCATTACGACGTGAACGCCGAATTCGAGAATGATCTCCAGGCGACGCTGGAAGCGCATGGCTACAAGGTCGTGCGCGTCGCGGCGACGCGGCAGAAGACCGATTTCCTCGAGCAATACCCGTCGGCCGCGGGCACGGAGATCGACGCCTATCTCGATGTCGCCGACGTGCAATATGGCTTCCTCTCTGCCGGGATGGGCTCGTCCAACCCGTATCGGCCGACCATCGATTTCAAATGCAAGCTGGTGCGCGCCAGCGACAAGTCGCTGCTGATGCAGGAAGAAATCGCCTACAACCCGCTCAACGCCAAGGACGGCAAGGTCACCCTGCCGCCGGACCCGGCCTATGCCTTCGTCGATGACGATACCTTGAATGCCGATCCGCCGAAGACGCGGGAAGCGTTCGACACGGCCTTGCGCCAGTCGACCGACGCCGTCGGCAATCTACTCCGCTAGACGATCATGATGGCGAAGCGTTCTGTGCCAGGGCTGCTCCTGGCGTTCGTTCTGGCCGGTTGTTCGCATCCGCCGCCGGTGCTGTCGCTCAACGGACGCACTTGCGACCGGAGTCCCAATCTGGCCAAGGCCGCTCCGCTCGCGGCGCCCGGCAGCAGCGACGTGTCGCAGACGGTGGAGTTCCAGGCGACCGGTGCCTGCCTCGATACGGAGAGCGGGCCGGCGCTCTACGCCGCCTTCGCACTGCCGGCCGCGACGCAGCCCTATATCCTCGAGGTCAAAGCCCGGGATCAGCAGGCCCAACTTGCCGGCGGCGACGGTTACAGCCTGCCGGCGCCGCACCTCACGCTCCTGGACGCGGCGGGCAAGCCGGTGCGCGAGCTGCGGGCGCCGGATTTCATCTATCGCGGCAACGGCGCTTCGGTGCTGGTCCGGCTGCATGCCGAGGAACGCTTCGTCTTGATCGCCTCGGACCCCACCCTGGTCGGCCAGAAACAGAGCCGCATCACCGAGAGCATGGACTACCATTTCGCCCGGCTGGCCACCTGGACGACGGGCAACGAAAACCAGAACGACTACGTCTTTTCCCATGCCGGGACGGTCGTCGTTAAGCTGTCGACCGTCGGCGAAGCGCCCAAATCCTAGACCGCGATGACTTTAGGTCAGATCGACCTAAAGTCTGAACCGCTGTCTAGGCCGTGTACCCATAAACCCAACGACGTGATGCGACGAACGCAATGTCCGCTTTGCCCCTATCGCGGCCGAGTTCGTGCGGCAGCGCAATATGTCGCGATGGGCCAAAAGCGGCTGTCGCATACCGTCTCTTGAACTGGAAGGAGAGGCCGCCTCCCAAACGGCATCTCCTTCGTGCGGGAAGGCGATGATGGAGAAAGATGTCGTCAAGACCTGATGAACGAGAGCAGGTCGGGATTGAGGACATCCGCATGCGTGGTTAGCATGCCATGGGGGTAGCCCGGATAGGTCTTCAGCGACCCGTTCTTAAGCAGGTTGACCGCACGCGGCACGGTACTTGCGAAGGGAACGATTTGATCGGCCTCGCCATGCATAATCAGCACCGGCGCGGTGATCTTCATGAGGTCTTCGGTATAATCTTCCAACCAAGAGTCGACAGTCGCGTAGTGAGCCAGGGCGCCACCGGCCATGCCTTGACGCCACCAGTTCGCAATGATCGCCTCCGAAGGCTTGGCCCCGTCGAGGTTGTAACCGTAGAACGGGTTCTCCGGGACGAACCGATAGAACTGCGACCGGTTGCCCAGCATGCCCGCACGAACCCCTTCGAACCACTCCAGCGCCTGACCGGACGGGTTTTCCTCGCTCCGATACATGTTCGGCGTCAAGGAAGCGACTAGTACCGCCTTCGCGACGCGCTCCTGGTGGCGCGCGACATAGCGAGCCACCTCACCGCAACCTGTGGAGTGACCGATGTGGATCGCGTCGCGCAGGTCGAGGTGCTTGGTCAGGTCCGCGAGGTCGGCAGCCCAGGTGTCCATGTCGTTGCCGGTGCCGGGCTGGTCGGACCGTCCGTGCCCACGACGGTCATGCGCGATGACGCGGAAACCCTGCTGCAGGAAGAACATCATCTGGGCATCCCAGTCGTCTGCTGTCAGCGGCCAACCGTGGCTGAAGACGATCGGCTGACCTGATCCCCAATCCTTGTAGAAGATGTTTACACCGTCTTTAGTAGTGATCGTGGACATCGTGTCACTCCATCTGCGCTGTCAGACAGCGATTAATTGATTATTGAGCCACGCGTTACTCAATTGCGCGGGCACGGTTTTAGAACTGAGGCTCTGGAGACCCCTTGCCTTGGCAACACCCGACCGCCGACGCGTTACCGCTGCGAAGGTAATTCCTACTTCTGCTAGAAACAAATACCTAGTATGCTGCGATGTATGCCTCGGAAGCATATTGAGGGGCGAATGGAACTCCGGCATTTGCGCTATTTCATTGCGGTCGCAGAGGAAGGTAGCTTTTTGACCGCTGCCCAACGGCGCCTGAACACTTCGCAGCCGTCGCTAAGCCGGCAGATTCGTGATTTGGAATCTGAAGTTGGCGTGCAGTTGCTGGAGCGCCAGACGCGTGGCGTGGCGCTTACCGATGCCGGAAGAGTTTTTCTCGATCACGCGCGGCTGGCGCTGTTGCAAGTCGAAGCGGCGACAGATGGTGCGCGGCGGACCGCACAGCCGCAAAAGCCCGCACTTTCAATGGGGTTCATGGTCGGGCTGGAGGTGATGTGGCTTCCCCACTTATTGCGTATCCTCCGTGAGGAAGAGCCGGAGATCGAAGTCACCCTGTGTAGTCAGTCTTCGCCAGAACTCGCCCTCGCATTAACGCGCGGGAAGCTAGACGTAGCCTTTATCCGCCCTGAGAAACAGAACGCAGGCCTGACCTTCAAGTTGTTGGCGAAAGAGCCCTTGATCGCAGTGCTGCCCGCAGACCATCGCTTGGCCTCGCGCAAAAGGATTCGGCCACAGGATCTTGTCCGCGAGATCTATGTCAGCTCGGCGAGAACGTCTCCGGTATTGCACGCTGTGATTCAGGATTATGCGTCGAAGGTTGGGATCGTGCTCAAGGCAAAGTATGAAGGTGAGAACATATCGTCGGCCATGTCGCTGGTCGCATCCACGGGCGGAGTGACTCTCGTTCCGCTCTATGCGCAAAATATGCTGGCGCCAAACGTTGTTGCCAGAGCGCTCGAGGGCGTCCCACCAACCGTGGATCTCACTCTCGGCTACAACCAGGCAAATTCCTCTCCTTTGCTCTGCCGGCTTTTGTCCCGCGCGGATGAATTGGTTGCAAACGTTCAAAATCAGAGCATCATTCGCTACGTTGAAGCCGACTAGACTAGGGCCTGTTGAGATTCATCGTGAGTTAATGACAGCGGCGGCGAGATGGATGATGGCGGAGAAGCTCAGGTCTGTTTTGTCGCTTCGCATGGCGATGCGTTTGAACTCTTTGAGTTTGCAGAAGAAGTTCTCGATCAGATGACGCCATTTGTACATCTCCGTATCGATCGGCAGTGGCTTGGAGCGCCGCGGATGCTGCGAGATGACGATTTTGGCGCCACGCTCGTTCAAATTGGCGATGATGGTGTTGCTGTCGAAGGCCTTGTCGGCGATCAGCGCGCCGAAAGAGAGGTCATCGATCAGCGGCAGTACGCCGACGGTGTCGAAGCGCTGGCCTGGCAGCAACACGAAGCGCACCAGATTGCCGAGGGCATCGGTGAGCGCGAGAATCTTGGTGGTCATGCCACCCTTGGAGCGGCCTATGGCCTTGCTCTGAGTCCCCCTTTTGCGCCCTGGCCGTGGCGATGGACTTTGACGATGGTGGCGTCGACCATGGCGTATTCCATGTCGGGCTCGTCCGAGCAGGCTTCGAAAAGTCGAATGAAAACATCGGCTTTGACCCAATCGCGATACCGCTTGAACACGGTGTTCCAGCGGCCGAAGAAGGCCGGCAGATCACGCCATGGGCTGCCGGTCCTCACCACCCAAAGAACCGCCTCAATGAAGCGTCGATTGTCGCTGCCGCTCCGTCCGGGATCGCTCGGCTTGCCCAGGCAGTGCGGCTCCATCTTCGCCCATTGGGCGTCTGTCAGTACGAAGCGTTCCATCAGAAGCTTGAATCACTTCCAAGCCCAAAATGGAATCCTGAATCTCAACAAACCTTAGTTCATATGTTCAGAGTCTGATGACATTAGGTCGATAAGTCGATTCGACTGTCATCAGACTCTGACGCCTCACTCGGTCAGGCTGAAGCTCCGGTCGAAGTCGGGCGCCACCTCGAAACGGGTGGGGATGACTCTGGCGGCGGCATAGGTGTCGACGACATGCTGCTCGGCCGCGACGACGCTGTCGTCGATCGCGATCCATTCCGTGTGGCGGCGCTCGAAAGCGAGCTTTGCCGCCTCGGGCGGGATGCCGACGATCTGCGCCAGGCTGGCGGCGTAGAGATCGACATGCTCGTTGGCCCAGCGCTGAGCCCGCCGCAACCGCTCGACATAATCCTGCAAGGCCGCATGCTTGGTGCGGATCGCCTCGACGGTGGCGACCTGATAGCTCAGGCCCGACCAGAGCCCGCGGCCATTGACGATGACCTTGTCATGGTCTGCGACCTGAGCCAGCGCCGTATAAGGCTCCCAGGTGGCCCAAGCATCGATCGAGCCGCTGGCCAGCGCCGTCTTGGCATCGACCGGCGGCAGGAAGGCGAAGGTGACATCCGTCGGCTTGAGCCCGGCATCGGCGAGCGCCGCCAGCGCGATGAAATGGCCGATCGAACCCTTGTTGGTGCCGATCCGCTTGCCCTTGAGACTGGCGGCACCGTCGAGCGGCGAATCCGGCCGGCCGAGAATGGCAGTGCCGAACGGGTCGGAACGATTGACCGCGATCGGCCGCACCGGCGCCTGGGCCGCGAGCGCGAATACCAGCGGGGCGTCGCCGACCGGCCCGCCATCGGCAGCACCGGCATTGAGCGCTTCGAGCAAAGGTGCTGCCGCCGGGAACTCGCTCCATTCGATCTTGTAAGGCACGTCCTTGAGCTCGCCTGCCGCTTCGAGCAGGGCACGGGAGCCGCCCTTCTGGTCGGCCATGCGCAGCGTGACCTTGCTCAGATCCTCGGCCTGCGCGCCGGTAGCCGCCAGCCCCGCGAGCAGGGCTGCAGCGATAAAGCCGATGATGCGCATCTCAGCTCGCCCTGGCCTGTCGCGTCTCGAGGCGGCGCGCCACCAGCGCCCTCGTCTCGGGGATCAGCACGCGGCCGTAATCCAGCGCATCCTCCAGCGGATCGAAGCCGCGGATCAGGAAGGTGGTGACACCGAGATCGTAATAGTCGAGAAGCGCATCGGCCACCTGCTCGGGCGTGCCGACGAGGGCTGTCGTATTCGAACGCGCGCCGCTCTCCTTGGCGATACCGGTCCAAAGGCGCTTGTCGAGCCGTTCGCCTTGGGCCGCCGCCTGGAGCAGGCGCTGGGCGCCGACGCTCTGCTTCGGATCGCCGACGCCGAGCCCGGCGGCCGCGCGCAGGCGGCGAAATTCCGTGAGGATGCTGTCGGCACGCGCCCAGGCACCTTCCTCGGTATCGGCCAGGATCGGCCGGAACGAGACGCTGAACCGGACCTGCCGGCCATGCTTCGCCGCCTCGGCGCGGATGCGGGAAACCGTCTCGCGCACCTGCTCGTGCGTCTCGCCCCAGAGTGCGTAGATATCGGCATGCTTGCCCGCGACCCGCGTCGCCGCCTCGGACTGGCCACCGAAATAGATCGGGATATGCGGCTTCTGCACCGTCTTGATCTCGGAGAAGCCGGCCTTGAACCGGTAATATTTCCCCTCGTGATCGATCGGCTTGTCGTTGGTCCAGATCCGGCGCAGCACCTCGACATATTCGTCGGTGCGGGCATAGCGTTCGTCGTGCGATAGGAAATCGCCGTCGCGCTGCTGCTCGGCATCGTCGCCGCCGGAAATGATATGGACCGCGAGCCGGCCGCCCGTGAGCTGGTCGAGCGTCGCGAATTTGCGCGCGGCCACGGTCGGCGCCACGAAGCCCGGCCGGTGCGCCAGCATGAAGCCGATGCGGCTCGTCGAGGCGGCGGCGTGCGCTACCACCAGGAACGCGTCCGGCCCGGTCGAATGGTGCGCCACCAGGATGCGGTCGAAACCCGCCTGCTCATGCGCCTGCGCAAAGCGGCGGATGTAATCGGCATCGAAGGCCGGCTCCCGCGGCGGATGGATCTCGGAGGACGGCCGCGCCGCGATCATACCGATGAATTCAACGCTCATGGGCTCAACCCTCGCTGCAGCGCCGGCCGTTCCGGCGCTGTGCTTAATCATCAAATCACAGATCTATTATGTCAAATAGATTTTATTCACATGAGATATTCACATCCCTGGAAGGTTGTTCTCAGCGTGAAAAGCGCCGTACCATGAGGCGCGCACAGGGAGCGGCCGATGGAGAACATTGCCGACGAGGACGATCCCGAGGAGCCGAGTCCCGTCGTCGGCCCGACGCGCCCTCGCTTGTTCCGGATCCTCGGACCCGGGCTGATCACCGGGGCATCGGACGACGATCCCAGCGGCATCGCGACATATTCCCAGGCCGGCGCCCAGTTCGGCTACGGCCTGGGCTGGACCATGCTGCTGACCTATCCGCTGATGGTCGCGGTGCAGATGATCAGCGCGCGCATCGGCCGCACGACGGGGCATGGGATCGCCGGGCTGCTGCGGCTGCATTACCCCTCCTGGCTGCTCAACGGCATCGTGCTGCTGCTGCTGATCGCCAACGTCATCAATTTGGGCGCGGATCTGGGCGCCATGGCCGATGCCAGCGCGCTGCTGCTGCCGGCGCCGCCCGTGCTCTATGTCCTGCTGTTCGCGGCGATCTGCATCTCGCTCCAGCTGTTTCTGCAATATACGCGCTACGTCGCCGTGCTGAAATGGATGACGATCGCGCTGTTCGCCTATTTCGCCTCGGCGGCCGTCTCGCACGTCGCCTGGGACGAGATGGCCATCAATCTCGTCTGGCCGCACATCTCCCTGAAAGCCGACTATCTCGCCGTAATCGTCGGCTTGTTCGGCACCACCATCAGCCCGTACCTGTTCTTCTGGCAGGCGGCGGAGGAGGTCGAGGATTTGCGCGTCCATCCGCGCCGGACCGATCTGTTCGAGGCGCCGGAGCAGGCGAAGGCAGCGCTCTTTCGTATCGAGATCGATACGATCGTGGGCATGGGATTCTCCAATCTGGTCGCCCTCGCCATCATGGTGACCACGGCGGCGACGCTCAATCTTCAAGGCATCACCGATATCCAGACCTCGGCCCAGGCGGCCGAAGCACTGAGGCCGATCGCCGGGCCGTTCGCGACCTGGGTCTTCGCCCTCGGCGTCATCGGCACGGGACTGCTGGCGGTGCCGGTATTGGCCGGCTCGGCTGCCTATGCGATCGGCGAGGCGCGCAAATGGCCCATGGGCCTGGCACGCCGGCCGAAGGAGGCGCAGGCCTTCTACGCCACCCTCGTGCTCGCGACGCTCGTCGGCATGATCCTCAATTTCACGCCGATCGATCCGATCAAGGCGCTCTATGGCAGCGCCATTCTCAACGGCGTGGTCGCCGTGCCGGTCATGATCGTGATGATGCTGGTAGCCGCCCGGCACGATGTCATGGGGCCCTTCGCGGTCAAGGGTTGGCTCGCCGTCCTCGGCTGGCTCGCCACCCTCGCCATGGCCGTCGTAGTGGTGGCGATGGTGGCGACCTCGTTCTAGCTTTACTGCGCTGGCACGCTTTGGCTGGTCGGGGCGCGGGCGGTGTCGGGAGCTTGATGGCCTTCAACCCACCAGGCGCCGGCGAACACCGCCAGGATCAGGACCAGCGAGATGCCGAGCACGAGGCGCATGCGGCCGCTGGTCTCGCCTTGTCTGGCCTGGCGGGTTTCCAGAACCGGTCGTCCGTCATCGGGCATGGTTGCCTCCATAGCAAGGGCCTTCCCTGAGAAAGGCCGCACCCGCCCCCTGGGTTCCGTCCTCGCCGGAAAAGCTTTGTCCCTGCACGCTCACGGGGATCTGATGGAACTGTGCCCCGCCATCTTCGGTTCGACAGAGGCTAGCGACGTTCAATCGTCGATCGGCCTCGTTCCGACTGCGATACGGAAGGCAAAATTGAAAACCGCCCCGCGTATCCTCGCCCTCCCCGACATCTCCGACCCGGCCGAGCACGATCCGCGCTCGATCGCCTCGCTCGGATTCACCATGGTCGCCTTTACCGGCCCCGCCGAAAGCCAGGACCGAACGGCCCTGGCGCGGCTGGTCTCGGCCGCGCGTTCGTCCGGCCTGGATGTAATGACCTCCCTGCCGCCGGACGAGCAGACGGCGCGGCGCGAGCTGCGCGAAGGGCTTGAGATGGGGGTGCACGGTTTTCTCGCCACGGCCTCCCATCTCATACCGGCCGAGCATTGGCGCGACATGATCGACGGCGCCCATGCCCGCGACGGCGATTGCGTGTTCGCGGCCGAGATGCTGGGCACGGCACCGACAGATGCGCTCGAATTCCGCGATGCCGGCTTCGATTTCATGCTGAACAGCGTGCGCTGGTGGGACGGGCAGGCGCCCTGGTTTCTCGACCAGCAGGCGCTCACGCGCAATGTCGCGGCCTCGATCGGCTTTCCCGAGCTGCCGTCCGAGACCGCCTGCGAAGTATCCGTCGAATCCTGCCGTCGGCGGCTGCTGATGGCGGCGGGCCTGTCGGCTGGCCTGATGGTCAATACCGATTTCCTGGATCAGCCGGCCCTGCGCGACCTGATGGCCGAAACCAACCGGCTCAAGGCTTCGATTCCCGCCCTCGCCGAGGAAGGGCCGATGCTGCGCCTGAGCGAGGCCGGCTCGCCGGTGACGGCGATCCTGCGCGAGACGGCGGCCGGCGACGATGCCGTGCTGGTGCTGATCAATAGCGGCGACGCCCCGCATGAGGTCGACATCGATAAGCTGCTGGGCATGTTGACGGGCACCGGGCGCGATCTGCGCGACGTGACCCCCGGCATCGAGGCCGGCCATCTCCTGCCCTCGCCGCTGCAATTGGCGGAGGGCGAGGTGCGCATCCTGCGCGCAGCCCCGATCGGCGAGCTGATCGTGCCGGGCCAGGATCTGCCGCCTGCTGCGGGCGTGCCCCGGGTCGTGGTCGAGCGGGTCTGGCCCGCCCTCGATGGCGGCTGCTATCCGACCAAGCGCGTCGTCGGCGACCGGCTGGAGGTCTGGGCCGACATCTTCCGCGACGGGCACGACAAGATCGCGGCCGCCCTCTGGCTTCAGCCGCGCGGCGTCGAGGAGTGGCGGCTGGCGCCGATGGAATTCTTTGACAATGACCGCTGGCGCGGCACGATCCGGCTCGATCATGTCGGGCCGACGCGCTTCGCCATTTCGGCCTGGACCGACCATTTTGCCAGCTGGCGCGACGAGGTCGCGAAAAAGCGGGCCGCCAACCGCACCATCGGGCTGGAGTTGATCGAAGGACATGAGCTGGTGACGGCGGCAGCCGTGCGAGCAGCCGGCACCGAGAAGGCCCGGATCGACGCGATCCTGGCCGAGATCGAGCGGGTGGACGAGACGGAGAGGGCGGATCTCCTTCTCTCCAACCGTGTCGCCCACGCCATGGCCCGGGTGCCGGACCGGGGCGACATCGTGTTCCAGGAGCCGGTCGGCTGGGTGACGGTCGATCGCGAGGCCGCCCGTTTCTCGGCCTGGTACGGCATGTTCCCGCGCAGCCAAGGCACGGATCCGAACAAATCCGCGAGCTTCGCCGATTGCGCGGCGCGCCTGCCAGAGATCGCGGCGATGGGGTTCGATGTCGTCTACCTGACCCCGATCCACCCGATCGGCACGGTCAATCGCAAGGGCAGAAACAACAGCCCGATCGCCGAGCCGGGCGAGCCAGGCAGCCCCTATGCCATCGGCAGCGCTGCCGGCGGCCATGACGCGATCGACCCCGAACTGGGCACGATCGAGGATTTCCGCAGCTTCGTCCGGGCGGTGAAGGCGGAGGGCATGGAGGTGGCGCTCGACTTCGCCATCCAATGCGCGCCCGACCATCCCTGGGTCACGGAGCATCCGACCTGGTTCAAGCGTCGCCCCGACGGCACCATCAAATTCGCCGAGAACCCGCCGAAGAAATACGAGGACATCTACAATCTCGATTTCGACCAGCCGGACTGGCCGGCGCTGTGGGCGGCGCTCAGGGACGTGATCCAATTCTGGGTCCGGGAAGGTGTCAGGATCTTCCGCGTCGACAATCCGCACACCAAGCCGGTGGCGTTCTGGCAATGGCTGATCGCCGAGATCCAGCGCGACGATCCCGGGGTGCTGTTCCTGGCCGAGGCCTTCACCAAGCCCAAGATGATGCAGCGCCTGGCCAAGGTGGGGTTCAGCCAGTCCTACACCTACTTCACCTGGCGCAACACCAAGGAGGAGCTCACCCAATATCTGACCGAGCTTACGCTCGGGGAAGCGGCCCAATATTATCGGCCGATCTTCTTCCCGAGCACGCCCGACATCCTGCCCTTCTTCCTGCAGACCGGCGGTCGCGCCGCCTTCCGCATCCGGCAGGTGCTGGCCTCGACCCTCTCGCCCGCCTACGGCATCTATAACAGCTTCGAGCTGTGCGAGGCCGCGGCCCTGCCGGGCCGCGAGGAATATCTCGATTCGGAGAAGTACCAGTACAAGGTGTGGGACTGGGACCGGCCGGGCAACATCAAGGGCGATATCACCCGGCTCAACCGGCTGCGCCGCGAAAGCCCGTCGCTGCGGTTGCTCGAGAATCTGCGCTTCCATGAGGCGACGCACGGCGACGTGCTGTTCTACAGCAAGATCATGCCGGATCATTCGGATGCCGTGCTCGTCGCCGTGGCGCTCGAGCCCAAGCATGTCATACGCTGCGAGATCGTGTTTCCATTGGAGGCGATGGGGCTTTCGGCCGATGCCGAGTTCGAGACCGTCGAGCTCTTCACCGGCGAACGCCGGCGCTGGGCCGGGGCGCGGCACTGGATCCTGCTCGACCCCGAAATCTGCCCGGCGATGGTGATGCACTATCGCCCGGCGGGAGGAAATTCATGAGCAATCGGGAAAAGGCCGCCGCGGACTCCGCCGCGATCCGCGACCGTTCGCAGCCGGTGGTAGCGCAGGATTGGTACAAGGACGCGGTCATCTACGAGCTGCACATCAAATCCTTCTACGACGCCAACAATGACGGAGTCGGCGATTTCGCCGGGCTGACCCAGAAGCTGGACTATCTGCAGGATCTGGGCATCACCGCGATCTGGCTGCTGCCCTTCTACCCCTCGCCGCTGCGCGACGACGGCTACGACATCGCCCATTACAAGAGCGTCAACCCGACCTATGGCACGCTCCTGGAGTTCAAATCCTTCGTGCGCGAGGCGCATCGCCGCGGCATCCGCGTCATCACCGAGCTAGTGATCAACCACACCTCGGACCAGCATCCCTGGTTCCAGCGCGCGCGGCAGGCCAAGGCCGGCTCGCACCGGCGGAATTTCTACGTCTGGTCGGATACCGACCAGCGCTATGCCGACACCAGGATCATCTTCTGCGACACGGAGAAATCCAACTGGACGTGGGATCCGGTGGCGCAAGCCTACTACTGGCACCGTTTCTACTCGCACCAGCCCGATCTCAATTTCGACAATCCGGCGGTGGTCCGCGCGGTGCTCGACGTCATGCGCTTCTGGCTCGATATGGGCGTCGACGGGCTCCGGCTCGACGCCGTGCCCTATCTGGTCGAGCGCGAGGGCACCAACAACGAGAATCTGCCCGAGACACATGCGATCCTGCGCACGCTCCGCGCCGCGATCGAGACCGACTATCCCGACAAGATGCTGCTGGCCGAGGCCAATCAATGGCCGGAGGACGTGCTGCCCTATTTCGGCAAGGGCGACGAATGCCATATGGCGTTCCACTTCCCGCTGATGCCGCGCATCTACATGGCGGTGGGGCAGGAAGACCGGCATCCGATCACCGACATCATGCGGCAGACGCCGGATATCCCGGAAACCTGCCAATGGGCGATCTTCCTGCGCAATCACGACGAGCTCACGCTCGAGATGGTCACCGACCGCGAGCGCGACTATCTCTGGGAATACTACGCCAGCGACCGGCGCATGCGGATCAATCTGGGCATCCGCCGGCGCCTGGCGCCGCTCATGCAGAACGACCGGCGGCGGATCGATCTGCTGAATTCCATCCTGCTTTCCATGCCGGGCACGCCGGTGCTCTATTACGGCGACGAGATCGGCATGGGCGACAATGTCTATCTGGGCGACCGCGACGGCGTGCGCACGCCCATGCAATGGTCGCCCGACCGCAATGGCGGCTTCTCCCGCGCCGATCCCGCGCGCCTGTTCCTGCCGGCCGTGCAGGATCCGGAATTCGGCTTCCCATCGGTCAATGTCGAGGCGCAAAGCCGCTCTCCGACCTCGATGCTGAACGCCATGCGGCGGCTCATCGCGGTCCGGCACGATCTCAAGAGCATGGGCCGCGGCAAGCTCGAATTCCTCTATCCGCGCAACCGCAAGGTTCTGGCCTATCTGCGCCTCTTCGAGGACGAGGTCGTGCTGTGCGTGGTCAACCTCTCGCGCGCGGCGCAATCGGTCGAGCTGGAGCTGAGCGCCTATCGCGGCCTGGTCCCGGTCGAGCTGCTCGGCCTGTCGAGCTTTCCGATCATCACCGAGCGGTCCTATCACCTGACCATGTCGGGCCACAGCTACTTCTGGTTCAAGCTGCTGCAGGCGGACCAGATCGAAGGCGGCCTGGCACCGGTCGAGACCGACCGCGCCGGCGTCGAGCTGGTGACGCTGGTGCTGCGCGACCGGTGGAACGAGTTCATGACCGGCGCCGGCGCCTCCGAGCTGGGCCGCTCCACCTTCCGCAACTTCCTGCCGACGCAGCGCTGGTACGCCACCAAGGACAAGCCGGTCGAATGGGCCCGGATCGGCGACACGGCCGAGCTTCCCGCCTCGTCCGGCCAGGACCCCTGGTGCCTGGCGATCGTCGAGGCCGGCCAGACCGACGGTGAGGCAGATAAGTATCTGATGCCGCTCGGCCTTATCTGGGGCCCGCCCATGGGCGATGCCCGTGCCGCCCTCGCCTCGGTCACGATCGCGAATGTAAGGCGCTTGCGGCACGAAGGCGGGCTCATCGACGCCGGCACCCATGACGGCTTCGTGCTCGATATCATGGAAGCGCTGCGGACGGAGCGGAACCTCGCCTCGCGAGACGGCGGCGAGGTGCAGTTCCGTATCACCACGCAATATGGCGAGCATGAATTTCCGAAGAACCCGGTCGTCCGCCGCCTGGGCGAGCAATCCAACAGCTCGGTCGCGATCCAGGATTACGGCGTCTTCAAATTCTATCGTCGCCTCCAGGACGGCATCCATCCCGAGGTCGAGATGTGCCGCTACCTGACCGAAACAGCGCGCTTCGACGGCACGCCGCCGCTCCTCGGCACGGTCGAGAAGATCGCGGCGGACGGCACGGTGACGGCGCTGGGCGTGCTCTTCGCCTATGTGCCCAATTTGGGCGATGGCTGGGCCTTCGCCCAGGACCATCTGCGCCGCGCCTTCCAGGAGCTGCCGGCTGTGGCGGCGGAACCGCCGGTCGATCCGCACGGCTTCTTCCTCGACATGATCGGCAAGCTCGGCAAGCAGACGGCCGAGATGCACCGCGCGCTGTGCCCGACGGGCGAGGCCGATCCCGCCTTCGCGCCCGAGACGATCACGGCCGAGGATACGAGGGAATGGTACGAGGCGACGCGCCGGCAGACCGACGAAATTCTCGACCGGCTCGATCAGTTCCAGCGTGCCACGCCCGATCCGCTCGTGGGCGAGCTTCTCGCCCGCCGCGACAAGCTTACGGCTCGGATCGAGGCCGCGAAGAGGCTTCATGTCCATGCCATGAAGACGCGCTGCCATGGCGACTATCATCTGGGCCAGGTCTTGGCGGCGCAGAACGAGTTCATGATCATCGATTTCGAGGGCGAGCCGAAACGCGGACTGGCCGAACGGCGGCGGAAGCATACGCCGTTGCGCGACGTGGCCGGCATGGTGCGGTCGCTCGATTACAGTGCGGGTGCCGCGATCCGCGCCGCCGCGGACCTACCCTCGACCGATCGCCCGGCCTTCGAGGCGCTGTGCCGCGACTGGCGCGACCGCTCGATCGCCTCGTTCCTCGCCAGCTACCGCACCGCGATCGACGGCGTCGCGAGCTGGCCCGAGGATCCGCACGAAGTCGCCGCTTTGCTCGATCTGCTGCTGATCGAAAAAGTCGTCTATGAGATCGGCTACGATCTCGCCAACCGCCCGGCTTGGCTATCCATACCCGTGCAGGGGCTGATCGATCTGCTCGACCATTCGGAAGAAGGGACGCTCAATGGCATCCAGTGATCTGGCCGTAAGCCAGCTCCATCGGGCGACGCTGCACGACCCGTTCGGCTTTCTCGGGCTGCATGAGGAGATGGGCGCCTTCGTCGTCCGGGCCTTCGTGCCCTGGGCGGAAAGCCTCACCGTGCTCGATGCCGCCGACGGCAGCGAGGTCTCGACCCTGCACAGGGCGACCCCCGAGGGCCTGTTCACGGGGCAGGTGAAGAACCGGCTGCGCTATCGCCTCAGAGCCACGATCGATGGCCGGATCGTCGATTTCGAGGATCCCTATCGCTTCGGCCCGGTGCTGGGCGAGCTCGACCTTCACCTCCTGGGCGAGGGCACGCATCAGCGCGCTTTCGCCAAGCTCGGCGCCCATCCGATGGTGATGGACGGGGTCGAGGGCGTGGGCTTCGCCGTCTGGGCACCCAATGCCAGCGCCGTCAGCGTCGTCGGCAGCTTCAACGATTGGGACGGCAGGCGCCATCCGATGCGGCTCCATCCCGGCAACGGTGTCTGGGACCTGTTCCTTCCGCATGTGCCGGACTGCGCGCCCTACAAATATTCGATCCACGGTCCGGACGGAAACCTGCTGCCGCTCAAGGCCGACCCAGTGGCGCGACAGGCCGAGCATCCGCCCAAGACCGCCTCGGTCGTGGCCCCGCTGCCCAGGCACGCCTGGCAGGATGCCGACTGGATGAAGGGCCGTGCCGACCGCAATGCGCGCGAGGCGGCGATCTCGATCTATGAAGTGCATCTGGGCTCCTGGCGTCGGCACCAGGATGGCCGTGTGCTCAGCTATCGCGAGCTGGCCGAGCAGCTCGTCCCTTACGCCGCCGATCTCGGTTTCACCCATATCGAGGTGCTGCCGATCAGCGAATATCCGTTCGACGGCTCCTGGGGCTACCAGCCGATCGGCCTGTTCGCGCCGACGAGCCGGTTCGGCACGCCCGACGATTTCCGCTATTTCGTCGATGCCTGCCACCAGGCCGGGCTGGCGCTGTGGCTCGACTGGGTGCCCGGCCATTTCCCGACCGACCAGCACGGGCTCGGCCTGTTCGACGGGACCCATCTTTATGAGCATGCCGATCCGCGCCAGGGCTTCCACCAGGACTGGAACACGCTGATCTTCAATTACGGGCGGCGCGAGGTGGTCAACTACCTGATCGCCAATGCGCTGTCCTGGCTCGAGGAATTCCATGTCGATGGGCTCAGGGTCGATGCCGTGGCCTCGATGCTCTATCTCGACTACAGCCGCAAGCAGGGCGAATGGGTCCCGAACCGCTTCGGCGGTCGGGAAAATCTCGACGCCGTCGATTTCCTGCGTCGCTTCAACGAGCTGGTGTTCGAGAAGGCGCCGGGGGCGACCACCGCGGCCGAGGAATCGACGGCTTGGCCGATGGTCTCGGCGCCGACATATCTCGGCGGCCTGGGATTCGGCTTCAAATGGAACATGGGCTGGATGCACGACACGCTGCGCTACATGTCGTTCGAGCCGATCCATCGCAAATATCACCATAACGACCTGACCTTCGGCCTGCTCTACGCCTTCAGCGAAAACTTCATCCTGCCGATCAGCCATGACGAGGTCGTCCATGGCAAAGGCTCGCTGCTGGGCAAGATGCCGGGAGACGCCTGGCAACGCTTCGCCAATCTGCGCGCTTATTTCGGCTTCATGTGGACCCATCCGGGCAAGAAGCTGCTGTTCATGGGCTGCGAGTTCGGCCAGACCCGCGAATGGTCGCACGACCATTCGCTCGATTGGCAGTTGCTCGACGATCCCATGCATGCCGGCCTGCAGCGGCTGATCCGCGACCTGAACAATCTCTACAAGAGCGAGCCGGCGCTGCATCGGCTCGACGCCATGCCCGAGGGCTTTGCCTGGATCGACGCCACCGACAGCGAACAGAGCGCCTTGAGCTTCGTCCGCTTCGATGCGGGCCACCGGCGGATCGTGCTGACCGTCTGCAATTTCACGCCGGTCCCCCGCCAGGGCTATCGCGTCGGCGTGCCGCGCGGCGGCCATTGGATCGAGCGGATCAACACCGACGCCGCCATCTATGGCGGCTCGAACATGGGCAATGGCGGCGGCGCCCTGGCCGAGGACCGGGCCTGGCACGGCCAGCCGTGCTCGCTCACCCTCACGCTCCCGCCGCTCGCCACGATCGTTCTCGTTTCAGAGGCTGCATGAATCACGAGCGCCATCCGCCGGCCCGTCCGACCTTGGTACCCGGAAAATCTTATCCTCTCGGCGCGACATGGGACGGTGCGGGCGTCAATTTCGCGCTCTTCTCGGCCAATGCCAGCGCCGTCGATCTCTGCCTGTTCGACCCGGCGGGGTCACGCGAAGTGGCGCGGCTGCGCATGCCCGACTACACCGACCAAGTCTGGCACGGCTATATGCCGGAGGCACGGCCGGGGCTGCTCTATGGCTATCGGGTTCACGGCCCGTACGAGCCGCGCAACGGCCATCGCTTCAATCCGAACAAGGTGTTGATCGACCCGTATGCGCGCATGATCCGCGGCCAGATCCGCTGGGCCGATGCGCATTTCGGCTATCGCCTCGGCAGCAGCCGCGACGACCTCAGTTTCGACCGCCGGGACAATTCCCGCGGCGTGCCCAAGTCGGAAGTGGTGGAAAGCGCCTTCACCTGGGGGCATGACGGCAAGCCCGCCCTGCCCTGGGAAGAGATGGTCATTCTCGAAGCCCATGTGAAAGGGCTGACCCAACGCCATCCCAATATCGAGCCGCGCTTTCGCGGCTCCTTCGCCGGCCTCGCCTCGCCGCCCATCATCGATCACCTGGTCAAGCTCGGCATCACCGCGATCGAGCTCAACCCCGTGCATTTCTTCCTCAACGACCGGAATCTGGTCGAGCGGGGCCTCAGCAATTACTGGGGCTACAACACGCTGGGCTTCTTCGCCCCCGACCCCCGCTATCTCTCGACCGGCGCCATCGGCGAACTGAAGACCGCCGTGCGGCGGCTGCACGAGGCCGGGATCGAGATCATCCTCGACGTGGTCTACAACCACACGGCCGAGGGCAATCAGCTCGGGCCCACCTTGTCGTTCCGCGGTATCGACAATGCCAGCTACTACCGGCTGGCCCAGGATTGCCGCTACTACATCGACTATACCGGCACCGGCAACACGTTGAACCTCGACCATCCGCGGGTGTTGCAGATGGTGATGGACAGTCTGCGCTATTGGGCCAACGAGATCCGCATCGACGGCTTCCGCTTCGACCTCGCGACCACGCTGGCGCGCGAGAAGGAGGCGTTCGACCCGGGCAGCGCCTTTCTCGACGTGATCCGCCAGGACCCCGACTTCAACGGCATCAAGCTGATGGCCGAGCCCTGGGATGTGGGACCGGACGGCTATCGCGTCGGCGGCTTTCCGCCCGGCTGGGCCGAATGGAATGGGCCGTTCCGTGACGTGGTCCGACGCTTCTGGAAGGGCGATGAGGGCATGCTGGCCGAGATGGGCAGCCGGCTCGCCGGCTCCTCCGACATTTTCGGCCATGGCGGCCGGCGCCCCTGGGCCTCGATCAATTTCGTCACCGCCCATGACGGCTTCACGCTCGAGGATCTGGTCTCCTACGACGCTAAGCACAATGAAGCGAACGGCGAGGAGAATCGCGACGGGCACGACGCCAATTTCTCCTGGAATTGCGGCGTCGAGGGACCGACCGACGATCCCGAGATCCTGACGCTTCGACGCCGGCAGAAGCGCAATCTGATGGCGACGCTGCTGCTGTCGCTGGGTGTGCCGATGCTGCTGTCGGGCGACGAGCTCGGCCGGACCCAGCAGGGCAACAACAACGCCTATTGCCAGGATAACGAGTTGTCCTGGATCGATTGGGAGAATATCGACGAGTCCGAACGGCAGTTCGAGCAATTCGTCGAATTGCTGATTCGGCTCCGGCGCAGCCACCGTGTCTTCTCGCGGCCGCATTTCTTCCGCGGCACCAAGCAGCCCGACGGGCTCAAGGACATCACCTGGCTCACCCCCGAGGGCAAGGAATATACCGCCGAAGATTGGGGCCAACCCTTCGCGCGCTGCCTGGGCTTCCTGCTCAACGGCCGGGCCGGCGAATATTTCTACGGCCCGACCAGCCGGCGCGATTTCGATTCGAGCTTCCTGGTCCTGCTCAACGCCCATCACGAGGATATCGAGTTCCACATTCCGGAGACGCCGCGGCCGATGCGTTGGGAGGCGCAGATCGACACCGTGGCCGAGACCGGCAGAGCCGATCCCGGCATCGAGATCGGCCCCGACAAACCTTTCCTGCTGAAGGCGCGCTCGCTCGCCCTGTTCATTCATCGCGAGACCGAGCCATGACCCATTATCCCCTCTCCTTCGGCGCCGAACTGGTCGAAAAGGGAGTCCGCTTTCGGTTCTGGGCACCGGATGCGGCCGACGTCTCCGTCGTCATCGACGGCGATCCGCCGCAGGCCATGCAGGCGGAAGGCGGCGGCTGGTTCAGCCTCGTCACCGACAAGGCGCGCCCGGGCAGCCGCTATCGCTACCGTATCGGCGACGCGCTCTATCCCGATCCGACCTCGCGCAGCCAGCCGGAGGCGGCGCTGGGGCCGAGCGGCGTGATCGACCCTGGCGCCTATCGCTGGGAAGATGCGGGCTGGCGCGGCATCCCCTGGGAAAAGGCGGTCATCTATGAGCTGCATCCCGGCGCGTTCTCCGAGAGCGGCGATTTCGCCGGCATCGCCGAGCGGCTCGATTACCTGGCCTCGCTCGGCATCACGCTCATCGAGATCATGCCGGTCGCGGAAACGCCGGGGCGCTGGAACTGGGGCTATGACGGCGTGCTGCCCTTCGCGCCGGCCCGGCGCTATGGCGGCCCGGACCAGCTGAAGCGGCTGGTCGATGCCTGCCATCGGCACGGCATCGGCGTGATTCTGGACGTGGTCTATAATCATTTCGGGCCGGAGGGGAATTTCCTGCACGCCTATGCCTCCGCCTTCTTCAACGAGGCGCGCAAGACGCCCTGGGGTGCTGCGATCAATTTCGACGGGGCCGAGGGCCGCGCGGTCCGCGATTTCTTCATCGAAAACGCGCTCTACTGGCTCAAGGAATTTCACCTCGACGGGCTCCGCCTCGACGCGGTGCATGCCATCGAAGACCGAAGCGCCGTGCCGATCCTGGTCGAGCTCGGCCAGCGCGTGCGGGAAGCCTTCCCGGACCGGCCGATCCATCTGACCTTGGAGAACGACAAGAACGAGCCGTCCCTGCTCGGCTACGGCAAAGGCGGTCCCGGCCTCTACGATGCGCAGTGGAACGACGATTTCCACCACGCCCTGCATGTGCTGCTGACCGGCGCCAAAGGCGGTTATTACGAGGATTATTCCGACGATCCGGTCGGATGGCTCGGCCGGGTGCTGGCCGAGGGCTTCGCCTATCAGGGCGAATCGTCCGGGCATCGCGGCGGCCAGCCGCGCGGCGGCAAGTCCGCGTCGCTGCCCCCGACCGCCTTCATCAATTTCCTGCAGAACCACGATCAGGTCGGCAATCACGCCTACGGCTGGCGGCTGCCGAAATTCGCGACGCCGGAGGCGCTGCGCGCCGGCGCCGCCCTGCTGCTGCTGACGCCGGGGCTGCCGCTGCTGTTCATGGGCGAGGAGTGGGCGAGCGATGCGCCATTCCCCTTCTTCTGTGACTTCGAGGGCGAATTGGCCGACGCCGTCCGCAACGGCCGCCTCGAGGAATTCGGCAGCTTCCCGGAGTTTCGCGATCCCGAAGCGCGCGCCGCCATTCCCGATCCGTTGGCCGAGGCGACCTTCCTGTCCGCCAAGCTCGATTGGGCCGCCGCCAAAAAGCCGGGACATCGCGAGATGCTGGCGCTCTATCGGGAACTCATCGCGCTCCGCCAACGCCATATCGCGCCCTTGCTGGCTCACGCCAAAGGGCCGGATGGCCGCTTCGTCAAGCTCGGCAAGACCGCGCTCGAAGTCCGCTGGCGCTTGTCGGGACGGGAATTGCGGCTGGTCGCCAATCTCGGGCCCGAACCCGTTCCGGTCCGGATGGAGCCGTCTGGCCAAGTGATTTTTCAGAGCCATCCTGCGGTCGATCCGCTGCCGCCCTGGTTCGTCGGGGTCGATCTCGCCGGGGCACGCTGATCATGGTGCCGCGCGCGACCTACCGGCTGCAGCTCACCCAGGACTTCCCTTTCGCCGCCGCCGAGAAGCTGGCGCCCTACCTCGCACGGCTCGGCATCAGCCATGCCTATCTCTCGCCGATCCTGAAGGCGCAGCCGGGCAGCAGCCATGCCTATGACGTGACCGATCACAGCCGGATCAATCCCGAGCTCGGCACCGAAGAGGAATTCCGGCGCATGGTTGGCGCCTTCCGCCGGCATGGGCTGGGCGTCGTGGTCGATATCGTGCCGAACCATATGGGCACCGGGCCGGACAATCCGCGCTGGGTCGATCTGCTGCGGTGGGGAAGGCGGTCGGAGAACGCCGAATTCTTCGACATCGACTGGGATCCGCCGCAACCGCACCTGGCCGGCAAGGTGTTCCTGCCGGTGCTCGACCGGCCGCTCGATCAATTGCTGTCGGCCGGTGAGATCTCGCTTGGTTTCGATGGCGAAACGATGGTGGCGCGGCGCGGCGAGCATCAATCATGGCCGCTGACGCCGCTGAGCTACGGTGCCATTCTGCGCGCTGCCGGGATCGACACGCTCGCCGACGAATTCGATCAGCTCGGCGAGATCGAAGATCCGGCGACGCTCAGCCAAAAATCGGCCGGGCTCGAGCGCATGCTGGCGGAGCGGCAGGAGGCCCATCCCGCCTTGCGCGCGCTTCTCACTACCTGGAGCGCGGCCGGCTCGGAGCTGCTGCGGACGGTCCTCGACCGGCAATGCTGGCATATCGACGATTGGCGTCGCTCCTCGACCGAGATCAATTACCGACGTTTCTTCGCCATCAACGATCTGGCGGCGATCCGGGCTGACCGCATCGAGGTGTTCGAAGCGAGCCACGCGCTGATCCTGCGCCTGGTCGGCGAGCGGCTGATCGACGGGCTGCGCATCGATCATGTCGACGGTCTGGCCGACCCGAAGCAATATCTCGACCGACTGGCGGCGGCGATGGCGGAACGTGGCTGCGCGCCCTGCATCCTGGTCGAGAAGATCCTGGCCTCCGACGAGACGCTGCCGGCCGATTGGCCGGTGATGGGCACGACAGGGTACGACAGGATCGGGCCGGTCGACCGGCTGTTCGTCGATCCCGAGGGCGCCCAGCCGCTGGTCCGCACCTATGGCCGACTAACCGGCCGGCCGCCTTCGCCGGCAGCGCGCATCCGGTCCGCCAAGCGCCGCTTCCTCGATACCGACTATGCCAGCGAGGTCGGCCGGCTCGCCCGGTTCGCGGCCAAGCTCGCCGAGCGCTATCCGACATACCGGCCGCTCTCGGTCGAGGCGATCGCCTCCGGCTTCAAGGCGGTCGTCGCGCAATTGCCGGTCTATCGCACCTATCTCGACCGCAACGGTGCCACCGGCATCGACCGGCGCCGCCTGATCGCGGCACTCGACGCGGCAACGCTCGAGGACGAGCTGCTCGTCCAGTTCCTCTATGCCGTGCTGATCGATCCCTATGAACTCGATCCGGAGGCGGTGCTCGAGGTCCAGAGCCTGTTCCAGCAGATCTCCGGCCCGGCCATGGCCAAGGGGCTGGAGGATACGGTGTTCTTCCAATATGTGCCGCTGCTGGCGCTGAACGAGGTCGGCGGCGAGGCCGATGTCGAGCCCGGCGAGCTGCCCGCTTTCCATGCCTTCAACGAGGCGCAGGGCAGGCGCTTTCCGCACTCGCTGATCGCCGGCTCGACGCACGATACCAAGCGGGGCGAGGATGCGCGGGCACGGCTTCTCTGCCTCTCCTCCGTCACCGAGGACTGGGATGCGGCACTGGTGCGCTGGCGAGGCGCCAACGGCCGCTTCATCCGCAACATCGCGGGCCGCCCGGCGCCGGGTCCGAACGGCGAATATTACGTCTATCAGAGCCTGATCGGCGCCTGGCCGCCCGGGCTGCAGCCGACCGATCGGGATGGGCTGGCGTCCTTCAAGGAGAGGCTACGGCCGGCCATGGTCAAGGCCGTGCGGGAAGCGAAGGAGCGGACCAACTGGAACGATCCCGACGATGGCTACGAGGCGGCGCTGGGCGATTTCATCGACGCCCTGCTCGATCCGGACCGTTCGGCGCAATTCTTGGCCGACCTTTCCGGCTTCTGCGAGCGCATCGGTTTCTGGGGCGCACTCACCTCGCTGTCGGCGTCGCTGCTGCGGCACACGACGCCGGGCATCCCGGATGTCTATCAGGGCTCGGAAGGCTGGAACCTGTCGCTCGTCGATCCCGACAATCGGCGGCCGGTCGACTACGAAGCGGCCGCCGCTCGTCTCGACCAGCCGGTCGCCACGGCGCTGCGCGGCGGATGGCGGGACGGAGCGGCCAAGAGCTTCCTCATTCGGCGGGTGCTGGAGTTGCGCCGGGCCCAGCCGGACTTATTCGCGGAGGGTAGCTATACCCCCCTCGAAGCCCAGGGCGAACAGGCGGCGTGCCTTATCGCCTTTGCCCGGCAACACGAGGGAAGCCGCCTGATCGCGCTCGCGCCCCGTTTCTGGCCGAGACTCTGGCCGGATGAGGCGGACGCGCCCCGCTGGGGCGGGACGCGTATCGCATTGCCGGCAGGCGACTATCGCAACGTCTTGACCGGTGCCTCCGCAGCAGGTTGTACACCGATCCGACTGGCCGATCTGCTCGAGGGCTTTCCGGTCGGCCTGTTCGCGACCGGCGGCATCGTCACCTGACGTTGCGCCCGGCCCGCTCTCGGGCACTGGTGCCGCGTGCACCGCGCGATCGCTCGCGGGAGCCGGCGGCCTCGGGACGCTCGACCCCGCTCATCCGCGTCTGCAGCTCCAGCCTTGCGCGCGAGACCCGGCTCTTCATCGTCCCGATCGGACAGCCGGCGATCTTTGCCGCCTCGTCGTAAGAGAGGCCGTTGGTGCCGACGAGGGCCAGCGCCTGACGCTGCGCCTGCGGCAGGTCGCGGAAGGCGGTCCGGAAATCGCGCATCTCGATGCACGCTTCCTGGCCGCCATCGACGACGACCAGCTGGTCCTGATGCTCGACGGTGATTTCCGATTTCCGGCTGCTGCGGCGCATCTCGTTGAAGAAACGATTGCGCAGAATGATGATCAGCCACCCTTTGAGATTGGTGCCGGGGCGAAACTGATCATGATGAGCCAGCGCCCTGACCATGGTGTCTTGAACCAGATCTTCGGCCAGTGCATGCTCCCGCGCCAATAAATGTGCGAAGGAGCGCAGATGAGGCAGGGTCTCTACGAGATCCCTCTTGAATTCGTCGATATAGCTCACGTGGTCCCTCGATTCGAAAAAGGATTGTCCAATGGTCGAGTCGATTCGGCCTCGACAGACCAAATGACCAATGTTCCTCACTGCATCTGATTGATTGGCCAACGACTCTTTCGAAACCAAAGTTCCTTGTGAAATCAGATCAATATTAATCATTATAAATCAACCCATGCGCTCTAACGCCGAATTCCCATAGGATTGGATGACTGAAACTAAATGAATAACAGATGTAACTCTTGAGGAGGCCTGGCCATCCCTTACCGCAACCAACACGATGATGGGACCGATCGAGCGGGCATTTGAAAATAAAACGATCGCCGCCCTTTCAGGCGGCGATCGATGCGGCATCGAGTGGGGCAGCTAGGCGGCCTTACCGCTTTACGGCAGGATCCTCGCCTTTGCTTCGGCGGCGACCGGCGGTCTCTGCTTTGCGCAGTTCATCGCCCTTCGGCCCGTCCAGATCGGCCTTGGCTTCCTTGGCCTTGCCTTCGACTTGGCCGCTCTCCGCAAATTCCTTGGTTTTGCGATTATAGGCCTTGGCGGCTGTGCGGTTGCCTTCGCCTTCATTTGCCTGCAGGGCCGCTGGGGGCTTTGCCGTCTTGGATCGAGCCGTTCCCGGATCGGTTTCCACAGCCTCCTGCTGCTCGATATGCCGCTCGGCCTCGGTCCAATGATCGAGGGCGCGATCCGACGGCTTGCCTTCCTTTTCCCAAAGACTATGGGCGTGATCGCTTACACGTTTCCGGCGTTCTTCAGACATCTCGTTCTCCAACACTGTCCGAATCAGCGAATTCACCGAAAGCCGGATAGTTCCCGAAGTCAAGCTCGCCTTTTCCGATATCTATATGACGGGCGCGCCACCATAGCCTGCGGCAGCGTCGCCGAGCCCGTAATGGCGACGGATTCCGGTATCGAAGGCGGCGGCCCCCATATCGGGCCAATCGTCGGAATCGAAGCCGGGCGCGTTTTTCAGCACCTCCTTGTCGATGTTGATGACATAGGCATCGACGTTCGGGTCGTAGCGCAGCAGCTCCCAAGGCAAGGCGAACAGCTTGCTGCCCATGCCGAGGAATCCGCCGAACTCGAGCACGGCATAGCGGACGGCGCCGTCATATTTGTCGAGCACGACATCGCTGATGCTGCCCAAGCTTTCCTGGGCCGGATTGACGACCGAGGTGCCTTGCACCTTGGACGCGCTGATGACGCGCGGATTCCCGCGCTGTATCGGGTTTTCCAGAGGCGGCTGTCTTATCATTCATTCCTCCATTGCGTTGAACCGGGCCCCGCGGCAGTAGCACCGCGACGCCGAGCGCCTTATCAGTTCCAACACGGCCGGGCGGCTTGGGTTCATTTCGCCGGTCCGCTTTGAAACCGCGCCTTAATCGGGCGCGCGGCAGGTTCGTGAGATGAAAGCAATCCGGCATCCGCAGCATGTCTTGTGATCAGAATGCGCCCTGGTGGCGGGGCGCCGTGATCTATCAGATCTATCCCTTGAGCTTCGCCGATTCGAACGGTGACGGCTGGGGCGACCTGGGCGGCGTGCTCGACCATCTCGATCATGTCGCTTCCCTCGGCGTCGATGCCGTCTGGCTGTCGCCCTTCTTCCGTTCGCCCATGCGCGATTTCGGCTATGACGTATCCTGCCATACCGAGGTCGACCCGCTGTTCGGCACGATCGCGGATGCCGATGCGGTCATCGCCAAAGCACACCGGCTCGGCCTCAAGATCGTCCTGGATCAGGTCTGGAGCCACACCTCCGACCAGCATCCCTGGTTCAAGGCGAGTGCCTCACGCCTGGACGGCAAGGAGGATTGGTATGTCTGGGCCGATCCGCGGCCGGACGGCACGCCGCCCAACAATTGGCTGTCGGTCTTCGGCGGCAGCGCCTGGAGCTGGGAGCCGCGGCGCCGGCAATATTACCTGCACCATTTCCTGTCGAGCCAGCCCAAGCTCAATCTGCGCAATCCGGCGGCGCTCGATGCGATCCTGGCGACCGGGCGGTTCTGGCTCGAGCGCGGTGTCGACGGCTTCCGGCTGGACGCGGTCGATTTCATGGCCCACGACCCGGCGCTGCGAGACAATCCGGCCTTGCCGCCGCCCGGCGGCATGATCCCGCTGAAGCCGTTCGGGTTGCAGCGGCACGATCACGACATGCTGCATCCCGACGCGCTCGACATCATGCGCCGCATCCGTGCGCTTACGGACGAGTTTCCCGGCACCATGACCCTGGCCGAGATTTCGAGCCAACCGGGCGCCTTCGGCCGGATCGCCGACTATGCCCGGGCCGATCACCTGCATCTGGGCTATACGCTGCGGCTGCTGCGCGGCGATTTTTCCGCCGCCTCGTTGGAGGACGCCTTGCGCGAGGCCGCTGCCGCCGTCGATGGCGGCGCCATGTGCTGGGCCTTCGGCAATCACGATGTGGTCCGGGTGGCGACGCGCTGGGCTAGAGGCGACCGCACTGCGCAGCATGCGCTCATGATGCTGCTCGGCAGCCTGCCCGGCGCCGTCTGCCTCTATCAAGGCGATGAGCTCGGGCTGCCCGAGGCCGAACTCACGCACGACCAGCTGCGAGATCCGTTCGGGATCACCTATTGGCCGGAATTCGCCGGCCGCGACGGCAGCCGGACGCCGATGCCCTGGCACGCGCTGGCGCCCCATGCCGGCTTCACGGAAGGCACGCCCTGGCTGCCGGTGCCGGAAGCGCACCGCGCGCTCTCGGCCGACCGGCAGGAGCATGATCCGCGCAGTGCGCTCCATGGTTGGCGCGAGTTCCTGCGCTGGCGCAAGACGGTGCCGGCCCTCGTCCAAGGCCGCCTCGGCGCGGTGTGGCGCGAGGGCGACATGCTCGGCTTCGAGCGTGTGCTCGGCGACACCCGGCTGCTTTGTGTGTTCAACCTGTCGCCGCTACCCGGCCGGTTCGGCGAGGATCAAGCCGAACTCCCCGGTTGGGGCACCGCCTTCATTCCCCTGTCCGGCGACGCCGAATCGGTCGCCGCCTGACGCAGGCCTTCTTACCTCTCCTTGCCGGCGCCGCGCAATTTGTCGCCGGCCTTGGCCAGCTCCTCAGTCTGCCCGCGATCATGCGGCACCGAAGTGTGAGGCGTGACCGGCGCCACCGGATCGCTGGCCGGGAAACTGTCCGCCAGCGCGTCGTCGAGCGCATCCTCATGCTTCGGTTGTTCGCGGACGGCTCGGTGTTCGGGTCGGTCGGCCATGTTCCACTCCTCATCGAAGTTGCAGTAGTCAAAAACCACTGAAACCTCGGCCGGTTGCCCTGCGAATATAATTCAGATCCTTTTTAGGCATCTGGAACCCCATGCCACCAATCGCGTTGGCAGGCGGGCTGAGATTGTATGTTTCGCTAGCACCGTCCGTCATATCTTTCGTCTCCGGCGATTGTCCTCCGACCGCTTCCGCGTCTCATCCGTAGGATTGCCGATGACTACCCATTTGCTACCGTTCGCGACCAACCGGCGCCGTGTGCTTTTCGTCTCCGCCGAAATCTTTCCGCTGGCCAAGACCGGCGGCATGGCGGATGTCTGCGGCGCCCTGCCCGCCGCCCTCGGCAGGGAAGGCGATCTCGACATTCTGCTGATGATGCCGGGCTACGACAGCGTGTTCGCCGCCATGGGCGAGTTGCGTGAACTTGCCCAGCTCAAGGATCTGCCTGGTGGGGATGCGCGCCTTCTGGTCGGCCTCATTCCGGGAACCGACCAGCCGCTGGTCCTGCTCGACCAGCCCGATCTATTCCGACGGCCGGGCAGCCTTTATGTCGATGAGGAGGGCCGCGAGTGGCCGGACAATGCCGTCCGCTTCGCTTCTCTCTGTCATGCGGCTGCGGCGCTGGCGGCGGGCCGGGCCCTGCCGTATTGGCACGCCGATCTGGTCCATTGCCATGATTGGCATACCGGCCTCATCCCGCTGCTGCTCGCGGCCGAGCCGCGGCGGCCCAGTACGGTGCTGACCATCCACAACCTTGCTTTTCAAGGGCTGTTTCCGGCGCCGTTGTTCGACGAGCTGCGGCTTCCGTCCGGCAGTTTCTCGGTCGAGGGATGCGAATTCTTCGGCCAGATCTCGTTTCTCAAGGCCGGGATCAATTTCGCCGACAAGCTGACCACGGTGAGCCCGAGCTATGCCGAGGAGATCACCACGAGCGAGTTCGGCATGGGGCTGGAAGGCCTGCTGGCGCGTCGTCGGAGCGATTTGATCGGCATACTGAACGGTATCGACGAGGTTCTGTGGAACCCGGCAACCGACCGCATGCTGGCGGACGCTTATTCAGCCGACGATTTGAGCGGCAAATCCCAGTGCAAGACGGCGCTCCAGCACGAGTGGGGCTTGGCGCCCGATCCGGATGCGCCGCTCTTCGTCTTCGCGGCCCGGCTCGAGGACCAGAAGATGGCGGATACGCTGTTGGCGGTGATGCCGGATCTGTTGGAGCGGCCCGGAACCCAGATCGCCATATTGGGACGCGGCAACCGGTCGATCGAGGAAGGCTTCGCCGGCTGGCCGGCGCGCGCGCCCGGGCGGGTCGCCGCCCGTATCGGCTATGCCGAGGAATGGGCCCGTCAGCTCTTCGCCGGCGGCGACATGCTGATCCACGGCTCGCGCTTCGAGCCGTGCGGCCTGACCCCGCTCTATGCGCTGCGCTATGGCGCGGTGCCGATCGTCCGCAGCGTCGGCGGCCTCAAGGACACGGTCGTCGGAGTGCGCGAAAGTACGCTCGCCGACGGCATGGCCACCGGTTTCAGCTTCGCCGACGCGACGGGCGTCGCCATGCTCGACGCGATCGACGCGGCGCTGGCGCTGTTCCGCCAGCCCGACCATTGGAGCCGCCTCATGCAGAGCGGCATGAGACGGGATTTCTCCTGGCGACGGTCGGTCGGGCTCTATCGCCGCCTCTATGACGAATTGACGCTTTCCCGCCAGGCCGCCTGACGGGCTTATAGCTCGCGCGCGCGGCGCGCCTCATAGGCCTTGAGATGGATATAGACGGTCCGCAAAAGCGGGCCGGCACTCTCCTGGCCGCGGCGCAGCAGATCGCCGATGATGTGATCGGCCTCGATCCTCGCACCCTGCTCGATATCGCGCAGCATCGACGCGGTGAAGCTCGATCCTGCGGCCGTGACCGTGGCCCGGCCGCGCTCAAGCGCGGATGCGCTGGGCGGGAAGCCCTGGCCGGCCGCGATCGCCGCGCACTCGGCAAGGAGCGCCGTGGCGAGATCGGCCCCGCCGGCCGCTACGACATCGCCGATCGAAGCGCGCATCAGGCAGGTGACACCGGCGATCGATGAGATGAATATCCACTTCTCCCACATCGCCGACAGGATCGTCTCGCTGAGCCTTGTATCGAACCCGGCATTCGCGAGCGCGGCGGCGACAGCTTCGATACGGGCCGAGCCGGAGCCGTCGCGCGCGCCGAAGGTGAGCGCGTGAGCCTCGTTGAGATGCAGGATGCGCCCCTCCGCATCGAGCGCGCTCGAAATCACGCACTGCCCGCCGAGCACATGCTCGGCCCCGAAACGCCTATCGAGCGCGTCGAGATGACTCATCCCGTTGAGCAGGGGCAAAATCACCGTCTCCGGCCCGACCGCCGGCGCGAAGGAAGCGATCGCGTCCTCCAGGTCGAAAGCCTTGCAGCTCAAAAGCACGAGGTCGAAGGTCGAGTCCAGCCGGTCCGACGTGACGGTTGGCGGCCGGGCGATATCGACATCCCCTTTCGGGCTGCGGATCACGAGACCGGTTTCGGCCAGTGCAGCCGCGCGCTTCGGGCGGACCAGGAAGGTCACATCGCGGCCGGCCTTCAGCAGCCGGCCGCCGAAATAGCCGCCGATCGCGCCGGCGCCCACGACGAGTACACGCATGTCATCCTCCCGGCAGAGAGGGACTATCCCTCTGCTTCCAATTTCTGCCGGACAGTATCCAGGATCTCATGCGACAAGGGCGTCTTTCCGACGCTCCGGGCCATGATCAGGGCGCCGATCAGAGAGGCGTATTTGGCGATGGCATCGCGCCGGGCAACATCGCGCGGCCCGGGCAGCTGGGCCGCGAGCTCGTCGACGGCAGCCTCCATCCCTTGAGAAAAGACGGCCTGCACCTCATCGTCCTGCCGGCCGATATCGGCGCCCATGCCCGCCACGGCACAACCTCCGCCCGGCGCGTCGCGATGCCGGTCGGATAGATAAAAGCGTGCGAACCCGACGAAGGGAAGCTGCGACTCCTGCGCCGCCCGGCGCTGAGCGAGACGAGATTCCGCCAGGGCCTGGGCGCCCGCTTCCGCGGTCAAGGCCGTCTTCGAGGGGAAATGGCCGTAAAAGGCACCGTGGGTCAGGCCGGCGGCGGCCATGATCTCGTCGATGCCGACACCGTCGACACCCTTCTCGCGGAACAGCTTGGCCGCGACCTTGACGATCTTCTCGTGGTTTTCCGCCCTTTGTTCTTTTGTAAGGCGCATTACGGCCTCCTATTATGACGTTCGTCAGCTATATATAGCGAGCGGGCGCCTCGGTGCCAACCCCTTGGAAATCCTAGTTCGTCGAAATCCGCAAAATTCTTTTTGCCGCGGCCCTTGAAAATTATCATGACGATCTTCACCTTTGTAATCGTGACGAACGTCATCAATCCAAGCGGAAGGCCGCTGGGGCGTTCGCCGAAAACAGGAGATCGCAAAATGACCCGTCTTTCGACTCTGCTCGCCACTGCCGCCATCGCCATCGCCGCCACGGGCGTCGCCAAGGCCGACAACATCGATCCGGCCCAGTCCTTCATCGCCGGCCTCGCCGGGGTGAGCAACCCCGCCGTCGTGTCAGCCGTCGCCGTCAGCAGCGACCCTGCTCAGTCCTTCGTCGCGGGCCTCGCCGGCGTGCACTCCCCGGCCCCGCAGTCGAACGTCACCGTCGCCGGCAATCCGGCCGACCGCTTCGTCGCCAGCCTGGCTGGTGTTGAAGATCGGGACGCGTCGGATGTCCAGCTCGCCACGGCGCAGCGCTGACCGCTGAAGCTGGTCGCTGAAGAAGACAAAATTACCCGCCGCCGGCACGAAACGGAGAAGCTCTTCTCCCTTCGCCCGGCGGCCGAATTCTCGATAGCACCGGATCGGCTCAGCCGGCCGGAAAGAAGCGGTTCTCGGGACGCGGCAGCCCCAGATTTTCCCGCAAGGTCCGCCCTTCATACCCCCGGCGGAAGAGACCGCGCCGCTGCAGCTCCGGCACCATCTGATCGACGAAACCGTCGAGGCCCGTCGGCAACCGTCGGAACATGACGTTGAAGCCGTCGCAGCTATTGCCGAAGAGCCAATCCCCGCTCATCACGCATGAAGGCGCCCAGGCGCCATTGCCGATCTCTCGACATCGGGGATCTCCCCCGTCAGAAGCTTTCCTTGTACGGGCGCAGATCGATTTCCTGCGCCCAGGCGGAACGGTGCTGGCGATGCGTGTGCCAGTAGGTCTCGGTGATCGCATCGACGCCGAGCAACCCATCCTCGCCGCGCTGCGCCACAAGATCCGGATATCGGCCGATGAGCCGGTCGCCATGGATGCCGCCATCGATGACGATATGGGCGACATGGATACCCTGCGGCCCATATTCGCGCGCCATGCTCTGGGCGATCATGCGCAGTCCGGCTTTGGCCGCCGAGAAATGCGCATAGCCGGGCTTGCCGCGCAGGCTGGCCGAAGCGCCGGTGAACAGCACGGTGCCGCGGCCGAGCGGCACCAGCCGCCGCGCCGCCTCGCGCCCGACCAGAAAGCCGCCGAAGCAGCCGAGCCGCCAGAAATCCTCGAAACTCTCGGCCGACAGCTCGCGGAAATCGAGCCGCTGATTATTGGCGGCGTTGTAGACGACGAGATCGGCCGGACCGGCGCCGTTGCCGGGCGCCATGGCCCGGTCGAACAGGCGGATCACCTCGGCCTCGACCGTGGTATCGGTCGGGACCGGCTCGGCGCTGCCGCCGGCCGCCGCGATCGTGCGCGCCACCTGCTCGATCTTGGCCGGCGTGCGGCCGGCGACCAGCACGTGATGGCCCTCGGCGGCGAAGCGCCGGCAGAGGGCCGCTCCCAGCCCCAGTTCGGCGCCGACCCCGACGACGACCGCCGTCGGCCGGCTCATGACACGGCGGCCGGACGATAGGCGGCCAGCACCGGCGCCAGCTCGCCGCTCGTATGCATCTCGCGGATGATGTCGCAGCCGCCGACGAAGGCGCCGCCGACATAGAGCTGCGGAATGGTCGGCCAATCGGAATACGCCTTGATGCCCTGGCGCAGCGCCGGATCGGCGAGGACGTCGACCGCGTGGACCGGCACGTCATAGCGCTGGAGGACCTTGACCACGGCGGCGGAGAAACCGCATTGCGGCTGAGCCGGCGTACCCTTCATGAACAGCACGATCGGATGGGCGCCGACGGTATCGGCGATGCGGGCCTGGACGTCGTCGCAAACAGTTTCAAGATGATCGGTCATCTTAACCTCGGTTGCGGATTGGGAATGGGCGGGGTTCTGGCACATGGATCAAACCGTGATGGTTTTGAAGATGATGTCCTGGAAGGCGGCGAAGGCGCCGCCATCCTTTTCGACGCGGCTGCGCAGCACGGCCCCCTGCCAGGCATTGAGCAGGAATCCCGCGAGCATGCCGGCATCGAGATCGGCGCGGACCTGGCCGGCACGCTGCGCGTCGCGCAGGCAGATCTCGATGGAGCGGGTCCAGCCGGCGAAGACGGAAGCGAGGCGGTCGCGGACCAGCCGGCTCTGATCCGACAATTCGACGCTGAGATTGCCGATGAGGCAGCCGCAAGCGTAGTCGCGGCCCGCGAGCGCGCTGCCGGCGCTTTCGAAATAGCGGCGCAGCCGGTCGAGCGGCGTCAGGCTCTCATCGCTGAGGATGCTGAGGAAGCCGCAGGCGCTGCTCTGCCAGAAGCGGTCGAGCGCTTCGGCGCCGAGCACTTCCTTGCTTTCGAAATGATTGTAGAACGAGCCCTTGGGCACGCCGGCGGCATCGGTGATGTCCTGCACGCCGCAGCCGTTGAAGCCGCGCTCGTGCAGCGTCTGCACGGCGGCGTCGAGAATCTTCTCGCGGCAATTCGGTCTGGCCATCCGAGCAAGATGACCGATCGTCTTAATTCAGTCAAGCGATCCGGCGCCCGCATTGCCACGGGCGCCGGAAGCCGCGCCTTACACCACGTAGTCCGCCGGCCTGGTCTCGTCGACGTTTTCGTCGACCCCCATGGCCCCCAAGGCATAGGAGGCCACGACGCTGATCACCAGATTGAGCCCGCCGGCCAGTATGCCGATATAGATCGGGTAGGTGGCTCCGCCGAGGCTGAGCGGGAAGATCGGCTTGAGGCCGGTCGATACCGCCATCCAGGTGCCCGCCACCATGCCGATGGCCCAGCCCAGCAGCAGCGCCGAAGGGCGCAGCCGCAGGCGCGACAGGCCGAGCGCGACCGCCGGGAAGGTCTGGAGGATCCAGACGCCGCCCAAAAGCTGCAGGTCGATCGCGAACTGGGTCGGCAGAAACACGATCACCACCAGGGCGCCGAACTTGACGATGAGCGAGATGAGCTTGGCGCTCGACGCCTCGGCCGCCGGCGTGATGTCGGGATTGATGATCGCGCGCAGGATGTTGCGGGTGAAGAGATTGGCGGCCCCGATCGACATGATCGCCGCCGGCACGAGCGCGCCGATGGCGATGGCGGCGAAGCTGAATCCCACGAACCAGCCCGGGAAGATCTTGAGGAACAGGGCCGGCACGATCGCCGTCGCGCTCTTCACCGAGACGCCGGCGGCGATCCCCATATAGCCCAGTAGCGCGATGAGGCCGAGCAGCACCGTATAGATCGGCAGCAACATGGCGTTCTTGCGCACGACATCACCGCTCGACGAGGACAGCACGCCGGTCATGGTGTGCGGATACATGAAGGCGGCGAGTGCCGAGCCTAGCGCCACCGTGGCGAACGGCATGAACTGGCCGGGTTGGAGGATGATTCCGGTCGCCCCGCCCTTGGCCTGGAACGCCTTGTCCGCGGCGTCGAACACCGCCGCATAGCCGCCGAGATGCATCGGAATGACCGCGACCGCGGCGAACACCACGATATAGATCATGATGTCCTTGACGAAGGCGATCATGGCCGGCGCGCGCAACCCGCTGGAATAGGTGTAGACCGCCAGGATGAGAAAGGCGACGATCAGTGGGATCTCGCCCGTGAAGCCTTCGCCGCCGATGCCGAGCGCGCCGATCACGACCTGCATGCCGACGAGCTGCAGCGCGATATAGGGCATGGTCGCGAGGATGCCGGTGATCGCCACGGCCAGTGCCAGCCAGGCGCTGCCGTAGCGGCCATGCACGAAATCGGCGCCGGTGACGTAATGGTGCTTGTGACAGACGGCCCAGAGGCGCGGCATGATCAGGAACACGATCGGATAGACGATGATCGTGTAGGGCAGCGCGAAGAAGCCGTAGGCGCCGACCGAATAGACCAGAGCCGGCACGGCGATCACGGTATAGGCCGTGTAGAAATCGCCGCCGACCAGAAACCAGGTGATGATCGTGCCGAAGCGCCGGCCACCCAGCCCCCATTCATGGAGCTGAGTGAGATCGCCCGCCTTCCAGCGCGACGCGACGAAGCCCAGCACCGTGACGAGCGCGAAGAAGAAGATAAAGACCGACAGAGCCGGCCAATTGACGGAATCGACGCTCATTTTACCGCCCTGTAGGCCAGATAGATCAGAAACGAGGTCAGCGGCACCCAGGCGAACTGATACCAGTAGAAAAACGGAAAGCCGAACAAGCTTGGCTCGCGGCTATTGTAGAAGGGCAGCCACAGCAGGGCGATGAAGGGGATCAACAGGCCCCAGACCCAAAGGCTCGTGCGCTTCTCGGGAATTTCTCCCATCGGGATCTCCGCTTCTGCGATAGAACGTCGCGCGACGCTAACATGGGTAAAGCACGGAAACGAAGGGAGATTTCCTGAAACGGCCCGAACGAATATTTGCTGCGACGCAGCGAATTCTTACTGCGTCGCAACAACAGGCGGGGGTGCCGGCAGGAGCCGCCCCTGCAGCGCGATCTTGAGCGTCGCCAGCGCGATAAGCCGATGACGAGGTTCGCCGCGACGAAGAGGTAGGGCGCGCTCAACGCCGCGGGCCGGTCTTCCCGCGTAGAATCAGCTTGACGCGCACCGGTCTCTCCTTCGACCGGATGGGTCGAGCCGATCCTCCAAGCACGCTCCCGGGTTCCCTTCTGGATATTGATTTCTCTCGGCTTTCAGCACTTCCTACGGGCATAATGCCCGCCATCGGAAGCGGTTTTCAGCCGGTATCGAGCGCAGGCCACCGGCGCATCTTGGGGAGAAGGATTCAATGAGGCAATTTCACGGGGCGGTCGTCGCCTGTGCCGTCGCCGCGCTGACGCTGTTGGCGCCTTCGGGCGTCCGGGCCGAGGACAAGCCGGTCGAAGTCAAGCTGGTCGACCAGTTCAACGCGATGTTCGGCAGCCATCCGGGCTTCCGCGCCAATCATGCCAAGGGCGCCGTGTTCGAAGGCACCTTCACGCCGTCGCCCAAAGCGGCCTCGCTCAGCAAGGCGGTCTTCCTGCAGAAGGCGCCGACGCCGATCACCGTTCGCTTCTCCAATGGCGGCGGCCTGCCGGACGCGCCCGACATCCATCCCTCGGGCCTCATCCGCGGCATGGCGATCAAGTACCATCTGCCGGATTCGTCGGAAGTGGACATGGTCTGCATCAGCGCCAACGGCTTCCCGGTCCGCACCGGCGAGGATTTCCTGGCGCTGCTGCAAGCGCTCGCGAAGAGCCCGCCCGATGCGCCGAAGCCGACCCCGCTCGAGCAGTTCCTGTCGACCCGGCCGGAAACGGCCAAGGCGCTGACGGCGCCGACGCCGGTTCCGGTCAATTACGGCACCCTGCCCTATTTCGGCGTGAACGCCTTCAAATTCACCAATGCCCAGGGCGACGTCCAATATGGCCGCTACCGCATCGTGCCGGTCGCCGAGACCGCCTATGTGAGCACCGAGGAAGCCGCCAAGCGCGAGCCGAACGCGCTCGCCGACCTGACCCGCGCGCAACTCGCCAAATCGCCGATCAAGTTCAAGCTGCTGGTGCAGCTGGCCAAACCGGGCGATCCGACCGACGATGCGACCAAGGTCTGGCCCGATACCAATCCGACTGTTGAGCTCGGCGAGATCTCGATCACCAAGGCCGTGCCCGACAGCCTCTCCGCCGAGAAGGCGCTGCTGTTCCTGCCGACCAACCTGACGCCGGGCATCGATGAATCGAACGATCCGCTGATCGATGTCCGTACCGGCGCCTACGCCGAATCCTTCGGCCGGCGCTCGCAGTAGTCGCCGTCTCCGGGCGCGGCGGCTCATTCTGTGCCGAGCCGTTCGATGAAGGCCGCCGCCGCCCGGCTTCGCCGGCGCTCCTTGTGGGTCAGAAGCTCGAAGGGACGCTCGGGAAACTCGAAAACCGGCTGACAGAGCCGGCCGATCTCGACCATCGATTTGACCGCCAGCTCGGAAACGGCGGCGATCAGGCCGCCAGCGCTAACCGCGGCAGCGATCGCTTCGTTCGAGGGCAGCACCAGGACGGCGTTCAGCCGCGCCGGATCGACTCCGATGGCGAGCAGCGCATGCTCCAGCTCCGCTCTCGTCCCCGAACCCGGCTCGCGCAGCACCCAGGAGGCAGCCGCGAGATCGTCCGGCGTCACCGTGCCGACCGACACCAGCCGATGGCTCGGCGCCGTCACCAGCGTCAGCCGGTCGGACGCGATCCGGGCATGCGCCAGGCTCGGCTCCTCCACCGGCCCCTCGACGAAGCCCAATTCTGCCTCCCCCTCCATCACCGCCCGGGCGACCTGGGCGGTGTTGCCGATGCTGAGCCTGAGCTCGATCTGCGGATAGGCGCGGGCGAAGCGCGCCAGACGCGGCGGCAGCCAATAGGTCGCGGAGGTCTGGCTCGCATGGATGGTGACGAGGCCCCGCTTCAGGCCGGCGAGATCGTCGAGCACCTGCCGGGCATTGTCGGCCCGGCCGAGCACGGCCTTGGCCTCGGGCAGGAACAGCCGCCCCGCCTCGGATAAGACGAGGCCGCGTCCGACCCGGTCGAACAGCAGCGCGCCGTAGCGCTCCTCCAAAGCGGCCACGGCGGCGCTCGCCGCCGATTGCGTGATGTGGAGCGCCTCGGCCGCCCGCGTCATATGCAGACGCTCGGCCACGGCGACGAAGATGCGAAGCTGTTCCAAGGTCATAGACGAATCATCATACGAATCGATCGATCTGACAATATTAATGAGTTGGATCGATCGACGCCTGTCATGAGATCGTCATGGAGCGAGATGAGGTTCCGATGACCGACGCCCGTTCCATCGATTTGAAAGCCATTCCGGCCCGGCCGATGCCGACCGACCTTCTGGTGCGCCTTTTGCCCGGCACGCTTCTGTGCGGCGCCGTCAGCGCCGGCGCGGTCGGGCTGGAACAACTGGAAACGCGGCTCTTTGGGCAAGCCTGGCTCGAATCACTGGTGCTGGCGATCCTGCTCGGCACCGTCATCCGCACGGCCTGGAAGCCGGATGCACGCTGGGTCCCCGGCATTCAGTTCAGCGCCAAGATCCTGCTGGAAATCGCCGTGCTGCTGCTCGGCGCCTCGATCAGCGCACAGGCCATCGCGTCGGCCGGCCCGGCACTGCTCGCCGGTATCGTCGGCACCGTCGCAATCGCGATCTGCGCCAGCTACGGGCTGGCACGGCTGCTGCGGCTACCGCAGCGCATGGCGATCCTGATCGCCTGCGGCAACTCGATCTGCGGCAATTCCGCGATCGCGGCGGTGGCGCCAATCATCGGCGCCGATTGCGACGACATCGCCACTTCGATCGCCTTTACCGCCGTGCTCGGCGTGGGCGTCGTGCTCGGGCTGCCGTTTCTGGCCGGGCTGCTGCATCTCACCGACCTGTCCTTCGGCGTTTTCGCCGGCCTGACCGTCTACGCCGTGCCGCAGGTCCTGGCCGCGACGGCACCGGTGAGCGCGCTTTCCGTCCAGATGGGCACGCTGGTCAAGCTCGTTCGCGTGCTCATGCTGGGCCCGGTTTGCGTCGTGCTGGCGCTGCTCGCCGGCAGTCTGCGCGAGACCGAGCCCGGCCAGCACCGCCGTTCCGGAGGCTTGGCCGGCATATCCGCCCATCGGCTGGTACCGTGGTTCATCGTCGGCTTCCTGGCCTTGGCCGGCCTGCGCTCCGCCGATCTCGTCCCGCACGCGGCACTGGCGCCCACGGCCCAGCTTACCGGCATCCTGACCGTCATCTCGATGGCGGCGCTCGGCCTCGGCGTCGATGTGCGCGTGGTCGCGCGAGCAGGGCTGCGGGTGACCGGCGTCGTCACGCTCTCGCTCGTCCTGCTCGGCGGCATCGCGCTGGTCCTGATCCGGTTCCTCGGCCTCGGCTGAGACGCCAAGGAACCGGCTGCGGCTTACTTGACCGGTTCGACCCAGGCGTCGGTCTGCTTGACGCGGGCGATCAGCTGCTCGACATCGTATTTGTGGAAACCGGCAGGCGTATCGAACAGATTGGCCTGCTGCGGGCCTTCGGCGATATCGCGCAGCTCGATGACGGCGCCGTCCGCCGTTTGCATCTTGATCAGGAATTTGAGCTTGTCGTCGATCCAGCCGGTGCTGTGCACGCCGCGGGGCGACGTCATGGTGATCTTGACGGCCGAACGACCGTTCAGATCCTCTGTCCCGGCCTGCTCGCACTGCCATTCGCCATGGCCGTCCGGCCCGGCATCGCCGGCGATCTTGGCCATCGCTTCCCACTTGGCGCAGGGCGCCTCGGGATCGACCGGCACCAGGAGCTCGGTCAGGATGCTCGATTGCTTGGCATCCATATAAAGGCGCTGGCCGGGAGCGATGACGATCGCGGTCGCCTTCTCGGTATCGATGACGAAGCGCGTGTCGCTCGCCTCGCTGCGATCGATGCGGATCTTGCTGTCCGAGACATAGAGCTTGCCGCTCTCGCCCATCGAACGCTTGCTGCCGTCGGGCTTGAGGTCGACCACGCTCGCCGAGAATTGCTGAGCATGGCTCGCGGCGCTGAACAGGCCGCAGGACAGGGCGAAGGCGACGAGCCCGGCTTTGATGACCTTTCGATTCATGGACGGTACCTCTGGGTCTCTTGCTTTTTAAAGCCGACGCCGACCGGCCCTGTAGGACCGGCCGGCGCCAACACCTCAATTCAACTCAACAACGCGTAACGAGCCTCAGATGCGATCTGCGGTCGCGGTACGGCGCGGGTTGAAGTTGACCGTCGCCGTCGGCGTGGTCGTGAAGTCGAACAGGTCGAACAGATCGCCGAGGGCCGGCGAGTTGGTCGGCACGTAGGGGTTGTCGGCCTTCTGGGTCGGGTTCGGCAGATTGTCGCGGCTGCGGGCCGTGAGCGGCTGCAGCTTCCAGTTGCGCTCGATGAACTTCAGGATCGAGACGTGGTCGTAGTAGGTGTGGGTGACCGTACCGCCCGTGGAGAAGGGCGAGATGATGATCATCGGAATACGGTTCGAGTCGCCGAAGAAGTCGATCGGCTGGACGTAGCCGCTGTCCCAGTAGCCGCCGGCCTCGTCGAAGGTGATGATGACGGCGGTCTCGGCCTTGAGCTTCGGATTGGCATCCAGAGCGTCAAGGATCTTGCGGGTGAAGCCTTCGAACAATGACACCTTGGAGGAGGCCGGGTGGCCGTCCAGGAAGGTGTCGGGCTTGACGAACGACACGGCCGGCAGGGTGCTGTCGGCGATGGCGGCGTCGAGGTCGGACACATCCTTCAGATGCGTCGTGCGGATCGTGTCGTCAGACATGATCGACTTCGAATATTCGAACGCTTCGCAGATGTCGCAGTGGGTGAGGCCGATCGCGTCCGCCGGATCCTGCGCGGCCGCGGCCGACAGGTTCGGAGCGGTCGGGTTCAGCTGAACCGCGATGTTCGAGAGGCGAACGGCGGCGGCATAGGCGCCACCGTAATAGGCCCAGGAGATGCTCTTGTCGTTGAGCGCGTCGCCGATCGTGCGGGTCGAGGACGGCGGAACGTTACCGGCACCCGAGAGCGCGCCGTTCGGCAGGTAGCCCGGGTTGGTGTTGTTCAGCATGTAGTAGTGGTCGGTCTCGCAGTTCGAGGTCAGATGCTGCGAGTTCAGATAGGTGATGATCGGCCCGATGCCCGGCTGGAAGAAGTCGGCGCATTTGCTGAAATTGCCGTCGACCGTGTACTGGTTCACGGTCTTCTGGCCGGACAGCACCGGATTCGGGTTGGCGATCAGGCTCGCCGGGGTCGGCACCGTCGGGTTGCCGTTGCCGTCGCTCCACCAGATGGCGTCGCCGGTGAGCAGCGCCACGTGCTGAACGGCCGTGCCGCCCCAGACCGACTGGTGCATGTTGTCGGCCATGGCGAAATTGTTGGCGAGGTCGGTGAAGAACTCCGCGTCCTCGTCCTGGTTGTTGTAGAACGCCATCGAGTTGCCGACGCCCTCATCCGCACCGCCCTTGTAGGTGGTCATGATGAAGGGGAACAGATCCTGCAGGCAGCCCGAGGGGTTCGTCTTCGACACGTGCTGAGCGTCGGCCGAGCAGTCCGACTGCTGCCAGTTGGTGTAGAAGCGGTGGGTCGTGTCACCGGTGTAGTCGTCGTCGGTGATGTCCTGATCGGCACCGGCGGCGAGCGAAGCCGCGGAGGCGTTCAGGCCGCTGATCTGGTAGGGGCCGTTCGGAATGCCGGCTGCATATTGCGGACGGCCGGAGATGCGGGCGTCCGGGCCCTTCGGCAGGCCGGTGAAGCCGGTCGTCAGCAACACCTTGTCGTCCTGCTCCAGGTCCGGCTCCACATTCGCGATAGCCGCAGTCGTGAAGGGCGCGTTCGAGGTGCTCTGCGCCTGCGGCGCACCATTGGTGTCCGGACCAGGCAGTGCCGTGTAGGGAACCTTCTGGTTCTTGTCGGCGCTGATGAAATAGATCTGGTTCTGCGTCGGAACGCTGAACTGCTGGGCCTTCGAGAAGTTGGGGCCCGGCGTGCCGTCGGCATTGATGATGCCTTCCGACAGCAGGTTGTTCACCTTCTGGCCACGCTTCGGCTGGTAGGTGGCGAAGGTGTGATCGAAGCCGCGATTCTCGCCGACGATGACGATCACATGCTTGATCGGGCTGGTGGTCTTGATCTTGTCGGCGGCGTCCGGATTGGTCGCCTTGGCGCCGGCCGAGGCATAGCCGGCACCGATCAACGCAACGAGAGAAGCACCCAGGACGGCACCCACCCGGCGCTTATTATGGATAGTATTGAGCATACGTTCCCCCAACGGTGGTACGAAACGGGGCGCAGACTATCCATGGCGAATGACGCATTTCGGGCTGAATTATTGCCGCTTTGTTGCACGTTAACCAATGCGGTCGGTGTGCTGTGCCGTTCAAGTCTGCCGCACCCAAATGCCTTAACTTTGACCCGTGATGCGATAATTGATCGCGAATCGTTCTTATTATCACTCGAAGGCGGCGCAACGAAGGATCGACGCGCGCCGAATTAGAGGCGCCTCGCAAGCTGCCGGGGCAGATTTAGGACTTCGGCTGAGCCGGGACGGTCGTCCAGGGAGCCGCACCAGCGCCGAAGCGGCGGGTCAGGAAATCGAGCAGGGCGGCGATCCTGGCCGCGCGCGGACCTCCCGCCGGCGTCACCAGATTGAGCGCCAGCGGCGGCGGCGACCAATCTTCGAGGATGGCCACGAGCCGTCCGTCGCGGATCGCGTCCCAGGCCAGAAAATCGGGCTGCAGGGCGATGCCGATCCCGGCCTCGAGCGCCGCACTCAGCGCCTCGCCATTGGTCGCGCGCAACGGGCCTTTCACCGTCGCCGCCTCCTCGGCGCCGGCCGCATCGGTGAAGCGCCAGGTCTCGCCGGTCGAGAGATAGCTGTAGGAGAGGCAGGCATGATCCCTGAGCTCGCGCGGCCGGCGCGGCGTGCCGCGGCGGGCGAAATAGGCGGGCGCGCCCACGACCCAGCGCTGGACCGGGCAAAGCCGCCGCGTGATCAGGCTCGAATCCGGCAGATTGGCGATGCGGAGCGCGACATCGATGCCGTCGGCGACGAGATCGACCATGCGATCGTCGAGCTGCAGATCGATCGAGACCTCGGGACAGGCCTCGAAGAAATCCGGAAGCGCCGGCGCCAGATGCCGGAGGCCGAAGGACATGGGCGCGGCCAGGCGCACCCGGCCGCGCGGCGTCGCCGAGCTGGCGCGCGCCTCGGCCTCGACCGCCTCGCCTTCGGCCAGGATCTGCGCCGCCCGGACCGCCAGCACCCGGCCCGTTTCGGTAACGGCGAAGCGGCGCGAGGTGCGATGGATCAACCGCTCGCCGGTGCGCGTCTCGAGCCGCGATATCGCCTTGGAGACGGTGGCGCTGGACAGGCCCAGCTCCGCGGCGGCGCCCGCGAAGGAGCCGGTTTCGGCGACCTTGGCGAAGATCGCCCAGGCTTCGAGATCTGGCAGCGGCATCACGAACAAACCTCAAAAACGGAAAGAATGAAATTCCATCCTTTCTATTTTCGTCGTCAACCAAGATCGCCATCTTCTCATTCAACAGAGAGCGAAAGCCCTCGAACTCGAAAGGAAATCATCATGATCGAACGCAGGCCGTTCGCCGGATTGGGCGGTGCCGACCACGGCTGGCTCAAGGCCAAGCACCATTTCTCCTTCGCCAGCTACTATGATCCGAAGCGGATGAGCTGGGGCGACCTCCGCGTCTGGAACGATGACGAGATCGCCGCCCAGTCCGGCTTCCCGCCGCATCCGCATGCCGACATGGAGATCATCACCTATGTCCGCGAAGGCGCCATCACGCATCAGGATTCGGAGGGCAACAAGGGCCGCACCGAGGCCGGCGACGTGCAGGTGATGTCGGCCGGATCGGGCATCCGCCATGCCGAGTACAATCTCGAGGATGAGACGACCCGCATCTTCCAGATCTGGATCGAGCCGACCACGAACGGCGGCAAGCCTTCCTGGGGCGCGAAGCCTTTCCCCAAGGCCGACCGCTCGGGCACCTTCGTCACGCTGGCGAGCGGCTTCGCCGATGACGAGGGCGCGCTGCCGATCCGCGCCGAGGCGCGGGTGATGGGAGCTACGCTCAAGGCCGGCGAGCGCATCACGCTGACGCTCGACCCGAACCGGCATGTCTATCTGGTGCCGGCGACCGGAGCGATCGAGCTCGACGGCCAGCGCATCGAGGCCCGCGACGGCGCTGCGATCACCGACCAGTCCAGCTTGCAGATCGTCGGGCTGGAGGATGCCGAGATCGTGCTGGTCGATGCGCTCTGACCGAATGGGGCTCGCTGCCGATGGGCAGCGAGCCCTTCTTCATCGCAGAACCGAGCAGATCCATCCCGCACCGACAATCTGAGGCGACGCGATTGCCGCGGCGAAACCGACTGCCGCCTCCGACGCGAATGGGGTAATTTCGTTATCGATCCTCGCTTCTTCACCAAGCTCGTTCACGACGGAAACTGAGGAGGCAGATAATGGCGCCGCAAGGATTGCAGACAGTCGAGAGCCGCCACGGGCCGGAAGAGACGCTTTCCCGCCTCGAAGCCGCCATCGCGGCCAAAGGCCTCACGCTTTTCGCCAAGATCGATCACGCCGCCGGCGCCGCCGAGGTCGGGCTGGCGCTGCGGCCGACGGTCGTGCTCCTCTTCGGCAACGCCCGCGGCGGAACCCCGCTGATGCAGGCCGCCCAGACGATGGGCATCGACCTGCCGCTCAAGATGCTGGTGTGGCAGGACGAGACCGGCCGGACCTGGCTTTCCTATAATTTGCCGGCTTGGCTGGCCGAGCGTCACGGCGCGGCCAGCGTCGCCGGGCCGGTCGCCGCCATGACCGCGCTCCTGGCCGCCCTCGCGGACGGGGTCGCCGCATGAAAGGCTCCGCTCGGGCTTTGGCATCCTTGGGAATTTTCATGGCAGCAATCGCCTTTATCCTATGCATTCGATAGGACGCCAACCTTACATAAAGCCCGATTCCGCGAAGAAAGGACCGATCCGATGAGCACCAAGGAAACGAACGCGACCAAGGCCATCTCCAGCGCGCTGACCACGCTGGTCGCGGATATGTTCGCGCTCTACCTCAAGACCAAGAACTTCCATTGGCACGTTTCCGGCCCGCATTTCCGCGACTACCATCTGCTGCTGGACGATCAGGCCGCCCAGATTTTCGCCACGACCGACGTCATCGCCGAACGCGTGCGCAAGATCGGCGGCACCACGCTCCATTCGATCGGCCAGATCGGCAAACTGCAGCGCATCAAGGACAATAATTCCGAGTCGATCTCGGCCTTGGAGATGCTGAACGAGCTGCAAGAGGACAATAAGCAGCTCAAGACCCACATGCTCGAGACCCATGCGCTCTGCGACGAGCATAATGACGTGGCCACGGCGAGCTTGCTCGAGAATTGGATCGACGAGGCCGAAGGCCGCGTCTGGTTCCTGTTCGAGGCCACCCGTCAGGGCGACGCGACGGGGCACTAAATTATAAATTGAGCTCGTAGGAGACCGGGATCCAGCGATACCCGGTCTCCAGCCGCTCGACGAAGCCGAGCGACGGAAACGGCATGTGATAACCCGCGACCGCGATGCGCTCGGTCGCCAGCATGTCGTAGACCGTCCTGCGGGTCGCGGCACCCTGTTCCTTGTCCATGTCGAACACGGCATGCCAATCCGGCCGTCTGAGCGATGCGATATGGTGATGCGCGCAATCGCCCCAGAGGAAGAGCTGCTTCCCCTGGCTTTCCAGATGAAAGGCGAGATGGCCGGGCGTGTGGCCATAGGCCTCGACCGCCCGGATACCCGGCACGACCTCGCCGCCGGGCTTGATGAATCCGGCCTTGGGCGCGAAGGGCATGACATTGGACTGGAAGATCCGAGCCCAGGCCTCGGTCGACCCGGAAAGACGGTCCGGCGACGACCAGAAATCATATTCGACATCGCCGATCAGATAGCGCGCGTTCGGGAAGAGCGGACTGCCTGCCTCGATCAACCCGCCGACATGGTCGGGATGGCCGTGCGTCAGCACCACCAGATCGATCTCGTCCGCCGAGAAGCCCGCAGGCTTCAACAGGGCCGCGAGCCAGCCACCATCCGGCCGGGGCACGAAACCGTTGGCGCCGTTGCCGGCGTCGAACAGGATGAGCTCGACGCCGGTATTGACGAGCATGGGCGTGAAGCCGGGCTGGAATTTCTTCTCTGGCAGCAGATTCTCGCGCATCAGCGCTTCCACCGCCGCTTGCGGCTGATCCTCACCCACGATCGGCCAAGGTCCATCGAGCATGGCGCCGGCATCGAGAATGGTGGTGATCTCCCAAGCGCCCAGCTTGAAACGATAGTGCCTCGGCGTCGAGGCACCGAGCATCGGCCCCGCCGCCTCCGCCGCGGAGGGTGCCGCCAGCAGCGGCAGCGCCGCGGCGGAAGCGGCGTAGGTCAGGATCTGGCGGCGCGTCGTCTGCGGCGTATGCAGGACCATGGGACATCCCCCTGTCGGTGATGCATGGAAAAGGCGAGCCTATCCTTAGAACGGAAGGCTCGCTTGACATCTCTCGACGCTGTGGGAGCCTTTCGGCATGGAACCCAAGCTGCTTCAACCGATGGCACGCCCGCAGATCCTGGCTGCTGCGGCGACCGGCGTGGAACGCGCGATCACCGCCGCCGGGATCGACGCGCATCGCGTGTTCGATCTGGCCGGCATCGATTCGGCCCGGATCACCGATCCAAGCCTGCGGCTGGAGCTCGGCGACTATTGCCGTTTGTTCGACATTGCCGCCCGACAAAGCGGCGACGATTTTTTCGGTGCTCGGTTCGGCAGCGGCTTCACGCCGCCGCATTTCAGCGCGGTAGGCGGGCTGGTCGCCAACGCCCCCACGCTCAAGGAGGGGCTGGCGGCGCTCGCTCGGCACTATGGCTGGATCCAGGGCAATTCGATCGTCGGCTTCTCGGTCCAGGACGGCATCGCCATGCTCGACTACCGGATCTGCGACGCTCGAATCCCCTGCAAGCAGCAGGACGCCGAGTTGACCCTCGCCGCCTTCTGCGGGCTCATCCGCGCCTTTCTCGGGCCAAGCTGGCGGCCACTCGAAGCCCATTTCGAGCATGGCAGGGGCGGAAGGCGGCGGGACTACGAGAAGATCTTCGGCGAAACGCTGTTCTTCGACCAGGCGACCAACCGGCTGGTGATCGAGGCGGCGCAGGTCGAGCGGCCCATCCCTTCGCCCGACCCGCGCGCCTTCGCCGGCTCGCGCGCGGTGATCAGGTGCTATCTCGAACGCGTCGACCTGATCGAGAGCGCGTTTGAGGATCGCGAGGCCGTGCTCGGCCTGGTCGCAGACATCATCGAGAGCCAGTGCAAATTCGGCGATGTCGGCATCGACACGGTCGCCCGGCGGCTCGGCCTGTCGGTCGGCGGGCTGCGCCGCCGGCTGAAGCGCTATGACGCGCCGTATGACGAGCTGCTGCTGTCGGTGCGCCAGGGCGCGGCCCTACGCTATGTCACGCGCTCGGACCGCGATCTGACCGAGATCGCCCTGCTGCTCGGCTACTCGGATCTGAGCGCCTTCAGCCGGGCCTTTCGGCTGTGGCACGGCACGAGCCCGAGCGCCTGTCGCCGGGCCGCCCGGCCGTGATCACGGCGCGCCGGCGATGAAGCTTTCCGGCGTGCCGTCCTCGGGATTGACGAAGATGATGTCCTTGGGATCACGCCGCGGTGTGTCGACGGAGAGGAAAACCACCGGTTCCGCCAGGATGTCGGGCAACGCATGCACCGTGCCGCGCGCGAAGAAGAGCAGCTGACCCGGGCCGAACTCGGCCTTGGTGGAGGGGTCCGCCATCCAGAAGGTGCCTCGGCCCGAGATGACGAAGAGATATTCGTCGCAGGTCGCGTGGTAGTGCGCCGGGGTCGGACGATAGACCCGGAACACCCGCGAGCTCGCAGCCTCGCGATTGGTCAGATAGCGATCGAGCAGCAGCGTATCCGCCGTCGCCGGAAAGCTCGCGGCGATCGCCGCTATATCGAAACGCCCCGTCTCAGCCATCCAATATCTCCTCAGAAGCCCGCCAGCACGGTCTTGCCGATCGAGCGGCCGCTCTCGACCGCCTCGTGGGCGCGGCGCAGATTGGCGGCATCGATCCGGCCGAGATCGGCGGTCATGGTGGTGCGCAGGACACCGGCATCGACGAGCGACGCCGCCTCGGTCAACAACCGGTGCTGGGCCAACATGTCCGCGGTCTGGAACATCGAGCGGGTGAACATGAACTCCCAATGCACCGAAACGCTCTTGCGCTTGAAGGGCACGATATCGAGAATCTTCGGATCGTCGATGAGCGCCAATTGTCCCTGCGGCGCGATCGCCTCGGCGATGGCCGGCAGATGCCGTTCCGTCGCGGTCAGGCCGGCGATATAGCGAACCTGCTTGAACCCCGCCTCGGCCAGCCCCTCATTCAGCGGCCGGCGATGATCGACTACATGATGAGCCCCCATCTCGCCGCACCAGGCGATCGTCTCCGGCCGGGAGGCGGTGGCGATCACCGTCAGCCCGGTCAGCTTGCGAGCGAGCTGGGTCAGGATCGAGCCGACGCCGCCGGCGCCATTGACGATCAGGATGGCATCCTCGCTCGTGGCACCGCGCGCGACGCCGAGCCGGTCGAACAGCAGCTCCCACGCCGTGATCGTGGTCAACGGCAAAGCCGCCGCCTGGGCGAAGCTCAGCGTCGCTGGCTTGCGCCCGACGATGCGCTCGTCAACCAGATGCAGCTCGGTATTGGTGCCCGGCCGGATCAGCGAGCCGGCGTAATAGACTTCGTCGCCGGGCTGGAACAGCGTGACCTCGGCCCCGACCGCCTCGACCACGCCGGCCGCATCGAAGCCGAGAACACGCGCCTCGCCCTGGGGCGGCTGTGCACTCGCCCGGACCTTGACATCGACCGGATTGACCGACACGGCCCGCACGGCGACGCGCAGATCGCGCGGACCGGGCTGCGGCACCGGCAGTTCGAACTCGACCAGCGCCGCCGCATCGGTGACGGGACGAGGATGGTAGTAGCCGATCGCTTTCATGTGCCTCTCCTGACGCTAGCTGTAGGCCCCCCAACGGACCGTCCCCGACCGTCAGCGGCGAGGCGGCGGGAAGGACAACACCGTGCTGGTATAGGTCTCGACCACTTCGCTGAAAGGCGTGCCGTCCGGCGTGGTCAGGACAGCCCGATGCTCGAGCAGGTGATCCGGGATCTCCAACGAGCCGGAGGGGCTTTCCGACCCCGCCGCCCCCATCTCCCAGCCTTCCGGCAGCGGCGCCCAGAGCAGCTTGGCCGATAACGTGTGCCGCTGGAAGTGCAAGGGCTGCACCACACGCCCGAAGGAGGTGTCCGTCGTCTCGAGCTGATGGTTCATATCGGCCGTCAGCCGGCTCGGCACGTACCAGTTATCGGCCTCGGACAGGACGCGCTCGCCGCAATGGAGCCGGACGCGGCGATAGCGAATCGGCTCGGCCGGACCGACGCCAAGCTGCTGCCGCTGCTCCGCAGTGGGTTCCTTGTCGGCGCCATGGACCTGCTCGGCCACGATCTTAGCCGGCGCCGCCAGCCGATGCGCCTCGCACCAGCGGTCGAGCGTGAGCGTTGCGCTGTCGTGGCTCAAAAGCTCGGCATTCAAGCTTTGCAGCAAGGCGAGAGCTTCCAGCCGGCCGGTGAAGCTGTCCGGCCACGCCGGCGCATCGCCCTCGGCGCGCGCAGAAGAGGTCAGCAGCATGGCGAACGAGGCCAGAACGATTTTCCACATGTCGAGATTGCCTTTCGCTTGCGCCGCCGCAACGGGGCTTCTACCGGCCGGCTTCGAGGCAGGTCAACGCGGCATTCCGACCGGGGCCGCATCGCCGGCCGAAACTCACGAAAGGATCACAACGTGTAGCCACGGGGCGCCGGCGGCGGAGGCAGCAAATGCCGGGTCGGCGGATCGTCCTCAATTTACGCCTAATTTCAGTTATAAGTGGATGTGAATGCTACCGCATCGCGCCAAAATGCTTCCGCATGCGACCGCTCTCCTATACTGGTGAGAGGTCGCGGCGATCGACAACGGTCAGCACTTTTCCCTGCTGCGGCGCTAGGGCGAGAGGATCGCCGGCTTATCGGCAGAGAGCCGTCCTTTCTCAGCGGAACCGGAAATCGGAATGGCTGCCGGGATGACGAAGACGACACCATCGACAGTTGCGCCCCTCAAGGTCCGACGGCTGCTCGAGTCGCTTGAGAATCGCAACCTGGCGTCGGGGGATCTCGGCAAAGCCCGGCAAGCCGTTTCCCTTGCGCGCGATTGCGGCGATGCCAGTCTGCTGGTGCGGGCGCTCACATGCTACTCGGGCGTGTGCCAGGCGGCCGGGGCAGCCGATGAGGCGCTGGCCGTGGCCGGGGAGGCGGTGAGCGTCGCCGTGGCCGGGGGCGACCGGGTCGGCGAAGGGGTGGCCCACTACCGCGTCGCCATCGCGCTGTGGCACCAGCGGCGCCTTATCGAGGCCTTGAGCGCACTCGAGCGCGCCGAGGCGATCGCCTCGGAGACCGGCAACCAGCATCGCCAGATCCGCTGCCAGATGATGATGGGCGTGATGCTGGGATATCTCGGCAACTACCCCCGCTGCCTTGCAACCTATGACCAGGCCCAGGCGCTGTGCGACCCGGTCGAGCATGAGAGCGAGTTTCTGCTTCTGCTGTGCAACAAGGCGCAGACTCTGATCAATCGGGCCCGCGCGTCGACCGATCCGGCTCAGGTGCTGCGCGACGCCGACGCCGCCTTCGAGATCCTGTCGCCGGCGATCATCGCGCGCGCCGAGCAGCGCCTGCCGAGCTACTATCTGGCTTTCCGCGATACCGTCGGCCAAAGCCAGATCCTGCGGGGCGATCCGGCCTCGGCCGTTGATATCTTCAGCGAAAACCTCAGGCTGATCGCCGGCAACGGCGACGAGATCGGCGAGGCGACCTATCGGGTCGGCCTGGCCGAAGCCTGGCTGGCGCTCGACCGCCCGCGCGACGCCGTCGATATCTGCCTGGATGTGATCCGGAACTACAGTGCGCGCCTCGTGCCCGAGGATCTGGCGCGGACACGGCTCACCTTGTCGAAGGGCTTGCGGTCGCTCGGACGCCACGAGGCGGCGCTGGAAGAATTCATCATCTTCCATGAGATGGAACGGCATGGCAGAAGCGACGTCGTCGAGCAGTATTCGCGACACATGGCGACCATCCTTGAGCTGGAGAAGAGCAAGGCGGAAGCCGCCAGCTTCAAGGAGCTGGCCGGCGAGCTGGGCAAAGCCTACGCCGCCGCGGAGGCGGCAAGCCGCGCCAAATCCGAGTTCTTCTCGAACATGAGCCACGAACTGCGGACGCCGCTCAACGCCATCATCGGCTTCACCGAGATCATGCGCGAGCAGCTTTTCGGCGAGGTCCTGCCCCGCTACCTGTCCTATCTGGACGATATTTACGGCAGCGGCCAGCACCTGCTCGATCTGATCAACCAGCTTCTCGACTTTTCCAAGGCCGAGGCCGGCAAGCTGGAATTGGTCGACGAGACCGTCGATCTCGATCGGATGATGCACGATGTCGTCATGCTTCTGCGCGAAGTCGCTCATACCGGCAAGGTTCGGCTGAAGGCCCCCCGCACGAGCGGCCTCTTGATCCGGGTCGATCCGCTGCGCATGAAGCAGTGCCTGATCAATGTCCTGTCGAACGCGATCAAGTTCACGGAGGCCGACGGCGAGATTTCCGTCTCGTCCCATAGCGACGAGGACGGTGCGCACATCACCGTCGCCGATACGGGCATCGGTTTGGAACCCGAGGACCTTCCCCGTGTGTTCGAACGGTTCGGGCAGGGCGGGAATGCGCGGGCCGGAACCGGTACCGGGCTGGGCCTGCCTTTGACGAAGCAGCTGATCGAGCAGCATGGCGGCACGGTCGAACTGATCAGCACGCGCGGCGTCGGCACGACCGTCACCCTGCATCTGCCGAGAGAGCGGATCGTCTCGTCGGAAGATCGCGTCACCACGAAGACCGTCTGAAATCGAGCGCAAGCGTGGAACGTCACGCCAGCGGCCGCGCCCGCAGGCACCGCGCGTGTTTCAGCGATGTTTTAGGAACCCGGCCTGTCTCGGCCGCGGCGAGCCGGGCTCCTCGATATCTCGGCCGCGGCGAGCAGCCTCGGCCGTTCCTTTACTGCAGCAGGGGCGCGAGCTTGAGCGCACCCGGCGGCACTACATGAGCTTGCGGCGCCGCGGTCGAAGCGCTGGAGGAGCGCGATGTCGCCGACGGCGTCGTCAGGACGCCCGGGCTCAGCGTGACGGCATAAGGCGGAACGACGTGAGCGTCCGGCGCGGCAGCATGACCGCCGACCTGGATGATGTTGGCGTTGCGGCCCGGCGGAATGACGACGCGGGCTTGCGTCACCGCCGCCTCGCGAGCGGGCATGGCAGTGCCGACCGGCATGGCGAAGGCGGAAATCTGAGTGGACACAATAAGGGTAACGGTCCCGATGAAGTATTTCATGATAGCTCCTTGCTTGCCGATAGTCCCTTATTAGACTAACGCGCCCAAGGGTTGCGCAATATGGTTAATAAAGCGTTAGCACAGACACGATTGTATGCCTTATCGTTGTGACAAATACGTGAACAAATCACAGAAAAGGCGAAAACGCTCTTAATCAGCCTCCTTTGATCTGGTTAGACAGGTGAACTACGCTGACTAGACGCTCTGCAATGCCTCCGCCGTCGTGATTAGAAAATATTTTTTGTCTGTAAAATGGACGATTTCAGAAATGCGTTACCGAGACAGGTCTGGACCGCACTCTCACCACGTCTCATCGAGCGATTCCATCGCGGAGAAAATATTTCGATCGCAAATATCAACACCCCAATCTTCCGTCATACATTCGTATGGCAGGAGAACTAAAATCATCTTCGGAAAATACATTTCATTAGTATTGTCGATACAATATATGACAGTTGAGAAAGTATGGAATTTTGAATAGATTCCCGATCACAAAGAATATAATGATGCACGATAACGCAGTCTGGGCCGACGGAGCTCAACGATACGAGTCGGATGTATTTCTTTTCTTACTGTAGCGCCTATTCTCTCGGTGATCGCTCACACCGATGATTCGCGCTCCATCTGATGATTATTATCAATGAAGCCTTAGCATCTGATGACCGCGCGGCAGGCGCCCGTGCCGATTTCAACGGGCGTTCGGCGATTTCAAATTGCCGTGGCGAGTGCTATCGATGCCTCTGCATTCGCCCGTCATGGCGAGATGCTTGAGGTCGGCACCGTGGATATTTTTCACTGGCCAACGGCACGCCGAAGCTCGTCTTCGCCGAAACGAACCTTACCGCCGACTCTGGGCGGCTCCTCATTTGCTCTTCCGGCCACTGACGAGTGACTGGCGGCACGGCTGCTTATCTCGATAGAGACAGATTCACGGAATGGGTGGATCTAGGCAAAGGCCTCTCTGCCATCCACGGGCGAGATCGTCACTCGATGGAAGCGAGTCTTTATTCGTCGTCTGGAGTCGCTTTAACCTTCAGAATTTCAAGATAGTTCGTGACCAGTGAAATCTCGGACACCAGCATCTGGATCGTCACGAGATCGCCAGATTTCATCTCGATCCGAAATTCGATCTCCCGGCCGCCCTCGATGACCTGGCCCTTGTTGATGTGTCGGAACCGACCGAGAAGCTTCGCCATGACCCCCCCAAATTGCCCGTCCCAATCGTTAGCATACGGCACGGCGCCACAGCAGCCTGAATATCCCCACACAAGATGATCAGACCTGCAATCCCGGCCGCGCGCGGAAAAGCGACGCGTCGGGAAGGCGCTGGGAACAGGTTGCGACACCGCTTGCTATCCCAGAAATGATCAAGGGGTTAGCCGTTTCCGGCTAACCCCTTGAGATGAAACTGGTGGAGCCATGCGGAATCGAACCGCAGACCTCTACAATGCCATTGTAGCGCTCTACCAACTGAGCTATGACCCCAAGCCCTCGGCGCCGCGCTGTTGCGCTGCTTGCCGGCCGGGTGGGGGAAGTTATTGCCGCCCCCGTCCCGGTGCAAGGGAAAAATGCGGGTGCCTACCGCTCTTCTTCCTCGTCGACATTCTCGATGACCTCGGCCATGTCGTCCTCGTCCTCGCCGAGCTCCGAGGCGTCCTCGATCATGTCCTCGTCTTCCTCTTCGCCGGCGGCGTCGCCGACGACCTCCTCATCCTCGGGCACATCCTCGATCCCGATCTCGTCACCGACCTTGGCGGCGCTCGGCACGACCTCCTTGTCGGCGACCACCGCCGTGCGGCTGCGCCGGGTCTTCAGAAAGGCCTCGGGATCGTATTCCGTCTGGCATTTCGGGCACACGATGTGCTCGCGCTGCAGATCGTAAAATTTCGTGCCGCAATTCTGGCAGATACGCTTGGTACCCCATTCGGGTTTTGCCACCGGATGCTCCAGTCTCTCACTTGCGGGTTTGGAGGGCGGCAATTGCCATGATCGCCGGTCCCTGTCAAAACCAAAATGAATATGGTGCCAATTTGGCGGAAGCACAGCCTTGATCGAACGAGCAAGACCAACGATAGCCCGGCCGGGCCAAAGGCTTTCCGGCCGGGTCGCGGCACCGGGCGACAAGGCCATATCGCACCGTGCGCTTATGCTCGGAGCGCTCGCGGTCGGACGCACCACACTGCGCGGCCTGACCGAATGCCCGGATGTCTGCCGGACGGCCGCGGCATTGGCGGCGATGGGTGCCGTGATCGCGCGTCATCCGGACGGCATCTGGACCGTTGACGGCATCGGCATCGGCGGCCTCATGGAGCCAGACCGCGTGCTCGATCTCGGCGGGTCCGCCACCGGGGTCCGGCTGCTCATGGGCTTGGCCGCCACGCATCCGATGACGGCGGTCTTTACCGGCGACGCCTCGCTCAACCGGCAGCCGATGGCAGGGCTCATAACACCGCTGGAACGGATCGGCGCGCAGTTCATCGGCCGCGCCGGTTTCTATCTGCCGCTGACCGTGACCGGGGCCGTCACGCCGATTCCGATCGAATATGAGCTGACGGTCGCCTCGGCCGAGATCAAATCGGCGATCCTGCTGGCCGGGCTCAACATACCGGGCCGCACCACCGTGATCGAAGCGGTGCCGACCCATGATCATGGCGAGCATCTGCTGCGCGGATTCGGCGCCAAAGTCGCGATCGAGCCGCTGAAGGCCGGCGGTCGTCGCATCGCGATCGACGGCCAGCCGGAGCTCGGCCCGCAGGCGCTCGACCTGCCGGGTGATTTCTCCTCCGGCGCCTTTCCGCTGGTCGCCGCTCTCCTCGCCGAAGGATCCGATCTGACCCTAACCGGAATTGGGCTCAACCCGCTGCGCACCGGCTTGCTCGACACCCTCCTGGAGATGGGAGCGCAGATCGAGATCACGAATGGGCATGTGGCCGGCGAAGAGCCGGTGGGCGACCTGCGCGTGCGGGCGACGAGGCTGCGCGGGATCGCGGTGCCGGCAGAGCGGGCGGCACGCCTGAGCAACGAATATCCGATCCTCGCGATCGCCGCCGCCTGCGCCGAGGGCCGCACCGTGATGCACGGGCTGGATGCGCTCGGACCGAACGCGCGCGACCGGCTCGCCGCCCTTGCCCGGGGCTTGGCGCGATGCGGCGTCAAGGCCGGGATCGAGGACGGCGCGCTGACCATCGACGGTGCTGCCGGCCCGCCGCCGGGCGGCGCCCGCCTAGACACCGGCCCCGATCATCGCGCCGCCATGGCGTTCCTGGTCTTGGGCCTGGCCGCCCGGGCGCCGGTCGAGCTCGATGATGCGGCGCCGATCGAGACCGAGTTTCCCGATTTCACGGACTTCATGCGCCGGCTCGGTGCGGATATCGGCGATTTGCACCAAGATCATGAGGAAGCGTTGCGTTGACCCGATCCTTCGTCATCGCCATCGACGGACCTGCCGCCTCGGGCAAGGGCACGCTGGCGCGCCGGCTGGCCGAGCGCTACGGCTTCGCCCATCTCGATACCGGGGCGCTCTATCGCGCGGTCGGCCGCGACGTGCTGGCACTGGGCGGCGATCCCGCGGACGCCGGGGCCGCCGAGTCGGCCGCGCTCGCACTCGATGCCGGCAGCCTCGCCGATGCCCGGCTGCGCGACGAGGATGTCGGCCGTGCCGCCTCGCTGGTTGCCGTCCATCCGGGCGTGCGCGCGACACTCCTCGACTTCCAACGCCGCTTCGCCGCAAAGGCGCCGGGCGCCGTGCTCGACGGGCGCGATATCGGCACGGTCATCTGCCCCGACGCCGATCTCAAGCTCTACGTCACCGCCTCGGTCGAAGCGCGGGCGGAACGCCGGGTCAAGGAGCTGGAGCGGCGCGGCGAGGCATCGGACCCGCCCGCCATCCTGGCCGATCTCGCGGCGCGCGACGCACGCGATAGCGCCCGCGCTTCGGCTCCCTTGAAACTTGCGGAGGACGCCGTACCTCTCGATACGACGGCGCTCGATGCCGACCAGGTCTTCGACCGGGCGGTAGCACTGGTCGAGGCCAGGCTGGCCGAACGAGCTAGCCGTATCTAGTTGCGGGCCGATGCGCCGAAGAGTATAGAGTCGCCCGCTTTTGCGCCGTGCCCGAGACCGGGCGCGGCGCTCGCTATTTCGTAAAACGGGTCTTCACCGCCGCGCCCGCGCCTGTCGGCGGTCGGCCGGTCCGCTCCGATCCCGGGCGGTCCGGCTCATCTCAGTTGGGGATCTAGGAGAGCCAATGGCTTCTGCAATCCATACCGATGCGCCCGAGAAGGAGAGCTTCGCCAGCCTCCTCGACGAATCCATGGGCACGTCGTCCAGCCTCGAAGGCACCGTCATCCGCGGCCATGTCATCGCCGTGGAGAACGACAATGTGCTGATCGATGTCGGCCTCAAATCCGAAGGCCGCGTCCCGCTCAAGGAATTCGCCACCGCCGGCAAGACCCCCGAGATCAAGATCGGCGATATCGTCGAAGTTTATCTCGAGCGCATGGAAGACAAGCATGGCGAGGCCCAGCTCAGCCGCGAAAAGGCGCGGCGCGAGGAGGCCTGGACCCTGCTGGAGAAGAGCTTCACCGCCAATGAGCGTGTCACCGGCGTGATTTTCGGCCGGGTCAAGGGCGGCTTCACCGTCGATCTTTCCGGCGCCGTGGCGTTCCTGCCGGGCAGCCAGGTCGACATCCGTCCGGTCCGCGACATCACTCCGCTGATCGGCACGCCGCAGCCCTTCCAGATCCTCAAGATGGACCGCTCGCGCGGCAACATCGTCGTGTCCCGCCGCGCCGTGCTCGAAGAGAGCCGGGCCGAGGCGCGCTCGGAGCTGGTCGCCAACCTCAAGGAAGGCCAGATCCTCAACGGCGTGGTCAAGAACATCACCGACTACGGTGCGTTCGTGGATCTCGGCGGCGTCGATGGCCTGCTGCACGTCACCGACATCGCCTGGCGGCGCATCAACCACCCGTCCGAGGCGCTGCATATCGGCCAGTCGGTCAAGGTGCAGGTCATCCGCTTCAATTCCGAGACGCAGCGCATCTCGCTCGGCATGAAGCAGCTCGAAGCCGATCCGTGGGAAGGCGTCGAGCTCAAGTACCCGTCCGGCGCCCGCTACAAGGGCCGCGTCACCAACATCACCGACTACGGCGCCTTCGTGGAGCTGGAGCCGGGCGTGGAAGGCCTGGTCCACGTCTCGGAGATGTCCTGGACCAAGAAGAACGTGCATCCGGGCAAGATCGTCTCGACCTCGCAAGAGGTCGAAGTGATGGTGCTCGATGTCGATCCCGCGAAGCGCCGCATCTCGCTCGGCCTGAAGCAGACCCTCGCCAATCCGTGGGAAAGCTTCGTCGAGAATTATCCGGTCGGCGCGGAGCTCGAAGGCGAGGTCAAGAACATCACCGAGTTCGGTCTGTTCGTGGGCTTGCCGGGCGATATCGACGGCATGGTGCATCTCTCCGATCTCGATTGGGCCCGGGCCGGCGAAGAAGTCGTCCAGGACTACAAGAAGGGCGAGATGGTCAAGGTCAAGGTGCTGGATGTCGATGTCGAGAAGGAACGTATCTCGCTCGGCGTCAAGCAGCTGTCGGAAGACCCGTACGAAGAGACGATCGCCAAGCTCAAGAAGGGCGATGTCGTCACTTGCACGGTAACGCAGATCACGGAGAACGGTATCGACGTGGTTTCGCCCGACGGCATGCCCGGCTTCATCCGCAAGTCCGAGCTGTCGCGTGACCGCAGCGAACAGCGGCCCGACCGCTTCGCCATCGGCGAGAAGGTCGACGCCAAGGTGACCGCGATCGACAAGGCCACGCGCAAGATCACGCTATCGATCAAGGCGCGTGAAGTGGATGAAGAGAAGAAGGCGATGGCCGAGTTCGGCTCGTCCGACTCCGGCGCCAGCCTCGGCGACATCCTCGGTGCCGCAATGCGTGCGCGCACCGACAAGACCGATACCCCGCAGGAATAATCCCGCGGGCCCGGCCCTCTCCTCCTCCGGGAGGGGAGGGCCGCATCTCCTTTTCGGCCAAAAGCCTTTTTTCTCCATGGTTTACTTGACCTTAGGCGGCCAGTTTGGCAGGCTATTGGTCAGCAGGTTCGCTGCGCCAAAGGGAAGGCCGGGCCGACATGACCAAGTCAGAGCTCATCCTGCGTCTCGCCGAGAGTAATCCGCACCTTTATCAGCGCGATGTCGAGCGTATCGTAACCACGATTTTCGACGAGATCGCCTCCGCCCTGTCGCGCGGCGATAGGGTTGAACTGCGCGGTTTCGGTGCGTTCTCGGTAAAGCGGCGCGACGCCCGGATCGGGCGCAATCCGCGCACCGGCGACAGCGTCCCGGTCGAAGAGAAATTCATCCCCTTCTTCAAGACCGGCAAGCAGTTGCGCGACCGCCTCAACACGGGGGCCGGCGGCGCCTGAGCGCCTTCGGGCGGAGATCTAGATGCGTTGGGTGTTCTGGATCATCATCGGTCTGATCGCCATTCTGGCGGCCAATTTCGCCGTGTGGAACGGTGCGCTCGTCGCCTTCGACCTCTGGCCTCTGCCCTTCGCCTTCGAGCTACCCGCCTTTCTCGCCGTGCTGGCGCCGCTCGGCATCGGCCTCTTCGCCGGCTGGGTCGGCTGCTGGCTCGCTCATCTGCCGGCCCGGCAGGCACGCCGGCGCCTCGCCAAGCAGAACCAAACGCTTGAAACCGAACTCAGTCGGGTCCGCGATACAGCGGAGCCCGGCCGCTCCCTTGTCGCCTGACATGATCGGAGCCTGAAATGGTCGAGGCGTTGCGCGATCGTCCGTTGCCGCTGCCCGGCATGCGGCCGGTCGGCGCCTCGGAAGTTCATGCCAATCTACCCTACGATCAACTCGTCGAATCGCTGCGCCAGATGTTCCGGGCCGGCTGCACCGTGCCCGACCGTCATCATCACACCGTTCCCGTGGGTGGCGGTCGGGACGACGCCACGCTGCTGCTCATGCCCGCCTGGGAGCAGGGCAAGCATATCGGCGTCAAGCTCGTCACCGTGTTTCCGTCCAATGGCGAACGCGGTCTGCCGTCGGTCATGGGCAGCTACCTCCTGCTCGACGGAGAGACCGGGGCGCCGCGCGCGCTGATCGACGGACCGGCTCTGACGCTGCGCCGCACCGCCGCCGCTTCGGCGCTGGCGGCGGGCTATCTCGCCCGGCCCGATGCGGAGCGGCTGCTCGTGGTCGGCACCGGCGCGCTCGCCCCGCAGCTCGTCGAAGCCCATGCCCAGGTCCGGCCGATTCGCAACGTGCTGATCTGGGGCCGGGATCCGGAGAAGGCCGCCCGGCTCGCTCACCGTCTCGACCGGCGCGGCCTCAAGGTCGGCGCCACCGAGGACCTCGCCGGCGCCGTGCGCGGCGCCCATATCATCACCTGCGCCACGCTCGCCAAGGAACCGCTGATCAAGGGCGAGTGGCTGCCGCTGGGCGTTCATCTCGACCTCGTCGGCGGTTTCACGCCGGAGATGCGCGAGGCCGACGATGATTGCATCAGCCGGGCGCGCGTCTTCGTCGACACCCGCGAAGGGGCCGCGCGCGAGGCCGGCGACATCGTGCAGCCGCTCGCCAATGGCCGGCTGACGCTCGACGACATCGCCGGCGACCTGATCGAGCTGAGCCGGGGCAGCCGGGCCGGGCGGCGCTACTACGACCAGATCACCCTGTTCAAGTCGGTCGGCACGGCGCTCGAGGATCTGGCGGCGGCGAAGCTGCTGCTCGATATCATCCGCCATGGCTGATCCGACACCGATGGAGCGGGCCGACTATCTGGTGCGGAAACTCGAACGCTTCATCGTCGAAGGCAAGAAGACCGAGAAGGGCATGCCCTTCAAGGCCTGGCAGACCATGGCCCGGGTCGAGATCGCCAACAGCTTCGCCGAAGTCGAGCAGCAGGCCGCTCTCGGCCGCCTCGACCTCGTCGCGCGCCGCATGCTCGCGGTCGGCGCCGCCGCGATCGTGACGATCGGCTTCTGGGGCGCGGTGGTGACCGTCGATCGCAATTACGGACCGGCAGCGGCCCTGCTGATCGGGGCGTCCGGCCTGGTTTTGCTGGCCATGATCTTGGAATTCGGCGTCCGCCGCGTCGCGGTTGGGGTTCGCGCCCGGGCCCGCAGCCGCAATTTCGGCCAGATCGAGGAACTCGACCGGCAGCTCAAGAAGTTCGAGGCCGAACTGCGCCGCAAGATCGACAAGGCCAAGAAAGAGGCAGCCGATGCCTCTTAGAGCGCCATGCTGCGATGCACAAAAGCGCTTGACGGATCCAGGGTGCGTCATTATATCCCTCATATTGCAACGCAACATGAGAGGAACTTCCCCGTGACTGCTGCCCAAGACTTCACCAAGCTCTTTCCGTCTTTCGACAAGCTCGTCGCCTTCCATCAGGCGAATTTCGAAGCGCTGATCCAGGCGAACACGCTGTTCGTCAAGGGTGCCCAGGAAATCTCCAAGGAGATCTTCGCCCAGGCCCAGGCTCAGCTCGAGAGCGCCGCCAGCTCCGGCCAGGCCGCGCTGAAGGCGAAGGATCTGAAGGCCGTGGCCCAGCTCAACGCCGATACCGCGAAGCTCGGCTACGAGAAGCTGGTTGCCAGCTCGACCAAGCTCAGCGAGATGGGCGTCAAGGTCGCGACCGAGGCGTTCGCGCCGGTCACGGCTCGACTGAACGCCGCCGTCGAGACGCTGTTCAAGACCGCTGCCTAAAAGGCTTTAGCGTTCGGGTGGCGGTCACCGGGCCGGCTCTCCTCCTCTCTCACTAATTCGGCCCGGTCTTGGGGTCTCTCGAGCGATCGGGAGGCCCTTTTCTCATGGCCGTATCCCGTTAATTGCTGTTGCGGGAGCGGCGAATTCGGCGCATCCCGTCGAACTCATGAAAGTCTCGATCGTCGGCGCCGGCATCATGGGGCTGGGCGCCGCCTGGGCGCTCGAACGCCTCGGCCACCAGGTCACCCTGTTCGACCAGGGCGCCATCCCCAATCCGCTCGGCTCCTCCCACGATTCCCACCGCGCCATCCGCTATGCCTATGGCGCCGATGCCGGCTATATGCGGATGGTCGCCGACGCCTATGAGATCTGGGCGCGCCTCTGGGCCGATCTGGGCGAGACGCTTTATGTCGAGACCGGCACGCTTTGCCTGGGCGACGCCGGCGCGGGCTGGCTGCATCGCTCGGCCGAGACGCTGGCGGCGGCGGGCCACGCGCTTGAATGGCTGGCACCGGCCGAGCTGGAGCGGCGGTTTCCGATGGTCGCCGCCGACCGGGTAGGAGCGGCCTTCCACCTCAAATCCGGTGGCGCGCTGCTGGCCGATCGTATCCTCGCCGCGCTGGCTCGGCTGGTCGCGGGCCGTGGCGTCGAGCTCCGACCGGGCACCCACGTCAGCGCGGTCGAGCCCGATCGCGGCTGGGTCACGCTCGAAGACGGCACGATCGTCGGGGCCGATGCCGTGCTGGTCGCCGCCGGCGCCTGGGCGTCGCGGCTCGTGCCGGCGCTCGCCCCGCGCGTGACGCCCTCACGGCAGGTGCTGGCCTATCTGACGCCGCCGCCCTCGCTCGCCGCCCTTTGGGCGGAAGCGCCGCTGATGCTCGATATCGATCCGGAACGCGGCTTCTATCTGCTGCCGCCGGTCGCCGGCACGGGCCTCAAGGTCGGCGATCATCGCTTCAGCCTGACCGGCGACCCGGATGCGGACCGCGTGGCGGTCGAGGCCGAGGCGGAGAGCATGCTGGCGGCCTGCCGGGCCACGCTGCGCCAGGGCGAGCAATTCCGGCTCGACCGGCTGAAGACCTGCTTCTATACGGTGGAGCCGGACGAGAAATTCGTCGTCGAGCCGATCGGCCTGGCCGGCTGGGTGATGAGCCCCTGTTCCGGCCACGGCTTCAAGTTCGGCCCCTTGCTCGGCAGCGCCGTGGCCGGCGCCATCGATGCGGGCGAGGCCGGCGACCTGCCTGCCTGGGCAAGAGGAGAGACGATATGAGCGCCAACCCGATCTATCTCGCCATCGACACGCCGAATCTGGAAGCCGCCCAATCGCTCATCGGCAAGGCCGGCCCGCATGTCGGCGGGATCAAGTTCGGCCTCGAATATTTCTGCGCGCTCGGCCATGACGGCGTGCGCCGGGCGGCATCCGGCCTGCCGGTCTTCCTCGATCTCAAGCTGCACGACATTCCGAACACGGTGGCGGGCGCCGTGCGCGCCGTGGCGCCGCTCCAGCCGGCGATCCTCAACGTCCACGCCGCCGGCGGCGGCGCCATGATGCGGGCGGCGCGCGAGGCGGCGGCGGACGCGGCCGGCGACGGGCCGCGCATGCGCATCATCGCGGTGACGGTGCTGACCAGCCTCGACGATGCCGATCTCGACGCGATCGGGCAGCGCGGTCCTGCCGGCGACCAGGTCAAGCGCCTGGCCGGCCTCGCTCAGGCGAGCGGCCTCGACGGCGTCGTCTGCGGGCCGCTCGAAGTGGCCGCCCTGCGGGCCCAGTGCGGCTCGGATTTCCTGCTGGTCGTGCCCGGCATCCGGCCGGTCGGCGCCAGCCTGGACGATCAGAAGCGGGTCATGGGTCCGGCCGAGGCGATAGCGGCGGGCGCCGACCATCTGGTGATCGGCCGCCCGATCAACGCCGCCCCCGACCCCGCAGCCGCCGCCCGCGCCATCGCCGAGCAGCTCGCGCGATGAGCCTCGGTGCCAAGATCTGCGGGCTTTCGACGCCCGAGACGGTCGAGGCGGCCGTCGCCAGCGGCGCCGACTTCATCGGGTTCGTCTTCTTTCCACGCAGCCCGCGGGCCGTTACCGCCGCGCGCGCCGCCGATCTCGCCCGGCCGGTGCCGCGCCGGGTCCAGCGCTGCGGCCTGTTCGTCGATGCCGACGATACGACGATCGAGGCGATATTGGGGGCGGTGCCGCTCGATCTGCTGCAGCTTCATGGCGCCGAGACGCCGGAGCGCTGCGCCGCTATTCGCGAGCGCTTCCGACGTCCGGTGATGAAGGCGTTCGGCATTGCCTCGGCCGAGGACGCGGCCCAGGCCGAACGCTGGGTCGGCACCGTCGACCGGCTGCTGTTCGATGCCAAGCCGCCGCGTCTTGAAGGCGCGCTGCCCGGCGGCAACGGCATCGCCTTCGATTGGCGCATTCTTGCCGGCCGAAGCTGGCCCTTGCCCTGGATGTTGTCGGGCGGCCTCGATGCCGGCAACCTCGCGGAAGCCGTGCGGACGACCGGCGCCCCGGCCGTGGACGTCTCCTCCGGCGTCGAGACGAGCCCGGGGATCAAGGATATCGCGTTGATTCGCGAATTTCTCAGCGTGGCGAAGAGGCTCTAAGCCGGGATCGAACGCCTGGCGATCTCGATCCATTCGCGCTCGGTGGTGCGATATCGGCCGGTGCCGAGACGGGCGCGCTCAAGGATCTCGGCGAACAGCGCGCGCGCCGGCTCGACCTCGCCGCGCGACTGCAGCAGCAGCGCATAACGGCAACGCGCCTCCTCACCCGGCGCATATTCGACCAGAGCGGCATATTCCGCGAGCGCCTCGTCACGCCGGCCGACCGCTTCGAGGCTCTTGGCATAGAGCAAATGCCCCTCGGTCGACTGAAAATCCGGATTGGCGGCGCGCAGATGGTCGAGCGCCTCGACCGCGCGCTGGCCGTCGCGCAGTCCGAAGGCGGCGCGCGCGACGCCGAGCAGCAAGGTCGGATCGTCGGCATGGATGCCGGTCAACGACCGCTCATAGAGCGCCAACGCCTCGTCATATTGGCCGAGAGCCTGATATTCCTCGGCCAGGCGCCGGCGGTTCTCGATGGTGTCGGCCATGTCGAGCGCCTGCACACGCTGTCGCACGCCGCGTCCGCGATCGATCTGGCCGAGGGCCGCGCCGGCCAGCCGACGCGTGCGGTAGCTGCCCGACAGCGCCGGCAGGATCTCGGCGAGGAAATAGGCGGCCATGCCGACCAGTGGCAGAAAGATCACCGCCGTCAACCACAGATAATTCCGGCCGGTCTTGATGATATGGATGACGCAGGCGATCTGTAGCGCGATTTCAATCAGATAAAGGGGCATAGGAGGTGCGGAGGCTCGCCTTCAAGTGGCCGGCACCATGCCATGGCGCGACGAAGAGCGCCAGAGGCCGGGATGGGAGCCCCTAATCCGCCGCATGTCACGACCGCTTGCCGTACGGCGCGAAAAAGGATGATATAACATTTCATATCAGATTGTCGGAGATCCCGTATGCGCAACCTGTCCCCGATCCCCGTCACGGTCCTGACAGGCTATCTCGGCGCGGGCAAGACGACCTTGCTCAATCGTCTGCTGAGCGAGCAGCACGGCAAGAAATACGCCGTCATCGTCAATGAGTTCGGCGAGATCGGCATCGACAACGAATTGGTCGTGAACGCCGACGAAGAAGTGTTCGAAATGAACAATGGCTGCATCTGCTGCACCGTACGCGGTGACCTCATCCGGATCATCGGCAACCTGCTGAAACGCGCGGGCGGCTTCGACGGCATCCTGATCGAGACGACCGGCTTGGCCGATCCGGCGCCGGTCGCTCAGACGTTCTTCGTCGATGACGAGGTGCGCCGGCGGGCCAAGCTCGACAGCATCGTCACCGTCGTCGACGCGAAGCATCTGGCCGCCCGGCTCGAGGACAGCCATGAGGCCGCCGAGCAGGTCGCGTTCGCCGACACGATCTTGATCAACAAGATCGACCTGGTCTCGGCCGAGGAGCGGCAAAGGATCGAGCAGCGTATCCGGGCGATCAATCCGACCGCCATCATCCACAACACCAGGCGCTGCGCGCTGCCAATCGCCGATCTGCTCGATCGCGGCGCTTTCGATCTCGACCGCATTCTCGAGGTCGAGCCGGATTTTCTCTCGAGCGCTGATCACGAGCATGACGATGCGGTGACGAGCGCCGCACTGATCGAGACGCGGCCGATCGACCTGAACAAGTTCAACGGCTGGATCGGAACGCTGCTGCGAACGAAGGGGCAGGACATCCTGCGGTCCAAGGGCATTCTCGACATTGCCGGCAGCCCGGACCGCTTCGTCTTCCAAGCCGTCCATATGCTGGCCGAGGGCGATGACGGCAAGCGCTGGCTATCGGGCGAGACACGCGTCTCGAAGCTGGTCTTCATCGGCCGCGGCCTCGACCCGGCGGCGCTGCGGGCCGGCTTCGCGGGCTGCGTCGCCGGATGACCTTGTTCGAGCAGGGGCCGCCGACGGCGCTTTCGCCGAGCCGGGAGATCGCGTTCGACGCCACGATCGCGGGCGCGCGCTTTCTGTCCGACGACCTGCTGGCGCTGGGCTTGGGCGACGGCTCCGTCCGGCTCGTGCCGCCAGATCCGGCGTGCTCGACGGTCAGCGTCCAGGCGCATGAAGCCGGCGGCGCGGTGCTGAGCCTGGCCGCGGATATCGACGCAAACGCCGTCTTGACCGGTGGCGATGATGGGCAATTGGTGCGTACCGGCCGGGACGGTTCGAGCCGCGTTCTGACGGCGTTTCCCGGCCGCCAGATCGACGCGCTGGCCGTCTCCGCCGCCGGGAGCCTGCGCGCCGTGGCGGCAGGACGCGTGCTGCGGCTCATCGATCGGGCCGACAGGATCATCGGCACCAGCGACGACCATCCGAGCACCATCACCGGCCTCGCTTTCAACCCCAAGGGCAAGCGGATCGCATCGTCGCATTATGGCGGGGTCACGCTGCGCTGGATCGGCAAGCTCGATCAGGGCGCGACACGGCTCGATTGGCACGGCTCGCATATCGGCGTGACCTGGAGCCCGGACGGTTCGGCCGTGCTGAGCAGCATGCAGGATAGCGAGCTGCATGGCTGGCGGCTCGCCGATCGGTCGGACATGCGCATGAGCGGCTATATAAGCAAGGTCCGCTCGATGGGCTGGCTGCCGCGGCCGATGACGCTCGTCACCGCCGGGGCCGATTGCGCCATCGGCTGGGTGTTCGCCGGCAGCGGACCGCAAGGCAAGCCGCCGATCGAGATCGGCGTCGGCATCGGACGCCTGACCACCGCGGTAGCGGTCCATCCGTTGCATCCGATCGTGGCGGTCGGCTTCGAGGATGGCCGTGCCGTGCTGTGCGAGCTTGCCGGCGAGCGCTACGCCCGGCTGCGTCCGGCGGATGACAAGCGAATCGAGGAGCTCGCCTGGTCGAAGGACGGCAAGCACCTCGCCGCCGCGACCGAAGACGGCCGGCTCGCGCTGTTCAGAATGCCGTTCGACGCGCGGCTCTGAGGCGCGATCAACTTATTTCCCGCCATCCGGCAATGGCCGGGCCACGTTGCGGAAATCCCGCCAGGGATCGGCGCCGAGATGCGCCAGGCGCGACGGCGTGTTCATGACCGTGAAATAGGCGGGTCCGATGCCGGCGCCGAGCTCGTCCCAGGCGAGCGGCATGGAGACCGAAGCACCCGGTCGGGCGCGCGTCGAATAGGGCGCCACCGCCGTATTGCCTCGGCCGTTGCGCAGGTAATCCAACAGGATCTTGCCCTGCCGCTTCGATTTGGTGACGGTCGCGACATAGCGATCGGGGCTGTCGGCGGCCATGGCGTCGGCGAGATCCTTGGTGAATTGCTTCACCGGATCCCAGCCGGCCGCGGGCACCAGGGGCGCCACGACGTGAAGGCCCTTGCCGCCCGAGGTCTTGACGAAGCTCGTCAGGCCCAGATCCTTCAGCCGGTCCCTGACCTCGATCGCCGCGGCAATGATGTCGTCCCAGACGATGCCCTCGCCCGGATCGAGATCCATGATGATCTGGTCGGGCTGCTCCAGCGTCGCCAGCGCCGAGCCCCAGGGATGGATCTCCAGCACGCCGGCCTGGACGAGGCCGATCAGCCCGTCGAGACCGCCGATGACGATGTTGGGCTCGGCGGCCTCGTCCTTGGGATCCCGTACGAGGCGGATATTGGTGCTGACGCCCTGCCAGGCATGCTTCTGAAAGAAGCATTGGCCCGAGATGCCGCCGGGACAACGGACCAGCGCCAGCGGCCGGCCCACGATGAAGGGCGCGATCCAGCGCCAGACCTCGGTGTAATAATCGGCCAGCCCCTCCTTGGTGACGCCGGCATCGGGCCAGTAGAGCCGATCGGGATGGGTGAGCTTGACCAAGGGGCGCTGCGGCTTGGCGGGCGGCACCGTCTCGGCCGGCGCTTCCCGCACGATCTCGGCCGCCGGCTTGTCCTCGCGCAGGCCGCGGAAGGCGGCATGGCGCAGATGATGATCGGCGGTCCAGGCGCGGAACTCGACCTCCGCCACCAGCTCGGGCCGGACATAGCGGACTTGGCGCGCCTCCTCGGCCGTGAGCTTCGCCGCGAAGGGGCTCTCGTCGGTCCGCAGCTTTTCCAGCCGCTGGAACAATTCCTCGGCCACCTTCATCGTATAGCCGGTGCCGACCCGGCCGGCATGGACGAGCTTGCCACCCTCGTGATAGCCCATCACCAGCGAGCCGATCGCCTTGCGCGAGGTGGTCGAGGGCACGTAGCCGCCGATGACGAATTCTTGCCGGGTCGAGCATTTGGATTTGACCCAATCCTTGCCGCGCCCCGACCGGTAAGGCGCATCGCGCAGCTTCGAGACCAGCCCTTCGAGGCTGAGCCTGCAGGCATGCTGCAGGATGACATCGCCATCCTCGTCGAAGCTGGCGCTGAACCGCAGCTTGCCGGTCTGGTCGGCCAGCAGCTTTTCCAGCAGGCGCTTGCGCTCGATCAGCGGCACGGCGCGCAGGTTCCAGCCGTCGAGATGGAGCAAGTCGAAGGCATAGAAGACGAAGCGGTCGCCGCGCCCCTCGCTCAGATCGGCCTGAAGGGCGGAGAAGTCGGAGGCGCCATGGTCGTTCTCGACCACCAGCTCGCCATCGATGAGTGCGGTCCCGACCGGCAGCGCCTTGAACAGGCCGACGATCTCCTTGCCGAAGCGATCGGTCCAGTCGAGTCCGGTCCGCGTCAGCAGCTTCACCCGCCCCGCCTCGATGCGCGCCTGGAGACGATAGCCGTCGAACTTGATCTCGTGCAGCCAGCGCTTGCCGGCCGGCGCCTTGGCGACCAGCGTGGCGAGCGCGGGCGGGACGAAATCCGGCAACTTCTCCTCTGTCGCCTTCTTGACCCCGGCCGGATCGAGAGAGTGGGACGCCTTCTCGATCTTGCCGGTGCGCGAGGACCAGCCCGGTGTCTCGCCGGCGACATCCGCGATCTCGCGCCCCGTCTTCACCGATTCCGGCCGCTCCTCCAGGATGTCCGCTCCATCCGGCCGCGCCGCCTCGTCATCGCCCTTGATCAAGAGCCAATTCTCCCGCTTCTCGCGCGGCTTGCCCTTCATGCGGACGAGGTGCCAGCGGCCGGAAAGCTTCTCGCCCTTGAGATCGAAATCGAGATGGCCCTTGGCATAGCCCTTGGCGGCATCGCCGATCGGCGTCCAGCGGCCGCGATCCCAGACGATGACCGTGCCGCCGCCATATTCGCCCTTGGGGATGGTGCCCTCGAAGCCGCCATATTCAAGCGGATGGTCCTCGACATGGACCGCGAGCCGTTTCTCGCCGGGCACCAGGCTCGGCCCCTTGGCGACCGCCCAGCTCTTCAGCACCCCATCCATTTCCAGCCGGAAATCGTAATGGAGCCGCCGGGCGTCGTGCTTCTGGATGACGAAGCTGTCGCCCGCCGGTGCCTGCTCGTCGCTGCCCGCAGGCTCCGAAGTCGCCGTGAAATTCCGCTTCTTGCGATAGGTTTCGAGCGCCATGGCTCAGCTCGCCTTGCGCCGGGGCGCCGCTGCCTTCCGCGGCTTGACGTTGGTCTTGCCGGCACTCATCCGCAGCGCCGCCATGAGATCCGACGCTTTGGTCGGTGCCGGCGCCTTGCGGGCGCGGATCGGCTTGCCCTCGATCTTGGCCTTGACCAGCTCGGCCAGCGCCGCCTCGTAGCGGTCGTCGAAGCCGCTCGGGTCGAACGCACCGCGCTTGGTCGCGATGATATGCCGGGCGAGCTCCAGCATCTCGCCCTTGATCTTGCGCGTGTGATTGTCGGCGAAGGCGGCCTCGGCCGGCCGGACCTCGTAGTCGAAATTGAGCGTGCTGGCGATCATGCCGTCGCCATGCGGCCGGATCAGCAGCGTGCGGACGCGGCGGAACAGGACGGTGCGCGCCAAGGCGGCCACCTGCATCTTGCGCATCCCGTCGCGAATGAGGGTAAAGGGCTCGATCGCGATGCTGTCGCCGGGCGCCAGGTAGTAGGGTCGGTCGAGATAGACATCGTCGATATCGGCGCAGGCAACGAAATGCTCGACCGCCAGAGTCTTGTCGCTTTCGGGCAGGGCGGCCGCGATCTCGTCCGGCTCCAGCACGATATAGTCGCCCTGGCCGACCTCGTAGCCCTTCACCTGCTCGTCATGCTCGACCGGCTTGCCGGTGTCCTGGTCGACGAATTGGCGATGGACGCGATGGCCGGTTGCGCGGTTGAGCGTGTGGAAGGCGATCCGTTCCGCGGTCGAGGCGGCGGTATAGAGCGCCACCGGGCAGCTCAGCTCGGCGACCTTGAGGAAACCCTTCCAATTCGCGCGTGGCGCCACGATGAGGTACTCCACTGGACGTGAGTCAACCCGGACCGGCCTCGGACGTTCCCGGCGGCCGGATCAGCCGGCACAACTTTGGTGTATGCGCGACTGGCCTTTATAATCTCATGGCCTGAGAGGAAGAACTCGACCATGCTTGAAACGACCGCCCCTCAGCCGCAACAATTTCGGCGAATACGGCTGCTTTGGCGAGGAGTGCCCTTCGTCCTTGTGGCGCTGGTGGCGAGTTGCAGCACGTTTCTCTGGACGCTCGGCAACCGCAAGCCCGAGCCCGCACTTCTTGACGGTCTTCCCATAGCTATCGGCTTATCAGCCGAGCAGGCCTTTACGCAGCGGCTGATAGACCGTTTCCCGCTCGGCTCCAATGAAGCCGATCTCGTTCGCGAACTGTGGCTGGAGGGCTTTCGCCCGGTCACGGACCTCAAGGCCGCTCGGCGTGAGGCAAGCTATGAGACGCCCGTGAATCAGCTCAATGTCTGCGTGACCTATGGAACAGTCTCCTGGTCAGCCGACGATGCCGGCCGATTGAGCGCGCTTACAGGGAGAAAGCTCGACGGCTGCTTGTAAGCCGCGCGGCCCGAATTCTACTCGGCGGCTTGAAGGATCTCCTGCCGCTTCTTCTCCCTCAGGCGCAGATTGCGGCGGCGCAGCAGCCACATGGTGAAGCCCGTGACGGCCGAAAGCGGCAAGGCGAGACCGGCGATGCAGATCACCAGCGTCCAGACCGGACCGAGCCCGCCACCCGAATGCAATGCCCGCATCCAGCCGAGCAGCGGCACGCCGAAGGCGGCGGTGCGCGGGTCCTCGACGCCTAACACCCTGTGCCCGGACGCGTCGAGCCGGACGAGCGCCGTCGGCGCGCGGGCGGCCGAGCCGTCGGGCAGCAGCGTGATCGCGGCCGGCTGGCCCGGCGCCAGCGGGAGGCGGATATCGCGGATATGGGCCTGGGGCGCCGCCTGCTCGGCCTGCCGCGCCGCCTCGTCGACATCGAAGGCCGCCGCATCCAACTTCATGCCGCCGCCGCGCGGCTGTGGGCCGGACAAGCCGACGATTGCGCGTGCGGTCTCCGGAAAGGCCATGCTGGCGCCGCTGAGGCTCTGCAGCAGCAGGATCGCGAGCAGCCAGATGCCGGCGGCACCGTGCAGCTCGCGCTGGAAGCGATAACCCGTGGCCGTGGGCGAGACGATGAAGGCGGCCTTGACCCGGCCCTGGCGCGGCCACCAGAGCGGAATGCCGGTCACGGCGATGAACAGCAGCCCGATGCCGAACCAGCCGATGATGCTGTGGCCGAGCGGCCCGGCGATGAGCAGAGTCTCGTGCAGCCGGTGGGCGAAGCGCACGACATCGTCTGGATTCTGCACCACCTCTAGGATCTCGAGCGAGCCCGGATCGATGAAGATGCGCGCCGTCGCCATGCGCTGCGGCGGCTTCGCCATGTCGATGATGGCGACCTGGCGCTCGCCGCCGCTCATGCGCAGGCGAGCCGGCACCTGATCGGCCGCCCCGGCCTTGCGGGCGGCATCGACGATCTCGGAGAAGTCGCGCTGCGGAGCGTCCGACTTGGCCAGGGGCCGGGTCGCTTCGTTGAACGGCGGCGCTGCGGCGATGATCAGCCCGGAGATCCCCTGGAGCACCATGGGCAGGACCAGAACCAGCCCGACCCAGCGATGCAGCACGCGCAGCTTGTTCATCATCAGGCGACCCGAAGAATGGCGTTGTATGGGAGGCGCTGACGGGCGGCCATCAGACGCGAATGATTATCAGATCCATTCGCATACATTTTTCCGCGTACCCCAGCAAGTTACCTTTGCAAGTCAATCCGTCGCGGATGAGGAGCGGTTGCTGACGCTGCCGACCAAGGTCATAGGCGCGCCAGGGTAGATCCCGGTCCGGATGGCCGGCGTCTCGACCATAAGCTTCTGATGCCGCCGGGCTTCGGTCAGGAACGAGACCGGTAGCGCCCAGTATCATCCACTCTCAATCTCGGGCAGGATCAGCGTGCGAACATTCGCCCGGAGGTTTCGATGGGTGTGCAGCAAGGCAGGATCGACCGCGCCAGCGCCATGGGCGCTACCGTCTGGCCGGACGGCACCGGCTTCCGCACCTGGGCCCCCAATGCGCGTGCCGTCGCCGTGGTCACAGGAGCGCGGCTAGGGCAGATACCGGATCCGGCCTGGCGGCCCGATTCGGAAGATCAGCTGGCGCCGCTGGGCGACGGCAGCTGGGGCGGCTTCCTCGCCGGGGCACAGGCACAAGACGGCACGCCTTACATGTTCTTCGTCGAGGGCGCCGGCAGCGCCGGCTGGAAGCGCGATTCCTGCGCCCGTGAGCTGACGCTGGCGCCGGCCTTTCCCGACAGTTTCTGCATCGTGCGCGACCCCGCCTCCTACCCTTGGCACGATCGGGGCTGGCGGCCGCCCGCTTTCAACGATCTGGTCATCTACCAGCTTCATATCGGCACCTGGTGGGCGGTGGACGGCATGGGCCGAGATATCCGGACGCAGCAAGACGGGACCCTCCTCGATGCGGTGGAAAAGCTCGGTCATCTGCGGGCGCTCGGCGTCACCGCCATCCAACTGCTGCCGGTCCAGGAATTCACGACCGCGTTCAGCCTCGGCTATAACGGCGTCGACTACTATTCCCCGGAAGGCCGATATACCGTGGCGCCGGACGAGATCGGCGGCCGCCTGCAAGGCATCAATGGTCTGCTCGCTTCATTCGGGCAGCCGGCCTTGACCGAGGCGCAGCTGGCGCCCGGCATCAACCAGCTCAAATGCCTGATCGATCTTTGCCATCTCCATGGCATCGCCGTGATCCTCGACCTGGTCTACAACCATGCCGGCGGCGGCTTCGACGATCGGAGCCTCTGGTTCTACGACCGCCAGGCCAACGGCAACCTCAACAACAGCCTGTTCTTCACCGACCAGGGCTGGGCCGGCGGCGAGATTTTCGCCTATTGGAACCAGTGGGTTGCCCAGTTCCTGATCGACAATGCCCGCTTCTATCTGAACGAATACCGCATCGACGGCATCCGCTATGACGAGGTGCGGGTGATCGAGAATAATGGCGGCCGCGAGGTCTGCCAGCACTTGACCGAGACGGTGCGGGCGACCAATCCGGCAGCGATTCAGATCGCCGAATATTGGAATCCCGACCGGCCGAGCGCCATCCTGCCGCCGCCGGGCGGACTCGGCTTCGATGCCGAACTCGGCGACGGGTTGCGCGACGCTTTACGCGGACTGCTGGGCCAAGCCGCAGGGGGCGCCGGCGCGCGGATCGACCTTTCCGCCGTAGCGGCAGCGCTCACGGCGCCCGCGGGATTTCCCAATGCCTGGCGAGCGGTGCAATTCCTCGAAAACCAGGATCTGACCTATGCCCGCCATGACGGTGCGGCACGCGTGCCCATGCTCGCGGACGCCTCCGACCGTCGGTCCTGGTATGCGCGCAGCCGCAGCCGGGTGGTTTCGGCCTTGCTGCTGACGGCACCGGGAATTCCGTCGCTGTTCATGGGCCAGGAATTCCTGGAGGACAAGGACTGGAGCGACGACCCCGCTGCCGGCGACCTGATCTGGTGGGCAGGCCTCGACGGCCCCGACCCTGCCATGCGCGACTTCCTGCGCTTCATGACCGATCTGGTCCGGCTCCGGCGCGGCCATCCGGCCTTGCGAGCCGAGGGTGTCCGCGTTTCCCGCGCGGAGAATGACGACCGGATCCTCGTGCTGCATCGCTGGGCTCCGGGCCAGGGGAACGATCTCGTCGTGATCGCCAGCCTCGACGAGACGGCGAAGCATGGCTATGCCGTTGGCCTCCCTTATGCCGGCAATTGGCGCGAGCTGTTCAACAGCGATTTCTACGATAATTTCCCGAACCCGGCCGTGATCGGCAATGGCGGCTCGGTTCAGGCGCTCGACGGCGCGCTCGATGGTTTCGCCGCTTCGGCGGCACTGACGCTGCCCGCGAACGGCGTCATCGTGCTGGGCCGCCCGTGACGATGGCGGAATGGGCAGTGATCAGGGATGAAATGTCGCCGCCTCGAATGGGAACTTCGGCTCCTTTGTGGCATTCATCAGCAAACTGATGCCACACCCGACGGAATCTGGTATCCGGTGCGGAACGTCAGGATATTGAAGTTGTATTGGCAAGCTTCAATACCCAAGGGAGAGCGAGACTATTGATGACCGGCACGAACGTAATCAGCGATCAAGAACTTGAGCTTGCCCATTTGATTGTCGGCACCTTGAACCTGGATTTCGACCTTCACGCCATCGAGCCGGAGATTCCGCTCTATGAGGCAGGATTCGGCTTGGATTCGATCGATATTCTCGAAGTCGCCTTGGCGATATCGCAGCGCTACGGCGTTAAATTGCGCTCCGACGACAAGAACAATGTGGATATCTTCAAGTCGTTGCAGGCGCTCAGCCAGTACGTGCAGCAGCATCGCACGAAATAGATGGTCTGGCACCTCCCGGTTTCGGCGAAGGCTTTCTCGATCTTGATCGTGGCGGTGTCGCCGTTCGTCATGCATTTCCTGCTGCTGAACCCGGAGCCCGGCATCGCCGTCTACAGCCTGATCCTCATGCAGGCCGGCCTCGCGCTGTGGCTGATCGGAACGCGACTTCAAGGGCCCTATCGGCCGGCGGCGCTGATCGGGCTCGCCGGATTCGCCCTCGCCATCTGGTTCCTGCATCGACGCAGCGGACTGATCCTGGCGTCCGCCGTGCCGCACGCGCTCGTCTATCTCGGATTGTTGGCAATCTTCGGCGCCTCGCTGCTGCGCGGGCGCGAGCCGGTCGTGACTTATTTGGCCCGTCGCATCCACGGCTCGATCACGCCCTCGACCATCCGCTACACACGCCAGGTCACGGTCGCCTGGTGTGTTTTCTTTTTCTTGCAAATCTCCGGATCTGCGATCCTGATCCTGTTTGCCCCGGTGGCATGGTGGTCGATGTTCGTGAATATCCTCAACGCCCCGCTTCTGGTCCTGATGTTCGCCGTCGAGCGGCTGATCCGTCCGCTCCTGCTCGTCGACGCGCCGCATGAGAGCGTCGCGGAGATGCGCGACATGATCGTCCATATGAAGGGCGCAAACCCGTTCACGCGCCGGGCCGGCCTGTCGTGACCGAGCCGGCCTTTCCGATCCTCGCCGGCCATGATTCGGCTTCGACCCTGGTCCACGCGTCATCGGGGCCGATCGCAGCGGACAGATTCCGTTCGGATGTCACGGGTTTGGCCGATCTGCTGCCGGCCGCCGGCCATGTTGTCAATCTCTGCGCCGACCGGTATCGGTTCGCGGTCGGCTTCGCGGCGGCACTGCAGCGCCGGCAGACGACCCTGCTGCCCTCGAGCGACGCGGCGGCGCCGCTCGCCGCCGTCGCACAGGCTTATGCGGGCGCCTATTTCCTTCATGATGGAAATTTCCGCGCCCGGGCGGGGCAGCGCGCCATCCGCTTCCCGGACAATCTGCCGGCAAGCGACCGCCCGCTCGCCGGGATTCCGGCCGAGCAGGAAGCGGCGATCCTGTTCACCTCCGGCTCGACCGGCATGCCGGTGCCGCAGCCGCGCAGCTGGCGGGCCCTGGTCAACAGCACCCGGGCGGCCGCCCGCGCCCTCGGCATTGCCGAGCTGGCCGGTGCCAGCCTGCTCGGGACTGTGCCGCACCAGCATAGTTACGGTCTCGAATCGATCATGATGCTGGCGCTGCAGCAGGGCTTCGCCTTCCATGGCGGCCGGTCGCTGCTGCCGGCCGACATCGTCGCCGATCTGGACGGGATGCCGGCGCCGCGCATCCTGGTGACGACTCCGATCCATCTGCGCGCGCTGGTCGCCCATGAAGGCGCGCTGCCGCGATTGCATCTGGTCCTGTGTGCCACGGCACCGCTGTCGGCGGATCTGGCCCAGGCGGCGGAGACCCGCTTCGCGGCCCCCCTGCTCGAAATCTATGGCTGCTCGGAAGTGGGCCAGATCGCCACGCGCCGGACCGTCGAGACGCTCGAATGGCGCTGCTTCGAGGGCATCGGCCTGGTCGAGCAGGATGGCGATGTCTGGGCGCATGGCCCCGCCGCCGCCCAGGCAGCGCCGCTCAACGACATCATCGAGCTCAAGGGTGACGGCCGCTTCCTGCTGCATGGCCGCAAGTCGGACATGGTCAACGTCGCGGGCAAGCGCAACTCGCTCTCCTACCTGAACCATCAGCTCAACGGGATCGAGGGGGTTCGGGACGGTGTCTTCATCCTGCCGAGTGAGACGAAGGACGGCGCACGGTTGACGGCTTATGTCGTGGCGCCGACCTTGACCCCGGAGACGCTTCTGGCCGAGCTGCGCAAGCGCCTCGATCCGGCCTTCCTGCCGCGCCCGATCCATTTCGTCGACACCCTGCCGCGCAACGCCCTCGGCAAGCTCACTCGCCACGCCATGGAGCAGCTGTCGCTTGAAACAATTGAGCGCTGAAGCGGGCTGGTCCTCGGTCGAGCACCGCTTCGAGACCGGCCATCCGACCGCGGAGGGCCATTTCCCCGGCATCCCGATCATCCCCGGGGCCCTCCTGCTCGACCACGCGCTCCGGGCGATCTCGGCCGGCCCGGCGAGCCTGCGCATGGTCAAATTCCTGCGCCCGGTACGGCCGGGCGAGCCGATCGAGATCCGCTGGCGGGCCACGGCCGGCGAGGTCGCCTTCGAATGCCGCAACGGTTCGGGCGAGCCGGCGCTCGTCGGCGCCCTGATCCTGCCGTTGCGCTGATGGGCCGCGCGGCAACGATGCGCCAGCCGGAGTGGCTGCGCCGCAAGGAACGCGGCAGCCTCTCCGCCATCCGGCTGACGGTCTGGCTGGCCATTGCCGCCGGGCGGACGGCGATGCTTCCGCTGCTGGCGCCGATCTGCCTCTATTTCATGGCGTTTTCACGGGATGCGCGGCACGCCTCCCGGCTCTACCTCACGCGCGCCCTCGGCCGGAAAGCGACCCTCGCGGACATCTTCCGCCATTATTTCGCTTTCGCCTCCTGCGTGCTCGACCGGATCTTCTTCCTGAAGGACCGGACGCATTATTTCGATCTGCGCATCCATGGCGAGGAAATCGTCAACGGCATCCTGGAGCGGGGCGAAGGCTGCGTCCTGCTGGGCGCCCATATGGGCAGCTTCGAGGTGCTGAGGACGGTCGGCCGCAGCAAGCCGTCGCTGCGCGTGAACATGGTCATGTACGAGGAAAACGCCCGCAAGGTGAGTGCAGCACTCAACGCGATCAATCCCGCGCTGGCGCAAGACGTGATCAGCCTGGGCGCTCCCGATTCCTTCCTCACCATCCAGCGCTGCCTGGAGCAGGGACATTTCGTCGGCATGCTGGCCGATCGCAGCCTGACCGACGAGCGGCAGGTCGCCTGCCCGTTCCTGGGCACGCCCGCGCAATTCTCGGTCAGCCCGTTCCGCATGATCGCCATCCTGCAGAAGCCGGTGGTGTTCATGGTCGGGCTCTATCGCGGCGGCGGCCGGTACGACATTCATTTCGAGCGCTTCGCCGAGGCGGGCGAGATTCCGCGTCGGCCCGACGCCGCCGCGATCGAGGCGATCGTCGGACGCTATGTCGGCAGGCTCGAGCACTACTGCCGTGCCGCTCCCTATAACTGGTTCAATTTCTACGATATTTGGCGCTGAGATGAAGGGTTTTCACCTCGCCGCCTGCCTGCTCGCCCTTTCCGCCCCCATCCCGGCCATGGGCGCCGACACGGATTGGGGCCTGCCATCACTGATGGCGTCGCTGAGCCAGGTCAAATCCGCCTCGGCCCGTTTCGTCGAGCATAAATCCGTGCAGATGCTGACCCGGCCGCTCGAAGCCACGGGCACGCTCACCTACGTCGCGCCGCGCACGATGGAGAAGAAGACGCTGTCGCCAGCGCCCGAGAGCATCGAGCTTCGGGGCGACATGCTGAGCGGCCTGCGCAGCAACGGCGACCGCTACTCGGTCGATCTGAACGAGCATCCGGAGGTGGCGGCCCTGGTCGAAGGCATCCGCTCGACCCTCGCCGGCGACCTGCCGACGCTCGAGCGCTATTACATCGTCCGGCTGCTTGGCACGCGCGGCGCCTGGCAATTGCTGTTGACGCCCAGGGACGAGTCGGTGCGCGACAAGGTCGACGTCATCCGCATCGTCGGCGCCGGAACCGCGCTCGCGGAAGTCGATATCCATGAAATCGACGGCGACCATTCCGAGATGATCGTCACGCCGGACGCTTCATGACCAAGCGGCGCCTCGCCGTCATGCTCTGGCTGCTCGCCCTGGCGCTTTCGGTCGGGATCATCCTGCGGACGCCTTTCACCACCGACATGTCGGCCTTCCTGCCGAGCGCGCCGGAGCCGGCGCAGCAGATCCTGGTCGACCAGCTCAAGGACGGCGTCGCCTCGCGCCTGCTGCTGGTCGGCATCGAGGGCGGCACGCAGACGGCCAGGGCCGGGATCAGCCGCGCCGTCGCCGGCGCCCTGCGCGGCAATGCGGACTTCGCGCTGATCGACAATGGCGATGGCGGGATCGGCAAGGAGGATCAGCGCTTCGTCTGGCGGAACCGCTATCTGCTGAGCCCGGCCGTGACGCCCGAGCGCTTTTCCGCGGCCGGCCTGCGCCAGGCGCTGCAGCAGGATGTCGAGCTTCTGTCGTCGGGCCTGGAGCCGCTGGTCAAGGGCAGCATCGGCGCCGATCCGACCGGCGAGACGCTGAGCCTGGCCCGCAGCCTCGCGGGGGAGACGAGCCGCACCATCCGCGACGGCGTCTGGGCCGCGCCCGGCGGCGATCGTGCCCTCATCCTGGCGCAGACGCGCGCACCCGGTATCGATATCGACGCCCAGGAACGGGCCATCACCGCCATCCGTCAGGCTTTCGCCGAAGCCCGGGAGAAGATCGCCGACGGCGCAGGCGCGAAGCTGCTGATCACCGGCCCGGGCCTGTTCGGCGTGGAGACGCGCGCGCAAATGAAGCATGACGTGTCGCTCTATTCGGCGATCGCCACCCTCGCCATCGTCGGGCTGCTGCTGGGGCTTTACCGTTCGCCCGTGGCGCTGGGCCTGACCCTGGTGCCGGTCGTCACCGGCGCCCTTGCCGGCATAGCCGCCGTCAGCCTGTGGTTCGGCTTCGTCCACGGCATCACCATCGGCTTCGGCGTGACGCTGATCGGCGAGGCGGTCGATTACGCCATCTATCTGCTGGCCCAGACCTCGGCGCAAAGCGGCCCCGAGGCGACGATGGCGCGGATCTGGCCGACCTTGCGCCTGGGCGTGCTGGTCTCGATCAGCGGCTTCGCGGCGATGCTGTTCTCGAGCTTCACCGGCTTCGCCCAGCTCGGCATCTTCACCATCGTCGGGCTGGCGACCGCGCTGTGCGTCACCCGCTTCGTCCTGCCGTCGCTGCTGCCGGTGGGATTTGCCGGCACCAGAGCGGCGCGCTTCGCGCCGGGCCTGCTGCGGCTGGTCCATCGTGCCGGCCGTCTGCGCCCGGCGCTCTATCTCCTGACCGCAGCCGCCCTGGTGCTCGTGGTCATTCGCAGCGACTCGCTCTGGGAGGACGATCTTTCCAGCATGAGCCCGATCCCGGCGTCGGCCCAACAGCTTGACCGCGAGTTGCGGCATGATATCGGCGCGCCCGATGTCCGCTATCTGGCCATCGCTTCCGCGCCGACGACCGAGGCAGCGCTGCGGGCGAGCGAGCAGGCGGGAGTACTGCTCGACGGGTTGATCCCGTCCGGCGCGCTCAAATCCTATGACGCGCCCGGCCGCTACCTGCCCAGCGTGGCGACGCAGCGGCGGCGGCAGGAGGCCCTGCCCGACCCGGATCTGCTGGCGCAGAATCTGCGGTCTTCGCTCGACGGGCTGCCGTTCTGGCAGGAGAGCTTCGCCCCCTTCCTCGCCGATATCGCCGCCGCCAAGGCGGCGATGCCGCTCACCCGACGATCGCTCGACGATACCGCCCTGTCGCTCAAGCTCGATTCCCTGTTGATCGAGCAGCCGGGACGCACGGTCGCCATCCTGCCGCTCCACGATGTCGCGGATGCCCAGCGCATCGCCGATGCCCTGGCCGGCGCCCAGGGCATCCAGTTGCTCGACCTCAAGGCCCAGTCCGACCGGCTGCTGCATCGCTACCGGCAGGAGGCGCTGCTGCTGTCGGCCCTCGGCAGTGCCGCGATCGCGCTGCTGCTGCTCGCGCATTTCCGCTCGGTGGCGCAGACCGCGACGGTGCTGGCGCCGCTGGCGGTGGCGGTCGTCATGACCCTGGCGCTGCTGACGCTCCACGGCCAGAAACTGTCGATCTTCAATCTGTTCGGGCTGCTGCTGGTGATCGCCGTCGGCTCCAACTATTGCCTATTCTTTCAGCGCCGAGCCCTCGCCGGGCCTGCGGGGGAGCGGACGGTGACCTCGCTGCTGCTGGCCAATCTGTGCACGGTCATCGGCTTCGGCGCCCTGTCGCTCTCGGGCATTCCCGTGCTCTTCGGCATCGGCAGCACGGTCGCGGTCGGCACGGCCATCAGCCTGGTCGCCGCTGCCATCATGACGCGCGAGCTCGATCGCCCGGCTTGCGCAAAATGAAGCGCGCAACAAAAGATGGCTGGGTGACGCGATTGAGAAGGTGAAGACGGCCGTGGCGACAGATCCTGGACCGGGCTCGAGCCGGCTGCGCCGGTTCCTGAGCAGCGTGCTTCTGCTGCCGCTCTGCGCCTGTGCCGCCGGCCCCATGGCCGTACCGACGGCGGCACCCGGCGACGAAGCCGCCTATGCGGCGCTTTACCCCTATTACGCGGAGATCTGCGCCGTGAGCCAACTCGGCAAGAAGCCGGGCTTCGGCGCCGAGATCAGCAGCGGCATCGGCGGCCATGCCGTGCTCTATCTGAACGGCGTGTGCCGCAAGCAGGATATTGAATATCCCGTCCTCGCCCTCTGCGACGAGCTGCCGAAGCCGACCGCCGACGGTGTCGGCCTCAGCGTCAACGCGCACTACGCCAACGCCAACTGGGTCGCGATCGAGGGGCGCGATTTCTTCTTCGAAGGCGGGCTCGCCCCGGACCGGCCGCTCACCCGCGACGCTTACCGCCGGGTGCTGGCCGAGGCTGAGGCCAAGGGCATCTACAAGAACATCGCCTTCCACGACGTGACCTATGAGGACGTGCCCGCCGGCTTCACGCGCGAGAGCTTCAAGTACGAGATCTCCGTCGCGACCGATTTCGCCATCGCCTTCGGCCGCAATCGCTATTGCGGCAAGGTGCCGTTGAGCCGCCCGCAGATGGCGGGAATCGTGCGCTACCTCGATGCGCTGAACGAGCCCTATCGGACCGGCGAAGCGGTGTTCGATTGGAATCTGTTCACGCATAACTGCGCCCACATGAACCACAACGCGCTGGCGATCGCCGGCTTGTGGGACGAGTGGGCGGAGGATCGCTTCATCCTATGGGCGCTCTTCGACTTCCCAGTGCCGAAAAACGAGTTCGTCAATCTCATGCGGCGGACCAACGATCTGCCGATCGACGATCCCGAAACCCTCTATCGCGACACGGCCGCGCGCCGGATGCTGCTGGAGCAGGGACGCTTGCCGACCGAGCCCGGCGCCATCGCCGATCTGGGCGGGATCATCCCGGAGAATGAAGTTTACGACACGAAATCCGAGATCATCTTCTATGACGAGCCGATCACCGGCTCCTACCAGGAATGGTTCGACCGGATTCTGTCGGAAAAGCGGTATCTCAGCCTCAAGGACAATCTCGCCTATTTCGCCACGCTCTATCAGCGCATAGAGCGGCAGCAGGTGCCGTTGGATCGATATCCTCCCGCCCAGCGCATGACGGCGGAGGAAAGGCACGATTTCGCCGTTTTCTATGAGAAATATTATACCTACATCGCTCAACAATCAGCCGAGACGGCTCGGAACATCGCATGGCTGAATTCACCGCCCCCATCGGCTCACGCCCTATGAAACCGCTGAAGATCAGCCGCTTCACGCTGGCTTCCTGCCTTGGGCCGGGCCTGGCCGCGACGCTCTCGGCCTTGCGCGCCGGGCGCGGCGGTCTGCGTCCCTGCGATTTCGAGACGGTCGAGATTCCGACATACATCGGCGCGGCCGAAGGGTTGGACGCGCCGATCGAGGGCAACCTGGCGGCTTATGATTGCCGGAACAATCGGCTCGCCCGCCTGGCACTTCGGCAGGATGATTTCGAAGCCGCCGTGGCCGAGGCGCGCGGGCGCTACGGCGCCGACCGGATCGGCCTCTTCGCCGGCACCAGCACGGCCGGCATTCTGGAAACCGAGCTCGCCTTCCGCCGGCGCGACGAGGCCGGCGCGCTGCCGGACGGCTTCCGCTACAAGGAAACCCACAACACCTATTCGATCGCCGACTATGTCCAGCGCGAGCTGGGCCTGAGCGGGCCGGCGCTCGCCGTCTCGGCCGCCTGCGCCTCGACCGCCAAGGCCTTCGGCAATGCCGCGCGCATGATCCAGCTCGGCCTGTGCGACGCCGCGATCGTCGGCGGCGCCGACAGCCTGTGCCTGACCACCCTCTACGGCTTCCATTCGCTGCAGCTCACCTCGGAGACGCCCTGCCGGCCCTTCGACGCGGCGCGCGACGGCATCTCCATCGGCGAGGCCGCGGGCTTCGCCCTGGTCGAGCGCGCCGACGATGCAGCACCCGAGGATATACTGCTGCTCGGCATCGGCGAGAGCAGCGATGCCCATCACATGTCGAGCCCGCATCCCGAAGGGCTGGGCGCCCGGCTCGCCATGGAGAAGGCTCTGGCCTCGGCAGCGCTGGGCCCGGCCGATATCGGCTATGTCAACCTGCACGGCACGGCGACCCAGATCGGCGACGCGGCCGAGGATCGCGCCATCCTGTCGGTGTTCGGGGCCCGGACGCCGTGCAGCTCGACCAAGGGCCTGACCGGCCACACGCTCGGCGCCTCCGGCATCCTCGAAGCGATCATTTCGGCGCTGTGCCTCAAAGACGGCTTCATCCCCGGCAGCCCGGCGACGCTGAAGCTCGACCCGGCGCTCGGCAGCAACTATCGCATCGAGAACCTGGATCGGCAGCCCGACCGGGTCATGAGCAACTCCTTCGGTTTCGGCGGCAGCAATTGCAGCCTGATCCTCGGACATGGCGCATGAGAGTCCATATCGACGGCGTCGGGCTCATCGCTCCCGGCCTGCCGAGCTGGTGCACGGGGCGCGAGGCTCTGGCCGGGCCGGGGATTTATCGATCCGCGGAGGTGGCGCTGGCGCCGAGCGAGCTGCTGCCGCCGGCCGAACGGCGGCGGATGACCGATACCGTCAAGCTCGCCCTCGCCGTGGGCGCCGAGGCGATGGCGGCGGGCGATTGCACGCCGGGCAGCGTGCCCTCGGTCTTCACCTCCTCAGGCGGCGACGGCACCACCATCACCGCCATCCTGGAGATCCTGGCCTCGCCCGAGCGGGAGGTCTCGCCGACCCGGTTTCACAATTCCGTCCATAACGCGCCGTCGGGTTATTGGAGCATCGCCAACCGGTCGAACGAAAGTTCGACCAGCCTGTGCGGCCATGATCACAGCTTCGGCGCCGGCCTGATAGAGGCGGCTTCGCTCGCATTGCACGAGGATCGGCAGGTGCTGCTCGTCTCTTACGACGTGCCTTACCCATCGGCCCTGCACCGCGTCAGGCCGATCGAAGGCAAGATCGGCATCGCCCTGCTGCTGTCGCCGAAGGCGAGCGGGCGCAGCCTGGCGTCTCTCACCCTGACGCTCGCGCGCGATACCAGACCGGAAACAGTGATGCCGGCGCCCGGGCTGGAGGCACTGCGGCAGCAGAATCCGACCGGCCGGGGCCTGCCGCTGCTCGCAGCATTGGCGCGGGGCGTGACCGGCAGTGTCGTGCTCGATCATATCGCCGGCAACCGGCTGATCCTCGGCCTGGAATCATGATCGACCGCGACGGCATCGCCGCCCTCATCCCCCATGCCGGACGCATGTGCCTGCTCGACCGGGTCGAGCATTGGGATGCGGCCTCGATTCGCTGCACGGCTTCGAGCCACCGCGATCCGACCAATCCGCTCGCGGTCGGCGGCAAGCTCGGCGCCGCCTGCGGCGTCGAATATGCCGCCCAGGCGATGGCGATCCATGGCGGCCTGACCGGTGCTGCCGGCAAGCCGCGCGCGGGCTATCTGGTCAGCCTGCGCGGACTCGAGCTGACAGTCGCCCGGCTCGACGATCTCGACGGCGATCTCATCGTCGAGGCCGAGTTGCAGGCCGAGGCGGGCAGTCAGGTGAGCTATCGATTCACCGTCGGCTGCGGCGATGCCATCATCCTGAGCGGCCGGGCCTCGGTCATGCTCGATGCGGGGGAAGCATGAAACGCGCGATCGTCACCGGCGGCAGCGGTTCCATCGGCGCTGCGATCTGCCGCAAGCTCGCCGCCGACGGGCTCCATGTCTATGTCCATGCGAACAAGGGCATCGCCCGGGCCGAGGCGGTCGCAGCGGCGATCCGCGACAAGGGCGGCTCGGCCCAGGCGATCGGCTTCGACGTGACCGACGGCGAGGCGGCCGAGGCCGCGCTTGCGGCGCTGACCGCGGACGGCGCCATTCAGATCGTGGTCAACAATGCCGGCATCCATGACGATGCGGTAATGCCCGGCATGGCGCGGGGCCAATGGACGAGCGTGATCGATGTCACGCTGAACGGCTTCTTCAACGTGACCCAGCCGCTGCTGATGCCGATGATCCGCACCCGCTGGGGGCGCATCCTCAACATCTCCTCGGTCGCGGCCCTCGTCGGCAATCGCGGCCAGACCAACTATGCCGCGGCCAAGAGCGGGCTGCACGGCGCCACCAAATCGCTGTCGCAGGAGCTGGCGAGCCGGGGCATCACGGTCAATGCCATCGCCCCCGGCATCATCGCCTCGCCCATGAGCGAAGGCAGCTTCGATGCGGAGACGATCGCAAAGCTGGTGCCGATGAAGCGGGCCGGCACGCCCGAGGAAGTGGCCGATCTCGCGGCTTTCCTCGCGTCCGATCGGGCCGGCTATATTTCCGGCCAGATCGTCTCGATCAATGGCGGGATGGTCTGACCCTCTTGGCCAGCAGCGAGGGCAGCCGCTGGCCGAAGCCCGCGACCAGCCGCAGATGCATCCAGCTCAGCAGAATATTGTCGCGCACATAGCGGAAATGCGAGACGCCGCCTTGCTGCGGCGTGAAATAACGCACCGGCGCCGGCAGGCTAACCGGGCGAAAGCCGCGCCAGCACAGGCGCACCGCCGCCTCCGCATCGAAATCGAAGCGGCGCATCCAGCGGCTTTCCTCCATGACCGCGCGCAGATCGGCGACCGGATAGACACGGAACCCGAACAGCGAGTCAAATCGCCCAATCCATAGGGTCTCGATACCGGTCCACCAATTCGACAACTTGCGCCCGAGGACGCGAATGCGCGGTGCGCTGTCGTCGAAGACTGGCCGGCCGAGGATGAGGGCATCGGGCTCGGCCCGCGACGCCGCGATGAAATGCGGGATGAGCGCCGCCGGGTGCTGGCCGTCGGCATCCATGGTCAGGACATGGGTGAAACCTTCGCGCTCGGCAAGTCGAACGCCATGCAGGATGGCGGCACCCTTGCCCTGGTTTTCGGGCAAGCTCAGCAGCCTGAGATCGGGATCGCCCGCCGCCAGCGGGGCGAGGGCGGCCGCACTGCCGTCGGTGCTGCCGTCGATCACGACCCAGACCGGCGCCCAGTATCGGCGCGCGGCACGCACGGTCTCGATCAGCTTCGGGCCGGAATTGTAGCTCGGGATCAAGACCAGATGGGTCCGTCGGATGCTTTCCAGCATGCCGCCGATCGGCGGCGCATCGAAATCGATCTTCATGGCGCCGATCAGCCGCGCTGGCGGATCGCGCCCGTGGCTGAGCGACCCAGAAACCGGCCGAAGAACCGGCCGACACCGGCAAGCCCCGTCTTGGCGTAATAGAGCTGCTTGAACAGGAACAGGCGTGAGCGGATCGGCGAATTCCCGGCGATGTCGCCGGCCAGCAGCGACAGCACCGCCTCCTCCATCCGGAAGAAGTTGCGCGGCGCCATGAACAGGCTGCGGATGGCCGGGCTGGTGATCCGGTAGATGAACCAGGAGAACCGGTCGATCCCGCCCTTCACCTCCCGTTCGAAACGCTGCAGCGCCGCCGGCGCGCGCGCCGGCTCGTCGAGGCAGGCCATGACCGCGTCCACGCCCAGGAAGGCGCTGCGCATGGCGAGGAAGACGCCGGTCGAGAACACTGGATCGATGAAGCTCGACGCGTCGCCGACCAGAATATAGCGCTCGCCGATCATGCTGTCGGATTCGTAGGAGTAGTTGCCGGTCGCGGTCGCCGGGCCGGCGAGGGTGGCGTCGCGCAGCCGATGCGCCAGCGCCGGGCAGGAAGCGATGAGCGCCATGAACAGGCTGGTGACGTCGCCGTCGCGGTCCTTGAAGGTCTCCGGCTTGCACACGGCGCCGACGCTGGTGGCGCCGTCGGCGAGCGGGATGAACCAGAACCAGCCCTTGTCGAACCAGAAGATGCTGATATTGCCTTCGGCCCGGCCTTCGAGGCGCTCCGCACCGGTGAAATGGCCGAAGATGGCAGCACTTTCGTGCCGGCGATTGCGCTGCTTGCGCTTGAGCTTGCTGGCGAGAAAGGTGTCGCGGCCGGTCGCGTCGACGACGAAGCGCGCCTGCCAGCGCCGGACCGTGCCGTTCTCGTCCGTGCCGGCGGCGACGGCGCCGCCGGCTTCGGGAAACTCGATCTCGGTAATGCGGCAGGCCTCGACGACAGCAGCGCCCTTGGCCGCGGCATTGCGCAGCAGGATGTGATCGAAATCCGACCGCCGGACCTGGAACGAGTAATCCATCTCCTTGCGCCAGCCCGAGCGGAATTCCAGCAGGCTCGGCTTGGCGTGATGTGGCGAGACGAATTCGATGCCGAATTTCGGCATGCCCATCCGCTCGATCTCCTCGCGCACGCCGAGCGCGTCGAACAGCGGCATGTTGAAGGGCAGCAGCGATTCGCCGATATGGAAGCGCGGGTGCCGGTCCTTGTCGACCAGCGCCACGGATTTGCCGCGCTCGGCCAGGAGGGCGGCGATCGTCGACCCAGCCGGGCCGCCGCCGATGACCAGGACATCGCAGGTGACAAGACCGTCGCCGGCGGTTTCCAACGTCACGCTCAACTCCAGATCGTTGCGGCTTCGGGGGCCGATTGCCGCTTTCCGAGGCAGCTTTTAGCATGGGCATTTGCGCCCAACCAGAAACATCTGTTATGTCAGCCGGACCGGTTCGGCCCCGCGCTCGCCGGTTCGCAGCGAGAGCGACCAGGGCTTGGAGAGACTGATGGGCGCGAGGCAGCCAGCCGATCAGCCGCACGGGCAGCGCCCGCGGGACTCAGTCGCGGCGCGGACCGCGCCGCGTTTCGTGCGCGCGCTCTTCAACGACACCGCCCCGCACTACGACACGGTCAACCGTATCTTCTCCCTGGGCTCGGGCACCTGGTATCGCCGGCGCTGCCTGCTTCGCGCCGGTCTCAAGCCGGGCGACACGGTGCTCGACATCGCCATCGGCACCGGCCTCATCGCGGCCTCGGCCCAAGCCATCGTCGGCGACACGGGCGAGATCATCGGCCTCGATCTGAGCGAGGGGATGCTGGCCGAGGCGCGGCGCAAGCTCGACATTCCGCTGATCCAGGGCAATGCCGACGATTTGCCGATCGGCGACGCCGCGCTCGATTTCCTGGTGATGGGCTATGCGATCCGCCACATCGCCGATCTCGGCGCCTGCTTTAGGGAATTCCGCCGCGTGCTGAAGCCCGGCGGTACGATCCTGCTGCTGGAGGTGAGCAGCCCGACCAATGCCGTCTACCGCTCGACCCTGGCACGCTATCTCGGCCGGGCAGTGCCCGTCCTGAGCCGTTGGGCGACCCGGCAGCCGAAGATCCATGCGCTCATGGATTACCACTGGAAGACCATGGAGGATTGCGTGCCGCCCGCGACCATCATGGGAACCTTGTCCCAATCCGGTTTTTCCGATCTGGTCTGCGAAACCTGGTTCGATCTGTTCCGCAGCTATGCCGGACGGAAACCCCATGCCCTGAATGAGTCTAAAGCCTGATGCCCGCTCCGCTTTTCGCCGTCCAATACCTCACTGCTGCCGGCCTCGCCGATTTCGCCGCCGGCAACACCCCGATCCTCGGCGTCGTCGGCTATGGCGCCACCCGCCCTGCCGGACTGCCCGATGCCTGCCCCTTCGCCGAGGCACCCGTGGTGCCCGTGACCGGCGAGGCCATGTTCGAAGTCTGGAACACGCGCGCGCCGGTCGAGACCAAAGGCGTGGGCGCCGTCCGCGGCAGCTACAATGGTGAGGTGACCTTCGGTCTGGTCGAGCTCGAGGAGGGCACCGACCGCACGTTCGAAACGGTGGTCGAGCACGCCTATCGCGGCCTGTTTGATTTCCTCGACGCGGTACCGTGCGGCACTCCCGTGCGCTTCTGGAACTACCTGCCGCATATTACCGAGGAAGAGGACGGCATGGAGCGCTATCGGCGCTTCAATGTCGGCCGGCACGACGCTTTTTCCGACCGGCTGACGCTGCCGGTGCCGCCGGTCGCGAGCGCGCTCGGCGGCAAGGTCGGCAAGCCGCTGATCTATTTCCTGGCCGCGCGCGAGCCGGCGCGGACGATCGAGAATCCGCGCCAAGTCTCGGCCTATGCCTATCCGCCGATCTACGGCCCGCGCAGCCCGCGCTTTTCCCGGGCCGCGACGCATGGGAATGGCGGCGCGCCGAGCCTGCTGATCTCGGGCACGGCCAGCATCGTCGGCCATGAAAGCCTGCATCGCGGCGATCTCGCGGCCCAGCTCGGCGAGACGCTGGAGAATATCCGGCTGCTGATCGGCGAGGGCGAACGCCAAGGGCTGCCGCCGGGCCGGACGGGTTGGGCGCTCAAGGCCTATCTGCGCCATGCCGAGGACTATGAGGCCGTGCACCCGGCGGTCGAACGCATGTTCGGCGCCGATTGCCAGTGCCTCTATCTCAGCGCCGATATCTGCCGGCCCGAATTGCTGGTCGAGATCGAGGCATTCCGCATGACCGGCGCCGCATGACCGCTTCCGTCCACCAGACCGAGCAGCTGCTCTTCTCCGTGCTGCTGCAGCTGATCGTGATGATCGGCGCGGCGCGCCTCATGAGCACGGTCTTCCGCAGGCTGAGGCAACCTGGTGTCATCGGCGAGATCGTCGCCGGCCTGCTGCTCGGCCCGTCGCTCTTCGGCCATTTCTTTCCCGACCAGTCCAAGGCCCTGTTCGGCGCCACGGCATCGCCGGCGATCTCGATCATCAGCCAGATCGGCCTGTGCCTACTGATGTTCCAGATCGGCGCCGATTTCGAGTTCGGCCATCTGAAAGCCAAACGCAATCGACGCTCCGCCATCCTGGTGGCGCTGGTTTCCGTCTTCGTGCCTTTCACGCTCGGCCTGCTGATCGGCCGCACCTCGGCCGCGACGCTTGCCCCCTCGACCGATCCGCTGACCTACAGCCTGTTCTGCGGCGTGGCGCTCGCGATCACCGCCGTGCCCATCCTCGGCCGCATCCTGCGCGAGTTCGGCCTGACCCGGACCGAATTGGGCGTGGTCGCGATCTCGGCGGCCGCGGTCAACGACGTGATCGGCTGGGTGATGCTGGCCGGCGTCTCGGCCTATGCGACGGCGCGCTTCACGCTCGCCCAGATGGGAATGCAGATCGGCGGCATCATTCTGCTCATCATCCTGCTGCTGGTGGTGCTGCGGCCGCTGGCGGAATGGCTCGTCCGCCAGTTTCCGGTCCGGGACAGCCAGCTCGCGCCCAATCTCATGGCCATCGTCTTGTGCGTCATCTTCGCGCTCGGCATCTCGACCTATGAGCTGGGCATCTTCACCATCTTCGGCGGCTTCGCGGCCGGCCTACTGTTCCATCGGCAGACCGCTTTCGTCGAGGCTTGGCAGCGGCAGGTCGGCCAGTTCGTGCTGGTGTTCTTCCTGCCCGTCTTCTTCACCTTCACCGGCTTGCGCACCAATATTCTGGGCCTGACCACGGCCGCGGAGCTGGGTTGGCTCGGCATCATCCTGGCCGCCGCCATCCTGGGCAAGATCGTCCCGGTCTATGTCGCCGGACGCCTGGGCGGCTTCGCCCATGACGAGGCCATGATCCTCGGCAGCCTGATGAACACGCGCGCGCTCATGGAGCTGATCGTGCTCAATATCGGCTACGATCTGGGCTTCGTTCCCGCCGGCGCCTTCACCATGCTGGTGATCATGGCGGTGGTGACGACGATCATGACCGGACCGCTGCTCAAGATCCTATTGCCCCGCTCCGGCCACCGCATTCCGGTCGGCGTCGAGGCCTAGATCAGCGGCGGCAGGCAGGCAGCCCAGCCCGGCGAGCGCCGTGCGGACGGCGATGTCGAAGGGCGTGTGCGGCTCGCTGCCGAGATGCGCTGCGAGACGCCTATTGTCGAGGAACAAGCCTTCTCGCCAGAGGTACCGCATCTCGTCCATCTCCCGGAACAGCGGGACGACGGGAGACGCGAGCCGGACGAGCCACCAGGGGAAGCGCTTCACCGGCACCTCCCGCCCGATGGCCGCATGGATGGCCGAGATCATGCGCGTGCCGTCGGGATCCCAATGGCCCTTCATATGGAAGCGCTCGAAGGGGGCGAGCTTGTCTTCCTGCTCGATCAGGCGAATCGCCGTCTCGGCGACATCGGGCAGATACGCCCATTGATGGCCGATACCGCGCCGGCCGGGATAGGAGATCGCGGCCACGGGCTTGCCCGGCTTTACCAGCCCCTGCGCGAACCAGCTATTGCCGGCATGGGCGCCGAAGAAATCCCCGGCCCTGAGGATGAGCGAACGGACGCCGCGATCCGCCGCCTGACGCAGGTGCTCTTCCATCCGCACCCGGATCGCGCCCTTGCGGGTGAGCGGATGCTGGGGCGATGCCTCGGTCAGCGTCGGAAAGGCGTCGGGGCCGTAATTATAGACCGTGCCCGGCAGGAAGATGCGCGCGCCCGAACGCTCGGCGGCCTGAACGCTGCTTTCCAGCATCGGCAGCACCAGCTGCGCCCAATGGCGATAGCCCGGCGGATTGACGGCATGGACGATGAGATCGACCCCTTGTGCGGCCCTCGTGACGCCGGCCGCATCCATGGCGTCGCCCGCGATCCATGCGGGCTGCGGCCCGTTCCGACCGCCGGCTGCCTTGGCCGGATCGCGAGCGAGCGCCCGCACCTGCCAGCCGCGCCGAAGCAATCGAGCCGCGATCTCGCCGCCGATCCCGCCCGTCGCCCCGAGCACCAATGCCGTCCGTCCTTCAGCCATGACTCTCTCCTTCCATCTGTATTGGAAAGATGCGGCTCGTCAGTGTTCAACGGAATTGGCTAAATCCGTCGATCTGCTAGTCTAAAAATTATGAACCCCACAGCACTCGACTGGACCGATCTCCAGGCCTTCCTCCTGCTCATGCGCGAGGGCAGCCTGTCGGCGGCGGCCAGGTTTCTCAACGTCACCCAGCCGACCGTGCGCCGCCGGCTGGATGCGCTGGAGCGATCGGTCGGCACGGTCCTGTTCACGCGCTCGCCGACCGGCCTGACGCCGACGGAAGCGGCGCGGGATCTCGGCTTTTATGCCGAGGCCATGGCCGCCGCCGCCGATGCCTTCGCGCGCACCGCCTCCGCCGACGCCGGCTCGATCCGCGGCACCGTCCGCATCACGGCGAGCGATGTCGTCGGCGCCGAGGTGCTGCCCGCCATGCTCGCCGGATTGCGCGAGGCCCATCCGGACCTGGTGCTGGAGCTCCATCTCAGCAACCGCAACGAGGATCTGCTGCGCCAGGAGGCCGATATCGCCATCCGGATGATTCGGCCGGCGCAGGCGGCCCTCGTCGCCCAGCGCGTCGGCGTGATCGGGCTCGGCCTGTTCGCGCATCGATCCTATCTCGACCGGCACGGCACGCCGGAAACGATCGAGGCACTGCGCAATTTCTCCATCATCGGACCCGATCGCGACATGAGCGACCTGCGCCGGCTCGCCGATCTCGGCTTCGCGCTGCCGCACGAGGCCTTCGCCATCCGCACCGACAACCAGCTCGCGCATCTGGGGCTGATCAAGGCCGGCCTCGGCATCGGGATCTGCCAGATCGCGCTCGGCCGCCGGCATCCCGATCTGGTGCATATCCTGCCCGACGGATTTCGCTACGGCCTGGAAACCTGGGTCGCCATGCACGAGGATCTGAAACGGGTCGAGCGCGTCCGGGCGGTGTTCGGCCATCTGGTCCGGAGCCTGACGGAATATGCCGCGGAAACGCCGGGCTGACCGCTCAGGCAGGCCGGGGGCGGGCGACTTGCCGGGCCAGGGCGACGAAGTTCCGGACGAGCGGCGAGCGGTCGTTGCGCCTGTAGGCGATGCCGATCGGCGCCGAGGGGCCGTCGCCCTCGATGCCCAGATAGCACACGCCTTCGGCATCGATCTGCGCGATCGATTTGGGCACGATCGACACGCCGAAGCCGGCCGCGACCAGATGGACGATCGACGGAATCTGCGGCGCCTCCTGGCCGACCGTCGGGCTGAAGCCGGCCTGCCGGCAGGCGGCGAGGACGGTATCGTAGAGGCCAGGCCCGATCGCGCGCGGAAACAGGATCAGCGTCTCGTCCGCCAGCACGGCAAGCGGCACCGAGCCGTCGCCGGCGCGGGCGTGCGAGCGGGGCAGCACGATCACCATCGGCTCCTCGACGAGCGGCTCGATCGTGAGGCCATCGGCCTCGCCGACCGGCGGCCGGACGAAAGCGATATCGATCTCGTCATTGCGCAGGCCGGCGACCAGCCGCGGCGTGTTGCTGGCTTCGGGCGACAGCGAGACGAGCGGATAGCGCTCGCGATAGGCGCGGACGATGCCGGGAACGAGCGGCTGGAAATAGGTGGCGCCGGCGAAACCCAGATGAATGCTGCCGGTGTCACCCCGCGCGCGGCTGCGGACGCCGATCTTGGCCTGCTCGACTTGGCTCAGAATCCGGTACGCCTCTTCAAGCAGCACGCCGCCCGCCTCGGTAAGTTCGACCCCGCGAGTCAGCCGGTAAAAGAGCGGCGTGCCCAGCTCCTGCTCGAGTTGGCGGATCTGCAGGCTCAAGGGCGGCTGCTTGATGCCGAGCCGTTCGGCCGCCCGGGTAAAATGCAGCTCCTCAGCGACGGCGACGAAGTAGCGCAGATGTCGAAGTTCCATGGCGTCGACGATACTCCGGCAATATCGAATTCGCCCAGTCGCATAGGACAGAGGAGCGGGAGCCGCATGAAGCCGCAGCCTGGACGGATCGTGATCCTGAATGGCGCCCCGCGATCCGGGAAGTCGAGCATCGCCGCCGCCATCCAGGAACGCTTCGACGGGCCTTGGATGAATCTGGGCGTCGACATCCATGCGCGGCATGTGACTCCGCCGCGCTATCGACCCGCCATCGGCCTGCGGCCGGGCGGCGAGCGCCCGGATCTCGAGGCGCTGGTCCCGACCCTCTACGCAGCCCTCTATGAATCCATCGCCGCGCATGGCCGGCTCGGTCTCAACGTCGTCACGGATATCGGGCATCACGACGCCTATGCCCAGCCTCGCGGCATCCTCGGAGATTGCGCGCGCCGCCTCGCCGGCCTTCCCGTGCTCTTCGTCGGCATCCGCTGTCCCATCGAGGTGATCATGGCGCGCCGCAACGCCGGTCAGACCGGGCGCGAGGGTCAATATGCGACCGGTTCCCCGGAAGAACCGGTGCCGGGCCCGGTCCTGCTCTGGCAGAAGACTGTTCATAATCCGGGCCTTTACGATCTCGAGGTCGACACGTCACTGATGAGCCCCGCGGAATGTGCCGAGGCGATCCGAGCAAGGCTGCAAGCGGAGGACCGACTCCCATCCGCCTTCCAGCGACTCGAAGCATACCCATAGAGTATCGAAAGCAGCTTCCCGATATATTGGACACTCAGTCGACCGAGTGCCACCTCCCTGGCAACGGACGGACGATGCCGATGTATCGCCGCCGATCCAGGAGGTGAAAATCATGACTTCGATCATTCTCAGCGCATTGTTGCCGATTCTGTTCGTGGCATTCCTCGGCTGGCTGGCGGGCCGCATGGCACTGTTCGGCCCGCAGGCGACGACGACGCTCTCGACCTTCGTGGTCCGCTTCGCCCTGCCCCTTTCGCTGTTCCTGGCCGCGGCCCGGACCAAGCCCGAGCAGCTCACCGACGCCCGCTATGCGCTGAGCCTGGCTATCGGCCTTATCGGCAGCTACGTGCTGGGCCTGCTGCTCGGCCGGCTTGTGTTCAAGCATGATCTCCGGGCGAGCGCCCTCCAGGGTCTGTCCTGCAGCTTCCCCAACATGGCCTATTGCGGTCCGCCGGTGCTGATCGCCGCGGTGGGTGCGCAAGGCGTGCTGGCCGTGATCGTCGGCAACCTCATCGTCACGGTCATCCTGGTGCCCGCCACCATGGTCCTGCTGCAGCTCGCCGCACCGGCAACCGGCGACAAGACCGAGAGCGAATGGCGGACGATTGCGCGCAGCCTCATGGGAGCGGTAAAGCAGCCGTTGGTCTGGCTGCCCGTGCTGGGCGCCGCCTTCGCTCTCACCGGCCTGCATCTGCCGGCCCTCGTCGATAATTCGGTCGATCAGATCGGCCAGTCCGCCGGCGGCGTCGCGCTCTTTACCCTCGGGCTGATGCTGTCCGAGCGGCGGCTCAGGCTCGATCGCGATATACTGGCCAACCTCGCTCTGAAGAACCTGCTGCAGCCCGCGATCCTGCTGGGCGCCGCGCTAGCCTTGAAGCTCGAGCCGACGCTCGCCAAGGAGGTCTTCCTGACCGGCGTCCTGCCTTCGGCGACGGCCGCCTCGGTCCTGGCTCAGCGCTACGACGCCTATGTCGAGCAGGCCGCCGGCACGACCGCCGCCAGCACCTTCTTCTCGATCATCACGATCGCCGGGGGCCTCGCGATCGCCGCAACCTTCTGAACCCGCACCTTCCTCGTATCCGAACCGATGGAGACAAGCATGACCGAATTTCGCCAGGAACAAGACAGCCTCGGAACCGTCGAGGTGCCGGCCGACAAGCTCTGGGGCGCGCAGACCCAACGCTCGCTGGAGCATTTCAGCATCGGCAAGGATCTGATCCCGCGGGAGATGATCACCGCCTACGCCGTCCTGAAGCGCTCGGCCGCGATCGCCAATCATGCCGGCGGCCGGCTCGACGGCAAGGTCCACGACCTCATCGTCAAGGTCTGCGACGAGATCCTGGCCGGCCAGCATCACGAGATGTTCCCGCTCCATGTCTGGATGACCGGCAGCGGCACGCAGTTCAACATGAACGTCAACGAGGTCGTCTCGAACCGCTGCTGCCAACTCGCCGGCACGGCGCTCGGCAGCAAAGCGCCGGTCCATCCGAACGACCATGTCAACATGTCGCAATCCTCGAACGATTCCTTCCCGACCGCCATGTATGTGGCGGCCGCGGTAAACGTGACCAGCCGGCTGGTGCCCACTGTCACCGCTCTCCGGGACGCGATCGCGGCGAAGGCCCGGGCCTGGGACGGCATCGTCAAGATCGGCCGCACCCATATGCAGGACGCGACGCCCTTGACCCTCGGCCAGGAATGGTCGGGCTATGCCGGCATGCTGAGCGACAATCTGGAGCGGATCGAGGATGCGCTTAAGGGCGTCTATCGCCTGGCGCTGGGCGGCACCGCCGTCGGGACCGGCATCAACGCCGCCCCCGGCTTCGCCGAGGCGGCCACGGCCGAGATCGCGCGCTATACCGGCCTGCCCTTCGTCAGTGCCCCCAACAAATTCACGGTCCAGGGCGCCCATGACGCGCTGGTCCAGCTGTCGGGCACGCTCCGCACGCTCGCGACCTCGCTCTACAAGATCGGCAATGATATCCGCCTCATGTCCTGCGGCCCGCGCGCCGGCTTCGCCGAGCTCATGATCCCCGAGAACGAACCGGGCTCCTCGATCATGCCGGGCAAGGTCAATCCGACCCAGGCCGAGGCGCTGACCATGCTCTCGGTCCAAGTGATGGCGAACGATGTCGCGGTCGGGTTCGGCGGCGGCGGCGGCTATCTGGAGATGAATGTCTACAAGCCGCTCATCATCCAGAACGTCACCCAGTCGATCACGCTCATGACCGACGGCTGCACCAATTTCCGCAAGTTCCTGGTCGAGGGGACGCGGCCGAACGAGAAGAAGATCGCCGAATATGTCGAGCGCTCGCTGATGCTGGTGACGGCGCTGGCGCCGGTGATCGGCTATGATAAAGCGTCAAAGATCGCCCACCACGCGATGGACCATGATCTGACGCTGAAGGCGGCGGCGCTCCAGCTCGGCTTCGTCAGCGAGGCGGAGTTCGACCGGGTCGTCGACCCGGCCAAGATGGTGAAGCCCTATGTCGCCACGGCGAACTGACCGGCCTTTGGAGAAGAGCATCATGACCACGCAAACCAACGCCGGCTATGCGCTGCTGCGCAACCCGCGCCAGAACAAGGGCACCGCCTTTACCGAGGCCGAACGCCGGACCCATGGCATCGAGGGGCTGCTGCCGCCCGGGACCAGCACGCTCGAGCTCCAGGTCGCGCGTACCCATGCCGAGCTCGCCAATCTCGACAATGACCTGCAGAAATATCTGCTGCTGTCCGATCTCCAGGCACGGAACGAGACGCTGTTCTACGCCGTGCTGATGTCCGACCCGGCGAGCTTCATGCCGATCGTCTATACGCCGACGGTCGGCGAGGCCTGCCAGAAATTCGACCGCATCTTCCGTGCCGCGCGCGGCATGTACCTGCCGATCAGCTCGAAAGGCAGGCTGCGCGACATTCTGAGCAACTGGCCGGAGCAGGATGTCCGCTTCATCGTCGTGACCGACGGCGAGCGCATCCTGGGGCTGGGCGATCTCGGCGTCGGCGGCATGGGCATTCCGATCGGCAAGCTCGCCCTCTATACCGCCTGCGCCGGCGTGCCGCCGCAATATTGCCTGCCGGTGACGCTCGATGTCGGCACCAACAACCAGGATCTGCTGGACGACCCGCTTTATCTGGGCCTGCGCCAGAACCGGGTGCGCGGCGAGGAATATCACGCCTTCATCGAGGAGTTCGTCGAGGCGGTGCAGTCGCTCTATCCGAAATGTTGCATCCAGTGGGAGGATTTCGCCAATATCAATGCCGTGCCGATCCTGGCCCGCTACCGCGACAAGATCTGCACCTATAACGACGACATCCAGGGCACGGCCTCGGTGGCGCTCGCCGGCATCTTCGCCGCCCTCCGCATCTCCAAGCAGAAGCTGGCCGATCAGCGCTTCCTGTTCCTGGGCGGCGGCTCGGCCGCGACCGGCATCGCCGAGCTGATCAGCCAAGCGATGGCGCTCGACGGCATGGATATCGCCGAAGCGCGCAAGCGCAACGCGCTCTTCGACATAAACGGGCTGATGGTGACATCGCGCACCGATCTTGCCGACTTTCAGAAGCCCTTCGCCCAGGATCGCGGGCCCGTCTCGGCCTTCGTCGATGCGGTGAAGGCGCTCCGGCCGACCGGCATCATCGGCGTCAGCACGGTGCCCAAGCTGTTCAATCAGCAGGTCATCGAGGCGATGGCCGAGATCAATGAAAGACCGATCATCTTCCCCTACTCCAACCCGACCTCGCGCTCGGAATGCACGGCCGAAGAGGCCTATCGCTGGTCGCAGGGCCGCGCCATCTTCGCCAGCGGCAGCCCGTTCCCGCCAGTGGAGATTTCGGGCCAGACCTTCGTGCCGGGGCAGGGCAACAACGTCTACATCTTCCCGGCCATGGGTATGGCGGTGTATGCGACCGAGGCCAAGCGCGTGACCGACGAGATGTTCATCGTCGCCGCCAAGGCGGTGGCGGAGCAGGTCACCGAAGAGAGTCTGACCAAGGGCCTGATCTACCCGCCCCAGAGCAAGATCCTCGAAGCGTCGCTCCATGTCGCGGGCAAGGTCGCCGAATATATCTTCGATCACGGCCTCGCCGGCGTGCCCAAGCCCGGCGACATGGTGGCCCACATTCGAGAGACGGCCTATCACGCGGCCTACGCAGGCTGAGATGGGCGAGGTGCATCTCGGCGACGACCGATTGGAGGAAATAGCACATCAGTCGCTGCTGCTCGGCCGCCTGCTGTTGGCGAACGGTGCCGAGACCGGCGAGGTGCATCTGGCGGTGACCCGCTTCGCAGCCGCGTTCGGCTGCGAAGCCCACCTGCTCGTAACTTATGAGATGCTGCTGCTGACGCTGGTCCGGGACGGGCGCTTCGAGACCAAGGCCGGGCGCCACCTGCCCGGCATGAGCGTGAATATGGGGGCGATCGGGGCGCTCAACCGCATCCTCGAGGAAGTGAGCGATCATCGACTCGGCCCCACCGAGGCCGGGATGCGGCTCGCGGCGATCGAGCTGCCGCAGGCAGCCTACCCGCGCTGGCTCGTCGCTGCGGGCATGGGCATGACGGCGGCCTGCCTCGCCCGGCTGTTCGGCGGCGACTGGGCCACCTTGGGGATCGTCTTGGTCGCGGGCCTCGCCGGGACGTTTCTGCGCCTGGAACTGGGCCGCCGGCATGTCAACGCCTTCCTCACGGCCTTTCTCGGCGCCGCGGCAAGCGGCGTGCTCGGCGGGCTGGGCGTAAGGTTCGGCGGCACGATGACGCCGGCACTGTGCCTGATCGCCCCGGGAATGATCATCGTGCCGGGCGTGCCGCTCATCAACGGCGTCTGGGACTGCATCCGCAACCATATGAGCCTGGGCCTCGCCCGTCTGGGATTTGCGGTCCTCACCGTGGCGGCGATCTCGCTCGGCCTGTCCGTCGCCGCCCTCGTGACCGGCAGCAGCATTCCGGTCGACAGCCCGACCCGGCTCCTGTCGGTTCCGGAGGATGCGCTGTTCTCGGCCCTGGCCGCGATCGGCTTCGTCCTCCTCTTCAACATCCCCGCCCGCCTCTGGTGGGCCTGCGTGCTGGGCGGCCTGTGCAGCCACACGCTGCGGACGGCGGCAATGCATATGGGAATCGACGTTGCGACCGGTACGCTCCTGGGCGCGGCCGCGGCCGGTTGCATCGCCCTCGGCCTCGCGCGCCGGCTCGATGTACCGCCGGCTGCCCTGGCCTATCCTGGTGTGGTCGCCATGGTGCCCGGCTCCTACGCCTTTCGCGCCGTCATCGGCCTGCTGCAGCTCCTGAAGTTGGGCGCGGCAGCACCACCGGCTCTGGTCGCCGAGACGACATCGCTCGCCGTGGCGAGCGTCGCCCTCATGGCCGCGATCAGCATCGGCCTCGCAGCGCCGCTCGCCCTTACCGGAACCGGCCGGAACGCCGCAGGCCCCAGCTAGAACCATGCGGCTTGCACGGGCCGAGCCGTCACGCCGATACTGACCGAGTGAGATCAAGGCCGAGGCTGCCATGAACCGACGTCGCCCGCCTCGTATCGGCGACCCCGTAACGACGCCCGACAACGATGCTGCGACGATCGGCCAGCCCGCGACGCCCGGCAAGGATCGATCGCTTGACAATCAACGGCGGATCGAAGCGGCGGCACTGGCGCTGTTCACGACGCAAGGGTTTCACGGCACCAATAACCGCGAGATCGCCGACCGGGCCGGCCTCTCCACCGCGGCGATCTACACCTACTATTCCAGCAAGGAAGCAATCTTCGACGATCTGGCGCAGAAATACCGGGCGCGGATGACCGCCTGGTTCGAGGAGACGGTCGCCGGTCTCACGGACCCGTTCTCGAAGCGCGACCTCAGGGCCTTCGCTTCCGCGATCCTGGCAAAGCTGGGGGAAGATCGCGACGGGCTGCTTCTGGTCCTGATCGACGTGACCGAGTTCAAGAACCGGCATTTCGCCGATTTTTTTCACGAGATGCCCGAGCGGTTGCGCCGCCTGCTGCGCCCGGCCCTGAGCGAGGTGGTGCAGCGGCCGACCTGGCGGGGCCATGATCCGGCGTTCGTCCTGGCCGCGGTCTACAATTACTTCTTTCATTGCGCGCTCATCGAAAATCATATGCAGGGCGAGCGCCATCTGGGCGTTTCCAGCGAGCTGGCGATTCGGCGCTTCGTCGATCTGTTGGCCGGCGGCCTGTTGTCACAGCCCACGAAACCCAAGACGCGCTACCGGCCAACGCCACGCTCGCTCGCGCGGAAACGGGCGCTGGATCAGGCCGCCCGCGACCGGATCGAGTTCATCCGGCTGCTGTGTGGCCGGCTGTGGAACCCGCCGCCGGAAATCCTGACCCGGCTTTCCGGCAAGCAGGCCGAGCCGGCGGCGAGAGTGCCGATCCTGTTCCTGCCGGAAACCGCGCGCGACCGGCCGGACGAGAACCAGCTCCATATCGAGACCGCCGCCTTGGAGCTCTTCACCACCCAAGGCTTCCACGGGACCCATATCCGCGACATCGCGGAAAAGGCCGAACTCTCGCAAGGCACGATCTATACCTACTACGCCAAGAAGGAGACGATCTTCGAGGAGCTGGCGCGCAGCTACCAGATCTGCATGGTGCGGTTCACGCGGCGGATCATCATGGCGCTCGACGATCCGCTCTCGAACGACAATCTGCGGCTGCTGGCCTGGACCGTGCGGTCCATGGTCTATGACGACGCGCAATATGTGCTGCTCATGTTCGTCGACGTGCTCGAATTCAAGAATCAGCATTTCGCCGATCTGTTCCGCGACGTTCCCTCCCAGTTCCGTCACCTGCTCGGGCCTGAGCTGGACCGGGTGAAGACGCGACCGGGCTGGTGCGGGCTCGACCCGGCCTTCGTCCTGGCCACGATTTATCTGTTCTTCTTCAATTACTTCGTGATCGAACGGCACATGCGGGGCAACCAGCATCTGGGCGCCCCGGAGGAAGAGGCGATCGAGCGGCTGATCGACATGTTCTCCGCCGGCCTGTGGACGCAGGCACCGAACGCCGCCGAACGGCCGCAACGGCTGGCAGCGGGCGATGTTGCCGACTGATCGCTCACTGTTCTGAGCGAACAGTTATTGAACTCTCGATAGAACCCGTGATAAGGGTAGCGTGTGAGAATCAGGTGGCCCGACGCCGCGGCATCGCGCCCGGCCGTTCCGTCCAGCACGCCCTTCCCTCTTGATTCGATCCATAAAAAGCCGTCCCGAGCGGTTGGGCTTCCTCAACCCAAGCTCGCGGCAATAAGGGAGGAATACCCATGGCACAGCCCCTACCCGCGCTCGAAGATTCCGGGCGGCGGCGTTTACCCATGCCGATTCTGGCGCTGTCGCTGATCGGCGGCCTGTCGCTTCCCATCGCGGCCCAGGCGGCGGCGGCACCGAATTTCATCGAGTTCGAAAGCGGCCAGGTCCGCCCGCTCGCCCTGTCGCCCGACGGCAATACGCTGTTCGCCGTGAACACGCCGAACGGCACGCTCGAGGCCTTCGCCGTCGGCGGCGGCGCCTTGGCACAGACGGCCCATATCCCGGTCGGCATGGAGCCGGTCGCCGTCGCCGCCCGCACCAACACCGAGGTTTGGGTGGTCAACCACCTGTCCGACAGCATCAGCATCATCTCGCTCGTGGGCACGCCGCATGTCGTGCGCACGCTGCTGGTGGGCGACGAGCCGCGCGACATCGTCTTCGCCGGCAGCAGCGGCTATGCCTTCATCACCACGGCCCATCGCGGGCAGCAGCGAAGCGACCCCTCGCTCGCCGGCGTTCCCGGCGCCGGCGATCCGAAGCTGACCACGCCGGGCGTCCCCCGCGCCGATGTCTGGGTCTTCGATCCCAATCATCTGGGTACATCCATGGGCGGCACGCCCCAGGCGATCCTGAGCTTCTTCACCGATACGCCGCGCGCGCTCGCGGTGAGCCCGGACGGCAATACCGTCTATGTCGCCGGCTTCGAGACCGGCAACCAGACGACGACCGTCAATGAGGGCCGGATCTGCGACGGCTTCAATACCGGCATCCCCTGCCTCCAGACCGACGGCTCGCTCAGCCCGGGCGGCAATCTCGGCCCGTCGACCGATACCTCGGGCGAGCACGCCCCGAAGGTCTCCGAGATCGTCCAGTTCAATAATGCCGACGGCCATTGGGAGGATGAGCTCGGCCGCAAATGGGACAAATCCGTCCGCTTCACCCTGCCGGATACGGACGTCTTCGCCATCGACGCCAACCAGCTGACCCAGAAGGCGGCCTTCTCGCATGTCGGCACGACCCTGTTCAACATGGTGGCGAATCCCGCGACCGGGCATCTCTATGTCTCGAACGCGGCCTCCGAGAACCAGGTACGCTTCGAGGATCCGACCCGCTCCGCCGGCCATAGCGTGACCGGCCATCTCGCCGAGACGGACATCACCGTCATCGCCGGCTCGACCGTGACGCCGATCCATCTCAACAAGCACATAAATTACAGCCTGCTGCCGGGCGATGCCGGCTTCGACCCGACCCAGCAGCAGCACAGCCTCGCCACGCCTCTCGGCATGGCGGTCTCGTCCGATGGCGGCACGCTCTATCTCGCCGCCTTCGGCTCCAGCAAGATCGGCGTGTTCAATACGACGGCACTCGAAAGCAACAGCTTCGACCCGACCGTCATCAGCGCCAACTATATCCCCGTCTCCGGCGGCGGGCCGAGCGGCGTCGTGCTGGACGAGGCGCGCCATCAGCTCTATGTGCTGACCCGCTTCGACGATGCGGTGAAGGTGATCAATCTCGGCTCCAAGGCCGAGGTCCAGTCGCTGACGCTCAACAATCCGGAGCCGGCGTCGGTCGTCCAGGGACGATCCATGCTCTATGACGCGAGGCCGTTCGGAAGCAATGGCGAATCCTCATGTGCGAGCTGCCATACCTTCGGCGACAAGGACGAACTCGCCTGGGATCTCGGCAGCCCGCAGAACGCGGTCACCGCCAGCCCGATCCCGATCAATCTCGGCAACCCGGCGGCGCTGGCCTTGGGCGAGCTGCTGTTCGGCGTCACCACGCCGCTCAACGGCACCGGCCAAGCGCAGACCTTTCATCCGATGAAGGGGCCGATGACCACCCAGACTCTGCGCGGTCTGGCCAATGCCGGCGCCATGCATTGGCGCGGCGATCGCTCCAACGGCTTCTTCGGCGAGAACGCGACCGACGAGAACCTGTCCTTCAACAATTTCATCGTCGCGTTCCAGTCGCTGATCGGCACCGTCAACATGCCGACACCGGCACAGATGCAGGCTTTCACCAATTTCCAGCTGCAGGTCCAATTGCCGCCGAACCCGGTGCGCAGCCTCGATAATTCGCTGACTTCGTCACAGCAGCGCGGCAAGAACTTCTTCGGCGGCAACCGGCCGGCCGACGGACTAAATGTTCCGGGCCTCGGCCTGATACTGGGTCAGAGCGCCTTCACCTGCAACGGCTGCCACGTGCTCAATCCCGCCGCCGGCGATTTCGGCACCGGGACGAACGCCAGCTTCGAGGGCATCACCCAGATCTTCAAGATTCCGCATCTTCGGAACATGTATACGAAGATCGGCATGTTCGGCTTCCCGAGCATCAACTTCTTCAACAACATCGATTCCGGTAGCACCGGGCCCCAGATTCGCGGCTTCGGCTTCACCAACGAGGGCTCGGTCGACACGATGTTCGACTTCTTCCATGCCCAAGTGTTCAATCCGCTGCTCAATAGCGGCTTCCCGCTGATCAATCCTGATGGCACCCGGCGGGATGTCGAGCAGTTCATGCTGGCCTTCGACAGCGATCTGGCGCCGGTCGTCGGCCAGCAGATCACTCTCACCGGCCAGAACAGCGCCGCTGTCGGTTCCCGCATCACGCTTCTGGAGCAGCGGGCGGCAGCCGCCTTCACCTCGAAACTGTTGGGCGGGACCGTGACGGAGTGCGACCTGGTCGCGAACCTGGTCCAGGGCGGCAGCGTCCAGGGTTATCTGTACAAGCCCAGTGCCGGCACTTTCGCCTCGGCCGCTGGCACCACGCTGACCGATCATGCGTTGCGGGCGCTGGCCACGACCGCCGGCCAGGAGGTGACTTTCACCTGCGTGCCGCCGGGTTCCGGCTCGCGCGTCGCCTTCAGCCAATAGATCGATCGAAGAACTGTCTTAAGGAAATCGAACGGCCCATGGGTATAGTTTCCATGGGCCGTTTGTATTCTTGCAGCGTTAACCGCGATCGATATCGATCAGCACCGACCCCATTGCTGCCCGCCGGCCAGACGCCGCCGGCTCGAGGTCCTGGTCTGCAAGCGCGCCGCCTGCCCCTGGGAGCGCCGCCCATGTTGAGAGAGGGCGCGCGCCGTCGCCGCGGGCGGAACGGTATATTCGCGCATCAGTGCTTCGAGGCTCTGCTTGAAATCGGGCTGCGTGCTCGTCCGGCTCATGGCGCAATCCTTCTCGATGGGAGGTTAGGACTCAGTGGGCGAGATTGATCTCGATATGGAGCGGCATCTGGCCCGCCTTGGGCGCGCGGCGCGCCAGGCTTTCGGCGAGATCCGCCATGGTGGCGTTGGGCGGCAGCTTGAAAATCGCCAGGTCGGACTCGCCATAGAAGGCGAGGACGCGATGATCGGTGGTGGGAATGCCCTGCGTCTGCATGGTTGCCTCCGTGTTTGTTGGAGACACTGTGCCCGCGCCCTGTATATCGGTGATGTATGGGCTGTAAAGATTGGTGCGTTTATGTAACAGCTCGAAACAGCGCGCCGTCAAATCTTCGGAACATTGCGCTCCAGCTCTTCGAGCCAGGCCGCGGCATTGCCATCCGACGGCGCGCGCCAATCGCCGCGCGGGGACAAGGCGCCGCCGGACGAGACTTTCGGGCCGTTGGGCATGGCCGACCGCTTGAACTGGCTGAAGGCGAAGAAGCGGCGCAGGAACAGCTCCAGCCAATGCCGGATCTCCGGTAAGGCAAAGCTGCCGCGCCGGTCCTCCGGGAAATGCGGCGGCCATGAGCCCGCGGCCGCATCCGCCCAGGCGCGCCAGGCGAGGAAGGCGATCTTGGACGGGCGGAAGCCGTAGCGCAGCGTGTAGTAGAGATGGAAATCCTGCAGCGCATAGGGCCCGATCTTGGCCTCGGTGCTCTGCGGTGCCGCGCCTTCCTCGGCCGGCACCAGCTCCGGAGAGATCTCCGTGCCCAGGATCGCTTCCAGCGTCTCGCCGACCTCAGGCGCGAACTGGCCGGAATGCGCGACCCAGCGGATGAGATGCTGAATGAGGGTCTTGGGCACGCCGGCATTGACGCCGTAATGCGACATCTGATCGCCGACGCCGTAGGTGCACCAGCCGAGCGCCAGCTCGGAGAGATCGCCGGTGCCGATGACGATGGCATCGTTTTGGTTGGCGAGACGGAACAGATAGTCCGTACGCAAGCCGGCCTGCACATTCTCGAAGGTGATGTCATAGACCGGCTTGCCGCCGGCGAAGGGATGCCCCATGTCGCCGAGCATTTGCCGGGCCGCCGGCTTGATATCGATCTCGCGCGCCGTGGTGCCGAGGCTGCGCATCAGGCGCCAGGCGTTGGCTTTGGTGGCGTCGCTGGTGGCGAAACCCGGCAGAGTGAAAGCCAGTATATTGCTCCGCGGCAGGCCCAGCTGATCCAGCGCCCTGGCGGCGACGATGAGCGCGTGGGTCGAATCGAGACCGCCGGAAATGCCGATCACCACTTTCTTCAGCCCGGCGGACCGCAGCCTTTGCGCCAGGCCCGCGACCTGGATGTTGTATGCCTCGTAGCAATCCTGCTCGAGCCGCTTCGGGTCCGCCGGCACGAACGGGAATCGCTCCAATGGACGCCGGAAGCCGAGATCGCCCGCCGGCGGATCGAGCCGGAAATCGATCCGGCGGAAACCGTCGGTATCGGCGGCATGGGTGCGGCGATTATCGTCGAAGGTACCCATCCGCATCCGTTCCTGGCGCAGCAGGTCGAGATCGATATCGGCGACGACGAACTGTGCCTCCAGCGGGAAGCGCTCGGCCTCGGCCAGGCAGACGCCGTTCTCGAAAATCATCACCTGCCCGTCCCAGGCGAGATCGGTCGTGCTCTCGCCGATGCCGGCGGCGGCATAGATATAGGCCGCGAGACAACGGGCCGAGGCCGATTGCGCGAGCAGCCGGCGGCTGTCGGCCCGGCCGATGGTGATCGGGCTGCCGGACAGGTTGGCGAGCACCGTGGCGCCGGCCAGCGCCGCCATGGCGCTCGGCGGGATCGGCACCCACATATCCTCGCAGATCTCGACATGCAGCACGAAGCCCGGCACATCCTCCGCCGCGAACAGGAGATCGTTGCCGATCGGCGCCCGCTGACCGGCGAGCACGATTTCGCCGCGCAGCAGATCGCCGGCGGCGACCTGGCGGCGCTCGTAGAACTCGCGATAGGTCGGCAGATAGGATTTGGGTACCACGCCGAGCAGCCGGCCGCGATGGATCACCAGCGCCGTATTATAGATCCGGCCGGCATGGCGGAGCGGCGCCCCGACCACCAGCACGGGCGCCAGCTCGGCCGATCCCGCGAGCAGAGTGGCGGCCGCTTGCTCCACCGCATCGAGCAGCGCGTCCTGCAGCAGCAGATCCTCGATCGAGTAGCCGGAGAGCGCCAGCTCGGGAAAGATGGCCAACACCACGCCCTGCCCGGCCAAATCCTTGGCCATCCGCAGCACGGCCTCGGCATTCCGGGCAGGATCGGCAAGTGCCGTCCGATGCGTGCAGGACGCGACGCGGACGAAGCCATGGGCGTAGAGCGAAGCGAAGTTCATGCTGGACATGAGCGGCAGCCGGCTGAAAAAGACAGATCCCTTGTCCCATAGGAAAGCGCGATCATAAATCGCGTCGTGAAGCCTGCCCCGCAAAAATTCCGAAATATCGCCAAATCCAGCGCGCGCAGGCAGCACTTTGCGCAGCGCACCGCCAACAGGATAGATTCACCCGACATCCACGCCCGGCGCCGGCAGCCTGATCACGTATTTGCGGCCATTCTCGTTTGGGGGCGTGTTGTCCGAGGAAGAGAAATACAAATCCGTTCCCCAGTGCGAGAAGCGGCCCTGACCGAGCGTGCCGACGCCCTGATGGTCGTAGTGACCCGGCCCGAGGGGCAGCAGGTTTTCGTAGAGCTCGAGCGGCGATCTGAAGCCGTCGGCCAAGTCGTCCCCGACTGGGAGGCCCTTGAGCCCAATGGTCCAGCATTGGCCGCTATAGTGACGAATTGCGGTCGCCGGGATCTCGAGCTCGATGCTCGGGCGCGGCTGCTCGGCAACGGGTGGTGCGGCATCCGCCGCGGATAGGCGCGGGCTGCCGGGAATCGAGAGCGTCGTGGTCGTCCCGACTACGAATGGCTGCTTCCGCCAGTTCTGATCGATATCGGCCAGCGGTGCATCGGCGCCGGAGCGTTTGCGCCGACCGACATAAACCAGCCCACCGCCATCGCCCAGATAGATCGGCCGCATGGTGTTGAACAAATTGCTGAAATAGTCGGCCGTGCCGATCCGCCCCCCGGCCTCGCCGAAAAGACGGTCGGAGAATTCCAGCTGATGCACGACCAGAGGCTCGAAGCCGTAGCGGCCGAGCAGCTCTACGAGAGAAGTTGCGGTGAACGACCGGACATGCTGCCAGCGATGAAACAACGCCCCGCTGACCGGCTCGTAGGCCATGCCATGGTCCAGATTTTCGCTGTTCGGCGTCGTGACGATGAGCAGCCCGTCCGGCGCCACGAACCGGTCCAGCAACGCCATCGCCTCGTCCATCTGCTCATCGAGGATGTGCTCGATCACCTCGATCATGAACACGACGTCGAACGGCGCATCGCCCTCGCCCGCGAGACCGAGAAAGCCGTCGACTCCGCCGAGCGCCCGCCGGAGGGTTCCCAGCCGCCCCTGCGAGGGTTCGTAGACGGCGGCCGGGTATCCTTTGGCCGCGAGCAGCTTGGCGAAATGCCCGTCACCGGAGCCGAAATCGAGATGCCGCCGTCCCGGCGAGAGATGCCATTCCAACGCCCGCAGCAGCCAATGACCCGCGAGCCTGGAGAAGGCGAGATCCAGCAGGCTCGTTTCCGTGAGCCCATCCCAGAAACGGCCGACGAGCGTCGGCGTCCAATGAACCGTTTTCATATAGGTCGTCTCTAAGCAGGAGATTCGTCCGGGGAGTGCGCCAGGAACCGCCGCCTCCACGGACAGGACCTCATTCGATCAAGTCGCCAACGATCTGGCGAACGGCGGCATAGGCTTGGCGCACCTGCGGCGAGCGCTCCAGGGCCGAGATCAAGGGACGGCTCGCTGTACGAGCGCTGAGCGCCGCCTGCTTTTCCAACACTTCCAGCTGCTGAACCGCGCGCCACATCTGCTGTTCGCTGGTCGCGGCCAGCCCGTCCGGAACCGGTAGTCCGGCATTGGCGACCTTGGCGTTGCGGTGACGTTCGGGCGGGACAAACTCGGGAATGATGATGTGGGTCTGGGCCAGCACCGTCGCGTCCGGCGCCCGCAGGGGCGACTTGTGCCAAGCCTTGCCGTCGGTCGCGAAGATGTGGCCGCTGACATGGCGCACCCAATTTTCCTGGAGGTCGGCCAGGAAGTCCCAGCGCAGCACGTCGTTCCGGCCAAGCTCGGCCAGCGGCGCGTGACAGACATAGATCCCCGGTCCCCGATCGATCGGCACATAGGTCAGCGGACGATCGCCTATGCTCTCGAACGAGACGAAGATGCCGGGCAGCTTCATCTTTTCGAGCGAGCCGTGTGGATCCTCCACGAGGAAGCTGATCGGTGCCGTAGTCCGATAGCGTTCGGCGGTGGCGTCGAGAATAGCCCGCACGGCCGAGAGCGAGCTCAGCAAATCGACGCGCTGCGTCGCGCGTGAACCTTCGTCGCGCGCCTGCTGCGCAATCTCCATTGCCTCGTCGAGGGCGGCGTTCCAGGCATCCTTGATGGCGGCGAAATCGGGATGGATATCGATCCGCTCATTGATCGGATAGGTCGTCACCGGCGAGAAATTGACGCCGATATCGTTGGCAATGGCGAAACGCACATTGTCCGGCAGTTCGAGGAAGTTCGACTTCAACACCAGCTGGCCGCAGATGAAGCTGCGGTCCGGCGTATCGTTGGTCGCGACGGCACGCAGGATATTCTCGATCACCCGCTTGTAGCTGGCGCCGTAGCGCAGCTTTTCGAAGCTGTCCTTGGAAAAGCTGTCGATCGAGAAGCTGGCCGACAGGCGCGGAAACTTGTTGAGCTTCTCCAGCTCCTTTTCCGACAGCAGCGTGCCGTTGCTGGTGAAGCCGAAGGTCAGGTTCGGGTTGCTCCCGGGCACATACTCGTCGATGAACTTGCGGAAATTCTTGAGGAAATAGGGCTCGCCCCCGGCCCAGCTGAAATAGATCAGCTGCGGGACGAGCGCCAATACATCGTCCTCGGTCTCGCCGCGATGCTGCAGCTTGACCGCGCGGTACATGTTCTGGCTGCAATAGCCGCAATCGATGTTGCAATCGGCCGTCGACGACCAGGTCAGCATGGTCGGCTTGGCTTCCTGGACCAGGCTGCCCTTGCGGTATTCCTCGTATGCCAACTGCAGATTCTCGCCCGATGGCGCCCGCCGGTCGAAGCGCGCCATCGTCCAGCTCACCTTGTCGAGGCGCAGCTCATAGGTTCGGCCGTTGGTGACCGGATCGCTATCGTCGGGCGGCGCGAAATAGAGCGTGCCGTTCCAGACGGAGTAGCGGCCGCCGCCCTCGGAACGGATATCGGCATGCATCGAATTGCCGGGGCCGATCTCGACACCGTCCTCGAACAGCTTGACCTCGCCCTGCCGGTCGCCGATCGCCTGCTGAAACTGCTCGGAAATCTTGGCCAGATAGGCCTTGCCCTGTTCCGGGACGACGCCGGACGGCCATTGGAATTTCGGATAATCCTCATTGTTCCAATAGTAGGCGACGCATTTGTCGCAAGGATGGTTCTCCAAATCGCCTTCGATATGCCGTCGACGCAGATCCTGATAGCCGGGACCGTTCCAGATCTCTTCGAGCGTCTGGCCGTTGGTATTGCCGAAGGGTTTGGCCTCGCTGCCGCCATAGGCGCTGTAGAAGCAACACGGCACCACCTCGCCCGTCAGGTCGATGACCATCTGCTGCCAAGGATAGGCGCACCGGGTCTTCTTGCAGTCTGCACTCATCTTCCAAACCTCGACGTTGCCCCGACCTGTCCGCGACGGATAGAATCGGAGGCCATGACCTTAGTAGCAGTGAGCTGAGGGATTTGCACCCACGGCGCTGCGGCGGACCAGTATATGCGGGAAAGCCGGCTTGCTTAAAGAAATTGGTCGGTGGAGGCAATCTGGCTTCGCGGCATCCCAACCCGATTTGGCCGATGCCAGTGACCGACCACCCCCAACTGCCGCACAACTCAAGGCCTGCCCTCCCACCACCCCCACCACCTTGAGCCGGTACGGTTTGCTTGCGCGGCCTGTTCAAGTTCGCTAGTTATTCCCGGCAACGGAGGGGACTTGAGCGCCTCGCACACGGCATTCCGGAGCGCGATCCTTCCGCTTCTCGGCATCATGATCGGTTTGGGACTTCGACGGGGATGAGCTCGCGGACCAATTTGCTGTTGAGGATCGCGGTTTCCCTGCTGGTCATCGTCGCCCTCTTCCATTTCATCGACTTCAGCCTCGTCTTCGATCGCCTGCGGCAGCTCAGCCCGCTCTTTCTGGTGGCCATCTTCGCGCTCGTGCTCGCTCAGAACGTGCTCTTCGCCGTCAGATGGAGCGCTATCGCCGATTTCTGCGATGCCCGTGTCGGCGCTCTGCTTGCGATCCGCTTCACCATCATCAGCATGTTCTTCAATCAGACGCTGCCAGGGACGCTTGGCGGCGATTCCATACGCGTTCTCCTCAGCGTCGGCGAGGGGGTCAGCGTCAAGCGCGCTTTTCTGAGCGTGGTCATCGACCGGATTCTGGCCCTGGGCGTGCTGATAGGCCTCGTCGCCGCCTCGCTTCCGATCCTTGCCGTGAGCATCGCCGAGCCGCGCTTGATATACGGCATGGCGTTTCTCGCTGCGATCTTGGTCTCGGGCATCGTGGCATTCCTGATGTTGCCCTTGCTGATACCTCATAGATGGCGACTCTGGCGGCTGGTGCGAGTCCTGATCGAACTGGCAGGGACCACATCCTCGCTTCTCGGCAATCGCAAGCTCGTCGTCACAACCGTACCGCTCGCGATCGCCGGCCATCTGCTGTCGGGCGGCGTCGCCGTGCTGTGCGCCAAGGCCATGCACATCGCCGTCGACCCGGTCCTGACCGTCATTCTGCTGCTTCCGGCACTCCTCGCCATGGCTATCCCCGTCTCGATCGCGGGATGGGGCGTGCGCGAGGGGGCGATGGTCGTAGCCCTGGGTCAGATCGGCGTCCATCCCGCCGACGCGCTCGCCCTTTCGGTCGCGTTCGGATTCATCTTCATGCTGGCCGGCATTCCCGGCGGGCTGCTCTGGTTGGTGCCCCGTCCAGGACGTGTACCGATCGCCCATGCCAAGAACAAGGAAATCGCATGAGCGGACTAACCCGCCCACAGCCCGTCGAAGCGACGCCATCGGTCTCGCCGACGATGAGCGAGAGGAAGCGAAGAATATACGATGCCGTTGAGCGGCTGGCGCCGGAGCTGGAAGACTGGCGGCAGCGCAATCGCTATTTCCATGAAGAGGATGCCCGGTATCTACGGTTTTTGATCCGGCCCGGCATCCGGGTGCTCGAGCTTGGCTGCGGCAACGGCGACCTGCTCGCGAACCTCACCCCTGCGGAGGGTGTCGGCATCGATTTCAGCCCGGCGATGATCGCGTTGGCTCGGCACCGTCACCCCGAGCAGACCTTCGTGCTCGGCGATGTCGAGGATCCCGAGACGATTCGAGCCCTGGGGCCGCGTCCCTTCGATGTGATCCTGCTGTCCGACACGATCGGCTCCCTCGAGGATATTCAGCGCAGCTTCGAGTTGCTGCACCCCCTGTGCACGACCGAGACCCGTATCGTGGTGTCGTACTATTCGCGCCTTTGGGAGCCGGCCCTGCGCTTCGCCGAGCGTATCGGGCTGAAAATGCCGACACAGACCCAGAATTGGCTGTCGACCGACGACATATCCGCGATCCTGGCGTTGGCCGATTTCGAGCAAATCAAGCAGGAATGGCGGCAATTGCTGCCGAAACGCTGGGGCGGGCTTGGCCCCCTGATCAATCGCTTCGTCGGCACCTTGCCTCTCCTGCGGAGGCTGTCCGTGCGCAATTATCTGGTGTTGCGCAGCCGACGCGTCCTCCAACCGACACAACCTTCGTTGTCGGTGATCGTGCCGTGCCGCAACGAGCGCGGCAACATCGAGGCGGCAGTGCAGCGCCTGCCCCAGATCGCCCCGGTGCAGGAGATCATCTTCATCGAGGGGCATAGCCAGGACGGGACCTTCGACGAGGTCAAGCGCGTGATCGCAGCCTATCCGCATCTCCGGATCCGCGGGGCGGTGCAGGACGGCAAGGGCAAGGGCGACGCGGTGCGCAAGGGCTTCGACATGGCCGAGGGCGACCTGTTGATGATCCTCGATGCCGACCTGACCATGCCGCCCGAGGATATGGGCAAATATTACGACGTGCTGGCGAGCGGCAAGGGCGAGTTCGTCAACGGCAGTCGCCTGGTCTATCCGATGGAAGACGAGGCGATGCGGTTCTTGAACCTCATCGCCAATCGCGTCTTCGCCATTCTGTTCAGCTACCTCCTAAACCAGCGCTTCACCGACACGCTGTGCGGCACCAAGGCTTTATCCCGGGTGCATTATCAGCAACTGGTGGCCGGACGGAGCTATTTCGGCAATTTCGATCCGTTCGGTGATTTCGACCTGATCTTCGGTGCCGCCAAGCTCAATCTCAAATCGATAGAAGTGCCCATCCGCTACATGGCGCGAACCTATGGGGAAACCCAAATCTCACGATTCCGGCACGGCCTGCTGTTGCTGCGCATGGTGATGTTCGCCTGGTGGAAGCTGAAGGCGATCTGATGGCGACCGACGAGCGCCCATTCGACTATCGGGTCGTCTGGGAGGAAAAGCCGGCATTGCGGGCGATCTATCGCTCCTATTATCAGGAGATCCTTGCCCGCTGCCGGCCGGGACGCACGCTCGAGATCGGTGGCGGATCCGGCAATATGAAGAATTTCGCACCTGCCGTGATCTCGACAGACATCCTGCCGGCTCCCTGGCTCGACGCGGTTGCCGACGCGCAGCGCTTGCCATTTGCATCGGAGAGCTTCGACAATATCGTGATGTTCGATGTGCTGCATCATGTCGAGCGACCACGGATGTTTCTCGACGAAGCGGCACGCGTGCTGCGCTCGGGTGGCCGAATCGTGATGATCGAGCCGGCGATCACGCCGCTCAGCGGGCTGTTTTACCGCAATTTCCATCCAGAGCCCGTGGACATGTCCGCCGATCCGCTGGTGGACGGCCCGCTCGATCCCGCTCGGGACGCGTTCGAAGCAAATCAGGCGATCCCGACCTTGCTCTTCAGCCGGCAAAAGGCACGATTGGCATCCGAGTTTGCAACGTTGCGACTGGTCGAGTCTCGCAGGTTGGCCTTGTTCACCTATCCGTTATCCGGGGGGTTCCGGTCTTGGAGCCTACTCCCGGGCACGTTCGTCCGGCCGCTTCTTCGAATCGAGCAATGGCTCGAGCCGATCCTTGGCTGGTTCATGGCGTTTCGCATGATTGTCGTGATCGAGCGGAGGGGACATCCTTGATGCAACGCGAGCCTCCTTTCCTCCTTTTTTCACGATAAAACGCCGGACGTTTTCAAAAATAGCCATACAGCCGCTGCTTAGTGATCCTTCGACAGGGTCTGTCGGCTTGTCGGTCGAGCATTCACAATATTTGTGACGAAGGTGGAAATTATCAGATGCTAGATCTGGACAAGCGCACCGACCTCTTGACAGTAAATCTGTTGAGACGGCCCCGCCTCCTGTTCATCTTGCACATCGCCGCTATTTGTTTGGCTCTGCCTTGGCTTTGGCTCACATTGGAGCCGCCTACCGTCCGCTTCGACCTGTCTCGTACGGATCTGGCGCACGAGAACGGAAATGCGTTCATACTGCCGCTACGCTTGACGAATACCATTTGGGTCCGGTTCGAGAGCGATACACCATATGATAGCCACTCCACCCTAACCTTATCCGAAGACGAAAAGCCGCTGGGTCCCCCTCACAGCAGTCATGAAGATATCAGGCATTTAGGAGGCGGCCGCTTCTCCCATTGGGGCGGCAACCTCTATTTCTCCAGCAGCGACAACAGCACTCCCGCCGACAACGGCCGAAAATATACTGTCGAGATCAGGTCCTTACCGCAAGAGTGGCTAAGCGCGCTGGCCATCGGCGGCATCCTTCTCATCTTAGTTTGGCACCTACGGAGGAACCAGTATAGCGCTGCAATATATCGGCTGGTTCTGGCCCCGTCGCCACTATTCCTCAATGGCTATCGCGTGGCGTTGCTCATCCTTCTGTCCATTGCTTTGTCGCTTGCGCTTACCTGGCACCTCATGACGAGCGGCCTGTGGACCGGCCTAGCAGTCGGCGGTTGGTTTCAAGTCAGTGACGCTTTCGGCTGGTGGGCCTGCGCGAAAAACATCGCCTGGGTAGGCACCTTCTCTCACTATGCCCAACCGTGGTGCGAGCGGCGGCCGATTTACGAACTCTTTATCGGCGGGTTGGATTTGCTTGGAGGCGCCTCGGTCGGACATCTCATCTGGTTGCAGGCGGCAGTTATAGGTCTTGCGATCGCTTGGTTTGCTCGCGAGGCCATCCGGCTGGCCGGCGCTCTTGGTGGAGCGTTGGCCATATGGCTGATTTTCTGGTTCTGCGATAACTTGGCTTTCGGCCAGACCATGTCCGAGAACGCCGGTCTAGCATTTGGATTGTCGAGCCTCGCACTCTTGCTTTGCGGAGCCGATCGGCGCAGCCAATCCATCATAGCGATCGGTATCGCCGGCCTGTCCGTCGGCCTTTCGGCCAGAATTGGCGCGGTGTTCACGCTGCCGCTCCTCGTCGTATGGCTCGGCCTCTCGGCGTGGAGATGGCAACAATCGGTTTCTCGCGCCTTGTTGCTCGGTGTCTTGGCCGCCATGGCCGGACCTCTTCTGCAAGCCGTGATCGTCATCGCGACCGACGGCCAATTCGCGGACAGCGGCAGCAATATTGCGTACACACTGTATGGGCTTTCCGTCGGAGGCCGCCCCTGGGCGAGCGGGATGACCGATCATCCGGAAATTTTCAATGGCACGCTTTCGGATAAGGAGATCTCTAGAGCACTCTATGGGCTCGCGCTTGATAATGTTAAATCCAACGCGGCTGTTTTATTTCAAGGTATTCAGAAGAATTTCGTCCTCTGGCAACAACAACTTCTTCTGATTTCACCCGCATGGTTTCACGATCGGGTCGCCGGTTGGCTGCTTCCGGCCGGCTTCATCGCGATCGCTTGGCGGGTCCGCTCGGGAGCCATGCAGATCTTGGCACTCGTCTTCATCGGGGAAGCTTTGACGGCACCATTCGGCTATATAGATGGCGGCAACCGCGTGCTTGCCGCTACCATGCCCGTGGACGCGCTCATCGCCGGCCTCGGGTTGCAAGCCGCTGGTGCGTTTATCTCTCGCTGCTGCGGCGTGCGGAGCGCGCTCGCCTTTCCGACCTTGAGGACATCCGCATTCGGTGGAGCTGTCACCCTCTTGGGATTGGGGGCTCTCATATTCCTTCCGATCGCCAGAGGAGCGATCGTCGCAGAGCAGCAAAACCAGCCGGGCAATTGCGCTCCCGGCCTGGAAGAGACGATCATCACGCTCGATCAGGCGCTGATGCTGCGGAAAGTTGCCGATGGCCCGATCGTACCGTTCCAAGCCATGCCGGTGAGATATTTTACCGGCAAATATTGGTTCGATCACGATTTTGCCGAGCTTGCGGCCGGATCTATAGTTCTGAAATTCTTGAGCCGTGAGCCCTCGTTGCGCGTCGTGGAAGCGGTATGGCCGGACGCACCGCCCGTCAGCCCGAGCGATCGGATCGATTTTTGCCTCGACCCGACAAGCACCGTTTCAATAGCGGGCGATCCGCACAAGCTCGTTGCTAGCTGGCGCCGTTTGACACCCGCGCCATCGCCGGAAAGCTGATCACGCCACTGCAGGGCAACGACCGCCACAGCCAACCAGCCGTCGCGCGCACTAACATCAACCGGAGAAATCGATGTCGACGTCCCATACCAGCCTGGCCCAACTGGTCCTGTTGAAATGTTACGGATGGGTCCGTCGGACGCCGCTGCTTTCGACTCCGGCAGGGCGGGCCATATTCGCGACCGCCTATGAGCTCTACAAGCTGGCGATCGAGGCCGGGCCGATCCATCGATTGAAGCCGATGATCACTCCATCGACGTCAGTGATCGATATCGGCGCCAATGTCGGTTTCTTCACGCGCCGATTTGCGCGATGGGTCAGCGGCGGCGGCCGAGTTATCGCGCTCGAGCCGGAGCCGAAGAATTTCGAGGCCCTGGTCCGCGTGATCGATCGCAGGGGGCTTTCCGCCGTCGTGGATCCTGTTCAAGCCGCCGCCGCCGAGACCGAAGGAACCGTGTTCCTGAAGCTCAATCCGGATAATCCGGCCGACCACCGGCTCGCCCAAGATGGTATTTCGGTGCCGATGGTAACCATCGACGGCTTGATGGCGGAGCGGGGTTGGCCGCGCGTATCGCTGATCAAGATCGATGTCCAGGGAGCCGAGTTCCGTGTCTTGCAGGGGGCCGGCCAGACGATCGAGCGGAGCCGTCCGACCCTGTTCATCGAGGTCGACGACGCGCATCTGCGTCTTGCGGGCTGTTCGGCCGAGATGCTGCTTCGGCATATTGTCGGACTGGGATACAGCGCTCATTTGCTGACGCGGTCGGGGCTGTCTCCGGTCATTCCGGTGGAAGAGCTTCTGGCAGGGTTGACCGGATCGAAGAGCTATGCCGACGTGCTCTTCATACCGCTTCGGCCAGTATAGACGGTCGGGGGCTGACACGGCACGCCGGCCTCACAGCTCGGCATCCGGGGCCGGCGGCAGCGGCTCCGGATGCGCCGGCGGTCCCGGCGGCGGCGGGGTAGTGGGTTCATGCGGCGGCGTATCGTCCGCAGGCGCATGGGTCTCGTCGGGCGGGGGCAGCGGCGCCTTTTCGACCGATGACGTCGGTGCCGCGGGCTCGGCCAGGGGCACCGGCTTGTCGTCCGCCGGCGCGGGCTTCTCGGGCGGCTTTTCCCTCTCGGCGGGCTTATCCTTGTCGTTGGCCTTGTCCTTTTCGCCCGGCGGCGGCCCGACCGAATAGTCGGGAATGATGCGCGCCTGATTGCCGGTGATGACCAGCACCTTCTGGCCGAGCGGGATCGGCTGCGGCTCACGCTGGGTCACCGACAGCAGATCGCCGTTCGATTTGCGCACGATATATTCCCAGCCGGTGGTGTCGGCGGTCGCGTGCTCGATGCCGGTGCCGAGAAGGGAACCGACGATGCCGCCGCCAACCGCCCCGAGCGCCGAGGCGGTGTCGGTGGGCCCGACCTGGGCACCGAGGATGCCGCCGGCGGCGCCGCCGGTGACGGCGCCCACGGTACCGGCGGCACTGATCGAGACCTGACGGAAGCCGACGACCACGGCCGACTCGACCTTGTTCGCCTGCTGCACGGCGTTGGCGTTGTATGTGTTGGGGGAATAATCCGGGGCGCAGCCGGCAACGGCCGCGAGTGCCGCCAGCGACAGGCCGAAGGTGAGGGATCGCGACAAGAGAATCATCCGCGTGAGAAGCCGGGACGGTTGATACGGGATCGGACGGAAAGTGTCACCGGGCAATCTGATGAGGGAAATGCGGAAGGAATATGGCCGTGATGCGCCCGCAGCGCGGCATCTGCCCTGAAGCCACCCTCACAGCGCGTTGCCATCGAATATTCACGCGGATAGGTTATCTTCAATCGAAAATAATAATGGGAGGATGGACGATGTTCACACTATCCCGCACCTTCTGGGGCGCGCTCTTCTTGGCGGCCCTCTCTCTCGGCGGCCCCTCCGACGCCGCGTCGCGCTGCGGCCGCCTCTCTTCCTTCCTGCATGATCGCGTCGCCGATGTCGTCTGCACCGAGAGCACCGACCTCACCACCAACAATCCGGCGACGACGCCGGCGGACAATTCGCTAGTCGGGCTGCCGCCCTTCGCCTTCACGCCAACCACCGATCGCTCCGTCATCGCGCCGAGCGCGCCCAACCGCACGCCGATCACCAAGACTGTGCCCGGCGTGCAGTTCCAGGCCCGTCTGACGGGCGATCCGCAGGGCGAGGCGCGCATCCTCATTCGCCTGCCCAACAATTGGAACGGCAAGCTCGTCGTCGCCGGCGCCTCGGGCACGCGCAGCGAGTTCAATGGCGATTTCGCCTGGAGCGACTATGTGCTGCAGAAAGGCTATGCCTACGTCTCGCAGAACAAGGGCATCTATAACCTGCAACTCTCGACGTCGGCCGATCCGCTCGCCTGCCGCCTCAATCCGTCATCGGCCGTGTTCGTCCATTTCTACGACAATGACCCCGGACTGCAATTCACCCGCTGGAACGAAGTGATGCTGGCCGCCGCCCGCATCGGCAAGGATGCGCTGCTGGCGCAGTACGGCCGGCGCCCGAGCCGCACCTATGCGGTCGGCACCTCGAATGGCGGCTATCAGGTACGGCGCGCGGTCGAGACGGCGCCCGAGCTGTTCGATGGCGGCGTCGATTGGGAAGGTACCTTCGTCGACCCGGCGGCGACCAACCTGCTGAGCGGCCTGCCGCCGGCGATCCTGAACTTCCCGGACTATGCCGCCTCCGGCTTCGACCCTCAAAGCACTGCGGCGAAGAACATCGTCGCCGTCGGCTACCCGCCCGACATCGTCGCCGGGACCACTTCGCTCTGGAATCTCTATTCCGGGCAATTCTGGGAAGTCACCCAGTGCCAATGGCAGAAGCGGCTCGACCCGACTTACGACACCTACGGATCGGGCACCGGGACCTATAGCTATATCGATCGCCTGTCGAAATCCGATGTCGGCGCCGAGATGGCGGCGATCACGACCACGGGCGAGATCAAGCGGCCGCTCATCACCGTCGCCGGCACGATGGACGGGCTACTGCCGATCAACCAGCACGCCCGGGCCTATGCGCGGAAGGTCGCCGCCGCTTCCTCCTTCGATGACGACCGCGGCCGGAGTCCGGCCTACCGGCTCTATGAGGTCCAGAACGGCAATCACATCGAGACCTATAAGGATACGCTGCCGCAGCTCGAGCTGATCGAGCCTCACGCCCAGCGCGCCTTTGATCTGCTGGTCGATTATGTCGAGCATGGCGACCGGCTGCCGCCGGACCAATGCATCCCCCATGGCGGCTCGATCGCCCCGTCGCCAGCCCAGCCCGGCCACTGCGCCGACCTGTTCGTGCCTTAACATCCGCAACGGAGAACGGGGCGGCCGGCGGGACCGGCCGCCCCGTTCCCATCCCCTGCCGCAACCTTTCAGCGCCCGGTGAAGTTCGGCAGCCGCCGTTCCGCCATCGCCTTCACGCCCTCGGCGAAATCCGCCATGGCGAAATGGACCTGCTGTTCCGCCAGCTCGTGTGTGGTGGCGGCCTCGACCGCATCGGCCAGCCCCTTGCGCAGGGTGGCGCGGGTCGATTGCACCGCGACCGGCGCCGATTGCGCGATCTCCGTCGCCAGCGCCAACGCCGCCGCACGCAGCCCGTCATTGGGCGCCAGCACATCGACGAGGCCGATCTTGTGCGCCTCCTCGCCGGTGATGCGGCGGCCGGTATAGAAGAGCAGCGTCGCCTGCTGCACGCCGACCACGCGCGGCAGCGTCACGCTCAAGCCGAAGCCCGGATGGAAGCCCAGCCGGTTGAAATTGGCGGTGAAGCGGGATTCCGCCGTGGCAACCCGAAAATCCGCGACCAGCGACAGCCCGAGCCCACCGCCGACAGCCGCGCCTTGCACCGCCGCCACGATCGGCTTCGTGCAACGGAAAAGCTGCACCGCCTGGCGGTAGAGATGATCGGTGTCGCGATCCTCCATCCGGCTGCCGACCGTCTCCGATGCCGGCCGCGAGAAATTGGCGCCGGCGCAGAAATTCTTGCCCTCGGCGCAGAGCAGGATGCTGCGGATGTTGTCGTCGGCGGCGAAGCCCTTGAAGGCCGCCGCCAGCTCGCCGATCAGCTCCTTGTCGAAGAAATTGTTGGGCGCCCGACAGATCTCGGCGATGCCGACATGGCCCTCATGGGTGATGCGTACGTCGTTCATCTTAGGCCCAGCCCCCTCGCTATGATGCCTCGCAGGATTTCGCGCGTTCCTCCACGCAGCGAAAAGGACGGCGCGCTCATGATCAGATAGGCCTGCACCGCGATCAGCGGATCGTCGGCGCCGTCCTCCGGCTCGAGATCGACGAGCAGCCGCACGACCTCGGCCGTCTCCTGCTCCAGTACGTTGCCCAGATCCTTGACGAGGGCCGCCTGAAGGGCCGGATCCTCGCCGGCCTGCAGCATGCCGGCGACGGAGCGGGACAGGCGCCGGAGCGTCATGATGTGGCTGGTCAGCCGGCCGAGCGCGATCGCGGCGCGTTCCGATCCCTCCGGTCCGATCGCCCGCACCGTCTCGACCAGCAGGGTGAAGGCCGACAGGAAGCGCTCAGGCCCGCTGCGCTCGAAGGCGAGCTCGCCCGTGACCTGCTTCCAGCCGTCGCCGACCTTGCCCAGCACCGCATCCGCAGGCAGCAGCAGATCCTCGATGACCACCTCGTTGAAATGATGGTCGCCGCGCATGTCGATGATCGGCCGCACTTTCATGCCGTTGGCCTTGGCATATTCCATATCGACCAGGAACTGGCTGGCGCCGGCGTGGCGGTCGTCTTCCGATTTCGCATCCGTCCGGCAGAACAGGATCATATAGTCGGCCTTGTGCGCGCCGGAGGTCCAGACCTTGGTGCCGTTGACCAGCCAGCCGCCCTGGACCGGCTGGGCGCGGGTGCGCGCGGCGGCGAGGTCGGAACCGGAATCGGGCTCGCTCATGCCGATGCAGAAGCAGCATTCGCCGGCGACGATGCGCGGTAGGATGGTCCGGCGCTGCTCCTCGGTGCCGTACTTGATCAGGTTCGGCCCGCTCTGCCGGTCGGCGACCCAATGGAAGCCCACGGGCGCGCCGGCCGCCAGCATCTCCTCGAGCACGACGTAGCGTTCGAGGGCTGAGCGCCCATGGCCGCCATATTGCTTCGGCCAGGTCATGCCGATCCAGCCGCGCCGGCCCATCTTGCGGCTGAAGGCCGGGTCGCGGCCGCCCCAGGACGAGGCGCGCTCCTGCGGGGTTCGATCGCTGAGCTCGGTAGCCAGGAACGCGCGCACCTCGGCCCGCAGCGTCTCGGTGGCTTCGGAGGGTGGCGGCGGGGCCGCGAAAGAGAGTGCCTGCATGGGTTAGGCTCCATCCGGCCCGGCCGGCATCGGCGCCGGCAGGGCATGCAAGATCGTCGAATTCGGAGTGGACATCGCGGTCAGCCGGCGGCCGTGATCGCCGGCCACAGCCCGTCACCGCCGGCCGCGAGGGCCGCGCGCCCGACCAGCGCGTTCCATTCCGCCTCGGTGCCGAACTCGTCCCGCCAGGACCAGAGCCGGCGCGTGGCGTAATGCAGCTCATATTCCTGGGTGAAGCCGATGGCGCCGTGAGCCTGGTGCGCCAAGCCGGCGGCGATGCTGGCGGCCTCGCCCGCACGCGCCTTGGCGGCGGCGATGATCATGGGCGTCAACTCGCCGAACGCGTCGGCCGCCATGTCGGACGCGGCCAAGGCCGCAGCCGACTGGCCGGCGAGAATGGCGAGATTATGCTGGATCGCCTGGAACTTGCCGATCGGCCGGCCGAACTGCACGCGCGTCTGGGCATATTGCACCGACATCTCCAGCACACGGGCGAGGGCGCCGGCGATCTGCGCCGTTCGCACCGCGGCCCCGGCAAGGCGCAGTGCTTCGGCCGGAAATGGCCAGGGTACGGCATCGGCCGCCGCCACCTCGGCATCGATCGTGATCGTGTCGCGCGGCTCGGCGGCGAGATTGGCGCCAGGCGTGACGGTGAAGGCGCCCTGGGCGAGCTTTACCAGCATCGGACCGTCCGGCCCCGCCGCCAGCACCGCCGCCGCATCGGCCTTACGGCCCCAGGGCACGCGCGTGGCCGTGCCGCTGAGACGCCAATCGGCGCCCGCCCGCGTCAGCGTGAGCCGCTCGTTCCGGCGCACCGGCGCCAGCGTCAGGATGCCGGCCGGAACGGCCATGCCGGCGCGCGCGAACAGCCAGCCGGAGAGCATGGTCTCTGCCAGCGGGATCGGGGCCGCATGCCGGGCGGCAACGCGCAGCAGGCCGAACGCCTCGGGGACGGAAATGCCGAAGCCGCCAGCCTCTTCCGGCAGCAAGGCGGCGCAGAAGCCGGCTTCCTCGACCGCGTCCCACAAGGCCAGCGGCCAAGTGCCGTCTTCGGCCGCATGCAGGATCTCCTTGCCGCAATGGGCCGTGAACAGGCGTTCCGCACTATCGGCCAGTTGATCGGTCATGCGCCGCTCCTCCACCTTCCAATTTCATCTGGCGCGCAAGGGGCCGTGTCGTTCGACGCCGAGCGCGCGAGCCGGCACGGCGTCAGCATATAGATCATGATATCGTGGTCGTCGTTCGGATATCCGAGCATGGCGAGGCTCTTCAGGACGCCGCTTGCACTCGAGGCGGAATTGTTCAGCACCTCTGTCTCCCTCTTATCCCCCGCGCCTTCGATGGCGCATGTCGTTTGAGGCCCGTCCGATACCGGTTGGGACTCCCGTATATTCGTGCGCTTCGCGCCGGTCCGGCAACTTCCTTGATTGTGCGCCCATCATGAGATTTTGGAACACGCCGCCGCACCGATCGAGCGGCGCGGCCGGCGGCGAAGGTGCAAGCTCGATGGAACTAGCCCGAGCCGGCTTCGGCCGCCGACCAATCACCGGCCCAATCGCCGTCCCGCAGCATCTCGTTACCGTCATGAGGGGTAAATTCGACGAGAACCGTCTGGCGCGGGACACCGAGCACCTCGACGACGATATCGACGATCCCGCGCCCGAGGGCAAGGCGGCTTCCCACCGGTCGGCCGCGCCGGAATTCGACCAGGATCATGGTCACGGGTTCGAGTCCTTCGGCGCCCAGGCGGAAGAGATTATCCTCACCCAGTTCCGAGATGCCCACATTGGGACGCCAGAACTGGGTCTGCATCACTTCCGCATAAAGGCGGCAGAGTCGCGTGGCGACCTCCCGCTTTGCCGCCACGGAAAACGTGCCAGGCAGATTCAGATGTAAGTACGGCATTGCATCTCCTCGTCAGATCTTTGCTCGTCTCTGCCGACGGGCTGATCCCCTGACTATAGAGATGATGGCGGTCGAGTAGGTTTTTAGGGGTATATGCACCAATTTGCCGCAACCGGCCTTGCTTCGTTCCGAGGCGCAACCATGTGGTCGCTTCCTCGATGGGGCAGACCTGTCCCGCCCGGCTCGGCCGCGGAAGAGGCCCGGTTGGCGGCGCTGGCCCCCGGTCACATTTCCTCAGAGGATCTGAATCTGTTAGACTCCGATAATCTCGGTATCCAATTTCGCACCCTCCGAGGCGATGCCGAACCTTTTGCCGTTCTTGCGAGCCTGATGGGCAACCTCCATCAAGGTCAGTGCCTTGCGCAGCACCTCGCTCTTGGTGCCGCCCATTTCGGTCGCCATGGTTTCAAGGATGCGGTTCAACTCCTCCGGCACCTGCAGGCTGAGTCTGACCTTTCCTCCGTCCATCTGGTTTCCTCCTTCAAACCTCAATAGTCCATTCCCAGCGGGAACAATGAACATCCGCAACATCCAGTTATTCGGAACACGTACTTATAATCGAGCCGTGAAATCTCAATACGGCAAAGGCAGAGGTGCTTTTTCAAAAATATCGAAAGGTTTATAAAATAATACGAACTTCTTCGATCGGCACCAAGGCTTTATTACTTACGGCCCATAATTATACAAAATATGATAATATAATTTATCGTAAAACGAACCCCTGAATTGAGATGATCAAAGGATTAGCAAAATTTGTCAACTTTTTACAGCAAGCATCAGGTGCAAACGCGTTACGTTCGTAACGTAAATCTAACACTTGGAAATGCTGAAATGGGAACTGAGCTTTGCAGGGAGCGGCTGAGTAAGAGATTTATTCATTTTGTCGCACCGCCCCGCATCGATCGGGGGCGCGTCCAGATATTCCGCCCGTCACGATGCCGTCGTCACCCCGATGCTAAGGTTGAGCGTGCGGTCCGGAGAAAATTAGGACAAGCTGGAAAGACCATCGTCCCCGCGCATTCGGCATTCCTGCGGGGCCGCCGACGACAGAGTGACGCAGCTCCTTGGGCGCTTGCCGCCGCGCCGGAACTGAATACGGCTCCGGTGCTTTAACCAGCTGTTACGCAACCACGACCGCAAATCGCGGCCGGCAATCCCGAAGCGCTTTTCGCGAGGCTTTCATCAAGGAGATTGGCATGGCCAGACCTGATGCCGGCGGGAGGGCCGATCCGCTCTCCGGGCGAGCGAGGCGCCTCATCGACGGGCGAATCTTCGCCCTAGCCATCGCCTCGGCGCTCGGCGGCTGCTCGAGCGGCGTGCTCGACCCGCAAGGACCGATCGCCTCGGCCGAGAAGACCATCCTCCTCAACTCGCTCGGCATCATGCTGGCGATCGTTCTGCCGACGATCTTGGCAACCCTTGGAGTCGCCTGGTGGTTCCGCGCCTCCAACACGCGCGCCCGCTATCTGCCGGATTGGGAATATTCTGGCCGGCTGGAGATGATCGTCTGGTCGATCCCGGCCATGACCGTGCTGCTCCTGGGCGGGATCGGCTGGGTCAGTTCGCACGATCTCGATCCACCCCGGCCGATCCCGTCCACGACCAACCCGATCGAGGTCGAGGTCGTCTCGCTCGATTGGAAATGGCTGTTCATCTACCCCGATCTCGGCATCGCCAGCGTCAACCGCCTGACGGTGCCGGTAGGCGCGCCGATCAGCTTCACGCTCACCTCGTCCGGCGTGATGAACAGCTTCTTCGTGCCGCAGCTCGGCGGCCAGATCTACACCATGGCCGGCATGCAGACGCATCTGCATCTTCAAGCCGACAAGCCCGGCGCCTATCCCGGCCTCTCGGCCCAGTTCAGCGGCGACGGCTTCGCCGATATGCGCTTCACCGTCGAGGCGGTCTCGCCCGATCAATTCACTCAGTGGGTGACGGCGACGCGCGGCAAGGGCCCGGCGCTCGATCCCAAGAGCTATGCGGCGCTCGCCCAGCCGAGCGAGGCGGTTCCCGCCTCCACCTACGGCGCCGTCACCCAGGATCTGTTCCAGGCGATCGTGCATCCCAACCCGCCCGCCGATAGCGGGCACGCTCAAACGCACAAGGAGAATTGAGCATGCTCGGCAAGCTGAGTTGGAGCGCGTTTCCGATCAACGAGCCGATCGACATCGTCGCATCGGCGCTGATGATCCTCGCGGTCGTGGCCATCCTCGCCTGGATCACCGTCAAGGGCTGGTGGCCCTATCTCTGGCGCGAATGGCTGACCTCGGTCGATCATAAACGGATCGGCGTGATGTATTGCGTGCTGGCGCTGGTGATGCTGCTGCGCGGCTTCGTCGACGCGATCATGATGCGCTCGCAGCAGGCGATCGCCGTCGGCAACGCGCCCGGCTATCTGCCGCCGGAGCATTACGACCAGATCTTCTCGGCCCACGGCACGATCATGATCTTCTTCATGGCCATGCCCTTCATGATCGGGCTGATGAACTTCGCCCTGCCGCTTCAGCTCGGCGTGCGCGACGTGGCCTTTCCGACGCTGAACTCTGTGAGCCTGTGGCTCAACGCCTCGGGCGTGCTGCTGACCAACATCTCGCTGGTGGTGGGCGAATTCGCGCGCACCGGCTGGCTCGCCTATCCGCCCTTGAGCGAGCTGCAATTCTCGCCGGGGGTGGGCGTCGATTACTATCTCTGGGCGCTGCAGATCTCCGGCGTCGGCACGCTGCTCACCGGCATCAATTTCGTCACTACCATCCTCAAGATGCGGGCGCCGGGGATGACCTATATGCGCATGCCGGTCTTCTGCTGGACCGCGCTCGCCTCCAACCTCCTGATCGTCGCCGCCTTTCCGATCCTGACCGCGACTTTCGCGATGCTGCTGCTCGATCGGTATCTGGGCTTTCATTTCTTCACCGTCGACGGCGACGGCAATCCGATGATGTATATCAACCTCATCTGGGCCTGGGGTCATCCGGAGGTCTACATCCTGATCCTGCCGGCCTTCGGCATCTTCTCCGAAGTGATCTCGACCTTCTCCGGCAAGCCGCTCTTCGGCTACCGCTCGATGGTCGCCGCCACCATGGCGATCTGCATCCTCTCCTTCCTCGTCTGGCTGCACCATTTCTTCACCATGGGCGCCGGCGCCGACGTCAACGGCTTCTTCGGCGTCATGACGATGATCATCGCCGTGCCGACGGGGGTGAAAATCTATAATTGGCTCTTCACCATGTATGGCGGGCGCGTGCGCTTCACCGTGCCGATCCTGTGGTCGCTCGGCTTCATGGTGACCTTCATTCTCGGCGGCATGACCGGCGTGCTGCTGGCGGTGCCCCCGGCCGATTTCGTGCTGCATAACAGCCTGTTCCTGATCGCCCATTTCCACAACGTGATCATCGGCGGCGTCGTGTTCGGCGCCTTCGCAGGCTACACTTACTGGTTCCCCAAGGCGTTCGGCTTCACGCTCCATGAAGGGCTCGGCAAGGCCGCCTTCTGGTGCTGGTTCATCGGTTTCTACCTCGCCTTCATGCCGCTCTATGCGCTGGGACTCATGGGCATGACCCGGCGCATGCAGCATTACGAGGATCCAAGCTGGCAACCGCTGCTGCTGATCGCGGCCGCGGGCGCCGTCGTCATCCTCGTCGGCATCGTCTTCACCATCCTCCAACTCGTGGTCTCGATCCGAACCCGCGATCAGCGACGCGACCTCACCGGCGACCCATGGGATGGGCGCACGCTCGAATGGTCGACCCCGTCACCGCCGCCCTCCTGGAACTTCGCGGTGATGCCGCTGGTCGAGGGCGAGGACGCCTTTTGGCGCATGAAGCGGAAGGCGCGCGCGGAACAGGGCCGGCCTGCGGAGGCCGTCGACTACGAGCCGATCGAGATGCCGGTCAACAGCGCGACCGGCTTCATCACCGCCTTCTTCGCCGTCATCACCGGCTTCGCGCTCATCTGGTACATCTGGTGGATGGTCGGCCTGGGCCTGCTCGGCGCCTTCGCCACCACGCTCGTCTTCGCCTGGCGTGAAATCGAGGAGATCGAGATCCCGGTCGAAGAGGTCGCGCGCATCGATCGCGCCTATCGCGCGGGGCTCGTCCAATGAGCGCGATCACGATCTCCCATGGCGGTCACGGCGCGCATGCCGGCGCGCATGAGGGCGGCCCCGCCTCCAAGCGCATCATCGTCGCCTACGGCTTCTGGATCTTCCTGCTGAGCGACATCGTGATGTTCTCGGCGATCTTCGCCACATATGCGGTGCTCTCGCGCGCGACCGCCGGCGGCCCGGGCGGCGCCGAGCTCTTCAACCCGACCAGCGTCGCGATCGAGACAGCCTGCCTGCTCGCCTCGAGCTTCACCTGCGGATTGATGTCGCTGGCGATCAACGAGGAGCATCGCACCGCGACCTATCTCAGCGCCGCCGTCACCTTTCTCCTGGGCGCCGCCTTCCTGACGCTCGAGTTGCGCGAGTTCGCGGGAATGATCGCGGTCGGCGCGACACCGCAACGCAGCGCCTTCCTCTCGGCCTTCTTCACGCTGGTGGGTTGCCACGGCGCCCATGTCAGCGTCGGGCTGCTCTGGCTCGTCGTGATGATGGCGCAGGTCGCGGGCAAAGGGTTCAAGCCCCGGATCATGCGTCGCCTCGCCTGTTTCAGCCTGTTCTGGCATGCGCTCGACATCATCTGGGTCGCGCTGTTCTCGATCGTCTATCTGATGGGAGGCCGCTGATGACTGAGGATCTTTATGATCGCGCGCCGGGCGACGATGAGTTTCCCGGCAGCCGGCGCGAGGAGACGCTCGCCGGCCTCAGGACCTACCTGATCGGGCTGGCTCTGGCGGTGATCCTCACCGCCACCTCCTTCTGGGCCGCCAGCACCTCTTTGCTGTGGGCGCCGGGCGTGCCGATCGGCCTCGCCGTGCTGGCGATCGCCCAGATGGGCATTCATCTCGTCTTCTTCCTGCACATCACGACCGGCCCGGACAACACCAACAACGTGCTGGCGCTCGCCTTCGGCGTGCTCATCGTGGCGCTCGTGGTCGCGGGCTCGCTCTGGATCATGGCCAATCTCACCGCCAACGTGATGCCATCGAGCGACCTCATGAATCTTCAGATGCAGCACTGAAGCCGTGACCTTGCAGCGCAGCCTCGCCGGGTTGACGCGGAACGGCGCCGACGGCCATGCTCCGGCATTCTTGGGCACAGGAGGTGAAAGATGGCGAATTCCACTGCCGACTATCTAGCCGCAACCTTGGCCCAGGCGGGCGTGAAGCGCATCTACGGGGTCGTGGGCGACTCGCTCAATGGTTTCACCGACGCGCTGCGGCGGCTGAAATCAATCGAATGGGTCCATATGCGCCACGAGGAGGGCGCTGCCTTCGCCGCCGGCGCCGAAGCGCATCTCACCGGCGAGCTCGCGGTGTGTGCTGGAAGCTGCGGACCGGGCAATTTGCACCTTATCAATGGATTGTTCGACTGCCATCGCAGCGGTGTGCCGGTGCTGGCGATCGCGGCCCATATTCCGAGCACCGAAGTCGGCATCGATTATTTCCAGGCGACCCATCCCGAGAGCCTGTTCAAGGAATGCAGCCATTATGTCGAGCTGGTCTCGAACCCTGAGCTGCTGCCCCAGATCCTGACCCGGGCCATCCGCGTGGCCGTGGCGAAACGCGGCGTCGCCGTCATCGTCATGTCCGGGGATACCGCGCTGAAGCCGCTAGCGGCCAAGGTGCCGGCCTGGCTCGTCCCGACCGCTCCCGTCCTGCGCCCGAGCGACGGCGATATCGGCCGGCTGGCGACATTGCTGAACCAGGCGTCGCGCGTGACGCTCATGTGCGGCGCCGGCTGTGCCGGCGCCCATGCCGAGGTGATCGAGCTCGCGCGCAGGCTCAAGGCGCCGATCGTGCATTCGCTCCGGGGCAAGGAGCATCTCGAATACGAGAACCCTTACGATGTCGGCATGACCGGGCTGGTGGGATTCGCGTCGGGCTATGCCGCAATGAAGGATTGCGACACGCTGCTGCTGCTCGGCACCGACTTTCCCTATCGGCAATTCTATCCCGAGAAGGCCCGGATCGCGCAGATCGATATTCGGCCCGAGGCGCTCGGCAATCGCTGTCCGCTCGATCTGGGCCTGCTCGGCGACGTCAAGTCGACGTTGGAGCTGTTGTTGCCGGCGCTCCATGAGAAGACCGACACCAGCCATCTCGATGGTGCTCTGGCCCATTACAAGAAGGCGCGGCGCGACCTCGACGCGCTCGCGGAAAGCGGCCCCGACAGCGGCGTCATCCATCCTCAATATGTGACACGGCTGGTCAGCGAGCTCGCGGCCGACGATGCCATCTTCACCTGCGATGTCGGCACGCCAATCGCCTGGACCGCGCGCTATCTCAAGGTCAACGGCAAGCGCCGGATCGTCGGCTCGTTCAATCACGGCTCCATGGCGAACGCGATGCTGCACGCAATCGGCGCACAGGCGGCTTTTCCCAAGCGCCAGGTCATCTCGATGTCCGGCGATGGCGGCTTCACGATGATGATGGGCGACTTCATCACGCTCACCCAAATGGGGCTGCCGGTGAAGGTGATCCTGCTCAACAACGGCACGCTCGGCTTCGTCGAGCTGGAGATGAAGGCGAGCGGCTTCGTCGATGTCGGCTGCGACCTCAAGAACCCGAACTTCGCCGCCATGGCCGAGGCGATGGGGATCAAGGGCATCCGCGTCGAGAAGCCGCAAGCGCTGAAGGCGGCGCTGAGCGAGGCGCTCGCCCATGACGGCCCGGCGCTGGTCGATGTCGTCAGCGCCCGCCAGGAGCTGGTCATGCCGCCGAAGACCACCTTCGCCGAAGCCTACCATTTCGGCATGTTCATGATGACGGCAGTCCTGGACGGGCGGGCCGGTCAGTTGATCGACCTCGCCAAGGTCAATCTCACGCGCTGAGGTACCCGCCCAGGTGTCCCGATCCTGAAATTCGACATATCGAATTTCAGGTGAATCGGCACACTAACTCATTGAGTCCATGGCTGCTCGCCTCAGTGCGACATCAGCACCGGCAGGGTCATGCGATCGAGGATGGCCCGGGTGACCCCGCCGAGGAACAGCTCGCGCATCCGCGAATGGCCGTAAGCGCCCATGACCAGCAGGTCGGCCGACAGGTCCGAGGCGACCGAGAGCAGGAGGTCGGCGACCTGGATATCGCCGCGCGGCTCGCTCCGGATATCGACGTTGACATCGTGCCGCGCCAGATGCGCCGCGATATCCGCGCAGGGCAGCTCGCCCGACGCGACCCGGGTACCGCCGCACACCGAGACGATTGTGACGCGCTCGGCTGTCTTGAGCAGCGGCAGGGCGTCGTTGACGGCGCGCGCCGCCTCCCGCCCACCGTCCCACGCGACCAGCACCCGCTTGCCGATCGTCGCGATATGACCGGCATAGGGTACGACGAGGGTGGGCCGGCCGGACGAGAGCGGCACCATGGTCGGTACATTGGCCCCGGTGCCGATCGGCGGCCGCTCCGGATTGTTCTGGCCGACCACGGCGAGATCGGCCGTGCGGGCGTGCTGGACCACGGTCCGGTCGATCAGCCCCTGAACGACGCGCCATTCGGCATTGATGGCACCGCCCACGGTAGCGCGCCGGAAGATGGCTTCGGCCGCCGCCTGCTCGACCGCGTTTTGCTCGGCGATATACTGCATGACCTCCTTGATGGCGTAGAGATCGCGGTAGGGCACCGTGTCCTCGATCGAGTTCACATAGAGCCCGACGAGATGCGCCTCGCTCCGCTCCGCCAGCAACGTCGCGGCCTCGAGCCGCCGTTCCGTCGAGTCCGAGCCGTCGACATGGACAAGAATATCTTTCAGCATCCGTAGATCCTCCGAGCTTCCGCGGCTGCGGCCATGCTGGCCGACTCATTCCGTGCAGCCTACAGCCTCGGCGGGGAGTATCCTTGATCCGCATCAAGCCGCAACCAAAGGAAAACCTCCAGGCGACAAGGATGTCATGGATCCTCGCCACGCGACCGCTTGATTCGCATCAAGGCGGCCAGCCCCGCGGCGCCCAGAATCGTCGTGTCGAAACGCTATCAAGGAGCCCGCCGTGACCTACACGAGCCTTATGGTGCATATGGATCTCGGTGCCCCGAACACCGCCGTCCTCAGAGTGGCGGGAGAGCTGGCCGAGCGATTCGGCGCCGAGGCGATCGGCGTCGCCGCCTGCCAACCGCTCTCGATCGCCGTCGGCGACGGCTATGTGCCGGCCGAACTGATCGCCGAGGATCGGCAAGAGATCGAGAAGGAAATCAAGGCGGCCAAGGACCGGTTCAGTGCCGAGCTCGAAGGGCGCGCGCGCAGCGTCCAATGGCGATCGGCCGTCTCCTATGGCCTGCCGACGGACTATATCGCACAGCAGGCACGGCACGCGGACCTCGTCATAACCGTCCCGGGCAGCGCCGGAGCGCCGTTCGATACGCCGCAGCGGGTCAGCGTCAGCGATCTGGTGATGCGCGCCGGCCGGCCGGTGCTGATCGTGCCGGACACGGGAGAGCAGGACCTGGGCAGCGCGCTCATCGGCTGGAAGGATACGCGGGAGACAAGGCGCGCCGTCCAGGATGCCTTGCCGCTGCTGCGGCAAGCGGGCCGTGTCGTCGTGGCGGAAATCGTTTCCAAGGACGAGCTGGAGGCCGCGCGGGCAAGGTTGGACGATGTCGCAGCCTGGCTGAAGGGGCACGATGTTATCGCGGAAACGCTTGCGCTGGCTTCCAATGGCGACGATGCCGGCCGGCTCGACGAGATCGCCCGGGAAAGAGAGGCCGGCCTGCTGGTCGCCGGTGCCTACGGCCATAGCCGGATGCGCGAATGGGCGTTCGGCGGCGTGACGCGCGAGCTGCTTCTTCGCCCCGCACGGTGCACTCTACTCTCGCACTGACCCATCGCCCCGGGGGTGAGCTTCGCTACGGAGGGTTGCATGCCGGATCCGAGACTGCCGATCGTGCCGGGGCGCGAGATCGTCGGGCGGATCGACACGCTCGATGCCGGCGTCGAAGGGCTCGAGCTGGGCGAGCGCGGATGCGCGTTACGCCTTTCTGCTCGGCGAGACCGGCGAGGATGCGGCACTCGCCCCGCCGCTCTGCGCCGGGCTGATCGGTTGGCGGTCGCTGAAAATGGCGGTCGACGACCGACGGGATCGACTTCCTGCGGATAGCGCCGCAGGCCGGCCTCGTCACCGAGGCGACACGCTACCCGCTCGCCGATCTCTGAACCGGTCGCTTCGACGGCGCCGCCGTGCTCGTCCCCTGACGTCCGAGCGCCGAACCGGCCGTCACGCCGAAGCGGCACCCATGAGTTGGCGCTTCGCTTCCTTTTCGCATTGATCGAGCTCGTGCTGGATCCGCTCCGCTCCCGAGGACTTCCCGGCCGCTTCCAGATCTGAGGCGAGTCGTTCGACGATATGGCCGGAACCGCCCGGGTGAAACAGAAGCTCCACCATCTCATGCGCATAGGCGTCGGCTGCGCGGCCCTCGAGCCCGAGCTCCTTGGCGGCCCAGAGACCGACGAGCCGGTTGCGCCGGGCCGCGACCTTGAACTTTATCTCTTCGTCATAGGCGAAGCGGTTCTCGAACTCGCGTTCGCGGGAATTGAGTATCGTCATGTCTCGATGCTCCTGCTCGGGCCTGCTTGAGTTCTTACGACGCCACTACGCAGCCGATGACGGTGCCGGGCTCGACGAGGTCGTCGGCATTCGCACTGATGACGAGACGGCCCGCGCAGGGCGCAACCAGCTCGTGCAGCGCGTCCTCGACGCGGACTTCGGCGACCTTGTCACCATCCATGACGGTCGCGCCATCGACGACGAACCATCGTTCCAGGATGCCCTCCGGCATCATGCTCGACGCCCACAGCTCCGGTGCTACCCTTATATCGGCCATCTGGCTCTCCACCGCTGTTGAGGCGTCATTCTGGCGCGAACGAGAAACGGTGCTTTGATCCAGCTCAAGAGGCGGACTCCGTTCAGCCCTCCGCCGGCCGAGGCGCCTCGTCTCCGCGCGGTTGCTTCACGCCTTTCCGGCTGTTCCTGACCTTCTCGGTTTGCGTCAGCAGCTCTCGGCTGTTGGCGGCGGCGCGCTCGCATTTGGCCTGCAGCACCTCCAGCTCCTGATCGGTGAGCTTCTCGATGCCCATGAACTCGTCACCCGCATCGGACGCCCTGATTAGCTCGTCGAGCTTGGTCTGAATGGCCGTACCGTCTCGATTTTGAGTGTTCTGGATGAGGAAGACCATCAAAAACGTGATGATCGTCGTGCCGGTATTGATCACCAGCTGCCAATCTTCCGAGAATTTGAAGAACGGGCCGGAGGCCGCCCAGATCGCGACCGACAGCACGCAGATCAGGAAGGCGACCGGACTGCCCATCGCCTTCGCGGTGGCGGTCGCGAATTTTCCGAAGAGGCGATCCAGCTCCATCGTCTAGCCCCCCGATTGTCGGGAACGCTCCTGCCGCCGTTCCAGAACCTCCACGGGAGAGGCGTCCGGCGGATGAATCTCGTCCGGTGTCCAGCTCTGCCGATCCGACATCAGCGCCAGGACCGCCGCGGCGTCGCGATCGCGATTAAGGCCGGCCGCCGCTGTGACGCGCCCTTCCCGCACGTAGTAGGCAATGAAGTCCCGCTTCGACAGATCGCCCCGCACCACGAGCTGATCCTGGTCCGAGGCATGACCGACATAGTCGAGCTGCTGCATGTAGTGGCTCGTCCAGAAGAACGGGACGGCATCGTAGGGCCGATTGGCGCCCAGCATATTCAAGGCGGCGAGGCGGCCATGCTGCTCCGCCACGCGCCAATGCTCGACCCGGATGCGCGGCCCGTCGCCCCTGAGCGGAAAGGAGACGATATCTCCCGCCGCATAGAGGCCTTCGGCCACCTTGAGCGTATTGTCCGCTGTGAGGCCGCCATCATCCGCCGGGACCAGCCCGTCGACAAAGGCGGTGGTGGGCCGCACGCCCAAGCCGGCGATCACCAGATCCGCCGGCAAGCTCTCGCCATCGTCGAGGACGGCGCGGGCGACATGATGCTCACCTTCCAACCGGACCAGCTTCCGGCCCAACCGGAAAGCGACGCCTTTTTCCTTGTGCAGATCGAGCAGGACCCCGCCGACGACTTTGCCGAACTGTTTCTGCGGCGGCACTTCCTGATTGACGATCACGGTCACCTCGAGCCCGCGTTCGCGCAGGCTGCCCGCGGCTTCGAGACCGATGAAGCCGCCGCCGACGATGACCGCATGCCGGCTGCCGCTCGCGGCGGCAACGATGCGCGCGGCATCCTCCTGCGAGCGCAGTAGAAATACATTGCCGAGATCGGCTCCCGGAAAGGGCGGACGAATCGGCTCTCCGCCGGTGGCGATAAGGGCGGCGTCGTAGGTGAGACGCCGGCCATCCTTCAGCAGGACGCTCTTCTCGTCAGGCCGGAGCGCCGTCACCTCCGCATGGAGCCGCTCGATGGCGTTGCGGCGGTAGAATTCCTCGTCCTGCAGCGGCGTTTTCTCCCCCGCTTCCGTACCGGCCAGAACATATTTGCTGAGGATCGTCCGGTCGTAGGGCAAGGCCTGCTCGCGCGAGATCAGCACGATACGCCCCCCGAACCCCTCCTGCCGCAATGTCTGCGCCGCCGAGAAGCCGGCCGCACCAGCGCCGACGATCAGGAAGGTCCGGCTATCTGCCGCGGACTCCCCCGCCTTGGCCGGCACTTCCTCCGAAAGGCTCACGAACACCCGTCCGTCCCGGACCTGGACCGGAAATCGCCGCAGATCATCGACCGCCGGCGGCTCGAGGCAGCGGCCGCTGCTGACGCAGAAGGCGGCCTTGTGCCACGGGCAGAAGATCTCGTTACCTTTCAGCACGCCGTCCGCGAGCGGCCCGCCGGCATGAGGGCAGACGGCGTCGATCGCCGTTATCTCGTCGCCGACCCTCACCAGGAGGATCTTGGTATCGTCGATTTCGATTTCCCGCATCGAGCCGGGAGCAAGCGTATCGAGGCTGGCGACGGGGTGGAACGGCTCGGACATGGCTGGATCTCCGACGCATCATGGCATCAGAATGCTAAAGCCCCGGGGCGCCGAGAGTTCCGCCGTTCGCGACGGCCGAGCCGTTTTCTCAGCCCAAGCGATCCGCATGCGCGTCGGCGGCGCGCAGCAGGCGGTCGAGCGTGCCCGGTTCGCTCGCGGCGTGGCCCGCATCCGGGATCAGATGGAATTCGGCCTCGGGCCAGGCGCGATGCAGCTCCCAGGCGCTGCGGACCGGACTCGCGAGGTCATAGCGACCCTGGACGATGGTTCCGGGAATATTGCGGATGCGGCCTGCGGCCCGCAGCAGCTGTTCCTCCTCCAGCCAGCTCCGATGAATGAAGTAATGGGCGGAGATGCTCGCAAAAGAGAGGGCAAGATTCTCATCGCTGAACATCGCCGCCACCGCCGGATTGGCGAGCAGCGTCGCCGTCTCGCCTTCCCAGGCGCTCCAGGCCCGCGCGAACGCGACCCGCTCCGCCGCATCCCCTCCGGTCAGGCGGCGATGATAAGCGTGGAAAAGGTCGCCGCGCTCGCCCTCGGGTATGGGCGCCAGGAACCGCTCCCACTTTTCCGGATAGAGCCAGTTGGCGCCGTTCCCGTAGAGCCAGTCGAGCTCGCTCTGCCGCGACAAGAAGATCCCGCGCAGGATCAGGCCGGTGACCCGCTCGGGGTGCGTCTCGGCATAGGCGAGCGCCAGAGTCGCTCCCCAGCTACCGCCGAACACCAACCAGCTTTCGTGCCCGCACATGGCGCGCAGCCGCTCGATATCGGCAACGAGGTGCCAGGTGGTGTTGGCCTCGAGCCCGGCATGGGGCAGCGACCGGCCGCAGCCGCGCTGATCGAACAGCAGCACGTCGTAGCGCGCCGGATCGAAGAATTGCCGGTTGGAGGCCATGCAGCCGACGCCGGGGCCGCCATGCAGGAAGACCGCGGGTATGCCGCCCTGCCGGCCGCACCGTTCCCAGTAGACCTGATGCCCGTCGCCGACATCGAGCCGGCCGGAGGCGTAAGGCTCGATCGGCGGATAAGGGTGACGCAGCATCTCGGTCATCGCGGTCTCCTGGAGCGTTTCCACGTGGCGGGCCGCGAGCCTACCCTTCGACGACCGTGGCGAGCCAGCACCGTCTACGCCTGGATACTTGTCCAAGATGCCGCACCGGTATGTGGGGCGCCGAGCGGGGCCCGGTGCGGCCGTTCGCCAAGGCCCCGAGGCGCCTTCGTCCCTACCACCATCGCGGGCGAGGAGGGGGCGCTCGATTATCAGATGGATCTCCGGTTCGAGCCGATCTGATCCTTCGCCGGCACCGCCTGATCCGCCCGGGGCGCTGCTATTGCCGAGGCGGGGCTTTTTGGTCCGGCTTGCCGGATTCGGCACCGGATTTGCCCGGCACCTTGCTCTGATCCTGCTGCGGCGTGGTCGAGTTCGCGGGTGCGCCGGTCGACGAAGGCTTGGCGGTTGGACCCGACTTGCTGCCCGGCAGACCCGCCGTTCCGGGCTTCGAGGTGCCGCCGGCGCCGGGGGCGTTTTGCTGAGACATTGTCCCGGGGGAGCCTTGCGGCGGCGTGGCCGTCTGCGATTGGGCGAAGGTGGGGCCGGCCGCCATGAGCAGCATGGCGGTACCGATGAGTGCGGTCTTCATGGTCGTCTCCTCCTGACACGGTCTCGAGTTGACCTCGATGACCCGATGCAGAAGCAACCGGCCTAGCCGCTTCAGGTTCCCGGCCTCTCGGACTCCCGAGCCCCTTCGATGCCTTCGCGCACCACCTCTTCCGGAGAATATCGAAGCGCTTCGGCCGGCTGCCGATCGCCATCGGAAAGTGCTGTCCAGATCTCGGCTGCCTCGATCGATGCCGATTCCGCCGGGGAGCCCTGACGCACATATTCATCGGCAGCACGGCCGAGCCATTCTTCTTTGGTCATCACCACATCTCCAGCAGCTGCGCCCGAGCCAAATAGCGCTACAGCCCTTCCCTAAGCTGCTTGCGCAGCTTTTGAGCGTTGAGAGGCAGGTCGCGCAACCGCAGACCGGTCGCGTCGGCGATGGCGTTCGCGACGGCGGCAGCGGCCGGTCCCTGGCCGGCCTCGCCGGCTCCTAGAAAGGGCTGACCCGGACGGTCGATGATATGCACCTCGACGCTGTCGGGAACGTCGCGGAAGCGCAGGATCGGATATGTCGCCCAGTCCACCGAGGTGATGCGCGTCGCGTCGAAGGTGACGCTCTCATAGAGGGTCCAGCTCGCGGATTGCAGGATGGCGCCTTCGATCTGGTTGCGGATGCCGTCGGGATTGACCGTCTGGCCGGCATCGACGGCCGACACCACGCGCTTGATCCGGACGCGCCCGGTATCGGACTCGATCTCCATCGCGACGGCGCAATAGGCGGCGAGATTCTTGTAGCGCGCGAAGGCGAAGCCGAAGCCGCGCCCTGCCACGACCTTGCCGCGGTCCGCCCAGCCGAACCGATCGGCCGCCAGCCGGATCACATCCCGCGCCCGTGCATCGTCGAGATGGTTCAGGCGGAAGGTCACCGGATCGATCCCGGCAGCGCCGGCGAGCTCGTCCATGAAGCTCTCGATGGAGAAAATGTTCATATAGGCGCCGAGCGAGCGCATCGCCGAGATCCGCACCGGCATATCCGGCAGGAAATGATACGTGACTGCTGCGTTCGGCAGGACATAGAGCGGGATCGCATTGCGGTCGCCGCCGCCCTCGGGCAGCGGCAGCGGCTTCGCGGCCGGCACGGGAAAGGACTCCGCCTTGTGCTGGGCCGCGAGCAGCGAGCCCGCCGCACCCGGCCGCATCGAATGCGTGTTGCTCCAGACCTCGTAGCGCCAATCGGCGATGCGGCCGGCGGCATCGAGCGAGGCCGAGACCTTCGTCACCATGGCCGGGCCGAACGGCTCCCAGGCATGCTCCTGCTCGCGCATCCATTGCACGCGCACGGGCCGGCCCGGCATGGCCATGGCAATGAGTGCAGCGTCGGCTGCGGCATCGTCCGCCCCGTTATGGCCGTAGCAACCGGAACCCGGCACATGGATGCAGCGCACCTTGTCCAGCGGCAGATGCAGCATCTCGGCGATCGCGGCGCGATCGGGATAGACGCCCTGCGTATGGGTCCAGACGGTCAGGCTGCCGTCGACGGCTTGCGCCACGGCGCAGGACGGCCCGATCGAGCCATGCGATTGATAGGGGCGGGTGAAGGTCGCCTCCAGCGTCCTCGCCGCCTGACCGGTCCCGTCATGCCGATCGAGGATGTAGAGATCGCGCGAGGGCAGCGCCGTGATCGCGTCCGCAAGCCGGCCAGCGGCGGGCAAGATTGCCGTCTCATCCCATTCGGCGCTGGCGGCGAGTGTACGCATGGCCTTGACCGCCTGGAATTCGCGCTCGGCCACGACGGCCAGGAAATTGCCGTCGCGGAACACTTTGACCACGCCCGCCATCTTGTCGGCGGCGTCAAGATCGACGCTCTTCAGTGCGGCGCGATAGCTGGGCGGCCGGACGATCCGCGCATGCAGCATGTCCGGCAGCCGCAAATCCTGCACATAGGCGGCCCCGCCGGTCACCTTGGCCGGGATGTCGATGCGCCGCATCGGCGTGTTCATGATCGTGAACGAGCCGGGGTCGCGGAACACGGATCGCGGCCGGGCCGCCACATGCATGTCGACGCCTGCGGCCAGCTCGGCATAAGGAAGTTCTTGGCCGTCGGGAGCCGTGACCTTGCCGCGCTCGGCCCGCAGCTGATCAGACGGCAAACCCAGGCGCCGGGCCGCCTCGGTGATCAGCAATTCCCGAAGCTGCGCCGCCGCGTTGCGAATGGCGCCGCCGCTGTCCTGGATCGAGTGGCTGCCGGCGGTGTAGCCCTCGTTGGCCGTGCGACCGGTATCGGCCGTTACGAGCGTCAGCCTTTCCACCGGCACGCCGAGCTCCTCGGCGGCGATCTGCAGCAGGGCGGTACCGATGCCCTGGCCGAGCTCGGCCTTGCCGGTGAAGACGGTCACACCGCCGTCCGGCGCGATGCGGATCCAGGCATCGAGATGCGGATCGACCGCAAGGCTGCCGGGCAACTTCGACGGCGCAGCCTCCTCCGCGCCGGCGGGCAGACTGCGGAGCGAGAAGCTGACCATGATGGCGCCGGCGCCTTGGAGGACGACCCGGCGGGAGAAGGTCGGCAGCGGCGCCATCAAAGCGCTCCCCGGACCGGATCATGGGCACGCATCAGGGCGGCCGCGCGATGTACCGCCTTCAGAATGCGCATATGGGTACCGCAGCGACACAGATGCGGCTCGAGCGCGTGCCTAATATCGGCATCGGACGCCTGCGGCGTCGCCTGGAGCAGTGCCTGGGCGCGCATCATCATGCCGGCGATGCAATAGCCGCACTGCGCCGCCTGCTCCTCGATGAAGGCCTGCTGGATCGGCGCCGGCTGGTCGAGCGTGCCGAGACCTTCGAGCGTGGTCACGCGCCGTCCGGCCAGGAGTGCTATAGGCACGACGCAGGAAAGGACCGCCCGATCATCGACCATGACCGTGCAGGCGCCGCATTGGCCGAGGCCGCACCCGAATTTGGCGGCATTGAGCCCCAGATGGTCGCGCAGCACATAGAGCAGCGGGGTGTCGGGATCGGCATCGATCGCGTGGGTCGTGCCATTGACGGTGAGATCCATCATGCCTGCCTCATGGGTTGCCGGCCGCCGCTGATGTGGAAGCTTCTGCCGTCGCCCGCCGAGACCGCGCCTGGCGCACCGCCGCGTCGATCTCTGTCCAGGCGAGCTTATCGGTGAATTTCGCCCGCAGGAAGCGCGCGAGATCAGCCAACTGCGTATCGGTCAATACCGCGCCGAAATCGGGCATGATCGGCGCCCGCGCGCCATCGGCGGCGGGAATGCCCTCGAAAAGGATGTTGATCAAGTTACGCGGCGTGCTGCCGTTGAGCGCCGTCGACAGGCTGAGGTCGGTTCCGCCATAGGGCACCGGGCGGCCGCTTTCGTGACATCCTGCGCAGGCGCCGGCATAGATCGTGGCACCGGCCCCATCTCCGACCACGGCCGGTGCTGCAGCAGCTTGGCTGCCGGCGGATTGCGGCTTGGCGCCCGTGCCGAACGGCCGGGTCATGGCCGCCAACGTCCTGCCTTCAGGGCGATCCGCCGGCGCCGTCTCGCCTATGATGGAGGCGACATAAGCGGCGATCGAGCGCACGTCGCCGTCGCTCGCCCCGGCCAGATCGGCACTGACCGGTGCCATCGGTCCCTCGGCCACGCCATGCAGGCCGTGCCAACCCTGGCGCAGATAGGCGTAGAGCGAATCGGCGTTCCACGGCACCGGCGACGCGGCGGCAGCGTTGATCGGGAAGGCGGTCCAGCCCTCCGCCTCGCCGCCGGCAAAGAACCGGCTCGACTTCTCGGCGCCAAGCGCGTTGCGCGGCGTGTGGCAGGCGCCGCAATGGCCGATACCTTCAACCAGATAGGCGCCCCGGTTCCAGGCCGCATCGTGAGCCGGGTCCGGCCGATAGGTGCCGGGATTGAAGAAAAGCAGCTTCCAGCCGGCCACGACGAAGCGATGGTTCAAGGGAAACGGCAAGGCGTTCGGCGGCGCGGATGCCCGTACCGGCGTTCGGGTCATGAGATAGGCATAGAGCGCCGTGACATCGTCGTCGGTGAGGCGCGTGAAATGGTCATAGGGAAAGGCGGGATAGAGCTGCCGTCCTTCCCGATCGACGCCCTGGCGCAGTGCGCGACGGAAAGCAGCCTCCGACCAGCGGCCGATCCCGGTCTCCGGATCCGGCGTAATGTTGGTCGAGTAGATCGTGCCGAACGGCGTCGGCACGGGCAGCCCGCCGACGAAGGATCGGCCGTTCGGCGCCGTATGGCAGGTGTCGCAGTCGCCCAGAGCCGCCAGATCGGCGCCCTGCCGGATGAGCCGGGCATCGAAGCGGTCGGCCGGCATGCGGTCGATCGGGGTGATCGGGCTGTACCATGCGAGCGCCGCGACCACGCCGATCGCAATTCCCAACAGGACGATCAGGCAAGCGAAAAGACGCAGCACTGTGAAACGGCGGTTCATGGTTTCTGCACCCGGCGGCTATCCTTCGCCTCTTGAACACTTGGCCCCCCGATATGTGCTGATCTTCAGTGGCGAGCTCATCGCGCTTGGCCGGTTTCTCGCTGATATCGGCCAGCGCCGGCTTCGAGCAACGCGCCATTGAAGTCCGCCATATCGACAAGCCGTCGTCCAGCCGGCGGGATGAGGTCGTCAGGGGTGCACTGAAGCACCGCGGCGACGAGCCGGCAACCTTATGCGGCGATTGGATCCGGCGAACCGAGCATCTTGGCAATCGTCGAGACGAGACCCGCAAGCTCGGAGGATTTCTCGATCACCTCCCCGATGGGCGGTTGAATGCCTGCCAGGTCGGAATAGGCGGTGAGGAAGAGGATCGGCACGTTCGGTCGCTTCCTGCGCGCCATAAGCCCTGTCGCGATGCCGTGCGGCTGACCCTGAGGCATCCGAATATCCAAGAGGATCAGATCGATCTTGCGATCGGACTCTATGATCTTCAGAGCTTCCATCGAGCCGACGCTTTCGACGACGTCATAACCTTCGTCCTCGAGGCGTCGGGACACGATGTAGCGGAATGAGGCCTCATCTTCTACCCATAGGATAGTCTTCATCGCCACTCCCTCCCCCCTGAGCAGAGTCGAACGGTCCAGCGATGGGATGGAACGCTAATACGCGATTAGTTGATTTTCCAGACCGGTATTATAGTCGCCGTTCGGCGCGCGCGGCGGCGAGGCCGGTCCGAGGCTGTCGCTCATTCTTAGGTACGTTCCGTTACTTATTATGTGTTCGGTCGGACGATCGAGATGATCGATGCGGGGTTATGCTTCGATGCTCACGCCTCGATCAAGTGCCGGACTGATTTCGCAGAATGATGAGTTGAACGATTTTATCGTCGCAGGACGAGAAATAGAAGGCGAGCACAAGAGGATCCGGAAGACCGCGCTTGTCGAACAACCCGTCCACATGAGCGGTCACGATTGAATGCCCATAGTGCTGGACAATCTTGACGACCTTGAGCGTCAGGCGCTCGCCGATGATGTCGCGCGCGGCCCAAACGGCGATCGCCTCCTTGCCCCAGTAATCGATGAGCTGATCGTTGACGAGGGCGTCATCGACGAACGTCGTCAACAGCGCATCGAGATCGTAGAGGTTGGTGGCTCGGATATAGGCGACCACCGATGGCGGCAGTCCGAGGGTCGCCTCATCGAGAGGGACCGTTTGTGCGCCAGGCTCTCCCTGCTCATCCAAATGAGACATTTCAACCAACGTCTTATTCTCGTTCAGCTCTGACGGACATTGCCGGAGGCGGCCGAGGGAGGCACGTTATTCGGTGTTAAATGCAGTCATCGTCCTAGTTAAATGCAGTCATCGTCCTACCAGGTCAGACCGGCCCGCCGGCTGCATCGAGGGACGTGGTGCACCGCCCGAACTCCGCCAGAAGCTGACCTGCAAGTATCAAGTCCGTTGTTTGGTGTCCTTCCCCAAAGCGCCGATAGACGGCCTCCAGCAGGTCAACGGCGTCGGAGGATTTGCCTTGGCTGGCCCACAGTCGCGAAATCCTCATCGCCGACCGGAGCTCGAAGCCGAGGGCCGATTGTTCCCGTGCTTGCTGCAGTGAGAGTTGGAACGCTCGCTCCGCAGCTACCGGATTGGCGGGCGTCGTTCGGAGCCATATCTCCCCCCGGACTCTCAGAAGCTCGGGTAAGATTAAGGTTTCGCCGAAGGCCTCGCTTAGGGCCAAGCCTGCGTCGACGGCCGCAGCGGCCTCATCCACCTTCCCCGCCTTCATGAGTCCTTCAGCCAGCGCCACATGAAAGGCCGGCGTGAGAGCGAGATGCTTCTCCGCCTGCAATACGCCGAGACTGCGCCGTAAAAGCGCCGCACCCTCCGTCGGGTTGCCGAGCGCAACAGATAGCTCACCGTTCAGGGCCAATCCGACGGCGTGGTAGGGACCAAGTGAATGTCGCGCTGCGTGAGCGATGAGGCGCTGGATAAGCTGCTTCGCCTCATCAAGGTCGCCTCGCCATAGAAAGACGGTCGCCGTGTAGATCAAGGTCATGCACAGATTGAGCGGGTGATCGCGCCTGGTCGCTATATCGATCACCGACCGCGCAGTCTTTGCGGCGCGATCCGGAAGCCCGATCAGCCAGTAGCAACGCGCCAGCGCGATCAGTGCGCGAAGCTCGTGATCGTAACCAAAGAGGACGGCCTGCGCCGCACCGGCGGCCTGGGCTATCGTCAAGCCGCGTTCGCAGTGCCGCCGCGCGGCCGTCTGGTCTCCGATCGAGTGGTAGGCGACTCCTAACACCGACTCTCCCGCTGCGATCACGCCAGGCGAGCCGACCATCTGGGTGACTGCGATGCCGCGTTGGGCGACCGTGAGTGCGCCCCGGAAATCACCGATGCGGGTCAGGAAGATCCCCAGACCGACCAGGAGGTGCATCTGGTGCTCCTGGTCTCCCAACGCCTCGGCCAAGCTCAGCGCGCCCTCGAGGGCTCTGCGCACTTCATCGCTGTTGCCTCGGGTAAACATCGCCGAAGCCGCTAAGAACGCCTGCAGCGTCAGATGGGTTGCGCTACCCTCGTCGCTTTCGGGCAATAAAGCGAGCCCTTTCTCGCACCGTCGAAAGCATTCGTCAAATAATGAATGCATAAAGAGCAGTGGCGCCGCGGCCACTGCCAGATGTACGCCAATCATCGCTTCGCCGTCGTCGGAAAAGCTCCACTCCAGAGCCGCACGAATATTGCCCAAGAATGGCCCCGACGTCGCCACGTCTTCAATGGTGATTGCCACACTCTTGCCTGCGCCGCTCAAAAGAACCCCCTTGCCCGCGCTGCTCGAAAGGTATTGCGCATAGTACAGGGCGTGTCGTTTAGCGACCGTCTTTACCTCGCCGGCTTGTGCAAGCTTCTCTGCCGAGAAGGCCAGCGTCGAGTCGAGCAGCCGATGGCAGGCGATCCCGTCGATCGGTGCTACCCAGATGAGCGACTTATCGATCAGGCTGGTGATCGCGTCCGCGACCTCCATCGCATCGGTTTGGTCGTCGATCGCCACGGCTTGGGCTGCCTCGAGCGTGAACACCCCAACGAAGATCGAGAGACGCGCAAGGACGCGCCGATCCCGGGCGGACAACAGATTGAAGCTCCAGTCCAGCATTGCGGCCAGGGTCTGATGGCGGGGCGGAGCGCTCCGGCGACCTTGCCAAAGAAGCTTGAATCGATTGTTCAGGAGGTCTGCCGTGGCCCGGAGCCCGTAGGCGCCGACCCGGCTTCCCGCCAGTTCGATCGCGAGCGCTATGCCATCCAATCGGGCGCAGATAGCCGCCACGGCCGGCGCATCGGCATCGGTCAGGCCGGACGCGTAGCCGCTGGCGAAGGCGCGTTCCATGAACAGCTGCACAGCGGGCGAGGCGAGGGCTTCAGCCGCGGTCAGGTCTTCTCTGACTACCGGATAGCCCAGCGGTGCAAGGAGATGGATGTGCTCGCCTTCCGCGCGCAACGACTCGCGACTGGTGGCGAGAATGTGAGCCTGCGGCGCCTCGCTAAAGAGGCGCTCCGTCAGGAACGCTGCGGCCTCGATAACATGCTCGCAATTATCGAAGACAAGCAGGATCCGACGATCCGCCAGAAACGCCAGGAGATTGGGCAAAGGATCTTGCGCCTGCATGGAGACGCCCAACACAGCGGCTACGGCGCTCGGGACGAGGGTGGCATCGGTGACGGTGCCAAGGTCTATGAAGTAGGCGGCACCGCCGAACTCACCGAGCAAGGCGTGAGCGACATGGATGGCCACGGTCGTCTTGCCCATGCCGCCCGGGCCCACCACGCTAACGAAGCGCCGGGAGGCAAGCAGCATCGACAACGCCTCGACGGTCTCCCCACGGCCGATCATGCGGGCCAGCGGCGCCGGAAGCTTGTGTTTCTGAACAGGAGGCTCGGAAGGAGGAGGCGAGCACGGTGCCAACGGTTGTACGGCCGACCGATCAACAGGTGCGACGAAGCAGTAGCCCCGCCCCGCCACGTTCGCGATGTATCTGATCCCGCCCTGGCCATCGCCCAGCGCTTTGCGCACGCCAGCGATCGCCACCCTGACGCTGCCGTCGCCCACCACGACGTTTGGCCAGGCTCGGGCCATCAATTCGCGCGACCCGACGACCTCGCCAGCCGCTTCCGCAAGCGCGATGAGGACATCGAGCGCTCGACTGCCGACATCGACCGCCTCCTCGCCCTTCAACAGGAGACGCTCCGCCGCAATCAGGCGGTATGGTCCGAACGAGATGACGTCGCTAGCTGCCATAGGTCTTGACACGAGAGGATTTAACAGTTGTGAGACATTACCGTCTGCGCGGGGGGCCGTCCGAACTAATCCTCGCGACCGCGCGTCCGTACTGTAAAGCTCTGATACGAGCCTCGAAAGCAGCTTGGCTGCTCGCCGCGGCAAGGGCGTGCGGAGAATCAGTCAGACATAGGCGTCGGTGCGCTCATATGGGGCCGATGCGCTATTGTATACGTAGGTAGGCTGAGCTGATCGATGGTGTCAAGATTGCGATGACGCTCGCCTCTCCCGAATTCTGCACCTGCCTGACAATTCGTCGGGCCGCACGGCAGGTGAGACAGCTCTATGACGCTGAGGCGCGAAGATATCGATATCGATCGTGTCCTCCATGAACCTGAATTCGCGCGGAATATTGGGCGGAATGATCATCACGGTCCCGGGGCCCATGAAGTACCTCATGCAAGTAATTTATAGGTCCTGGATCTAGCGGAGGCGCGCTAAGCGTTTGGGCCCAAGGGAGCGACGCAGCGCTGTGCTGTCGTCCCTCGAAGAGGCGCGATCGCCGCCAGCGAAGCCCAATGCCGGCCAACAAAATCCAACGCGCCCAATCTGAGGAAATGGAGGACGCTGCGACACTCTGAATACTTTCTATTCGCAAGGAGACATAGATGCGGCCCCTACGCAGGAACCTGTTCATAACGGCTGGAATTGCGGCGCTTTTTTCTCCGGCACTTGCCGATACGCAGAGCAAGCCCGCAAGCGATCTGCCGACCTCCATCATCGTGCATTCGGTAGCTGGCAAGTCGACCGTTTTGCCGGTCGACAGCAAGAAGGCAAGCCAGTTGCTTTCCAATCCTCATACAAAGCCGTTGCCCGGCGACGTCGTCGTGTTCGTCGTGAAGGGCAAGGCCTACATGCTTGAAGATCACCAGTTGCCGAACGGTAAGATGTTCGTCAACAGCCTCGTGGCGGAATATCCGTCCTATGACGCGCCGGAAGGCGGCGACTGAAGACGCCGATGACGGCCGCCCAACGAACGAATATGGCTATCGGCAGCTTCATCGCTTGTATGTAGCGGGAAGCAGCTGGTAGCTGCCATGTTATGATGAATGGGTCCACCGCCAAGCCGAGGGCGTCAGTCCGGTCTCACGCTTAAAGGCCACGCCCAACGTGCTTTGGTTGGCATATCCGGTCATGAGCGCGATTTCCGTCAAACCGAGTTCGGGCCGTGCCAGCAGCGATTTCGCAAATTGAACCCGCTGCCGGCGCAGCCAGCGATAGGGCGACAATCCCGTGGATCGCCTGAAGGCGATCGAGAAATGGCCGATCGACAAGTCGGTGACGGCCGCTATTTCGTGAAGCGATATATCTTCATCAAGATGGCTCATCATGTAGTCGCAGGCGCGTCGAAGTGCGGATTCCGACCGAAGCCGGCCGGGTATTCCGACGTGAAGCCGGCCAGCGTTCCGACCTGAAGCCGGCCACCATTCCGATTTGAAGCCGGCCGGGGTTCCGATCAATCCCCGGCCACGTGGCCGAAGCCTTTGGCGTTTTCCGTCGGGTCAGCAACTCGGGCATCAGAACCCTCGTGATCATCCACGAGGAGCACCTGATGCCGGCGAAGAGAGAGCTGACCATGAGGCAGATACGACAGATATTGCGGCTCGTCCGCGACGGCGTCAGCGCACGCGAGATCGCTCGAATGCTCGGCGTGGCGCGCAGCACGATCCAGGACAATCTGAAGCGCGCCGAGGCGGCCGGGCTGGCCTGGCCACTGCCTGCCGATCTGACCGACGACGTGCTGGAGAACCGGCTCTTCGCCCGGGCCGGCGTGAAGCGCGGCTTCCGCCGGCGCCCGGAGCCGGACTGGGCGGCGCTGGCGTGTGAGTTGAAGCGGCCCGGCGTCAATCTGATGCTGCTGTGGGAGGAGTACCGCGCGCAGCATCCGGACGGCTATGCCTACAGCCGGTTCTGCGATCTCTACCGGGAGTTCGAGCAGCGGCTGTCGCCGGTCATGCGGCAGGAACACGCCGCCGGCGACAAGGTGTTCGTCGACTATTCCGGCAAGAAGATCGGCATCGTCGACCGCACGACTGGCGTCGTCCAGGAGGCAGAGATCTTCGTGGCCGTGCTGGGCGCCTCCAGCTTCATCTATGCCGAGGCGAGCTGGACCCAGGCGTTGCCGGACTGGATCGGCGCCCATGTCCGGATGTTCCGCTTCTTCGGCGGCGTGCCGCGCCTGGTCGTGCCGGACAATCTGAAGTCCGCCGTCCACAAGGCCTCGTTTTATGACCCGGAGATCAACCGCAGCTACGGCATGATGGCGGCGCATTACGGCGTCGGCATCGTCCCGGCGCGGCCCTATAAGCCCCGCGACAAGGCCAAGGTCGAGGCCGGCGTCCGCTTCGCCCAGAGCTACATCCTGGGCCGGCTCAGGCGGCAGACCTTCTTCTCGCTGGCCGAGGCCAACCAGGCGATCACGGACGTGATCGAGCGCATGAACGACCATGTCATGCGCCGCCTGGGCAAGAGCCGCCGGCAGCTCTTCGAGACGCTGGAGCGGCCCGCCTTGGCACCGCTGCCCGAGACCGATCACGAGTTCGCCGAGTGGCGCTTCGCGCGGGTCTCGCTCGACTACCACATCGAACTCGACGGCTTCTTCTATTCGGTGCCGCATAAGCTGATCCGCGAACAGGTCGACACGCGCCTGACGCTGCGCATGGTCGAGATCTTCCATCGCGGCCAGCGCGTCGCCGTGCATGAGCGCCGCCATGGCGGCCGCCGCTACGGCACCGATCCCGACCACATGCCGAGCGCCCACCGCCGCTACGCGGAATGGACGCCCGAGCGGTTCCGCCGCTGGGGCGGCTCGATCGGCCCGGCGACCGAAGGGCTGGTCCTCGCCATCCTGGCCAACCGGCCGCATCCCGAACAGGGCTTCCGCACCTGTCTCGGCGTGCTCCGCCTGTTCAAGGATCTCGACCCGGCGCGGGCCGAGACGGTGGCCACCCGCGCCGTCGCGATCGGGGCGCTCACCTACAAAAGCATCGCCTCCATCATCGCCAACAAGCTCGACCGCACCCCGGCCGCGGCCGAGCCGCAGGCGGTCGTCACCCACGCCAATCTCCGTGGCTCCAGCTACTTCCATTGAAGGATCAAAGACATGCTCGCCCATCCGACCCTCGACCTGCTCCACGCTCTCGGCCTGCACGGCATGGCCAAGGGCTTCAAGGAACTCGGGAGCCAGCCCGAGGCGGCCGATCTCGACCATGCCGAATGGCTGGCGCTGCTGCTCGAACACGAAGCCACCTTGCGCCGGCAGAAGAAGTTCGAGAGCCGCGCCCGCGCCGCCAAGCTGCGCCAATCCGCCAGCATTGAGGACGTCGATTACCGCGCCGTCCGCGGCCTCGACCGCCAGCTCTTCCTCAAGCTCGCCAGCTGCGACTGGGTCCGGGCCAAGCACAATCTCCTCATCACCGGACCATGCGGCGTCGGCAAATCCTGGCTCGCCTGTGCGCTCGGACAGAAGGCCTGCAGGGAGGATCTTGCCACCGCCTATCACCGCATCCCCCGCCTGTTCCAGGCCTTGGCCTTGGCACGGGCCGACGGCCGATACACCAGGACGCTGCGCCAGCTCGCCCGCGTCGATCTCCTCATCCTCGACGATTGGGGACCGGAGACCCTCACGGCCGAACAGCGCCGTGATCTCCTGGAAATCGTCGAGGATCGCTACGACGCCCGCTCGATCATCCTCACCAGCCAAGTGCCGATCGAGCGCTGGTACGAGATCATCGGCGATCCCACCATCGCCGATGCCATCCTCGACCGCCTCGTCCACAACGCCTATCGCATAGAACTCGCCGGCGAGAGCCTGCGAAAAGGCAAGGCCCCGGAAACCGTCAAACCCGCCGCTTGACCCGGCCGCAAGACCCAATCAATCATCCAACCAGACCCGACGAAACAACGCCAAGGGTGGCCGGCTTCAGATTGGAATGCATGGCCGGCTTCGTCGGAATCCGCAGTCGAAGCAGCGCCGGGGACATGCCGCCTCTGCGGGCGAAAGCGGGACCGGCGAAGTTCGACTGCGTGCGGACCAGTCGCATGGCCAGCAAGGTCGCCGCCGTCTCGGCGTACAATAAACCCAGCGGCGCGTCACTCTTGCACTCCTCGAAGATGACATGTGCAATTTGCCAGCCAAGCCGGTCCCGGTAGTCCCAGGATTCGGCAATGTCGATCGTTCTCAAATGTCCGAGTTCCATTGCGCGCAGGATGAACGAATTGCTGAGATTAAGGGACAACAGGCGGCATTCCCGGACGCAGAGCCTCGCGAAGCTGGCTTCGGTGCCGGCCGGGAGAAGAAAGCCGTACCTGTTCGTTTGACCGGAAGCGCGGAGATTTCCGCCTGTTCGGACCTCTCCCCGGACATGCAGGCTGCGAAGCACAAACCACAGCTCGACCGAGGCGGTCTTCATCTCGGTCTCCCCGGACAATGCCTCGATCGTTCGGGCGGTCGCGCCGCCCCCGGCCCAACTGATGCTGCGGACCGAACCTAGGGTACCTTCGACGGCGGCGCTGACGATTCCGGGGCAGCCCAGCAGCGCTGGCGATATCGGAGCGCGCCTATGAGGCTCCTGTCCTGCCAATAAGCGCGCACGCCGCAGATCATGCATCGGAAACGCCCTAGCCATCGGTGGGGATGATCGCAGGACTTGGAGCGGAGATGGCAAAGATAAAATATACGCCGAAGCAAATTTATCCGTCCACAAATCCAGCAATATCGCCAATTGGCTAGATCTTCCGAGAACAATTCTCAATACAATTTCAAATCTATCGCAGATTTATTTTATTCATCTCAAATTTAAGCGCTCATTTATCCACAGATCCGATAAATCATTGTCAGAAATTAGTGCGACGCGGGCCGTAGCACTCGTCGATGCTCCAGCGGGTTCGTCAAATTTTGTGAAAACAAAGAGACGGTACTTTAGCCGTCCAACAGGATGAACAACCGGTCCAGACCAGACAATCTATTGAGCGGCAATCGGGCCTACGCGGAACGATCGGCCACTTCCACATCGTGCCGGTAGGCAAGTTGCTTCGCGACTTCCCGCAGTACGCTGGCAAATGTCTCGACCGCCGGATCGGAAGCGCCGATCCGGCGGTCGAGAACAAAATCGAGCGTGCCAAGACGCGGCAGCCCAGCCTCTGGCGGGATCTCCTGAAGGCCTTGAGGAACGAAGTTTCGACCAAGGGCCATGATGCCGAGGCCTGCTTCCGCCGCCGCGAGAAGGCCAAGAAGATTTGCGCATTCGGCAACGACGGACCATGAGCGACGAGCCGCCAGCAAGGCCGCCTCGGCCACATCCCGCGTCTCGCTCGGACGGAGATAGGTGACGAGAGGCACCGCCTCTTTCGGTCCTGGAAGAGCCCAGCTTTGCCCTATCCAGACCAACGGCTCCCGCCAGATCAGCTCACCCCTCTTCCGCCCGGTCGGACACTTTCCGAGAATGATGTCGACTTCGTTGCGATCGAGGGCGCCGTAAAGATAGTCGTTGCGGCCGGTCAGGAATCGCATCTCGAATCTGGGATGCTGTGCTCGGAAAATCCCCAGCACCGCCGACAATTTGGTCGTCGCGAATTCGTCGGCGATGCCGACCCTGAGAATTCCCTCGACGGGCGGTACTTCCAACTGGCGACGGGCATCGTCGGCCATCGCGAGAATAGATCGAACATAGACCAGCATGGAGATGCCGGCAGGCGTCAGATCGACCTGCCTGGTCGTGCGATTGATGAGGCGTCGGCCCGCCCTCTTCTCAAGGCTGGCGATCTGCTGGCTAACCGAAGATTGAGCGATCCCGAGGGCCGCCGCCGCCCGGCTGAAGCTCCTGGAGGTCGCGACGGCCTCGAAGGCGCGAAGTTGCTCCGTATTGACAATATCGTCCCGTTGCATCTCGGCCACTCATCCGCTCCGCCCCATTTTTCCGCTGAGAGCTAGGCAAGATCGATGCCTTGGACCAGGCTGGAGCCATTCGCCCTCCTCCCGATCACATGATAGCCTACGCCGGTATGGCTACAAGAGAGGCATACAAACCGCCGTGATGGAGACATTTCAGGACGCCGGCCGATCACGGTTGACCGGCGGAACAATCTGCCAGCCACCCCCCAAGGCCTTAAAGACGGCGATCTGATCCTGGACGAGCGCCGTGTCCGATGCGGCGACCGCGGAATCGGCCCCGACCATCGTCTGCTCGGTCGTGAGCAGATCCAACGCGCTGATCGAGCCGGCGCTGAGCTGCCCCCGCGCGAGATCGAATGCCCTGTGCGCTTTGGCCTGCGCGTCGGCTAGGGCAGCGCGCCGGTCAAGCTCGGCGCCATAGGTCGCGAGTGCCGATTCCGTCTCCTTGAGCGCCCAGACGACGGCGGAATCGAACTTTGACAAAGCCTGCGCCGCCCCGGCCTCGGCTGCGCGGATGCGGGCGCGGGGCGCTGCCTGATTGGGAAACTCCCAGTTGATCGAGGGACCGACGCCCCAGGCCAAGCCGCTTTCCGCTGTCAGATTGCTGAGATTCCCGGCAACGGCACCGTATGTTCCCAGAAGATTGATGCGCGGATAGAGCTCGGCGGTGGCAACCCCGATACGGGCGGTCGAGCCGGCAAGCGAGCGCTCGGCTTCGCGGATATCGGGCCGCCGCTTGAGAAGCGCGCTGCCGTCGCCGACCGGCAGCAGGCTGACAAGATGCGGCGGCACCACGCAGGATAGCGCCTCGTTCGGCGCCCTCGAGGGCGGCCGCCCGAGCAGGGCCGCCAGCTCGAACAGCGCGGCCCGCCTCTTCCCCTGCAAGGGTGGAATTTCGGACCGGACCTGCGCCACCTCCTGCTGCACACGGACGACATCGAACTCGGCATTGCCGCCCACTCCGTGGCGTTGCGCCGCAATGTCGGCCTCGTGGCCGACGATCGTGAGCGAATGTTCGGCGACGGCCATTTGCTCGCCCAGCGTGCACAGATCGCCATAGGCGCGCGCCGTCTCGGCCACGAGCGTGACTTTGAGATCATCGCGCGCCGCCTGGACGGCTTCGCTGTCGTCGCGCACCGCTTCGATCGACCGATGTACATGGCCGAACAGGTCCAACTCATAGGAGACGTCGAGGAGATCGTCGAAGATCCAGCCGGACTTCGGCCTGCGACCGCCGAGCTCGAGGATTTCGTCCGTCGTGGGATCGCGCCCATAAATCGCACCGAGTTCCACGCTCGTCGACGGGTAGAGGCCGGTCCTCGCCGCTTCGAGCGTCGCGCGCGATGCAGCAAGATTGGCCTCGGCGGCGGCGAGATCGTAATTCGCTGCTATGGCTTCGCGGATATAGCCATCGAGCCGCGGGTCGGCGTAAAGCCGCCACCATTCGTCTGGCGGCAAGTCATTCGTCTCTGCCGAACGGTTGAGCGAGACGAGCGGCGCCTCCCCCCCTGCCGGCGGAGTCGGCGCCTTATAGTCCGGCCCGACGAGACAGCCGCCGAGAGCGAGCACCGGCAGAGCAGCCGCCCATGCAGACCCTCTCACGGCAATTCACCTTCCTCTTTCGCAAAAAGCGGGCGGTATGTCGCAGGACCGATCGGCGCCGCCCTCTGCGCGACCATCAGCAGCAGTGCGATGAGGGCGAGAGCGGCCATCACCGCGAATGCGTCGATGACACCCTGGGTTTCCGCCATGCTATGGACGGCGTTGCCGAGGACGCTCATGCCGCGGGCGGTGCCGCTTGCCGGATAGGAGGCGCCCTGCGTTGCTGCCGCATAGAGCTGCAGACGCTGCTCAACCGACTCGCTGCCGATCTGGACGTGAAGGCCGATAAGATTCGACGCCGTCTGGCTATGGATGCGACTGAAAGTGACGACGAAGGCTGAGCCGATTTCGCCGCCCATAAGCCTAGCAGTGTTCATCATAGCACCGAAGGTGATGGCGCTTTCCGGGCGCACATGCTGGATGGCGAAGAAAACCACGCCTGTGAGCGCGCAGCTCTGGCCCACCGCCTGCAGCAATTGCGAAACGAGGAACTGATCGGAGCCCCAGAGCGGGGTCAAGCCGTTCGCGACCGAATAGCAGGCGACGCTGATCAGGAAGAAACCCAAGCAGGCGACGAGTCGTGCATCGACCCGCCGCAGCAGCAGGCCCGCCATCGGGCACAAGATCGCCTGCGGCAGCGCTACCCAGATCAGGGTTTGGCCGACTTCCAGGGACCGGAAGCCCCGCACAGTTCCGAGAAAGAGCGGGATCAGATAGGCGGTCGACAGAATGCCGAGGCGAAGAAAGGCCATGAGGCCGAGCAGACTCGGCAGCGGATGTGCCAGGACCAGCGATAGATTGAGCAGCGGGTATGGTATTCGCCTGTCGTGGACGACGAACGCGACCAGAAGCAGCCCGCCGGCGAGAAGCAACCCCCAGATCAGTCCCGAATTCAGCCAGTCAAGGCGGTTGCCCTGGTCGAGAGCGGCGTAGATGAGTGACAGGCCGATGCCGTAGCTGGCGAGGCCGAAAAGGTCGGTCGGCGGTCGGTCGCGCCGGGCCGGTGCCGCGCGACCGCCGAAATGCAGGCAAAGCGCCATGCCAAGGGCAAGTGGCACATTCTGCCAGAAGATCCAGCGCCAGGAGAGGTGATCAACATACCATCCCTCGAGCGAGGCGGAGATATTGAGCGAGAATTCCAGGTTGAGCGCGTAGATCGCGACACCGTAGGCCGCCAACTTCGGCGGGATGTTCCGAAGAACATAGCTGAGCGTGAGCGGGACAAAGGCGCCTGATGCAATCCCAGCCGCGAATCTCAAGGTCAACATTTCCGGAAGATTGGTCGCGAACGGCGAAACAACGGAGATGGCCGCGAAGGCTACTGCGGAAGCGAGCAAAATCCGTCGCGGCCCGAACATGTTGCCTGTCCAGACCGCCGCCGGCGTCACCAGCATCTGCGCGACCGTGAAGGCCGTCGTCAGCCATGCGCCCTCATCGAAGCCGGCATGGATGGCCCCTTCGACATCAGCCAGTCCGAACACGGAGATGCGTGTATTCAGGGTCGACAGGAAGGTGCCGAGCAGCACCGCGACCAGCCCAAGCCAGGGGATGCCGACGGGGGCGGGCGCCGACTCGGCGGGAGCGGCCGGTGCGGGAGCGGTCGACAATGAAGCGGTCGGCGCGTCCGTCATGGTCCGGCGCCATCCTCGGCATCGACCTCGGCGACAACCGACATCCCTGGCCGCAGATGATCGGCGAGACCGGCCGGATCGTCGATTACAATCTTCACCGGGATGCGCTGCACCACCTTGGTGTAGTTCCCGGTCGCATTGTCCGGCGGCAACAGGGCGAATTGAGCGCCCGAAGCCGGCGAGATCGCCAGCACATGCCCTATCATGGTGCGCCCGGGAAAGGTGTCGACGCTGATCCGGGCCCGATTGCCGATCACCATGTGGGTAAGCTGCGTCTCCTTATAATTCGCCACGACCCAGACATGGGGAATGGGCGTCAGCGTGGTGATCTGGCTGCCGATGCTGACATATTGACCCGGCTTGACCTGCCTTTCGCCGATAACGCCTTCCTGCGGCGCCGTGATGCGGGTGTAACCGAGATTGATCCGCGCGGCATCGAGGCTGGCCTGCTGTGCCGCGGCCGCAGCTTCGGCTTGAGCCCGCTGCGCCGTCAGCACCTCGAGCTGGCGGCGTGCGGCATCGGCCTGGGCCCGGTTCTGTGCCAGTTGCGCGATAAGTTGTTCATGGGCCGTCGCGAGCTTCTCGACCGCCTCCGTTGAGGAGGAGCCGGTTCGCAGGAGGGTCTTTTCTCGGGTGAGGTCGCGCGCGTTTTGGGCGAGCGACGCGGCCGTCGAGGTGACGACCGCGTCGGCTGCCTGGATATTGGCCCGCTGCAGAGTGCTCTGCGCCTTGAGCGCCCCAGCCTGCGCCTCGGCCGCCTCGACGCTGGCCGCCGCCTGCGCGACCGCCGCTTGGTAATCGTCGTCCACGATCTCGGCCAGCAATTGGCCGGCATGCACCGCCTCGTAATCTTGGACTGGCAAGGATCGAAGATAGCCCGAGACCTTACTGGCGATCGGCGTCAGATCGGCCTGCAAATAGGCATCATCCGTGATCTGCGATCCGGGGCTGCCTTCCCAGCGGCTCCAGCGCGTCGCGACAATGACGAGCATGCCGAGCGCAACCGCCGCGGCTACGGCTCGCCATGCGAATTCGATCATTGGACGAGTCACTCCCACGGGCATGGCCTGTGGGTCGGACTCAGGCCTTGCGGATCGGAAGGCGTACCCGGGCAGCAAGTGGAAGGGGACGAAATATTGACGAACGTGGACGCTTCGCAAATTGCCGCGACGAAATCCATAATAACGCTCAAGGTTAAACCGGCCATTGACACCCGATGGCACCCGGCAGGGAGCGCAACATGGCTGAAGGTGCGGACATTGGCGCGTTGAGTTTTGCTGGGGCTTTATTGGAAAGCGTTGGGCTCGGATACGGTCTGCGCAAAGCACGATCGCAGGCCGTAACGGACATCCCGTAGATGGCCTGGGAAGCGGCCTTTCCCGACCTGTCGGAGGCGGGCGGCCTCAGCACGGGCTAGGTGCCATGAACGGCGCAACGGGCCGGTGCCGATGCGAATTCCAACGAAGCCCAACTAAGCCTAGCGGGCCAATCATCCCTTCCCCGTGCGAAGTACCGGTCCGCGCTCAGCGGATGGCACCGATGAACGGCAGCGAACATCTCGCCCAGCTCGCTTCGATGCCGGCGCCACGCCGCCAGCGTGAGACCACGAAACTCCCGGCCGTGACCGGCCGCCGCCGCCATGCCTCCGGCCCTGGTGGCTTTCGGATTTTTTGACGCCTGACAGCAAGAATTTCGGCGCGAGCCCGAGCTTGGAGACTGGTCATGGATTTTGACGCGCTGCTGCTATCGCGGATTCAGTTCGCCTTCACCGTCTCGTTCCACATTATCTTCCCAACCTTCACCGTCGGCCTGGCGGCCTGGCTTGCCTTTCTCGAAGGCTGCTCCCTCGTCACCGGAAGGCCCGTCTATCGTCGGCTGTTCGATTTCTGGCTGAAGATCTTCGCGGTCGCCTTCGGCCTCGGCGTCGTGTCCGGCATCGTCATGGCGTTCGAGTTCGGTTCGAACTGGAGCGAGCTGTCGCGCAGCACCGGCCCCATTCAAGGGCCGCTGCTCGGCTATGAGAGCGATACTGCCTTTGCGCTCGAGGCATCGTTCTTCGGTGTCGTGATCTTCGGGCGCAGGCTGGTGCATCCGGTCTTCTATTTCGTCTCCAGCATCTTCGTAGCACTCGGCACCAGCCTGTCTGCCTTCTGGATCATGGTGAACAACAGCTGGATGCAGGCGCCGGTCGGCTACGAGATCGGGCCGAACGGACTCTTCATCCCAACCGACTGGGCGGCGATCATATTCAGCCCGGTGGTCTGGGTCCGGTTCCCACACATGCTGATGGCCTCCTATGTGACGACGGCCTTCTGCGTCGCCGCCACCGGCGCCTGGTATCTCCTGCGCGGCATGGCCAAGGCCGAAGCGCGGGCCATGCTTACAATGGGCCTGGGGCTCGCGGCCGTGCTCGTTCCAGTCCAGCTGTTCTTCGGGCATCTCACCGGCGACTACGTGCATCAATGGCAGCCGAGCAAGTTTGCCGCGATCGAAGGCCGCTGGCATGACGAGCAGCCAGCGGCGGAGGTAGTGATCGCCTGGCCTGAGGAGTCCAGAGAGCGGAATGCCTATGAGCTCGCGATCCCCTATCTGGGCAGCCTTATCGCGACCATGACCTGGGATTCCAAGGAGGTCGGCCTCACCGATTTTCCGCCCGACCGGCGGCCGCCGGTCAAATTGCCCTTCTTCACCTTCCGCCTGATGGTCGGGCTGGGTTTGCTCATGCTTCTGGTCGCCTGGGTCGGGATCTTCCTTACGATGGCGGACCGGCTGGAGCGGAGCCGTTCGCTGCTTTGGATCATCTTCTGCATGTTTCCCTCAGGCTTCATCGCTACCTTGACCGGTTGGTTCACGGCCGAAGTCGGACGCCAGCCCTGGACCGTGTTCGGGCAAATGCTGACGCGCGACGCAGCGACGCCGTTCCTGACGACCGCCCAGGTAACGGCGAGCCTGATCGTGTTCGTCCTCGTCTATGCGCTGATCTTCGTCGCCGGCATCACCTACATCTATCGCCTGCTCAAGGCCGGCTTCGTGCTGGCGCCCGATCCCAACAGATCCGCGACCAATCCGAGCCGCCCGCTTTCGGTGCCCGGCGGCAGCCCGGGCATCGGGATCCGGCACGACGTCCGTCCTGCGGAGTAAATCGACATGTCGACATTCTGGGCCGTACAGCTCGCCATCGCCCTGCTCCTCTACGTCCTGCTCGACGGCTTCGACCTCGGCGTCGGCATGCTGTTCGGCGCAGCGCCCGACGAACCGTCGCGCCGGCACATGCTGACCTCGATCTCGCCCGTCTGGGACGGCAACGAGACCTGGCTGGTCGTGACCGCGACCATCCTGTGGGGCGCCTTTCCGGTCGTCTATGCGACGCTGCTCTCGGCCTTCTATCTGCCGATGTTGGTCATGCTCGCCGCCTTGATACTGCGCGGCGTCGCCTTCGAGTTCCGTTACAAGAGCGCACGCTTCCGCTGGCTGTGGGATGCAGGTTTCGTCGGCGGCTCCTATGTCGCCTCCTTCGTCCAGGGCACCGCCGTCGGCGCCATGGTGCAGGAGTTGGCGATCAAGGATGGCCAATATGTCGGAGGGCCGTTCGGCTGGGCCAGCCCGTTCGCCCTCCTCTGCGGCATCGGGCTGTGCCTGGGATATGCCTTGCTGGGCGCGGGCTGGTTGACCTATCGGACCGATCGCGATGTTCGCGATTTCGCCTATGGCGTCCTGCCACGCCTCCTGGCCGGCGTGCTGATCTTCCTCACCATCATCTTCCTCTACTCGCTGGATCTCAACCTGCGGGTCCTCGATCGCTGGCTGGAACGCCCGGTCATGATCATCTTCCCTTTGGTCGGGCTCGGCGCTGCCATCGGCTTGTTCGCAGCCGTCCGACATCGCCGCGATGGCATGCCATTCCTGATGGCGGCTCTCATCTTTCTCGCGGCCTTCCTGACGCTTGCCGTGTCGTTCCTGCCTTACATGGTGCCGTTCTCCATCACCATCGACGACGCTGCGGCCCCCCATGCCAGCCTCGCCTTCATGTTCTGGGGCGCTGGCCTGTTCGTGCTGCCGTTAACCTGGATCTACACGCTCGTCGTCTATCGCATCTTCAAGGGGAAGATCGATCCGGCCGCCCAATACGAATAGCCGATTTCGCGCGGCGCGAGAACGCGGCCGCCTGGAACTCGGATGCCCCTCTCTGAACGATGGAGATTTTCGTGACCGACAAGTTTGATGCCAGCGATCCGGTCAGCGTCGGCATGCTCGCCTCCGAGTTGCGGCGGATCGTCGGCAATGACGGCGTGCTGGAACGCGAAGCCGAGCGCCGGCCGTTCGAGTGCGACGGCCTGACCGCTTACCGGGTCCTCCCGGCATCGAGAAAAAGGGACTGATGACCTATCAGTTCACCGATATCGACATGCTTCAGCAACGGCGGATCAAATGCGTCTTCGATCCGGAAGAGCTGCTGAATCCCGGCAAGGTCTTTCCGACCCCCTGCCGATGCGCCGAGATGGGCCGGATGCACGTCCATCACGGCCAGACCCTGTTCACGGATCAACGGCGCCAGCCCCACGAGATTGGGTTCACTGAGAGCCTCAATAACGGGGCGACAAGGAAGGGCGTCTGCGCCGCCATTCCGCTGCGGGTTCCTGATGCATTCCAGCCAGGCGGTCACCGTGCAGAAGCGCTATCCATCCTTATCGGCGAGCGTACCGACCTCGAAGATCGGTGCCGCCGCGCCGGAACCTCTCGCTGTGCCAAGGTACGCGTTGCCCAACGCACTGCTGGGTCCGAGCGGGTTCAGCCGTTCAGCCTCAATGCGACCGAGTTTGCGCGCCCTCATGACGCCCAACTCCATCCCAAATCAGATTTCTGGTGGTAGCTATATGGTAGCTTACGGAGATTTTCAGGAGTGAATCGGCCACAGAAAAAGCCCTGAAACGCCTTTGGTTTCAGGGCTTTATTCATGGTTGCGGGGGCAGGATTTGAACCTGCGGCCTTCAGGTTATGAGCCTGACGAGCTACCGGGCTGCTCCACCCCGCGGGGGTGGTGTGGTTGTGAGGGCTTGGAAGGCCTGGCGGCGACCTACTCTCCCGCGCCTTGAGAC
>DATLIZ010000032.1:0-8765 GCA_035539155.1 Aliidongia sp. | reverse complement strand
ACGCCAACATGCGCTACACGCTCAACTACGTGCATGGCTCGTTCGACCGCGCGAACCCGACCGCCGTCGCCGGCGCCCCGCTCGGCGCCCAGATCGGCACCGATTTCGACGCCATCGCCGTCCGAGCCCAGGTCGCGTTCTGAGCTTTCGGCGGCGGCTGGATCGCCGCCGCCGACGCTGTTACCGCCGCTCGTCCAGCCGCCCGATCGCCTGGGCCACGATATCGGGCCGCTCCAGATTGACGGCGTGGCCGGCCTCGGGCACGGAGACTAGTTCCGCCTGCTCGATCGCCTTCTTGAAGGCGTGGGCATAGGCCGGCACGATCAGCTTGTCCGAATCGCCCCAGATCAGCAGCGTCCGCGCCTTGATGCGGTAGAGCCGTTGGGCGAGCCCGCGGTCCGGGATCGGGAACAGCAGCCGGCCGGCCATGCCGAGCTGCCGGGCGTTGGTGACGAGGAAGCCCTTCAGCCAATCCGGATCGTCGAAGGCCGTGCCCTGCGTCATCATCGCCGCCCCGGCCACCGGGTCGTGAAACAGATATCGGGGATATTCGAAGGGCAGCATCGAGAAGATGTCCGGGATCGGATGATCCTCGAGCCAGAGCCCGGACGGGCAGATGAGCGCCAGGCGCGAGACGTCGTTGGGCGCCACCGCGGCCATCTCGGCCGCGATCATACCGCCCATCGAATGGCCGACGATGATCGGGTCCTCGAGGCCGAGCGCCCCGATCACGTCCCAGCCATGAAGCGTCATGTCGAGCATGTCGCGCAAGGCTGGCGCTTCCTCGGAATCGCCGTAGCCGGGAAGCAACGGCGCATAGACGTGATGCCGCTCGGCGAGCTTCACGAGCAGCGGATCTTGCGCGGTGAGGCCGCCGGCGCCGTGGAAGAAGACGAGCGGATTGCCGCTGCCGCCCTCGAAATAGCGGACCGGCACATGCGGCGTCGCGATGGTCTTGAGCTCGAGCATGGTGCGTCTCCCTCAAACGGTCGCGCCGAGGCGCGCCGCGATCTCGGTTTCGGACGGCAGGCTGCCGGGCTGGACGCGCTTGGCCAAGGGCTTGCACCAGAAGCGATCGTCCGACGCGTGCTCGGGGAACATGCCGCGCAGATGGGGCATGACCTTCTCCGCGAACAGCTTGGTCGAATACATGCACTTCTCTTGCGGCATGTCGCCGACATGCATGAGGCAGAAGATATTGCCGACATGGAGGCCCTTGATCAGCTCCTCCATGCGCTGGCGCACCGTCTCCGGGCTGCCGGCGATGACATGGCCGCCTTCGGTCAAATCCTTCCAGGTCAGCGTCGCGAAATCGCGGCCGGCCGGCGCATATTGCGAGAGCGCGCCGGACTGGATGGTCTTGATCGTGCGATAGCCGGGCGCGTCGGCGAAGCCGGGATAGACGTGCAGGCAGCGATTATAGAAGTAATTGACGTGCGGCGCGTAGAGCCGCTCGGCCTCCTCGTCCGTCTCGGCCACGCAGATGGTCTGGGCGAAGCCGGCGCGATAGGGAGATGTGTCGGGCGCGTTGCGCTGGGCGACACGGTCCCAATAGCCCTGCAGCAGCGCCTTGGCCCGGATATAGCCGGTGAAGCTCAGATACGAGTAGGAATAGGTGTGGTCGATGCAGAAATCATAGGTCTCGACCGAGCCGCCGCCGGGGATGTGGATCGGCGGATTCGGCTGCTGGATCGGCCGCGGCCAGATATTGACGTGGCGCAGCTTGTTGTAGCGGCCGTTGAAGGCGAACGGATCGGGCTCGTGCCAGGCGCGCATGATCAGATCGTGCGCTTCCAGATATTTCTCGCGGGTCAGCGACGGGATCTGGCCGTAGCAATAGTTCGTGTCCATCGAGGTGCCGACCGGGAAGCCCGCGACCAGTCGGCCGCCCGAGATGCAGTCGAGCATCGCGAATTCCTCGGCGACGCGGACCGGCGGGTTGTAGAGCGCGATCGAGTTGCCGAGCACGACCAGTGCCGCGTCGGAACTCCGGCGCGCCAGGCCGGCGGCGATGATGTTGGGCGACGGCATGATGCCGTAACCGTTCTGGTGATGCTCATTGACGCCGATGCCGTCGAAGCCCAGCGTGCCGGCATATTCCAGCAGATCCATATAGGAGTTGTAGACCTCGTGGCTCCTGGCCGGATCGAACACGCGGGAATCGATATCGACCCAGACCGAACGGTGCTTCTGGCGGAAATCCTCCGGCAGATAGGGCCAGGGCATCAGATTGAACCAGGTGAAACGCATCGCCTTTTCTCCCCATAGATCGTCCGCTCTTGTCGGCGGCCGTTGGTTTGGTAAGCCTAAGCGATTTGTTCCATGCCCGTCGAGCGCGTCCCGCGCGGCAATTAACGGCCTGGGCAGGGGAGTTAAATTTTTATAGAGGTTTATCCTCAACGCTGAGTTCGGGGGATAGCCGACTACTTGCGACTGGGGCCAACTGATCCATGGCAAAGGTATTGATCGCGGAAGACGACGCGCTGATCGCCATTACGCTTGAAATGGGCCTGTCGATGGGTGGCTACGAGATCTGCGGGGTCGTGCCGACGGTCGCCAAGGGTATCGAGCTGGCAGAGCGGCATCAGCCGGATCTCGCCGTGATCGATCTGCGCCTCGCCAACCACGATGACGGGCGGGAGTTGGCGGTGGCGCTTAACCGGTCGCGCCGTGTCGGCATCGTCTTCGCCACCGGCAATCTCGATCTCGATCAGCTGGCCGGCGGTCCCGGCGATATCTGCCTGCAAAAGCCCTACCGGCCGGCCGACGTGGTCGAGGCGCTCAGGGCGGTCGAGCGGATGATCCAGACGGGCGAGCTGCCGGCGAGGCTGCCGGAAGGCCTGCATCTGATCGACAAGATCCCTCGCCGTGACAATGGTAACAAACTCTCCCGCGGGTGAAATCGAGCCGTAGCACGGATCGCTCAACCTGACGCGGAGCGGGGCCATTCGGCCCGCCGCCCCTATCGGGATGAGCGATGAATTCGGATCCGGCGACGGCAAATTTCCACGCGGCGATCGAGCCGCTCGAGTTCATGGAGCGCGAAGCCTGGCTCGATTCCTATCAGGTCGGTCCGAACCACGACATTGCCGAGCTGAAGGTCAAGGGCGAGCGGATCGGCCAGGTAGCAGCGCTTGGCATGCAGTTGCCGATCGGCATCTTCAATCGGGCGCTGGGGCTGGGCATCGAGACACCGGTGACCGAGGTCGAGCTCGATACCGTCATCGCCTGGATGAACCGGCATTGCGGCAAGCCCTGGGCGTTGCCGATCGCGCCGGCGGCCCTCCACGAGGAATTTCAGGGCTGGCTCGCGGCCAGGGGCTTCACGCGGGGGGCGGGCTATTCCCGGTTCCGGCATCGGCTCGAGCGCATTGAGCCGCATCCGCTATCGACCACGCTCGAGGTGCGGGAGGTCGAGCCGGCCCGGCGCGCCGATTTCGGCACCGTCGTCCACCAAGGGTTCGGCATGCCGCCATCGATCGCACCTTGGGTCGTATCCCGCGTCGGGAGCCCCGGTTGGCGCGTCTATCTCGCCTATGACGGCGAAGCGCCCGTGGCGTCCGGCGTGGTCTATATCCGGGGCGATCAGGCTTGGCTCGGCTATGGCGCGACGCTGGCGACCCATCGCGGGCGCGGCGCGCAATCGTCGCTGCTGGCGCGCCGCCTGGCCGATTGCAAGGCGGCGGGCGTCACCAGCGTGACGGCGGAGACGACCCATCCGCCGCCGGGCGAGGAGGCCGCTCACATCTCCCACCGCAACCTGCGGCGCGCCGGCTTCGAGCTCGCCTATGTCCGGCACAATTACCTGCCGCCGGCGTAGCCTCGCTCACTCCCGCTCGGGCGGCAGGATCTCCGGCGCCAATAGGTCGTCGATCAGATGCGGCCGCCTGATATCTTCGAGATGGGCGCGCTTCTCGTCGGCGGTGAGGCGCGTGCCGATGCCCTGAGTCATGATCAGCATGATCGAGCGGTCGCTCAGATCGAGCCAATAGGCCCGGCGGATCAGCCGGTTCTCGCCGTCCCGCATGAACGGGCTGTCGTCGCCGTCATCGAGCGGCGGCTGATAGAATTTAGTCATGCTCTCATGCTCCTGTTCGGGCGGTCTCCGGGCCGGTGATGCCGCACAACTTATAAACAAATCCCTCAGCCGATGGCGGCCTCGACCGCGCCCAGGCCCGCAAGCTCGAACCGGTAGGTTTCGCCAGCGGCGGGAAACTTGGTGGTGACGATGCTGCCGGTCATGACGATGTCGCCCGCCGTCAGCCCGGCGCCGCGCGTGGCCAGATGATTGGCGAGCCAGGCCAGTGGTGCGAACGGATGGCCCAGCACGTCGGCGCCGGTGCCCTGGTCGAACGCCTTACCGTCGCCCAGCACCGTGCCGGCGAGGCTTGGCAGGTCGGGCCAGTTCCGGCTGAACGGGCCGAGCACGATTCCGGCATTCCAGGAATTGTCCGCGACCAGCGACAGCGGGTCGAGCGAGGCATAGTCGGCATTGCGGTCGTCGATGATCTCTATCGCCGGCGCCACCGCATCGACCGCAGCCGAGATCTCCGCCATCTCATAGGGCCGGGCCTGCAGCGGCAGGTCGTGGCCGAGCCTGACCGCGATCTCGAACTCGATGCCGAGCCGCCCATACTGTGCCGGGTCGAGCCGGGCACCGCTCTCCCGCACCCCGCCCGCCAGCACGGTCCCGGCGATCGGATGAGGAATGCCGCACATCTCCTGCATCCGCAGCGAGGTAAGGCCGATCTTGTAGCCGACACTGCGGTCGCCGGCGGTGCCCATGCGCAAAGCCGTCAGCGCCTCCTGGGCGTCGTAGGCGTCGTCGAGGTTGCGGATGCCGTACTCGGCCGAAAAGGAGCGAAAGCGCGCCCGCTCGCGATGCGCTGCCACCAGGTCCCGGGCGAATATCTCAAACCGATCGGTCATTTGGCGATTTCCTTCGCGCGGTCTCCGGGCGGATCATAGGCCGCTTTCGACCGTCAGGGAAACTCGGGCTCGGCATCCGTCGACGCGGCGGGGTGCCGGACGATGTTGAAACCCTCGTTCGCCTGGGGCGGAACGAAATGGCTGGTGATCAGCTCGAAATCGGTGTCGCTCGCGGCGAAATCATGCGTGCCCGCTTGGTTTCGATCGTGCAGGCGCGCCTTGCAGACCTCGTCGGGAAGGTCGAGAAAATGGAGCTGATGCGCCGCCGGCGCTTGCTCGAACAGCGTGCGCATCCAGTTGCGGGTCGCGATCGTATTGGCCGGGAAGTCGAGCACGATCGAGGTGCCGAGGCGCAGCAGGCCGACGATATGCGGCTCCATCGCCGCCCGCAGCCGGGCCGAGCAGCGGATATAGTCGGGGACGGTGTTGATCTCGGCCGGGAACAGCCGGCCGAGCCAATGATCCTCGCTGATGAGGATCGTGTTCTCGGCGGCTGCCAGCTCGGCGGCAAGGGTCGACTTGCCGGCCGCGATCTTGCCGCACAGCAGGTGCAGCGTTGCGGAAGAATGAACCATGGGTGAGCCCTCGTGCGGCACGGCCCGTGGCCGTGCCCGATGAACATGAATCGCCAGCAGTCCCGGCCGGTGTCAGGCCGGGTCGGTAATTCGAAGGGCGATCGAGAGCATCGAGGACATGGCGCGAAGGGTAACATGATATCCTGCGATTTCAATTTTTCTGCACGCTCATGCTGCAGGCGCGAGCCGACCAGCCGTGCATGAACTGCGGTGCAGCAATGCCTCACGCAAAAACTACTTGAAAAAAATGTAAAATAATGAACATCCACTAGGCGCCTCTTGAATCGTATCGAGAAGCGCACCGGGACGGTCGTCCGCGGCGAAAGCCGGATAGGCAAATTTGGAGAATTCGATGGCTGGTTTGTTCGACCCGATTACGATCGGTGAGCTGAAGCTTCCCAACCGCGTGTTCATGGCGCCGCTGACACGCAGCCGGGCCGGCGACAGCCGTGTGCCCAACGATCTTATGCGCGATTACTATGTCCAAAGGGCTTCGGCCGGGCTCATCATCAGCGAGGCGACCTCGGTTTCGGCGATGGGTGTCGGTTATGCCGGCACGCCCGGCATCTGGTCGCCCGCGCAGACCGCGGCCTGGAGAGAGGTCACGCGTGGCGTGCACGAGGCCGGCGGCCGGATCTTCCTGCAGCTCTGGCATGTCGGCCGCATTTCCGATCCGAGCTTCCTCGGCAACCAGCCGCCGGTCGCGCCCAGCGCCATCGCCGCCAAGGGCCATGTCAGCCTGCTCCGGCCGGAACGCCCCTTCCCGCTGCCGCGCGCGCTTGAGACCACCGAGATCCCCGGCATCGTCGAGGAGTTCCGTCGCGGGGCGCAGAATGCCGAGTCCGCGGGCTTCGACGGCGTCGAGATTCATGGCGCCAATGGCTATCTGCTCGACCAGTTCCTGCATGACGGCGCCAACCATCGGACCGACCAGTATGGCGGCTCGATCGAGAACCGCGCCCGCTTCATGCTCGAGATCACCGACGCCGTGGTCTCGGTCTGGGGCGCCGGCCGCGTCGGCATGCATCTCTCACCGCGCAGCGATTTCCACGACGTGACCGACAGCCAGAACGAGGCGCTGTTCCTGCATGTCGCCAAGGAGCTCGGCCGGCGCAAGCTCGGTTTCATCTGCGCCCGCGAATATGCGGCGGCGGACTCGCTTGGACCGTCGCTGAAAACGGCGTTCGGCGGCGCCTATGTCGTCAACGAGAAATTCACCGGCGAGACCGCTGCCAAGGCGCTCGCGGACGGCACCGCCGACGCGGTCGCCTTCGGCAAGGATTTCATCTCGAACCCGGATCTGCCCCAACGGCTCAAGGCCGGCCAGAAACTCACGGAATGGAACCCGGCCACCTTCTATTCCAGCGGCCCCGAAGGCTATGTCGATTACGAGGCGCTCGACCCGGCACTCGTTTCCTGACAGGGCTCGGCGATCGGGACGATGCGTCCTGATCGCCGACCACCCGGCTAATTCAGCCGATGCCGAGCACGCACACCATGCTGTCATCCTCGGTGCGGCCGCCGCTGCGCAGGAGGTGCGCGCGCAGCAGCCCGTCGGCGATCACCGGTACCGGCCGGTCGGCGAGCGAGGCGAGGTCGGCCTTGAGCGCCTCGACCGCGAGCTTGGCCACGGCCGGGTCGGCGGCCTCGACGAAGCCGTCGGTGAAGAGCACGAGCCGGTCGCCCGGCGCCAGCGCCAGGCTCTTCTCGTCATATTGCTGGTCCGGCAGCAGGCCGAGCAGGCCGCCTTCGAGCATGATCTCCTCGACCGTGCCGCCTTTCGCCAGCAGCGGGTGGGGCTGGCCGGCATTGGCGAGCGACAGGGTGCCGTCGTCGCGCAGCCAGCAGCCGAGCGCGGTCAGCGTGGCGCCCTGCAGCAGCCCTTCGTCGGAAAGCAGGTCGGAGAGGGTGGCGATGAAGGTGCCGGGGCCGATGCCCGGCCCCATGCCCATCGCGGCGCCCTTGACGAAGCCCAGATTGGCCATGGCGAGCGGCCAGGCGTCGGCGCCGTGGCCCATGGCGTCGCACAGCATCAGCTGAAAGCCGTCGGGCGTGTGCCGGTGCCAGATATTGTCGCCGCCGGCGACGTTGACATCAATGGTCTGGCCGGCCGAGACGCGCCGCGCCGCCATGGTGAAGGGGCCGATCTGGGCCGGCAGCGCCGGGCCGGCGAAGCGGTTGGTCGGGTTGGTATGGACCGCCTCGTGCCGGCGCAGCGCCTTGGTCTGCTCCTGCCGCTTCAGGATGCGGGCGAGCACGCTCAGCAGCCGCGTCTTGTCGAGCGGCTTGTAGAGCATGTCGTCGATGCCGGCCTCGTTGGCCGCGGCGGACGCGCCGGGGCTGCGGTCGCTGGTCAGGAACAGGAACGGCACAAGCCCGAGCTCGGGCGCCTTCGACAGCCGGTCACGGAAGGCGAGCCCGTCATCGTCGGGCATATGGATGTCGGAGATAATGAGATCGGGCGTCTGCAGCTTCGCCTCGAGCTCGGCCTCGGCGGCGCTGGCGCAGGCGATGACCCGGTACGGCCCGCGCAGATAGAGCTCGATCGCCATGCGCTGCACCGGATCGTCGTCGACGACCAGGATGCGCGGTACCGTGGGCGCGTCCGCCTCGAAGGCGCGGATGATGAAGCGGTTGAGGTCGCGGTGACCGCGCGCGTGCCAGGTCGCCGGCACGTAGAGATGCTGCGGAAAGCGGGCGGCGACGATATAGAGGCCGCGCCCGGATTCCTGGAGCGGATCGGGCCGGCGCGTGGCGTGCTCGTTGAAGGCGGCGGCGTCGCGCAGCAGCGGCTTGCCATTGTCGGCGACGGTCAGCGTCCATTCATGGTCGCGGTGCTTGAGCTCGCTCAAGAGCCTTGAGGCGCCCGAGGCGTGCTCGACGACATTGACGCCGATCTCGACCAGCGCCACGCTCAGATCCTCGCCGACCTCGCGGCCGAGCGGCAGCTTGGCCAGCCGGTCGGCGAGCGACCGACGCAGCTCGCGGATGCCGGCGAGCGTGGGCTGGGTCTCGCCGTTCCAGACGAGCTCCTCCGGCCCGATCATTTTGGAAGTCCTTTTGAAAATGCGCCTTCGCACATTTTCGGGTTCCGCGCCGGCCCTCGCCCCCGCCCGGCCTCCCACGCAAGTATCCTGGAATGGGTTGCTTGTCTTGAACGGCCCTCTGGGAGAGGGTGGACACCGGCGAGGGCTCGTTGAGTGGGTTGGTCTTTCGACCGTGGCCATCTGGAGCCTTGCCGGTGTCGCGGTCGCTCACGCG
>DATLIZ010000031.1:0-41447 GCA_035539155.1 Aliidongia sp. | reverse complement strand
CGCCCGCGTCTTCTTCGTCCTGGCCACCGTGCTGGGCACCACCGTCGCCTGCTCGACCTACGTTCCCGCGAACCAGCAGATCGCTGCCGAGATCGCCGCCGAGCCCGCCTATTCCGCCGGCAACTGATCCCGCCGGCCGGCCAATAGCGCCGGCACGAACACAAGCCTTCACAGGCCTTCAACTGGTCCGCCGTGGCAACCGCCCGGCGGACCAGTTGCCTGTTAGGGCCTCGCTTCCAGGATCATGTTGAACGGTGTCTCGGTTGCTTTGCGCACCCGACCGAAGCCGCCCTCCCGGATCGCCGCCGACAGCTTGCCGTAACCCGCCTGTGCGCCCAGGGCCGCGCCCACGGGCTGATCGAGCGAGGTCGGTATGCAGATCATGGTCGAGCCCGCATAGAACAGCCGGCCGATCGGGTTGAGATTATCTTCCAGACGATCGCCGGCTGCCGGCTCGACGACCATCCAAGTACCGTCGGGCTTTAGAGTCTGCCGCACATGCCGGGCGGCGCCGACCGGGTCGCCCATATCGTGCAGGCAATCGAAGAAGGTGACGAGGTCGAGGTCCTTGCCGGGGTAATCGCCGGCCATCGCCACCTCGAAGCGAGTATTTGCCGCCACGCCGTGCTCTTCCGCGTGGATCCGCGCCTGCGCGACCGATCCGGGGTGAAAATCGTAGCCGACGAAGGTCGATCTGGGGAAGGCGCTCGCCATCATGATGGTCGAGAAGCCATAGCCGCAGCCGACATCCGCGACCATGGCGCCGCGTTCGAGCTTGGTCGCCACACCCTCCAGCGCCGGCAGCCAGGAAGACACCAGATTGTTATGGTAGCCGGGCCTGAAGAAACGGCCCGTGGCGCAGAATAGGCATTGGGACTGATCGCCCCAGCCGACACCCTTGCCGGTGCGGAACGCCGCCTCGACCGAGGCCTGATTCTCCATCATCGCCACGGCCACCTCGAATCCGCCCTGCATATAGACCGGGCTGTCGGGATCGGCGAAGACCATCGCCTGCTCGGGCGGGAGCGTGAACTTGCCGGAGGCAGGGTCGTAGGAGAGATAGCCGGAGGCCGCCTGATGCGACAGCCATTCCCGGGCATAACGCTCGGCGATGCCCGCCGCCTTTGCCAGTTCGGCCGGGCTCATGGGGCCGCCGCGGTGCAGCGCCTTGTAAAGTCCCAGCCGGTCGCCGATGCGCACCAGCGAAACGCTCAGCGCACCGCCGAGGTCGCCGAGCATCTGACCCATGAATTGATTGAGCTTGGTCTCGTCTATCATCGTCCCCTCCGTGGCGAACTGTGCGCCTGTTCCGAAGTCGGACCCCATTTGTAAGTATTGGCCGGCGAGCCCGCAGTGTCAATTTTGGAATGACCAAAATCAAGAGCAAAGGAAATAATGCCCGTTATGGTCGAGAATCTCTCTTCATGGTTTGGTGAAAGCGTTCTTCTCGCCTTTTCAGGCAGATGTATTTATTCTTGCCAGAAGGGTACGAGCCGGAGGCCCGTACCCTCTTGCTGAAGACCCGGGAGTCAGGGGGCCGGTTGGGCGGCCTTCTCCGCCGCGACATGGCCGGCGAGGGCGTCGCGCAGCGCCTGCTCGCTCGTGTGGTCGAACGAGGTGCGGATCACCGTGCCGCCCACGCCTTCCAGATCGGCCAGCACCTTGTCGGTGGTCATCTTGCGGATCAGCAGGAACAGCCCGGCGCTGCCCGGTGTCAGCGCCTGCGCCGCATCCTTCATGAAATCGTCGTTGATGCCGGCATCGCTGAGCGCGCCGCCGAGTGCGCCCGATGCGGCGCCGAGGGCGGTGCCAAAGAGCGGGACCATGAAGATGAGGCCGACCAGCGTGCCCCAGAACGCACCCGACAGCGCGCCCGCGGCCGTCAGATTCACCATTTGGTTCAGCTTCACCCGGCCTTTGTCGTCCTTGACCGCGATCACGGCGTCGCCGAGCTCGATCAGATATTCCTGCTGCAGGGCCAGCAGCTTGTCGCGGACTTCCTCAGCCTTCTGCTCGCTGGGAAATGCGATGAAAACGAGATCGCTCATGATTTTGTGCCTCTTCGAAAGATTGCGAGATCGGTGGCAAGGAGCGGCCTTCATATAGGCCGCGCGGATGACGCGGCCATATTGTCCGTCTTCTGTTGCATCTCTCCGACGGCGGCCGTTCGCTGTCGCCGGCGACGGCGCCCTTCAGAGCCCGTGGCTGCCCATGGCCAGGAATTTTTCCCGGCGCTGGCGGCGCAGCTCGTCGGGGCCGAGTGTCAGCAAGGGGCGCAGCGCCTCGTCGATCGCATCGCCGAGTGCTGCGATGGTGGCGTTCTTGTCGCGATGGGCGCCGCCCAGCGGCTCGCCGACGATGTGATCGATGAGACCGAGCTTGTGCAGATCCTGCGCGGTCAGCTTCAGCGCCTCGGCTGCCGTGGCCGCCTGGTCGGCCGAGCGCCACAGGATCGAGGCGCAGCCTTCCGGGGCGATCACCGAATAGATGGCATGCTCCAGCATCAGCACGGCGTTGCCGGTGGCGAGCGCCACGGCGCCGCCCGAGCCGCCTTCGCCGATGATGGTCGCCACCATCGGCACGGTCAGCTTGAGCGAAGCCTCGATCGAGCGCGCCAGCGCCTCGGCCTGGCCGCGCGACTCGCCGTCGGCGCCGGGGAAGGCGCCGGAGGTGTCGATGAGGGTTAGCACCGGCAACCGGAACTTCTCGGCGAGATCGAGCAGGCGTCGTGCCTTGCGATAGCCCTCGGGCTTGGCCATGCCGAAATTGTGCCGGACGCGCGTCTCGACCTCGTGGCCCTTCTCGGTGCCGATGACCATCACGGCCCGGCCGCGGAAGCGGGCGAGGCCGCCGATCAGCGCCCGGTCCTCGCCATAGAGCCGGTCGCCCGCGAGCGGCGTCAGCTCGGTGAAGAGGCCGTTGGCGAAATCGAGGAAATGCGGCCGATCGGCATGACGGGCGACCTGAACCTTCTGCCAAGGTGTCAGCTTGGCATAGACCTGTTTCAGGAGCTTCGACGCCTTGCCTTCGAGGACGACGATCTCTTCGGTGATGTTGACATCGCCGCCGGCCGGCAGCTGACGCAACTCTTCGATCTTGATCTCGAGCTCCGCGATCGGGCGCTCGAATTCGAGGAAATTTTGCATGGGGCGAGTTGCTAGCACGCTCCGTTGCGCCGCGCCAGCTTTGGGGGCGATCGAAATTCTTGGAATAACCGGGCGGCATGGCCGGTCGAGGGGGTATCGGCTCACCCCTCGCGGACGGAGATTAGCGTGCCCGAAGATCAGAACGACAGCGTCATGGACCGGCGCGGCCTGTTGAAATGCGCGGCCTGGATCGGCGCCGGCGTGGTTTGGACCGTAAGCGGCGGCATTCCGCGCACGGCCGGCCTGCTCGGCTCGGCCGAGGCGAACGCGGCCCAAGCGGCCGGCCCCACCTTCATCCAGCTCAGCGACAGCCATATCGGCTTCGACAAGCCGGCCAATCCCGACGCGCTCGGCACCCTCAACGAGACGGTGACCGGCATCAACGCGATGCCGAAGAAGCCGCATTTCATGATCCATACCGGCGACATCACCCATTTGTCGAAGCCCAAGCAGTTCGACGATGCCGACCAGGTCATCGGCATGGTCGGCGTGCCGACCTTCTTCGTGCCGGGCGAGCACGATGTCGTCGATGAGGATAACGGCAAGGCCTATATGGAGCGCTACGGCAAGAAGCTCGGGGCGGTCGGCGGCGGCTGGTACAGCTTCGACATGGACGGCGTCCATTTCATCGGGCTGGTCAACGTCATGAACCTCAAGGCCGGCGGCCTCGGCACGCTCGGCGAGGAACAGCTCGCCTGGCTCGAGAGCGACGTGCAGCACCGCAAGAGCTCGACGCCGATCGTCGTCTTCGCCCATATCCCGCTCTGGACCGTCTATCAGGATTGGGGCTGGGGCACGGATGACGGCGCGCGCGTGCTGACGACGCTCCGGCGCTTCGGCTCGGTCACCGTCTTGAACGGCCATATCCATCAGATTCAGCAGAAGATCGAAGGCCATGTGACCTTCCATACCGCGCGCTCGACCGCCTTTCCGCAGCCGGCGCCGGGGACAGCACCGTCGCCCGGGCCGCAGCTGGTGCCGGCCGAACAGCTGAGGAGCGTGCTCGGCATTACCTCGGTCACGGTCAAGCACGGCACCAAGACGCTGGCGCTCACCGACACCACCATCAGCGCGCTCTGAGCGTCGGAGACGATACCAACATGCTCCGATTCCCCTTTCTCACCGCCGCCGCCCTGTCGTTCCTGGCGGCGGCGCCTGTGCTCGCCGCCGAGGCCGGTCCGGTCACGATCGATAATTTCTCCTTCAACCCCCCGGTCATCACGATCAAGCCGGGCGATAGGATCCAATGGGTCAACCGGGACGACATCCCGCACAATGTGCGCGAGGCGACCGGCGGCAAGTTCAAATGCGGCGTGCTCGATACCGGCGAGGCATGCTCGGTCACCTTCACCGAGCCCGGCGAATACAAATATTTCTGCGCCCTTCACCCGCACATGACCGGCACGGTCATCGTCAAGGCGGACTGAGGTGACGCAGGCGCCTCCGATGCAAGGCCGCGCGGCTTTCCCTTGGGCTTCGGGGGCGTTCCATCCTATGTTGAGGCTGGGGCAACGGGTCGCGCCATCGTCGCGCGCGGCCGGCCGGTGCCCCCGTGGCGTCTCGGCTGTTCAGGAAGTGCCCGTGTCTGACGACAAGACGCGCGCGGCGCGGTTCGAAGCGCTGGTGCTGGCCTATGCCGACCAGGCCTTCAACCTCGCCCGCTGGCTCACGCGCAACGAGGCCGATGCCGACGACGTCATGCAGGAAGCCATGCTGCGCGCCTATCGTTTCCTCGACGGCTTCAACGGCGAGAATCCGCGTGCCTGGCTGCTCAGCATCGTCCGCAACAGCTGCTTCACCTGGATGAAGCGGAACCGGCCGCGCGACATGGTGCCGTTCGACGATACGCTCGGCGACGAGGGCGATTCCGTGGTGCCGCTCTGGTCGAGCGAGACGGTGCTTCCGGATCTGATGCTCGAAAAGCGGCTCGATCGGGCGCTGCTCGACCGGCTGCTCGAGGCCCTGCCGCCGGAGGCGCGCGAAGTGCTGGTGCTGCGCGAGCTGGAAGAATTGTCCTACAAGGAGATCGCCGAGATCATCGGCATTCCGATCGGCACGGTGATGTCGCGCCTGGCCCGCGCCCGTCAGCGCCTGCTGGCCGATTGGCAGAGAGCCGCCCGGGGAGCCCGCCATGGCGCATGACGAGCATCCGACCGATCTTGGGCCGCTTCTCGACCAGGAGGGCTCGCCCGAGGATCTCGCCCGGCTCGCAGCGCATGTCGAAAGCTGCGAGGCTTGCCGGCAGGAGCTGGCGCGGCTGCGCAGCCTGAGCGGCGCCATCCGCCAGCATGCGACTCGCTATGCCGCCCCCGCCTATCTCAGGGAGCGGCTGCGGCAGATCCCGATGCGGGCCGAGGCGGAAGATGAGAAGATCGTGCCGTTGGCACCGCCGCCCACTCGGCCGATGCCGGCCCGGCCGCGCTGGCTCGCCATGGCCGCCTCGATCGCGCTCGTGGCTCTGGTCTCGGCCGGCGGCACGCATCTTCTCGACCGACAGGCCGGGGAGGTGACCGCGCTCGGCGACGAGGTGGTGTCGAGCCATATCCGTTCGCTCGCCGCCCAGCATCTCTTCGATGTCGCCTCGACCGACCAGCACACGGTGAAGCCCTGGTTCGACGGCAAGGTCGATTTCTCGCCGCCCGTGGTCGACCCGGCCAAGGCGGGCTATCCGCTGGTCGGCGGCCGGATGGACTATCTCGACCGCCAGCCGGTCGCGGCCCTGGTCTATCGCCGCAACCAGCATGTCATCAATCTGTTCGTCTGGCCGACGCGCGACGCCGATGCCGGGCCGCGTACGGCGCCGGCGGAGCAAGGCTACAATGTGGTCCATTGGACCAGCGCTGGCATGAATTTCTGGGCCGTCTCCGACGTGGCCCCCGCCGATCTCGACGAATTCGCCCGGCTGGTGCGGCAGCCGGGCGGGTGAGGTCGAGTCACCGCGCTGCGATGCGCTCGGCGGTCTTGACCAGCGCCTCGGCCTGGCGGATCGAGGCGTAGTCGATGAGCTTGCCGTCGAGGGCGACCGCGCCGCGGCCTTCGCGCTGCGCTTCTTCCATCGCCTGAATGATCCGGCGCGCCTTCTTGATCTCGGCCTCGGGCGGGGTGAAGACCTCGTTGGCCAGCGCCAGCTGCGAGGGATGGATCGCCCATTTGCCTTCGCAGCCCAGCACCGCCGAGCGGCGGGCGGCGGCGCGATAGCCTTCCGCGTCGGAGAAATCGCCGAACGGCCCGTCGACCGGCCTGAGCCCGTTGGCGCGGGCGGCCACGACCATGCGGGCGACGGCGTAGTGCCACATATCGCCCCAATGGCTCGCGCGCGCGCCGGCCGCATCGGGGTCGGTCAGCACGGCATAGTCGGGATTGGCGCCGCCGATATTGGTCGTGCGCGCCCGCGTCGAGGCGGAATAGTCGGCGACGCCGAAATGCAGCGATTCGATCCGCTTGGAGGCGCCGGCGATGGCGTTGATGTTCTGCATGCCGAGCGCGGTCTCGATGATGATCTCGATGCCGATGCGCTTCTTGATGCCCTTGGCCGCCTCGATCTGGGTCAGCAGCATGTCGACCGCGTAGATGTCGGCGGCGGTGCCGACCTTCGGCACCATGACGAGGTCGAGCTTGTGGCCGGCCTGCTCCACGACATCGACGACATCGCGATACATGAAGTGCGTGTCGAGCCCATTGATGCGGACCGACATTGTCTTGTTGCCCCAATCGATGTCGTTCAAGGCGGCCACGACGTTCTTGCGCGCCTGCGGCTTATCGTCGGGGGCGACGGCGTCCTCGAGATCGAGGAAGACGACATCGGCGTCGCTCTTCGCCGCCTTCTCGAACAGCTTGGTCTGGCTGCCGGGCACCGCCAGCTCGCTGCGATTGAGCCGGGGCGTCGCCTGCTCGATCAGGGTGAAGCTCATGCCATGTCCCTCCCGCGGATCTTGAGTTTTATCGATCCGCACCATAATCGTATTTCATTGCGCAGACCATCGACCCAAGACGAGCGAAGGGCAGGCATGACGGTGAAGACGAAGCTCCTCTTGTTGGCCCTGAGCCTCGCGGCCTCCGGCTGCGGCACCTATGAATGGCAGAAACCGGGCGCCGGCAACGGCGATTTCCAGCGCGATTCGCAGCGTTGCCAGGGTGCGCCCACCGCGCCTGCCGGCGATTTCGAGAAATGCATGAACGGGCTCGGCTGGACGCTCGATCGGTGAAGGGGGTCTGGGATGCGAGGGATATCCCATTGACATATCCCGTCTCGGAATATACGTTTGGGATATCCTGATATGCCCTGAGGGTATCCCGTTGGAGGGCCTCTATGACCCGGACGACAATTTTTCAAACAAATCGATCCCAGGCCGTGCGCTTGCCGAAGGACGTGGCGTTTCCTGAGAGCGTGCGCGAGGTGACCATCTTCCGTGACGGGGCTAGGCGCATCATCGTTCCGGCCAACGCGTCATGGGACGATTTTTTCGACGCGCCCGGTATCGATCTGGGCGAACGCGCACAGCCTGCCGCCCAGGTGCGTGAATCCTTCTGAGATGCTACGCTACATGCTCGACACCAACCTCTGCATCCGCGTTCTCCGCGATCGCCCGAAGGGGCTGAGAGAACGCTTCAACGAGGAAGTCGAGGCGCTGTGTATCTCAACCATCACGCTTGCCGAACTACTGCATGGTGCAGAGAAATCGGCGAGGCCGGCCGAGAATCGGAAGGAGGTCGACCGCTTCGCCGCACGTCTTGCGGTCTTGTCCTTCGACGGCGCTGCGGCGACGCATTCGGCCGAAATCCGCGCCACTCTGGAACGGCGTGGCTTTCCGATCGGCGGGTACGATTTGCTCATTGCCGGACACGCCCGAAGTCAGGGCCTTGTCATCGTTACCGGCAATCTTGGTGAGTTTACGCGTGTCGACGGGCTTCGGGTCGAAGACTGGCTTCCGCAGGCTCCTCTTCCGTCTGTGAGCGGACCCGCCCGCCTAGATTAGCGGTGCGGTACAACGCGGTTGTGTGGTCGCGCCTGATAATGTCCTTTATCGGTTGTATGGATATATTAAGTGTAGACATCCTTCGGAGTCTCCTACATGACCCGCCCTCCGGCCGTGCCTGTTAGCGCCATACAATCAGCCAACCTAACGACAGATAAAATGCGACGAGGGATTGATCGAATCCAGAAACGTATTTCTGAGTTGGAGGCACTCGATCCTAGTACTGTTCAAGAACTCTGGCTCCCCTCCGCTAATACGCTGGGAACAGCGATCGAGGAGACCCTTTCGAGCGTCTTCGGCCATGGGACTGTTGAGTATAATCGGTATAAGGACGCGCAGAATTTGTGCCCGAACGCTATGTCCTTTGCACTTAGAAAACAGCCACGAATTCAGGATATTCAGGGGAGCTATGCGAAGGGCAAGGAAGCATCCCTACAGAAGCTTCGACAGGCGATTCGGGGCCTTGAAGAGGAGATTGCCGATCAGGAGCACCATGAAGTGCCGGTCTCAACGGCCGAGCTGGCACCGGTAGCTAATAGCCGGAAAGTGTTTGTCGTTCACGGCCACGACGAGGCGGCACGCTTGTCCGTTGCTCGCTTCCTCGAAAAGATCGGCTTGGAAGCAATCATTCTGAGCGAACAACCTGACCAGGGTCGAACGATCATCGAGAAATTCGAGGAATGCGTCGCCGATGTGGGATTCGCGGTTGTGCTCCTCACGCCAGATGATTTGGGCGGCGTCGCCACTGCCCCCGTAACAGGTTCTCGGGCGCGTCAAAATGTGATCTTTGAGCTTGGATATTTCGCCGGCAAGCTTGGCCGAGGTCGGGCGTGCCTGATGCGCAAAGGCGCGGTCGAGATACCCTCCGACCTTCATGGCGTGATTTACACTGATATGGATGCTGCTGATGGTTGGCAGATCAAGCTCGTTAAGGAACTCAAGGCAGCAAATCTAGATTTCGATGCCAATCGGGCGTGGGGATGAACCATCGCCCCGATCGTCGCGCCAATTATGCCGGTCCTCGCCGTGGTCGGCGAGCGCTCTAGCATCCGCTTTCTCAAATTCTTCGCAGCCAGCATCCGCGGTCCGCACACGCGCCAGCCCATAACCGGGTCTTGGGCGAGTCCCTGGCCCTATGCCATCCCCATCCAAAGATCGAGCGGCGGTCATTAGCATAAGGTTCCGGGCGCCCTACTCCTCCCGTCGCGCCAGCGGATGCGCCGTCTCGACCAGCTTGGTCAGCCGGTCGATATCGAGATGCGTGTAGATCTCGGTCGTGGCGATGTCGGCATGGCCGAGCATCTGCTGCACGCTCCTGAGATCGGCGCCGTGGCCGAGCAGGTGGGTCGCGAAGGCGTGGCGAAGCACATGCGGCGAGAGTTTGCCGGGATCGACGCCGGCCTTGACCGCCAGCGCCTTCAAGAGCTGACCGCAGCGGTTGCGGGTGAGATGGCCGGCGCCGCTGCGTGACGGGAACAGCCAGCGCGAAGGCTGGCCGTGATCGAGGAAGGCCGGCCGGATGGCGAGATAGGCGTCGAGGGCGGCGCGGGCGGCATGGCCGAGCGGCACCAGCCGCTCCTTGCCGCCCTTGCCGCGCACCGTGATCGTCCGCTCGCCGCGCGCGACCGTGCCGAGCGGCAGCGCCACCAGCTCGGACACGCGCAGGCCGGAGGCATAGAACAGCTCTAATATGGCGCTCAAGCGCAACCCTTCCGGGCTCGCGTCCTCGGCGGCGGTCCGGATCAGCGCCTCGATTTCGGCCTCGGAGACGAGCTTGGGCAGGCGGCGGCCCTGGCGCGGGGCGTCGAGGATCGCGGTCGGGTCGTCGGCGCGGATGCCCTCGCTCAACAGGAATTTATGGAATTGCCGGAGCGTCGAAAGCCGCCTCGCGGCGGTGCGCGGCGACATGCCGAGCGTTTCGAGCCGGGAAAGATAGCGGCGCAGCGACTCCTCGCTCGCCTCCTTCAAGGCCGTCGGCGCCAGGAATGCAGTGAATTCGGCCAGATCCCGACCATAGGCCTCGATGGTGAGCGCTGCGGCACCGCGCTCGGCGGCCAGCATCTCCAGGAACGCTTCGGCGATGGCGGGCAAATCCGGCGCGGGGGCCTTCGGGCGGCCGAGCCGGGCCATGATTAGAGCCCGGCCACGACCGCAGCGTCGATGGCGAGATGCCGGGCCTCGTCGCCGAGGCCGATGGCACGCAAGCCCGCCACCGCTTCGGCCACGACGTTACTCGGCGCGTTGGCGCCGTCGTCGCCGAGGGCCGCCAGCACGGCCAGCACCGTCCCGCCCAGATGCTTGCCGGAGGCTTCGCTGTCGATGAGCAGGCCGGGGCCGGCGCTCGCCGGCACGCCGATCTTGGCGTCGACCAGCGGCAGCACCATGCGGTCCGGCAGCGGCGTGCCTTCGGCCGCCAGAAGCTGCGCCACCAGCACCGCGCGCCGGAGCGCCAGCGCCGCGTCCTTCTTGCCGGATTGGGTGAGGTCGGTCAGCGGATCCTCGCCCCAGGGCTGGAGGGCCGGACCGCCGACGATATGGGCGAGCGGCAGCAGACTGGCCGCGACCTCTGGTCCGGCGACCTCGACCCATTGCGCGGCGTCGTTCGGACGGTCGAGCGCATAGAGCGCCCGGGCGAAATCGCCGGCCACGGGCCTGAGATCGGGCGAGGCCGGCACTTCCAGGATCAGCCGTTCCGAAGCGCGCGCCACGGCGAAGTAAAGCTCGGTCCGCTGGACCTTGCCCAGGAGCGTCGCGATGAAATTGGCCTTGGCGTCGGGGGTCGCGGCGTCGCGCGCGGCCTGGAACAGGATCGCCCTGCCCTTGGCGCCGCCGGCGGCCTCGGCCCGGTTGAGCGGGCTGTCGCGATCGGCATCGTCGATCTGCACGGCAAGATAGGCCTCGGCGAGGCGGTCCGGATCGAACGCGCCGTAGGCGGTCGCCTTCTCGGCCGCGGCGAGCCGCTGATCGGCCGGGAAGCCGTCGCCGGCCGCGACCTTCTTCAAGACCGGAAGCTTGGAGGAATCGAGCGCTTTCTTGGACAGGCCCTGGCCGGCCTTGTCGAGCAGCGCCAGCGACATGGGCTGCGGCGAGGGCAGCGCGTCCGGCAGCTTGCCGTCGGTGCCCAGCACCTTCTCGACCAGCACGGCGAAGCCGTCGTCCTTGACCTTGCCTTCGCGCAGCACGTCGAGGCCGAGCCGGGCTTCCTGGGCCTGACCGTCGAGCGCCTGGCAGGTGACCGTGCCCTGGTCCCAATAGCTGCTCTGCCAGCCATGGTCGCGCTCGCGGATCTGGGCGCAGGCGCTGGGCGTGTCGCCGGCCAGGAAAGCGAGATCGACCGCGACCTTGGCCAAATCCTCGCCGCGCTGGTTCGGCGGCAAATTCTGCAGAAGGTTGAGTGCCACATCGGGGCGGCCGAGCGCATTGGTCAGCCGCTCCGCCCGCAACGCCAGCAGCGTCCCGCTCTCGCCCTTGCCGGCCGGCGGCTGGGCACCGCTGGCGAGCAGTCGGAAGGCCAGATCCTGCAAGGCCGGCGAGGTGGTGGTGCCGATCTTGGGCAGGAGCGCCAGCACCGCCATGCGCGTGCTGCCCTGCCACAGCGTCTCCGGAAAAGCGTGGGCGCCGGTGCCGAGCGTGCCGATGGCGTCGGGATTGGGCGGGGCCAACTGGTCGACCGTGAAGCCCTGAGGCGCCCGCAGGGGCTCGGCGGGCAGGGCGCCGCGGTCCGGCGGCGCCTGTCCAATCGGGGGCGGTAGGGGCGTGGTCGGCAAGGGCGGTGGGAGCAGGCGGACCGGGGGGCCCACCTGCGCCGTCGCGGCGTTGGTCAGGGCGGCTTGCGCCAGGACGAGGGCGACGCCGAGCGAGAGAAAGCTATTTCGGGAAACGGGCATCGGGCAGAACTTTTTCGACCTTCTCGACGGGCGCCGGAACATCCCAGAACGCCAGGAACGCGAAGCCACCGATCAGGCACACGACCAGAACGAGAACAAGCGCCAACACAATTCTACCCATCAAGCTCATCGATGCCCACTCGAAACCTAGCGTGTCGAAAATTCCATGCTACTCTGCGTCATGGACCGCATTTATGGCATTTTCTCGGCGTTGTCGGAAAGGGGCGCCGGGTCGGAAAGAAGCGCTGCCGCGCTTTTCCAGGCATGAACACCGACATGCCGTTGCAGCTCAAGCGATCGATCGTGCTGGTCGGGCTGATGGGGGCGGGCAAGACCAGCATCGGCCGCCGGCTGGCGCAGCGTTTGTCGACCAGCTTCGTCGATTCCGACGCGGAGATCGAAAAGGCCGCCAATGCGACCATACCGGAAATTTTCGAACGCGAAGGCGAGGCCGTGTTTCGGATCGGCGAGCGGCGGGTGATCGCGCGCCTGCTCGCCGGGCCGCCGCAGATCCTGGCGACGGGCGGCGGCGCCTTCATGGATCCCGCGACCCGCGCCGCCATCCGCGCCCGCGGCCTGTCGATCTGGTTGCGCGCCGATCTCGAGACGCTGGTCCAGCGCACGTCGCGACGGCAGAATCGGCCGCTGCTCAACCAGGGCGACGCGCATGAAACCCTCGCCCGCTTGATCGAGCTGCGCTATCCGGTCTATGCCGAGGCCGATATGACGGTCGACAGCCTCAACGGACCGGCCGAGGTGACGCTGCGCAACGTGCTGGCGGCGCTCGCGCGCTGGGCCGGGCCCGGCGGCGTGCTCGACCGGCCCGGCCAGGGCCGGCTGGAGCCGGGTGAAATAGCGGGAGCCTTAGGGAATTGACCGAACGCCTGACCGTCGAGCTCGCCGGCCGCAGCTATGACATCCTGATCGGTTCCGGCCTGCTCGGGCGTGCCGGCACGCTGCTGCGCGAAGCGGTCGGGACGCGCCGGCTCGTCATCGTCACCGACGAGAATGTCGCCCGCCACCATCTGGCCACACTCCAGGCCGGGCTCGACGCCGCTTCCTTTCGTCACAGCACGATCATCGTGCCGCCGGGCGAGGCGACCAAGGACCTCCGGCGCTTCCCCGATTTCGCCGAAAGGCTGCTCGACGAGCGGCTCGATCGCGGCACGCTGCTGGTCGCGTTCGGCGGGGGCGTCGTCGGCGACCTCGCCGGCTTCGCCGCCGCCACGCTGCTGCGCGGCCTCGATTTCGTGCAGATCCCGACCACGCTGCTCGCCCAGATCGATAGCTCCGTCGGCGGCAAGACCGGCGTCGATACCAGGCAGGGCAAGAATCTGGTCGGCGCCTTCCACCAGCCGCGCCTGGTGCTGGCCGATCTCGATACGCTCGCGACCTTGCCGCGCCGCGACCTGCTGGCGGGCTATGGCGAGCTGGCGAAATACGGGCTCCTCGGCGACGCCGACTTCTTCGCGCATCTGGAAGAGACGGCTCGGCACATCCTGGCGCTCGATCCGGCGCCGCTTGCCGCCGCCGTGCTCGCCTGCTGCCGGATGAAGGCCGAGATCGTCGCCGAAGACGAGCGCGAGGCCGGGCGGCGCGCGCTGCTCAATCTCGGCCACACCTTCGGCCACGCGCTCGAAGCCGAGACCGGCTATGGCGATGCCCTGCTGCATGGCGAGGCCGTGTCGATCGGCATGGTGCTCGCGGCCGAGCTTTCCGTGGCGCTGGGGCGGCTCGCCCCCGCTTCGGCTGCGCGGATTTGCCGCCATCTCGAAGCGGCCGGGCTGCCGACCGCCATGGCCCAGATTCCGGGAGCACCGTTCGAGGCGCGCCGGCTCACCCACCACATGGCGCTCGACAAGAAAGCCGCGGACGGCAAGCTCACCTTCATCCTGCTCGATGCGATCGGGCGGAGCGCGGTCGAGCGCGGCGTGCCGGTCGAGACGGTCGAGCAAGTCTTGCGGGCAGCCGGCGCGACGTGACGATAGGGGGCTGTCACTCGCCCGCGATCGGCGCTATTTAACGACCATCATGCTGGTAATGCTTCTGGTCGTCTTCGTCGATCTGGTCGGGTTCGGCGTCATCATTCCCCTGCTCCCCTTCTATGGCGAGCAATTCCATGCGTCGCCCTGGGTGATCACCACCCTGTTGTCGACCTATTCGGGCTGCCAGCTCATCGCAGCACCACTCTGGGGGCGGCTCAGCGATCGCGTCGGACGGCGGCCGGTGATGTTGGTCAGCATGACGACCTCGATCCTGGGTTATGTCTGGCTCGGCTCCTCGGACGCGCTCTGGATGCTATTCGCCGCGCGGATCCTGCAGGGACTCTCGGCCGGCAATATCTCGGTGGCGCAGGCCTATATGGCCGACATCTCGACGCCCGAAAAGCGGGGCAAGGCGATGGGCGCGCTGGGTGCGGCCCTCGGCCTCGGCTTCGTCGTCGGTCCGGCGATCGGCGGCCTGCTGGCCGGCGGCGATCCCAATCGACTGCAATTGTCGCTGCCCGCCTATGTCGCGGCCGGCATGTCCGGCGTGGCCCTGCTGCTCGGCTTGAGCGTGCTCAAGGAATCGCTATCGCCCGAGCTGCGCGCGGCAGCCCGGAACCAGCCGGGCCGGATCGCCCAGATCCGCGACGCCTTCTCACGGCCGCGCCTGCGCCAGGTTATGCTGCTGTTCTTCACCACGAGCGTCGCCTTCGCCGGCATGGAGAGCAGCTTCGGCCTCTGGACCTATATCCGCTTCGGCTGGGGGCCGGAGCAGGTGGGATATGTCTTCGGCATGATCGGCATCGTGCTCGCCCTGATCCAGGGCGGCCTCATCGGGCGCATCATCAAGCGCTTCGGCGAGGCGCGCACGCTGCTGGCCGGGACGGTGATCATCGGCATCGGGCTGGCGGTCATGGCCGCCGCCATGACGCCGCCGCTCGGCATCGCGGGCGCGTGCCTGCTGGCGATCGGCATGGGCATGGCCTCACCCTCGACCTCGGCGCTGATCTCGCGCGAGGCGAGCGCCGTCGAGCAGGGCGGCATCCTCGGCGTCAATCAGTCGGTCGGCAGCTTCGCCCGCATCACCGGGCCGGCGATCGCCGGCTCGACCTTCACTTATTTCGGCCCGAGCGCGCCCTATGTCGCCGGCGCGCTGCTGATGGTGATCTCGGCCGGCCTCGCCTGGCGCGTGGTCCGGCGGATGGAACCAGCACATCCCGTCCCGCAGCGGGCCGAGGCGTGAGCCGGTCAGAGCGCGCAAGACCCTCTCCTCACGGCCCGCGGCCGCCGGCCGCTCCTTGGCACGATCAGCTCCGCGTGCTGCGCCGCCTCATGCCGCTGCTCTGGCCGCGCGGCCGGCCGAAGCTGAAGCTGCGCGTCGCTGCCGCGCTCGCGCTCGTCGTCACGGCCAAGCTCGTCAATATCACCCTGCCGATGCTGTACAAGCAGGCCGTCGACATTCTGTCGGGGCATGCGGGCGCCGTGACGATCGTGCCGGTCGCCCTCATCGTCGCCTATGGGCTGGCGCGGGTTGGCGCGCAGACGGCGGGCGAGCTGCGCGAGCTGGTCTTTTCCCGGGTGGCGCAGCGCGCGATCCGGCTGATCGCCCTCGATGTGTTCCGGCATCTCCACGCGCTGTCGCTGCGCTTCCATCTGGAGCGGCAGACCGGCGGCCTGTCCCGCGCGGTCGAGCGCGGCACGACCGGCATCGAATATCTGCTGGGCTTCACGCTCTTCAACATCCTGCCGACCCTGTTCGAGATCGCGCTGGTCTCGGCCGTGCTCTGGCGGCTCTACAGCATCAGCTTCGCCGCGGTCACGCTGGCGACCATCCTTTGCTATATCGGCTTCACCATCGGCGTCACCCAATGGCGCGTGCGCTTCCGGCGCGAGATGAACGAGCGCGACAGCGACGCCAACACCAAGGCGATCGACAGTCTGCTCAATTACGAGACGGTCAAATATTTCGCCAACGAGGCTTATGAGGCCCATCGATTCGATACGGCCAAGCGGGCCTATGAGCAGGCGGCGCTGCGCAGCCAGAAGACGCTGTCGCTGCTCAATATCGGCCAGGGATTCATCATTGCCGCCGGCCTCGTCGCGGTCATGGTCATGGCCGGCGCCGGCGTCGCCGCGGGCAATATGACGGTCGGCGATTTCGTGTTGGTGAATTCCTACCTGCTGCAGCTCTACGCGCCGCTCAACATCCTCGGCATGGTCTATCGCAACGTCAAACAGTCGTTGACCGATGTCGAGGCGATGTACCGGCTGCTGGCCGAGCCGGCGGAGGTCGAGGATGCGCCTGGAGCTGCGACACTCGCCGTCGCGGGCGGCCATATTCGTTTCGACCGCGTCTCCTTCGCCTACGATCCGCGCCGGCCGATCCTCGACGATATCTCGTTCGACGTTGCGCCCGGACACACGGTGGCGCTCGTGGGCCCGAGCGGCGGCGGGAAATCGACGATCGCGCGGCTTCTCTTCCGTTTCTATGATGTCGGCGCCGGTGCCGTCACGATCGACGGCCAGGATCTGCGCGCGGTGACCCAGGACAGCCTGCGCCGCGCCATCGGCATGGTCCCGCAGGACACGGTGCTGTTCAACGACACGATCTACTACAACATCGCCTATGGCCGGCCCGACGCGAGGCCTGACGAGGTCGAGGCGGCCGCCCGGCTGGCGCAGATCCATGAATTCGTACTGAGCCTGCCGGACGGCTATCGCACGCGCGTGGGCGAGCGCGGCCTCAAGCTCTCGGGCGGGGAAAAGCAGCGCGTCGCGATCGCGCGCGTCATCCTGAAGCACCCGCGCATCCTGGTCTTCGACGAGGCGACGAGCGCGCTCGACAGCCATACCGAGCAGGAGATCCAGGCCAGCCTGCGCACCGTCTCGGCCGAGCGGTCGACGCTGGTCATCGCCCATCGCCTGTCGACCGTGATCGATGCCGACGAGATCCTGGTGCTGGCGGCGGGCCGGATCGTCGAGCGCGGCCGGCACGAGGCGCTGCTGCGCCTGGGCGGCGCTTATGCGGCGCTCTGGAAGCGTCAGCGCCGCGCGGCCGAGCGCGAAGCCGCTCTGGCCGAGGTCGCCCAATGAGGCATTCGTCGTCCGGCGACAGCCGAAATGTCATGGATTCCTAGTATATTGCTCGCGGAAAACGGGTGATGAGCGGAAAGGTTCGTCCCCCGCGTCGGGCGGCTGAGAAGGCGCGAGCCGGCTCGACCCAATAGCGGATCGGTTCGGATAAGAGGAGGCCGCCATGGTGCGAGCGTTGAGCGAGAGGCAGGATAGCCCGGTATTTCACGAGCCGGTTTTCAACGAAACGCAGGACACGCCGGTTCCACCCTACTTTACCGTGCCGCATCCGAGCGACGACGATATCTACAAGCAGGTCGAAGATCTCCTGACCAAGGATGTGGTGGGATTCGCCCCGTCGCGCGGCGCTCCGGACGATCTGTTCAGCCTGGCCGAGGCCTATGGCGACGCCGGTGCCAGCATCACCGGCGCCATCGCCAAGAACGGCCATATCGTCTTCGACGTGATCGGCGACAGCGGCGCCTCAGCCGCCATGTACTTCAAGGACGAGATCAGCGTCGCCGCCCGCCTCACCGAGGATATGGGGGCGGCGGCCGCGACCGATCGCGCCGCCTTCCTCTATCATCTCGGCGATGTCGTCTATGATTTCGGCGAGGCCCAATATTACTACGACCAGTTCTATGACCCGTTCCGCAACTATGCGGCGCCGATCTTCGCGATCCCCGGCAATCACGATTCCTTCGTCGTGCCCGGCACGGCCACCGGGCAGGCGCCGCTCGATATCTTCACGCGGAATTTCTGCGCGGCCGAGCCGGCCGTCACCGCCGAGGCGAAGTCGCTGCACCGGACGGCGATGACGCAGCCGGGCGTCTACTTCACCCTCGACGCCCCCTTCGTCCGCATCATCGGCCTGTTCAGCAACGCGCTCGAGGATCCGGGCGTGATCTCCAGCGAGAGCGGGAAATGGTCGGCCGTGCCGGATTACCAGCTCGACTACCTCGCGGCCCAGCTCAAGCGGGTCAAGACCGATAACTACAAGGGAGCGCTGCTGCTCGCGACCCATCATCCGGCCTTCAGCTACACCCCGCCGCCGAGCAAGGGCGCCAGCGGCTCGCACGATTCCAGCACGGCAATGCAGCGCCAGATCGACCAGATCTGCCAAAGCGCCGGGGTCTATCCGCATGCCTTTCTGTCCGGCCATGCCCATAACTACCAGCGCTATACGCGGACGGTGAGTTTCGGCGGCGGAACCTATCAGGTGCCCTTCTTCGTCTGCGGCGCCAGCGGCCATCATGTGAACGCGCTGGTCCGCAGCAGCAAGGGCCATCCGGCGCAGGAGCCGAAATTGGGAACCGATGTCGGCTATCTCGATCCGAGCCCGGCGGTCGAGGCGAAGGGTCTGGTCATCGCCAATTTCCAGGATCGGGACTATGGCTATCTCAAGGTGACGGCCGACCCGGCCACGCTGCGCTTCGATTATTTCCTTGCGACCGGCACCGACGACAAGCCGACGCCCTTCGACACGGTGACGGTCGATCTCGCCAAACATACGATCGAGACGAGCTGAGGCGGGAGCGGCCGGGAAGGCCGCCGGATCGAATTGAAAGAGGCATGTAGCTAAGGTAGCGTTCCTCCATGTTGCTTCGCGTCGCTCACGAGACTTGCCGCGGCTATATCCGCCATGCTCCCTTCGGCCTCGGCCGGGAATGGCTCTGGCGTGCCGTCTGCCGGCCGTACTTGAATTGGCGACCGTTCAGGGCGGTGAAGCCGGCTGCCTTCGGCGGCAGGTTCGTCTGCGACGTTCCGGACATGGTTCAGGCCCATATCTATTATTTCGGACGGTGGGAGCCGAATCTCACCGCCTTCATGCAGCGCCGGCTTGAGCCCGGCGACACCTTCATCGATGTGGGCGCGAATATCGGCTATTTTTCGCTGCTCGGGTCTCGCCTGGTCGGGGATCGGGGGCGGGTGGTTTCCATCGAGGCGTCGCCCAGCATCTTCCGACAATTCACCTCGAACATCGAGCGCAACGGCGCCGCCAACATACGGGCGCTGAACGTGGCTGCGTCGGATCGGCACGGCACGCTCGATCTCTATCGGGGCGAGGTCGGCAACCAAGGCTCGACGAGCCTGGCCAAGACCGAGACGGCCGTGAAGGAAGCGACCGTTCCGGCGGTTCCGTTCGACGAGGCGCTCTCGCCGCAGGAACTCGCCGACGCTCGGGTCATCAAGATCGATATCGAAGGGGCCGAGCCACCGGTCTTGGCCCGCATCCTCGATCGCATCGCCGATTTTCGCCAAGACGTCGAGATCGTCGCCGAGATGACCCCGGACGGGCCGCGAACCGCGGAGCTTCTGCAGCAATTCGCGGCAGCCGGTTTCAATTGTTACCGTCTCACCAATGAATTCTCGATCGAGCGCTATCTCGGCCATGCCGCCGCGATGCCGCCCATCCGGATCAAGGGGCCGATCACGGAGCGCGAGGACGTGATCTTTTCCCGGCAGGATGCGGCGCATCTATAGCTGACGAACCCCGGATCCCGCGGATCTTCCGGCGCAACATCCGCACAGGGCCTGTTTCAGCCGGGCGGAATTGTGTATCCGGTATCTGACACACATGCCGAGGCAGGTCAGAGATCACGATACCCGACGAGCTCGAAACCCGTGCCGCCGCACTGCTGGCAGGCGATCGCCGCGCGTTGGCGCGGGCCATCACGCTGGTCGAATCGACGCGCGAGGAGCATCGCCTTCTCGCCGAGACGCTGGTCGAATGCCTGCTGCCGGCGACGGGCCGGTCGATCCGCATCGGCATATCGGGCGTCCCGGGTGTCGGCAAATCGACCTTCATCGAGGCGTTCGGGCTGCATCTGATCGCGGCCGGCCGGCGCGTCGCCGTGCTCGCGGTCGATCCGTCCTCGAAGCGGACCGGCGGCTCGATCCTGGGCGACAAGACGCGCATGACCGAGCTCTCGCGCGCCGAGGCCGCGTTCATCCGGCCGTCACCCACCGGCGGTACCCTCGGCGGGGTCGCGCGCCGCACGCGCGAGGCGATCCTGCTGTGCGAGGCGGCGGGTTTCGACCTGATCATCGTCGAGACGGTCGGGGTGGGGCAGTCCGAAACGGCGGTCGCCGACATGGTCGACCTCTTCTGCCTGATGCTGCTGCCTTCCGCCGGCGACGAATTGCAGGGAATCAAGAAGGGCATCGTCGAGCTGGCCGAGTTGCTCGTCGTCAACAAGGCCGACGGCGCCACCCGGCCGGGAGCGCTGCAGGCCGTCGCCGACTACAGCTCGGCGCTCCGCCTGCTCCGGCCGCTGACCCATCTGTGGCAGCCTGAAGTGCTGGCGGTCTCGTCGGTCACGGGCGAGGGGCTGGACAAGGTCTGGGCGGCGATCGGGCGCCATGAGCAGGCCTTGACGGAGTCGGGCGAGAAGGCGGCGCGTCGCGCGGCCCAGGCCCAGGCGGCGCTCTGGGCCGATCTCGGCGGCGGGCTGATCGCCAGCCTGCGCCGCCGGCCCGATATCGCTCGTGACATTCCCGGCATCGAGGCGGCGGTGCGCGCCGGCACCATGACGCCGATGGCCGGCGCACGCCGGCTGCTCGCTTTGTTCATGGGTGAGGGCGGCCGATCCGCTTGACGGAAGGCGCCGGCTCGCGTAGAACCCCGCACCTTGCTGCGGCCGTCCGGTGCGCGGGCAACGATCTATTTTTGCGAACGAGTACCGTCATGGCCAGAAAGTGCGAGATTACCGGCAAGGGCGTGCAGACTGGCAACAATGTCAGCCATGCCAACAACAAGACGCGCCGCCGCTTCATGCCGAACCTGCAGCTCACCTCGCTGCTGTCGGATACGCTTGGCTTCGCCGTCCGCATGCGCCTTTCCACCAAGGCGATCCGGACCGTCGAGCATAATGGCGGCATCGATGCCTTCCTGATGTCGACGCCGATGTCCAAGCTGCCGGTCGAGGCGCAGAAGCTGAAGAAGCAGATCGAAGCCGCCGCCGCGAAGAAGGCCGCCAAGGCGGCCTGATACCGGGCCGAGGGGTTGCCTCGCGCGCGATACTTCGGTAAGCCGATGCCATGACGAGGCGAGTCGAGGCATGAGCGATCTGGTTCACGGCGGCATGTTCACCGTGATGGTCGTCCGTGTCGACGATCCGAACGATCCCAATTTCGAAAGCCGTCTGGCGGAGCAAGTCGCGCGCAGCCCGGCCTTTTTCGCCAATGCGCCGGTCGTCCTCGACATCAAGCAGTGCAGTGGCCTCGCCACTGTCGATGCCTTCAGCAAGCTCAGGCAAATGTTCAAACGCCAGCATCTGGTCGCGGTTGGCGTGCAGAACGCCAACGCCACGCAGATCCGCGCGGCGATGAATGCCGACCTCGCGGCCTTTCCTGCCGCCGGGGGGCGCCGACCTGAGGCGCCGGCCGCCGCCGAGTCGGCGCCGCCACCCCCGCCGCCGCCGCGAGTCGCGGGGCAAGTGATCGCCGCCGCGACTCGGCCCAAGATCGTAACCTTGCCGGTCCGATCCGGGACGCAGATCTACGCCCGGGGCAGCGATCTCATTGTTCTCAACGCGGTAAGCGCCGGTGCCGAGGTCATCGCCGATGGCCATGTCCATATCTACGGTCCGTTGCGGGGCCGCGCCATCGCCGGCGCCAGCGGCGATACCGAGGCGCGAATCTTCGCCGGCCGGCTCGAAGCGGAACTGCTTTGCGTGGCAGGGCACTATCTGGTGAGCGAGGCTATTGCGCCTGAGTTTCGGGGGCAGTCCGTTCAGGTCTCGCTGGTTGAGGATCGGCTGGAGATCTCATCGACCTGACGATTCAGCCATTGCCCGAATGTATTAAATTCGTCAAATTCAGGTCGTAAGTGCGCACAATTTGTGGCTCTCGACCACCTTCCCCGCTATAGTTTGATTCGGCAAGGGCTGATGCGCAGAATTGCGCCGGATAGCGGGGCGGGGTAATCCCACCCATTAGGCGGGACCGCTTTCTCGAGGAGGGCTTGTTGGCCAAGGTCATTACCATTACGTCCGGCAAGGGCGGCGTCGGCAAGACCACCACATCGGCGGCGTTCGCCACCGGCCTTGCCCAGCGCGGGCACAAGACGGTCGTCATCGATTTCGATGTGGGGCTGCGCAATCTCGATCTGATCATGGGCGTCGAGCGGCGGGTCGTGTTCGACTTCATCAACGTCATCAATGGCGACGCCAACCTCAATCAGGCGCTCATCAAGGATAAGCGGGTCGATAACCTCTATATCTTCCCGACCTCCCAGACGCGCGACAAGGACGCGCTGCGCAAGGAGGGCGTGGACCGCGTCATGGCGGAGCTGCGCGACAAGTTCGACTACGTCATCTGCGACAGCCCCGCCGGCATCGAGCATGGCGCGCTCACGGCGCTCTATCACGCCGATGCCGCGGTGATCGTGACCAATCCCGAAGTCTCGTCGGTGCGCGACAGCGACCGTATCCTCGGTATGCTGGCGTCCAAATCGCGCCGGGCCGAGCGCAACGAGAAGCCGGTCGAGGAATATCTCCTGCTCACGCGCTATTCGCCCGATCGCGTGACTAAGGGCGAGATGCTGTCGATTTCCGACGTTCAAGAGATTCTGTCGGTGACGCTGATCGGCGTCATCCCGGAATCCGAGGCGGTGCTGAAGGCGTCGAATACCGGCACGCCGGTCATCCTCGACATCGAAAGCAGTGCCGGCCGTGCCTATGAGGATGCAGTCGCACGTTTCCTGGGCGAGCAGCGCGAGATGCGCTTTCTCAAAACCGAGCGGAAGAGCCTGTTCCGCAGCCTGTTCGGAAAAGCGTGATGAGCCTGCTAAACCTTCTCTTTGGCAAGCGTCAGCAAAGCGCTTCGGTTGCCAAGGAGCGTCTGCAGATCGTTCTTGCCCATGAGCGCGCAAGCCGCAACGCGCCCGAATTCCTGCCGCTCCTCCAGAAGGAGGTGCTGGCCGTGGTCGGGAAATATCTCGATGTGGCCGACGATATGATCAAGGTTCATCTGCAGAAGTCCGGCGAGACGACCGTGCTCGAGATTAATGTCGAGATGGACAAGGCGCGCGCCAAGGCCCTGCCGAAGGATGTCGGCAAGGGCAAGCCGGTGACCGCCAAGGGGCAGCTCTGACTCAGGCCGGCACCGTTCCCGAGGCCCCGTCGGGCGCGGAAGGAACGGCGGGCGATCGGCTGCAGGCGCGGCTGCTCAGGGGGTTCTATGCGCTGACCGGCGCTCTGCCGCTTTGGCTCGCTTCCGGCATCGGCGGCGCCGTCGCCCGCACCATCGGGCCGCGTCTCGGCATCACCCGGCGAGCGGACCGCAATATCCGGCGCGCCATGCCCGAGCTGAGCGCCGCCGAGCGCGCCCGCATCATCCGCGGCATGTGGGACAATCTCGGCCGGGTGATGGCGGAATATGGCCATCTTGCCCGCATCAGTTGCTTCGGGCCGGATGCGCGGGCTGAGGTCGTGGGCACAGACCATGTCGATCGTGCTGTCGCGCGCGGCAAGCCGATCATTTTCTTCTCCGGCCATTTCGGCAATTGGGAGATGGCGGCGATCGCCGGTGTCCAGTATGGGCTGGACGTGGTCGAGGTCTATCGGGCCGCCAACAATCCGGCGACCGAGGCGGTCATGCTGGCCCTGCGCCGCTCGCTCGGGGTCGAGCCGGTGTCGAAGGGCGCTTCCGGCGCCCGACGGATCATCGCCGCCATCCGGGCCGGCCGGACGGTCGGCATGCTGGTCGATCAGAAGATGAATGACGGCATTCCGGTGCCGTTCTTCGGGCGAGATGCCATGACCGCGCCGGCCATCGCCGAGTTCGCGCTCCGCTACGATTGCACGCTGCTGCCGGTTCTGGTGGAACGCGTCGCCGGCGCCCGCTTCCGCGTGCTGGTCGAACCGCCGGTCGAGGTGAGGAGGACGGGCGACCGGCGGGCCGACACGCACACCATCATGGTCGAGGTCAATCGGCTGCTGGAAAGCTGGGTGCGCGCGCGTCCGGAGCAATGGTTCTGGCTGCACCGGCGCTGGCCGGACTCATAAAGACGAGGCCCGACGCCGTGCGCCGGGCCCCGCAATATCTTCAGGCCGTCGCCGTATTACTGCGCCGTGGCGCCGCTCTGCGGATGGGCCTGTTCCATCAGCGTGCGCTCCTGCTCGTGCAGTGAGGTGAGCTGCTGATGAAGCTGTGCCGCCTGGGCGATCTGCGCCGGGGTCAGGACGGCGCGGATCTGGATCGCCGTGTTCAGGCGGGCCGCGTCGATCTGGTCGCGCAGCGCCGAGGCCTGCTGCTGCAGCGTGGTGAGCTGGCCGGAATTGATGGCGCCGGTGCCTTCAAGCTGCTCCCGGATCTGCGTGTGCAGAGCGCGGAGCTGCTGAGCCGTCGGCTTCATCTGGGTCCGGCTGGCCTTGACGATCTCGTGAATCTGGGTCTGCTGGGCATCGGTCAGCGTGATGCCGTGCAGAAAGGCGAGCTCGCCCCGCGGGCCGCCATGATGATGCCAGCCACCCGGGCCGGGGCCAGGGCCTTGCTCCTGAGCCGCGGCGGCCATCGAGAGGAGCGCTGCGCAGAAGGCGACGGTGAGCGTTTTCTTGCCGAACATGGTCTATCCCTTGCGATTGAGGCCGAAACCCTAACCGCCGATTATTTCAGCAATATTCGCCTTGGTGCGCGACGAGGTAACAGGAGGTTTCAACGTTCAGATCGACTCGACGATCACGAGGTCTGCGAAGCCGAGGCGATCTGTTCGGTCCGCTGCTGCAGCGTTGCGAGCAGGCCGTCGAAGCCGTCATGCTGGTACACGGCGGAGAACTCCGAGCGGCGCGTCGCCAGCTCGCTGATCGTGCCGGTCAGGAATACGTCCACGACCTGCCATTGGCCGTTATTCTGCCGGGTCACATAGTTGAGGGCGATCGGATCACCGTCCGACTTGATCAGGCGCGTCTCGACCAAGGTCGAGGAACCGAGCGGCCGAGTGCCGGTCGTCTCGAACTTCTCGCCCGAATAACCGTCGAAGCGGTGGGCGTAGGTCGCGGTGACGAAATCGCCGAACGCGCCGACGAGGCGGGCCTGCTGGTCCTTGGTCAGGCTGGGCCAGGCGGTGCCGACCGCGATCCGGGTCATATAGGAGATGTCGAAGGTCTGGGCGACGACAGGGGCCAAGCGCGCATAGCGGCCGCTATAGCCGAGCTGACGGGCATGCTGCATCACATCGAGCAGCGTCTGATCGAGGGTGGAAATGACATTGGCCGGCTCGGCCGCGATCTCGGCCGCCTGGGACGGCGTTCCGCTTACCAGCGCCGCCGCGATCGCGGCGGCAGCTATGCCATGGCGCAGCCAGGCGTTGTTGTGCCAAACAGACATCAACGGCTCCCCTAAATACGTAACCTGCAAGATGAACAAGTTCGGTTCATCCGACGAAAGAGTTACGATTGCTTGAACGCGGTAAGATGTTGGGCGCATCTAACGCCCGGTTCACGGCTACATATAGGCACGGGTGGCGTGATGAATAGTGATGATCCGATGCGGAGCCGTGTCAGTTTCGCAACGCAGCTTCCCAAGCTGCCGGCGCTGAAAGTCGAAGACTGTTGCATATAGCTGACGGGGCCTTTGCGTTTCCAACCGCGAGCCGCTTACAGTACCGGCCTCTTATCGCTTTCGAGTCGAAGCCGGACGATGCCCCCAGCCGATCTATTCCCCCCCATCGAGCCGTTCAGGTCTGGCCGGCTCCCCGTCGATGCGACCCATACGCTCTATTGGGAGGAAAGCGGTAATCCGCAGGGCGTGCCGGTAATCTTCCTGCATGGCGGCCCCGGTTCGGGGGCGACACCGACCCATCGCCGATTCTTCGATCCGTCCTTCTATCGCATCGTCGTCTTCGATCAGCGCGGCGCTGGCCGGTCGACGCCGCTCGCCTCGATCCAGAACAATACGACCGGCCATCTGGTGGAGGATCTGGAGAGTCTCCGCCGCCATCTCGGCATCGAACGCTGGCTCGTCTTCGGCGGCTCCTGGGGCTCGACGCTTGCCCTCGCTTATGGCGAGGCGCATCCCGAGCGCTGCCTCGGCTTCGTGCTGCGCGGCATCTTCCTGTGCCGGGCGAGCGAGGTGGATTGGTTTCTCCACGGCATGCGCTTCTATTTCCCGGAGGCATGGCGTTCCTTTACCGAACATTTGCCGGCAAACGAGCGCAGCGATCTGCTCGGCAATTACTATCGGCGGCTGACCGATCCGGATCCGCGCGTCCATATGCCGGCTGCCCGCGCCTGGAGCGTCTATGAAGGCGCCTGTTCGACGCTCCTGCCCAGTCCCGAGACCGTCTCGGCCTTCGGCGAGGACCGCATGGCGCTCAGCCTGGCGCGAATCGAGGCGCATTTCATGAAGCATGCCGGCTTCATGCCCGAGGCCGATCTGCTCAACAATATCGGCCGGCTGCGGCGCCATCCGGCCATCATCGTGCAAGGGCGTTACGACACGGTCTGCCCGATCGTCACCGCGGACGAGCTCGTCCGCGCCTGGCCCGAGGCGGAATACGCCGTCGTGCGCGATGCCGGCCATTCGGCGATGGAGCCCGGCATCCGTCTTCAGCTTCTGGCCGCGGTCGACCGCATGAAGCATCTCGTGCAACGGTAACACGCTGTCTTTGCCCCACACCTGGGGCGATCTTGTTCTAGGCGCGGGCGGCCGGCTCTTCTAAGGTGGCGCCGACAATTTGCGAAGGGAGACGTTTTTTGACCAGATTCGGGATCATCGCGGGCTTGTTTGCCGCCGCGGTCTCCGCCGCCCCCTTGGCGGCGGGCGCACAGACCATCAGCCTGAGCAGCAACGAGCCGGCGCAGCTCGAGCTGGGCGGCGGCGGCTACGATATCGACCATAACAATACCGCCGGCGTGTTCCGTGGCGAATATCGCTTCGCCAGCAAGCTCTGGGTCCTCCGGCCGCTGCTCGGCGAGGAAGTCACGACCGACGGTGCCAGCTATACCTATGGCGGCTTCGGCCTCGACATCTTCATCGGCGACCATTGGGTATTGACGCCGAACGAAGCGGTGGGCTTCTGGGCGCGCGGCGACAAGGATTCGAAGAATCTGGGTTCCTGGGTCGAGTTCCGCAGCGGCGCCGAGCTCGCCTATCGCCTCGACGACGATTCGCGGGTCGGCTTGAGCTTCCACCATATATCCAATGCCGGTCTCACGCGCCGCAATCCCGGCGAGGAAGAGCTCCTGATCAACTACTCCCTGCCTCTGCCGGGCCTGCCCTGATCTTCTACAGATAGTGCAATAGCAGGCGCGCGGCCGCGCCGATCAGGACGAGCATCGTTAGCACGATGCCCGCGGCGCGGCCGGCGCTGGTGCCCTCGGAAGTGCTGAGGCCCCAGGCATGGGCAAGCCGGCCGAGAATGAGGGCGATGCCGAGCCCGTGCAATGTCGTCGATGCGGCGCCGTTAAGCTCGCAGAGCAGCAGCAGGATCAGCGCCAGCGGCACATATTCGATAAAATTGCCGTGGGCGCGCATGGCGCGCTCCAACGACGGATGCCCGCCGCTGCCGACCCCGACTTTGAGCCTGTTGCGCAGCAGGATGACGCGGAAAGTCAGGATCACCAGGATGAAGGTGATAAGCGCCGCATAGAGCGGCACGATGGTCGGCACCACGGGCGTTTCCCCTTTATGTTTCTGCTTCCACCGCTTATGTGCTCGGCGGTTGTGTCTTCAGGCACGATTTTCCATCGCTCGGGCCCCCGAGTGGCGGCGGTCGGATCAGATGCAGATCACCTCGGATGAATCGATCGGTTCGGCCGACGCGTTTATCAGTCCGGCGACCAGAATGCGGTTGGCGGTATCGATCAGGCGCCGATAGCTCGGATCGTCGACGTGACGCTTCAGCTGATTGTCGAGAATCAGATGGGCGATGCCGTGCATTAGGGCCCAGACCGTCAAGGTCGCCAGCACCGTCGGAACCTGGGGGCTGAGGGCCGCGATCTTGCGCTCAAGGGATTCGAAAGCCCGCTCCGCAACGGCGTGAAGCGCCGGATGCGAGCCCTTCTGAATCTCGTCGCTGAACATCAGCTGATAGATGCCGCGATGTTCGAGCGCGAAATCGATGTAGCCGCGCCCGCATGCGGCCAGGCTCTTGGCCGGGTCGGACTCGTTCGTGAGCTTCGACATGCCTTCGAACAGCATCTCGAAGCCGTGCGCGGCGACGGCCGCCAGCAGGGCCTCGCGTGTGGGGAAATGCCGGTAGGGCGCATTGTGGGAAACGCCGACGATGCGGGCGACCTCGCGCAGGCTGACAGCCGCGGGACCGCAATCGGCGACGAGCTGAGCGGCTGCGTCGACGAGGGCGCGTTGCAAGTCGCCATGATGGTAGGGAGCGTCCGCCTTCTTATTTTCTAATGTTGACATCGCCTACATCATTTCTTATGTTGTTACTGTCAACTTCACTGATTGCTGCCGTTCTGTCAACGACCGCCACGGGCAAAAGACCTCGAAAAAAGTTTCGCCCGCATGTTGACAACGCCTACATAGCATCATATGTTGATGCTGCCAACATGGAAGGGCCGATTGCCGGTCCGAACCGCCAGGGAGGATCAAATGACTGCTTTCGGTGTCCTGTTCCTCGTTGCGACCATTGCCGCCACCTTCTACTTCACCCCGGCGCGCTGATCGCTCGTCTCTCTTTTTGCCCAAATGTTGACATCCCCCACATTTGGTACGTGAATTCAGGAGCGTGAGATGATCTTGTTCGGCGTTGTATTCCTGGCCAGCGTGATCGCGATCGCCGTCTATCTGACCCCCGGCGAGGAGCGGCCGAGTCCCCGTGCCGACAAGGTGCCCGCAGCCAGCTATGGCTGGGCGGAAGATAAGCAAACCGCGCGTCCCGCCTCATTCTCGGCCCGTCTCTGCGCAGCACTCGCCCGGACAGCGCCGTCCGCATAGCGGATATATGCCCGCTTCCCCTGGCAAATAGCGGCGCGCTGGGGGATCATTCGCTTCCCGATCCCGGACCGTGGAAGCCGCCATGCCGCCTTATCGTTCCCGCACCACCACCCACGGCCGCAACATGGCCGGCGCTCGCGGCCTTTGGCGCGCCACCGGCATGACGGACGATGATTTCGGCAAGCCGATCATCGCCGTCGCCAATTCCTTCACGCAGTTCGTGCCGGGCCACGTTCATCTCAAGGATCTGGGCCAGCTGGTCGCGCGCGAGATCGAGGCGGCGGGCGGCGTCGCCAAGGAATTCAATACTATCGCCATCGATGACGGCATCGCCATGGGGCATGACGGCATGCTCTACAGCCTGCCCTCGCGCGAGCTCATCGCCGATGCCGTCGAATATATGGTCAACGGCCATTGCGCCGACGCGCTCGTCTGCATCTCCAATTGCGACAAGATCACCCCCGGCATGCTGATGGCGGCGCTGCGCCTCAACATTCCGACCATCTTCGTCTCCGGCGGCCCGATGGAGGCCGGCAAGGTCAAGCACGGCACCGGCACGCGCGCGGTCGACCTCATCACCGCGATGATCGCCGCGGCCGACCCGACCGTGAGCGACGAGGAAGCGCTCGCGGTCGAGCGCTCGGCCTGCCCGACCTGCGGTTCCTGCTCGGGCATGTTCACCGCCAATTCGATGAACTGCCTGACCGAGGCGCTGGGGCTGGCGTTGCCCGGCAACGGCACGGTGGTCGCGACCCATGCCGATCGGCGGCGCCTCTTCGTCGAGGCCGGCTGGGCCATCGTCGATCTGGCCCGGCGCTGGTACGAGCAGGACGACCCGACGGCGCTGCCGCGCGGCATCGCGACCTTCGCGGCCTTCGAGAATGCCATGACGCTTGATATCGCCATGGGCGGCTCGACCAATACCGTGCTGCATCTGCTGGCCGCGTCCGAGGAAGGCGAGGTCGGCTTCACCCTCGCCGATATCGACCGGCTGTCGCGCCGCGTGCCCAACCTCTGCAAAGTGGCGCCCTCGGTCGCCGATGTGCATGTCGAGGACGTTCATCGCGCCGGCGGCATCATGGGCATTCTGGGCGAGCTCGATCGCGCCGGCCTCATCCATCGCGACGTGCCGATGGTGCATGCGCCTTCGCTCGGCGATGCGCTCGCACGCTGGGACGTGGCGCAGGCTGGTGATGACGGCGCGGTCGCGACCTTCTTCCGGGCGGGACCCGGCGGCGTGCGCACGACCGAGGCGTTCAGCCAGGACAAGCGATATGAATCGCTCGATCTCGACCGCACGGTCGGTGTCATCCGCGATGTGGAGCATGCCTTCAGCCAGGATGGCGGCCTCGCCGTGCTCCATGGCAACATCGCGCTCGACGGCTCGATCGTGAAGACGGCTGGCGTCGATCCGAGCCTGCTCACCTTCGCCGGCCCGGCGCGGATCTTCGAAAGCCAGGACGCGGCGGTCGAGGCGATCCTGGGCGACCGGGTCGAGCCGGGCGATGTCGTGCTGATCCGCTACGAAGGGCCGAAGGGCGGCCCAGGCATGCAGGAGATGCTCTATCCGACCAGCTATCTGAAATCGAAAGGCCTCGGCAAGCTGTGCGCGCTCGTCACCGACGGCCGCTTTTCCGGCGGCAGCTCGGGCCTGTCGATCGGCCATATCTCGCCGGAGGCGGCCGAGGGCGGCGCCATCGGGCTGGTCGAGGAAGGCGATCGGATCGTCATCGACATTCCTGCCCGCTCGATCCGCGTTGATACCGACGACGCGGTGATGGTGGCGCGCCGGGCGAAGATGGAGGCGCGTGGCGCCGCTGCCTGGAAGCCGGAGCGCGAACGCACCGTGTCGCAGGCACTCAGAGCCTATGCGGCGCTGACGACCAGCGCCTCGCGCGGCGCCGTCCGGGATGTGGACCAGCTCTAGCCATATAAGATAGAGCAAGATTCAGATTTTAGGCCGAACAGGCCTAAAATCATCTTGCTCTAATCAGCGTGAGTGCCAGAGACCCTGCTTCAGGTTTCTGGCGATGCTCTCGGCGCCGACATAGTCGTAGCTCTGGCCGGTATCGGCCAAGGCCAGGCCGGTGCTGATGAGATAGCCGCCGAGATCGACGCCGTTGGCGTCGAGACAGATGGCGTAGGCGACGACGATGCCCGGCTTGACGTTGGGTACATGGCAGGAGACCTGTCCGGTAGCACCCAGCTGCTTCGCCAGCGCATGCTGTGCCGCCACGCCGCAATTGCTGTCCTCGCCATTGCCGCAATGGTCTCCGGCCCCCGGCAACTTGATGCCGAAAAGCTGCACGGAGGTCGTGCCGACCTGCATCGCGACGCCGCCGGTCGGCGTGGCCTTGCCGGAAAATTGCCTGGGTGCCGATGGCGGCGGCGCGGCGGAGGGGCCGAGCGCCACTTCCGGCGATTGGCCGACGGTTCGGCCGCCATGGCTCAGATCGAGCGGTCGGCCCGGCGGCGGCTCGGGCGTACGGTCGACCGGCACCTCATGGATCGGATGGTTGCCGATCGGGACCTCCGGCACGGGTGGCAGCGGCGGCTCCGCAGGCGGTGCTTCGGCCGTCTGCGCTGGCGGCGCCTCAGTGCCGGGGGGCGCTGCTCCGGTCGGCGGCTGGGCATCGGGCGGTGGTGCCGGCGCTGGTGCTACTTCCTGCACCGGCGCCGGTACCGGCGTGGGAGCGGGCCGGTTTGTCATGACCCAGCGGCCGAGGAGAGCGGCGGCGACGAGCGCGGCCAGCAGAAGGGGAAGACGGAGGCTCTTTCGCATAACGCGGCACACTATAGTCAAAGCTCGGAATTGACGGTGCTTTTTCGCCGCTCCGTCGTCCGATGCGATCAGGCCGATCCGGCCTGATCGCTGAATCGGTCTCTCATATCTTGAACTAGAGCAAGATTCGCCGACCAGGTCGATGCGACCTGGTCGGACCTTGCTCTGATGACGTGCCTCCGGTCGTGCGCGTCACAGGTCCTGCGGATTGCCATGCAGGATGGTGAAGGCGCCGCTCGACTGCCCGTTCGGCTCGTAGAACACGATCTGCGGGCCGATCTGATAAAAGGCGTAGCAGTGCTCGGCGCCGTTGCCGACCTTGCGGTACAGCGTGCACAGCCGGCCATCGTCGCGGGCGTGCCAGGTGCCGTTATCCTCGAACGAGCCCTGGCGGAAATGCACCGTTCCCGAGGGATCGAAGAAGGCGAAATAAGGTTCGCCGGTTTCGCCGATGCCGGAAATGGTGCTGCCCGACACCAACGCCTGGTCCTGGGCGGCCGAGAGGGGCGGGCTGGTCGGGGCGGAAGGCGGCAGCGCGCCGGCGAGCGGCGGCGCCGGCGGCGGCGGCTCGTACCGGCTGGCGCAGGCGACGAGCGTCGCGGCAGCGAGCAAGGTCAGGCCGGCGCGGACGGGACGCATGAAACCATCCATCTGGCTCTCCTTCATGGGATCGGTCTGCGCAGCGGTCAACGTCCGGTTTTGCCGCCCGTTCCCCGGCAGGTCTGTTTCGGTATAAAGATAAGGAATGTTTCAAGGCATCTGAGCGATAGTACAAGACCGGCACGAGCCGGCATGTGGGAGGCGGTATGGCGAATCAGATACGGGCGGCAAGAACCTTGAGTGCGCTGACGGGCGCTGGCGCCGAGATCGTCGATACCGCGCGGAAGCTGGGGGAAAGCGCCGTCGCCGCCGGAACCGTCATCGGACATCGCGTGGCGATGGGCGCACAGGCGCTGCACGACCCCGCCAGCCTCGATGCCGAGGAGATGATGCGGATGGGGGCCGAGAAGCTCGAGGCCTTCGGCGCCTCGTCCAGTGCCGCGTTCGAAGATTTGCAGGGCATCCACCGCGAGCTTGCGAGCTATGCGACGCGGCAGGCGGTTTCCTCGATGCGTGCCGTCTTCGACGTCGTGACCGCGCGCGATCCGCTGAGCGCGTTCGCGGCGCAGCATCGCTGGCTTGTCGAGGGCTGGGCCCGCGGTACCGATCACGCTGCCCGCCTCACCGCCCTGTCGGCGGGCCTCTCCGCTGCGGCCGTGGCGCCGGTTCATAAAACAGTCACCGGGAACGCACGACGCCTGTCGCGCGGCAAAAAGTAGGATTCGGCACGCGGACTTGCATTCTTGGAATGCCCGACGACATGGAATGGTCTACAAGGCTGTCACCCGGCGCAAATGTGCTAAGGTGAGAGCTGAGGTAAGAGCAGGAATCGAGAGATGGGCAGCTTTAGTATCTATCATATGCTGATCTTGCTGGTGATCGTCGTGCTCGTCTTCGGCACGCGTCGGCTGCCGAGCGTCATGGGCGATTTCGCCAAGGGCATCAAGGAATTCAAGTCCGGCATGCGGGACGAAACCAAGCCGGCGGAGCCTTCGACCCTGGCCCAGGCGGCGCCGAATCAGCCGGTGCCCGGCAACAGCGACGCGGTCATGAGCGACCGCAAGGTCGGCTGAGCGGAGATTTGCCGGCGCTGACGCCGCTCGTCGCGGCGCTGCCGGCGTCGATCCCGTTCGTCGCACCCGAGGCGTTGGAGCGGCGGACCGGCAAGCCTCTCGCCGTCCGGCTTGGCGCCAACGAAAGCCTGTTCGGCGCCTCGCCCAAGGCCATTGAGGCGATGCGGCGTGCCGCCCCCGAGGTCCAGCTCTATGGCGATCCGGACGGTTTCGAGCTGCGCGCCGCCTTGGCGCGGCATCATGGGCTGACGCTCGACCATATCGTGCTCGGTTGCGGCATCGACGAACTCTTCCAGATGCTGGCTCATTGTTATCTGGCGCCCGGCCAGGTCGTGGTCATGTCCGACGGTGCCTATCCCACCTTCGCCTATTCGGTTCGCGGCGTCGGCGGCGAGATCCGCACCGTTCCTTATCGTGACGACCGCAACGACTGGCCGGCCCTGGTCGAGCTGGCGCGGCGGGAGCAGGCGAAGCTGCTCTTCATCGCCAATCCGGACAATCCTTCGGGCAGCTGGCTCGGCGCCGAGGAGCAGCGGCAACTACTCGACCGCCTGCCGCCCGGGTGCCTGCTGGTGCTCGACGAGGCCTATGCCGAGTTCGCGCCGCCGGGGTCGCTGGTCGAGGTCGCCGGGGACGATCCGCGCATCATCCGCTTCCGCACCTTTTCCAAGGCGCGCGGCCTCGCCGGCATGCGCGTGGGCTATGTGCTGGGAGCACCTGATCTGGTGCGGCCCTTCGACCGCATCCGCACGCAGTTCGCCGTCGGCCGAATGGCGCAGGCCGCGGCCATGGCCGCTCTCGCCGACACCGACCATGTCGCCAGCGTGGTCGCCGCGGTCGAGGCGGGCAAGCGCGACTATGCTGCGCTTGCGGCGGAACATGGTTTCGCGGCGCTGCCATCAGCCACCAACTTCGTCGCCATCGATGTCGGCTCCGTCGAGCGCGCCAAGGCGATCTTGACCGCGCTCGTCGAACGCGAAGGCGTCTTCATCCGCATGCCGGGTGCGGCACCGCTCAATCGCTGCATCCGCGTCACGGTCGGCAGGCCCGAGGATCGGCTGGCCTTCGCCGAGGCGTTCGGCCGGGTGGTGCGTGATCTGGGTTAAGTTTCCAGCGCCGGCATGAGGTGCCGATCCAGGTAATCCCGCGTCGCCTGGAAGGTCCGTTTCCAGGATTGGTGCCGCAGCAGAAAATGAACCTCGTCGGGGATCATCAGTTGATCGACGGGGATGCCGCGCGCCCGAAGCTTGGCCGCTAGCTCGATCGTCTGCGGCAGCAGGAAGTCGCCGTCGCCGATGATCAGAAGAACCGGTGCCTTCCAACTGTCGAGATGGGCGATCGCGGAGGATTCGTAGGCCAGCTTGAGGGCTGCCGGATCGCCGAGTTCCTTGCCGTAATAGATGCTCATATCGTGCACGCCGGCATAGTCGACGCCGGCGACGAAGAATTCGGGCGCCCTGGCCATGCCCAGCGACGCCATCCGCCCGCCATAGCTGCCGCCCCAGATGCCGAGCCGCGCGGCATCGACCTCGGGGCGCTGGCGAAGATAGCTCGCGGCGCCGATGATGTCGTTCAGCTCGCTGGCGCCCGTGGTGCCGAAGCCGTGCGCCTCGCGGAAATCCAGGCCATAGCCGGCCCCGCCGCGGAAATTGACGGACAAGACGACGTAGCCGCCGGCGGCGAGGAACTGATTCGCCTCGTAAAGATGAGAATGCGTCTCGAACGAGTCCCAGGCAGCGAAAGCCTGCCGGTTGGTCGGACCGCCATGGAAGAAGAGGAGCCCGGGCGCGCCCGCCTTCACGCCATGGGGTATGAAGAGCTGGCCGTGAACCGTCCGTCCGTCCGCCGCCTGGAAGGTGACCAGCTCCGGTTCGACTAATTCCGCGGACGGGAAATCGGCCGGCATCGCCTGCGGGGAGAGCTCCGTCACCATCTCGCCCGCGATCAGGACGGGTCGCAGTGGAACGCGCGCCTCGCCCTTCACGGCGAAAAGCGCGCCAGTCTCGCCGATAACCGGGAAATCTTCGATCCCGGCGCCTGAGGTCAATTGCCGGGGCGCCTCGCCATCGATCGGCACCTCCCAGAGATGGCGCCGGTCGAGATCCCCCTCATTGCCGGCGTAGATGATGCGCCCGCGCTCGGGCGTAAGCACGGCCGCGAAGATTTCCGACTGGCCGGGAGTGAGGAGACGCGCGTCGCCGCCTTCGGCCGAAACGGCATAGAGCCGGACCCACCCGGTCACTTCCCACGGGAAGATCAATCGATCGCCGGCGCCCCAGAGCAGGCTGACGGCACTGTTGAACAGCTCCCGGAAGCAGCTCCCGATGCCGGGTTTCGCGGCCCAGATCTTTCTTCCGGCACCGGTCGCGGCGTCGGCGATCCAGATTTCCCAGGGAATGCCCTCGCGATTCAGGCCCTGGACACGCTCCTGGCCGCTGGCGGCGCGGATGAAGGCGATCCGGCTCCCGTCCGGTGACCAGATCGGCATCTGATCCCTGTCGATGCCGGGCGACATCCAGGAAACGGACTGACGGGCATGGTCATAGACGCCGATCAGGCTATGCGTGCCGCGGAGGCTGACGAAGGCGAGGCGCTCGCCGCCGGGCGACCAGCTCAGCCCACTCACCCGCCCTCGATCGCGGAAAAGCGGAACGGCTTCCCCGCCGGCGATCGTGGCGATGAAGGGTTGTCCGTCCTTTAGAAAGACGATGATGTCGCCCTTGGGGCCGGGACAGCTCGAATATCCGGCGCCAAGACGTTTCAGCGCGCCGCCGCCGAGCGGGATCGCCCAGATCTCGCCGGCTTTAGGCCCGGCCGCCAGACTCAGCGGATTGACGGCATCCCGGCCGCCGCCGTCGCCGCCGCGCGTATAGACGAGCCACGCTCCGTCGCCGGACCAGCGCAGATCGGCGATATCCATGCCGTCGTCGCCGGCATAGGCGGTGACCCTGCGGGCCTGATAGCTCGCGGCCGACGACGGCTCGGCGACCCAGATGTTGCGGGCGCCGCGCTCATTATAGATCCAGGCGACCGCGCCGCCATGGGGCGCCGCCACCATGCCGTAGGGATAGGGCGCACCGGCGATCCGCTCGATCGAGAGGTCTTTGTACTGGGGCAATCGGAAAGCCTTCGATCAGTCAGCTATGCGGGCTCGAATAGGCGTCGAGAAAGCGCGGCAGCAGCTCGGCCATTGTCCCGGTCGAGCCGCCGGGGAACGGGCCGTCGGCGAAGCCCTTGTCAGCTAGGCGCCGCACCAGATCGCCGTCACGCGACAAAATATGGATGGGCACGTCATGCGATGCGCTCGCGGCACCGATGAGTGCGGGCGGCTGGTGGTCGCCCAGGATGATCACCAGCCCGTTGCCCTGGACCGCGCGCGGGATCCAGTTCTCGAGCGTCTTCAGGTCGTAGACGACCGATTTCCCGTAGGGTTCGGCCAGATTGCCCCAATCGGGCGGCGCCAGATGCTTGACCTCGGGATGGCTGGCGAAGGTGCCGGCATCGCTCCAATCCTCGACATAGGGCGGCACCGGCGCGAAGGGCAAGTGGCTCGACAGCAGCACGATCTGGATGAATCGCGGCTTCTGCGGCTCGCGCGGGAGATGCTCGACGACGCCGAGCGAGAATTGGTCGGGCAGGCCGAACCAGCCGAAGGACGGTCCCTCGTAACCGAAGGCGTCGGTGCCGATCATGCGGTCGAACCCCCAATAGGCGGCACTATCGAGCGGGGTCTTGAGGCCGGGCATCGCGTCGGTGGTGGCATATCCCGCCTGCTTCATCAGCCGCGGCCAGGTCGGCCGGTCGGTCGTGGTCTGCAGGGTGTAGCGAAGCTGGCTGTTGAGCCAGGTGCCGGAATCGACCGTGCCATGAGCGAGCCAGGAACCGCCGCCATAGGTCGGCGAGGCGATGCGCGCGGTCCGGAGCGTGAAGCCAGCCTGCGCCAGCGTGGTCCCGAACTGCTCCAGGGCCGGGGCCGCGGTCGCGCGCAGCGTCGGATCGTCGAGCAGCACCGCGCCATAGGATTCGAAGAAGATCAGATAGACGTCGTTGCCTGCGAGCCCTTTGAGATCGGCATCGGTCCGCGGGGCCGGTCCGAGCGCCTTGACGAAGGCGTCGTGCTCGCCGTGGCTGGCACGCCAATCATCCATGACGGCGCGGGTCTGGTGCTTAAGTGCTGCGAAGCTGTTGGTCGAGACGATCGGGCTGCGCGCGAGCACGAGGCCGAGCACGCAGATGACCAGCGCGGCTCCCGCGCGCCGCCGGTCGGCGAAGCCAACCTCGATCGCACCCAGCGCCCAGGCGGTGAGTGCGATCAGGATCAACGGTAGGGCGATGCCGCCGACGATTCCTGCGATGATCTGCCACGGGCTTGCCGCCCCGGCAAAGAGCGAGAAGACCGAGGTGACATGCCGCAGATCGGCGGCGAGATCGAGGTCGCGCCCCATCAGCGGCGGCCCTTCGGCATCGACCAGGTGCAGGATCGCGACCAGCAGCACCAGCACCGCCAGCAGCCACCGCAGGACACGCGGAAGGCGTCGTCCGGCCAGCGGCAGGATCGCCAGCGCGCCGGAAATGATGAGCACTTCCAAGGGAATATGATGATCGAGCACGGGCAGTCGCCCGATGGTTGGCGGTGCCGGCAGGAACAGGAGGAAGAGAAAGACGAGCCCCGCGAGCAACCGAACCATGCGCTGCTTTCCTTGCTGCTATCGAAACTGGCGCGGAAATGGACGCCGCTTCTTGAGCGAGGTCAAGGCGCTGACCATATCAACGTTGTTCCGTGATGTCGGTGCGCAAGTGCGGCGTCCGGGTTGATGTGCTTCGGGCATCAGAAGGAGAGATGATGGACATTGAAAAGTTGACCGACAGGTCGAAGGGGTTCCTGCAGGCCGCGCAGGGACTGGCCCAGCGGAGCGGGCACCAGCGCCTAACCCCCGAACATCTTTTGAAGATTCTGCTGGATGACGAGGAAGGCCTCGCCGCCAATTTGATCCGCAGCGCCGGCGGACAGCCGGAGCTGGCTTTGGCCGCCGCCGAGGCGGCGCTCGCCAAGCAGCCCAAGATCGAAGGCTCCGGTGCCGGCCAGGTCTTCCTGGCGCCTGAGCTGGCGAAGGCGCTCGACAATGCCGAGACGCAGGCGAAGCAGGCGGGCGACAGCTTCGTCACCGCCGAGCGTATCCTGGTGGCGCTCGCTGTCACGCCGAGCCCCGCGGCGGACGCGCTCAAATCCGCCAATGTCACGCCGCAGAGCCTCAATCGCGCAATCAACGATCTGCGCAAGGGGCGCAAGGCCGATTCCGCATCGGCCGAGCAGAGCTACGACGCGCTGAAGAAATACGCCCGCGACCTGACGGAAGCGGCGCGCGACGGCAAGCTCGATCCGGTGATCGGCCGCGACGAGGAGATCCGCCGCACCATCCAGGTGCTGTCGCGCCGGACCAAGAACAATCCTGTGCTGATCGGCGAGCCCGGCGTCGGCAAGACCGCGATCGTCGAGGGGCTGGCGCAGCGCATCATCAAGGGCGACGTGCCGGAAAGCCTCAAGGACAAGAAGCTGATGGCGCTCGATCTCGGCGCCATGATCGCCGGCGCCAAATATCGCGGCGAGTTCGAGGAGCGCCTGAAGGCTGTGCTCGCCGAGATATCGGCCGAGGAAGGCAGGATCATCGTCTTCATCGACGAGCTCCATACGCTCGTCGGCGCCGGCAAGGCCGATGGCGCCATGGACGCGTCCAACATGCTGAAGCCGGCACTGGCCCGCGGCGAGCTACATTGCGTCGGCGCCACCACGCTTGAAGAGTACCGGCTCCATATCGAGAAGGATGCGGCCCTCGCCCGGCGTTTCCAGTCCGTGTTCGTGGCCGAGCCGACCGTGATCGACACGATTTCGATCCTGCGCGGTCTTAAGGAGAAGTACGAGCTGCATCACGGCGTGCGTATCACCGACGGCGCCATCGTCGCGGCGGCCACCCTCTCCAACCGCTACATCACCGACCGGTTCCTGCCTGATAAGGCGATCGACCTGGTCGACGAGGCGGCATCGCGCCTGCGCATGGAGGTCGATTCGAAGCCGGAAGCGATCGACGAGCTCGACCGGCGGATCATGCAGCTCAAGATCGAGCGCGAGGCGCTCGGCAAGGAGGGCGACGCCGCGTCGAAGGAAAGGCTGACCAAATTGGGCGCCGAGCTGGCCGAGCTCGAGGAAAAGTCTGACGAGCTGACGGCGCAATGGCGGGCCGAGAAGGATCGCCTCGCCGGCGCGCAGAAGATCAAGGAGCAGCTGGAGCAGGCGCGCGCCAGCCTAGAGACGGCGCAGCGCACCGGCGATTGGGCCAAGGCCGGCGAGCTCACTTATGGCGTCATCCCCGGGCTGGAGAAGCAGCTCAAGGAGGCCGAGGCGCATAGTTCCGACCGTATGCTCGAGCAGGCGGTGACGGAGCAGCATATCGCCGGCATCGTCTCGCGCTGGACCGGCATTCCGGTCGAGCGGATGCTGGCCGGCGAGCGCGAGAAACTGCTCAAGATGGAGCAGCAGCTCGAACGCCGCGTGATCGGCCAAGACGAGGCGGTTACCGCCGTGTCGAATGCGATCCGGCGCGCACGGGCCGGGCTGCAGGATCCGCACCGTCCCTTGGGCTCATTCCTGTTCCTGGGTCCGACCGGCGTCGGCAAGACCGAGCTCACCAAGGCGTTGGCGGAGTTCCTGTTTGACGACGAAGCGGCACTGCTGCGCATGGATATGTCGGAATATATGGAGAAGCATTCCGTCTCCCGGCTCATCGGCGCGCCCCCGGGCTATGTCGGCTATGACGAGGGCGGCTCGCTGACCGAGGCGGTGCGGCGGCGGCCCTATCAGGTGATCCTGTTCGACGAGGTCGAAAAGGCGCACCCCGATGTCTTCAACGTGCTGCTCCAAGTGCTGGATGATGGCAGATTGACCGACGGGCAGGGACGCACGGTCGATTTCCGCAACACGCTCATCGTGCTGACGTCCAATCTCGGCAGCGAGGTGCTGGCGAACCAGCCTGAGACGGCGACGATCGAGGATGTGCGTCCGCAGGTCATGGAGATCGTGCGCGGTGCGTTCCGGCCGGAATTTCTCAATCGGCTGGACGAGATCCTGCTGTTCCGCCGGCTGACGCGTGGCGATATGGGTGCCATCGTCGATATCCAGATCTCCCGACTCACCAAGATGCTGCAGGATCGGGAGATCCTGCTCGATCTCGATGCCAGCGGGCGGGAATGGCTGGCCGAGGAAGGCTATGACCCGGTCTATGGTGCTCGGCCGCTGAAGCGGGTGATCCAGCGCGAGCTGCAGAACCCGCTGGCGCAGATGATCCTCGACGGCACGCTGGGCGAGGGCGACACGGTCCGCGTCACCGGCGGGCGGCTGGGGCTCAAGCTGGAGACGGTTTCGGCCTAATCCTATAGAGCCCGATGCGATCAGGCCGGTTTGGCCTGATCACTGAATCGGTCTCTACTTTGTTGAATTAGAGCAAGATTCACCGATTAGGCCGGTTGGCCTAATCGGACCTTGCCCTATGCGGAGGGGCGGCGCGACTCGGGGCGAATTGCCAAGGGTCGCGTCGGTTTTTCCGTCAAGCCCCTGCCGATGCATCCATGCCGTGCACGGTCATGCGCAGGGAAAGGCTTGCGGGATCGGCGGGAAGTCGTCATATTCCCTTCATCAAGTTGACGCGTGTGCGTTTGCCCGTCCGGTTGGCAGTCTCCAACCGGGCAATTTTTGTCCTCTCCTTCTTGCGAAGGGCTCGACGAAAAAAGTGCAAAATCACCTGTTGACACGATTTCGAGGCGGGCATATAAGCCTGCCTCCGCCGCCGGAACGGGCAGAAATGCTCTTCTGGATCGAAGTAAAAAGGGCGGTTTGTTCTTTGACATTGTTGGTAGTGGGAGGGATGCGCAGGCGGCGGCGTGCATGTGATGCGCTGTTGACTGTGTATCTTAGGAAGAATGTCCTTTGATATACTTTGCGACGGGGTCATCTCTGCTTGGGGCTTCTGGAAA
>DATLIZ010000030.1:0-17980 GCA_035539155.1 Aliidongia sp. | reverse complement strand
GACGCGTTGATCTGCGACAGCGTGCTGTGACGGTGATTCGCATAATCCCCCGTCGGCATAACCCACTGCTTCGCATCCCCGCTCAGCCGAACCAAATCATCCGCACCATACGCCGGTCCCAAAAATAAAAATGCCGAACCGGCCAAGATGGACATGTTTGCGAGCTTCACGTTCTCCTCCCATTTTATTTCCGCACGAGGGCGGTTCGGACTTTGTTTCAAGGTCTCTGCAACCCTGCCGAACGATTGCGCGGCAATGCAATTCGGTCAATGCCAGTCGGCCATCGGCCTCCTCAGACTTTAGTGCTGTGCGGCCGGAGATCCTGCCATCGCCCCCTCGGAGCGGCCCCATCGCCTACCAAATTTCATGATTTAAATCAGCATGGTAGCTTGATCTTCCGATCTATGTTGCAGCGCACGCGCGACTTTCAGCCGACTCCGGAACGGCATAGCAGGGCAATAGCCAAGCACGGTCGAATGACGCTACATCGGAGCTGACGCAGCTTGGAAAGGACGATTACGATGGACGTACGCGCCGCGGTGGCTCTCGAAGCCGGCAAGCCGCTGAGCATCGAGACCGTACAGCTCGACGGTCCGCGCGCCGGCGAAGTGCTGGTCGAGATCAAGGCGACGGGCATCTGCCACACCGACAAATTCACCCTTTCGGGCGAGGATCCGGAAGGCATGTTCCCGGCCATTCTCGGCCATGAGGGCGCCGGCATCGTCGTCGATGTCGGGCCGGGCGTCACCTCGCTCAAGAAGGGCGACCACGTCATTCCGCTCTATACGCCGGAATGCCGCGAGTGCGAATATTGCCTCAGCCGCAAGACCAATCTCTGCCAGAAGATCCGCACGACCCAGGGCCGCGGCGTGATGCCCGACGGCACCAGCCGGTTCTCGCTCAACGGCAAGCCGGTGCTGCACTATATGGGCTGCTCGACCTTCGCCAACTACACGGTGCTGCCCGAGATCTCGCTCGCCAAGATCCGGCCTGACGCGCCGTTCGAGAAGGTCTGCTATATCGGCTGCGGCGTCACCACCGGCGTCGGCGCCGTGCTGTTCACGGCCAAGGTCGAGGCCGGCGCCAACGTCGTGGTGTTCGGTTTGGGCGGCATCGGCCTCAACGTCATCCAGGGCGCCAAGCTCGTGGGTGCCGACATGATCGTCGGGGTCGACATCAATCCCGAGCGCGAGGCGCTGGCCCGCAAGTTCGGCATGACCCATTTCGTCAATCCGAAGGAAGTCCAGGGCGATCTGGTCGCCCATCTGGTCGAGCTGACCAAGGGCGGCGCCGATTACAGCTTCGAATGCGTCGGCAACACCAAGCTGATGCGGCAGGCGCTGGAATGCTGCCACAAGGGTTGGGGCGTCTCGACCGTCATCGGCGTCGCCGGCGCCGGTCAGGAGATCTCGACCCGCCCGTTCCAGCTCGTGACCGGCCGGCATTGGCAGGGCTCGGCCTTCGGCGGCGCGCGCGGCCGCACCGACGTGCCGCGGATCGTCGACTGGTACATGGAGAAGAAGATCAATATCGACGATCTGATCACCCATATCCTGCCGCTCGAGCGGATCAACGAAGGGTTCGATCTGATGACCCGTGGCGAATCGATCCGCAGCGTCGTCGTCTTCTAAACAAGGATCAGGCTCGGTCCTGGCGCGGCTTGTCCAACTCGCAGCGCCAGCCGCTGAGCTTGTAGTCCGGGTGCTCGGCGACGTATTGCAACGCCACCCTTTGTGCCGTCATCATGCACGCCATGCCGCTCAGCGGCTCTTCGAACACCGGCCGCTGCTCGATGCAGCGGTCGGCATCGGCGACGAGACAATAAACGAGGACCAACTCGATCATGGCGGCATCACCGCGACGTCTAGCACTGCTTCTGCGTACCGCATCGCTTCTCCTCCTGTCGAGCGCCGTTTCCGCGGCGGAGGCGGCGGCTCCCGACAATGCCGATCTCGCCAGCCGCCCGCTCAGCCCCGCGCAGATCGCGCTCTTCGAGACGCCGCATCTCCAAGCGATCGACCATCCGGAAACCTTGCGCTACCGCTATGAGCGTGTCGGCCTCGATCCGCTGGTCGACAGCGTGACGCTGCATATCGAAACCATCCATCCCGACGGAACGAAATATGTGAGCTTCGAGTTCCTGACCGGCGAGCATCATCAATTTTTTCCGGCGGTCGACGAGTTCAAGGGCAATCCGCTGCTGATGCTGTTCCTCGAGCATGACGTGCGGGAAATGAAGCAGCAATTCGGCGTCGCCTCTGCCTATTTCCGCGATCAAGTGCGGTCGGCCTTCGTGGATCGCGCCAAGATGGCCGATACGACCATCGAGCTCGACGGCAAGACGGTGCCGGCGAAGGAGATCACGCTCAAGCCGTATGAAGGCGATGCGCGCTTCGAGAAGCTGCCGGCCGTCAAGGACAAGACTTACAGCTTCATCCTGTCCGACCAGGTGCCGGGCGAGATCCAGCAGCTGAAGATCGACGAGCCGGCCGATCCGGAGAGCCATGCACCCGCCTGGTCGGAGACAATCAGCTTCGCCGGCGTGACGCCGTGAAGGGCGGGCTCGCCGCCTGGCTGGCTGTGACCGGTCTGGTGCTGGCGGCGCCGGCGGGCGCCCAACAGAAGGCGCATCATCCGAAATACGATTATCCGACGGCGGCGCGCGCCGATTACGTCATCGGCTGCCTGGCCTCGAACAATTTCGATCGCCAGTTCCTGGATAAGTGCGCGTGCGGCATCGATACCATCGCCGATCTGCTGCCCTACGACGATTACGAGAAGGCGAACACGATCCTGAGCATGCAGCAAGGCGGACTCGGCCAGCGCGGCGCGCTCTTCCGCGACACGCCTATCGCCAAGACCGAGACGGAAAAGCTCCGCCGCGCCCAGGCCGAGGTCAATCTCCGCTGCTCGTGATCGGCGCAAAGGGCTCGTCCGACTGTGGCCATTGATCTGCCGCTTTCATGAAGCCAGACGCTGATTCCTATCGATTTTGCATGCCTTTCCCGCCGATAACGGGCCGCCTCGGATGCATACCTGAAGGCGAGTAGACATCGTCGCGTGCGTAGGCGCCGCGGCACTCGGGAAAGGAGCGGTCTGATGACCGATCTCGTCGATATTGCCCTCCCCTCCGGCGCTCAGGCGACCGCCGAAGCGCTGGGCCTCAAGGTTCAGCGCAGCGTGACCAGCGGCGCGCGGGTCCGACAAATCCCGCGCGACGAGGCTGAGCTCGCGATCGAATATCTGCGCGAGGCGGGGTTTGCCGCGCGTATCGTGGAGCACGAGCCCGGGGACGAACCCCGCGCTGCGCGCGCGGCGTAGAGCTGAATCGGATGGGATGGAGTAGCACGGCGATCCATCCCATCCATGAATCCGCCTCTATTCAAGCGATGCGAGCATGGGGTAGGTATCGCCACTTGGGGCGGACGCCACATCTCAGGTCTCTTCCAGCATGTCGTCCGGATCGCCGGAATCGCTTACCGCCTATCTCGCCGCCGATGGCTTCATCGAACCGCTGCTGGAAGAGCTGGCTCTTGCCGGCATCGCGCCGATCGAGGTGCATGGCCGCCTGATCCTGGCGCCGGGGCCGCCGCTGGCGGCGGCCTGGGCGCAGAACATATGGCGCGACGCGGTGCGCATCCCGATCATCTCGATCAAGGACGGTGCGCGGGCCTTGCGCGATCGGCAGCGGAACTGGGCCTTGTGGCCGATCGGCCATCACCGGCGGGCGCACCTGATCCAGGAGGCGTTGCCGCATGTGAGCGCGAAGCCGCTGATCTTTCCGACGCCGGCGCCCACGGCACCGCTCGGTTCCTGGACGCTGCTCGATTCCAATACCATCCTTGCCGCGGCGGATTGCTCGAGCCCGTTTCCGCATGGCGAAGCCGTCTTCGTCGAGGATCGCGTCACGCCGCCCACGCGGGCCTATCTGAAGCTCTGGGAAGCCTTGACCCTGATCGAGCGCCGTCCGGTGCCGGGCGAGACCTGTCTCGATCTAGGGGCCAGCCCGGGCGGCTGGAGCTGGGTCCTGCAGAGCACCGGGGCCAAGGTGATCAGCGTCGACCGGGCGCCGCTCGCACCGAACATCGCAACGCTGCCCGGCATCGAGCATCGCCAAGCCAGCGCCTTTGCCCTTTCGCCGGATTCGATCGGGCCGGTCGATTGGCTCACGTCGGATGTCATCTGCTATCCGGCACGGCTCCTACGCCTGGTGCGAGGCTGGCTCGAGAGCGGGCTCGCGCGCAACATGATCTGCTCGGTGAAATTCCAAGGCCCGACCGATCACGCCGCGGCCGCCGCCTTCGCCGCGATTCCGGGCGCACGGCTCATTCATCTTCATCACAACAAGCACGAGCTGACCTGGATCAGGCTCGGCGCTCCTCAGTAACGAAACACCGCCAGGAGGCGCTCGGCCGCCGCTGCGGCCGGCGGCCTCCAGGCGGGTCCTTATCCTTGGCTCAGGCCCGTCCGACCCGCGGCAGCAGCCATCGCAACACGATTTGAGCGGGATTGCCGCTATCGCTGATCTTGTGCGATCCGGCCGTCTTGGCGGCGAAGGCGGCGGCCTGCTCCTGGGTCTGTCGCCGGTCATGAGGAAGCGACATCCATTCCCGTATGACGGTTCGCCGAAGCCCTTGCTCGCGTTTCATTCTCGAATACCTCCGACATTATTCGCGTCATCCGGCATGCGTGTTCTGACAGCAAGCCGGAGACGTCCAAGCGTAATCGGGGCGATATTATCGACAGACACTCAGAGTTCAACAAAAACACATCAAATGACATTCCGATCGATCGAAGAAAACAACTATGCACATAGCCTACTATGGAATTTTTATATCGAGGCTTAGGTTTTCATCTTGAATTTATAGTTCGTCGAGACGAAGTTTCCTTGCGTATCGGCGACGACTACAAACCTGCAGTCCGCCTCTTCGTTGCAAAGAGTTGAAAGATGAATTCGGCAAGCTCCAAACGTCACCCCGGCTTCCCGGCCGGCGACGGTCCGGCCGGGAATGTCGCGACGGCCTATAATCGCGCTGGCCTCTCATATCTCGCCTATGCCGACGGAGATCCGGAGAGCCTCTTCTCCTTCGACGGCCTGCACGCCTATGCGGATCGGCGCGTCTGGTCCGTCCTCGACGCGAAGCTCATGGATTTGCGGGCGAAGGGCGCATCCTCCGTCCGCATTCTCGATGCCGGCTGCGGACCTGGGACATGGCTGCGCCGCCTGGTCTCACGCGCCCACGCGCTGGGCTTTACCCGCATCACCGCACGCGGCTTCGACGTTGCCGAGGAGCAGATCGAAGCCGCCAAGCGCATGGCCCAGCCGCTCGCGAAGCTCGATGGGGTCGAATTGACCTTCGAGGTCGGGGATCTGACCGCACCGCTGCCCGAGGCGGACGCCTCGATCGACCTCTCCCTATGCCTTTACAGCGTGCTCAGCCATCTGCCTGTCGCGAAGCTGCCCGCCGTCGCCGCGGAGATCGCGCGCGTCACGGGCGGAGACTTCGTGACGACCGCGCGGGCGGTCGGAAGCATGCCGACCATCTTCGTCGACTCGATCGAGAAGGCGCGCCAGTTCCAGCTCGATCATGGCCGCGACCAATGCATGATCGAGCTTGATGACGGCCGCCGCTTTACCGTGGGCTTTCACCTTTTCGGGGCGGCCGAACTGAGAAGCTGCTTCTCGGATTGGTTCGTGATCGAGGATCTGCGCGGCCTCGACCTGTTCCATAGCCGGTTCGCGCCCGACTCACGGTGGAATCCTGCCTCGACACCGATCGACGATGCCAGCCGCGCCGATCTGGCCCGCTTGGAAGAGACCTATTCGCAGAATCCCTGGTTCATGGAGCACGCGACGCATCTGCTGCTCGTCGGCCGCCGGCGGCGTTCGGCATAACCTAAAGATCCAGCGCCTGGCGTCCAGGCGCTGGATCGATGCCACTCACGCTCCTTTTCCCGGCTGATCGAAGCTGCGTTTGAAGACTGCGTTGGTGCTGTCGCGCACCTCGACATCGAGCGGCGCGGTCCCTTGCGGCACATAGCCGAAGGTGATCGCCGGGTCCTCGCTGAGCGAGATGTCGGATTCGAGATCGAAGATCAGCACGCCCTTCTCGCTGACCTTGATGTCCTGGACGAAGCGCGCCGGGGTGTAGTTGCGCGTCACCTGATCCATCTGCATGCCGTTATAGTTCGGATGGCTGACAAGGAGCTGGGCCATGCTGCGGCCGGGCTCGGCGTCGGCCACCGCCTTGAGCTTCATCTGGCCCAGCCTTTCGAGCGCCTGCTGCGCATCCTTGCTCGAGGGCGCCGAGCAGCCGCCGGCCGCCTTGACGTATTTGTCGGTGGCGTAGAGCTTGCCGTCCTCGGTCTCGGCCACGGCGTGGAGCAGCGTATAGGCATCGACCCGGACGCGCGTCTTGAGCTCGCGCGGATCTGCGGCCGGCCCGAAATGGAAGGTGCCGGCGAGCGGTGACGGGTTGCCGTCGATCAGCAGATAGAGCGTCTTGATCTTAGCGTCGGGCGCGAGCTTGACCGTGATCGGGACGAGGGCGGCGTCGAGCGCGCGCGGGGGCGCATCGAGCGTGATGAGCGCGCTGCCGCCCTCGACCGGCCGGTCGCCGAACATGGTGTGGCGCAGCTCCTCCCAGCGGGCGGCGCGCGTCGCATCGTCCTCGTCGGCCCAGGCCGGCGCGATCGCGAGCCAGATCAACGCCAAGACAGAGAGTAGAATTCGCATCGCCCGTCCTCCCTATTCCCATTCTAGTTCTTTGAAGGCGACTGTGACGTTGTGGCCGTTATAATCGTCGAAAAGCCGCCATTTGTCCCGCTCGCCGAGTCCGACCTCGCGCACCGCGGTCTCGATATCGCCGTCCTTGGCGATAAGGGCGCGGATTTCGCGCGCCAGTGAATCCAGATAGCGCGTCTCGTCGGCGGCCCCGGACGGCCAGGGGACGGAGACCGGTCCATGCCCGGGAATGGCCCGCAGGGCGGGCACGGTTTCGAGCGTCTTCAGCACCTTGAGCCAGCCGATAAGACTGCCGTCGATCGATGGGACGCGATCGACGAACAGCAGGTCGCCGGCCCAGAGCGTCTTGGTCTCGGGGTCGAAGATACTGAGGTCGTTGTCGGTATGGGCCGTGGCGTGAGCGGTCAGCTCCAGGCGACGGCCGCCAAGATCGATCTCGCTCGTGGTTTCGACCAGTTGGGTCGGCATGACATAATTGCCGGCGCGGCTCTCGCCCAGGATCTTGACCAGTTCGTCACGGTAATAGGGGCCGCGCTCCGCCATCTCGCCCGGCAGGCGGGCATGGCCGACATAGGTCGGGTGATCGGCCTCGAAGGCGGCGGCACCGAAAATATGATCGGGATGGTCGTGGGTCATGATGACGTAGCGGATCGGCCGGTCGGTCTTGGTGGCGACGGTGGCGCGCAGCCGCTCGCCATCCTCGCCGCTGCCGCCCGGATCGATGACCGCGACCGCGGCCGGTCCGACGATGAAGCCGATATTGGCGATGGCGTCGCCATTCTCGGCGGTCGCATCCTCATGGACGCCTTGGCGCACGAAAATGCCGGGCGCCACTTCGGCCATCTCGAACGGAATCGGCGCCGCCACGGCACCCGTCGCCGTCAGCAGCAGGATCGCAAGGAAGCCTGCTAGGACTCGTGCCGCCATGCTTCGCCGACCGGCGCGCCGCCGATCCGGCGATAAACGAACTCGGTCGGCAAATCGCCGCGCGCCGCGACGGCCGCCGCCATGACGTCATGGTCGGGTGAGAGCGCGCAGGCCGGGTCCGTGCGGCCGGCATCGCCGGTGAGCGCGAAGGCCTGGCAGCGGCAGCCGCCCCAATCGATCTCGCGCCGCTCGCAGCTCTGGCACGGCTCGGGCATCCAGTCGGTGCCGCGATAGCGCTCGAACGCGTCGGAATGGTTCCAGATCTCGGCGAGCGCGGTCTCGCGCACCGAGGGGAAATCGAAACCCGGCAGGCTCTCGGCCGCATGGCAGGGCAACGCCTTGCCGACCGGGGTGATGTTGATGAAGCGCCGGCCCCAGCCGCCCATGCAGGATTTCGGGCGCGCCGCGTAATAGTCAGGCACGACGTAATCGATCACCAGCCGGCCCTTGAGGCGGATGCGTGCGGCCTCGACCACTTCGGTCGCGGCGATGAGCTGGTCGCGGCTCGGCAAGAGCGCGTCGCGATTGACCAAGCCCCAGCCGTAATATTGCACATGGGCGATCTCGATCCGGCCGGCGCCGAGTTCAAGTCCCATCTCGATCATCCCCGGCAGCCGCTCCAGATTCTGCCGGTGCACGACGAAATTGAGCGTCAGCGGGAAACCCGCCTCCTTGATCATCCTAGCCGCTTCCAGCTTGCGCGCTTGCGCACCCGGCAGCCCGCCGATGCGCTCGGCGCTCTCGGTCTCGATATCCTGGAAGCTGAGCTGGATATGGTCGAGCCCGGCGGTCTGCAGCGTGTCGAGCATGCGCCGGTCGAGCAGCACGCCCGAGGTGATGAGGTTCGAATACATGCCGTGCGACGCCACGCGCTCAGCCAGCGCCGGCAGATCCTTGCGCGCGGTCGGCTCGCCGCCGGAGAAATGCACCTGCAGCACGCCCAGCGCCGCCGCCTCGTCGAAGACCCTGAGCCAGGTCTCGGTGTCGAGCTCGTTGCCGGCACGCTCGAGCTCCAACGGGTTCGAACAATAGGGGCATTGCAGCGGACAGCGATGGGTGAGCTCAGCCAGGAGGCCCAGCGGGGCGGCCGGAGCGGTCATAGGGTCAAGGCTCCCTTGTCGGCGAGGTCGCGCAGCATGGCGGCGACATCGGTGGCGATAAGGTCGCGCGGGGCCGCGAAGCGGGCGGCCAGGTCGTCGATGATGGCGCCCATGCTGCGCTGGCCATCGACGAGCTTCAGGATCTCCACCGCCGGCTCGTCCGGCAGGAACAGCCGTTCCGGTGCCAGCACGACCCAGGCTTTCCGCACCTCGTCGAAACGGAAGCGGACGCCGCGGGCGAAGGCCGGAACGGTCGCGTCGCTCATTTCCGGTCGTCCGGCACAAACGCGCCCGGCGGGATCAGGCCGGGCTCGACATAGGCGAAATGAAGCGCGTCGAGCTGAGCCCACAAGATGTCGCACTTGGTGCGCAAGGCGCGCAGCGCCGCCTGCTGCTCCTCGACCGTGCGGGCGTTCTCGCGGACATAGGCGAGCGCGAAATCGGAATCCTTCGGCGCTTGGGTCAGGCGCGGCGTGAAATAGGCCAGCGTCTCTTCGGTGACGAAATCATAGTGCCGGAGCATGCCGGAGACGCGCTCGGCGATGATGGTCGGCGAGAACAGCTCGGTCAGCGACGAGGCGATGCCTTCGAGGATGCTGCGGTCGCGCACCAGCGCCACATAGGCGTCGACGGCGAAGCGGGTGCCGGGCAGCAGGCCCTCGGTCGAGGCGACATAGTCGCGGTCGAGCCCGACGCCCTCGCACAGCTTCAGCCAGCGTTCGACGCCGCCGATCTTGCCTTCGACGCCGTCATGATCCTCAAGCCGGCTGCGCCACGCGCGACGCAGATCGGTCGTCGGCAGCCGGGCCAGCAGAGTGGCGTCCTTGGCCGGAATCCGACATTGGTAATAATAGCGGTTGAGCGCCCAGGCCTGGACCTGGCCGCGATTAAGGCCGCCGCTGTGCAGCTTCCTGTGGAACGGGTGCAGGATGTGATAGCGCTCGGCGCCCATGGCGCGCAGCGCCGCTTCGAGCTCATCCGGTGACAAGGGGTGATCCGTCGTCATAGCTTAATTTCCATCCCATCGAAGCCGATTTCCCAGCCCGCCGCTTCGACCGCGGCGCGTTCTGCGGAATCATCCAGCAAAATCGGGTTCGAGTTGTTGATATGGATCAAAACCCTGCGCCTCACGCCGAGCGGCTGGAAGGCGGCGATGGTTCCCTCGGGACCGGAAACGCTCATATGGCCCATCCGCCGGCCGGTCTTCCGGCCGAGGCCGGCGCGGATCATCTCGTCGTCGGCGAAGAGCGTGCCGTCGAAGAAGACCAACTCGGCGCCGCGCAGCCGATCCGCCAACCGATCGGTCATGGCCGCACAGCCCGGGATGAAGAAGAAGGTCCGGCCGTTGCCGGTGACGGCGACACCGACCGTATCCTCACCTTCGACGATCGGCGGCGCGTCGGACTCCTCCAGATAGAGCGGCACCTTGCCAGGCACGCTGAACAGCTCGATCTCCAGCCCGCTGGACCCGCCGCCGGGCAACTCCAGCGCCACCCGTTCGCCGAGGGCGACGCGGCGACGCGGCACGATATCGCGCGCCAGCACCTCGAAGATCGGATTGGCGTCGAGCACGTCATGGACGCGCGAAGTCGCATAGACGGTCAGCGGTTGCCGTTCGCGCAGATTGAGCAGGCCCGCGACGGCATCGACATCGCCGCCGGTCAGGATGGCGCCGGCGATGGGCGAGGAACGCAAGCCTTCGGAAGGCTGCAGGAAGGCCGTATCCTCGATCTGCTGTCTGAGATCAGGCGAGGCGTTCAGCAGATACCATGAATGGCCGTCGGCGCTGATCGCCAAGGCGGCCTGTGTGCGCGGCCGTGCCGCCGGGTCCTTGCTCCGGGCACGCCGGCATCCTGCCGCGTTCGAGTTCCACTGCGGGAACCCGCCACCGGCGGCGGCTCCGAGAACCACTGCATGCATGTTTGGGGGCCTCGCCACCGCGAACTCGCGCCCGCGATGACGAGTCCTTTCAGCTGGTCTTAGATCTCAGCGCAGGCGTAGCAGTTGATTTCCGCACCGAGCGCGACTTCGATGACACGGGGTGTTTTCCAAGCCATTTTCTGTCCTCCACTATGACGGCACCTTAACGTATACCGTCATAAGTTTATAACAATTCTAATCTAGGTCGGTCAATCCCCGATTGGGATTTCGGCCCCGATTGCCAGAGGGGCCCGATCCGGCCGCCACTGTCAATACCACTATTAACCTAATCACCGCCGCACAAGGTTCCAAGAGCGGCGAATCCGCCCGCGGCGCAAGCCGCGGGCGAAATTACCGGAACCGCCTCAGAAGAAGGCGATGGCGCCGGCCGTGTAGGCGTCGTCCGATGCCGAGTTGCCGTTGTGAGCCGTGGAGGTCGTATGCGTATATTCGGCGATCAAATTGACCCAGCTGGTCAGGTGATACTTGGCACCGAAGGCGTAGGACTCGTTGTCCTTTACCAGGGTCGGTGCGAATTCGCCGGAGGCTAGGTCGAGATGGCTCAGGCCGTAGCTGCCCGAGAGGGTGAGCTTGTTGAAGAAGGTGTAGCTGCCCTGGAACAGGTAGCCGTCGGACGAGCGGGTCTTGCCTTCGGGGCTGACCGCATCGAAGAACAGGCCGGTGGTGCCGAGGCCGTCACCGATATAGCCATAGGCGACCAGCTCGGCCGGACCGTAATCGAGCTTGCCGCCGAAGTCCCAGCCGGTGCCCTGGACGCTCTTGCCTGTAGCCAGCGCGTCGGTGCCCCCGCCGCTCTTGAGCTCCTGGGTGACGACGTTGGTCCAGAGCTGGCCCTTGAATCCGCTGCTGGGAGGGAACGGCACGGTATAGGCGATCTTGGCCTGGATCTGCGGTGAGTCATGCCCGCCGAGCGTACCTGAATCGCCGGAGAAATTGAACGCGTCGAATGGCTGGAAGATACCCGCCGTGACCGCGAACCCGGCGAAGGTCGGCGTCGTATAGGTGATCTGCGGGATCCAGTCGGTATAAACGTAGCCCAGACCAATGCGGCCGAGCGAGGTGTTGGACGGTGCCGTGTTGCTGCCGGTGCTGCCGACGCCGAACAGCGTGAAGTCGTTAAGGATCGCCTCCTGCCCGAACAGGCCGATATCGCGACCGACCTTGAAGGTGCCGAGATCCGGCGACCCGATGGTCAAGTATTGCTGGCGGAAATCGATGCCGGAGGTGCCGAGCGCGTGGGATGTGCCGGACGAGTTGGCGCCGCCCACGCCCGAAACGTTGTTCAGGCCCGGATAGAGGCCGAAATGCGCAACGATATCGAGCCCTTCCTGCTTGGTCTTGAGGTCGACCGCGAAATTGCCCGGCAGCAGGCCGTTGCGGACCGCCGAGGTCGTGTTCGAGCCGACCGCGGCCAGACCGCCATCAATGACATGGGTCGGGCCTGCCGTATCCGGGCTGTCATGGACGTAGAAGCCGTTGATCTCGCCCGACACGGTCACGTCGACCGGGCCAACATGCAGGCCGATGCCCTTTTCCGGGTCCATCATCCGGACGAGCCCTTGATCGCCGGCCGGAGGAAAGGCCGACGAGCTCGGCGCGTTGGAGGGCGTGACGACAGGGGGTGCCGCCTTCTGTTCTTGAGCTTTCTCGGTCTTTAGCTGGTCATAATCCTGCTTGGTCAAAGCCCCCTTGGCCAGCAGCTTATCCAGCAGATTGTCCATGGCGTCGGCCCAGGCTGGCCCGCTCGCCGCAAACGCGCACCCGGCTATCGCCGCCGCCCAGTAGATGCGCGAAGTTCCCCTCGATTTCATGTTCAGCATCCTCCCTGCCTTATTATTCAGCCCCCGCTGAGGGGCTGTTTCGCGTCGGATATTGCAGCGCGACAAGAATAGTTATCTCTAGGCCGCCTTAGCAGGAGTCCGGCCTCTAGTTGACACTAAAAAACCTCCGACCGCGCGGCGCAATAGCACTAAAGGACTGTTGCAGTACGGCCGCATTCCGGTGAGCTTGCTTTGGTCTACCTGGACAATCGCCGCAATTGCGTTTTTCGGGTCGATGATGCGGCCGAGCGATGTTGAACCGGCAAAAACGGCGAGGGTATAATTTTGGCCCCGAGAGCCGGGCCGAGGTCCGACCGCGAGGATATTGGTCGGTCAACGGAGGCGGCTCGAATGTCGAAGATGCAGGTCCATCGAGGCGGCTCAGATCATTCCGATCCGCGCGCCGCCGTGGCCGATCTTCGCCGACAGATCGGTGGTCCGGGCATCGGGTTCGCCTTGGTCTTCTGCTCGCCCCGCTATGATCTCGGCCAGATCGCCGAGGCCGTCGCCGCCGAGTTCGGCGACACGCCCGTCTATGGCTGCACGACCGCCGGCGAGATCACGCCCTTCGGCTATATCAGCGGCGGCATCAGCGGCATCGGCTTTCCCGAGGGCGATTTCTCGGTCGCGGCGACCCTGTTCGAGGATCTGAAAGCGTTCGAGATCGGCGCCACGATCGAGCGCACGCGGCTGCTGATGGCCGAGCGCGACGGCTGCGCGCCTACGGCCGACAGCTTCGGCCTGCTGCTGGTCGACGGGCTGTCGGTGCGCGAGGAGCAACTGGTGAGCGCCATCGGCAACACGCTCGGCGGCACGCCGCTGGTCGGCGGCTCGGCCGGCGACGGGCTCGATTTCAAGCGCAGTTTCGTCTTTTTCCGCGACCGCTTCGCCACCGACGCGGCTATCCTGCTGCTGATCTCGACCAGACGCCGTTTCTCGGTGTTCAAAACCGAGCATTTCGTACCGACCGAGGAGAAGATGGTGGTGACTGGCGCCGATCTCGCCCGCCGCCGCGTGTACGAAATCAACGCCGAGCCGGCGGCGCTCGAATATGCGCGGCTGGTCGGGCTCGACGGCGAGGCGCTCTCACCCAAGATCTTCGCCGCCCATCCGGTCGTGGTCCGCGTCGGCGGGCAATACCATGTCCGCGCGATCCAGAAGGTCAATCCGGACAACAGCCTGACCTTTCTGTGCGCGATCGACGAGGGGCTGGTGCTGACCGTGGCCGAGGGCGTCGATCTCATCGAGAATCTGAAGGAGTTGTTCGGGCGGCTGGAGCGCGAGATCGGACGCCCCGATCTCATCATCGGCTGCGACTGCGTGTTGCGGAACATCGAGATCGACGAACGGGCGCTGAAGCACGCCGTGTCGTCCCTGTTCGTCGAGCATCGGGTCGTCGGCTTCTGCACCTATGGCGAACAATATATGTCGATGCATGTGAACCAGACCTTCACCGGCGTCGCCATCGGTGCCGCATGAACGCGCTCGCGCAACCGAGGTCCGAGGCCGACCTGTTCGGCCGGATCGCCCAGCTCGAGCGGCAGGTCGAAAAGCTCACCCGGATCAAGCGCGCGCTCGTCGACCGGGTCGAGCGCAGCATGGACGGGCAAGGTTCCGCCTTCTCGCTGTTCCAGACCGCGATCGTGCTGGAGGCGCAGATCCGCGCCCGCACGCTGGCGCTGGAGCAGACGCTGGCCGACCTCGAACGCTCCTACAACGAGTCGGCCAAGGCGCGCGAGCAGGCCGAGACGGCGCGGCTTCAGCTCTTCGCCGCGATCGAATCGGTGAGCGAAGGCTTCGTGCTGTTCGACGCCCAGGACCGGCTGACCCTGTTCAACCAGCGCTACCTGACCTTCTGGCCCGGCATGGCCGACCAGATCCATGCCGGGATGTCCTTCTCCGAGATGGTGCATCTCGCGGTTCAGCACAAAGGCGTGCTGGACGCCTATCGCGACCCGGAAGGCTGGATCCGGCGCCGCCTGCGCCAGCATGCCGAATGCGTCGGCCCGACCGTGCATGCGCTGAGCGACGGGCGCTGGATGCAGATCAACGAGAAGCGCACCGGCGACGGCGGCATCGTCGGCATCTATACCGACATCACCAATTTGAAGCGGCGCGAGACGCTGCAATGGGAAGCAGCCCTCGCCAAGAAATCCAACCTGCTGCAGGCGACCCTCGACAGCATCTACCAGGGCGTCGCGGTCTACGACACGCATCTGGCGCTGGTCGCCTGGAACAACGAGTTCGTCCGGCTGCTGGAGCTGACGCCGCGCTGCATCCGGCGCGGCGCCGGCTTCGCCGATCTCCGGCGCTTCAACGCGGCCCTCGGCGCGGGCGGCATCACCAATCCCGAATTCCTCGACCCGCACAACGGTCGGGTACCGCTCAAATTCGAGCAGCCCTGGCACAATGGCCGCATCCTCGACATCGAGCGCAGCCCGATGCCGGATGGCGGCTTCGTGCTGACCTTTACCGACATCAGCCAACGCAAGAGGAACGAAGAGGCGCTGCGCGACGGCGAGCGGCGCATCCGCCTCGTCACCGACGCCATGCCGGCGCTCATCGCCTATGTCGATGCCGAGGAGCGCTACCAGTTCGTCAACGAGCCTTACCGCCAATGGGTCGGGCGCGACGATTCCGACATATTGGGCCGGCCGATGCAGGCCGTGCTGGCGCCGGAATTCTATGCCAGGTGCAGCGAATTCGCCGGCCGGGCGCTCCAGGGCGAGGGCGTCGCGTTCGAGCTGGAGCTGACGCCGGGCGAATCGGGCGTGCGACGCTACGCCCACGTCACCTTCTTGCCGCATATCGGCGATGGCGAGGCGATCCTCGGTTTCTTCACGCTGATGCAGGATGTGACCGAGCGGCGGCGGGCCGACGCCGCGATCAAGGAAGCGAACGAGACGCTGGAGAAGCGGGTCGACGAGCGCACCATCGAGCTCCGCCGCCTCAATGCCAAGCTGGAGCAGGAAATCTCCGAGCGCCGCGAGATCGAGAAGGCGCTGCAGATCGCCAAGAGCCAGGCCGAGCAGGCCAATCTCAGCAAGACCCGCTTCCTCGCCGCCGCCAGCCACGATCTCTTGCAGCCGCTCAATTCCGCGCGCCTGTTCGTCTCGGCTCTGGCCGAGCTGCCGCATGCCAAGCAGATCCGAACGCTGGTCGACAATGTCGACGTCTCGCTGAGCGCGGTTGAGGATCTACTTGGGGCGCTGCTCGACATCTCCAAGCTCGATGCCGGCGCCGTCTCGCCCGAGATCGTCGATTTCCCGATCGGTTCGCTGCTCGGCCCTCTCACCACCGAGCACATGGTGCTGGCGCGCGATCGGGGACTGACATTGCGGCTGGTGAGCTCCAGCGCCGTGGTGCGCAGCGACATCCTGCTCCTGCGCCGGATCGTGCAGAATTTCCTCAGCAACGCCATTCGCTACACGCACCGGGGCGGCATCCTGCTCGGCTGCCGGCGGGTCGGCGATCGGCTGAGCATCGAAGTCTGGGATACCGGGCCCGGCATTCCCGGCGACCAGATCCATGCCGTCTTCGAGGAATTCCACCGGCTGCGCAAGGACATCAATCCGGGCGATCGCGGCATCGGACTCGGCCTCGCCATCGTCAAGCGCGCGGCCAAGATGCTCGACCTGCCGGTGTCCGTGCGGTCGGTTCCCGGCCGCGGCTCGGTCTTTTCCATCACCGTGCCGCGCGGCACCAGCCCGCCCTCGGCGGTGCGCAAGACCCGAGCCGACGGGGCGCTGAAGCCCCTGCATGGCGCGCTCATCCTGGTGCTGGACGATCAGCGCGACGTGCTCGCCGGCATGCAGGCGCTTCTGAGCGGCTGGGGCTGCACCGTCTGCACGGCCTCGTCGGGGGCCGAGGCGCTGGCGGCGCTCGAGGACATGCCGCGACCGCCCGATGTCATGATCGCCGATTTCCACCTGGAAGGCGGCAGCACTGGCGTCAACGAGATCGGCCGGATTCGGCAGGCGGCCGGACAAGCCATTCCCGGCGTGATCATCACCGCCGACTACAGCCCCAAGGTGCAGGCGCTCATCAAGCAGCACGATTACTGGCTCTTGAAGAAGCCGCTCAACCCGGCCCAGCTCCGCTCGCTGCTGTCAAGCGTCCTGAGCTAGCTGTTCCGGCTTTAACCGCCGGCGATATCGACGAAATTATCGAGATGCAGTCGGCCGGCCATGACCACGGCCTGCGTCCGGCTATAGACCTTGAGCTTATGCAGGATGCCGGAAACATGCGCCTTGACCGTGGTCTCGGCGATGTCGAGTTCGAAGGCGATTTCCTTGTTGAGCTTGCCGGTGCCGAGCAGCTGCAGCACGCGCCTTTGCTGCGGCGTGAGCGTCAGCACCCTCTGCGCGAATGCCGGATCGACATCCGTGCCGCGAGCGACGGCCGGCGGAGTCGGCTCCAGATGGGACGGCATGTAGACTTCACCGCCGGCGACCAGATTGAGCGCCGAAACGATCTCGTGCCGGGGCGTGGATTTCGGAATGAAGCCCATGGCACCCAGCGCCAGCGCCTCGCTGACCAGGCGCGGATCCTCGAGCGCCGAGATGACGACGACCGGAGTCGCCGGAAAATTGGTCCGGACCGTGATCAGCCCTTCGAAGCCGTTCGCCCCCGGCATTCGGAGATCCAGCAGCAGAAGATCGGCCTCGCCATTCTTGTCGAGCTGCAGCAGCAGCTCGTCGAGCGTGGCGCATTCGATGACTTCCGTGGTTCCGAATGCGGTCGCGATGGCAAGCGCCAAGGCGCCGCGGATCATGGGGTGATCGTCGGCGATGATGATTTTTTTCATTGTTCGTCGGTTCTCACCGTTTCTCCCAGCCTGAATGTTAATCGATATCGCGGCTTACGGCCAGCCCCGGCAATTCTCCGGTATGTCGCCGCGCCGGGATGGTCGGCACGCCGTTCAATTCATCGGTAGTACCAAAGTACAATTGGCGCTGCTTCGGCCAGTCCTGAAGATGGCGACAAATGCGCTATAATCGGGAGGGAAGCAACGCGCTGGAAAACACCGCAGATCGTCGAAATCGCACTTGGCGCCGAAATCAACTGCTACGCCTGCGCCGAGCTCGACTGAGGTCGAGGTTCGGTCGGACCGTGCATGGCGCCGGTCCCGCTTGCCACAGATCCGGCGCCGCGCGATGATGGCGGGGCCGGGACGTGGCCTTCGTCCCGGCCTGCGCAAATTGCCGCCAAGGCAAAAAGCAACAACCGGTCCATCCGGCCTCAGGGAGACAAATGATGAGAAAACCAAATAAATACCTCGCCCAACGGTCGCTTATGCTTGGCATCGGTTCGGCATTTTTATTTTTGGGACCGGCGTATGGTGCGGATGATTTGGTTCGGCTGAGCGGGGATGCGAAGCAGTGGGTTATGCCGACGGGGGATTATGCGAATCACCGTCACAGCACGCTGTCGCAGATCAACGCGTC